>CAUQXI010000005.1:0-163989 GCA_963522145.1 uncultured Mesorhizobium sp. | reverse complement strand
TGCCGTGCGGGCCGCACCATCTCCGATCCTTGTAGAGCCGGCGATAGGCCTCGGCTTCGGCGCTTCGGGGATGACGCATGGCTCGCTCAAAGAAAAAGCCGCTGTCGCGCTTTGAGACGAGCGCGGTCAGCGGCTCTGAATGTCGCGTGACGGCGGGATTAACATCTCGGGCATATGCCGAGGCTTGGCATCCGCTGAGCGCCACGCACGCAAACCCACAGTAGCGAGTTCGCATGAGGTTTCTGCCTGTTCGTGTGTCACCTGTCCATCGCCGGCCAACCTCAACGGCACGCTGCTCTTGAGAAGAGCATGCGCAATCCTCTGAAGCGACTGCTCATTCCAGCGATAGGTTTTTCGTCTCAACCATGCGTTTTGAGAGCCAACACGCCTGTTCCTCCGATGCAAATACGCGCTCCAGTCGCCATCGCGAGCCCGACACGTGGCGTATTCGATCAGACACTCCCGCTTTTGCTCGTCCTTGATGAACTCGAGCGGCCAGCGTTGCGCCTCTAGGGCCATGGAGATCGAGTACGATGCGACCGGGCGTCTGTCCTGAGCATGGCGCATCGCTTCTTCATCACGCAGCTGGGCAGCGCCGCCGGCCATCATCCGATCGTTCTGATCTCGCACGAACATGGGGCTGCCTCGCCCTGGTGTGGCTGGACTAGGACGCTTGGTGGTCGCCTCGATCGTCTTGTAGGCATCGATCAGACGCTCGAGAACGACATCTTTCGTCCAGCTCATGCTGCCTCCTGTTGCAGGCTATTCCAGATCATCGTGGCCAGCGCATCGGCACGACGTGCCATTGGACGCGATTTTCCAGCGGCCGCGCGCTTTGCGCGTTCGCGGAGAGTGGAGAGGTCCAGACCGCGGAAAGTCGCGAGGAGTTCCACGCGAGGTACGGTGCCTTCATGCGCTGCGAGAAAACGAGACACTGCCCAGATCGTGTCGCCGTAGAAGCAGGTTGGGTCGGCAGCCTGGATGCATGACAGAACGAGGCCGGTATGAACCGGCCCCTCCTTTCGCAGCATTCGTGCAATCGTGCGTCCGCCATAGAGCACGTTCGGAGGACGCGGTTCCTTTGCCTGAGAAGGCGGGAGGATCCGCAGGCCTAGCCCTTCTGCAAAGCGATGCACGTTGATGCCACGGGTGCGCGTCACAGCCGTAGCGCTTCCATGTTCGCGACGCGCGCACCGGCTCGCTTTAGCCTCAGCGCCTCATCGCGTGCGTCGAACACGCTGGTGAATGAACGCTGGACCTTTCCGGCCGCAACAAAGTGCCATCGCGTGGTCAGTCCATCGTTCGTCAGACGGATCTCGACGAGAGGAGTAGATGGCTCAGGTTTCGTCGCCTTCGAGCGAGACTCTGGATGCCCGTTCACACCCAGCCGACGACGCATGCGGTCCTCAAGGTCTCTTTCCTGATCGGAGAGCGTCATCACTCAGCATCTCCGACATCCTTCAGCATCTTGATCGCGCTGGTTTTCAGTTTGATCAGATACTCGGTGTGTATCCGGGCAGCGTCCAAGTCAGCCCGGGCCTTCTTTGCGGCCGTCAGGAGCTCGGCGATGGAGGGCACGAACGTCGAAGTGGCTTGCAGGCGCTCGATGGCGATCGCGAGAGAACTTGCCGAGATCGGCACATCGTCTTCATCGAACTCGATCGAGGAGAAGACGCGGGTGACGAAACTTTCCAGCGAGGTGATCCTGGCGGAAGGATAGCCGTCCAGCATCCAGGCAACGAGCACCGTTGTTTGCTCGATCGTCACTCGGTCCTCAGCCGCCGTGCGGAAGCTTTCGACGTCAGCCTGGAGCATTTCAAACGACGGGGAGGACCAAGCGAAGTCACGCGCTGCACTGAACTGCGAATCGAAGTAGCGCGCCTCGAACGGAAGTGTCCAAGCGCCGTCGTTGGTGACCACCCGGCTATGCCAATTGCGCAACGCTCGCCGCCTCGTAGCTGGTTGCAGTAGGTTCCGAATGACGCCGCTCGCGGTGACCGCAGCGCTTTGTGCAGGCACGATCTCGTTCATCGGGATGCTCCGTTATTGGGGGCCAACATCTCGAGGGCCTGCTCCATGAACGTTTGCTTCTGCTGTCGATCTCCGCTTCGCGCGGCTGACCTCGGGCTCGGTTCGTCGTTCCAGCATTCGCCATTGAGCCACGTCGCCGGATGTTTCGTGTATTTCGGATCCTCGGGGGTGCGCTCGGCTGCGTATCGCAGGGCGCCGGCAACAAGCGTCTCAGCGTCCACCGCCTTCCGCGCCTTCGTATAGGCTCGACGTGCGACGCCTTTTGCTTCCCTGCGGGGATAGGCGTGCCAGAAGGTTTCGAACTCCGCGTCGTCGGCCTTTGGAGCAGATTGAACAGCAGGCAGGGAGACTCTCTCTACCTCAATGGGTTCTTCAGTGGGTTCTATCAATGGATTCCCCTTCAAGCTGCTGAAGGGTTTGGCTGTCGAATTTGAAGGGTTTGGCTCGCAATTTTGAGGGGTTTGCGATTTTGAACCCTTCAAGCTGCTGAAGGGTTTGGCTCGCTCGATACCCTTCAGTGGATTGAAGGGTATGCTCTTTAGGATCGGGGTGAAGCAGTGGGTCTGCCTCTTGCCCCCACGCGACCAGTCGATCGTCATGTGACCAGCGAATTCGAGTGCTCTTAGAGCGGCCCGCACAGTGTTGGGACTGCGGATTGATAGATCGGCAGCCATCTTCTCAACGCCAGGGTAGGCGTAGCCCAGCTCTCGATTCCAGTGATGTGAGATGCGAACTGCCACGCGAGCGGCCGCAGGCGGTAGGCTGGGATCAGCAGCCACCTGTTCGAGCCACGCGAACTTGCTCGCAACGAAGTCGTCGGCCACGGTGGGAGATCAGGCCGCGCTCTCGAACCGCGTTTTCAAGCCGAGCTGCTTAGCCACCGCGGCGACCGGAACGAGCTTTCGACCACAAACGTCGATCGTCGGCAGGTGGCCGCTGCGCGCTGCCTCATAGGCCTTCGCACGGCTGATGCCGAAGAATACTGCGCCTGCCTCGACGATGCCGATCGTCGGGCGCGCTAAAGCCTCATCAAGCGTCATTTCGATTGTCCTCAAAAAAATCGGCGCATATTGCACTGATCTTTCCTAACTTGACTAAAGGATGCCGGTCAATCAGATATTGCGCTTGTTGCGCCGATTTTAGATAGCGAGAGCATGGTCAAGCCACGCGAGCATCGTTTCCATGTCATGTTGTCCGACGCTGAGCTTGAACAGCTGGACAGCTGGCGGTTTGCCAACAGGGTCGCGACCCGTGCGGAAGCGATGCGCCGTCTCTGCCAGGCCGGGCTCGCTTTAGATGAGGCCGCGCCCACCCTAGGCGCGAACGAATACGAAATTGAGGGCAGCGTTTATTCGACAGTTGAGATGTTGGTCGCATCGTTCCAACTGCGAGAAGAAGACCTGCGTCCAGTCATTGTTGATGCGGTGAAGGCACTCTTTCCGCTGCAAAACACTATATTGGAGCAGCGGAAGATACTGGGGAACATATCAAATCGGACAGGTCGCTTCGACACGGCGGCTGACATTGAGCAGACATTGAAGCGCAACGCGGAGCTTGAACGCGAGATTGAAAGCCTGATCGTCCGACTTTCCGAAGAGGATATCCCATGACGGGCAGCGTCACTCGCCGCGGGAAAGGGTCGTGGCGCCTTAAATTCGATCGCGGCAGCGATCCCGCGACCGGCAAGCGCCGCACTGAATACGTGACAGTGCGCGGCACCAAGAAAGAAGCACAGGCTGAGCTCATCCGGCGCCTGGCCCAGGTGGACGAGGGCAGTTTCGTCGAGAAGTCCGGCTCCACCGTCGGCGACTACGCCGATCACTGGCTTGAGGCGATTGCGCCGTCAAAGGCGTCGGCGAAAACGCGAGAGCGCTATGCCGAGATCGTCGCGCACCACATCAAGCCGAGGCTCGGGAAGATCGGACTTCAGCAGCTCGACGGCACGGCGATCGACGGGTTCTACCAGCATCTGCGAACCGCCGGCAGACGCGATGGTAAGGGCGGCCTTGCAAGCCAGACCGTGCTTCACGTCCACCGGCTGCTCAGCCAGATACTCGCTTCGGCAGTGAAGGCGAAGAAGCTCCGCGTCTCGCCCATGGTTGGCGTCCAGACGACACCGCGCGTCCGCAAGGAGGAGATTCAGGTTCTCGATGACGCCGAGATGCGGAAGCTTCTGCAGTATCTCCACGGCCGGCCGATCTACATGCCGGTGATGCTCGCTGCTGCCACAGGCATGCGCCGCGGCGAAATCCTCGCACTGCGCTGGCGCGATCTCGATTTCACCCGCGCCACGCTGCAGGTCGCTCAGGTCGCGGAGGAAACAAAGACGGGTGTGACGGTCAAAGAGCCGAAGACGGATCGTAGCCGAAGGACGATCAACCTCCCTGCCCTGCTCGTCGCAGAACTGCGACGCCATCGGAAGGATCTCGCTGAGCTCTGGCTGAAACTTGGCACTGGAAAACCAAAGAGCGATCTTGTTTTCCCGACGATAGAAGGCGGCATTCGCACACCGCGCGCGTTCTCGAAGGAGTTCGCACGCGAGGCCGATGCCGCCGGCGTCCCGCATGTCACCTTCCATGGGTTGCGGCACACTCATGTCACCCACCTCCTGCGGAGCGGCGTGCCGGTGCATGTCGTCTCGGCGCGCGCGGGGCACGCCAACCCGGCCGTAACGCTCAACATCTACGCCCACGTTCTGCCAGGCCAGCAGGAAGGTGCTGCCGCCATAGTTGACGCCGCCCTCACCCGCGCCTTACAGGATGAGCCGCAAGCGTCCTCAGACCCCTGCGGTGCCAATCCGGTGCCAACAGGTCAAGACGAGGACGCTGCGATGCCGCTAAGTGGTTGAAACTACTAAGCGGAGGGATGGCCGAGCGGTTTAAGGCACCGGTCTTGAAAACCGGCGTGGGGGAGACTCCACCGTGGGTTCGAATCCCACTCCCTCCGCCACGACTTTCGCGCAAGCCGTTGTAATCTGCGGCTTCCACTACCAAGCGAAGATTTCTTCCCCTCAACTTTCCCCATAATTGTCCGGATAGATCTGCCCGTAAACGCAAGAGCGCCCCCCGGCCGAAGCAGAGCGGAGCGTAAAAGTCGCGATGGGCAATCAGAACTTGTAGGACAGGCCCAAGCGGATATCGTGCGCCTTGAGTTCGATCTCGATCGGCTCGATGCCGGTGTCGGGATCGGCTGCATCGTCTTCGCTGCCAAAGTCCGTAAAGCGGTATTCCAGGCGGCCGACGATCTTTTCAGCGAAAGCATACTCCATGCCTGCGCCTACCGTGTAGCCGACAAAGCTGTCATTGCGGTCGAACAACTCGAAGCCGTTATTATCAGCCCCGTAGTCGACATCGCCGAACGCAACACCGCCCGCCACATAGGGAAGGAACCGGTCGAAGGCGTAGCCGAGTCTGGCACGGGCAGAAGCGCTCCAAGCAAGCTCCATCCACGTATCGGAGCCGGGATAGGGCGTCCCGTCTGCATCAAAGGTCTGGGCTGTTCCGTCCGCGCCGCTCCATGCAAAATCGGCATCGAAGCCGATCACGGCATTGTTTTCGAATTGATAATTGTAGCCACCATAGACGCCACCGAGAAAACCATCGACGTCCGGGTCGGAATTGTCACCACTCTCCCCTGTGATCGAACCATCGCCCCACGCATAGCCGGCCTGCGCGCCTAGATAGAAGCCGGACCAGGAGAAGGCCTGATCCATCACGGCCACGGAAACTTTCTCTTCCACAACTGCATCGGCGGCGTGAGAGGTAATCGTCAAAGCGAGCAAAGAGACAGCAGTGGCGACGGTGAATTTCATGGGGTTCTCCAACACGTTGGAGTGTCGCTACTGCGCGTGGTGAAGCGACGCTAGTGCGTCGCTGCCACAGTCGCGTGCGATGGTGGAGCACGTCGGAATCTGAAATCTCGCGCGAACATCCCCGGCACATGGAGTGGGGGCACCACACTCCAGATCTATCCCCGCTTCTTTGCGGTTTTAGAGGTTCTACCGCCGAAGTACCTTCCGGTTGGTGGTCCCACGATTACCGAAAAGCCCAAGCCATTTAGCGAAGGCGGAGTGATCCTCGGCGAGCAGCACCCGCTTTAGCGGTGTCAGGCTGACTCCCGCAACAACTCCAGATACTCGTCCTCACCAGCGATCCTCGGATTGGTGGCGTGGCAGTGATCTTTCAGCGCTTCTCTCGCAGCCTGCGCCATCATCTGGTCCGAGACGCCCATGGCGCGCAGTCCCGTGGGCAGGCCAATGGAGGCGGAAAGGGCCGCGATGACCTTGTCCGGTGGGCCGCCGAGGGTCGCGGCGAGCTTGCTCCATTTCTTCCCGATCGCTTCCCGGTTGAAGCGCAGCACGGCGGGCATGAGAACTGCATTCAGCGTGCCGTGATGGAGATTGATCTCCCGGATCGCGCCGAGCGGATGGGTCAGCGCATGCACGGCGCCGAGCCCCTTCTGAAAGGCCATCGCCCCTTCGAGGGCGCACATCATCATGTTCCACCGCGCACTCTTGTCTTGTCCATCCGCCACCGCCGACCGGATCGCGGCGAGGCCGCGCGTCAGCCCATCAAGCGCAATCGCGTCCGCCGGCGGATTGATGGCCGGCGCCATGAAGGTTTCGAGGCAGTGCGACAGCGCGTCCATGCCGGTCGCCGCAGTCAAGAAGGGCGGCAGGCCGTAGGTCAGTTCGGGATCGCACAGCGCGATCGAGGGGATCAGGAACGGGCTGACCAGCCCAAGCTTGCGGCCCTCCTGCGTGACGATCACTGCGGCGCGTCCCACCTCCGAGCCGGTGCCGGCGGTGGTGGGAACGGCGATCATCGGGCAGACATTGCCATGGATCCGTGCCAGTCCACCCTCCACCAGAGCATAGATCCCAAGTGGAGAAGGATGGCCACTCAACAAGCGGACAGCCTTGGCGAGATCGAGCGAGGACCCGCCGCCCAGGCCGACCACGCCATCGCATCCAGCCTGCTGGTAGTGCGCCCAGGCAGCCATGGCGGCTTCCTCGGTCGGGTTGGCGGGCGTATCGACGAAGACGGCAGGAGGTTCATCCAGCAGCGCCGAGACACGCTCCACCAATCCTGTGTTCACCAGCCCGCGATCGGAAACGATCAGGGGACGTGAGACTTTGAGCCCAGCCAGAAGTTCAGGCAGCTTTGCGATGGCGCCCTCGGCGAACTCGATGCGGGTAAGATAGTTGATCTGCACCATCAAATGTCCTCGCGGGTTCGAAGCCGGGGCATCCTCGCAGAGTTGGCGATAGTATGCGCGGGCGGTCATACCTCAGCGTCTGTTAAGGTGCATCGCAAAGGGGGATCGTCAGCCAATGGACGCAAACCATCAAGCGAGTTCTCGCAACGTCAATCCGGCGACTTGGTACGGCCAGCCGCGGTGAAATTGGCACCTGCCGCTCCTTGCGCGCTCGTCGAAAAGGCTCATCGCCGCGCCTCATTTAAGCACCTCCCCGCGAACTCACCCTGGTCCTTCATGGCTTCGCAAGCTTGGCGGACTTAGAAAGCGGTTCTGTCGGGCAGAAAGGTCGAAGCAGGTTGATTGGGGAGAAGGGCCAGCCGGACCGGGCGAATACCAATCTTAGGCACGATCAGAGTCGCGGCATCGTCGATGCGCTGCTTGTGCTGGGCGTCGTGGTGCAGCTGACGCTGTCGAACTTCGCGCTGGAGTTTTTCGGCATCCCTTACAACTCTCTTGGCGGATCGATCGTCACGAAGATCCATCCGGCCACCTACTTGTACTCACTGGCGCTCTGCATCGCGGTGATCGCCAATCGTTACCCCGTCGCCTACCTGGCCGGACTGCTGTCGCGCTGCCTCGGCTCCACCTTCCTTCTCCTGGCCTGCCTCCTGCTCTGGGTGTTCATCTCGCGATATAAAGGCGACCAGCCGGCTTCCTTTCTGATCGACTCGATCATGGTAGCGGCGTTGATCTTCATGCTCTTCGCAGATGCCGGTGAGCGCGTACGCCTGACGGTCGCCCGCGTCGTGCACATCTACATGGTCGTCAACTGCTGCCTTTCGATCGTCGAGGGCCTGTCCGGGTGGCGCCTGTTTCCATTCGTGCTCGGCACGAGCGAACAGGTCTGGGAATATCGCGCCACGGCGCTGCTCGGCCACCCGCTCGTTGGCGGCCTCGCCACCGGCGTTTATGCCGTGTTGCTGATGACCGTGCGCGACATGCGAGGGCTTGGCGCGCGATGGCGATTGCCGATCCTGCTGCTCTGCATGGCCTCGATGCCATTTATCGGCGCGCGCACCTCTTTCGCGGTGGTTTATGCCGTCGCGGTCATCGTCGTGGCGCTGAAAGGCATTCGTTTCCTTCAGGGCGGGGCGATCAGTGTCCGGGCCTTGATGGCGGTCATGATCCTTGCGCCGCTTGGAATCATCGCGGTGGCGGCTTTATTCCAGCTTGGCCTGTTCGAGCAATTCACGGACCGCTTCATCAACGACAAAGGCAGCGCCGCAACGCGCGTGCAGTTGTTCAGCCTCTTCGAGCATCTCAGTCTCGGCGAATTCCTCATGGGGCAGAGCAACCTCCGCCTCGAGATGAGCGTGCGGCTCGCGGGTCTTTCGGAAGGCATCGAGAATGCTTGGGCCGGCCATGCGCTGCGCTATGGTTTCATCATCACAGCCGTTCTGTGGCTCGGGATCGCAGGCTGGTTTGCCGACATGCTGCGCGCGGCGGGGCGTGTCGCCGTGCTGCCTCTCGCCTTTGTTTTTCTGATCCTGTCCACCACCGTCAGCATCAGCGGCAAGTCCACCATGCTTACGATCCCAGCCATCTTTCTTCTGAGCCTTGTCGCCGGCCGGAAGAACCTCGTTGAAGCGCCCTCCCCGGCGCGGTCATCTCACGCTCGGTCTTGCACGATTGCCGCCTCACGCTTGTCGGGTGATGCAACTTACCCTAAACCTGTTTCGCGCTGACGCCGTGAGCTTGCCACCTAGGTTCGGGTGTTGAAGAAGAAGGGCGCTTCCCGCCTGACGGCGCATCTTCGCGCCACTGGAAGTCCCTGAACAAATCGACCCGAGAAGTATCGCGGATGTTCACCTATGAATTGGCCGCACTTGGGGCGGCAACGTGCTGGGCGCTGACCGGTGTAATTTCGGTCTGGCCGGCAAGTCATCTCGGCGCGCCTGCCTTCAACCGGCTGCGGCAGCTTTGTGTTTCTCTCATGCTCGCCATCTACGTGCTGGCGACGGGCAGCTGGCAGCAGCTTGATGCCGCTAACGTGGTTCCGCTGCTGCTTTCCGGCTTTGTCGGCATTTTCATCGGCGACACGCTGTTGTTTGCCACCCTCAACCGCCTTGGTCCGCGGCGCGCCGGCATCCTGTTTGCGATGAACGCGCCCATTGCTGCCTTTCTTGGCTTCGTCGTCCTAGGCGAAAGACTGACGGTGCAAGCGAGTGGCGGCATCGCCATGATTGTGGCCGGCGTAATCATTGCTATTCTGTACGGACGCCGCCGAGAGCAGTCGCATGCCTGGGAGGCCGTCAAAGGGCATTTCTGGCTCGGGAGCGCGCTGGGCCTCGGCGCGGCGACCGGGCAGGCTGTGGGATCGATCCTGGCGCGGCCCGTGATGGCATCCGGCATTGATCCATTTCTGGCCTCGATGGTGCGCGTCAGCATAGCCGCCGCATGCCTGAGCGTGCTGATCGCCCTGCCGATCCCATCGGTCAAGCCGAGAGGACCGCTCCGCCTGCCCGTCGTGGCCCTGACTGCCCTGACCGGCTTTATCGCGCTGGCAGTCGGCATGACCTTGCTGCTGTTCGCGTTGTCGGGCGGTCAGGTCGGAATCGTCTCGACGCTGTCCGCCACCTCCCCGGTGATCATCCTGCCCATGATCTGGGCGCGCACCGGCGAGCGTCCCGCCGCCGGCGCCTGGGCCGGCGCCGCACTGGTGGTGATCGGGATGGGTCTGCTGTTCGTGAGGTGAGGGCTGGACGCATGGATGCTGCGTAGAAGCTTGGAGGCGCGTCACCCAAGCAATCAGCAGTCAGCGACCCGTCATGTCTCTTCCTCTTAGAACAATCGCGATTCAGACAGCACCATCGGGAACCTGCGTCGCATATGAGTTCCGGCTTCCACTTTTCCTTCACTTCGTTCTGCTAAAAGGGTCAGGACACTCCCCGGAGCTCCCATGTCTGATCCCAAGTCCACAGACCTGATGTACCGTCTGCTTGTTCAGGGCGTGACGGACTACGCGATCTACCTGCTGGACGAAGACGGGCGCATCCTGAACTGGAACACCGGGGCCGAGCGGGCCAAGGGCTACAAGGCCGAAGAGATTGTCGGGCAGAACTACGAGGTGTTCTTTACCGAGGGCGATCGCGCAAAGGGGCTGCCGGCGCGCAATCTTCGAACTGCGCGCGCGAAGGGACACTTCACCGCCGAAGGCTGGCGGCTGCGCCGGGATGGATCGAGATTCTGGGCGAGCGTGATGATCGACCCGGTTTACGACGAAGCGGGCACTTTCATCGGTTTCGCGAAGATCACCCGGGATCTCAGTGAGCAGCGTGACGCCGATCGGCGCCTCCTCTACGTCGCCAATCACGATCCGCTCACGGGGCTCGCCAATCGTGCCTTCTTCAACAAGTCTCTTGAGGACCAGATGCCTCAAGTGGCTTATGGAGCGTCGCTGGCCGTTCACTACGTCGATCTCGACCGGTTCAAGCCGGTCAACGACACGTTCGGCCACAGCGCGGGAGACGAGTTGCTGGAGCATGTGGCCCGCCGGCTAGAGGCGGAGGTGGGTGCAAACGATGTTGTCGCCCGGCTGGGTGGCGATGAGTTCGCCGTGCTGCAAGTGTCGGCATCTGACGACGAGGAAGCGGGCGAAACCGCGAAAAAGATCATCGCGGCGCTAAGCCGCCCCTTCGTGATCAACAACTCGACCGTTGTGATCGGCGCCAGCATCGGGATCGCCATGGCGCCGAGGGACGGCTACGATGCGATCCAGCTCCTGCAGAATGCGGACCTTGCGCTCTACGAAGCCAAGCAGCAGGGGCGCGGGCGCTTCAGCTTCTTCAACAAGGATTTGGTCGAGCAGGCGACGAACCGGCATGTGATGGAACTGAAGCTGCGTCATGCCGTCGGCACCAATGGCTTCACGGTATATTATCAGCCGATCGTGGAAGCCACGAGCGGGCAGCCCGTCGCGTTCGAGGCCCTGCTGCGCTGGAAGGATCAGTCTGACAATTTCATTTCGCCCGCCGACTTCGTTCCTGCTGCGGAAAAGCTCGGGCTCATGCCTGAGATCGGCGCATGGGTGCTCCATACGGCCTGCCGCGAAGCGGCCTCCTGGCCGGGTGAGATCGCCGTTTCCGTCAATGTTTCCGCCACGCAGCTGCGCAGCACGTCCTTTATCCAGACGGTTTGCAGCGCCCTATTCCGCTCCGGCCTCGCGGCCCACAGGCTCGAGCTCGAGCTGACCGAGACAGCAATTCTGTCCGACGTTCAATCTGCTGCCGAAATCCTGCAGGAACTTCGGAGCATGGGCGTGAAGATCGCGCTCGATGACTTCGGCACGGGCTTTTCCTCGCTTAGCCTGGTCAATCAGCTGCCGTTGAACAGGCTCAAGATCGACCAGAGCTTTGTTCGCCAGCTGAATGGCTCGGAGCAGGCCAACGCCGTCGTGCGTGCCGTCACCAGTCTTTGCAAGGGCTTCGGGCTCTCCACCACGGCGGAGGGCGTCGAAACTGTCGAGCAGAAGCTGATCCTGATCCAGGAAGGCTGCCAGCACCTTCAGGGCTATCTTTTTGGGCGCCCCCAGCCGCAAGCCGTAATTCCGCAGACTGCCGCGCAGGACGAAGGCGGCAAGCAAGCGGCGTCATAACCGAGAGGCCGGGCAGCCCAGGCCCGGTATAGCCGACGGCGAGCCACGGCCCCGTCCGGCTTGAAGGCCCAAGGCCCGCGAAGCCGTGAAGCGGCTTGTCAATGGCGGCAAATCCCGTCATCAGCTTGGATCATGAACAGTTTCGAGAATGCGAAACTCGCTTTAGACCCGCTCGCCGATGCCCGTCTCGCCGCGATCGTGGACTCGTCGCACGACGCCATTATCGGCAAGAACCTGAACAGCGTCATTCAAACCTGGAACCGGGGCGCGGAGCGCCTGTTCGGCTATACTGCCGGAGAGGCCATCGGGCAGTCGATCTTCATGCTGATCCCCGACGATATGAGGAATGAAGAAACCGAGATCATCGACCGCATTCGCCGTGGCGAAAGGCTGGAAAGTTTTGAAACGGTCAGGCGGCGCAAGGACGGTTCGCTTATCGCGATTTCGATCACCGTCTCGCCGATCCGGGATCGGGAAGGAAACATCGTCGGCGCATCGAAGGTCGCGCGCGACGTTTCGGCGGCAAAGGAAAGCGAGCGCCGTATCAAGGAACTGCTTCAGGAAATCAATCACCGCGTCAAGAACCAGTTCGCGGTGATCCTTTCCATCATCCGGGAGACAAGCAAATCCTCCCAAAGCCCGGACGAGTTCCAGGCCGTCGTGCGCAGCAGGATCATGGGGCTCGCCCGGTCGCATGACCTGCTGGTTTCTTCGGAGTGGTCGGGCGCGAGCCTGCACGACCTGGCCTCGCAGCAGCTATCGCCCTTCAATGCGTCCGAGCGCGTGAGCTTGTCGGGGCCTTTGACGATGCTCCAGCCGAACGCCCTCCAATATCTCGGCATGGCGCTGCACGAGCTTGGAACCAACTCGGCCAAATATGGCGCGCTCGCCGATGGCTCGGGAACCGTCTCCATTTCATGGAAGATCGAGGGAGCAGACGACTTCCACTTCCTTTGGGATGAAGCGTCGAACAACATCACCGGCAGCGCAGACAGCATCCCGCAGCGAGAAGGCTTTGGCACAACCGTCCTCAGGCGCGTCGCGCCGATGGCGTTGAACGGAACATCGATGCTTGAACGCGGCGTCGGGCGTCTCCGATGGACGCTGACTGCGCCCGCCTCGGTGGTGATGACGCCGAATATGGCCGCGTAGCCGACGAAACGGCCCGCCCGCTGGATGCCTGACTCCTCAGCGTAGGTGAGCATTCCCCTAGCCCTCCTGCCCTGCAATCGACTGCTGGCTGAATATCTGCCGCTAATTGGCCGGGAACGTTCCGTTTCGGCGCTCGTTCGTGGTTGCACGTCACTACAGCCTGGCACCTACGCGCATCATTGCTCCGGTGCCCACCATCAATGATCGGAAGAGCCAGCCATGGCGGCAGTCGCCACAGCCACCTCCGCGCCGCTTCGCGCGGCTCCCCATGCCATCAATGTCGGCTTCACGCTCAACGGCGAAAGGCGAAGCGTCTCCGTCGAACCGTGGACGACGCTGCTCGATCTCTTGCGCCATCAACTGGAACTGACGGGCACCAAGAAGGGCTGTGATCACGGACAGTGCGGCGCCTGCACCATCCTGATCGACGGCGTCCGGGTGAATTCCTGCTTGCAGCTTGCGGTGATGCAGGAGGGCAAGGAGATCACGACCATCGAGGGTCTCGCGGCGAAAGACGGCACGCTTCATCCGCTTCAAGCGGCGTTTGTGGAGCACGATGCGTTCCAATGCGGCTACTGCACGCCCGGCCAGATCTGCTCGGCGGCAGGCTTGATCGCAGAGGGGCATGCTCGGAACAGGGACGACATCCGGGAATTGATGAGCGGAAATATCTGCCGCTGCGGCGCCTACCCCAACATTGTCGATGCCGTGGAGGAGGTGCTTGCTGCAAGCGCCTCCGACTTCCGGGAGGCGGCGGAATGAACCCGTTCAGCTACCACCGCGCCGAAAGCCTCGACCAGGCCGTGTCTGCGCTGAGCGCGACACCCGGAGCCCGGCTGATCGCCGGCGGCACGAACCTTGTCGACTTGATGAAATACGATGTCGAGAAGCCGGCAGGCTTGATCGACATCACCCGCCTGTCCGAACTGCGCGACATCAGTGAAACCGAGAGTGGCGGGCTGAGGCTCGGCGCGCTCGTGTCCAACTCGCAGGCGGCCTACGACGAGAGGATCATCGAGCGGTTTCCGTTGTTGTCGCGGACCATCCTTGCGGGAGCCACTCCGCAGTTGCGCAATGCGGCGACGGTGGGAGGGAACCTCAATCAGCGGACCCGTTGCTATTACTTCTATGATCCGCAAACCCCCTGCAACAAACGGGAGCCGGGTTCCGGCTGCCCGGCGAAGACGGGACAGAACCGGATCCACGCGATTCTCGGCCAGAGCGAGCAATGTATCGCCACTCATCCGTCCGACATGTGCGTTGCGCTCGCGGCGCTGGAAGCGGTGGTGCATGTGACGGGCTCTGGGGGCGCACGCGCCATCCCGTTTGCGGACTATCACCGGCTGCCGGGTGACATGCCTTCGAAGGATAACACGTTGCGCGACAGCGAGGTGGTGACAGGCGTTGAACTCCCTGCCTCCTCAACAGCCTTCGCTCGCAACTATACCTATCTCAAGCTTCGAGACCGTCTCTCCTACGCTTTCGCACTGGTTTCGGTGGCTGTCGGGCTTGAGATCGACGGCGGCATTATCCGGAAGGCGCGCATCGCCTTGGGTGGCGTCGCGCACAAGCCTTGGCGCAAGCCGGAAGCGGAGGCTCTTCTCGAAGGCCGGGCTGCCAGCGAGAGCGGCTTCAGCGAGGTCGCGGAAGCGCTGCTCGAGGAGGCGGTCGGCTACGAGCACAACGTGTTCAAGATCGATCTTGCGCGCAAGGCAATCGTCCGCGCGCTCTCTCAAGCAGTTGCGGGAACACCGCAAAGTATTTCTGACAAGCGGATCGCGTGAGGGGCCCGGCGATGTTGAGGAACGAGCGACATTTCGGTTCGCCCCGCGACCGCGTGGATGGCCCGTCCAAGGTGACCGGTCAGGCCCGGTACTCGGCCGAGTTTGCGGTGCCCGGTCTGCTGCATGGCTATGTGGTGAGCAGCGCGATCGCGCGGGGCAAGATCACCCGGATCGACACCTCGGCTGCCGAAGCCTTGGCAGGCGTGGTGAAAGTATTCACGCACGAGAACCGGCCACAGACTGCCTGGTTCGACCATAAGTATCGCGATCAGGTGGCGCCGCCGGGCAGTCCGCTACGGCCGCTCTATGACGATCGTGTCCTTTATAGCGGTCAGCCGATCGCGCTGATCGTCGCCCAGACCTTTGAGGCGGCTCGCTATGCGGCTACGTTGATCGAGGTCGATTACGAGAGCGAAGAGCACCAAACGGATTTGAAGCTCGCACGGGCCGACGCATACCATCCGCCAAAGAAGCGCATGGGAATTGCCGGACCGCCCAAGCAGAAGGGCAACGCGATGGCGGCCTATGCAGCCGCGCCCCTTCGTCTGGCGCAGGAATATTCCATCGCCGAGGAGCACCACAATCCGATGGAGCTGCACGCCTCGACCGTGATCCTGGAGGCGGACAACAAGCTGCTGATCCATGACAAGACGCAGGGCGTGATGAACACGCAGGCGTACGTGACCAGCGTCTTCGGACTGTCGGCGAGCGATGTGCGCGTGGTCGCGCCTTTCGTCGGCGGAGGCTTCGGGTCTGGGCTCCGACCCGGCTACCAGTTGTTTCTCGCCGTGATGGCTGCTCTCGACCTGAAGCGGGCGGTGCGTGTTGAACTGACGCGCGACCAGATGTTCACCCATGTGCATCGTCCCGAGACGATCAACAACCTCATGCTGGGCGCGGATGAATCGGGCACGCTCGTCGCCATGCGTCACGAGGCGGTCGGCGCAACGTCACGCTTCGAGGATCATCAGGAGGTCGTCGTCAACTGGTCGTCCCTCCTCTATCACACGGACAACAAGCAGTTCGATTACCGGCTCGCTCAGCTCGACCGGCACACGCCCGGAGATATGCGGGCACCCGGCGCGCCGCTCGGGACTTTCGCCATCGAGAGTGCGATGGACGAGCTGGCTTACTCGCTGAAGATGGACCCGATCGCCCTGCGCCTGCGCAACTATACGGCGATGGATGAGACGGCCGACAAGCAGTTCACCTCGAAGGAGCTGCGCGCCTGTTATCGCATCGGTGCAGAAAAGTTCGGATGGGCGCAGCGCAGCCCCACTCCCCGCTCCATGAAGGATGGGCATGAACTGATCGGCTGGGGCATGGCGTCCGGCGTGTGGGAAGCGCAGTTCCAGAAGACCAGTGCGCGCGCAACTCTCTTCCGCGACGGGCGGCTCGAAGTCGCCACGGCAAGTGCCGACATCGGCACGGGAACCTATACGATCCTGACGCAGATCGGCGCGGATTCGCTCGGGCTCGCGATGGAACAGGTGACGACACAGCTCGCCGACACCAGCCTGCCGCAGTCGCCCGTTGAGGGTGGATCGTGGACAGCGGCGTCCGCTGGAAGTGCGGTTCAGCTGGCGTGCGAGAGCTTGAAGCAAGCGCTGTTCAAGCAAGCAGGCAGGATTAATGACTCTCCGTTGTCGAATGCAAAATATGATGATGTCAGCTTCGCCGATGGCCGCATGTTTCTCACTGCAGACCTTGCACGATCAGTTTCTCTGATCGATGTGGTCGACGCATCGGGCGAGGAAGAAATCGAGGCGGAAGCCACGGCCAGCCCGGACACGGCGACGCAGAAGCTCTATGCCGCCTACACCCACTCGGCGGTCTTCGTGGAAGTGCGCGTCGATGAACAGCTTGGGCAGATCCGCATTCCGCGCATCGTGAATGCCGTTGCAGCGGGCAGGATCATTAATCCGAAGACCGCACGCAGCCAGATCATCGGCGGGGTAGTCTGGGGCGTCGGCATGGCGCTTCATGAGGAAGCGCTGACCGATCACAATCTCGGTCGCCTGATGAACCATAATCTCGCCGAGTACCATGTGCCTGCCAATGCGGACATTCAGGACATTGATGTCGTTTTCGTCGAGGAGAACGACGACAAGGCCAGCCCGATCGGCGTAAAGGGGTTGGGCGAGATCGGCATCGTCGGCACCGCCGCGGCGATCGCAAACGCTGTTTATCACGCCACCGGCAAACGCATTCGCGATTTGCCCATCACCATCGACAAGGTGCTGCGTGACGCAGCCTGAACGGGAAAAGGAACTGCCGCATGAAAGTCACTTACGAGGTCGTCGAGCACAATGGCGGCTGGGCATACAAGTCCGGTGACACCTTTTCGGAGACCTTCGACACCCACGACGAGGCGGCGGCGGCGGCAAAGCGCGCCACGGCCGAGCAGGAATTGCCGGGCGAGACGCTCGACATCGAATATGCCGACGAGGACGGCGAATGGCATACGGAGCCGTCCGATGGCGATGATCGCCCGGAGACGGAAGTGAAGGACTGACGGCTTCAGAGGTTTCTGAAAAAAGCCTGCTGGCGGGCGATTTCGTCTGCCAGCGGTTTGTAGGCGGTTCGGCCATGCGGACCGATCTGCGCTGACAAAAGCCCGTTCGGGCAGTCGCGGTCGTCGTCCCAACCCGGATGATTGACGATCGGGTAAAGGCAGATGCCCTCCATCGGCACGCCCTTCTCCATCGCCAGCCGCACTTCCGATGAGACATATTCCATCCAGCTCGCCCGGCGCACCCACTCGATGCCGGTTTCGGCGATGATCATCGGACGCCCGTAGCGCGCATAGATGTCGACCAGAAGCTGGCTGAGAGGCGTGTAGAGCGGATGTCCGATGTCGATCGTCGGCCCGCCATGGATCCACTGATTGTTGAAGTAGTAGTTGATTCCGATCACGTCGAGGTAGTCAGGATGGCCGCCAAGCTGCGGCCACATGTTGCCCGCCAGCATGTCGAAGGCTTGGAACTGGGCCTCGTGGTGTCCGCCCGCATGGCCGGCCTCGTGCGGCCGAGACGGATCGCAGATCACGTTGATCGCGGGCTCGCAGTGAACGAAACGCGCCTTGGGATCGACCTCGCGGATGGCGTCCATGGCTGCGAGCGCGGCGCGCGTGAGCTGGACCTTCAGCTCGAACCCTCGCCCGCGTGCGAATGGGTTGAGATAGCTCGCATCACCGCCGCCCCACGAGAAGAAGGAGATTTCGTTGACCGGGCAATAGAAGGTCTGGCCGTCGGTTTCGGCACTGACAACGCGCGACGCTTTCCGCGCGAAACGCGCAAAGCGGGAGACGAATTCCGGCTTCCAGATGTCGACATCGTCGGGCCACCCATAATGCAGCACGTCCCAGATGACCTGGGTTCCGTTCTGCCGCGCGGCGCGAAGCATGGGAACGAGGCTCGACCAGTTGAAACGCTCGGCTTGCCGCTCCACCAGATGCCAGCGCATTCCGTCGCGCACAGTCTGGATGCCGTGTCCGACAAGCTGGCGGTAATCCTCCGCTGCATGAACGTCGTGGCCGATCGACGCGATCAGATCGAGGCGCTGGAGACCGCCGCCTTTCATCCGTCGCTTGTGCGTCGAGCACTCGAAACCGCCCTGAATGAAGCTGCGAAAGATCGACGGCTTGACACGCGTCGGCTGTTTTTCCGCCAGCACGTCCTCGAAAAGGGCGCGCCATTGCGGGATGACCGCCGGAACCGCGTATTCGCGGAACACATGCGCCTTCAAGGCGTCTCCGAGACGCGAGCGCAACGCGGGCTCGTCGATCAGCCTTATGGCAGCCCGCGCGACGGCGTCCGGCGCCTCGTGCGGCACGAACAGGCCGGACATGCCGTCCTCGATCTGCTCCAGCGTTCCGTTATCCTGGGTCGCGATCACGGGCAGCCCGGCGGCACCGGCTTCCGCGATCACATGCGGCATCCCCTCCCCGCGCGACAGCCAGACAAATATATCGAGCGCCGCCAACAGGGCGGGCACGTCCTTGCGATCGCCGAGGAAAGTCAGAACGCCAGCCAGACCGAGCTTCGTGGCTCGGTCGCGCAAGGCTTCCGCATAGTCGGGCATGAAGGCGTCGGGCCCGCCGATCACCACAAAGCGCGCATCGGGCCTCGCGCGGTGGATCATCGCGGCTGCTTCGATGAAGTCCTCGACCCTTTTCTTCGCGTCGAGTCGGCCCAGCCATCCGATCAGCGGCACGTCCTCGCCCACGCCGAGAACGCGCCGCTGAACAGTGCGGCGGCTCGGGTCGAACTCCGCAAGATCGACCATGGAGGGGATTTCGAGCGCGTGGTGCTCGCGGCCCGGCATTCGGCTTGCGGCAGCGTCGCGGATGGTGCGGCATACGCCGATATAGCGTGCAGTGAGGTGCTTCGGCCCCGAAAGCGCTTCGGAAACGAGCCCGCCATGCTCGATCAGCGGCGGCCGAAGATGGATGCGCTCCAGCGCCGGGTAGATGTCGGCCACGTCTTGGCACGACACGACGATGTCGTAGTGCGGAACCTTGCGCGCGAGGTAAGCGACCGTGTCCTCAAAGGACAGGGTGTAGGGCGTGCGGTCCACCGCGACGCCGAGCGCCTCAAGCTGCTCGTGCGACTGCCCCGGCATGCCCTCCTTGCGGAAGCACGCGACCACATCGATCTGCCATTCTCGCGGATCGAGGTTCTTGGCCAACAGGCGCACCTCCGTTTCCTCGCCACCGACCACCAGCCAGGCGAAAACGAAAAGAATGCGTCTTGGGGGCTTGTCCTGCTCGACGCTCATGCGTCGAACTGGAAGACGATCTGCAGAAAATCAGGCCGATCCGCCATCAGCGAAGACAGGAACGCAGGCGCGTCGTTGATCGGCACCACATGGGTGATCATCTCCTTTCGGATCGTGTCTCCATGAGCCTTAAGCAGATCGATCGTTTCGGCCGCAAGGCGACGGCGGTCCCACGAGGCGCCGAGGCTACGCGGCACGCGGTTGATCTGAGCGCACCGGATCGAGAGTCCGTTGTGGTGGAACTCCTCACCGAGCCGCAGCGCGTCCGCACCGCTCTGATAAAAGGCGAGATCGATCACGACGCCTTGGGGGCGGAGCATCTTCAGCGCGTTGTTCAGGCTTCCGCCATGTGCGCGCGTCTGGAACACGAAATCCGCGCCGCGTTCGCCGCCCGAATGAAAGCGCGCCTTCGCGTGATCAACCGCCTCCTCTTCCGTCATGGCCGTGAGGCCCATGGCTTCCGCCTTGCTGCGGCGGAACGGAGACGGATCGCACAGCACGACTTCTGCGGCACCACAGTTTTTGGCGAAAAGCGCGGTGAACAGCCCGACAGTGCCGCCGCCGATCACGACGACCGGACGCCCGCGGATGCCCTGGCCCAATCCCGAGACGCCGGCCCCAAAGACCTCGGCATCGGCGTGGAGGATGCCATTGGCCGCAATCGGCCCCATCTGCGCGACGAAGATGCCGAGGATCGGGTCGAGCTCCGACGGCAGAGGTATCAGCACTTCATGGAACGGATCGGCGGTGTGACCGCTCTTGTGACCGTAATTGCCAGCGACGATCTCGCCCGGCGTGAACCCATGGGTGCGCGCCTCGGAAACACGCGCCACCTCCATATAGCCGAGGAACGGCACGGGATAATGCAACCCAGGCTCGCCGGAAATGAACAGGCCGCGGCCGGCATCCCAGCGGGAATGAAAATAGGGATTGGTGTTCTTGTGGAAGGTCAGCTCGGTGCCAGCCGACAGCCCGCTGAAGAGCGCGTCGAGCCGGACCTGACCCTCGCCGGGCGGGCCTTCGTCATATTCGAAGAAGTAGCTCTCGTGGGTACGCTCGACGCCGAGCGACCGGATGCGGCGGTGCTCAGACATGGGCCAACTCCCGTGCAGCTTCCTTCACTGGACGCAGATCGACGGGCCGTCCCCATGCAGCGGATTCATTGATCGCGAGCGCCAGCCGATGGGTCTTCAGCGCCTCGCCATAGGGGCAGCGGATGCGGTTTTCCTTGCCCTGTACGGCATCAATGAAGTCGCGATCCTCGCGCCATACGGGGTCGCCCTCGGCATGGCGCACTGGGCGCCCCTGTCCGACATCGATCATGACATCATGATCGGTCATCTCGATCGCGACGCCGTCGGCGAAGATGTTCAGCCCCACGCGATGGTTCCAGCGCAGCATGCAGGTGGAGGAGATACTGCCCACCGCGCCGCTCGCGAAACGCAAGGTGGCGGTGCTCGCCGTTGCCACATCGAGACCGGGGAAGTCATGCCGCTCCGTGTTGCCGGCGACAGCGAAGACGGTGTCCACTTCACCCGCCAGG
Organism: uncultured Mesorhizobium sp.; assembly: GCA_963522145.1. Classification (GTDB taxonomy): domain Bacteria; phylum Pseudomonadota; class Alphaproteobacteria; order Rhizobiales; family Rhizobiaceae; genus Mesorhizobium_B. Next base: position 142,847 of record CAUQXI010000005.1, on the reverse strand, counting down.
ACGCGCGCGAGATCGAGGATATGCGTGGTCTGCTCAACCACCTGGCCCCCGGAGCGGTCCTGCCGCCACCACCATTGCGGCGGCGGCGTAGAATCGAGCCAGTAGCCGTTCAGCAGCCGTGCGGGGTTGCGCGATAGCAGATCGCGGGCCTCATCCACTGTGTCGAGATAGCGCCAGTGGTAGCCTACGGCGGTCACCAGTCCAGCCTTCTCCACCAGACGATTGATGGTCTCGGCGGTCGAAAGCTTCAGCGACAGCGGCTTCTCGACGAAGAAGGGCAGATCGGCCGCGACCACATCCGCTTCGATCTCGCCGTGGGCGAACGGAGGAACGCAAATATAGACGGCGTCGAGCTCAGCCGCCTTCAGCATCTCGCGATGATCGGAGAAGGCACGCGCACCGAAGCGTTCGGCAGCGTTTCGAGCGCGCTCTTCATCAGTGTCGCAAAAGGCAGCGAGTTCGACGTCCTCGAAATGTTCCAGCACTCCAAGGTGGCGATGCGCGATGCCGCCGGTGCCGATAAAGCCGATACGCGTCCTAGTCATGCGTGTCCTATGTTCTGAAATCTTGCAGCTTTCGGCGAGCACTTGCGCATAAACCGCCTTAGTCTGCTCGGCCATGCGGGAAACGTGAAAGCGATCCTCGAATCGCTTCCGCGCCGCGTCGGCGGTATGAGCAGCCAAAGCAGGATCGCGCAATGCCTTGCGCAGCGCCGCGTGGAGGCTTTCCGCATCGGCGATCTCGGCCAGAAAAGGATGCTCGAAGCCGATTGCCTCCAGGCTGCCGATCGCGCGCGTGACGATCACCGGAAGGCGCGCCGACATCGCCTCCAGCAACACCAGCGGCAAGCCTTCGAAGTGCGAGGGAAGGACAAAGAAGTCGGCGGCCTGCAACAGTTGCGGAACATCCGACCGCCGCCCGAGAAAGCTGATGCTTTCGTGAACCCCGAGGCTTTGTGCCAGCAGCTCGACATCTTCCCGCTCCGAGCCGTCGCCCGCGAGAACCAGTCGTGCTTCGGGATGTTCAAAGCGAAGCTTGCTGAACGCCGTGACCAGCGTCGCATGCCCCTTCTGAGTAGTGAAGCGCGCAACACAAAGCAGCATCGCCTCGCTCGGCGTGATGCCGAGCGACCGCCGCAACGCCGTGCGGCCACCCGAGGCTTTCACTGGCTCTACGCCGTTCTGTATCGCGCAAAGGAGGTTCGGCGCGATGCCCATCTGCCGGAACGTTTCTGCGGCGCCATCCGATACCGCAATCAGGCGCGACACCAGATCGAGACCATCTTGGTGTTCCGTAATCTGCGCAGGGTCGGTCAGAAGATGGGGCAGATGCTCGGTGCGGATGACCGGCACTTCGGCATCACGACCGGCACGAGCAAGCTGATGCCCCTCCCACCCGATGCCGGCATGGACGTGAAGAATATCCGGGCCCCAGTGCTTGAGCCACAGCGCGAATTCATCTGACGACGCATCGAAGCGCTTCACCCGCAAGCCGGCTGCTGCTGCGCGCGCAGCAAGGCCGGCGCTTCCTTCGCTATCGGGAAGCGCGATCACGGTCTCCGATTCGGACGTAAAAGCCTTGATCAGGGCGAGCATATGCTCGCCCATGCCCGACGGATCCAAGCTGTCCGTCGCAAGCACCAATCTCAGTCCAGCAAGCTCGCGACGAGCAGTTGTTCTCGTCACGCGCCGACCATTGTCCTTTGATGAGCGGAAGGTTTGGTCTGACGCGTATCCATGCGACGGTAGCAGGCGAGCGCCTGGCCGACCACCTGGTCCATGTTGTAATAGCGGTATGTCCCGAGCCGGCCGAGGAAGGTCACGTCTCGCATCTCGTTGGCAAGCGCCTCGTACTGCTTGAACAATGCCTGGTTCTCCGGGCGCGGGATCGGGTAGTAGGGGTCGCCTTCCGCGCGCGAGAACTCGTAGCTGATGCTGGTTTTCGGGTGAACCTGGCCGGTCAGATATTTGTACTCGGTGATGCGGGTATAGGGCACCGCCTGATCCGGGTAGTTCACGACAGCCGCGTTCTGGAAGCGTCGCTGGTCAAGCGTCTCGTGACGAAATTCGAGGCTCCGATAAGGCAGCTTGCCGAAGCGGTGGCCGAAGAACTCGTCGATCGGTCCGGTAAACACCGTATGGGCCGCGATGTCTTCTCCGCGGAGATCGGCGAAATCCGTGCCGAGAGCGAGGTCGATTCCGTCATGATCGAGGATGTTCTCGAACATGCGCGTGTAGCCATGCAGCGGCATTGCCTGATGGGCGTCGAGGAAGTAGCGATCATCCGTGTTGACGCGGGTCGGCACGCGCGAGGTCACCGACTTGTCGAGCTCTGAAGGATCGAGCCCCCATTGCTTGCGCGTGTAACCCTCGAAGAAGGTCTGGTAGAGGTCTGTTCCTACGCTCGAAACGACCACATCCTTCGAGGTGCGCAGCTCCGCGACCGGCTCAGCGCGAGAGGCCAGGAAGCGAGCAGCGCTTTCGTCGTCCTGCAGATCGAGGCCGTAAAGCCCGTTCAGCGTCGTGCGGTTAATCGGCATGGGAAGCTGTTTGTCCCGCACCGAGGCCAGCACGCGATGCTCGTAAGGACGCCACGCCGTGAATCGCGACAGGTAGGCAAATACCTCTGCGCTGTTGGTGTGGAAGATGTGCGGTCCGTAACGGTGAACGAGGATGCCCGCCTCGTCATGGTGGTCATAGGCGTTGCCGGCAATGTGCGGACGCCGGTCGGCGACAAGCACGCGCTTGCCCATGCCGGATGCCAGCCTTTCGGCAAGCACGGAGCCGGCAAAGCCCGCGCCGACGATCAGATAATCATAGGGCTTGGTGTCTGGACCACGGCGGAGCGTTGGTGATGGAAGCTGAACGACCTTGTTCTCGTTCCGGTCGGATGCCTGAGCCACCAGCTCGTTCATCTGCTCGAATGTCTGGTCCCAGGATTGGGCCTGAAGTAGGTCATCCACCGGTGCAAGCCACGCCGCGCCCTTTGAAAGCGCAATCGCATGATCGATACCTGCGGCGAAGCTTCCCGCGTCCCCTGCGATCCGGACGCCGTCGAGCTGGCCGTAGTGACGTCGCACGTCCACGATCGACGTCGAAACCACCGGCCGGCCGGCCGCGAGATATTCCGGGGTCTTGGTCGGCGAGATGAACCGCGTTGCCTCATTGATGGCGAACGGCATCATCGCGGCATCCCAGCCGGCCAGATAGTCAGGCAGATCGGCGTAGGACTTCTGGCCGAGATAGAAGATGTTCTTCGCGCGCGGCAGCGTTGCGGGGTCGATCTTGACCACCGGGCCGATCATCACCAACGAGCAATTCGGGCGCGCGGCAGCGACATTGGCGAGCAGCTTCAAGTCGATGCGCTCATCGATCACGCCGTAGAAGCCGATGCGAGGATGCGGGATCGCCGCCTGATCGGCGGGGTCCGCCGACTTCCTTCTTCCCTTGGCGAAGTGGGGAACATCCACGCTCGAGGGAAAGGGATGAATGTTGTCGTGTGTGCCGCGCTTCGCCTCATAGAGGCTGTAGCCGCCGGTGAAGACAACATCGGCCCTTTGCAGCAAGGCGCGCTCCTGTGTCTTGAGGCTTTCCGGAGCGAAGCGGAAATTGGCGAGTTCGTCCATGCAGTCGTACACGACGGCAGCCGCATCCACGTCCCGCGCAAGACTGAACATCATCGGCGTGTAGAACCACAGCACCGGCTTCGACACGCCGTTGAGCCGTATCAGAAGCGCCAGGAGCCCGCGCAAAGCGTCCTCGCGCTTTGCCTCGTTCCAGCCATGTGGCACACGCGGCCGCACAGCGACGACGCTGGTGCCTTCGAACGGATGATATTCGAGATAAGCGAGGTGATGGTCGGTAGGGATGTATTCCTCAAAGAAGAACACCTGCCGACCCTTTGCGAAGCGCGACATCAGATGCTGCGGCCGCTGGAGAACAAAGTCCCAGCGCAGATGAGAAAAGCAGATGAGAGGAGCGGCACCGCTCCCGTCCTTCAAACTCATATCAGCGAAGTGATGGTGAGAGGAGGAATCGGAACGCGATCCGTCAGGCATGAGGACTCCGGGAAGAGGTGTATGAACGCCATGCCAAGCCGGCTCCCTCCCCGGAGCTGCCGCATCACTTCTTTGTAGGGTAATTCATTGCCTTGGAAAGGGGCCGCATCGAAGCAGAACGTCGCGGCTTCTTCACTATCCCGCGGCGCTCAATCGTTTCTGACAAGGAAAATGATAGGGGAAAGGAACTGGACGCGTCGTTCCTCATTAAAGAGGCAGGACGGGTCGTCCCCACCCCCCTCAGACCCGTTCCATTTATAAGCCGGCCTTTGTGGCCGGCTTTTTCTTTTGTTGCTCGCGTGGGTGCAACGCGGAGTGGATCCTGCGGGTTGACGTTGAACGAGCCCGCGCGTTAGGGCCAGTCGTCATCTTGGAACGCGGAACTTCATGGAAATCTTCACCGGTCCAGGCTTGCTCGCGCTTCTTCAGGTCATCGCGATCGACCTCGTGCTGGCAGGCGACAACGCGATCGTGATCGGACTGGCCGCGGCCGGGCTGCCATCCGACCAGCGCAAGCGCGCGATCCTTGTCGGTATCATGGCCGCGACGGTGCTGCGTATCGGCTTCGCCCTGATCACCACGTGGCTGCTGCAGATCGGCCCGATCCTGTTGATCGCCGGCGGACTGCTGCTGCTCTGGGTGTGCTGGAAGATGTATCGCGAGCTGAGCGTCAGCCGCGAGGAAGAAAACGAAGCCGCGGAAGCGCTCGGCAACATCGACGATAATCGCGATGGCCGTGTGGGGAGCAGCGCGCGTCGCAAGACCTTTGCGCAGGCCGCGTGGCAGATCGTCATCGCCGACGTATCCATGTCCCTCGATAACGTCTTGGCAGTGGCCGGCGCGGCGATGGAGCATCCCACGGTGCTCATCATCGGGTTGGTGCTGTCCATTGCCTTGATGGGATTCGCCGCAAGCTTTGTCGCGCGTCTGCTTCATCGCTATCGCTGGATCGCCTATATCGGCTTGATCATCATCTTCTATGTCGCGGTGAAGATGTTCCTCGATGGTGCTGTCGAGCAGTTTCCCGAGCAGCTCGGTTTTCTGAGCGGCTGGTTCGGCGGCCACGCCACGGGTCACTAAAATCGACGGTGCGGTTGTCTTGAAGCCGCCGCTTTCCGCTGCGAGGCGCATTCGCCTTCAAGGTAGGTGCCTGGCACCTCTTCGCTGCACTCCTCAGCCTTTTTCGCCCGCTCTCGTTACGGGTGAAGCTATCGGATAAATGCCAATGCCTTCGCCTCGTGTCAGCTTTGTCAGTCTCGGCTGCCCCAAGGCGCTTGTCGACTCAGAGCGCATCATCACGCGGCTTCGTGCGGAGGGGTATGAAATCTCCCGCAGGCATCAGGGCGCGGACCTCGTGGTGGTCAACACCTGCGGCTTTCTCGATTCCGCGCGTGACGAGTCGCTCGACGCGATCGGCTCCGCCCTGTCGGAGAACGGCAAGGTGATTGTGACTGGCTGCCTGGGTGCCGAGCCCGACGCGATCCGCGAGCGCCATCCCGGCGTGCTCGCGATTACCGGGCCGCAGGCTTATGAAAGCGTGATGGCTGCCGTCCATCAGGCCGCCCCTCCCGCGCACGATCCGTTTCTCGATCTCGTGCCGCCGCAGGGCATCAAGCTCACGCCGCGCCACTATGCCTATCTCAAGATTTCAGAGGGCTGCAACAATCGATGCACCTTCTGCATCATCCCGGCCCTGCGTGGCGATCTTGTCTCCCGCCCGGCGGTCGATGTTCTGCGTGAAGCGGAAAAGCTCGCGCAGGCCGGCGTAAAGGAGCTGCTTGTCGTGTCTCAGGACACCAGTGCCTATGGCGTCGATATCCGCTATGCGCCGAGCCTGTGGAAGGACCGCGAGGTGCGCGCAAAGTTTGTCGACCTTGCGCGCGAGTTGGGGGAGCTCGGCATCTGGGTTCGCCTCCATTACGTGTACCCCTATCCCCATGTGGACGACGTCATCCCGCTGATGGCGGAGAACAAGGTGCTCCCATATCTCGACATCCCGTTCCAGCACGCGGCGCCATCGGTGCTCAAGGCGATGCGCCGCCCAGCCCATGGCGAACGGACCATCGAGCGCATCCGCCGCTGGCGTGAGATCTGTCCCGATCTCGCTTTGCGCTCGACCTTCGTGGTCGGGTTTCCCGGCGAGACGGAAGAGGACTTTCAGCTCCTGCTCGATTGGCTCGATGAGGCCAAGATCGATCGCGCCGGCTGTTTCCAGTTCGAGCCGGTCAGGGGCGCGGCCGCGAACGATCTCGGCCTGCCTCTCGTTCCGAAGGAAGTCGCGCAGGCACGGTGGAACCGCTTCATGGCGCGTCAGCAGAAGGTGTCCGCCGCCCTGCTTCAGAAGAAGGTCGGCAAGCGGCTGCCGGTGATCATCGACGCGCCCGACGGTCTCACCGCCAGAGGCCGGACGCGATATGACGCGCCCGAGATCGATGGCTCGGTGCATCTGCAGTCCCGGGGTCCGCTGGGTGTCGGCTACTTTGTCACGGGGCGCATCGACGGCGCTGATGCCTACGATCTTCACGCGACAGCAGCCTAAGCAAAGAAAAAGGGCGCCTCGCGGCGCCCTCTTCTCATAACCGGCTTTAACTTACTGGGGCAGCTTGTCGTCCACGCCGGCCACGTAGAAGTTCATGCCCAGCAGCGTGCCGTCGTCGGAAGACTCGGCCGCCTTGAGCCATTCCGTGCCGTCCTGCTTCTTGACCGGGCCGGTGAAGGGCTTCAGCTCGCCCGACCTGATCCTGGCCTCGGTATCCTCGGCCATCTTCTTCACGTCGTCCGGCATGTTCGTATAGGGCGCCATGGTCAGGATGCCGTCCTTCAGGCCGTCCCAGATCGACTCCGCCTTCCAAGTGCCGTCCATGACGGCCTTGACGCGCTTGACGTAGTAGGGTCCCCAGGTGTCGACGATCGCGGTGAGCTGGGTCTTCGGTCCGGCCTGGATCATGTCGGAGGCCTGGCCGAAGGCCGGAATGCCGCGCTCGGCGGCGACCTGCATCGGGCCTGTGGAATCGGTGTGCTGGGTGATGATGTCGACGCCCTGGTCGATCAGCACCTTCGCCGCATCGGCTTCCTTGCCCGCGTCGAACCAGGTGTTCGCCCAGACGACCTTGAGCTTGAAGTCGGGGTTGACCGACTGCGCGCCGAGCGTGAAGGCGTTGATGCCCATCACAACCTCAGGGATCGGCACCGAGGCGATGTAGCCGGCGAGACCCTTCTTCGACATCTTCGCGGCGATCTGGCCCTGGATGTAGCGGCCTTCATAGAAGCGTGAATTGTAGGTCGCGAGATTGGGCGCGGTCTTGTAGCCGGTGGCGTGCTCGAACTTCACATCAGGGAACTTCGAGGCGACCGCGAGCGTCTGGTCCATGAAGCCGAACGAGGTGGTGAAGACGATGGCGCAGCCTGAACGGGCGAGCCGCTCGATCGTGCGTTCCGCATCCGGCCCCTCCGGCACGTTCTCCACGAAAGAGGTCTCGACCTTATCGCCGAGTTCCTTCTCGACCTGCTGCCGGCCGAGATCGTGCGCCTGCGACCAGCCGCCATCGGTCTTGGACCCGATATAAAGGAAGCAGGCCTTTGTCTTCTCCTGGGCCATGGCGGAGCTTGCGGTTCCAACCGCGAGCACCGCCGACAAGGCGATCAATAGTCGTTTCATGGTCATCCTTCCTGTTATGCGGGCTGGGAGCGCCCGCGAGTTGCGAATGAGACGTCAGCGCTCCGGCACGAATGGCTGGCCGAGCGAAGCAGGCGTGTTCATCATGGTCAGGCGGCGGTTGCGGGAAATGAGGACGAGCACCACCACCGTCGCGAGATAGGGAAGTGCGGAAAGAAGCTGGGACGGTATTCCGAACCCGAGCGCCTGTGCGTGGAGTTGGCCGATCGTCACCGCTCCGAAGAGATAGGCGCCTGCGAGCACGCGGATGGGCCGCCAGGATGCGAACACCACCAGTGCGAGCGCGATCCAGCCCCGGCCCGCCGTCATGTTCTCCACCCATTGCGGCGTATAGACGAGCGACAGATGCGCGCCGGCAAGCCCCGCGCATGCACCGCCGAACGCCACCGCAGCGTAGCGGTAGGCGATCACGCGGAGCCCGAGCGCATGGGCAGACGCATGATTGTCGCCGATGGAGCGCAATGTCAGGCCCGCTCTTGTGCGGAACAGGAACCAGGAGACGCCCGCCACAAGCAGGATCGAGAGGTAGAAGATCGGATCCTGGCCGAAGATGAGGCGGCCGACCAGCGGCAGGTCGCTGAGGCCCGGGATGTAAAGAGTGCCGAGTTTGACGCCGGCCGAGCCTACAAAAGGCTCCCCGATCATCCCGGACAGGCCGAGACCCAGCAGAGTCAGCGACAAGCCTGTCGCCACCTGATTGGCCGCGATGGTGAGCGTCAGCACACCAAACAGAAGCGAGAACAGCGTACCGGCTGCCACGCCGCCAAGCACTCCCATCCAGGCCGAGCCCGTCAGCGCTGCTGCGGCGAAGCCGCAAACGGCGCCCATCACCATCATGCCCTCGACGCCGAGATTGAGCACGCCGGAGCGCTCCACGACGAGTTCGCCGATCGCTGCGATGAGGAGCGGCGTCGCAGCCGTTGCGATCGTCAGAAGGATGCTTTCAACGAGGCCCACCGGCGCCTCCTGCTTCGGACATCAAGTTTGATGAGAGCTCCGACGTTGGCGGCGTATCGGCGACCGATGATGGTGCAACAGCAGAAAGCACGCGTCGTACACGGTAATGGATCAGGGTGTCGCAGCCGAGCACGAAGAAAAGCAGCATTCCCTGAAATACGCGGGCGACCTTCTCGGATATGCCGAGCGAGATTTGCGCCGCTTCGCCGCCGAGATAAGTGAGCGCGAGAACCAAGCCTGCAGCGATGACGCCAAGCGGGTTCAACCGGCCCAGAAATGCGACGATGATCGCCGTGAAACCGTAGCCGGGGGAGATCACCGGACGAAGCTGTCCGATGGCACCGGACACCTCGGAGATGCCGGCCAGCCCCGACAGTGCTCCGGAAAAAAGAAAAGCGAAGAAGACCGTGCCCTTGGCGCTGAACCCTGCAAAGCGTCCGGCGCGCGGGCTCGCGCCCATCACCCGAAGCTCGAAGCCCTTGATCGTCCGGTTCAACATGAACCATGCGAGGACCGCCGCGATGATGGCGAACACGATGCCCCAGTTCGCCCGGCCGGAAGAAGGAAAGAGCTCCGGCAAAACTGCTTCGACTTGGAAGCGGCGTGTTTCCGGGAAGTTGTGGCCCTCTGGATTCCGCCAGGGCCCACGCACGATCCAGTCGAGGAAAAACTGCGCGGCATAGACCAGCATCAGGCTGGTGAGGATTTCATTGGTGTTGAAGCGCGACTTGAGCAAAGCCGGCACCGCGGCGTAAGCCGCGCCGCCGAGCATCCCCATCAGCAGCATCAGCGGCAGCACGGCGGCGTTTTGAAAGGCGGGAAACATGATCGGCAGGATCGAGCCGGTGATGCCGCCGATGATGAACTGGCCTTCCGCGCCGATATTCCAGTTGTTCGAGCGATAGCAGATGGCGAGGCCGACAGCGATCAGGATCAGGGGCGCCGCCTTGATCGCCAGTTCGTGCAGCGACCAGATCTCCGTCAATGGTTCGACGAAGTAGGAATAAAGCGCGCCGACGGGATTCTTGCCAAGCACGCCGAAGAGGACTGCCCCCCAGAGCAGGGTCAAGCCGAAGGCGAGAAACGGCGAAAGGGCTGCGAAGAGCGCCGATCGTTGCGGACGCTTGACCAGTTCGAAGCGCATCAGGCGTGCTCACGCCGATGTACGGGTTCGTGCAAAGGATTGGCGCCGCCCATCAGCAGGCCGATCGTTTCCGCAGTCGCCTCGGCGATCGGCACAGGCGCGGAAAGCCTTCCGTCATGCATCACCGCGATCGCGTCTGAAATCTCGAACAGCTCGTCCAGATCCTGGCTGAACACGAGAACGGCCGAGCCTGCGCGCGCCAGCTCGATCAATGCCTGGCGGATCCGGGCCGCCGCACCTGCATCCACGCCCCAGGTCGGCTGGTTCACCACCAGCACGGCAGGCTGGCGGTCGAGTTCCCGGCCGATGAGAAATTTTTGCAGATTGCCGCCGGAAAGGGACGCGGCCTCGGTATCAGCATCTCCCGCACGTACATCCGCAGCAGCGATCACACGCTTGGTCGCACCGGCGACCACGCCTGCCCGCACGAACCCGGCTGTGCCAAGAAACGCTTTGCCGTCAGTGGCATGGCGCGACAGGAGGATGTTGTCCGAAAGCCGCATGAACGGTGCCGCGCCATGACCCAGCCGTTCCTCCGGCACGAAAGCAGCGCCCAATCTGCGCCTTTCGGAGATGCCGAGCTGGCCAGCCATCGTTCCGCGAATCCGAACCGTGTCGGGGCTCGACTGGGTGGCCTCGCCGGAAATCGCCTCGAACAACTCGGCTTGACCGTTTCCCGCCACGCCCGCGATGCCAAGGATTTCGCCCGCATGAACGCTGAGCCAGATGTCCTTCAGCGACATGTCGAACGGGTTGGAAGACGTTCGGCTCAGACCGCATAGGCCGATCAGCTCTTTGCCGCGGCCAGGCGTCTCGCCCCGCGCGGCGGTTCTTACTTCGCCGCCGACCATCATGCGCGCAAGCGAGGCAGCGGTTTCCTTTCGTGGGTCGCACTGATCCACCACCCGGCCATGGCGCATCACCGTGGCACGGTCGCACAACCGCCTCACCTCTTCCAGCCGGTGGGAGATGTATAGGATCGACCTGCCCTCATCGCGAAGCCGCTCCAGCGTGTCGAAAAGCCCGTCGGCCTCTTGAGGCGTCAGCACGGATGTAGGCTCATCCAGTATGATGAGGTCGGGCTCAAGAAGCAGGCAGCGGATGATCTCGATGCGCTGACGCTCGCCCACCGAGAGATCGCCCACGAGGGCGTCGGGGTCGAGCGGCAGCTTGTAGGCCTCTGAAAGCTCGCGCGCTTTTCCCGCGATGGTCCTGACGGGTTCATTCCGATCAAGCGAAAGTGCGATGTTTTCCCCGACGGTTAAAGCATCAAACAGCGAGAAATGTTGGAACACCATGCCGATACCGAGCCGGCGTGCTTCCGCCGGGCTTGAAATGCGAATCGGCTTGCCGCGCCACAGGATCGTGCCGGAATTCGGCTCCAGCGATCCGAACAGCATCTTGACCAAGGTCGACTTGCCGGCGCCGTTTTCTCCCAGCAGCGCATGGATTTCGCCCTCGGCGATCGTCAGATCGACCTCGTCGCAGGCTTTGAGGGAGCCGAAGCGCTTCGTGAGCGCGCGTGTTTCGAGCAGGGCTCTACGCTCCCGTGCAAGGCTTCCACCCTCAACTTCCTTATCCGAACCGCCTCGCATGCAGCCGCGTTACTCTCTGCCCATTCTTTGGGCGGTCAGATCGACTGCTCCAAACTGCATCAACTTCCCGTCGTAGTTCAAGAGCGGCATGATCCCTGCGCTGTGGAGGCGCATCACGGCAGCAGGACGGTCGTGCCGGTCGTGCGGCGCGCTTCAAGATCGGACTGCGCCCTGGCCGCGTCCGCCAGAGCCACACGCTGGTCGATCCTGATTTTTACGGCGCCTGAGGCAACCACTCCGAACAATGCGGCGGCCGACGCTTCAAGATCGGCGCGCTTCGCAGTGTAGGTGAACAAGGTCGGACGTGTCGCGAAAAGCGAGCCCTTCTGAGAAAGGATCGATAGATTAAATGGCGGGATCGGTCCGGAGGATTGCCCGAAGCTCACGAAGGTGCCCAACGGACGCAGGCAATCAAGCGAGCCGGGGAACGTGTCCTTGCCCACCGAGTCATAGACCACGTCGCAGCGCTTGCCGCCCGTGATATCCTTCACTCGCTCGACGAAGTCATCCCGCGTGTAGTCGATCACATGATCATAGCCGTGGGCCAGCGCGAGTTCCGCCTTTTCTCGTGAGCCGGCCGTTCCGATGACGGTCGCGCCGAGATGCTTCGCCCACTGCCCGAGGATCAGGCCGACCCCGCCCGCCGCCGCATGGTAAAGGAGCGTGTCGCCAGGCTTGATGGGGAATGTACGCCGCAGGAGGTATTCGGCCGTCATGCCCTTGAGCATCATCGCGGCGGCGGTCTGATCATCGATGCTGTCGGGCAGCCGCACGAGCGCATCGGCCGCGATCACCCTTCGTTCGCTGTAGGCGCCCATCGGCCCGGCATAGGCAACGCGGTCCCCGACCGACAGCCCGCTCGCACCCTCGCCGAGTTCCTCCACCACGCCGGCTGCTTCGCTGCCCAGGATCAACGGAAAGCCGTTGGGCGCGGGGTAGAGGCCGGTGCGGAAGTAGATGTCGAGAAAGTTGAGTCCGACCGCCGTGTGCCGCAGCACCACCTCGCCGCGCCCGGGCCGGGCGACCTCGACATCCTCATAGACCAGGACGTCTGGTCCGCCATTGGCGTGGATGCGGATTGCCTTGCTCACAGCGCTTCACCTTTTCGCCCGAGGTTCGGAAAGAACTGCATCACGCCTCCGATGCAGAAAAGATAGCTGCCCGTTATCGCTATCCCGATCTTGGTGAACAGACCGACATCGGAGGTTTCCACGCCGATCTGATTGTAGAAGGAGGCAAGCGTCGCCTGAGCCAGCGCCAGCACGCCGAAAGCGCACCAGAGCAACGTCATGCCGAGGTTAAAAGGACGAAGCCGCTCGACGCGCACGGGATGAATGAAGTTGATCGGCACGAAGGTCAGCAGGCCGGCCGTGACCACCACGGCGAAGGACACCCACTGGCTCGTCGCCGAAACGTTGGACTTTGCCGGCTCGAAGAGCACGAAGAGCGAGAAGACCACCATGTTCCAGACGACCGGAAAGCCCTTGAAGAAGTGCTCCTTGGTCTTCATCCCGGTGTCGGCGTAATAGATCGCGCTGGACACCATGATGATGGCGGCCGACAAGAACGAGAAGCCAGGTCCCATCAGCTCGAACTGATAAAGCGCGTAAGCGGGGATCAGGACGTAGGTGACATAGTCGATGATGTTGTCGAGCATGTCGCCCGACCATGTCGGCAGGATCTCCTTGACCTGCAGCTTGCGCGCGATGGGCCCGTCGATCCCGTCCACGAAAAGTGCGAGGCCAAGCCAGAAGAACATCGACGTCCACTGCTTCTCGCTCGCGGCCACAAGGCTCAGAAAGGCCAGGAACGAGCCGGACGCCGTGAGCAGGTGAACGGAAAACGCCTTGGCCTGCGGGGCCGTGACCTTTTTGGGACGCTTCACGCCGTCAAAGTCCCGACAAGCCTGGTCGAGCCGTTCCGCAGCGCTTCAAGACAAAAGCAAGGTCGGTTCACCTCTACCCCCGAGCCGGACGGCCGCAAGGGCCGCGCGGAACTTATCCGCGACAGATATTCGAATACAAGGCGCTCGCGGCGTTGTCCCCTTCCAAGCGCCAGACTCCGTGCGGCACAGCAGCCCGTTGCGCCGCGCAGTGTGCAACCCTACGCTTCGTGGATCAAATCTGGCGCAAGCACTCTCCGGTTCACTCATGACGATCCCATCAACAACCGACATCATCGTTGCGGGCACCGGACCAGTGGGACTGGTGGCAGCGCTCGCTTTGTCGCGAGAGGGGTTCAAGGTTGCGCTGGTCGGACCGAGGTCCGGCGAGGATCGCCGCACAACCGCGCTGATGACGCCTGCAATGACGTTCCTTGAGACGCTGGGACTCGGCGAGATGCTTCGAGCGGCCGGCGCCCCCTTGCGGGCGATGCGGATCGTGGATGCGACCGCTCGTCTCGTGCGCAGCCCGCCCGTGACCTTTCGGGCAAGCGAGATCGACGCGAGCGAGTTCGGCTGGAATATCCCCAATCTGGCGCTCGGTCGCATCCTCGCTGATGCGGTTCGCGGCGAAGCGGCGATTACCTGGCACGAGGCGATGGTGAGCCGGTGGAGCTTAGGCGGGTCACATGCCTCGGCGGCCTTGTCTGATGGATCAACCATTGCGGCACCGCTTGTGGCGGCCGCTGACGGTCGCCTTTCGCCCGCTCGGGAGGCTGCCGGGATCGAAACGGTTCGACAGAGCCTGCCGCAAAGCGCGCTTGTCTTGAATTTCGGCCACACGCGCGATCACGGCTTCATCTCCACCGAGTTCCACACCGAAACCGGCCCCTTCACGCAGGTTCCCCTGCCGGGTCGTCGGTCGAGCCTTGTCTGGGTGGAACGGCCGAGCCGTGCGGCCGAGCTGGCGTCATGGGAAGACGAGGCGCTCTCGACCGCGATAGAGACAAGGATGCAATCGATGCTGGGTTGCGTTTCGGTGGAGCCCGGCCGGCAGATTTATCCGCTTTCTTCTGTTCTGCCCCGCCGCTTCGCGGCGCAGCGCGTGGCACTGCTCGGCGAGGCAGCGCATGTCTTTCCGCCGATCGGCGCCCAGGGCCTCAATCTTGGGCTGCGCGATGTGAGCGATCTTGTTGCGGTGTTGCGGGACCACCGCGCTGATCCGGGAGGCGATACCGTAATGAGCGCGTTCGACACGAGGCGACGACTGGACGTGGTGACACGGAGCGCCGGCGTGGGCCTGCTCAACCACTCTCTGCTGTCGGGCTTTTTGCCGATGCAGCTGGCCCGCAGCGCGACGCTTGGTGCGCTCGATCGCTTCGCGCCGCTGCGCGCCCTGTTCATGCGCAACGGGTTGGGCGGAGGCGCGAGACCGTCAGCGTGACGGAAACAGGTCGGGCGGGATCGTTCCGGTCTTCATCAGGAAGATGAGCGCGGTCAGTGTCGCGACCGACAGGCAGGTGGTCAACAGAACGGCCGCCGATGCGCGCTCGACCCACACGCCATATTGCGTCGCGATGACAAAGACATTGGTGGCCGTGGGAAGTGCTGCCAGAAGCACCGCGACCGAGATCCAGTTTGGCGCGAAATCCCCTGCCGCGCTCAGCACGACGAATGCCAGAGCGGGATGCACGATCAGCTTCAACAGCGCGATCGGCAGCAGTTCGACCGGTGCGCGGCGGAGAGGTCGAAGCGCGAGCGTCACCCCCATGGCGAACAGGGCACAGGGTGCCGCGGCGCGAGAAAGATAATCCAGGAACCGACTGACCGGCTCCGGCAGATCGACGCGGGCATAAGCGAGAAGCATGCCGACGATCGTTGCAAGGGCGAACGGGTGCAGCAGCACCTTCCACGCAATGCCTCCGATCAACGCAGCCAGACCCGGGCGCTCGTTTCCCGCAAGCGACATCAGCACGGGCGCGAGCGTGAAGTGCATGATGTTCTCGAAGCAGAAGATCAGCGCGATCGGCACCGCCGCTTCCTCGCCGAACACCAGCAGCGCCAAGCCAGGCCCCATATAGCCGATATTGCCATAGGCCGAGCCGAGGCCGCGCATGCAGGACAAGGCAAGGCCGCCGCCTGTCAGCAGCGATGCCGCGACCATGACGGCAAAGATCGCAAAGGTTGAGCCGACCGACCCCAGGATGAACGCAGCCTCGGTCAGCCGCTCGAAGGGGGTTCGGGCAAGAAGCTGAATGAAGAGCGCGGGCAGCGCGAGGTAGAGGATGAAGGCGTTCATCCATCCCAGCGCGTCGAGCGGCAACCGCATGATCCGCGCCATCGCGAAGCCGGCAAAGATCAAAGCGAAGAACGGGATCACGAGACCCAGGATTTCTGACAAGCGTCGCACTCCAAGGATGACCCATGCGCGGCTATCGGGGGATGGGCGGAGCCGTCAAGCGGAGTCACGTTGCGCTTCCAGCCGCGGGCCGTGTAAAATCAGGGCCGAACACTTACAGGCAGAACAACGGCGGGGGCGATGCGCGTCGCGAAATTTCAGATCGGCCAGGTTGTGCGCCACCGGGTGTTTCCGTTCCGTGGCGTGATCTTCGACGTGGATCCGGTCTTCAACAATACGGAGGAATGGTACGACGCGATCCCCGCCGGCGTTCGGCCGCGCAAGGATCAGCCGTTCTACCATCTGCTCGCGGAGAACGAGGACACGGAATACATCGCCTATGTTTCCGAGCAGAACCTGCTCGAGGACAGTTCAGGCGATCCCGTGCGCCATCCGCAGATGCGCGACTTCTTCGATCGGCTGCCCGATGGACGCTATCAGCCGAAAGATCGCGCCCGTCACTGATGAAAGAGGCGAAAACAAAGAGGCCGCGCTTGATGCGCGGCCTCTTTGTTTTCAGGGAAAGCGACGATCAGTTTCCGGCTTTGGCCTTGGCCTGCTCGTCCTTGAGCTTCTTGGCGAAGTCCTGATTGTTCTTGCTAACGAATTCCTGCAGCTTCTTCTGGCGATCCTCGATGTCGGACGCCTTGAGCGGCGCACCGTCGAAGGCGCCGGTGAAGCCTTTCAGTGAAACCTTGATCGGGTTGGGCTGGTTCTGAAAGTTGACGGAAGTCAGCGTCAGCTCAGTGCCCTTCTTGAAGGCGCCGACGAGGCCATCAGAAAGCTGGACCTCGGCCACGCAGCGATCGGGGAAGCAGATCATGTAATCGAGCTTCTGCGCCTTGCCGCCGTCGATCTGGAGGCCGACGCCCGGAGGCACGAGGCGGCCGCTGGGCACAGTGACCTGGAACACCTTGCGGTTGACCTTGCCCTTGAGCTCGATCAGGCTGACGCCCGTGACGAGCTGGCCGGTCGAGGCGGTGACGATCTGTTGCACATTGCAGATATCGACGTCCTGCTGCTTGGTGCAGGCCTTGAACCAGCCTTCCGGAACCTTCTGCTGCGCCGAAGCCGGCTGGGCCGCGACCGCGGCCAGCATCCCGGCAAGCCCGGCAACCGCCAAAGCGCAGCGCGACGCATTGGTGAACAAGCTCGTCATCCTCGAACATTCCTTTGAAGAACTGGAAACCCGGCGCAGCCGCCCTATGCCTCGCTCACTCCCGTTAAATTGAGGCAACAGGATGACTGGAAGCGGGAGCCCTTTCGCACCGGACGAGCTATTGGGCAAGGACGGATGAGTCTTCGGGCGAGGGACGCCGAACAAGCCAAGTTGGGGCAAGCGCGAGATGGCATGCTAAGCCCTTCGCGAATCAGCCTGACCCGTCCCGCTTCCGATGCACCCAATTAAGACCTTCCTCGCCGCTCTTGCCCTTGCGCTGCCCCTGCCCGCCGTGGCTCAGCCGAGCTACGGCATCGCGATGCATGGCGAACCAGCGCTCCCGGCCGACTACGACCATCTGCCTTACGCCAACCCGGAGGCGCCGAAAGGCGGACGTATCTCCTATGGCTGGCCCGGCACCTTCGACAGCGTGAACCCATTCATCGTGCAGGGCAGCGGCGCGCGGGGGATGCTGGACCTGGTCTTCGGCTACAACCTGTTCGACAGCCTCATGATGCGGTCGTTCGACGAACCGTTCACGCTTTACCCGCTCGTGGCAAAAAGCGTCGAGACCGACGACGCCCGGTCCTTCGTGGAGTTCACGCTGGACGAGCGCGCGCGCTTCTCGGATGGAACGCCGATCACGCCGGAGGACGTGATCTTTACGGTGGAGCTACTGCGCGACAAAGGCCTGCCGCGCTATGGGGTGACCGCGCGGAAGATCGAGCGGATGGAAAAGGCGGGCGCCCAAGGAGTGCGCTTCACCTTCAAGGCGCCGGACCGCGAATTGCCGCTGATCCTCGGGCTTATGCCAGTGCTGCCCAAACACGCCATCGATCCGGAGACATTCGGCCGGTCGACGCTGAAGCCGCTGATCGGGTCGGGACCATACCGGCTGGAGGTGGTGAAGCCGGGGGACAGCATCATCATGCGGCGCAATCCGGACTACTGGGCCAAGGATCACCCTTCCAAGCGCGGCTTCGACAATTACGACGAAATCCGCCTGACCTATTATCGCGACGAGAACACCATGTTCGAGGCCTTCAAGGGCGGCCTGCTCGACGTGTTCATCGAAGGAAGCAGCGGACGCTGGAAGAACCAGTACAACTTTCCGGCCAGCCGGCGCGGCGACGTAATCCAGGAAACCTTCAGGACCAAGCTCGCGTCCGGCATGTTCGGCTTCGTACTGAACAGCCGGCGTCCGCCCTTCGACACACCTGAAGTGCGGCAGGCACTCGCAAGCCTGTTCGACTTCGAATGGGCCAACCGCAACCTCCTGTCGGGCGCCTACACGCGCACGAAAAGCTTCTTCGACAATTCCGATCTTTCCTCCTTCAACGTGCCGGCGAGTGCCGGAGAAAAGGCGCTTCTCGCGCCCTTCCCCAATGCGGTTCAGCCCGAGATCATGGAGAAAGGCTGGCAGCCGCCGACCTCCGACGGAGGCGGCCGGGATCGCGCCTTTCTGCGCGCGGGCTTCGACAAGCTGAAAGCGGCGGGCTTCTCCATGAAGGAGGGGCGGCTGACGGGGCCGGACAACAAGCCGCTGTCCTTCGAGATCATGCTCAAGGGGCGGGATTCTGAGCAGCTTGCGACGGCGTGGTCGGCGACCCTGGCGCGTCTCGGGATCACTGCAACGCTGCGGTCGGCGGATGCCGCGCAGTACCAGCAGCGGCTCAATGCCTATGATTATGACGTGATCAGCTTTCTTTACACGTCCTCGCTTTCCCCGGGGGTAGAGCAGGTCGCGCGCTGGGGCTCGGCGACACGGGAAGTGCCCGGCACCTACAACTATGCGGGCGTCGCCGATCCGGCTGTCGACGCGGCCGTCGACGCCATGCTCAAGGCACGCGAGCGGCCCGAGTTCGCGGATGCCGTGCGGGCCTTCGACCGCGTCATGATGAGCGGCTCCTATGTCGTGCCGCTCTACTACCTGCCCGAACAATGGCTCGCGCACTGGAAGCGCATCCAGAGGCCGGACAAGACACCGATCTACGGCTACCAGCTTCCGACCTGGTGGAGCGTACGCTAGCCGGGCTCACATCAGGCGGCAGCCCTGCCGCCGACCAAACGGGCAAGCTGGGTCATCACCACGGCTGAGCCGCCGAGGCGCTTTTCAGGCGTCGGCCAGTCGCGCATGAAGACGACGCTCTGGTCCGGCCTGATCTTGGCCATCGAGCCCTGCTCGCCTATGAAGCGCACGAGCGCAGCAGGGTCCGGGAACTGGCGCTGGCGGAAATGCACCACCACGCCCTTCGGCCCGGCGTCGAGCTTTTCCACATTCGCGGTGCGGCAGAGCGCCTTGATGAAGACGATCTTGAGCAGGTGCTCGACCTCGGCCGGAAGTGGCCCGAAGCGATCCACGAGTTCCGCACCGAAAGCGTCGATCTCCTCCGCCGATTGCAGCTCGCCAAGGCGCCGGTAAAGCGCGAGCCGTAGCTGCAGGTCGGGCACGTAGCTTTCGGGGATCATGACGGCCGTTCCAACCGCGATCTGAGGCGACCAGCCGCTATCCGCCGCCTGCGGGCTGCCGCGTAGCTCGGCGACGGCCTCTTCCAGCATCTGCTGATAAAGCTCGAAGCCGACTTCCTTGATGTGGCCCGACTGCTCGTCGCCGAGCAGGTTGCCCGCGCCGCGTATATCGAGATCGTGGCTGGCGAGCTGGAAGCCTGCACCGAGCGTGTCCAGCGATTGCAGCACCTTGAGCCGGCGCTCCGCCGTCTGCGTCAGGGTGCGGTTCGCCGGCAGGGTGAACAGCGCATAGGCGCGCACCTTCGAGCGGCCCACCCGGCCGCGGAGCTGATAAAGCTGCGCCAGGCCGAACATGTCGGCGCGATGCACGATCAGCGTGTTCGCGGTCGGAACGTCGAGGCCCGATTCCACAATGGTCGTGGACAGGAGCACATCATATTTGCCGTCGTAGAAGGCGTTCATGATGTCGTCGAGTTCGCCTGCCGCCATCTGTCCGCTGGCGACCGCGACCTTCAGTTCCGGCACCTCCGCGTCGAGAAATGCCTTGATGTCCGCCAGATCCGCAATGCGAGGCACGACATAGAAGCTCTGGCCGCCGCGATAACGCTCGCGCAGCAGCGTCTCGCGGATCACGAGCCCGTCGAAGGGCGAGATGAAGGTGCGGACCGCCATGCGATCCACGGGCGGCGTCGCGATCAGCGAGAGTTCGCGCACGCCGGTCAGCGCAAGCTGGAGCGTGCGTGGAATCGGCGTGGCGGAGAGTGTGAGGACGTGGACGTCCGATTTCAGCTCCTTCAGCCGTTCCTTGTGCTTGACGCCGAAATGCTGCTCCTCATCAATAATCAGGAGGCCGAGATTCTTGAAGGAAACGCCGCTGCCGAGCAGCGCGTGGGTGCCGACCACCACTTCGATCGTGCCCTCGGCGATGCCCTTCTTCGTTTCGGCGAGTTCCTTGGCGCCCACCAGCCGCGACGCCTGCCGCACCTTGACCGGTAGCCCAGCGAAGCGCTGCGAGAATGTCTTGAAGTGCTGGCGCGCGAGAAGCGTGGTGGGAACGACGACTGCGACCTGGAAGCCTTCCAGCGCCGCGAGAAAGGCGGCGCGAAGCGCGACTTCCGTCTTGCCGAAGCCGACATCGCCGCAGATGAGCCGGTCCATCGGACGGCCTGCGCCGAGATCTTCCATCACGGCATCGATGGCACTCTGCTGGTCATCGGTTTCCTCATAGGGGAAGCGTGCGGCGAACTCGCCATAAAGACCCTCGGGCGGAAGGATCGTCGGCGCATCGCGGGTTTGTCGCTCGGCGGCGAGCCTGATCAGCTGGCCGGCCATGTCGAGCAGGCGCCGCTTGAGGCGAGCCTTGCGCGCTTGCCACGCGCCGCCGCCGAGCTTGTCAAGCGTCGCGGTGGCTGAATCGGAGCCGTATCGGGATAGAAGCTCGATATTTTCCACGGGAAGAAACAACCGGTCATCGCCGGCATAGTGGATCTCCACGCAGTCATGCGGCGCGCCGAGCGCCTCAATCGTTTTCAGGCCGATGAAGCGGCCGATGCCGTGATCGGCGTGGACGACGATGTCGCCGGCAGACAGCGAGGAGACCTCGGCGATGAAGTCCGAGCCCTTCTTGCGCCGCTTAGAGCGCCGCACGAGGCGATCACCCAGAATGTCCTGCTCGGCGACAACCACGAGCCGATCGGCATCGAACCCGGATTCGACGGGAAGAACGCCAAGCCCGGCTTCGCTCTTGCCGAGCTTTTCGAGGTCCGCGAGGGATGCGACCTGCGAAAGCTTGCCGAGACCATGCTCGCCCATGATCTGGCCGAGCCGGTCAAGCGAGCCTGCGGTCCATCCGGCAAGCAAAACGCGACGACCTTTGGCGCGCAGGTTCGCGATGTGATCCACGGCGGCTTCAAAGACGTTCGCATTCGGATCTGCTCGCTCCCGCTCGAAGCTGCGCCCCTCGCCCGATCCGGCATGATAGACTTTCCGCGCGCCCGCATCCGGCGCATCGAAGGGTGAAAGCTCGAGCGTGACGCGGGTTTCGGCCGCTTTCCGTACCTCGTCGGGATCGAGGAACATCTCGCCCGGCGGCACGGGCTTGTAGGGCACCGCGTCCTTTCCGCCGAGGCTGCTCTGCTTTTGCCGCGCTTCGTAGTGGTCGACCACCAGAGCATGACGCTCGTTCAGCGCCTCGCGTGCGAGATGGTCGAAGACGAGAGGGACGTCGGGAACATAGTCGAACAGGGTTTCCAGGCGCTCGTAGAAAAACGGCAGCCAGTGCTCCATGCCCGCGAAGCGCTTGCCCTCGGAAATCGAGGCGTAAAGCGCATCATCGCGCGATGGCGCGCCGAAGGCCTCGATGTAGGAGCGGCGGAAGCGCGTGATCGTATCGGGCGTCAGCGCGACCTCGGTCATCGCCTGCAGCGTCACCACATTGCGCGTGCCGGTGGTGCGCTGGGTGGCCGGATCGAAGGCGCGGATCGTTTCGAGCGTGTCGCCGAAGAAGTCGAGGCGCAGCGGCTCCTCCGCGCCCGGCGCGAAGAGGTCGAGGATGCCGCCGCGGACGGCGTATTCGCCGACCTCTCGCACGGTCCCAACGCGCTCGAAGGCGGCGTTTTCCAGCCGGGCGACCAGCTCGTTCATATTGACCTGATTGCCGGGCTTGGCGCGAAAGCCCTGCGCCTCGATGAGGTCTGCGGATGGAACCCGTTGGAGAAGCGCGTTGGCCGTGGTCAGAATCACCGCGCGATGCGGTGCCTTGCGCAGCGCCGCGAGGCCGGCCAGCGCTTCGAGCCGTCGCGCGGCGGCATCGGCGCTTGGGGAAACCCGGTCGTAGGGCAGGCTGTCCCAGGCGGGCAGCTCCAGAACCGGGATCTCGGGCGCGACAAAGGCAAGCACATCGCGCAGCACCGGCAGCCGCTGTCCATCGCGCGCGACAAACAGGATCGGCCCTTTGGGCGCGAGCTCCGTGGAGACCGCAGCCAGCGCGAAGCCGACATAGCCGTCCGCCACGCCGTCCAGAATGGAGATGCCGGGGGCGGCCTTGCTGAGGCCGATCGAAGGAAGAAGCGTCATGGGCCTGTGGTCAGGTTAGCGGCCGAGCCAGATTCTGATCCGCGCCAGCGGCTCGGCGGCCTCTGATGGCAAGGCCGGCGCGGCGCGGGTGATCCAGTTCAGGAGGTCGGCATCGGGAATGTCGAGAAGCGCCTCATATTGTTCCAGCTCGCCGCCGGTCAAGGCAAGCAGCGAGGCATCGGCGTAAGGCCCGAGGATCAGGTCCATTTCCCGCATGCCGCGATGCCAGGAGCGGAAGCGCGCCCGCTTGCGCCGCGCATCCCATTCGGCTTCCGCCATGCTTTTCATCCTCCGTTCGTTGTCGCCGGGATATAAGGAAGAGGAGCGCGGCGCCAGCATCGCAAAACGCGCTTGAGCCCGGGCCTACCCTTTTTCATGCGCCATTCGATTCTCGATCCACTTTTCGCACCGGTCACCTCGCTTTCGGGCGTCGGCGAGAAAGTCGGGGCTTTGATCGAGAAGATCGTGCCCGCCGATCTTTCCGGGCGCCACGCACGCGTCGCGGACCTCCTTTTCACCCTGCCCCACTCGGTGATCGACCGTCGGCTGCGTCCGGCGATTGCGCTGGCACCCGAAGGCGCGATCGTCACGCTCGATCTTCGCGTGGATCGTCATCAGCCGCCGCCGCGCAACAATCAGGCGGTGCCGTATCGCGTGTTCGCGCATGACGAGACCGGCGAGATCGCGCTCGTCTTCTTCCGTGCGCAGGGCGGCTGGCTCGAAAAGCAGATGCCGGTGGGCGAGCAGATCACGGTCAGCGGCCGCATGGAGTGGTTCAACGGGCGGCCGCAGATGGTGCATCCCGACCACATCGTGCTGACGGAGGACGCCGGCGCGCTGCCATTGATCGAGCCGGTTTATCCGATGACGGCCGGCCTGTCGGGCAAGGTCCTCAAGCGCGCAATGGCGCAAGCGTTGAGCCGCATTCCTGCGCTGCCGGAATGGCAGAACGAGGATGTGCGCGCCCGCGAGGATTTTCCTTCCTTCCGGGATGCGCTCGGCTCGCTGCACAATCCCGATGAGGCGCGCGCCAGCGGGCCGGAAGCCAAGCCGTGGCGGCGGCTCGCCTATGACGAGTTGCTGGCCGGGCAGATTTCACTCGCCCTCGTGCGCGGCCGCACCGCTCGCGACATCGGGCAGGAGATGGCGTTCGCCGGCGCGCTCGCCTCCCGCATCCGCGACGCCCTGCCCTACCAGCTTACCGACTCGCAGGAGAAGGCGGTGGCGGAGATCGAAGGCGACCTTCGGTCCTCCCATCGCATGTTGCGCCTGCTTCAGGGCGATGTCGGATCGGGCAAGACCATCGTCGCTCTGCTCGCCATGGCACATGCGGCCGAAGCCGAGCGGCAGTCCGCGCTGATGGCGCCGACCGAAATCCTCGCGCGCCAGCATTTCGCAACGATCGCGCCGCTGGCGGAAGCCGCCGGGCTGCGCCTCGCGATCCTGACGGGGCGCGAAAAAGGCCGGGAGCGGGTCGAGACGCTGGCGGGGCTCGCCTCGGGCCAGATCCACATGGTGGTCGGCACCCACGCTTTGTTCCAGGAGAGTGTCGCCTTTCACGATCTCGGACTGGCCATCGTGGATGAGCAGCACCGCTTCGGTGTTCATCAGCGATTGGCGATGAACAGCAAGGGCGAAACGCCGGACATGCTGGTGATGACGGCCACCCCCATCCCGCGCACGCTCGTTCTCGCGGCCTTCGGCGACATGGAAGTCTCGCGACTGACGGAAAAGCCGAAGGGCCGGCAGCCCATTCGCACGGTTACCCTGCCTGACGATCGGCTGGACGAGCTGGTCGGGCGGATCAGCGAAGCGGTCGCGGAAGGCCAGAAGATCTACTGGATCTGCCCGCTGGTCGAAGAATCGGAACAGGTGGATCTCACCGCCGCGCAAGATCGCTTCTCGTCCTTGCAGCCGATCTTCGGCAACCGGGTCGGGCTGGTTCACGGCCGCATGGCCGGACGCGACAAGGACGAGGCGATGCGGGCCTTCAAGGAGGGCGAGACGCGCGTTCTGGTCGCGACGACGGTGATCGAGGTCGGCGTGGATGTGCCCGACGCCACGATCATGCTGATCGAACATGCCGAGCGCTTCGGCCTTGCGCAGCTTCATCAGTTGCGCGGGCGTGTCGGCCGGGGCGCGAAGGCATCCGCCTGCGTGCTGCTGTTCAAGGGGCCGCTCGGCGAAACTGCGAAGCGCCGGCTTTCCGTAATGCGCGAAACGGAGGACGGCTTCCTGATCGCCGAGGAAGACCTCAAGCTGCGCAGCGAGGGAGAGGTGCTCGGCACGCGCCAGTCCGGCTCGCCGGGGTTCCAGATCGCCCGGCTCGACATCCATGCCGATCTTCTCGCGCTGGCGCGTGACGATGCGCGGCTTCTTCTTGTTCGCGACCCTGAGCTGAAATCAGCGCGCGGGGAAGCGGTCCGGCTGCTGCTGCATCTATTCGGTCGCGACGAGGCGGTTCGGCTGCTGGATGCGGGCTAGATCGCCGGCGGCTTGAGCGCGCGCCCTGCGAGCGCCGCCGCTTCGTCGTCGGGAACCACGAGGCCGGCGGAGATCAGGAGTTTTGCCGCGTCCTCCACGCTCATGCTGAGCGGGATCAGGTCTTCCTCTGCCACATAAAGGAGGTAGCCGGTGGTGACGTTCGGCGTGATCGGGCGGAACACGGCAATCGTTCTTCCGTGCCTTGATGCCAGCGCCTCGTTGATCTCCGTTTGCTGCTGCTTGGCGATGAAGACGATCGACCAGGCTCCCTTGCGGGGATATTCGAACAGCGCCACCTGGTTGAACAGCTCCTTCCGGTTGGCGAGCACCGTCTGGAAGATCTGCTTGAGGCCCTTGTAGAGATTGCGCACCAGCGGTGTGCGGTTGAGGAGCTTCTCGCCAGAACCGACGATGGTGCGACCGATGAAGTTGGCCGCAAGGAACCCGATCAAGGTGATCAGCACAAGCGCCACGATCAGGCCGAAGCCCGGCACGGCGAAAGGCAGGTAATTGTCCGGATTGTAGCGTGCCGGGATGTACGGCTTCACCCACGAGTCGATCCAGCGGATCACCGTCCAGACCAGATAGGTCGTGATCGCCAGCGGCGCGGTCACGACGATGCCGGTCAGGAAGTAGTTCCTGAGCCGCGTCATGCCGCCGAGTGAGGTTGAAGGTTCTGCCATCCGTGATCAGGCAAGAGCCTGTCCTCTTCGCACTGCAGCAAAGCTAGCGAAATGGCGGACGGTGCGGAAGTAGCTTGGCTACTCCACCGTCACCGATTTTGCGAGATTGCGCGGCTGGTCCACATCCGTGCCCATGAAGACGGCCGTGTGGTAGGCGAGCATCTGGATCGGCAGAGCGTAGATGATCGGCGCAACGAAATCCGGCATGTCGGGCAGGACGATCGTTTCCATCGTCTTCACCGAGGCATGCGCCGCTCCTGCCCTGTCGGTGATGAGGATGATGCGCCCGCCCCGTGCGGCGACCTCCTGCATATTCGACACCGTCTTTTCGAAGATGCGGTCATGCGGCGCGATCACGATCACGGGCATCTGCTCGTCGATCAGTGCGATCGGCCCGTGCTTCAGCTCTCCCGCCGCATAGCCTTCCGCATGAATATAGGAGATTTCCTTGAGCTTCAGCGCACCTTCGACTGCCAGCGGGAAGTTCGTGTCGCGGCCGAGGTAAAGCACGTGCTTGTAGTGCGACAGCTCCCGCGCGACCGCCTCGATCTGCGGAGCGAGCTTGAGCACCTGGCTAGCGAGCCGGGGCGCCTCAGCCAGTTGGCGCACCAGCTGCTCTTCGCCCTCATCCGTGATGACGCCGCGCGCGACGGCGGCGCGGACAACCAGAGAGGCAAGCACCGAGAGCTGGCAGGTAAAGGCCTTGGTCGAGGCGACGCCGATTTCGGGGCCGGCGAGCGTCGGAAGCGTGACGTCCGACTCGCGCG
This sequence comes from uncultured Mesorhizobium sp., assembly GCA_963522145.1. GTDB lineage: Bacteria > Pseudomonadota > Alphaproteobacteria > Rhizobiales > Rhizobiaceae > Mesorhizobium_B. The sequence goes on along the minus strand of CAUQXI010000005.1, from coordinate 116,501 downwards.
CGATGGTCGATTCGCGCACATTGACGATTGCGCCGATCGGCACGCCCGCCTTGCGGCAGTAGCGAAGTGAGGCCAGCGTGTCTGCGGTTTCGCCCGACTGCGACACGAACAGCGCCGCGCTGCGCTGGGAAATCGGCATCTCGCGATAACGGAACTCGGACGCGATATCGATGTCGACAGGCAGCTTTGCGATCCGCTCGAACCAGTATTTGCCCACCGATCCGGCCAGAAAGGCCGTGCCGCAGGCTGCTATCGACAGCCGGTCGATCTCGGCGAAGTCGAAGGGGAGATCGAGAGGCTTGGTCCTGTTGCTGGTGAAATCCAGATAATGGGCCAGCGTGTGGGAGATGACCTCCGGCTGCTCGTGGATCTCCTTGTCCATGAAGTGGCGGTGATTGCCCTTGTCCACCATGAAGCTCGTGCCGATCGACTGCTGCCGGCTGCGCGCGACGGGCGTGCCGTTCATGTCGAAGATCGCGATCTCGTCTCGGCGCACGACGACCCAGTCGCCGTCCTCGAGATAGGTGATGGAGTTGGTGAAGGGCGAAAGCGCGATCGCGTCGGACCCCAGGAACATCTCGCCCTCGCCGTGCCCGACTGCGAGAGGCGGCCCATTGCGCGCGCCCACGATCAGGTTTTCGTCACCCTTGAACATAATGGCGAGCGCGAACGCCCCTTCGAGCCGCTTCAGCGCCGCATAGGCGGCATCCACCGGGGTGCGCCCCTGTTTAAGCTCCCGCGCGATCAGATGGGCGACAACTTCGGTGTCCGTCTGTGACGTGAAGTTGTAGCCGTCGGCGGTCAGCTCCTTCCGAAGCTCGGCGAAGTTCTCGATGATACCGTTGTGAACGATCGCCACGCCCTCGGAAAAGTGCGGATGGGCGTTGGTTTCGTTCGGCACGCCATGCGTGGCCCAGCGGGTGTGGCCGATGCCGATTGTGCCGTCCAGCGGCTCCGCATGGAGGCGGCGCTCCAGGTTGACGAGCTTGCCCTCGGCGCGGCGACGGCGCAGCTCGCCATGCTCGATGGTGGCGACCCCGGCCGAATCGTAGCCGCGATATTCCAGCCGCTTCAGCGCATCAACGATCAGCGGTGCAACCGGCGTGTGGCTGACAATGCCTACGATCCCGCACATGCAACTGTTCCCAACTTCAGGTAATCGGATGGTGCTCTAGGTGACAGTCTGCCGTTGAACTATTCAATTATCATTGCGACCGGTGACAGAGCGGGCGTTATTTCTTCGCGGCAGCACGCTTGGCGCGCACTTCGCGGGCCCGCCCGGGCTTGGTGACCTGTCGGGCACGGCCGAAAGCCAAGGCATCCGCTTCGACATCGTCGGTGATGACGCTGCCCGACGCGATATAGGCGCCTTCGCCGATCGTGATCGGAGCGACGAGTGCGGAGTTGGAGCCGATGAAGACGTTCTCGCCGATATCGGTGAAAAACTTCGAGTAGCCATCGTAATTGCAGGTGATGGTGCCCGCGCCGATATTCGCGCCGGCACCGACCCGCGCGTCGCCGATATAGGTCAGGTGGTTGACCTTGGCGCCTGCCTCGACGACGGCCTTCTTCACCTCACAGAAGTTGCCGACCTTAGCCTTGCGCTGGAGTTCCGCGCCCGGACGGAGGCGCGCGAAGGGGCCGACATCGCAGCCCTCGGCGATCGTCGTGCCCTCCAGATGGGAGAAGGCATGAATACGGGCCGCTCCAGTGATCGATACGCCGGGGCCGAACCAGACATTCGGCTCCACGATCGTGTCAGGAGCGATCGTGGTATCGAAGGAGAAGAACACGGTTTCGGGCGCGATCAGGGTCACGCCGGCCAGCATCATCTCGCGCCGCTTGCGCTGCTGCCAGACTGCCTCCGCCTCGGCAAGCTCGGCTCGGTTGTTGATGCCGAGCACATCCTCGTAGTCGCACTCGACGGCGACCGCGCGGTGGCCATCGGCTGTCGCGAGTGCGACGAGATCGGTCAGGTAGAACTCGTTCTTGGCGTTCGACGAGCCGACACGATCGAGCAGGCCGAGCGCCAGGCGGCCATCGATCGCCATCGCGCCGCCATTGCAGAAGGTGATCCGGCGCTCTTCCTCAGAACAGTCCTTGTCCTCCCGGATGGCGACCAGAGCGCCATTCCGCTCGATCAGCCGGCCATAGCCGGTAGGCCGATCGGTGCGGAAGCCGAGCACCGCGACCGCCGCACCGCCTCGGACGGCGTCTCGTGCACGAGTGATGACCTCGGGCGTCAGGAGCGGCGTGTCACCGAAGGTGACCATCACCACATCGGCGTGTTTCTCCAGCGCTTCCCTTGCCGCGAGCACCGCATGTGCTGTGCCGCGCCGCTCCTCCTGAACGAAGACCTGAGCGCCGGCTGCCGCCTCGAGTGCAGCCGCTCGGACCTGATCCGCGCCGTGGCCGACCACCACCGCGAGGCTGCCCGCGCCTGCATTCGTCGCTGCCCGCAGCGCATGGGTAAGAAGGGGAAGGCCGGCAACGGGATGCAGCACCTTGGGCAGCGCGCTTTTCATCCGCGTGCCCTCGCCTGCCGCGAGGATCACGGCCAGCATGGTTTCATCGCTCATCGCCCGACGGCTCCCGCTCTCGTTCCATCGTCTTCTAGCATTGCGATCGCCGCCGTCCAGCGCCCTAGCCGAGGCGTCCCAGCGACGGGAAGCTTTCCAGAAGCCAGTAGGATGCGGTCGCGATGCCGCCAGTCATGAAGAACACGCCGGCCAGAACCAGAAGCACGCCGATCACCTTCTCGACGCGGCCGAGATGGACCCGGAAGCGCGCAAGGAAACGCATGAAGGCATCGGAGAACAGGGCGGCGATCAGGAAGGGGATGCCCAAGCCCAGCGAATAGGCCGCGAGCAGGAGCGCACCCTCCACCACCGTTTCCCGCCCGCCTGCCAGCGTCAAAATCGGCCCGAGCACAGGCCCGATGCAGGGCGTCCAGCCAAACGCGAAAGCGAGACCCATCACATAGGCGGCGGCGAGGCTCGCCGGCCGTCCTTCCGAGCGGAAGCGGGCTTCCCGCGACAGAAGGGGAATGCGCAGGACGCCGAGGAAATTCAGACCCATCAGGATGATCATCACCCCCGCCGCCAGCGCGAGCGGCTCCTGCCAGACGCGCAGGAAGCGGCCGATCGTTGATGCGCCTGCGCCGAGCGCAACGAAGACGGTCGAGAAGCCCAGCACGAACGCGATGCCGACAATGATGAGCGTGCGCCGCGCGGGCGCTGCCGCGCTGGCACGTCCCGCGCGGAAATCCTCGACCGACATGCCGGCCATATAGCACAGGTAGGGCGGCACCAGCGGCAGCACGCAGGGCGACAGAAAAGACAAGGCACCCGCGCCGACCGCGCTCAAGAGTCCGATGTCGATCGCCATGAGAATGTGAGCTGCCGGTTGGTCGGACGGAACCGGATTGGTGAGCGCGCTGGGACTCGAACCCAGGACCTACAGATTAAAAGTCCGTTGCTCTACCGGCTGAGCTACGCGCTCGAAGGCACCGTGCCCGGCTCCTGCAAGTGCTCGGACCATATGGATTCGACCGGAAACGGTCAACGTCCAAAAGCGCTCGGCGCGAGAGCCTTGATCGCATGATCGAGCTCGCCCTCACGGAATAAAGCGGAACGATTTGGCCGCGGATCAGTTCGGCAACATAAGGGGCACCGACTTTCTGCTTTTAGGAGAAGATTTCATGAGAAAGCTGATCTCAGGATTGTTCGCTACCGGCCTGGCCGTGGCAACAGCATTCACCGGCGTCATGCCGGCAGGCGCGGCACCACGTGTTCAGCAGCCTTTGACGGTTGATGGCGGCGTGCCGGTCGTGCAGGTTCAGATGACCCAGCGCGAGCGCCGCAAATATCGCCGTGCCGAGCGTCGGATCAATCGCATAGAGCGCCGTCAGGATCGCCGTCTCGCCAAGGCGTGGGAACGCCGAAACGGCAACTACTACTATCACGGCTACCGTGGCTATCGCGATCGCCGGGCCGGGTACCGCTACTATAACGGATACTACTTCCCTGCGGCCGCGTTCCTCGCGGGAGCGATCGTGGGAGGCGCGATCACGAATGGCAATCGTGGCGGCGGCAACCATGTCGACTGGTGCCAGAGCCGTTATCGGTCCTATCGCGTCTCGGACAACACCTATCAGCCAAACAGCGGCCCGCGCCGCCAGTGCAACTCGCCGTACAACTGAGCCCTCTCAGCTTCGGCAACAAAGCGGGTCGTCGCGTTTCGCGGCGGCCCGCTTCTTTTTCGCGGACGTCCGATCTTAATAAGAGAAGTCCGGCAGGCTCTGAAACGCTACCTTCAAGGCGTTCGACCACCCGTCGGAGATCGTCCGGTAATACGGATCATCGACACCGATGCGTTTCCGCAGCCCTACCTGGAGTGCATCGCGCTCGTAGAACGTCATGTCCAGCGGCAGGCCGACCGACAGGTTCGACTTCAATGTCGAATCGAACGACACCATCAGCAGCTTTGCGGTCTCGGCGAAACTCATCTGGCGATCATAGGCGCGCACGATGATGGGCTTGCCGTATTTGGTTTCGCCGACCTGAAAGAAGGGCGTGTCGTCCGTGCTTTCGATGAAATTTCCTTCCGGATAGATCATGAACAGGCGCGGCTCGGTGCCCTTGATCTGCCCGCCCAGGATAAAGGAAGCGTGGAAGGAGTCGGCCTTCTGGCCGTTGGGCGTGGAGCTCGCGATCACCTCCTTGACCGTATCCCCCACGAGGCGGGCCGTCTGGTACATCGACGGCGCCTTGAGCAAGGTCGGTGCGCGATCCTTGACGGCCTTCGAGCGTTCGTCGAGCAGGCTCACCACAGCCTGCGTGGTGGCGAGATTACCGGCCGACATCATGACGATCACCCGATCGCCGGTCTTCTCCCAGATGTGCATCTTCCGGAAGGTGGAGATATTGTCTATGCCGGCATTGGTCCGCGTGTCCGACATGAACACGAGGCCGCTGTCGATTCGTAGGCCGACGCAATAGGTCATGGAACTCGCACAGGATTCGTAGCGGCGGATTACTGCTCCACCGTGATGCGGACGGCAAGGTGCTCTTCACCTGCTCCTAGACGAATCCCCGACACGGGCATGGCGTCGCGGTAGTCGCGTCCGATCGCGATGCGGACGTAGGATTCGTCCGGCGAAATCCCGTTTGCGGCGTCGAAGGCAACCCAGCCGAGTGACGAGACATGCGCTTCCGCCCAGGCATGGCTCGCGGCCTGCTCGACATCCTGCATCTTTAGGTAGCCGCTTACATAGCGGGCCGGAAAGCCGAGCGCACGGGCGGCGGCGATGAAGACGTGGGCGTGATCCTGACAGACCCCCTCGCCCGCGGCGAGCGCTTCCTCGGCGCCGGTCTCGGCATCGGTCACGCCGGCCCGATAGATGACCCGTTCGCGGATCAGGGCGGTAAGACGATGGAGCCGCGCGACCTCGTCGCCATCCTTGATCTCGGCGGCAAGAGCCCGGACATTTTCGCCGGCTTCGGTCAGCGTCGTTTCTGGAAGGAACAGCCAGAGAGGCGCGAAGCCGCGATGCGGGCCGCTGACTCCGGCTGTATCCTTGGTCTCGACTGTGCCGCTCGCTTCGATGGCGATCATCTGCGGTTCGCCCTCGACGCTGAGGAGCCGCGTGTCGTTGCCGAACTGGTCATGAAAGCGAAGCTCTTCCCTGGCCCCGGCGATGTTCAACTGCCACGGCCCGACTTTCTGCGTGTGTCCGCTCGGCGGAACGAGCCTCAGCCGCTGCAAGGCATAAGATACAGGGGCGTCGTAGCGGTACTCCGTCCGGTGTGTGATCCTGAGCCTCACGCCGGGTACCCCTTTCAGGCGAACTGGAAATCGCTGGCGAGCTGGTCGCTCAGCATGTTGTTGTCGCGGATGAAGTCGAGCAGGAACTCGTGGAGGCCCGCGTCGAAGATCTCCTTGATCGAACCGACCGAGAGCTTGGCCAGCGTTGCCTCCATGGTCCCATGGCAGGAATGCTGCGCGCCGTAATCCCGCGCGAGGAAGCGCAGCGCGTCAGAGAGGTTGCGATAGCAGAAGGCGAGTGACCTGGGCATTCGGCCGTTGAGGATGAGGTAGTCGGCAATGTGGCGCGGCCGATATTCGGCTTCATAGACCCATCGGTAGGAGCGATGCGCCGCGACCGAGCGGAGGATCGATTCCCACTGATAATTGTCGAGCGTGGAACCGACCCAGGAGATGGATGGCAGCAGCACGTAATATTTGACGTCCAGAATGCGTGCGGTGTTGTCGGCACGTTCGATGAACGTTCCGAGCTGGCAGAAGTCGAAGATCTCATTGCGCAGCATGGTGCCGTGAAAGGAGCCTCGGATCAGCGCCGTTTCACGCTTGATCGCATCAAGCACGGTGGGAAGGTCGCGCTCGTCGATCGGGTGGGCGAGGACGCGCTTGAGCGACATCCAGGCCTCGTTGATGCTTTCCCAGGTTTCCCGCGTGAGCGCGGTCCGCACCATGCGACCATTGTTGCGCGCCGTCTCGATGGCCGACAGCACGCTTCCGGAGTTCGACGTGTCGCGCAGCAGGAAATCCGACACCGTCGCCACCGTGTATTTATCATGCCTGCGGAGAAAGGCGCTTTCGGCGCCGGCGCTGACCACCACCGATGACCATTCCTCGGCCGAGGAAGCCGTTCGGGTGAGCGCCATGCGTAAACCGGCATCCAGCAGGCGCGCCATGTTCTCGGCGCGCTCGATGTAGCGGTTCATCCAGTAAAGGCCGTTGGCGGTGCGCCCGAGCAGCATGCTTTTCGTGTTTTCTTTCTAGTCGTCCAGAACCCAGGTATCCTTGGTGCCGCCGCCCTGGCTCGAATTGACCACCAGCGAGCCTTCCTTCAGCGCGACGCGGGTCAGCCCGCCGGGCACGATCTGGATGCGGTCGGAAACGAGCACGAAGGGGCGCAGATCGACGTGGCGCGGAGATAGCCCGGCATCGGTGAAGATGGGGCAAGTGGACAGCGAAAGCGTAGGCTGCGCGATGTAGTTGGTGGGCCGCGCCTTGAGCTTGGCGGCAAATGCCTCGCACTCCGCCTTGGTGGCCGCAGGTCCCACCAGCATGCCGTAGCCGCCCGAGCCGTGGACCTCCTTCACGACAAGCTCGTCGAGATGCTCGAGGACGTATTTCAGGCTGTCGGGTTCCGAGCAGCGCCATGTCGGCACATTGCCGAGCATCGCCTTGCGGCCGGTATAGAACTCCACGATCTCGGGCATGTAGGAATAGATCGCCTTGTCATCGGCGATGCCCGTCCCGGGCGCGTTGGCGATGGTGATGTTGCCCGCGCGATAGACATCCATGATGCCGGCCACGCCGAGCGCTGAATCCGGACGGAAGGTCAGCGGATCGAGAAACGCGTCGTCCACGCGGCGGTAAAGCACGTCGATCTGCTTGTAGCCCTCGGTCGTGCGCATGGCGATATGGCCATTGACCACGCGCAGGTCCTGTCCCTCCACAAGCTGCACGCCCATCTGGTCCGCCAGAAAGGCGTGCTCGAAATAGGCTGAGTTGTAGCTGCCCGGCGTCAGCACGGCGATCGTCGGCTCCGCCGGCGCACCGTCCGGCCTTGTTGCCGCAAGGGACTGGCGAAGGAGCTGCGGATAGTTCTCGACCGGCCGCACCTTCACCTGCTGGAACAGCTCCGGAAAGAGCTGCATCATGGTTTCGCGGTTTTCCAGCATGTAGGATACGCCGGATGGCGTGCGGGCATTGTCTTCCAGGACAAAGAACTCGTCCTCGCTGGTGCGGACAATGTCGACGCCGATGATGTGGGTGTAAACCCCGCCGGGCGGACGAACGCCGATCATCTCGGGCAGGAACGCCTCGTTCTTCGCGATCAGGTCGCGGGGGATGCGGCCCGCGCGCAGGATTTCCTGACGGTGATAGATATCGTCCAGGAAGGCGTTCAGCGCCTGGACGCGCTGCTCGATGCCTTGCGTGAGGCGGCGCCATTCCGCGCCGGAGATGATGCGCGGCACGATGTCGAAGGGGATCAGCCGCTCCGCGGCGTCTTCCTCGCCATAAACGGCAAAGGTTATGCCCGTCTTGCGGAACACCCGCTCGGCATCGCGCATCTTGTCGGCCAGACGCTCGGACTGCTGCGAATTAAGCCAGCGGTCATATGCGCGGTAGGGCTTTCGCAGGCCGTCAGCCTGAGGGAGCATCTCGTCGAATGCCGTCAATCCCTGCCTCCTGTCAGATCTTCATATCAAGGCGGCTCACGGTGAAAAGCAAGCGCCAAACGGCACTTATGACGGGATTGCACCGCATTCGAACCTTCCCCTTGCGAATGCCGGCTGAGCAAGACCTTAGAGCGTGATTGAAACTCCGCGCCGGCGATGCACGTAAGGAGAACAACCGCCGGGAGAAGCGGATCGCACTTGTTCAGAGGAGAACGATCATGCGGACCATCGGTGTCGCAATTGCAGTCTTGGTGGCGGCGTCGGCAGTTTCTCCGCTGGCCGTTGCCGGCGAGGCCGAGGTCACGGCCGCGCAGTCTAGCATCGAGGGCCAGCTTCGGGCATTCCAGGCCGGCGACGGGGCCGCCGCCTACAGTTTCGCCGCGCCGGGCATCAAGGGCATCTTCCCCACGGCGGATGTCTTCATGAATATGGTCGCGGGCGCCTATCCGCCGATCCATAAGCCCCGCAGCTTTTCCTTCGGCGAAGCGCAGGAGCTTTCAGGCGGCAAGATCGCGCAAAAGGTGATGATCACCGGCCCGGACGGCAAGGAATATGAGGCGCTCTACCAGCTTGAACTTCAGCCGGATGGCGTGTTCCGCATCATTGCAGTAAGCCTGCGCGCGGCGCAGACGATCGGCGCGTGAGGCGCGTCATAGCGCCGGAATGTCACCGCGCTTCCAGTTTTCTGTAATGAGCGCCGACGCTTCGCTCAACCGCTGACCTGCGATCGCCTCGCGGATCGATCCCATCAGCGATTGGTAATAGGCAAGGTTGTTCCAGGTGAGCAGCATCGCGCCGAGCGCCTCGTTCGATCGCACGAGGTGGTGCAGATAGGCGCGGGAGTAATCGCGTGCTGCCGGACACTTGCTTTCCTCATCGAGCGGTCGGGGGTCATCCGCGTGGCGTGCGTTGCGAAGATTAACCCGTCCGCGCCGGGTAAAGGCGAGGCCGTGACGCCCGGCCCGGGTCGGCATTACGCAGTCGAACATGTCGATCCCGCGCGCCACACTTTGGAGGATGTCGTCCGGTGTGCCGACGCCCATGAGGTAGCGCGGCTTGGTCGATGGGAGTTCCGGGCATGTGGCGGACAGTATGTCCAGCATAACAGCCTGCGGCTCGCCGACCGCCAGTCCCCCGACTGCATAGCCCTTGAGGTCGAGTGCCGCGAGCGCCTGTGCTGAACGAACGCGAAGAGCGGGCACATCGCCGCCCTGCACGATGCCGAACATGGCGCGGCCGGTCTGCACGCCGAACGCCGTCCTGCAGCGCTCGGCCCAGCGGAGTGACAACTCCATCGCGCGCTCGATCTCGGACATGCTGGCCGGCAGGGCGATGCACTCATCGAGCTGCATCTGAATGTCGGAGCCGAGCAGGCCCTGGATCTCGATCGAACGCTCGGGCGACATCTCGAAGCGCTGGCCGTCGAGATGGGAGCGGAAGGTGACGCCCTGCTCGTTCAGCTTGCGCAGGCCCGACAGGGACATCACCTGGAAGCCGCCGGAATCGGTCAGGATCGGGTGCGGCCATCTGGCTAAGGCGTGCAGCCCGCCCAGCCGCGCCACGCGCTCCGCGCCGGGCCGCAGCATCAGGTGGTACGTGTTGCCCAGGATGATATCGGCGCCGAGCGCCCTCACCTGATCCATATACATAGCCTTCACCGTACCGCCGGTGCCGACCGGCATGAAGGCCGGGGTGCGAATCACTCCGCGCGGCATCCTGATCTCGCCGCGCCGTGCTGCGCCGTCGGTCGCCAGAAGCGTGAAGTTGAAGTCGGCGTCACTCATCGCGCCGCCAGAGCAGCGACGTGTCGCCATAGGAGTAGAACCGATAATTGCCTTCAATCGCGTGCCGGTAGGCAGCCCGCATCGTTTCCAGCCCGCAAAAGGCCGAAACGAGCATGAACAGCGTCGAGCGCGGAAGGTGGAAGTTCGTCATCAACGCATCAGCCGTGCGGAAGCGATAACCCGGCGTGATGAAGATGTCGGTCGCCCCTTCCCAGGGCCGGATCGTACCATCCGCCTGCGCTGCGCTTTCAAGCAGACGTAAGGACGTGGTGCCGACAGCGACGACTTTGCCGCCCGATGCGCGGGCCGCGTTGATGCGGTCTGCCGTGTCCGCCGAGATATAGCCGCGCTCCGCATGCATCCGGTGTTCAGCCGTGTCGTCGACCTTGACCGGCAGGAACGTGCCCGCGCCGGCATGCAAGGTGACGAACACGTGTTGGATGCCGCGCTCGGCGAGGGCCGCGATCAGAGCTGGTGTGAAGTGCAGCCCGGCGGTCGGCGCGGCAACTGCGCCTTCCTCTCGGGCATAAACGGTCTGGTAGTCCGCGCGATCCTGCGCGTCATCCAGGCGTCTGCTGGCGATGTAAGGCGGAAGCGGGATGTGCCCGACCGCGGCGATCGCGTGATCGAGCTCCGTCCCGGATCGATCGAAGGCGAGCGTCACTTCGCCGCCCCCGCCCTTCACGGAGACGATTGCTTCCAGAAGCACGTCGCCCTCTTCCCCGAAGCGGATGCTTTCGCCTGCCTCCACCCGCTTCGCCGGCCGCAAAAATGCCTTCCACTCACTCGGCGAGATGCGCATGTGCAAGGTGGCGTCGACGCCGGCGCTTGCTCCGTTTCGTATTCGTCTTCCGTGCAGTTGAGCCGGGATCACCTTCGTGTCGTTGAAGACAAGGATGTCGCCGGGATCGAGGAGTTGCGGCAGGTCGCGGACCGTCCGGTCGTCGAACGAGGCCCCGTTACCGACCACGAGCAGCCTTGCACTCTCGCGCGGGTCTGCCGGCCGCAAGGCGATCCGCTCCGGAGGCAGGTGGAAGTCGAACGCGTCGACCCGCATCAGAAGATGCGGATCATCAGCGCGCCGGCGAGAAGCAATACCGCGCCTGTCACGCGGCCGACCGATATCTCGCGCACGGCCATGCCCAAGAAGCCGATCCTGTCGAGCAGCATGCTCACCGAAAGCTGGCCGGCAAGCGCCAGAGCCGTCAAAGCGGCGGCGCCCAGTTTTGGCGTCAGCACGATGGCAGCCGTGACAAAGATCGCACCAAGCGCGCCGCCCGTCACGAAGAGCCAAGGAGCAGGCGCCTTCAGATCAACGCTCGCGCCTTGAAGCCAGATGAGGCCGAGCGAAACAATGCCAAGAAGCACCGCGCCCGAAACAAAGGAGAAGCCTGCCGCAACAGTCGGCACGCCGAGACCTCGTCCCAGAGCGGCATTGACTGGAGTCTGGACGGCCACTGCGGCGCCCGCCAGGATTCCCAGCAGGCTCCAGATCAGGTTCGAGAGCGGCACTGCGTGTCAGGCCGCGATGTCGGCTGCGACCTTCAAAGACACGATCTTGTCGGGATCGCGCACGGGCTCACCGCGCTTGATCTGATCCACGTTTTCCATTCCTTCGATGACCTGCCCCCACACCGTGTACTGGCGGTTGAGGAAGGCCGCGTCATCGAAGCAGATGAAGAACTGCGAGTTGGCGGAATTCGGATTCTGGGCGCGGGCCATCGAGCAGGTGCCGCGGCTGTGGTTCATGTTGGAGAACTCGGCCTTCAGGTCCGGCCGGTCTGAACCGCCCTGCCCGGCGCGGCCAGGACTGAAGCTGCCCGACCCGCTCTTGCCGAACTTCACATCGCCGGTCTGCGCCATGAAGCCCTCGATGACGCGGTGAAACACGACACCGTCATAGGCGCCTTCCCGCGCAAGTTCCTTGATGCGGCCGACATGGCCGGGCGCCAGGTCCGGAAGCATCTCGATCACCACCTTGCCCTTGGTGGTTTCCATTACCAGCGTGTTCTCGGGGTCTTTGATCTCGGCCATGCGGCTAACCTTCTTTCGTGCGAGTTTCGTTGCTTACTTGCCGTCCGCCGCGATGCGGACCTTAAGCATGCGATCGGGCTCGGCGACGGCGCCATTTTGGCTGTCGTCGCCTTTCTTGATGGCGTCAACAAGCTCCATCCCGCTCTCCACGTTCCCGACCACCGTATACTGACCGTCGAGTGCCGGCGCAGGAGCAAACATGATGAAGAACTGGGAGTTCGCTGAATCGGGATTCTGCGAACGCGCCATGCCGACCGTGCCGCGCACGAAGGGCTCCTTGCTGAACTCCGCGGGGATGTCCGGCCTCGACGAGCCGCCGGTGCCGACATCGGCGGCGCTGAAGCCGGATTCCGTGTCGCCGAACTGCACGTCGCCGGTCTGCGCCATGAAACCGCCGATCACCCGGTGAAAGGCGACATTGTCATACTCGCCGGCCCGCACGAGCGCCTTGATCTGCTCGACATGCTTGGGTGCGAGATCAGGGCGCAGGCGGATCACGACGTCGCCCTTCGTCAGCGTGATCACCATCGTATTTTCCGGCTCCGCCGCACGCGCCTGGGCGCCCAGTCCGATCGCTGAAGTGAGAGTGAGCGCAAGCGCGACTACGAGATTCCTGAAAAGCATCACGCGTTTTCCTTTTTGCTGCGAGCGCATTTGGCCTCAACTGCGTCGGCGACAAGGGCCGGAACAAACGGGCGCACATTGCCGCCCATCATCGCGATCTGCCGCACCAATGTCGCCGTGATAGCGCGGACCGGCGGGCTGGCGGGAAGGAACACCGTCCGAACCTCCGGCGCCATCGCGCCGTTCATGCCCGCCATCTGCATTTCATAGTCGAGATCGCCGCCGTCCCGCAAACCGCGCACGATAAGCGAGGCGCCATGCTTGCAGGCCGCGTCGACAGCGAGACCTTCGAAGGAGATCACCTCGACGCGTCCGGCAGCGTCCACACCGCCGACGCATGCCTCGATCAGCTGCTTCCGCTCATCAAACGAGAAAAGAGGCGCCTTGCCGGGGTGGATGCCGATCGCCACCACCACGCGGTCGGCAAGCGTCAGCGCGCCGGCAAGCACGTCGAGATGACCGTTGGTGAACGGATCGAAGGAACCCGAGTAGAGGGCGATGCGCGGCGTCATTCCGGCGCCTTCTATCGGCGGCGTCTCGCAAAGGCAAACGCCGACGCGCAGTCATATGGTGAACGAGGGATGAGCGCGCTCTTCACCGAAGATCAACAACAACGTGATCAAAGTCAGTGATGTCACCCATGCAACCAATCGCAGGCTGCATCGTTGCTTGGGGGAAGGAGAACGACGACATGCTGATTTATCTGCTTGCCACCGCCATGATGATCGCCATGTTGATCGCAACAGCGTTCAGTCTCCATCAGGAGGCTGAGCGTGTTAAGCTGGAAAGCCGCGTCAATCGCGCTCTGAGCTTCGCCCGCCGCCGCTGAGCCGATCTCCTTCAAACTTTGACCTTCACGAGAAAGCCGCATCGAAAGATGCGGCTTTCTTCGTTTCGGGCTGCTTTATTCGACCGGCTGCTCCTCCGGCTCGGAAATCCGCTCAACCGACACCACGCTCTCGCCCTGCGCTGTGTTGAAGATGGTGACGCCCTTTGTAGCGCGGCTCGCGATGCGAATGCCTGTGACAGGCACGCGGATAACCTGATTGCCGGTGGAGACCAGCATGATCTGGTCGTCCGGCCTGACCGGGAATGCCGCGACCAGCCGGCCGATATCGTCGGCTTTGGAGATGTCAGTGGCCCGGATGCCCTTGCCGCCGCGGCCGGTCAGGCGGAAATCGTAGGATGACGAGCGCTTGCCGAAGCCGCGTTCCGTGACGGTGAGAACGAACTCCTCGCGAGCTTTCAGTTCATCGTAGCGCCCGGCGGAAAGTACCGCTTCCTCCGTTCCGGTGTCCTCACTCACCAGCACGATCTCCTCGTCGTCCTCGGTTCCACTCTGGCGGCGTTCGGCCGCGGCCTGGCGCAGATAGGCGGCGCGCTCGGCCGGACTTGCCTCGACATGGGACAGGATCGTCATCGAGATCGCACGGTCGTTCTCGGCGAGCGCGATGCCCCGCACGCCGATCGAATTGCGCCCGGCGAAGACGCGGACATCATCGACCGCAAAGCGGATGCACTGACCGGAAGCGGCGGTCAGCAACACATCGTCGCTTTCCGTGCAGGTCTCCACACCGAGGATCTCGTCTCCTTCCTCTTCGAGCTTCATCGCGATCTTGCCGTTGCGATTGACCTGGACGAAGTCCGACAGCTTGTTGCGGCGAACGGTGCCGCGCGTGGTGGCGAAGAGAACGTCGAGTTCGCTCCAGCTTTCCTCGTTTTCCGGCAGCGGCATGATGGTCGTGATGCGCTCGTTCGCGTCGAGCGGCAGCAGATTGCGCAGGAACTTGCCGCGCGACTGCGGGGTGCCGAGCGGCAGCCGCCAGACCTTTTCCTTGTAGACCTTTCCATCCGAGGAAAAGAACAGGATCGGCGCATGGGTGCTCGCCACGAACAGCCGCGTGACGAAGTCCTCGTTCTTGGAGGACATGCCCGAGCGGCCTTTTCCGCCGCGGTTCTGCGCGCGATAGATCGAGAGCGGAACGCGCTTGATGTAGCCTTCGCGCGTCACGGTCACCACCATGTCCTCGCGCTGGATCAGATCCTCGTCCTCGACCTCGAACCCGCCATCGGCGAGCTCGGTGCGGCGTGGCGTGCCGAACTCGTCGCGCAGTGCAACCAGCTCGTCCTTGACGATGGTCTGGATGCGCGCTCGCGATGACAAGATATCGAGATAGTCCTTGATCTCGGCACCGATGGTGTTCAGCTCATCGGCAATTTCGTCGCGACCAAGCGCCGTTAAGCGCTGCAGCCGCAGTTCTAGGATGGCGCGCGCCTGCTCCTCGGAGAGGTTGTAGGTCTGGTCCTCGTTGATGCGATGGCGCGGATCGTCGATCAGCCGGATCAGAGATTCCACATCTGCAGCCGGCCAGCGCCGGGTCATCAACCGCTCACGGGCAGTCTGCGGATCCGGCGCCTCGCGGATAACCTTGATCACCTCGTCGATATTCGCAACCGCGATGGCCAGGCCCACCAGGATGTGAGCGCGCTCACGGGCCTTGCGCAGGAGATATTTGGTGCGGCGGCTGACCACTTCCTCGCGGAAGGCGACGAATGCACTCAGCATGTCGTGCAGGTTCAGCACTTCCGGCCTTCCGCCGTTCAGCGCCACCATATTCGCGCCGAACGAGGTCTGAAGCGGCGTGTAGCGATACAGCTGGTTGAGGATGACGTCCGAATTCGCGTCCTTCTTAAGCTCGATCACCACGCGATAGCCCTGGCGGTCGCTCTCGTCCCGGATGTCGGAGATGCCTTCGATGCGTTTCTCGCGCACAAGATCGGCCATCTTCTCGATCATCGTCGCCTTGTTGACCTGGAACGGCACCTCCGTAATGACGATCGCCTCCCGGTCGCCGCGCATCGGCTCGACGCTCGCGCGGCCGCGCATGATGATCGAGCCACGGCCCGTGGTGTAGGCGCTCGCGATCCCAGAGCGGCCAAGGATCAACCCGCCGGTGGGGAAATCCGGGCCTGGCACAAGCTCCATCAACTCCGACAGGTCGATCGCCGGATTGTCGATCAGCGCAACGCAGCCGTTGACGACCTCTGTCAGATTGTGCGGCGGTATGTTGGTGGCCATTCCGACCGCGATGCCGCCGGAGCCGTTGACAAGCAGGTTCGGAAAGCGGGCGGGCAGCACGCGCGGCTCGGAGCCTGAGGCGTCATAGGTGTCCTGGAAATCGACCGTATCCTTGTCGATGTCTTCCAGGAGCTCATGCGCTACCTTGGCGAGACGCGACTCGGTGTAACGCATTGCCGCCGGCGGGTCGCCGTCGATCGAGCCATAGTTGCCCTGCCCGTCGATCAGTGGCACGCGAAGCGACCAGTCCTGTGCCATGCGCACGAGCGCGTCATAGATTGAGGCGTCGCCATGCGGATGGTACTTACCCATCACGTCAGCCACGGGGCGCGCCGACTTCACATATTTGCGGTTCCAGTGATAACCACTCTCATGTGCCGCATAAAGGATGCGGCGATGCACTGGCTTGAGGCCGTCGCGAACATCGGGAAGCGCGCGGCTCACGATCACGCTCATGGCGTAATCGAGGTAGGAGCGCTGCATCTCGTCGATGATGTTGATCGGCTCAATGTCCGTCGGCTCGAGCGGGGTCTTCACATCATTCAAGGGGGTCACGCGATCGCAAGGGAATCAGACCTTCCATATATAGGAAACCCGCCGCTCAATCCAATTGCGCGGGATGCGTCTTCCACGGCCGAACCTGCGGCAGAAACAAGAAGATAACGGGGAAGCGAAAAGCGAAGCTTCAGCTTCTCGCGTCCGCCGAGCGAATAACCCGCAGGCTTTCGCCGTTATCGTGGAGCCGTTAGGCTTCAGCGAGAGGAGATCGATCGATGCCGAGCCCCGAAGCGCTGTTCAACGCCTTTGTCACCATTCTCGTCACCATCGATCCGGCCGGCCTCGCCCCGCTGTTCCTGGCGCTCACGCGCGGCATGACACGCGCGGAACGCAAGCAGGTCTCCGTGCGGGCGAGCGTGATCGCCTTCGGGGTGCTTGCGCTGTTCGCCCTGGCGGGCGCGGCGATCCTCCAGGTCTTCGGCATCACGCTTCCGGCCTTCCGTGTCGCGGGAGGACTGCTGCTGTTCTTTATTGCCTTCGAGATGGTGTTCGAGCGGCGCAACGACCGCAAGGAGAAGAGCGCGGATGTGGCGGTGACGCGCGACATGATCCACGATGTGGCGGCGTTTCCGCTGGCGATCCCGCTTCTCGCCGGGCCGGGGGCGATCTCCGCCACCGTGCTGCTGTCCGGATCGCTGGCTGGAAGTGCGGGAACTGCCTCGCTTGTCGGGATCATCGCGCTTTGCATCCTCCTGACCTACCTCGTCTTCCTGCTGGCCGAGCGGGTCGACCATGTTCTCGGCCAGACCGGCCGCTCGATCCTTTCGCGCCTGCTGGGCGTCATCCTGGCGGCGCTTGCTGTTCAGTTCGTCGCTGACGGGATCAAGGCGCTGATGGCCGCAGCATGACGAGCCTGTCCATCTCGGAAGGCGCGCTGCGCATCAGCGTCTTCCTCGCCGTCTTCGTGATCCTGGCCGTGTTCGAGCTCGCCCATCCCCGGCGCGAGCGAAGCCAGCCGCGCCTGAGCCGCTGGCGCACCAATCTCGGCATCCTGCTCATCGACGTCATCGCGCAACGCCTGTTGGTGGGAGCGCTCGCCTTTGGCGCGGCGCTATATGGGCAGACGCATGGCTGGGGATTGTTCAACGCGTTGAAATGGCCCGTGCCGGTTGAGGCCGCCCTCGGATTTCTCAAACTCGACCTCGCGATCTGGGCGCAGCATGTGGCGAGTCATCGCTGGCCCATGCTGTGGCGGCTGCATCAGGTGCACCACGCCGACCTCGATGTCGACCTGACCACCGGCATCCGATTTCATCCCGGAGAAATCGTGCTGTCGGCCGTGTTCAAGGCAGGCGTCGTACTCGCGCTCGGTATCGGCCCTTGGACCGTGGTGGCGTTCGAGGCCGTGCTCAACGCTTCCAGCCTTTATACGCACGCCAATATTGCCCTGCCCCGGCGCATCGACGGGGCCCTACGTTGGGTCTTCTGCACGCCCGACATGCACCGCATCCACCACTCGGCCGACCGGGCAGAGGCGGACACGAATTACGGCTTCTTCCTGTCGGTCTGGGACCGGCTCTTCGGCACCATGCGTGCCGATCCCGCGCATGGCCATGGGAGGATGATCCTCGGCCTCGCGCACCATCAAGAGGCGCGAGGCATGCGGATCGGGGCGCTGCTTTCCATGCCGTTTATGCGCGACGGCGTGGCGAAGCGGAAAGACTGACCGGTCAGCCGGCGGTCAGAACGGGATATCGTCGTCCATATCGCGCGAGCCCCCTCCACCGCCGCCGCGATTGAACCCGCCGCCGCCGCGACCGCCGCCGAAATCGTCGCCCGGTCCGGACTGGCCGAAGTCACCGACGCCGCGGCGGTTGCCGCCACCGCCGCCGCCATAGTCGGACATCTCGCCGCCGCCCTGGCCACGCGCGTCGAGCATCTGGAGCTCACCACGGAATTTCTGCAGCACGACCTCCGTCGAATAGCGGTCCTGGCCGTCCTTGTCCTGCCATTTCCGAGTCTGGAGTGAGCCTTCGAGGTAAACCTTCATGCCCTTCTTGAGGTACTGCTCGGCCACCTTGGCGAGGTTGTCGTTGAAGATCACGACGCTGTGCCACTCGGTCTTTTCCTTGCGCTCGCCCGAGTTCTTGTCCCGCCAGGATTCCGAGGTCGCGATGCGCAGGTTGACCACAGGCTCGCCCGAGTTCAGCCGCCGGATTTCCGGGTCGGCTCCCAGGTTGCCGACCAGAATGACCTTGTTGACGCTACCCGCCATCGCAACTCTCCACGCATTATCCGAAACCAGCCGAAAGGCGATTCATCCTAGGCATTTCGGCGATGTTCCGCCCGCACTGAATCAACTCGTCCCCGCTCTTCACAGGACCACGATGTTCTCTTTGCGTTCTAGCCCGCAGGGACGTACGGCATAACAGGCTGAGGCGCGCAGTTCTTGAACTGTGAGCCATAAGGAATGCGACCGGATGTTTAATGACTGCGCTGGTGCGATCAGTCACGCGAATTACCAACAGGTTTGTTTCCGTTGCGTTCTCATCCTACCTTCTGGTAAATCCTGCATCCGATCCCGCTCCGACGCGTTTGCTGTCGGTTCAAGTCACATCCCACGACCAGCTTTCTCGAGGCTTCATGGCCGACCACCGGTTCATCTCGATTCGCGGCGCGCGCGAGCACAATCTGAAGAACATCGATCTCGATTTGCCGCGGGATTCGCTGATCGTGATGACGGGACTGTCGGGCTCGGGCAAGTCGTCGCTCGCCTTCGATACGATATACGCGGAAGGCCAGCGGCGCTATGTCGAGAGCCTGTCGGCCTATGCGCGGCAGTTCCTCGAAATGATGCAGAAGCCGGACGTCGACCAGATCGACGGGTTGTCGCCGGCGATCTCGATTGAGCAGAAGACCACATCGCGCAATCCGCGCTCGACCGTGGGCACCGTTACCGAGATCTACGATTATATGCGCCTGCTCTGGGCGCGGGTCGGCATTCCCTATTCGCCCGCCACCGGCCTGCCGATCGAGAGCCAGACGGTAAGCCAGATGGTGGATCGGGTGCTGGCGCTGCCCGAGGGAACACGCCTCTTCATCCTGGCGCCGATCGTGCGCGGTCGGAAGGGCGAGTACAGGAAGGAGTTGGCCGAGCTTCAGAAGAAGGGATTCCAACGCGTCAAGATCGACGGCACCTTTTACGAGATCGGTGAAGCGCCTGCGCTCGACAAGAAATACAAGCATGACATCGACGTGGTGGTGGATCGCGTGGTGGTGCGCGCCGACATGGCCGCGCGGCTCGCGGACTCTCTCGAAACAAGCCTGAAGCTCGCAGACGGCATCGCGATCGCGGAGTTTGCGGACAAGCCGCTTCCCGCGTCCGAAACGGCGGAAGAGTCGGTCAACAAGTCGAAGAACGAGACGCATGAGCGCGTGCTGTTCTCCGAAAAGTTCGCATGTCCCGTGTCGGGCTTCACCATCCCCGAGATCGAGCCGCGGCTATTTTCCTTCAACAATCCTTTCGGCGCCTGCCCGGTCTGCGACGGCCTCGGCAGCCAGCAGGCGATCGATCCCGGGCTGATCGTTCCCGACGAGAGCCTCACGCTGCGCAATGGCGCAATCGCACCCTGGGCACGCTCAACCTCGCCCTATTACAATCAGACGCTTGAAGGGCTGGGCGCGGTTTATGGCTTCAAGCTGGCCGACCGTTTCAACATGTTGAGCGATGAGGGCAAGAACGCAATTCTGCATGGCACAGGCAAGCGCGAGGTCCAGTTCCAATACAATGACGGCCTGCGGTCCTATAAGACCACCAAGACCTTTGAGGGCGTGATCCCCAACCTCCAGCGCCGTTGGAAGGAGACCGAGTCGGCCTGGATGCGCGAGGAGATCGAGCGCTTCATGTCGGCCACGCCCTGCCCCGCCTGCAACGGCTACCGGCTCAAGCCGGAGGCGCTGGCGGTCAAGGTGGCCGGACGGCATATTGGCGAGGCGACCAAGCTTTCGATCCGCGCCGCCGATGCGTGGTTCGGCGAGTTGCCGGCATCACTGAACGACAAGCAGAACGAGATCGCCGTGCGTATCCTCAAGGAAATCCGCGAGCGGCTGCGCTTTCTCAACGATGTCGGGCTCGACTACCTTACTTTGTCGCGCAATTCCGGCACGCTGTCGGGCGGCGAGAGCCAGCGGATCCGGCTCGCCTCGCAGATCGGCTCCGGGCTGACCGGCGTGCTTTATGTGCTGGACGAGCCTTCCATTGGGCTGCACCAGCGCGACAATGCGCGGCTTCTCGATACGCTCAAGCATCTGCGCGATCTCGGCAACACCGTGATCGTCGTGGAGCACGATGAGGACGCCATTCTGCAGGCCGACTATGTGGTTGATATTGGCCCGGCCGCCGGCATCCATGGTGGGCAGGTGATCGCCAAGGGCACGCCGCCGGAGATCCTCGCCAACCCGGCCTCGATCACGGGCCGCTACCTGTCCGGCGCGATGGGTATCGACATGCGGCCGCACCCCCGCGAGATCAAGAAGGGGCGCAGGCTGAAGGTGGTTGGCGCGCGCGGCAACAACCTGAAGAATGTCACGGCGGACATTCCGCTTGGCACCTTCACCGCAGTGACCGGCGTGTCAGGCGGCGGAAAGTCCACTTTCCTAATCGAGACGCTGTTCAAGGCGGCGTCGCGCAAGATCATGGGATCGCGCGAGCACCCTGCCGAGCATGACCGTGTCGAAGGCCTAGAATTCCTTGACAAGGTGATCGACATCGACCAGTCGCCCATCGGCCGCACGCCGCGCTCCAACCCCGCCACCTATACGGGTGCCTTCACGCCGATCCGCGACTGGTTTGCCGGCCTGCCGGAGGCGAAGGCGCGCGGCTACCAGCCGGGGCGCTTCTCGTTCAACGTGAAGGGCGGACGCTGCGAGGCCTGCCAGGGCGACGGGGTGATCAAGATCGAGATGCACTTCCTGCCCGACGTCTATGTCACCTGCGATGTCTGTCACGGCAAGCGCTACAATCGAGAGACGCTCGAAGTCACCTTCAAGAACAAGTCGATCGCCGATGTGCTCGACATGACGGTGGAGGAAGGCTGCGACTTCTTTTCGGCCGTGCCGGGCGTGCGCGACAAGCTCGTCACGCTCAACAAGGTCGGGCTGGGCTACATTCACATCGGCCAGCAGGCCAACACGCTGTCGGGCGGCGAAGCGCAGCGCATCAAGCTCGCAAAGGAACTGTCACGCAAGGCGACCGGCAAGACGCTTTATATCCTGGATGAGCCGACGACCGGCCTGCACTTCCACGACGTGGCCAAGCTGCTCGAAGTGCTTCACGAGTTGGTGGACCAGGGCAATACGGTGGTGGTGATCGAGCACAATCTGGAAGTCATCAAAACAGCCGACTGGATCTTGGACCTAGGCCCGGAGGGCGGCGACGGCGGGGGCGAACTGGTGGCCGAAGGCCGGCCCGACGACATCGCGCGCCAGACGCGATCCTATACTGGGCAGTTCCTGAAAGAGCTGCTTGAGCGGCGGCCGAAGGCAGAAAGCCGCGTGGCAGCGGAGTGAAACGCGCTGGAGGAGGCGTGCAATGATTCTGATCGGTCAGTACGATTCGAGCTTCGTGAGGCGGGTGGGCATCGCGCTCACCCTCTACGACATACCATTCGAGCACCGCCCCTGGTCGACCTTCGGGGATGCGGACAAGATCCACCCCTTCAACCCATTGCTCAGGGTGCCCATTCTGGTGCTCGATAATGGCCTGAGCCTGGTCGAGAACCACCTGATCCTTCAGCATCTGGATACGCTGGTCGGTCCGGAGCGCGCCCTCTGGCCGTCCGGTCCTGAGGAGCATGTGCAGGCGCTGCGCGTGATCGGGCTTGCGACCGGTTTGGCGGACAAGGCAGTCAGCCTGTTCTATGAGCTTTACTTCCACCCTGAGCCCTCGGCGGCGTTGACCGATCGCAACCGGCGCCAGATCGTCGAAGCCGTGGATCTTCTCGAAAGCGAGCGGGGGGAGAGGTCCGGCGAGCATTGGTTCGGCGACCGGCTGAGCCACGCCGATATCGCCGTTGCTGTGTGTCTTCGTCATGCAACGGAGTCACATCCGGACCTCGTCGACCTCAGCACCAGACCGGCACTCAAAGCTCACTGCGCCCGGCTTGAAGCGCGTCCGGAGTTCCAGACCATCTCTCAGCCGTTCATCCCGCCGAAGCGCTGACTATTCGCGATGCACCCGGGAACCGTCGCGCACCGCCTAGACTAGTGTCAGCGCCGGGTGGGCGGTTTCCTCACAGGCGTGAGGCTGCTTAAAACCTCGCGACATCGCCCTAGCACTCACCCCTCCGAACCGGATCGCTTGCCCTCGGGCGGTATTCCGGCGGAGCGAGGTCACGGAGTACGGGAACAATCGCGTCCGGCAGATCGTCAGCGGTGAGGCCTGGACCGAAGCGCGCGCCGGTCTCCGCATGGATCCACACAGCCGCACAGGCTGCCTCGAATATCGGCATGCCCTGCGCGAGCAGGCCGCCGCACAGGCCGGCCAGAACATCGCCGGAGCCGGCCGTGGCAAGGAAGGGCGTGGCGTTGCGGTTGACGACGAGGTCGCCCGACGGCGAGGCGATCACCGTGTCGGGGCCCTTCAGGATCACCACCGCCCCGGAGAGCTTGGCCGCGTGTTCTGCCTGCGCGAGGCGATCTCCGGCATGGTCTCGCGCGAGGTCGGGGAAGAGCCGCTCAAACTCGCCCGCGTGCGGCGTCAGCACCGAGCGGCACTTGCCGGCCCTAGCGGCTTGGAAGAGTTCGTCGCCGCGGTCGCGGAAGGCGGTGATGCCGTCCGCATCGAGCACCAGCGCCGCTCCGGCGCTCGCGAGAATATGGAGTGCGAACTCGCGCGCCTTGTCCCGGTCGCCGAAGCCGGGACCGAGGACGTAGGCGCGGCATCGGCTCTGCGCCTCGAAGCCTCTCAACCCGTCGACGTCGTCCAGCGGCCGGATCATAATAGCGGTGAGATGTGCAGCGTTGACCAGCAGAGCAGATGGCGGGGAAAGAACCGTGACAGCGCCTGCGCCTACACGGGCGCCCGCCCTTGCTGCAAGCCGCGCCGCGCCCGTAGCGCTCACTCCCCCGGAGAAAACCACAAGAGCGCCGCGCGAATATTTATGAGCGTCCCGCGCGGGCCAGGGAAGTAAGCCACGCCACAACTCCGGTGAGTTCTCGCGGACTGGGGCCATCGTTCGCGGCGTTCAGCGCTTCTTCAGCGCATCCGGCTTGTGGGCAGCCTCAGCGCCGGACTTTTCGCTCTTCACGATGATCTGCGGGTCGTCCTTGGAAGCCTTCACCTTGTGGCCCTTGATCGCGGTATCGCTAGTCTGCTTCTTGACCACGGTCCCCTTTGTTTCGCCCTGCGGCGTGTTCCAGGCGACCTTATCGCCCTTCTTCAACTCAGCCATGCGCTATCTCCATGATCGGACCCTGAACGTCGTAGCCAACACGACGTTCCAAAGACCGGCGACGACTTGTCTGCACAATAAAAGTGCACTCTGCCGCCTTCTTAGGCGACATTCGAGCTTCGCCCGTTGGATCGAAACTGTGCACTGTTCAAATCCGCGTCTTCCAGCATCGAGCCCGAAGTTTGCGTAGTGGCATGGTTCCTGCTTATGCAGGACGAGGCTGTGCGAAAGCAGCAGCTTTCCGAGGGAAATTTCATGAAGAAAATCGAAGCCATCATCAAACCGTTCAAGCTAGACGAGGTGAAGGAAGCGCTTCAGGAAGCCGGCCTGCAGGGCATCACGGTGACGGAAGCGAAGGGCTTCGGACGGCAGAAGGGCCATACGGAGCTTTACCGCGGCGCGGAATATGTCGTGGACTTCCTGCCCAAAGTGAAGATCGAGCTGGTGCTTTCCGATGAGGCCGTGGATGGCGCGGTGGAAGCGATCCGAAAGGCGGCGCATACGGGCCGCATCGGCGACGGCAAGATCTTCGTGTCCACCATTGAGGAAGTCGTGCGCATCCGCACGGGCGAAACCGGCGTCGACGCGATCTGACGCTTGCGGGCGTCTCAAAGCCGGTCTGAAATCACTTCAAACAGGGAAAACTGAAAATGACGACTGCTGCCGACATCATGAAGCAGATCAAGGACAACGACGTGAAGTTCGTTGACCTGCGCTTCACCGATCCCAAGGGCAAGCTGCAACATGTGACCATGGACGTGGTCGCGGTTGACGAGGATATGTTCGCCGACGGCGTCATGTTCGACGGCTCCTCGATCGCCGGCTGGAAGGCGATCAACGAGTCGGACATGGTGTTGATGCCCGATACCGACACCGCTCACATGGACACGTTCTTCGCGCAGTCGACCATGGTCGTCGTGTGCGACATCCTCGATCCCGTTTCGGGCGAGGCCTATAATCGCGATCCGCGCGGCACTGCCAAGAAGGCCGAGGCCTATGTGAAGGCCGAAGGTATCGGCGACACAATCTTTGTCGGTCCCGAAGCCGAGTTCTTCATCTTCGACGACGTGAAGTACAAGGCCGATCCGTACAATACGGGCTTCAAGCTCGATTCCACCGAGCTGCCGTCCAACGACGACACCGATTACGAGACCGGCAATCTCGGCCACCGTCCGCGCGTCAAGGGCGGCTACTTTCCCGTGCCGCCGGTGGATTCCTGCCAGGACATGCGCTCGGAAATGCTCACCGTGCTTTCCGAGATGGGCGTGGTTGTGGAAAAGCACCACCACGAGGTGGCGTCCGCACAGCACGAGCTCGGCATCAAATTCGACAGCCTGGTGCGCAACGCGGACAAGATGCAGATCTACAAATATGTCGTGCATCAGGTCGCCAATGCCTATGGCAAGACCGCCACCTTCATGCCCAAGCCGATCTTCGGCGACAACGGGTCCGGCATGCATGTTCACATGTCGATCTGGAAGGACGGCAAGCCGACCTTCGCGGGCAACGAATATGCCGGCCTTTCCGAGAGCTGTCTGTATTTCATCGGCGGCGTGATCAAGCATGCCAAGGCCGTGAACGCTTTCACCAATCCGCTGACCAACTCCTACAAGCGTCTGGTGCCGGGCTATGAGGCACCGGTGCTGCTCGCCTACTCTGCGCGCAATCGCTCGGCCTCCTGCCGCATCCCCTTCGGCAACTCGCCAAAGGCCAAGCGCGTCGAGGTCCGCTTCCCCGATCCGGGCGCGAACCCGTATCTCTGCTTCTCGGCGCTGCTCATGGCCGGCCTCGACGGCATCAAGAACAAGATCCATCCCGGCCAGCCGATGGACAAGGATCTCTACGACCTGCCACCGCGCGAGCTGAAGAAGATCCCGACCGTTTGCGGCTCGCTGCGCGAGGCGCTTCAGAGCCTTGACCGTGACCGCGGGTTCCTCAAGGCGGGTAGCGTGTTTGATGACGACCAGATCGACTCGTTCATCGAGCTGAAGATGGCCGAGGTGATGCGCTTCGAGATGACGCCGCATCCGGTTGAGTACGATATGTATTATTCGGTCTGATCCTTTCCGGTCAGGCTCCATGCGATTCGGCCGCCCACCCGGGCGGCCGTTTTCGTTTCACGCATGCAGTTATGGTTCTTGTTTTGTTCCTGTGCCGGCATTACCTTCGGAAGCGATTCGTCAACGTCTCTCGGGCAGATCATCGAAGCGCCTGTGGATGAATGTGAATCCCGTGCAGCATCGGGAATGTGACTGGGCCATCGGGCGACGATCGCCCTACCCTGCCTCATCGAATCTTTCTGGAGTGACTGTTTCTCATGGCCGAAGCCGTCCGCAAGATCGGGCTTGTCGACACTCCGCTTTACCGCGAGGCGCCGAGCAATATCGAAGCCGAGCAGGCGCTGCTGGGGGCCATCCTCGTCAACAATGACGCGCTCTACCGTGTTTCGGACTTTCTGAAGCCAGCCCACTTCCTGGAGCCGCTCCACCGCAAGATCTTCGAGATCGCGGGCGACATGATCCGCATGGGCAAGACGGTCAGTCCGGTAACGATCAAGACCTTTCTTCCCGCCGACGAAAAGGTCGGCGATATGACGGTCGCCTTTTATCTGGCGCGTCTTGCCGCCGAGGCGGTGACGGTGATCAACGCCGCTGATTACGGCCGGGCCATCTACGATCTTGCTACGCGCCGCGCGCTCATCACAGTCGGCGAAGAGATGGTCAACGTCGCCTATGACGCGACCGTCGATCACTCGCCGCAGCAGCAGATCGAGGACGCCGAACGCAGGCTGTTCGAGCTGGCTGAGACCGGCCGCTATGATGGCGGCTTCGAAAGCTTCAACGATGCCGTGAAGACGGCGATCGATGTCGCTAACGCCGCCTATATGCGCGACGGCGGATTGTCAGGGATTTCGTCGGGCATGCGAGATCTCGACAAGCGCATGGGCGGGCTTCAATCCTCCGACCTGATCGTGCTGGCAGGGCGTCCCGGCATGGGCAAGACCTCGCTGGCCACGAACATCGCCTACAACATCGCGTCTGTTTACGAGCCGGTTCAGCAGTCGGACGGTTCGTTCAAGGCGAAGAACGGCGGCGTCGTCGGCTTCTTCTCGCTTGAAATGTCATCCGAACAGCTCGCCACCCGCATCATCTCAGAACAAACGGAAATCCCCTCCTCCAAGATCAGACGCGGCGAGATCACCGAGACCGACTTCGAGAAGCTGACCGCCTGCGCGATCATGATGGAGAAGATCCCGCTTTATATCGACCAGACGGGCGGCATTTCGATTGCGCAGCTTGCGGCACGCGCGAGGCGGCTCAAGCGTCAGCGCGGGCTCGATGTGATCGTGATCGACTACATCCAGCTCATGCAGGGATCGTCCGCCAAGGCGTCGCAGAACCGGGTGCAGGAGGTGACGGAGATCACCACCGGCCTCAAGGCGCTTGCCAAGGAGCTGGAGGTGCCGATCATCGCCTTGTCGCAGCTTTCCCGCCAGGTCGAAAACCGCGACGACAAGCGTCCGCAGTTGTCCGATCTTCGTGAGTCCGGCTCGATCGAGCAGGATGCCGATGTGGTGCTGTTCGTGTATCGCGAGGAATATTACCTCAAGAACCGTGAGCCCAAGCCGGGCACCGAGGAATATATGAAGTGGGAACAGGACATGCGCGAGGCGACGGGCAAGTCCGAGGTGATCATCGCCAAGCAGCGCCACGGACCGACCGGCTCCGTGCCGCTCGGCTTCCAGGCGGAGTTCACCCGCTTCTTCGATCTGGCGGAGGATTACCGCCTGCCGGAGCGCTACGAGTAAGCTCTTGACCGCACCGCAGTCAGCCTGGCGCGCCTGATGGCGAAGCCCCGCAACCAGTTCATCTGCCAGAATTGCGGCACGGTGCATCAGCGCTGGGCGGGCAAGTGCGACGCGTGCGGCGCGTGGAACACGATCGTCGAGGAAAGCGCCGGCGGCGGTATCGGCGCCGGGCCTGCCTCCATGCGCGCGGCGCGAAAAGGACGCCTCGTCGCGCTTACCACCCTTTCGGGCGAGATCGAGGAGGCGCCGCGCATCGCGACCGGCATCGCTGAACTCGATCGGGCGACGGGCGGCGGTTTTGTGCCGGGCTCCGCTTTGCTGCTCGGCGGCGATCCGGGCATTGGCAAGTCCACGCTCCTGATGCAGGCGACCGCCGCGCTGGCGAATAAAGGCTTCCGGGTTGTGTATGTTTCCGGCGAGGAAGCGGTCGCGCAAGTCCGGCTCCGGGCGCAACGGCTCGGTTCGGCGTCCGCGCCTGTCGAATTGGCGGCGGAAACCAATGTCGAGGACATCCTTGCCACCCTGTCGGAAGGGCGGCGGCCGGACCTCGTGATCCTCGATTCGATCCAGACTCTGTGGACCGATACGGTCGAGTCGGCGCCGGGCACCGTGACGCAGGTGCGGGCATCCGCTCAGCAGACGATCCGATTCGCCAAGAGCACGGGTGCCGCCATCGTCCTCGTCGGCCATGTCACGAAGGAGGGCCAGATCGCAGGCCCCCGCGTGGTCGAGCACATGGTGGACGGCGTGCTTTATTTCGAGGGCGAAGGCGGTCATCACTTCCGCATCCTGCGCACGGTCAAGAACCGTTTCGGGCCGACGGACGAGATCGGCGTCTTTGAGATGGGCGACAAGGGCTTGCGGGAGGTGCCGAACCCGTCCGAGCTGTTCCTGGGCGACCGCGGGGCTAAGGCGCCGGGTGCGGCCGTCTTCGCCGGCATGGAAGGAACGCGGCCGGTCCTGGTGGAGGTGCAGGCGTTGGTGGCACCCTCCTCGCTCGGCACGCCGCGGCGTGCCGTGGTTGGCTGGGATGGTGCCCGCTTATCGATGGTGCTTGCCGTGCTGGAAGCGCATTGCGGCGTCCGCTTCGGCACGCATGATGTTTATCTCAACGTCGCTGGCGGCTATCGCATCTCCGAGCCGGCGGCAGATCTTGCAGTTGCGGCTGCGCTCGTCTCGTCGCTCACCAGCCTTGCCCTGCCCGCCGATTGCGTTTATTTCGGCGAGATCAGCCTGTCGGGCGCCGTCCGGCCGGTGTCGCATGCCTCGACCCGGCTGAAGGAAGCGGAAAAGCTCGGTTTCGGGCAGGCGGTTCTGCCTCATTCCAGTGAGGAAAAGCTTGTGGGAACGGGCGCGAAGACGTTCCAGCCCCGCACCCTGATCGATCTCGTATCGCAGATCGCAGGTTCCAAGCTCAGGCGGGTCGCCAACGAAGACGACTGATCGGATCGAAGGGGTTCAACAAGAAATGCCGATCACGCTGCTCGACGGAATCCTTGTCGGCTTTACACTGGTTTCCGCGATCCTTGCGATGGTCCGGGGCTTTTCGCGGGAGGTCCTGTCGATCGCCTCCTGGGTGGGGGCGGCGATCGCGGCTTATTTCCTGTACCCGTTCGTGCTGCCTTACGTGCAGCCCTATGTCGACCATGCGCAACTCGCCATGGCGGCCGCTGCCGGCGTGGTGTTCCTGATTGCGCTGATCATCATCACGGTGATTACCATGAAGATCGCCGACTTCATCATCGACAGCCGCGTGGGTGCGCTCGACCGCACCCTGGGCTTTCTTTATGGCGTCGCGCGGGGCGTGCTGGTTGTGGCGGTCGCGCTGCTGTTCTTCAACTGGCTCGTGGGCACCAGCCCGCCTGCATGGATCGCCAACGCCAAGTCACGGCCCTGGCTGGAGCAGATCGGTCAGTGGATCGAGAGCAAGCTGCCGTCCGATCCGGAAGATTCGATCCTCAAGCGCATTTCGCCGCAGGAAGAACCGGCCGATGGCGTGACTTCGTCGCCGCCGGCCGACAGCGCGCCTGTGGATGCGGCACCTCCCGCCAACTGAATTTAGCGCAGGCGTCCTGCCGTTCCTATATGCTTGTCTCTCGCGGAGACCGTAGCCATGGCTGAACTCGACACTTTCGAAGCCGAGGCCGACGATCATTTTCATGACGAATGCGGTGTGTTCGGCATCTTCGGCCGTCAGGATGCGGGGGCAATCGTCACCCTCGGCCTTCATGCGCTCCAGCATCGCGGACAGGAGGCAGCGGGCATCGTTTCCTATGACGGCACGCAGTTCCATGTCGAACGGCATGTCGGTCTGATCAGCGACGCGTTCACCCGACGCGATGTGATCGATCGCCTGCAGGGCAATCGTGCCATCGGGCATACGCGCTATGCCACCACGGGCGGCGCGGGAATGCGCAATGTTCAGCCCTTCTTCGCCGAGCTCGCCGATGGCGGCATCGCGGTCGCGCATAATGGCAACCTCACCAATGCGATGACGGTGCAGCGCGCGCTTCAGAAGCAGGGCGCGATCTTTTCGTCGACCTCCGACACCGAAACCATCCTGCATCTGATCGCGACCAGCAAGGAGCGCGACATCAACGCACGCTTCATCGACGCGGTGCAGCAGATCGAAGGCGCGTTCTCGCTCGTCGCGTTGACCTCCAAGAAGATGATCGGCTGTCGCGATCCGCTCGGCATCCGGCCGCTTGTGCTGGGCGATCTCGACGGCTCCTACATCCTGGCGTCGGAGACCTGCGCGCTCGACATCATCGGCGCGCGGCTCGTGCGCGACGTGAAGCCGGGCGAGATGGTGATCATCACCAGCAAGGGCATCGAAAGCCGCTTCCCGTTCGAGCCGGTGAAGACGCGTTTCTGCGTGTTCGAATATGTCTATTTCGCCCGTCCCGACTCCATCGTGGAAGGGCGCAACGTTTATGAGGCGCGCAAGAAAATCGGCTCCGAATTGGCGATTGAAAGCCCGGTCGACGCGGATATCGTGGTGCCCGTGCCGGATTCCGGCGTCCCGGCAGCCATCGGCTTCGCACAGGCGGCCGGCCTGCCTTTCGAGCTCGGCATCATCCGCAACCACTATGTGGGCCGCACCTTCATCCAGCCGAGCGACTCGATCCGCCATATGGGCGTCAAGCTGAAGCACAACGCCAATCGGCGCATGATAGAGGGCAAGCGGGTCGTGCTGGTGGACGATTCCATCGTGCGCGGCACGACGAGCCAGAAGATCGTGCAGATGGTGCGGGATGCCGGCGCGCGGGAGGTGCATATGCGCATCGCTTCCCCGCCGACCCGGTCCTCCTGCTTCTATGGCGTGGATACGCCGGAAACGTCAAAGCTGCTCGCCTCGCGCATGTCTGTCGAGGAGATGGCGGACTTCATCCGTGTGGACTCGCTTGGTTTCCTGTCCATCGACGGGCTTTATCGCGCGGTCGGAGAGCCTCATCGCAACGACGACTCACCGCAATTCTGCGACGCCTGCTTTACTGCGGAGTACCCCACCCGGCTGGCGGATCATGAAGCGGTCGACAATGTGCGCACCCTTTCCCTGCTCGCCGCCGGTGCGCAGTGACCATGCCCGACATCCTTGATCTTTCCGGCCGGATCGCGCTTGTCACCGGCGCTTCTCGCGGCATCGGCTACCATCTCGCCAAGCAGTTGGCCGGCGCGGGCGCGCATGTGATCGCGGTCGCCCGTACCGTGGGCGGGCTTGAGGAATTGGACAACGAGATCAAGGCTGCCGGCGGCGAAGCCACTCTGGTGCCGCTCGACCTTTCCGACATGAAGGGTATCGACCGCCTTGGCGGAGCGATTCACGAGCGCTGGGGCAGGCTCGACATCCTGTTCGCCAATGCCGGAGTGCTCGGCGTGATCGCGCCGATCGGCCATGTCGAGGCAAAGATCTTCGAGCGCGTGATGGAGGTCAATGTCACGGCGACGTGGCGCCTCATCCGATCAGTCGATCCGCTGCTGCGCCAGTCCGATGCGGGCCGAGCGGTGCTGCTGTCGTCCAGTGCGGCACACAATGCACGCGCGTTCTGGGCGCCTTATGCCGCTTCCAAGGCTGCGGTCGAGGCGCTAGCGCGTTCGTGGGCGGACGAGACCAAGAACTCGCCTCTTCGGGTCAACTCTGCCGATCCCGGGGGCACCCGGACGGCCATGCGCGCTCAGGCTATACCAGGCGAGAAACCGGAAACCTTGCCGCATCCATCCGAGATCGCCGCCCGCCTGCTGCCCATGGTCGGTCCGACTGTTTCCCAGACTGGAATGATCTATCAGGCCAAGACCAACCGCTGGGTGTCCTACCGCATGCCGGAATGAGAGCGAGTCGCGCGTCGATTGACGTTGTGCTGCCCGCCGCTACCCTTTCCTTGAACGATCCGGAAATGCTCCGGCCTGGAAGCGTGACGGGAGGAGCGGCATGATCTTGGCAGTTTTGCTCGCGACCCTCGCCGCCATATGGCTTTGCGCCGCCGCCGCTTTGATGGCGTTGCGCGATCTCCCGTTCAATCAGGCTCTCGCATATGCGCCGCTGAGACTCTTCTTTTCGATCGATGATCGCGCTACGCCCGAGATGCGGCGTGCGCCCGTTCCGGTCGTCTATGTCGTGGTGCATCAGTCAAGGCTTGATCCTGCGCTGATGCTTTCCCTGCTACCGAGCGACACCCTGCACATACTGGACGAGGCTTCCGCCCGTTCGGTCTGGCTGCGGCCGTTTCGCCGCCTGGCACGAACCGTAGCCTTCAACACCGAGCATGTCTTCGTCAGCCGCCGCCTGGTGCGTGTGCTCAAGGGAGACGGGCGGCTGGCTGTTTATCTTCCCAGCCAGATCGAACCCGATGCGAAGTCATTCCGGCTCTACCGGGCGATCGCTCGCATCGCGGTGGCGGCCGATGCGCGCATCATGCCTGTCATGGTGGGCGGCGCCGGCAAGGCGCTGGGATCGCTCGATGCTCAAGGAAGCAGCCGAATTTCGCTGTTCCGCAAGCTCAGGGTGACTGCCCCGCCCGCTGCAACCCTCGACGCGAGGCTGCTCGAATCCGGCATCCCCGGCACCCATGCCAATGCCTTGTTCGATGCCTTGGCCGAGGCGCGGATTGAAGCCGCTGATCGGCGTCGCGATCTTTTCAGCGCTGTTCGCGAGGCGTCCGACCTGTTCGGAGCCTCCGCGACCGCCATCGAAGATACGCTGACGGGGGCGCTGAGCTATCGCCGCCTGTTCATCGCAGCGCGTATCCTCGGTGCACGGATCGCCGGCGAAGCGAAGACTGGCGAGGCCGTTGGGCTGATGCTGCCCAACGCCAACGCGGCGGTCGTGTCCCTTCTCGCTCTTTTTTCCGCCGGCCGCCCTGCTGCGATGATCAACTATACGGCCGGCATGAGCGCGGTGGGGTCGGCGATCCAAACCGCAGGCGTGAAGCTCGTTGTTTCCTCGAAAGCCTTTGTCGCCAAGGCGGAGCTTCAGCCGCTTGTCGAAGCAATCGAAGCGGCGGGCGCCCGGATTTACTGGCTTGAGGACATGCGCGCGCGTGTCGGCCTCCCGGAGAAGCTTTGGGCTGCCGTGTTCTGGCGCAGGCCGCTGCGGCGGACATCGCACCAGGATACCGCCGTGATCGTTTTCACCTCGGGTTCCGAGGGGATGCCGAAGGGTGTTGTGCTCTCGCATGGCAACCTTCTCTCCAACGCGCTGCAAGTCGCGGCCCGGCTTGAGCTTTCACCAGCGGACAAGCTCCTCAATGTGCTGCCGATCTTCCACTCCTACGGCTTGACGGGAGGCACGATCCTGCCGCTACTCGTCGGCGTTCCAGCGCTGTTTTACCCCTCCCCGCTCCATTACAAGGAAATCCCCAAGCTCGCCCGCAAGGCGCGGCCGACAATCATGTTCGGCACGGACACGTTTCTGGCCGGCTATGCGCGTGCAGCCGAGGACAAGGATTTCGAAAGCCTGCGGCTGGTCGTGGCAGGTGCGGAGCCGGTCCGTGCCGAAACGCGGCGGGTCTGGAAGGAGCGGTTCGGCGCCTCCATCATGGAGGGTTACGGCTTCACCGAAGCCTCACCGGTTGCCGCGCTCAACACCCATACCCATGGACGTGACGGCACGGTCGGCCGGCCGCTTCCGATGATCCGCCTCAGGCTCGACGCGGTGGAAGGTGTGTCCAATGGCCAGCGGCTGCAGGTAAGCGGGCCTAACATCATGCAAGGTTATTTGCTGCCGAACGAACCGGGCAGGCTCGTCGCGCCGGCGGACGGTTGGCACGACAGCGGCGACATTGTCTACGTGGACCGGGACGGCTTCCTTTCCGTTCGCGGTCGCGCCAAGCGATTTGCCAAGATCGGCGGGGAGATGGTGTCGCTTGGCGCCGTTGAGACGCTCGCCGCCTCGTTCTGGCCCGCTGCCTCACACGCCGCAGCCGTTCTGCCCGATCGCCGGAAGGGTGAGCGGATCGTGCTCGTGACCACTGAAGCCGATGCCGATCTCGGCGCCTTCCGTCAGTTCGCACGAAACTCCGGCGCCACCGAGTTGATGATCCCGCACGCGATCCTCACGGTGGACGAATTGCCGATGCTGGGAACAGGCAAGATAGACCATGCCGGCGTGAGCAGCCTTGCTGCGGAACGGCTGGCTCAGCCGGCCGCCTGATCGGATACCAGCGCCTCACGCGCGGCACGTTTCGTATAGGCTCGGGCGCTGAGCGGCAGGAAGGCGAGATAGGCCAGCGCGGAAGCGCCGAGCGTCTGCCATGGATAGATGAATAGCAGGATCACGTAAAAGGCCGCGGCAAAGATCGCAGGCACCACGCTGTCGCCCCTGATCCGAAAGCCGAAGCTCTTGCCGGACCAGACCGGCAGGCGGCTGACAAGCAGGAACGCCACCAGCACCGTGAAAGCGGAGGCGAGGTAGGCCGAGAACCGGTCGGGCGTGAAGAAGCCCGTGAAGGACAGGTAGACTGGCAGCAGCAGGAGCCCCGCGCCCGCCGGCGCCGGCACGCCTACGAAATATTCCGCCTGCCATGCGGGACGCTCCTCGTCCTCATCGAGCACGTTGAAGCGCGCGAGCCGGAGGCCGCAGGCGATCGTGTAAAGGAGCGCGGCGATCCATCCTGGCGATCCGGCATTGTCGAGCAGGAACACGTAAAGCACCAGCGCGGGCGCAACGCCGAAATTGACGATGTCGGCGAGAGAATCCATCTGCGCACCGAAGCGCGAGGTGGCTTTCAACATTCGCGCCAGGCGACCGTCGATTCCATCCAGGAAGGCCGCGATCAGCACCATCACCACCGCGGTCTCTGGCCGATGCTCCATGATGAGCCGGATACCCGAAAGGCCGGCGCAGATGGCCAGAACCGTAATCAGGTTCGGCAGCAGCATCCGCATGGGAATCTCGCGGATGCGCGGGCCGCCGCGGCCATGCGGTTCGAAGGGCTGGAACGGGGCAACCACCGGCTCAGGACGTCCTGAAAAGTGGAACGGCGCTCGCGGCACCGAACTCGGCAATCACGGTCTCGCCGCCGACGGCTGTCTGGCCGACGGCCACACGCGGCGCAGCGGCGGCGGGGAGATAAACATCGAGCCGCGACCCGAATCGGATCAAGCCGAAACGCTCGCCGGCGGCGATGGCGTCGCCAGCCTTTGCCCAGCAGATGATGCGGCGCGCGACGAGGCCCGCGACCTGCGTCACGGCGACCGTGCCATGCGGCCCTTCGATCAGCAGGCTGTTGCGCTCGTTCTCCGTACTTGCCTTGTCGAGATCCGCATTCAGGAACTTGCCGGGGCGATATTCGAGGCGCACGATGCGACCGCGAACAGGCGCCCGGTTCACATGGCAGGAGAAGACATCGAGAAAGACGGAAATCCGGGTGCGCTCTTCCTCGCCAAGCCCCAGTTCGCGCGGGGGGATGGCGGGGCCGACCGCCGACACGATGCCGTCCGCCGGGCTGATTACCAGCCGGTCATCGGACGGCGTTACCCGCGCGGGATCGCGGAAGAAATATACGCACCATGCCGTGAGGATCAGCCCGATCCAGAACAGGATGGATGAAAATAGGCTGGCGAGAAGGGTCACGACCGCGAAGGCCGCGATGAAGGGATAGCCGGCCTTGTGGATGGGAACGAAGGTCTTCCGAATCGTATCTGCGAGGCTCATCGCCCGTGGTCGGCTCCAGCTTTTCGGAGCCTGTCCTTAGACAATGGATCGGCGCGTCGCAATGCGCGATGACCGGCGGGCGATCATGGCACGCCGGCAGGCTGCTTTCGCACCACGTACCCCAGGTCGTCCGCTTCGCGCGCAATGCGGAGGCGTTCCTCGGCCTCCGTCGCCTCACGCTGGCGCTGCCACATGGACGCATAAAGCCCGTCCGCTGCGAGTAGTTGATTATGCGTTCCGCGTTCCGCGATCTCGCCCTCCTTGAGCACGATGATCTCGTCCGCACTGATCACCGTCGAGAGCCTGTGGGCTATGACGATGGTTGTGCGCCCTTGGCTGACCATGTCGAGCGCGGCTTGGATTTCCTGCTCCGTATGCGTATCGAGCGCGGAGGTCGCCTCGTCCAGCATGAGGATTGGCGGCGCCTTCAGGATCGTGCGCGCGATCGCGACGCGCTGCTTCTCGCCGCCCGACAGCTTGAGGCCGCGCTCGCCGACCATGGCGTCATAGCCCTCGGGGAGACGCTCGATGAAGGGGCCGATCTGCGCGAGATCGGCGGCACGCGCCAGTTCCTCGTCGCTCGCATCCATGCGGCCATAGCGAATATTGTAGGCGATGGTGTCGTTGAACAGGACGGTATCCTGCGGAACCATGCCGATCGCCTGACGCAGGCTCTCCTGGTGGACCTCGGCGATATTCTGGCCGTCGATCAGGATCGCACCGCCCTGGATGTCGTAGAAGCGGAACAGAAGGCGCGAGATGGTGGATTTGCCCGCACCGGACGGACCGACGATCGCGACCGTCCTGCCCGGCGGCACGGAAAAGCTCACATCGCGCAGGATGGCGCGCGCCGGATCATAGGCGAACGACACGTTGCGGAATTCGACGTGACCCTCGGTAACAAGAAGGGGCCGCGCAGCGGGTACGTCCACCACCTCCTGCGGCACGTCGAGAAGGTCGAACATCTGCTCGATGTCCGTCAGCCCCTGCCGCACCTCGCGATAGATGAAGCCAATGAAGTTGAGCGGCACGGAAAGCTGCATCAGCATCGTGTTGATGAACACGAAATCGCCGACCGTTTGCGTTCCGGCCATTACCTCGCGTGCGGACAGCACCATCGCGACCGTCATGCCGATGCCGAAGATTACGCCCTGCCCGAAGTTGAGCCAGCCGAGCGACGTCCAGCCCTTCGTCGCGGCTACTTCGTAGCGCGCCATCGAGCGGTCGAACCGCTCTGCTTCCATCCGTTCATTGTTAAAATATTTGACGGTTTCGAAGTTCAGCAGCGAGTCAATCGCCTTCGTATTCGCATCCGTGTCGGACTCGTTCTGCTCCTGGCGAATGGTGATGCGCCAGTCGCTCGCCCGGATGGTGAACCAGACATAGGCTAGCACCGTCAGCGCGATGACCGCCACATAGATCCAGCCATAGGCAAAGGCGAAGATCGCAGCCGTCAGGGCGAATTCCAGCACGGTCGGAAGCGAATTGAGAATGGTGAAGCGGACGATCGTTTCAATGCCCTTCGTGCCGCGCTCGATGACGCGCGACAGGCCGCCCGTGCGGCGCTCGAGATGGAATCTCAGGGAAAGCTCGTGCATGTGCACGAAGGTCTTGAAGGCAAGCTGCCGAACGGCATGTTGGCCGACGCTTGCGAACAGCGCGTCGCGCAACTGGTTGAAGCCCCACTGGACGATCCGCACGACATTGTAGCCGATCACCAGCGCGACGGGCGCGAGCAGGAATGGCGGCAGTGCCGGCAGCCCCTGCGGCTCGCCGGCAAGCGCGTCGGTTGCCCATTTGAAGAAATAGGGAACGCCGATCAGCACGACCTTCGCGACCACCAGGAAGAAGGTCGCAAGGACGACACGGGTCTTCAAATCCGGTCGCCCGGAAGGCCACATATACTCCCACAGGTTCAGGAGCGTGCGGAACGTGGAGCCGTTCTCCGCCGAGACGGTCTTCGTTGTCATGGAGGCTTTCAGTTTCGGGCGCAGGCAGCGCGCAAAGAGGCAATCATTTCAGCAGCAGAAGATAGGGCGTCCGTGTCGATCTCATAGCGCGAGCGTTGCCCATCTGGTCGAACGCGCACGATGCCTGCCTCAACCAGCACTTTCAGGTGCTGAGACACCGTCGATTGTGCAAGATCGAGCCGACCAACGACATCGCCGCAGCAGCACGACTGTTGGCTGGACAAGCAAAGCAGGATTTCGAGCCGTCGCGGATTGCCGAGCGCGGCCATTACTCGCGCAGCATGATCCACTTCAGGCAGATGCCCAAACGCTTCAGAATGCGCCAACTTCATCGTATATCGCCGATATACGATGAATGAACGGCAGGCAAGCCCCGCGCCCGTTTGATCAGTTCTCTGCGGATGTCGGAGCAGGCGCCGGGACGGACTGTTCTCCCATTGCCTTCATGTCGGCCGCCTCGCCCTCTTGGGAGCGGCTCGGCACGGCAAAGATCTGGCCCGGCATGATGAGGTCGGGGTTCCGGATCTGGTCATGGTTGGCGAGATAGATGGTGGAATAGCGCGTGCCGCGACCGTAAACCCGCCGTGAGATGCGCCAGAGATTGTCGCCGCGACGGATGATCACCGCGCCATTCACGCTTTCAAGCCTCGGCGCAAGCGCAGTATCGCCGGCTGCCGCGACCTGTTCGTTTGCGGCACCAACGGCGCTCGGAACGTCGGGCGCGGCAGGAGCGCCAGCGGTCGAGGTGCCTCCGCTGAGATCCTGCGTCGCGAGTGTCGGCGCGTTGGGGTCAGCCTGCGTGACACCCTGCTGGCTGCTGACAACAGTGCCGTTGTCTTCAGCCGCAACATCTACAGGCGATGTCTGCGCACTGTTCACTGCGGCGGCGGGTTCACCCGCCGGAGATGTTGTGGACGGAGCCTGCCTGCCCCCCGCGTCAGCCGCGAGACCGGCAGCAGCAGGCGCTTGGTTCTGCGCCCTGTCGGCCACCAACGCGTTATCGTCTTCAGAAGGCGACGCCTTAGCGACCCCGGTCGGTTGACCTGCCACCGCCGATTGTTCGGGCTGGCTTACGGGAACTTCTTGAGTTTCTGCCACAGCCGACGGCGTGCTCGTTCCGGTCAGCCCGGGCGCGACGGCTGCGATGGCTTGGCCCGGCTCGCGCTCGAACGGCACGGCTGCACGCGCTGTCACTTCGCCGTTCGCGCCGATCACATCAGCGCGCACCACATAGCTGCCGACCGGCAGGTCGCGGTTCGCTTCGACCAGAAATTGACCGGTAGCCGAGGTGACCGTGTCGCCAAGAAGGTTGGCGCCCGCATAAACCCGTATCGATGAGCCGGGCGCGGCACTGCCGGCAACAAAGATTTTGCTGCCCTCGATCTCGACGGCCTGAACCGCGACCGCGGAAGATGACACCTCACCGTTTGAGCGCGGCAGAACCGAAGACGATAGCGCCGGGTTACCCGTTTTCTCCAGCGACGCGATTTCCCCGTCCTGCGAGCCTGCCTTTGCGCTTCCCGCATCGACCTGCGCCGCCTCCCCCTTCGCACTGCTTGCAGGAGCGGAAGGCTGCAAGTTGGCGTCAGGCTCGCCGCCGTTTGCTTCGTGCTGGCCGCCTTCCGAGACTTCGGTCTGGCTGCTCGTAGCAGCCGACTGTTCTCGCACGGAAGGCGACTGCGCGGGCACGTCGCCCGTCTCTACACTTCCCGCTGCCGAGGCCGAAGATTGCTGTCCGGCTGTTTCTCCACTCGCCGAGTTTCCCGCGGCCTCCGGGACTGTCAGCAATCGACTCGCCTGGCCGGGTTCTTCCACCATGGCCAGCACCTGGCCCGATGGTTGATCGGGCACAGACACGACTGCGGTCTGTGTGGATGCCTTCACCTCGCCGTTTTTGCCGGCAGCCGACAGCGAGAGCTGATGATCGCCCGGCTTCAGCGGCTGGTCGAGCACGATGACGAAATCGCCGCCGGCTCCGGCCGTGGCGCTGCCGAGAACTGCCGCGCCAAGCTGAAGCGTGACTGCCGAGCCCGGCTCCGCCTGCCCGGCCACGACGGTCGACCCGTCGCCCTCCACACGCAGCACATCGAAGCTGGGGGCACCGCTGGAAGGAGAGTTGTTGCCTTCGGACAGCGTAGCAGAATGCCCGTTCGCCGGAGACGCTGCTTGTGTCTCAGACGGCGTTGTGGAGGGCGCCAGCGCCGCTCGCTGTTCCGTGGCGGGCGCGGCACCCGTAGCGGTGTCCGCTTGCCCCGCTGCGCTTCCCCCCACCGGCTGCGTCGATTTCCCCGCCTGCGGCCCGGCCTGTGACGCGCCCTCGCCGATCCGCGCCACAACCGATGTGCCGCCGGATGCCGGCTGCTCGCCCTGCAATCGACCGCCCTTCGCGGCGGGCTCGCCAGACGGCGTGGTCAGGTTGAGGCCCGTGGTCGAGGGCGAAGCGAGATCCTGCGTGCCCATGCCGCCGGACATAAAGGCAGCAGCTGTCGCCGCAACCGTGCCTCCCAGCACAAACAGGAATATCTTCAAAGGCTTGATAGCCATTGTTCTTCCCCTTCAACCCCGCTCCCGATCTAGCCTCTTTTCCCGGCCGCGACAAGAATTGCTAGAACAGACTTGACGAGACACGAGCGCTGTCGCCAATCCGCTTCGCATGAACCAGATCAATTCAGTGTGTGTTTATTGCGGCTCATCCCCGGGACGCGACGACGTCTATGTCGATGCCGGCCTTCGCCTTGGCCAAAACCTCGCAGGAGCCGGGCTGCGGCTCGTCTATGGCGGCGGAACCAAGGGCATCATGGGCGCGGTCGCGCGAGGGGCGACGGAAGCCGGCGGGAAGGTGACCGGCATCATCCCAGGCTTTCTGCTTAACCGCGAGGCGACGGCGCCGGCGCTCGCACAACTCGACGAGACGGTCGTCACGGAGAACATGCACGAGCGCAAGCATCTGATGTTCGAGCGCTCCGACGCATTCATCGCCCTGCCCGGCGGGATCGGAACGCTGGAGGAGATCGTGGAGATCATGACCTGGAGCCAGCTCGGCCATCACAGGAAGCCTATCGTGTTCGCGAACATAGCGGGGTTCTGGACCCCGATGCTCGCGCTGCTCGATCACATGCGCGCCGAGGGCTTCGTTCACACCGGCCACCTCGTTCAGCCGCTGGTGATCGATGATGTCGATGCGATCGTTCCCGCCCTCCTGACTGCGGGCGCTTCGGACGGCCTGCCCGATGAGGGAGACGCGACGGTGATCGGCAGGATGTGATCCGGGATCAGCTCCGGCTGCGGAACATCGACCAGGTATAGATGGCGAGGGAGGTCCAGATCAGCGCAAACGCGACGCCATGCGCGGCGCTGAACGGTTCGTGAAAGACAAAGACCGCGATCAGGAACACCATTGTCGGGGCGATATATTGCATCACCGCGATGGTCGACAGCTTCATGCGCTTGGCGCCGTTGGCGTAGAGCATCAGAGGGACGGCCGTCACTGCGCCTGAAAGCATCAGGAGGACGATGTCGGCCCATCCAGTAGGCCCGAAATGGCCGCCGGTCGTCAGCATGATCCAGGCCAGGCAACCCGCCGCAAACGGGGCGAGAAGCAGAACCTCAAGAAAGAAGCCTTCGTTCGGACCGATGGGAAGCATCTTCTTCAGAAGGGCATAGACCCCCCAGCTGCCCGCAAGTCCGAGCGAAACCCAAGGCAGTCCACCGGTTTCCCAACCCAGGATACCGACGGCCAGGGCGGCGATGGCAATGGCAACGATCTGCGCGCCCTTCAGCTTCTCGCCGACAATCACTGCCGCGAGGAACACGCTGAACAACGGATTGATATAGTAGCCGAGAGCGCCTTCCACTGCGTGGCCCGAACCGATCGCCCAGACATAGATGCTCCAGTTAACGGTGAGAACCGCCGCCATGAGGGCACCCATGCCGATCATCCTCGGGCTTCTCAGCGCCTGGCGGAGATCGCCTCCCCGTCCGCCTGCAAGGATCGCGAGAGCCGCGAGAGGCAGCGACCATAGGATCCGGTGCGCCACGACCTCCACTGCGGGGATATGAGCCACCGCTTTCAAATAGAAGGGAAGGAAGCCCCACAGCAGATAGGCCGTAAGCGCGTAGCCGAATCCGGCGCGCGCCTCGTTGCCCCCAGCGATCTCAACCCGGCCGTTAGTTGCGGCAGTCATAGGTGGCGAATCACTGGAAGAAGCATGGGCCGGTCCTTGCGCGCGGGAAAGCAGGCGATCCAGTGAAAAGCGCTGATGAACCGATCAATGTTCGTTCGGCGTCACTCGGCAGCCACGAGGCCCGCCATCTCGCGATTCTTCATGAGC
Organism: uncultured Mesorhizobium sp.; assembly: GCA_963522145.1. GTDB lineage: Bacteria > Pseudomonadota > Alphaproteobacteria > Rhizobiales > Rhizobiaceae > Mesorhizobium_B. The sequence continues at coordinate 74,557 of CAUQXI010000005.1, read as the reverse complement.
TTGAAGACGATGGAATCCATCAGCGCCTGGAACGACGCATCGATGATGTTGTCCGAAACGCCCACCGTCCACCAGCGCGCGCCGCTGCTGTCGCGCGATTCAATCAGCACGCGGGTAATCGCCTCCGTGCCGCCATTGAGGATGCGGACCTTATAATCCGCAAGCTCGAGGTCGGCGATGTCGCGCTGGAACTTGCCGAGATCCTTGCGCAGCGCCAGATCCAGCGCATTGACTGGCCCATGCCCCTCAGCGACGGACATGCGCTCTTCGCCGTCCACCACGACCTTCACGATCGCTTCCGACACGGTTCGGAGCGCGCCGTTGGCATCGAAGCGGCGCTCGACCATGCAGCGGAAGCTCGTGACGCGGAAGAACTCGGGCACGGTGTCGAGCATCCGCCGCGCAAGCAGCTCGAAGCTCGCATCCGCGCCTTCATAGGCGTAGCCATCCGCCTCGCGCTCCTTGACGGTCGCCACCAGGGCGTCGAGCTTCCCCCCGCTCGCCGGGATCGCGATGCCGCGCCGCTTCAGCTCGGCGACGAAGTTCGCCTTGCCGCCCTGGTCGGACACCATCACGCGACGACGGTTGCCCACCGCTTCCGGCGCGACATGCTCGTAGGTGGCCGGATCCTTCAGGATGGCGGAGGCATGGATGCCGGCCTTTGTGGCGAAGGCTGAACTGCCGACATAGGGCATCTGCGGCTCTGGCGCGCGGTTCAGCAATTCGTCAAAGGAGCGGGAAAGCTGGGTGATGCCTTCCAGCGCCTCCTGCGAGATGCCGGTTTCGAAGCGTTCGGCAAAGCCCGGCTTCAGCATCAGGGTCGGGATCAGCGTCACCAGATTGGCGTTTCCGCAACGCTCGCCGATGCCGTTCAGCGTTCCTTGGATCTGGCGTACACCCGCCTCCACGGCGGCGAGGGAATTTGCCACCGCCTGCCCCGTATCGTCATGGGCATGAATGCCAAGCCGCGCGCCGTCGATACCGGACGCGATGATCTGCTCGACGATGACGCGCACCTCAGATGGCAGCGTTCCGCCGTTCGTATCGCACAGCACGACCCAGCGCGCGCCGGCTTGGTAGGCCGTGCGGGCGCAAGCGAGCGCATAGGTCGGGTTCGCCTTGAAGCCGTCGAAGAAGTGCTCGCAATCCACCAGCGCTTCACGGCCGCTCGCGACGGCTACTTCCACGGAAGCGCGGATGGCGTCGAGGTTCTCTTCGTCCGAGCAGCCGAGAGCCACGCGCACATGGTAGTCCCAGCTCTTGGCAACGAAGCAGATGGCATCGGCAGAGGCACGCAGCAGCGTGGCCAGTCCGGGATCGTTGGACGCCGAGACACCGACGCGCTTGGTCATGCCAAAGGCAGTGAACTTCGCGCGGCTCGTTCGCTTTTGGTTGAAGAACGCCGTGTCCAGCGGATTAGCGCCGGGATAGCCGCCTTCGACATAATCGAGGCCGAAGCGGTCCAGCATTCCGGCGACCGCGATCTTGTCTTCCAGCGAAAAGTCGATGCCCGGCGTCTGCTGCCCGTCGCGCAGCGTGGTATCGAACAGGAAGAGACGTTCCTTGGCCATCGCTTGCAGCTACGAGTGAGCGAACTGGTCGGTGGCGCGCAGAAGCCGATCGAGGATGCCCGGCTCCGAAAAGGCATGCCCCGCCCCTTCGATGATGTGAAACTCCGCCGCGGGCCAAGCCTTGTGCAACTCCCAGGCATAGCGCAGCGGGCACGGCATGTCGTAGCGACCGTGAACGATCACGCCGGGAATGTCGCGCAGGCGGCCCGCATCGCGGATCAGCTGACCTTCCTCCAGCCACCCGGCATGAACGAAGTAATGGTTTTCGATGCGCGCGAAGGCCAGGGCGAACTCGTCTTCCGCATGATGCGACGAGACATAAGCATCTGGCAGAAGCGTGATGGTTTCGCCTTCCCACAGGCTCCACACCTTGGCAGCCTCCACCTGCGCCTGCCGGTCGACACCGGTCAGACGCTTGCGATAGGCTGCCATGAGATCGCCGCGCTCAGCCTCGGGGATCGGCGCGAGAAAACGCTCCCATTTGTCGGGAAACATTTCCGAGACGCCGAACTGGTAATACCAGCTGAGTTCGGCCTGGGTCAGCGTATAGATGCCGCGCACGATCAGCTCGCTCACGCGCTCGGGATGCTTCTCCGCATAGGCCAGCGCGAGGGTCGAGCCCCATGAGCCGCCGAAGACCAGCCACTCCTCGACGCCCGCCATTTCGCGCAGCCGCTCGATGTCGGCCACGAGGTGCCATGTGGTGTTCGCCTCAAGCTCGGCATGCGGGGTCGAACGCCCGCAGCCGCGCTGGTCGAAGAGCAGCACGTCATAGAGCTTGGGATCGAACAGCTGCCGGTGATGCGCGCTGCATCCCGCGCCCGGCCCGCCATGCAGAAAGACAGCCGGCTTCGCGCCGGGCGTTCCGATGCGCTCCCAATAGATGCGGTGGCCATCGCCCACATCGAGCATGCCGCTCGCATAGGGTTCGATCGGGGGATAGAGCGTGCGAAGCCCTTCACTCATGAGCCGGGTCCTCCGCGTGGCACCCACCCGTCGGTGTCATGGTCAGGATGCTGACAGGATTCGAGATCGGTGAGGAATGGAGCATTCTCCACGTCTCCCATCGTGTCCCTGATTGGAAGGCGCGGAATGTCATCCACGAAGGGCAGTTTGGCCTCGACGCCGAACTGTATCACGGGCGCGAGCGATGACGGATCGTCAAAGGCGCCGATCGCGAGAGCGATGCCGTCCGGTGCCTCATAGGTCAGCGGCGTGCCGCATTCCGGGCAGAAGCCGCGCTGCACATGGTTGGAGCTCTGGAAGCGCTTGGGCTCCCCACGAGTCCATTGCAGCTTTGCATCGCGCACAGACACGAGCGGCGCATAGAAGGCGCCAAACGCTTTCTGGCACATGCGACAATGACAGATTGAGGCATCATGCAGCCCGCCCTCGATATGAAAGCGTACCGCGCCACACTGGCAGCCACCGGAATAGGTCGGCCGATTGTCGAGACTCATCGCTTGACCTCCCAGGTCGTGATCCGCTCGCCAGTCGCGGAGTCCTTGCCGTCCTTGAGCTGGATGCCCTGGGCCAGCAGCTCGTCGCGGATGCGATCGGCTTGTTTCCAGTCCTTTTGACTGATGAAAGCCAAGCGCTGATCGACTAGCGAACGCAAATCGGTTTCCGAGCGGCCTTGCCGCTGCCATAACTCAACTGCGAATGCTCTCTCAAGGGAGCCTTCAGTTTCCCCGCGCCTCTTTTCTTTTAAGTCTCTAGCTTCCTTGTAGTCGTCCTCTTTATGGATGCCAAGAAAAACCAAAGTAGCTGCCGCGTCACTAAGGTTCTTTCGACGATGGTGAAGCGTCTGCAGAGCTGACGGCGTATTGAGATCATCACAAAGAGCATCGATGACCTCAGGGATTACTTTTCCATCTTCCGGAAGATGTCCCATAGTGAAGAGACGGTCATACCAGCGAAGTTCAGCCTGTGCTTCGTTGAGCCGCCGAACGCTGAAGTCGATCGGCTCGCGGTAATGCGTCATCAGCATGGCGAGGCGCAGAACCTCGCCGGGCCATTTCCGGCCGCCGAACTTCTCCGTATGCAGCAGATCGTGGATGGTGACGAAGTTGCCCTCGCTCTTTGACATCTTGCGGCCTTCCACCTGCACGAAGCCGTTGTGCAGCCAATACTTGGCCATCACCTCCGTGCCGTGGGCGCAGCGTGACTGGGCGATCTCGTTCTCGTGGTGGGGAAAGATGAGGTCGAGCCCGCCGCCGTGGATGTCGAACACCGTTCCAAGATAGGCGGCGGACATAGCGGAGCATTCGATGTGCCAGCCGGGACGGCCACGGATGTCTAGCGCGGTCCCATTCACCGTGAAGCACGCGTCCCAACCAGGCTCCTCGGCGCTCGACTGCTTCCAGAGCACGAAGTCCGCCGGATTCAGTTTGTGCGCTTCCACAGCCACGCGCGCGCCAGCTTGCTGCTCGTCCAGCGGGCGGCGCGACAGCGCTCCGTAATCATCCATGGAACGCGTGTCGAAAAGGATTTCACCCGCTGCTTCATAGGCATGGCCGCGATCGATCAGATTCTGAATCAGGCTCACCATGTCGGCCTTGCCGTCCGCGCGCGGCAGAACGAACTCTGTCGCGCGCGGCTGATGCGTCGGCGGCAGGCAGCCCAGTGCCGTGACATCCGCCTCATACTGGCGTGCCGTGCTTTCGGTTACCTTGCGGATGGCTTCGTTCAGCGGAAGCTCGGGATGGTCGCGCAGGGCGCGCGCATTGATCTTGTCGTCCACATCCGTGATGTTGCGGATATAGGTGACGTGACCCTCGCCATAGACGTACCGCAGCAGGCGGAACAGCACGTCGAACACGATCGCGGGCCGCGCATTGCCGATATGGGCGAAGTCATACACGGTCGGCCCGCAGACATACATGCGCACATCGAGCCGATCGATCGGCTCGAACACCTGCTTCGCGCGGGCGAGCGTATTGTAAAGGCGCAGCTCGGTCATCGGGCAACCCATTGGGCGCGTCCTGCCTTCGCCGGCATCATGCACGAGCCTGCCCGCCTTCTGGCCGGGGCGTTTGCTTGATCTCTGATGGGAGGGGCGAAAACGTCCGGACCAGCCTGGAAGCTAGCCGATAATGCAGATGCCGATAATGGCGCAGGACGTGTTCATGCGTGTCTCATCCTTCACAGCGGAACAAAAATCAAGCCTTCCCGAAAGTCGGCGTGGCGCAAAGGCCACAAAGATACGGTCTCTTAACCCTCCCGGGGTCTTCTTGAAGATCAAGGCTCGAAAGCCTGCCCGGGGTGTCACGATTTCGACCGATTCCCCCAACACGCAGGCTTCAGGGACGAACACTGGGGATCAACATGGCTCATTCCAACTCCGAAGCTGAACAAGTGCCGCCTGTCCGCGAAGCGCTCGCCGCGCAGTACCGCGCCATTGGGCCTGCCGCGCTCGCCGCCGCCCTTCTCTGCGCCGCCAAGAAGGGCGAAGAGAAATCCAAGGCCAAGAAGGCTGCCTGAATAGGCATCGACCGAAGTGGTAGAAACGGCTGGATCGACTCTCATCCCAGCCGTATCCGTCGCCCTCCGACGCGGCGATACCATGCTGCTGGTCAAGCGCGGCCGTGCGCCGGCGCTTGGGTTATATGCCTTTCCGGGTGGCCGCGTCGAAAGCGGCGAGACGCTCCAAGACGCGGCGCGGCGCGAGCTGCTCGAGGAAACGGGGCTATCCGCCGGCCACCTGACATCTTTGCGAACCTTTGCCCTACCCGGGGACGACGATATTCCACGCTATGCGTTGACCGTATTCTTGGCCGAAGAGGCGAGCGGCAATCTGGTGATCGGCGACGATGCGGCGGAAGGCAGCTTCTTCACTCTCGCGGAGATGGAAGGGATGCCGCTCACCCATTCCGTCCGTGACGTTGTTAGGGAAGTGCTAGCGCATAATTCCCTCCAAGCCCCGCGGGTGCCTTAACAGCGTCGCATTATCCGCGATGATCGTCGTCATGCGATCGGCTCCGGCATTTCTCCTGCTTGTTTTGACATTCGCGGCGATGCCGGCACACGCTGCCGAGGCGCCTTTCGAGCGTAGCCTGATGCGCCTGGCCGAAATCCTGGGATCGCTGCACTTTCTGCGCGAACTATGCGCACCGCCCGATGGGCAGGTTCCCGACTGGCGTGTCGAGATGGATACGCTGTTGAGCGCGGAGAAACCGGATCCTGCACGCCGTGCGCGGTTGGTCGGTAGCTTCAACAGCGGCTATCGCGCCTTCGCGGCGACCTACTCGACCTGCACGCCATCCGCCACTGCCGCGATCGCGCTGTACTTGAAAGAAGGCGATGCGCTGACGCGCGACGTGACAAGCCGCTTCGGCAATTAGGCAACGGTTAACCTTTTATCGGGGTGCGCAGTTTCGCCGTCGAACAGGCATGCTACAACTCTTAACGACGCATTAATCGGACGATTCAAATTGGCCCGGCTTTCGGGCGGCGGAGCGGGGTGGGAGCAGTCGCATGGAACAGGGCGTCAACGACATCGATGCTCTCGTGAGGGAAGAAAAGCGCCTGACTGCCGTTGAGAGCCATAACGAGGCCTGGGCGGAAGGGCTTTCGGCAGGGATCGAGCCGGATATCATCGCGGAAGCGGCGCTGACCACCGCATTTGGAGAGCTTTGCCGCACTAGCGGTGAACGCGCTGCGTTGGCGCTGCTCGATCGCATGCGCTCCCTGGTGGAAGCCGGCGAGTTCGAGCCGTTGAAGTCGAGGCACTGAGCGGCGTTTCTGCCGTCGCAGCCCAAGGAAATCCTTTCATGCTTCTTGCGATCAACCGTGCCTCGCGCATCCTTGTGCCTTCGATGCTCGCGCTTCTGGTGTGCGCGGCGCCCGGGCCGAGTGGGCGCGCATGGGCACTAAGTGAAATCCAGCGTGAGGAACTTACGGCTCCGGGCATGAAAGCTCCTGCCGACCCGGCCGCGCCCTCCGCAACACCTCAGGTCCCCGAAACGGAAGCGCCGGAAACGGCCACACCTTCGGATGAAGGTGACGATGGTGAAGAGGCCAGCCCCGCCGACCCAAACACGCCGAAGGATCCGAATCGGCCGACCATCGATGAGGACGGCCCGCTGCCGACCGTTGAATATGATCTGATGAAGCTGCCCGAGCCGGTGCGGCGCATGCATGATCTTCTAATCGAAGCCTGCAAGAGCGGCGAGGTCGAGCGGCTGCGGACGCTGATCGGAACCGGGGAGGATGCCACCCAGGTGTCGCTCGGCGGCTTGGACGGCGATGTGATCGACTTCCTGAAATCCAGCTCAGGCGACGGCGAAGGCTACGAGATCCTCGCCATCCTCCAGGAAATCCTGTCGGCAGGCTATGTCCATCTTGATGCGGGCAAGCCGGAAGAACTTTATGTCTGGCCATATTTCTTCGCGGTGCCGATCGACCGCCTCGATGGCAAGCAGAAGGTCGAGCTGTTCAAGATTATCACGGCCGGCGACTTCGAGGAGATGAAGTCCTACGGAGCCTACGTCTTCTACCGCGTCGGCATCACGCCGCTCGGCGAGTGGGCCTTTTTTCTCGCCGGGGACTGATTCGCGAGCGTGAGGCTTCAGGTGCGCGGCAGCGCTTCGGCGAACAGGATCGGCTGGCCCGTTGACGGTGTCAGCAGGTCGCCTTCCCACATCACCCGACGGCCCCGCACGACCGTACCGACCGGCCAGCCGGTGACCTGAACCCCGTCATAAGGGGTCCAACCGGCCCTGGAGCCGGCCTGCGCGTTGGTGATGGTTTCCCTGCGCCGGAGATCGACCACGGTCAGGTCGGCGTCATAGCCGACAGCGATTCTGCCCTTGCGCGCTATGCCGAACAGGCGTGCCGGGCCGTGCGAGGTCAGGTCCACGAGGCGCTCCAGCGTCAGCCTTCCTTTTGCGACATGATCGAGCATGACAGGCACAAGGGTCTGCACGCCGGTCATGCCCGAGGGTGACTGTGGGTAGGGCTGCGCTTTCTCCTCCAGCGTGTGCGGCGCGTGGTCCGAGCCGAGAACGTCGATCACACCATTGCCGATGCCCGCCCAGATGCCGCTCCGATGCGCCGCATCGCGCACGGGCGGGTTCATCTGCAGAAGCGTGCCGAGCTTTTCGTAATCGTCGGCCGAGAGCGTGAGGTGATGCGGCGTTGCCTCGCAGCTCGCCACGTCCTTGGCATCGGCGAGCAGCGCAATTTCATCCGCCGTCGAGATGTGCAGAACATGGATGCGCGCGCCCGTTTCGCGCGCCAGCCTCAACAGCCGGGTCGTTGAACGAACGGCAGCCTCGACATCACGCCAGACCGGATGCGACGAGGGATCGTCCGCCTTGCGCTCGCCTGCGCGCTCCCGAAGGCGGAACTCGTCTTCCGAGTGGAACGCGGAACGCCGGCGGGTCGCGCGGAGGATGGCTCTCACGCTCTCGTCGTCTTCCACAAGAAGGCTTCCGGTCGAGGAGCCCATGAAGACTTTGATGCCCGCGGCACCCGGCAGCCGCTCGAGCTCGGCCACCTCCCCCGCATTCTCGCGCGTGCCGCCGACCCAGAAGGCGAAGTCGCAATGCATGCGATCCGTTCCGCGACGTACCTTGTCGGTGAGTGCGGCCTCGCTCGTTGTGGGCGGATTGGTGTTGGGCATCTCGAAGACCCCCGTGACGCCGCCCAGAACCGCGGCGCGCGAGCCTGTTTCGAGATCCTCCTTGTGCTCCAGACCGGGCTCGCGGAAATGAACCTGCGTGTCGATCACGCCCGGCAGGATGTGAAGGCCGTGGCAGTCAATCACCTCTCCCGCGTCCGATCCGGCAAGTGCACCGATCGCGGCGATGCGCCCGCCACTTATGCCGATGTCGCGCGGACCGGTGCCGTCCTGATTGACGACGGTGCCGTTGCGAAGGATCAGATCGAAGCTTTCCGCCATGCCGCTCGCTCCCGATGCGCGCCCTTGCCGCCATTCAGTGGCGGGCTTAGTTAAGGCCCGCTGTTCCCGCAAGCACCCGGCCTCCCATGCCTTCCGCCATTCTTTCCGACCGCGCGCGATTCCTTGTTTCTGGACCGGACGCCCGGCCTTTCATCCAGAACCTCGTCACGACCGACATCGATGCGCTCACCGTCGGCGAGGCCCGTGCGGGCGCTTTGCTGTCGCCGCAGGGAAAAATCCTGTTCGACTTCCTCGTTTCGCCTGCTGGCGACGATCTTCTGTTTGATTGCCGCACCGGGATCGCGAGCGAATTCGTGCGACGGCTCATGATGTACCGGCTGCGCGCTAAAGTTTTGATCAGCGAGCCGGAACAAGGGTTTGTCAGGGTTTCCTGGGAGGAAGAGTTCACCCGCTCAATTGCGAAGGTGCGCGACACCCGCTTTCTTGAACGCGGAGATGTGTTCCGAGAATTCATCACGGCGGATGCTCCCGCCGACAGCGGAAACTGGGACGCGCTACGCGTCTCCGGTGGCGTGGCGGAAAGCGGCCGGGACTTCGAGTTGGGCGATGTGTTTCCTCATGACGTGCTGCTCGATCAGAACGGTGGCGTCGGCTTCAGCAAGGGCTGCTTCGTGGGCCAAGAAGTGGTGTCGCGCATGAAGCATCGCGGAACCGCGCGTCGCCGTGTGCTGATCCTCAGGGGTGTCGAGCCCCTGCCCGCTAGCGGCACGGAGGTGACCGCGGCAAGCAAAACGCTTGGCATTTTGGGAACGGTGGCCGGTTCGGCAGCCCTTGCCATTCTGCGCGTTGACCGGGTTGCGGAGGCTTTTGCGGCCAAGGTGCCGCTGATGGCGGGCGGTGTCGAGGTGAGGCCTGAGCTCCCGCCCGGTGTGACCTTCGCCTTTCCCCCAGTCGAGGACAGCAGCGCGGTCCCAGGCTGATGCCGCCTCGCGCACCGTCGCAGCCGCGCGCTTGGCAGCGGATGCTGTCCGGCCGGCGTCTTGATCTTCTCGATCCTTCCCCGCTCGATATCGAGATCGCCGACATCGCCCACGGCCTTTCCCGGGTCGCGCGCTGGAACGGTCAGACAATCGGTCGCCACGCCTTCTCCGTCGCGCAGCACTCGTTGCTGGTGGAAGACGTCTTCGGGATTCTTGACACGGGTGGCACGCCGAAAGACCGGCTCGTCGCCCTGCTTCATGATGCGGCGGAATATGTGATCGGCGACATGATCTCGCCCTTCAAGGCCGTGGTGGGAGGCGGCTATCGTGAGGTCGAGCATCGCCTGCGGCACGCGATCCACCTCCGCTTCGGTCTGCCCACCGAGCCTTCGCGGCAGCTTCAGCTCCGGGTCAAGCGGGCCGATCAGGTGGCGGCCTTTTACGAGGCGACGACGCTGGCCGGATTCGCGCAGAAAGAAGCGGCGGACTTCTTCGGAAGGCCGGCGGGCTTTTCTCCCGACCGGTTCGACCTTACGCCTCGTCCTGTCGAGGATGTTCAGGCGGCCTTCACTGCGCGCTTCCAGCTTCTCGACCGCGCAAGAGGCTGATCATCGCCGGGCGCGCTCCAGACGATCGAGGAACCACTGTGTCAGGCGGATCCACACCTCGTCCTTTTCGCCCGAATCCTCATAGCCGTGGTCGAGGTTCGGGTTGTCGTTCACCTCGATCACGAACACACCGTCGCGTGTTTCCTTGAGATCCACGCCGTAGAGGCCGTCGCCGATGCAGCGCGCAGCGCGAACGGCGGTATCCACCACATGCGCCGGCGCATCCTTGAGTGTGAACGTCTTCACGCCGCCCTGCGCGGGCTTGCCGTTGCGGTCGTGGTTGACGATCTGCCAGTGCTTCTTGGCCATGAGGTACTGCACGGCGAAAAGCGGCTTGCCGCCGAGCACACCGACGCGCCAGTCATATTCCGTCGGCACATATTTCTGCGCGATGAGGAGGTCGGAGTCTTCCAGCCACTTGCTCGCGAGCACACGCAGCTCCTCCCGGCTTGATGCCTTCTTCACGCCGCGTGAAAAGGAGCTGTCGGGAATCTTTAAGACCAGCGGAAAACCGAGCGCCTGTTCCGCAAGGTCGAAGTCGGACGGGCCGGCGATCATCACCGTGGGCGGCACCGGCACCTTGTTCGCGCCCATCAGCTCGTTCAGATACACCTTGTTGGTGCAGCGGATCATCGACAGCGGATCGTCGATCACCGGCATGCCCTCCTGCTCCGCCCGTCGTGCGAAGCGATAGGTGTGGTTGGAGATCGAGGTGGTTTCGCGGATGAACAGCGCGTCGTAATTGGCGAGCTTGGCCAAATCCTTGCGCGTGATCGGCTCGATCTCGACGCCCATCTTTTCGGACAGCCGGGCCCAGTGGCGTAGCGAGGAGATGGCCGAAGGCGGCATGTCCTCCTGCGGGTTGACCAGCGTGGCGAAGGTGTAGCGCGCCGGCGTGCGGGTCCGCGTATCTCGCCATTCCCGCTTTGTGTAGGTGTCGAGGCTCGCAAGGAAACGCTCACGCTCCGCGCCTTCGATCCGTGCCAGCGGCATGAAGCCGATCTTGCGGATCGAGGCCCAGCCCTCGGCATCCCGAACCGTCACCTCAAGCGCCGGCGCGCGGAACCAGTCGAACAGGAGCCTTGCGAACCGGTCCCATACCTTGCCGGGGCCGATGCCGAAAAATACCCCGATCTTGGCCGGGAAACTGCCGCCAAGATCCTTGCGACACTTGTTCAGCGCGAGCTCAAGCTCTGGCAGAGCATTCTCGTAGAGCTTGCGCTCCGAGAGGTCGATCATCGTCTCGACGGTGGGAATGACCTTGTGCCCGCGCGAACTCGCAAGCAGCGAAGCATAGTAGCCCCGGCTTTGATAGGCATAAGAGAAGGACAGGTTGATCACCTTCGGACGCTGCCCGCGAAACAGCCCGGGATGAACGAGATAATCCTTGCTGGTGATGATCTTGTGCGGGGTGGCGGCCTGATCGAGATCGTTCTGGCGGCCGGTAACGATGACCCAGCTCATGCCGCCTCCGCAGCCCGGGCGCTGAGCGGCTTGCGGAAATGGAGCGCGGCAATTCCGTCAGAGTAATAGGCATCCGTGCGGCCGAGCAGCTCGTAGTTTTTTCGGCGATAGAGGCTGATCGCCGCCGCATTATCCTCGCGCACCTCAAGCCCGATGGCGCGGCAGCCTTGAGCGACGGCGGCGGCTTCGGATGCGGATAACAGTTGAGAGCCGGTTCCCTGCCCCTTCTCATCCGGGGCGACGGCGATGGAGTAGAGCCTCGCCCGCCGGGAGTAGCTGCGAAACAGCACGACAGCGCAGCCGACAATCACCGAGCCGTTCTCAGCAACAAGCACGGCCGCGCTGTCGCGGCGGATCAGCCTGGCAAAGGATCGTGGAGCGATCCGATCCGATGAAAATGCCGAGGCCTCGATATGCGCGATGGCAGGGAGGTCGGCGGGCGTGGCGCGGCGTATTTTCCGCCGCGCTCCGGACGTTCCGCCACTGGCAGGAGAAGGGCTCATGGGTCATCCGCGGCGTTGCCTGCCGAGCCTCGACCGTGCACGGAGCGGAGCGGATTCGCTCGTTCAATAAGGCCAAAGTGTGGCTCGCTTCGGAGCGTCCCAGAGCGCCGTCGCATCAATGATTTTCACCGGATCATCGCACCAATTCATTTCACGCTGCCGCCTCCCTCGTATAGCGTCGTTGCCCAGCCTGGAGACCCAGTACGTGGCGAATGTTCGTGCTTCCCGCAGCGTGGCCGGCAGCCTGCCCTGGACCATCATTGTCTGTGGCTGCGCGGTGGCCGCACTGAATTTCGGGCCGCGTTCCGCGATGGGCTTCTTCCAGCTTCCGATGCTCGCCGAGACGGGCTGGGATCGCACGACCTTCGGGCTCGCGATGGCGTTGCAGAACCTGTTCTGGGGCATCGGGCAGCCGGTCTTCGGCGCGGCGGCGGATCGCTTCGGCACATGGCGTGTGCTGGCGAGCGGCGCGCTGATCTACGCACTCGGCCTGCTGACCATGGCGCATGCATCGAGCACCGGCCTGCTATATCTCGGCGGCGGCGTGATGGTCGGCCTCGGTGTTGCGGCCGGCTCGTTCAGCATCGTGCTGGCCGCCTTTGCACGCAACGTGTCGCCCGAGAGGCGCAGCTTCGTCTTCGGCCTTGGCACTGCCGCCGGCTCGGCCGGCATGTTCCTGTTCGCCCCGATCAGCCAAGGTCTCATCAGCGCCTATGGCTGGTCGGACTCGCTGGTCATCCTGGGCGTGCTGATGCTGCTCGTGCCGTTCCTTGCGATACCGCTTTCCGGCAACGCCGCCGACGGAACACGCGCCGAGATGGCGCAGACGGCACGCGAAGCGCTGCGCGAGGCGGTCGGACATCGTTCCTATCTTCTTCTCGTGTCCGGCTTCTTCGTGTGCGGCTTTCAGGTCGCCTTCATCACTGCGCATTTTCCTGCCTATCTCGGCGATATCGGTATCGCGCCGCGCTATGCGGTGATTGCGCTCGCGCTGATCGGCTTCTTCAATGTCATCGGCTCGCTCGCGGTCGGCATGATCGGGCAGCGTCGATCAAAGCCGCATGTCCTCGCGCTGATCTATCTCGGCCGTTCCATCCTCGTGACGGCGTTCCTTCTCCTTCCCGCGAGCCCGGCCAGCGTCATCGTCTTCTCGATCCTGATGGGCCTCCTCTGGCTATCCACCGTGCCGCCTACTAACGGGCTGGTGGCGGTGATGTTCGGCACCCGCCATCTCGGCATGCTGGGCGGGCTGGTGTTCCTGTCGCACCAGATCGGCTCGTTCCTGGGCGTCTGGCTCGGCGGCTATCTCTATGACCACTTCGGAACCTATGATCCGGTGTGGTGGCTCGGCGTGGCGCTCGGCCTGTTTGCGGCGCTCGTACATCTTCCGATCCGCGAGAAACCGGTGGAGCGACCCGGCCTGATTCCAGCCGAATAATCGCGCGCTGCTTTCCACACGCGTTGGACTTTGCCGTTGCGCTGCGCCAAAGCTCGCCGGCCATGACTGTTCCAATTCCTTCGCCCCGACCGCGCCTGCCCTCGGTCGACGCTGCGCGCGGCATCGCTCTGCTGGCGATGGCGGTCTACCACTTTACCTGGGATCTGGAATTCTTCGGCTACCTGCCGGCGGGCCTCACCGCGCATGGCGGGTGGAAGCTGTTCGCCCGCGCCATCGCATCGAGCTTCCTTTTCCTGGTCGGCGTTAGCGTCGTTCTCGGCCATGGCCGTGGCGTGCGCTGGCGGTCCTTTGGCCGGCGTTTCGCGAGTGTGGCCGGTGCAGCGCTGCTGATCACGATCGTCACCTATTTGACCGTGCGCGAGGAGTTCATCTTCTTTGGCATTCTTCACCAGATCGCGCTGGCGAGCCTGCTCGGTCTCTTGTTCATCCAACTGCCTCCGCTGCTTACGGCGCTGGTCGCGGCAGGCGTGATCGCGGCTCCGTTCTTTCTGCGGCATGCGGTCTTCGATCATCCCGCTTTATGGTGGGTCGGCCTGTCGGTCACCAATCCGCGCTCGAACGACTATGTGCCCTTCTTCCCATGGTTCGGCGCCGTGCTGCTCGGGATTGCCGCGACAAGGGCTGCGGGATGGAGAAACGGGTTCACTGCACCAGGGCACCTCCCTTCATTCCTGCGTTTTCCCGCGCTGGCGGGACGCCACAGCCTCCTTTTCTATCTCGTCCACCAGCCGGTGCTCATCGGGCTTGTCTGGCTATTCGCGCAGGTTTTTCCCGCCGAGCCCGAAACACGTGAGGTAAGGTTCATGCGCTCCTGCGAGGCGAGTTGCGTCTCGGTGCGCGATCAGGACTTTTGTTCGCGTTACTGCGCGTGCATGCTCGACGGGATCGAGCAGCGGGGGATGATGGACGATGTCTTCAAAGGAGGCGAGGACGCGGCGCTCCAGTCACGGGTCGCCGAAGTTGCCGGCATCTGCACAGGCGAAGCCGATTCCTTCTCCGGCAGCCCCGGCGGGTGATTTCCACGCCGAACGGCCGAGCCGCTTTCCGTGGCCCCCGCTGGTGACGCTCGCTGCTGTCGCGTCTGCGACGGCGCTGCAGATGCTTCACACGTCTCCCTGGCTCGTCTCACCCTTATCCGACATCCTCCTTGTGGTCGGCTGGCTGCTGATCGCGGCGATGATCGCGCTCGACGTCGGCGCGATGCTCGCGATGGCGCGGGCGAAAACCACCATCATGCCGCATAAAGGTACCGAGCATCTGGTCACGCATGGGCCGTTTTCCTTCACGCGCAACCCGATCTATCTCGGCAATGTCCTGCTCTGCTGCGGCCTAGCGCTGATCGTGGGCTCGCTTTGGTTCCTGATCGCAGGCTTGGCGGCAGGCTTTCTGATGAGAAAGCTCGCCATCGAAGGCGAGGAAAAGCATCTCTCCCTGCGCTTCGGCAAAGCGTGGCGCGACTACGCGAAGCGTGTGCGGCGCTGGATCTGAGCGTCAGGTCTTCACGCCCAGTTCAGCCAGCCGCTCCATGCAGGCGTCTTCCGCCTGATCGAGTTCGTCCAGCGTTTCCTCGAGATCGCGCCGCTTCTGGCGCAGGTTCTCGCGCTTTTCCTCGACGCGGCGGATCATCAGCTTGAGTTGGCCCACCTCGCCGGGCGGCTCCTTGTACATCTGCACGATCTCGCGGATTTCCGCGATGGAGAAGCCGAGCCGCTTGCCGCGCAGGATCTGGCGCAGCAGATGCCGGTCTGATTGTCGGAACAGCCGCGTCCGACCGCGCCTGACGGGCGAAATGAGGCCCTCGTCCTCATAGAAGCGCAGCGTGCGCGTCGAGACGTCGAACTCGCGGGTGAGCTCGGTGATCGAATAATACTCTCGCACGGGCACTCGGCCTCTCCTTGCAACGCTTTCGCCGGCAAACCTCGTGCCTCGCCCGCGAAAGAAGAAAGCTTCGCCGTGCCTTCCGCCAGAAGTCAATCGGCAGCACCGTCAGCCGCTGAGGCCGAACCACCACGTTGCGAGGCCGAGAAAGGAAAAGAAGCCGACCACATCGGTCACCATCGTGACGAAGACGGATGAGGCGATTGCCGGATCGGCGCCCAGACGATCGAGCATCAGCGGGATCAGGATACCGCCCGTCGCTGCAGCCAGCATGTTGATGACCATGGCGGTGGCGATGATGCCGCCGAGATTGGGGTTGCCGAACCAGAAGCCGGCGACAATGCCGATCAGAGACGCGAACAGCGCGCCATTGATCAGCCCGACCACCGCCTCGCGGCGTATCACGCGCCCGGCATTGTAGATGTCGAGGTCCTTGGTCGCCAGAGCGCGCACCGTGACGGTCATGGTCTGGGTGGCCGCGTTGCCGCCCATGGACGCCACGATCGGCATCAAAATCGCGAGCGCCACCATCTGCTCGATCGTCGCATCGAACAGGCTGATCACGCTGGCGGACAGAAAAGCCGTAAGAAGGTTCACGGCGAGCCAGGGCATACGAAGCCGGCTGGTGGTGAGGATCGTGTCCGACAGTTCCTCGTCGCCCACGCCGCCCATGCGCAGCAAGTCTTCTTCCGCCTCCTGCTGGATCACGTCCACCACGTCGTCGATGGTGAGCACGCCGACCAGCCGTTCATTCTCGTCTACCACGGCCGCGGAAAGCAGGTCATACTGCTCGAAGACCTGGGCCGCTTCCTCCTGGTCCATGGTGGCCGGGATGGCATGGCGCGTTTCGTGCATCACATCGGCGATCTTGGCCGAGCGCTGGGACCGCAGAACCTGATCCAGATCGACCGCGCCCTTCAGCGTGAAATTCGGCTCGATCACGAAAATCTGGCTGAACCGGTCGGGAAGGTTCTTGTCGTCGCGCATATAGTCGATGGTCTGGCCGACACTCCAGAACGGCGGCACGGCGACGAACTCGGTCTGCATGCGCCGTCCGGCACTTTCCTCCGGATAGTCGAGCGAACGGCTGAGCCTGATGCGTTCGGTGAACGGAAGCTGGGCGAGGATTTCCTCGCGATCTGCCTTGTCCAGGTCCTCGAGGATGTAGACGGCATCGTCGGAGTCGAGGTCCTGCACGCCCTGCGCGATCTGCGCGTTGGGCATGGCATCCACGATCTCGAGGCGGATTGCCTCGTCGACCTCGGTAAGTGCGGTGAAGTCGAAGTCGGAGCCGAGAAGTTCCACCAACTGGCGGCGCTGCTCGGGCAGAAGCGCCTCAAGCAGGTCGCCGAGCTCGGACTGGTGAAGATCGGCCACCTCCCGCTTGAGGATGACCGTGTCGCGATCGGCGATTGCCGCGCCGACATGCGCGAGGAAGCCCGCCCGAAGCGCGCCGTCCTCATCATAGATGTCGGCGTTCAGCGCATCGTGAAGGTCCGCCTTGGACCGTTGTTCGTTCGGGCTCTCCAAGATGGATCTCCCCGCCTGCGCGCGATGCGGGTTGCGGTTGCGCGCTCGTTGAACACCAAGCCCGTGCCCGATGCAATCGCCAAACGGATGCTGTGACTTCGATTGTGACGCGCTGCGGCGGGATCATTCCCGCGCGCGCCATGCCGCGCGATCGAGGAGGAAAGGACGCACGGCAGCCGAGTGCCTGAGCGGGGAGAAAACCCGTTTGCCGAGGCTTGTTTCAGGCACCTCGATTTGCTACACGCCGCGAGCCGGTCAGAGACCGGCATTTTCGTGACGGGCGGTCGTGGCGGAATTGGTAGACGCGCAGCGTTGAGGTCGCTGTGGGGCAACCCGTGGAAGTTCGAGTCTTCTCGACCGCACCAGTCATCTCATCGTCAGAACCGTAGGCTCTTCAGGGTGCAACCAGCGCGCTCGGCACAACGGCCTCCGCCTCTCTTCAGAGATATAATCGCGCAGCGGATTGCCTCGCTCGGTAGCTTGGCCAGCCTGTATATCCCTTAGCGGCTTGGCCTTCGACGTTGAGTTGCCCCAAGCCACAGCATCGACTGGAAAAGGCTCGTCAAAGCCGCCATATCTGGTGCGAATGACGCCTTCTCCTTCGCTTCGCACCGATCTCGCCGCCGCCTTCTTGCCAAAGGAGGCCGCGGCCCCGGTCGCATGGCGCATTGAGCCCGGCCTGCTGCCTTATGAAGATGCTGTCCGAGAGATGGAGCGGCGCGTCGAGGCGATCCATTCAGGGCGCGAGACGGAGCTGATCTGGCTCGTGGAGCACCCGCCGCTTTACACGGCGGGCACAAGCGCCAAACCCGGCGACCTGCTCGCGCCCGATCGCTTTCCTGTTCACCACAGCGGCCGGGGCGGAGAGTACACCTATCACGGGCTGGGCCAGCGTGTGGCCTATGTGATGCTCGACCTCAAACGGCGGAAGGCGGATGTTCGCGCCTTTGTTGCCGCGCTGGAGGAATGGATCATCCGCACCCTCGCGCATTTCAACATCAAGGGCGAGCGGCGCGAGGACCGCGTGGGCGTCTGGGTTGTGAGGCCGGACCGGTCAGGCCGCAATGGCCTGCCGGCGGAAGATAAGATTGCCGCGATCGGCATCCGCCTGCGCCGATGGATCAGCTTCCATGGCATCGCCATCAATGTGGAGCCGGAA
Source organism: uncultured Mesorhizobium sp. (assembly GCA_963522145.1). Classification (GTDB taxonomy): domain Bacteria; phylum Pseudomonadota; class Alphaproteobacteria; order Rhizobiales; family Rhizobiaceae; genus Mesorhizobium_B. The sequence continues at coordinate 56,540 of CAUQXI010000005.1, read as the reverse complement.
CTTGGGCACTTCTCCGGCATCGTGCCCTGTGGGATCGCCGGCTACGGCGTGACCAGCCTGGTCGATCTTGGTTTGCCCGTCACGATGGCCGACCTGGACTTCGCTCTACGCGAGGCCTTTGAAGAGGTTTTCGGCCCCTCTCAAGCGACTTAGGCGCACAAGCTTTCGCCCTTCATGTCGCCAGCGGTTGCTCAACAGCCCGGCTGTCTCGACAAAGCGCTTCGGGCAAACGCGCTACGGCGCGGTTAGCGCGGAGATTGCCGGCAACCGCGCTTTCCCGGCTACCTCCTTCAACGCTCTAATCTCAGCCGAAAAAATTTCTTAAAGCGCTCCGATCCACATCGCGGCAGCCACCAGAAAGGTGCCCATGCAGGCCATCGACAGGACATCCTGAACCAGCTCGTTCATCGCTTCTTCCTAGTTTATGTTGTGTTTTAGTTATGTTCTATCTTTGTTCCCTCGTCAAGCATGTTGATGAGCGATTCGGAGCGGGTGCTCCGAACCTTAAAAGTTTAACGATTTGCGAATGGCAGGCTTAGGCCGGAACGATCTGCCCGTTTAACAGCGTAACGCGACGGTCCATCCGGCTGGCCAGCTCGTGATTGTGAGTGGCGATCAAGGCGGCGAGGCCGGACTGCTTCACCAGGGCGCCGAGAGCCTCGAACACGTAGGAGGCGGTGACGGGGTCGAGATTGCCCGTCGGCTCGTCGGCCAGGAGGATGCGCGGTGCATTGGCGACGGCGCGCGCGATGGCCACCCGCTGTTGTTCTCCGCCTGAAAGCTCGGAGGGGCGGTGCAGCGAACGTGCGCCGATCTGCATGTAGTCGAGCAACTGCCGTGCGCGGCTTGCTGCTTCCTTGCGTCCGAGGCCCTTCACGAGCTGAGGCATCATGATGTTCTCAAGGGCAGTGAACTCAGGCAGCAGATGGTGGAACTGGTAGACGAAGCCGATCTCGTTGCGGCGGATCGCGGTGCGCTCATCGTCCGACAGCGCGCCGCATGCGCGGCGGCCGACCCAGACTTCGCCGTCACTCGGGCGTTCCAGCAATCCGGCCACATGCAGCAGCGTGGACTTTCCGGTGCCGGAGGGCGCGACGAGGGCGACCATCTCGCCTGCCCTCAGCGCAAAGTCCGCGCCGTTCAGGATTGTCAGCCGCTTTTCGCCCTGGATGTAGTGGCGGCCGACCGACTGGAGCCGCATCACGGCATCGGCCATTTACTCATACCTCAGGGCTTCGACCGGATCGAGCTTGGCCGCGCGCCACGCGGGAAAGAGCGTTGCGAGGAACGACAGCACGAGCGCCATGGCGATGACCGTCACGGTTTCCTGCCACTCCATTCGCGCCGGAAGCTGGCTGAGGAAATAGAGTTCCGGGTTGAAGATCGTGGTACCGGACAGCCAGGAGAAGAACTGCCGGATCGACTCGACATTTAGGCAAAGGGTAACGCCGAGCGCTACGCCGGCGAGCGTGCCCGTCACGCCGATCGCAGCGCCCGTCATCATGAAGATACGCATCACGGCGCCGCGTGAGGCGCCGATTGTGCGAAGGACGGCGATATCGCGGCCTTTGTCCTTCACCAGCATGATCAGGCCGGAAATGATGTTGAGCGCAGCCACCAGCACGATCAGGGTCAGGATCATGAACATGACGTTGCGCTCCACCTGAAGGGCGGAAAAGAAGGTCTGGTTGCGCTGTCGCCAGTCGGTCAGCAGGATCGGCCTCTGAGCGGCGTCCTCGATCGGCTTCTTGAGCGAGTCCACACCGTCCGGATCGTCCACATAGACTTCGATCGTCTGGGCGCGGTTCTCCATGTTGAAGTAAAGTTGCGCCTCGCCCAGCGGCATATAGATGATCGACGCGTCGTAGTCCGACATGCCAACCTCGAAGATGGCGCTGACGGGATAGGCCTTGAAGCGCGGCGTGGTTCCAAACGGCGTAATGTCGCCTTCCGGCGACACCAGAGTGATCATGTCGCCGAGCGAAAGCCCGAGGTTCTGCGCCATGCGAGAGCCGATCGCGACGCCCTCGCCTTCGTCAAACCCGACCAGCGAGCCCTGGCGGACATTGTTGGCGACAAGCGTCACCCGTCCGAGATCCTCACCGCGGATGCCGCGCACCAGCGCGCCCGTGCCGGGGCCGGCCGGCCCCGAGGCGAGCACCTGCCCATCGACCAGCGGAATGGCGTAGCGTACGCCGTCCAGTCCGTTGATGCGCCCGGCGACGGCGGCGTAATCGTCAAGCGGCATGTCGATCGGCTGGAGGATCACATGGCCGTTGATGCCGAGGATGCGGTTCAGGAGTTCGGCGCGGAAACCGTTCATCACCGCCATGACCGTGATCAGCGTGGCGACGCCCAGCATGATCCCGATGAAGGAGATGATCGCGATCACCGAGATCACCGTTTCCTTACGCTTGGCGCGAAGGTAGCGCCAGGCGACCATCCGCTCAAAGGCGGAGAAGGGTCCGGCTCCGTCCAGCTTCCCGGTCTCGCTGCTCATGCGCGAAGGCCGAGCCGCTCGTGCAGCCGATCAGCCGGCAGCGTTTCGCGCTCGCCCGAGCGGCGGTTCTTGAGTTCCACCTCGCCTGTGGCAGCGCCGCGCGGGCCGACAATCACCTGCCAGGGAAGGCCGATCAGATCGGCGGAGGCGAACTTCGCGCCTGCCCGATTATCGGTGTCGTCGTAGAGCACGTCGCGGCCAGAGGCGGCCAACTCGCCATAAAGCTTCTCGCAAAGCGCATCGCAGGCGCCGTCCCCCGGCTTCATATTGATGAGCCCGACCTCGAATGGCGCCACTGCTTCCGGCCAGATGATGCCGTTCTCGTCATGGCTCGCCTCGATGATCGCCGCGATCAGCCGAGAGGGGCCGATGCCATAGGAGCCCATCGACACGAAATGGTCTTTGCCGTCCGGGCCTGTCACCTTCGCATTCATCGGCTTGGAATATTTCTCGCCGAAGTGGAAAATATGGCCGACCTCGATGCCGCGCGCGGCCAGCCGATCCTCCTCGCCGACGCGCTCCCATGCCGCATCGTCGTGCATCTCCTCCGTGGCCGCATAGGGCGCGGTCCAGCCCTTTACGATTCCAGCTATACCGGCGTCGTCAGCGAAGTCGGTGTCTTCGCCTGGCACTTGCAGTTCAAGATAGCGGCGGTTGCAGAAGACCTGACTCTCACCCGTTTCCGCCAGGATGATGAATTCGTGGCTGAGGTCGCCGCCGATCGGCCCCGTGTCGGCGCGCATCGGGATCGCCTTGAGGTCCATGCGGGCAAAGGTGCGCAGGTAGGAAACGAACATGCGGTTATAGGCAGCACGGGCACCTTCGAAGTTGAGGTCGAAGGAATAGGCATCCTTCATCAGGAACTCGCGCGAACGCATCACGCCGAAGCGTGGACGCACCTCGTCGCGGAACTTCCACTGGATGTGGTAGAGGTTGAGCGGCAGGTCGCGGTAGGACCGGACATAGGAACGGAAAATTTCCGTCACCATCTCCTCATTGGTGGGGCCGAACAGCATGTCGCGCTCGTGCCTGTCCTGCAGGCGCAGCATCTCCTTGCCATAGGCCTCGTAGCGCCCGCTTTCGCGCCAAAGATCGGCCGACTGGATGGTAGGCATCAAGATCTCGAGCGCCCCGGCCCGGTTCTGCTCCTCGCGGACGATCCCGCAAACCTTGTCCAGCACGCGCTTGCCGAGGGGCAGCCATGAGAAGCTTCCCGCCGCCTGCTGCCGGATCATGCCGGCGCGCAGCATCAGGCGATGCGAAACGATCTCCGCCTCGCGCGGCGTTTCCTTGAGGATCGGAAGGAAATATTTTGAAAGACGCATGAAAATCCGGAGGTGTGACGGGGAGCGCTGTTTGCACCGGGGTCGAGCGGTTCTTAACCAGTTCGCTTACGAAATCAAAGTGGAACCCGCGGCCGTCGCTCTTTGCACGGGAAGCAGGCAGGTGCTGCGAAGCATTTAAGCAAAAGTGCCTCCAGCTGCTTGTTTTCGAGCAAAAATCTCGTGACAAACCCATGACGCTCGATTATGAACAGCTCAGAAAAAGAAGGCGGAGGGAAATCCGCTTTCCTACGCGGTCAAAGTCTTGGGAGGATGCGATCCAGGCGCGGTCATTCGCTGCCGCCGGACACCGGAAAACGGATCGGACGCGTTTTATTGCAAGGCCTTCGGGCCTTGCTTTTTTTTTGGACTGTGCCTTGCCTGTCCGGGCGAGACTGATGGCCGTTTCCGCTACTTCGCGTTGAAGTCGGGCACGAAGGACGGAAGGCTGTCGAAGCCCACGCCCATCCAGTTTGTCAGCACGTAAAGCGCACCCATCACGATTGCCGTGGCGATTGTCGTGCGCAGCATGGCGCGCAGCACATGCGGCCCCAGCGGAGCGCTGGATACGGTGCCGAGCGTCACATCCCCCTCGTCGTCCTGTGTTCGCAGGCTGAAGGGCAGTGTGGCGAACAGGATCAGCCACCATGCGATAAAAGTCAGCGCCGCGAAGGTGATGATGTTCATCGCCGAAGATGCCTGTTCGTGTGCACGCCCTACACCTGTTCGAGCTCTATCAAAGTGCCGGAAAAGTCCTTCGGATGAAGGAAGAGCACCGGCTTGCCATGCGCACCGATGCGCGGCTCGCCGTCGCCCAGCACCCTTGCTCCGGATGCGCGCATCCGGTTACCCGCCGCGACGATGTCATCCACCTCGAAGCAAATATGGTGCATGCCGCCCGCAGGGTTGCGTGCGAGAAAGGCGGCGACCGGGCTGTTTTCGCCCAGCGGCTCCATGAGCTCCAGCTTGGTGTTGGCAAGCTCCACGAACATGACCGTGACCCCGTGATCGGGCAGCGACTGCTTTTCACTCACAACAGCGCCTAGACTGTTCCTGTAGATGGCGGCTGAAGCGTCCAGGTTTGGAACCACGATCGCCACGTGATTGAGGCGCCCGATCATCGCGTCACGAACACCGTCACCATCGGCTTCTTTCCCCACGCGTCATTTGCCGCGGCGCGCACGGCTCGGCGCACGGCATCGGAAACGAGATCGAGATCCTTCCTGCGTCCTCTGGGGATGCTGTCAAAGGCGCTGATGGCGGCATCGAGCATCAGTTCCTCGATTGACTCACCTTCGCGCGACAAGGCAGCCACGCCGACCGGTACGATGTCCGGCTCTCCCGCCAGCTCGTAACGGTCATCCAGAACGACATTAACCGCGACATGGCCGGCAAAGGACAGCCTGCGCCGCTCGCCTACTCCGGTCGATTTCTCGTCGCCGATGATCCGCCCGTCCTTGAACAGGCGGCCGAACGGCACCTTGTCGATCACGGCGGAGGGTGACGGCAGCAGGCGCAGCATCACGCCGTCACGGATGCGCTTCACGTCGGGTACGCCGGCCGTGGCGGCCAGTTCGGCATGGGCCATGAGATGGGCGGCTTCGCCATGCACGGGGATCGCGGTACGTGGCTTCGTCCACTCGTACATCTTGCGCAACTCGTCACGGCGTGGATGCCCGGAGACATGCACCAGCGCGTCGCCATCCTCGATCACGCGAACGCCACGATCGATGAAGGCGTTTTTGATCTCCAGGATTGCCTTCTCGTTGCCGGGGATCACACGCGAGGAAAACACCACCTCATCGCCGGCCGATAAGGACACGGACTTGAACTCGTCGCGCGACAGCTTCGCCAACGCCGCGCGCGGTTCGCCCTGGCTGCCGGTGCAGAGCACGACGAGGTTCTCCCGCGGAATGTAGCCGTAATCTTCTTCCGAAACGAACCCCGGCAGACCATCCATATAGCCGTTGTCGGTTGCCACATCGATCACGCGCTTGAGCGAGCGGCCCATCACCAAAAGCTGCCTGCCGGTATCGCGGGCGGCTTCGGCGATCGAGCGGATGCGTCCGACATTGGAGGAAAATGTCGCGATGGCCACACGGCCCTTCGCCTTCTTGATCACGTCGCGCAGCCCCTCGCCGACCGCGCGTTCCGACGGAGACGTGCCCTCGCGCATGGCGTTGGTCGAATCGCAGATCAGAGCGGCCACACCCGCCTCGCCGAGCGCACGGAAACGCGCCTCGTCCGTCGTCGGCCCAATCTCAGGATCGGGATCGATGCGCCAGTCCCCGGTATGGATTACGCAGCCCAGCGGCGTGGTGATCGCAAGCGACATTGGCTCGGGAATCGAATGCGCCACCGGGATGGCCTCGATCGCGAACGGCCCGACATCGAAGCGGTCGCCGGCCTTGTAGATACTGATCGGGATCTGAGGCGCGCCGGGCTCGGACATGCGCTTGGCTTCCAGAAGACCGGCCGCAAACGGCGTCATCCACACCGGCGCGCGAAGCCGGGGCCAGAGATCGACCAGCGCCCCATAATGATCCTCGTGGGCGTGGGTGATGACGATGCCGGCGATCTGGTCTCGGTAGGTCTCGATAAAGGAGGTGTCGGGCAAAACGAGGTCGACGCCCGGCAGCGTCGCATCCGGAAAGGTCACGCCGCAATCCACGATCATCCATTGCCGCGCGTGCGGCGGGCCAAATCCGTAAAGAGCGAGGTTCATGCCGATCTCGCCGACGCCGCCCAGCGGCACGAAGACGAGTTCCGCGCCCTCAGTTCCTGCCATCACACTTGCCTTTCGCGCTCACAAACTTCCTGCCGAGGCGACCGCCCCGAAATGAACATCGCCTGCGGTGATCAGCCGTTCCCGGCCAGATTCCTCACGGAGCACCAACCGGCAATGGCTGTCGATGGTTTCGAAGGTTCCGCGCACAACAGCGCCATCGATCCGGATCGCGACTTTCGACCCCAGGCCGGCCGCACGTGACAGCCACTTCTCCCGGACTGCGTCGAGGCCACTGCCTTCTGCCCACAGGGCAGCGTTCACCGTCCAGGCATCGGAAAGTGCCGTAAAGAGCGTCCCGGCATCTGCCTTGACGCCGAGCGCGATCAGCGACGTCGCGGGATAGGGGGTATCCTCGGGATAAGCCACCACGTTGATGCCGAGGCCGACCGCAATCGCCATTTCCCCAGAGGGGAGGCTGAGCGATTCAAGCAGGATTCCGGCGAGCTTGCCGCCATCGGCGAGGACATCATTCGGCCATTTGAGGGTGAAGCGCTCTGTCTTCGTTCCGCCGCCGTCCGCGCCAACCGAGACGTCGAGGCCAGGCGCGACCATGTTGAGCGCGTCGGCCAGCGAGAGGCCTGCGACAAAGCCGAGCGCGGCCGGCTGCTCTACCCCGCGCAGTCTCAGCAGAAGTGTTGCAGCAAGATTTCCCTCAGGCGTGGCCCACGATCGACCGCGCCGTCCCCGCCCCTCCTCCTGCCTGCGTGCGGCGATCCACAGCCGACCCGCATCTCCGTTTCGCGCCCGATCAAGGGCGAGAGCATTGGTGGAGCCAACCACCTCGTGGGATTCGAGCCGGTAACCGTTTCGGACGGCGGATGCCGCAAGCTGAAACGTCATCGCCTCAGAAGAAGGTCTGGGCCGCAGCCTGGGCCACGCGTCCAACCGGCCCGCCGACAACGATGTAAAGCAGGGTGAAGGCACCGGACAGGCCGAGCACGGCGCGAAGTTCGCCCGACATGGGAAGGAAGCCGCCGACCGGCTCGTCGAACCACATGATCTTGATGATGCGGAGATAGTAGTAGGCGCCGACGACCGAGGTCAGCACTCCGATCACCGCCAGCCCGTAAAGCTGCGCGTCGATCGCCGCGAGGAAGACGTACCACTTCGCCCAGAAGCCCGCGAGCGGCGGAATGCCGGCCAGCGAGAACATCAGGATCGTCACGACCGTCGCCATCACCGGATTGGTGGAAGCAAGACCGGACAGTTCCTCCACATTCTCCACATGGCCCTCGGCACGGCGCATCGACAGTATGAAGGCGAAGGTGCCAAGCGTCATCGCGAGATAGATCAGCATATAAAGCGCAACACCGCGCACGCCCGCCTGGCTGTTCGCGGCCAGGCCGACCAGCACGAAACCCATATGGCCGATGGAGGAATAAGCCATCAGTCGCTTGATGTTGCGCTGGCCGATCGCGGCAAACGAACCGTGCGCCATCGAGGCACCGGAGATAAACACGACGATCTGCCGCCAGTCGGCCGCGATCGGCTCGAACGCACCCATGGCGACACGCACCGTCAGCGCTATCGCCGCCATCTTCGGCGCGGCTGCCATGAAGGCAGTGACAGGCGTCGGCGCGCCTTCATAAACGTCGGGTGTCCACATATGGAAGGGCACGGCGGAGATCTTGAAGGCGAGGCCCGCGAGCACGAAGACGAGGCCGAAGACCAGTCCCGTTTGCCGCTCCTCGGCGGCGAGCGCCTGCGCAATCGCACCGAAGCCGGTATGGCCCGTATAACCGTAAACGAGGCTGATCCCGTAAAGCAGCATGCCCGACGACAGCGCGCCGAGCACGAAATACTTCAGGCCGGCCTCGCTGGAGCGGAGGTTGTCGCGGTTGCTGGCGGCGAGCACGTAGATCGCAAGCGACTGCAATTCGAGCCCGAGATAAAGGCTCAGCATGTCGCCGGCCGAGATCATCACCATCATGCCGACGGTGCAAAGCACGACGAGCACGGGAAACTCGAAGGAGTCGAACTTCTGGTCGCGTGTGAAACCAACCGACATGACCAGCGTGACCGCGGAGCCGACCAGAGACAGAACCTTCGCGAAACGGGCGAATGAATCGCTGACGAACATCCCGCCGAAAGCCGTGCCCCCATGAGCATAGAAACCGATCCAGATCGCCGCGACGGCGAGGACCACGACTGCAAGGCTGGAAACGAGCGTGCTGGTGCGCTCGCCGGCGAATACGCCGACCATCAAAAGCGCCAGCGCCGAGATCGCGAGAAAAATCTCGGGAGCGACAATCGCGAAGCTGGACTGCAGGTCGGGCAACATGGGTTCAAGCCTCGGATCAGTTCGCGGAGGCGGTCTGGGCCGGACCCAGCGAAGCCGTTACATTGTCGAGCAGGGCGTTCACAGCCGATGCGGTCACGTCGAACACAGGCGCGGGATAAACGCCGAACAGGATCACCAGCGCCACGAGCGGGTAGAGCACCACCTTCTCACGCGGGCTCAAGTCCAGCATAGACTTGAGGTTCTCCTTGGCCAGCGCGCCGAAGATCACCTTGCGGTAAAGCCAGAGAGCATAGCCAGCCGAAAGGATGATGCCGGTGGTCGCAAAGAAGGCGACCCAGCTATTGGCGCGGAAGGCCCCGAGCAGCGTCAGGAACTCGCCGACAAAGCCTGACGTACCAGGCAGGCCCACATTGGCCATGGTGAAGATAAGGAAGGCCACCGCATATTTGGGCATGTTGTTGACGAGCCCGCCATAGGCGGCGATCTCGCGGGTGTGCATGCGGTCGTAGATGACGCCCACACACAGGAACAGCGCGCCGGATACGAGCCCGTGGCTGAGCATCAGGAAGATCGCCCCTTGGATGCCCTCGGCATTGAGCGTGAAGATGCCCATCGTCACGAAGCCCATATGCGCGACGGACGAATAGGCGATCAGCTTCTTGATGTCCTCCTGCATCAGCGCGACCAGCGAGGTGTAGATGATCGCCACGACCGACAGCGTGAAGATGAACGGCGCGAAGAACTCGGACGCCTGCGGGAACATCGGCAGCGAGAAGCGCAGGAAGCCGTAGCCGCCCATCTTGAGCAGGATGCCGGCGAGGATCACGGAGCCCGCGGTCGGCGCCTCGACATGGGCGTCCGGCAGCCATGTGTGCACAGGCCACATCGGCATCTTCACCGCGAAGGACGCGAAGAAGGCGAGCCAGAGCCATGTCTGCATGTTGGCGGGGAAGTCGTGCGCCAGCAGCGTCGGGATATCGGTCGTTCCCGCCTGCCAGTACATCGCCATGATGGCGAGCAGCATGAGAACAGAGCCGAGCAGCGTGTAAAGGAAGAACTTGAAGCTCGCATAAACGCGCCGCTTGCCGCCCCACACGCCGATGATGATGAACATCGGGATCAGGCCGGCCTCGAAGAAGACGTAGAATAGCACCACGTCCAGCGCGCAGAACACGCCGATCATCAGCGTTTCGAGGATCAGAAACGCGATCATGTATTCCTTGACGCGCTTCTCCACCGCTTCCCAGGACGCCAGGATGCAGAGCGGCATGAGGAAGGTCGTCAGGATCACGAACAGCATCGAGATGCCGTCCACGCCCATCTGGTAGGAGATGCCGGCGTCAAGCCAGCCGGTCTTTTCCACGAACTGGAAGCCGGGATTGCGTTGGTCGAAGTCGATCCAGATCAGCAGCGAGAGCAGGAACACGAAGACGGTGGTAATCAGCGCGATGGAGCGGATGTTCCGTCGTGCATTTTCACCCTCGTCGCTGATGAATAGGATCAGCAGCGCGCCGACCAGCGGCAGGTAGGTGAGCGTTGAAAGGATCGGCCAGTCGGTCATCAGAAGCTGTTCCCGACCATCATCCAGGTGACCAGCGCCGCGACGCCGATCAGCATGACGAAGGCATAATGGTAGAGATAGCCGGTCTGAAGCCGCACCACGCTGCGCGTGACGTCAAGCACGCGCGCGGACAGGCCGTCCGGTCCGAGCCCGTCGATGATCCGCACATCGCCCGTGCGCCAAAGAAAGCTTCCGATGCGCTTGGCGGGGCGCACGAAGAGGAAGTCGTAGAGCTCGTCGAAATACCACTTATTGAGCAGGAAGCGGTAGAGCCCGCTCTGAGCGGCTGCCAGCCGAGCCGGCGTTTCCGGCGAACGGAGATAGAAGTGGTAGGCGGTGACGAAGCCGATCACCATGGCAACGAACGGGCTGAGCTTCACCCAGAACGGTACATGGTGGAATTCCTCCAGGATCTCGTTCTCCGGCAGCGTGAACAGCGCGCCCTTCCAGAACTCACCGTATTCGTGGCCGATGAAGTAGCCCTCGAAGAGGAAGCCTGCGAAAAGCGCTCCGACCGCCAGGATGAAGAGCGGCACGAGCATCACCGGCGGCGATTCTTGCACATGGTGCATGACCTCATGGCTCGCGCGCGGCTCACGGTGAAACGTCATGAAGATCAGACGCCATGAGTAGAAGGAGGTGAAGACGGCTGCGACAACCAGCATGACATAGGCAAAGCCTGCCACCGCATTGTGTCCCATGAAGGCGCCTTCGATGATGGCGTCCTTAGAGAAGAAGCCGGCCGTCCCGATCACCGTCGCGGGGATGCCGACGCCGGTCAATGCCAGCGTTCCGATCACCATCATCCAGTAGGTCGTGGGGATGAGCTTCCGCAGGCCGCCCATCTTGCGCATGTCCTGCTCGCCCGACACAGCATGGATGACGGAGCCGGATCCGAGGAACAGCAGTGCCTTGAAGAAGGCATGCGTGAACAGGTGGAACACGGCCGCCCCATAGAAGCCGAGCCCCAGCGCCACAAACATGTAGCCGAGCTGTGAGCAGGTCGAATAAGCGATGACGCGCTTGATGTCATTCTGTACCAGGCCGACCGTTGCCGCGAAGAAGGCGGTGAACGCGCCGACGAAGGTCACCACGGTCAGCGCCGTGTGGCTCAACTCGAAGAGCGGCGACAGGCGCGCCAGCATGAACACGCCGGCGGTCACCATGGTCGCGGCATGGATCAGCGCGGAAACCGGGGTCGGTCCCTCCATGGCATCGGGCAGCCAGGTGTGCAGCGGAACCTGGGCGGACTTGCCCATCGCGCCCATGAACAGAAGCAGGCAGACCACCGTCAATGCAGCGTGCGGGTCGAGCGTATAGCCGAGGAAATCGAGCGCCGCCCGGCTTGTCTCGGCCGCTCCTTCCGCAGGCGCAAAGGACGCCGCATTGGCGAAGATCGTGTCGAAGTCGACCGACCCGAACAGCACGAACACGCCAAAGATGCCGAGCGCGAAGCCAAAATCGCCGACACGATTGACGATGAACGCCTTCATCGCCGCCGCGTTGGCGGATGGCTTGTGGTACCAGAAACCGATCAGCAGATAGGAAGCGAGGCCCACGCCTTCCCAGCCGAAAAACATCTGAACGAGGTTGTTTGCCGTCACCAGCATCAGCATGGCGAAGGTGAACAGCGACAGATAGGCGAAGAAGCGCGGGCGGTGCGGATCGTCGTGCATGTAGCCGATCGAGTAGATGTGCACGAGCGTCGATACGGTGTTGACCACCACGAGCATCACGACCGTCAAAGTGTCGATGCGCAGCGCCCAGTCTGCCTGAAGCCCGGCCACATCCATGAAGCGGAGCAATGGCACGGAGAAGGCTTCGGCCTCATGAGCGAGGCCGACTGAGAAGAACGCTACCCACGACAAGGCAGCCGCCACCACCATGAAGCCGGAGGTCAGATATTCCGAAGCGCGGGCGCCAAGCTGATTGCCGAACAGGCCGACGACGAGAAAGCCAAGCAGCGGCAGAAAGACGATAGCCTGATACATGGAGGCGTTCAGCCCTTCATCATGTTGACGTCCTCAACCGCGATCGAGCCGCGATTGCGGAAGAAGACGACGAGAATGGCAAGCCCGATCGCGGCCTCGGCAGCCGCCACCGTCAGCACGAACAAGGCGAAGACCTGGCCCGCAAGATCGTTGAGCGCGGCCGAAAACGCCACGAAGTTGATGTTGACGGCGAGCAGGATCAGCTCGATCGACATCAGGATGACGATCACGTTCTTCCGGTTCAGGAAGATGCCGAACACGCCGAACGTGAAGAGGATGGCGGAAACAGTCAGGTAATGCGCGATGTCGACGACCATCAGACGCCCTCCCCCGTGCGGACCTTGCGCACCTCGATCGCGGTCGCCGGCGTCCGGGCCACCTGCGCCGAGACGCTCTGCCGCCGCACGCCCACTTTGTGGCGGAGCGTGAGCACGATCGCGCCGATCATGGCGACGAGCAGCACCAGCCCCGCAATCTGAAACGCGAAGAGGTAATTGGTGTAGAGGATATCGCCCAAGGCAGCCGTGTTCGGCCGCGCCGTGATGTCCGGCATGGGCTGCGCAACCGACGAGGCGAGTTGAGGCGAGAAGGTATATCCACCCAGCACCACGATCAGCTCGCCGACCAGGATCAAGCCGACCAGCGCACCCACCGGCGCATATTGCAGCGCACCGCTTTTCAGCTCCGCGAAGTCCACGTCGAGCATCATGACCACGAACAGGAACAGCACGGCCACGGCGCCGACATAAACCACCAGCAGGATCATCGCCAGGAACTCGGCGCCCGTGAGCAGGAACAGGCCGGCGGCGTTGAAGAAGGCGAGGATCAGGAACAATACGGAATGAACGGGATTACGCGCGGCAATGACCATGAAGGCCGAGCCGACGGCGACAAAGGCGAAGAGATAAAAGAATACGGCTTCAAGCCCGTTCAGCATGAAAGTCCCTGCCTCGAATTCCACCGCCGGCGAGCCGCATCCGCAGGCCGCCGACTCCTGGGTCGGGAATCGCGTGTTCCTTAGACGAGCGGAACATCGCCGTCCATCATCGCGCGCTTATCGATAGGACGCATCCAGAGCCAGGTTGCGGGCGATCTCGCGCTCCCAGCGATCACCATTCGCGAGCAGCTTGTCCTTGTCGTAGTAAAGCTCCTCGCGCGTTTCCGTCGAAAACTCGAAATTCGGTCCTTCCACGATCGCATCCACCGGGCAGGCTTCCTGGCAGAAGCCGCAATAGATGCACTTCACCATATCGATGTCGTAGCGCACGGTGCGGCGCGTGCCGTCATTGCGGCGCGGACCGGCCTCGATCGTGATGGCCTGCGCGGGACAGACAGCCTCGCAGAGCTTGCAGGCGATGCAGCGCTCCTCGCCGTTGGGATAGCGGCGAAGTGCATGTTCGCCGCGAAAGCGCGGGCTGAGCGGGCCTTTTTCGTGCGGGTAGTTGAGCGTCGCCTTGGGGGCGAAGAACTGGCGCATGGAAAGAAAGAACGCGCCGATGAAATCCTTGAGAAGCAAGCCCTTGGCGGCTTGAGCCAGCGCCGACATGATCGGTCAATCTCCGATTATCAGTGGGGCGATGAACCAGCCCGCCACGGGGAAAAGCACAAGTTGGATGACGCCGACAAGATGTAGCGCCCGGCGCGTCTCGGGCAAATCGACGCGCCGCGACAGCGCGCGAAGGAACACGATCTCGGCGGCAGCAACGATCAGCCCGACGAGCGCGCCGATCGCGGCCACACCCATCAGGCCACCATGCCCGTAAGTTTCAGGAAGAAGGCGGTCAAGATCACCATCGCAAGCGAGATCGGCAGGAACACCTTCCAGCCCAGCCGCATCAGCTGGTCGTAGCGGTATCGCGGCACGAAAGCCTTCACCATGGAAATCATGAAGAACACCGCGCAGACCTTGAGCACAAACCACACGACACCCGGCACCCAGGTGAACGGCGCGATATTGACGGGGGGCAGCCACCCGCCGAGGAACAGGATCGTCGTCAGCGAGCACATCAGCACGATCGCCACATACTCGCCGAGAAAGAACAGAAGGAACGGCGTCGAGGAATACTCGATCATGTGGCCGGCGACGAGCTCCGACTCGGCCTCCACGAGGTCAAAGGGCGGGCGGTTCGTTTCGGCTAGCGCCGAGATGAAGAAGATCACGAACATCGGCAGAAGCGGCAGCCAGTGCCAGTCGAGCAGCGTGTTCGGCAGGCCCAGCCGCGTACCCAGGCCGTCCTGCTGAGCAAGCACGATGTCTGACAGGTTCAGCGAGCCGACGCAGAGCAGGACGGTGACGATCACGAAGCCGATGGAGACTTCATAAGACACCATCTGCGCCGCCGAGCGGAGGGCGCCGAGAAACGGGTATTTGGAATTCGACGCCCATCCGCCCATGATCACGCCATAGACCTCCAGCGATGCGATGGCGAAAACGTAAAGTATGCCGACATTGATGTTGGCGACGGCCCACCCTTCGTTCACCGGGATCACCGCCCAGGCGGCGAGCGCAAGCACGGCCGATACAAGCGGCGCGAGCAGGAAAACACCCTTATTGGCGCCCGCCGGGATGATGGGTTCCTTCAGCACGAATTTCAGCAAGTCGGCGAAAGCCTGCAGCAGACCCCACGGGCCCACGACATTCGGCCCACGGCGCAGTTGCACGGCTGCCCAGATCTTGCGATCGGCATAAAGGATGTAGGCGACGAAGATCAGCAGGATGACGAGCAGCGCCACCGACTTGAGCAGCACGATCAGGGCCGGCAGGACGTAAACGGAGAAGAAGCCTTCCATCGGTCTACTCCGCCGCCTGCCGGAAATCGCCGCGCGCCAAGGCCGAGCATTCCGCCATGATGGCGGAGGCCCGGGCGATCGGGTTGGAAAGGTAGAAATCGGCAACGGGGCTCGCGAACATCCCCCTGCCCAGCGCTTCCGCCTTCTGACCGAGCCAGCTGATCGGCGCATGGCTTGCCGATGCAATGGTGCCCGTTTCCGCCAGATGCGGATGCTCCGCGAAGAGCCTGGCACGAAGCTGCGCGAGCGAATCGAAGGGAAGGCGCTTGCCCAGCACGTCGGAAAGGGCGCGAAGGATTGCCCAATCGTCCTTTGCCTCGCCCGGCGCGAAGCCCGCGCGATTCGTTTGCTGCGCGCGGCCTTCCGTATTCACATAGATGCCGGATTTTTCCGTGTAAGTTGCGCCCGGCAGGATCACGTCGGCACGATGCGCGCCCCGATCGCCGTGGGTGCCGATGTAAACGACGAACCCTTTGGCGTTCGAGACGTCCATCTCATCCACGCCAAGCAAAAACAGAAGCTCGCTTTGTTCGAGCAGAGCAGCCGCGTCGGGGCCGCCGTCCTCCGGCACAAAGCCGATGTCGAGGCCGCCGACGCGCGAGGCAGCGGTGTGAAGCACCGCAAATCCGTTCCAGTCGTCGGCCAGCGCTCCGACATCTGCTGCAAGCTTTGCAGCAGCGGACAGGTTGCTTGCGCCGTCTGGCCCACTGATCGCGCCCTGCCCCACGATGATCATCGGGCGCTTGGCACTCGTCAGCGTTTCGTAGAAACTGCCGCGGCCCGAAAGAAGCTCGTTCAACGAATCCGCGCCCGCGCCCAAGCTCGTGTAATCATAGCGCAAATCGCCGGCGTCGCCGATCACGCCGACCGGCATCGCGCCGGTGCGCCACCGCTTGCGAATGCGCGCATTGAGCACGGATGCTTCCCAGCGTGGATTGGCGCCGATGATCAGCAGCGCGTCGGCTTGCTCGATCCCCTCGATCGTAGGGTTGAACAGATAGCTCGCGCGGCCATGACGCGGATGAAGCGCTGTGCCGTCCTGCCGGCAGTCCACGTTCCCCGAGCCGAGGGAAGCGAGAAGCTCCTTCAGCGCGTACATCTCCTCGACAGTCGCGAGATCGCCCGCGATGGCGCCGATCCGGTCGCCGGCCTTCCCGGACGCGGCCGAGCGGATCGCCTCGAATGCTTCGCTCCATGAAGCAGCACGCAGCCTGCCGTTCACGCGAACATAGGGACGGTCGAGACGCTGGGTCTTCAGCCCGTCCCAGACGAAGCGCGTCTTGTCGGAGATCCACTCCTCGTTCACCTGCTCGTTTACGCGCGGCAGGATGCGCATCACCTCGCGGCCGCGCACATCGACGCGGATCGCGGAGCCGACCGCATCCATCACGTCGATGGATGCGGTCTTCTTGAGCTCCCAGGGTCGTGCCTGGAAGGCGTATGGTCTGGAAGTGAGCGCACCGACCGGGCAGAGGTCGATCACGTTGCCCTGCAGCTCGGAGGTCATCGCCTGTTCAAGATAGGTGGTGATCTCTGCATCTTCGCCACGGCCGATAAGGCCGAGCTCGGAGATGCCGGCCACTTCCGTGGTGAAGCGGACGCAGCGTGTGCAGTGGATGCAGCGGTTCATGATCGTCTTGACGAGCGGGCCGACATACTTGTCCTCCACCGCACGCTTGTTTTCCTTGTAGCGCGACGAATCCACGCCGAAGGCCATGGCCTGGTCCTGCAGGTCGCACTCGCCGCCCTGGTCGCAGATCGGGCAGTCGAGCGGATGGTTGATGAGCAGGAACTCCATCACCCCTTCGCGCGCCTTCTTCACCATCGGCGTGTTGGTGAAAATCTCAGGCAGCTCGCCGTTCGGGCCGGGACGCATATCCTTCACGCCCATGGCGCAGGAGGCCTGTGGCTTGGGCGGCCCGCCTTTCACTTCAATCAGACACATGCGACAATTGCCGGCGATCGACAGCCGCTCATGGAAGCAGAAGCGCGGCACTTCCGCACCCGCCTCCTCTGCCGCCTGCAGCAGCGTGTAATGATCGGGAACCTCGATCTCGCGACCGTCGACTTTAAGCTTGGCCATCAGTTGTTCCCAGCGGCTTGAGCCGCCTCGTATGCTTGGAGCAGATCGGTCACGAGAATGCCGTCGATCGTCATGCCATCCAAACGGCTGGCGGAAATGGACGCACCGGCCAAATTGGACTTCGTGATGCGCAGCCCGGCGAAGTTCACGTCCTCGACCCGCCAGCCGGACATGTTCAGATCGTCGAACGTACAGCCCGAAAGGTTGGTGTTGTGAAAGCGGCCGCCCGACATGTTCACGTTCTCATACGTGCAGCCGGACAGATTCACGTCGTCGAAGCTGAAACCCGAGATGTCACTGTGGTGAACATCAAGACGCTCCTTCTGGTCGAAGATTTTCATGCGACCCTACTCCGCGGCAATCAGCACCGGCTCGGCCCGATGCGAATTACGGGAGAACTCGTCGATGCGGCGCTCCACCTCGGCGCGGAAGTGGCGCATCAGGCCCTGGATCGGCCAGGCGGCGGCATCGCCCAGGGCGCAGATCGTATGGCCCTCGACCTGCTTGGTGACGTCGAGCAGCATGTCGATCTCGCGCTTCTGCGCTTCGCCGCGCACCAGACGTTCCATCACGCGCCACATCCAGCCCGTTCCTTCGCGGCACGGCGTACACTGGCCGCAGGATTCATGCTTGTAGAAATATGACAGCCGCGCGATCGCCTTCACGATGTCAGTGCTTCGATCCATGACGATCACAGCCGCCGTGCCGAGACCCGACTTGAGGTCGCGCAGGGCGTCGAAGTCCATGGGCGTATCGACGATCTGCTCGGCGGGCACCAGCGGCACGGAAGAGCCGCCGGGGATCACGGCCAGCAGATTGTCCCAGCCGCCGCGAATCCCGCCGCAATGCGTCTCGATCAGCTCACGGAAGCTGATGCCCATCACCTCTTCCACCGTGCACGGATTGTTCACGTGGCCGGAGATGCAGAACAGCTTCGTGCCGACATTATTCGGGCGGCCCATGGACGAGAACCAGGACGCACCGCGCCGCAGGATCGTCGGCGCGACCGCGATCGATTCCACGTTGTTGACGGTGGTCGGGCAGCCATAAAGCCCGACATTGGCAGGGAAAGGCGGCTTCAGGCGCGGCTGGCCCTTCTTGCCTTCAAGACTTTCGAGCAGCGCCGTTTCCTCGCCGCAGATATAGGCGCCGGCGCCATGGTGGACGTAAATGTCGAAGTCGTAGCCGTTCTTGTTGCCCTTGCCGATCAGCCCGGCCTCGTAGGCCTCATCCACCGCGCGCTGGAGCGCCTCGCGCTCGCGGATGAATTCGCCGCGCACATAGATGTAGGCCGCAACGGCCCCCATCGCGAAGCCGGCGATCAGGCAGCCTTCCACCAACGTGTGGGGGTCATGGCGGAGGATTTCACGGTCCTTGCAGGTGCCGGGCTCCGACTCGTCGGCATTCACCACGAGATAGGAGGGACGTCCATCGCTCTGCTTGGGCATGAACGACCATTTCAGGCCGGTCGGGAAACCCGCTCCGCCACGCCCGCGCAGGCCGGACGCCTTCATCTCGTTGATGATCCAGTCGCGACCCTTGGCGATGATGTCGGCGGTGCCGTCCCATCCACCGCGCGCCATCACACCCTTCAACGAGGTGTCGAAGCGGCCATAGATGTTGGTGAAGATACGGTCCTTGTCGGCAAGCATCACTTCGCTCCCGTCTTGTCACTGCCGCCCGACTGCGGAGAGCCGACATCAGGCCCCGTATTGCCGACATTCTTGCCGTCTGGTGAGGGTGCGGTCGCAGAGGGCTCGTCCCGGTCTGCCGCGCGCTTCTCGTTTGCGCCGACCGTTGTGCCTTTGTGAAGCTCGGGCGCCTTTGCATCCACGCCGCCGTTCGCGTCCGCACTAGCGCGTGAACGAGGTTTTGATGCGCCTTCCACGGCAGGCTCGGACCGGTTGGCGGCCGCCTTGTCAAACGTAACGGACGGCGCGCTGGCGCCCTTTTCGGCGGCGACATCGGCCTTCACCGGCGATGGTGACTGGATAGCAGCATTGGTTTCGGGAGCGGCAGTATCCGGCTTTGCAGCCTGGGTCGGCGGTACGGGCTGACCGGCATCGGCCGGTGCAGAAGCGGCCGCTTCCGCCGGCTTGTGTCGCTCCTCGACAACGGCGATCAGCGCCTGCTCATCCAGGAGCGAGGTCTGCCCTGAAAGAGGCGTGGAGGAGAAGCGGCCGTTCTGCGGGCCGACCGGCACCTCGCCGCCATGCCCGGCCTCAAACGCGTTGATGATCTCGCCCAGCCGCTCGGGCGTGAGGTCTTCGTAGGTATCCTTGAAGATCATCACCATCGGCGCGTTCACGCAGGCGCCGAGGCATTCGACCTCTTCCCAGGAGAGCGTGCCGTCAGCATTGAGGTGGAACTGGTCGTGGTGGATCTTCGAACGACAGACATCCATCAATTCTTCCGAGCCGCGCAGCATGCAGGGCGTGGTGCCGCAAACCTGGATATGCGCGCGGGAGCCGACCGGCTTCAGCTGGAACTGTGTGTAGAACGTCGCCACTTCCAGAACGCGGATATAGGCCATGCCGAGCATGTTCGCGACCGCCTCGATGGCAGCCTTGGTGACCCAGCCTTCCTGCTCCTGCGCGCGCATGAGAAGCGGGATCACCGCCGACTGCTGGCGCCCTTCCGGATATTTGCGGATCGTCGCTTCGGCCCAGGATGCGTTGTCATTGCTGAACGCAAAGCCGGTAGGCTGGACTTCGGCGGCGGCTAGTCTGCGAACACTCATTCTTTTTCTTAAACCTCTGACGCCCGAACGGGCTCAGTGCAGGGTCGATCGTCGCCCGACGGGGATAGCGCGGCGGCTGGTCTCCGACATCACCGATCCACCTCACCGAACACGATGTCCAGATTGCCGAGCACGGCGCTGACATCAGCCAGCATATGGCCCCGGCACATGAAATCCATCGCCTGCAAATGGGCGAAGCCCGGCGCGCGAATCTTGCAGCGATACGGCTTGTTGGTGCCGTCCGACACGAGATACACGCCGAATTCGCCCTTGGGCGCCTCGACCGCAGCGTAGACCTCTCCCGCGGGCACGCGGAAGCCTTCGGTGTAAAGCTTGAAGTGATGGATCAGCGCTTCCATCGAGCGCTTCATCGCGGCGCGCTTCGGAGGCGCGACCTTGCCGTCCAGGGTCGAGACGGGCCCGGTCTTCTCCGCGCCGGTAAGCCGCTCGATGCATTGGCGCATGATCTTCGCCGACTGGCGCATCTCCTCCATGCGGATCAGGTAGCGATCATAGCAGTCGCCGTTCTTGCCCACCGGGATGTCGAATTCCATCTCGGAATAGCATTCATAGGGCTGGCTTTTGCGCAAGTCCCACGGAGCGCCGCAGCCGCGCACCATCACGCCCGAGAAGCCGCGATCCCATGCGTCCTCAAGCTTCACCACGCCGATATCGACATTGCGCTGCTTGAAGATGCGATTGGGCGTCATCAGCGAATCGAGATCGCTCAGCGTCTTGTGGAACGGGTCGATCCAGTTGCCGATATCCTCGATCAGCCTTTCCGGCAGATCCTGATGCACGCCGCCAGGCCTGAAATAGGCCGCATGCATGCGGGCGCCGGACGCGCGCTCGTAGAAGCCCATCAGCTTCTCGCGCTCCTCGAAGCCCCAAAGCGGCGGGGTCAACGCGCCGATGTCGAGCGCCTGGGTCGTCACGTTCAGGAGATGCGACAGGATGCGGCTGATCTCAGAAAAAAGGACGCGGACAAGCTGGCCGCGCTTCGGAACCTCGATGCCGACCAGCCGCTCCACCGCCAGGCACCAGGCGTGCTCCTGGCACATAGGCGCGACATAATCGAGGCGGTCGAAGTAAGGCAGAGCCTGGAGATAGGTCTTCGCCTCGATCAGCTTCTCGGTGCCGCGATGAAGCAAGCCGATATGCGGATCGACGCGATCCACGATCTCGCCGTCGAGCTCCAGCACGAGGCGCAGCACACCGTGCGCCGACGGGTGCTGCGGCCCGAAATTGATGTTGAAGTTGCGGACGGAGGTCTCGGCCATCGACGCTGCTTAAGCTCTACTGCTCTGCTTTCTCGTCACCGGGCAAGACATAGTCGGTACCTTCCCATGGCGACAGGAAATCGAAATTGCGGAACTCTTGGCGAAGCTCCACCGGTTCGTAGACGACGCGCTTGGCTTCGTCGTCATAGCGCACCTCAACAAAGCCTGTGAGCGGAAAATCCTTGCGCAGCGGATGCCCCTCGAAGCCGTAGTCAGTGAGGATACGGCGAAGATCGGGATGGCCTGAGAACAGGATGCCATAAAGGTCGTAGGCTTCGCGCTCGTACCAGTCGGCGCCCGCGTAAACGGCGGTCGCGCTTGGCACGGGCGTGTCCTCGTCCGTCTGAAGCTTGATCCGGACGCGCTGGTTCCGGCGCGGCGAGAGCAGGTGGTAAACCACGTCGAACCGCTTCTCGCGGCCGGGATAATCCACCCCGCAGATGTCGAGGATCGAGATGAAGCCGACATCACTCTTGAGGGTGCCGAGCACCTCCACGATGTCATGCGCCTCGACGTTGAGCGTCAGCTCGTCAAAGGCGAGCGACGACGAGCCGAGCCTAGCCCCGAGCTTCCCGGTCAGGAGGGTCGAAAGTTCGTTCAGCGCTTCGCTCATCGCGTCGCTTCCAGTTGCTCGACCTTCTGCTCAAGCGCTTCGATGCGCTGCTCGAACTCACCGGTGACAAGCCTGCTTAGCAGGCTGTCAGCAGACAACGCCTGCTTGAAGGATTGTTGCGCGGACTCGATCGAGGCAAGCCGCTTCTCAACGATATCAAAGCGACCAAGCAGGTCCTGATGTCGCGTATTGTTTTCAGCTCGCATCTCGCGCAGCAGCGGCACAATCATGTCGGCGGGTTCGCTCATGCCCTTCACCGCTCTATTGTGCCGGTGCGGCGGATGCGCTTCTGCAACAGCAGGATGCCGTAGAGCAGCGCTTCCGCCGTGGGCGGGCAGCCGGGAACGTAGATGTCCACGGGCACGACGCGGTCGCAGCCGCGCACCACAGAATAGGAATAGTGATAAGAGCCGCCGCCATTGGCGCAGGAGCCCATGGAGATCACATAGCGCGGCTCAGGCATCTGATCGTAGACCTTGCGCATGGCGGGCGCCATCTTGTTGGTCAGCGTTCCAGACACGATCATCACGTCCGACTGGCGCGGAGATGCGCGCGGCGCCACGCCGAAGCGCTCGCTGTCATAGCGCGGCATGGAGGTGTGGATCATCTCCACGGCGCAGCAAGCGAGGCCGAAGGTCATGAACATCAGCGAGCCGGTGCGCGCCCAGGTGATCAGCGCCTCCGACGAGGTGACCAGGAAGCCCTTGTCGGAAAGCTCGGCATTAAAGTCCTGGAAGGTGGGATCGTCCGCGCCTACCGGCAGGCCGGTTCCGGGATCGATAATGCCCCTAGGCCGCGGGGCGACGAGGGTCGCGGAAGCGTCGTTCAATCCCATTCCAGCGCCCCCTTCTTCCACTCATACACGAAGCCGATGGTCAGCACGCCGAGAAACGCCATCATCGACCAGAAACCCAGCCAGCCGATCGCACCGAAGGACACAGCCCACGGGAACAGAAACGCCACTTCCAGATCGAAAATAATGAACAGGATGGCCACGAGATAGAAGCGCACGTCGAACTTCATGCGCGCATCGTCGAAGGCGTTGAAGCCGCACTCATAGGCTGACAGCTTTTCGGGGTCGGGGTTCCGATAGGCCACAAGAAACGGCGTCACGATCAGCGCCAGGCCGATCAGAAGCGCGACGCCCATGAAGATCACCACGGGCATATATGAATAAAGCAGTGCGTCCATGCACTCTGAACCCTGATGCAGCGCCGGAAGGCGCTGACTGGAAGCGTCGCGGTTTATGCGACGAGAAAACCTTTCACCAGCGGGCGGGCCGCCGGTTAAGGCCGAGCGTTAGCCCAGCGCCTCCTGTGACGCAAGAACCACAAGGCCGCAGCCTTGGCACGAAAGCGGTCGACGTCCGCGCGAGATATAGGCGGAGAAACCATCATGCACAGAGCGTTCTTTGGCGCCGCTTCAGCAGAGGCCGCGTTATGCGGCCCGCAGATCTGATCTTCCTCTGTTCCCGCGCCGTGTGCGAAAAGAGCATCATGCCGATCTCGATCTCCAAAGCACAATCGCGTCGCATCGCCATCGCCGCGCAGGGCTTGGCGGCGCCGCGCCCGTCAACGGAGGTCAATCGCGGACATCTTAATCGGACGATCGACCGTCTGAACCTGGTGCAGATCGATTCGGTGAGCGTGCTTGCGCGGGCGCATTACATGCCGCTTTTCTCGCGTCTCGGCGCCTACGCTCCTACCCTTCTGGAGGACGCCGCGAAGGGGCGACGGCGCAGCCTCTTCGAATATTGGGCCCATGAAGCGTCCTTTCTGCCGCTCGATCTCTGGCCGCTCATGCAGTGGCGCATGGAGCGTGCCGCACGCGGCGAGAATATCTATGGCGGACTGGCGCGCTTCGGCCGCGAACGGCCGGACCTGATCGAGAACGTGTTCCGCACCGTCGTTGAGCGGGGCCCGACTGCTGCGTCTGACCTCGAGGGCGAGCGCGGGCTGGGAGGATGGTGGGGCTGGAGCGACACAAAGCGCGCCTTCGAATGGCTTTTCTGGGCAGGCCGGCTCACGGCCGCATATCGCCGGACGAGCTTCGAGCGCGTTTATGACCTGCCTGAACGCGTGCTGCCTGCCTCGATTCTGACGATGCCCGTGCCGGACCGGGCCGAGGCCCATCGGCAGCTCATTGCGCGTTCGGCGCGCGCACATGGCATCGCCTCGGTACGCTGCCTGCGCGACTATTTCCGCCTTTCGCCTGCCGACATGGTGGGCCGCGTCGAGGAGCTCGTCGAAGAGGGCGTGCTGCTCCCGGTCTCGGTGGAAGGATGGAAGGAGCAAGCCTATCTGCACCGCGACGCGCGGCTGCCCCGTCGTGTGTCGGCGCGCGCGCTTCTCTCGCCGTTCGATCCCCTCGTGTGGGAGCGAAATCGCACGGAGCAGCTTTTCGGATTCCGCTATCGGATCGAAATCTACACGCCGGCCGAAAAGCGGCAGTTCGGCTATTACGTGCTGCCCTTTCTTCTCGATGATCGGATCGTCGCCCGCCTGGATCTCAAGGCCGATCGCCCGGCCAGGACCTTGCGCGTACTCGCGGCTCACGCTGAGCCCGGCGCGCCGGAAGAGACTGCCGAACAGCTTTGTGCCGAGCTTTGCGTGATGGCCGGGTGGCTGGGATTGGAGACGCTCGTTATCGAGCCGCGCGGCGACTTCGCACCCGCGCTATCGGCCCAGTCAGCAAGACTTGGCTGAAATCGAACAGCGGCGGACGCGACATT
The DNA here is from genome assembly GCA_963522145.1 of uncultured Mesorhizobium sp. Classification (GTDB taxonomy): domain Bacteria; phylum Pseudomonadota; class Alphaproteobacteria; order Rhizobiales; family Rhizobiaceae; genus Mesorhizobium_B. The sequence goes on along the minus strand of CAUQXI010000005.1, from coordinate 31,899 downwards.
TCTGCCTGCGATCCAAGTAAAGACTGTGAAAAGAAGAAGAAATGGCGCGAGTGACGGGGCTCGAACCCGCGACCTCCGGCGTGACAGGCCGGCACTCTAACCAACTGAGCTACACCCGCGCATTTCCGCCGAAGCTTGGTGGCCCCGGCGTGTGGGCGTGGATTAAGGGGTAGGCCGATGCCTGTCAAGCATTTGAGCCGGCATTCCCTGCGCTAAATCTTCCAACTCTGGAAGGCATCGGCGGGCTTGCGGCGGCGGGTGGAAAAGCCTAGACGTTGCCGCCGCGCGGGGGCGATTAGCTCAGTTGGTAGAGCGCCTCGTTTACACCGAGGATGTCGGGAGTTCGAGTCTCTCATCGCCCACCAGGCGCCCTCCCCGCGGTTTCGTCCAACACGATCGCCATGAGGAAGCCGGGCGCGCAGGCCCGGCCGATCAGTACGGCGATGCGGAAAGCCGCAAGCTTAGTTCACGGCATCCTTGAGGCCCTTGCCGGCCGAGAATTTCGGAACGGTGCGGGCAGGAATTTTCACCTCGGCGCCCGTCTGCGGGTTGCGTCCGGTGGTTTCCGACCGCTTTGACACGGTGAAGTTGCCAAAGCCGACGATGCGCACATCGCCGCCGTTCTTCAGCTCGCCGGTGATCACGCTCACCATGGCTTCCACGGCGTTCTGCGCTTCGGCCTTCGACAGCTTGGACGCCTCCGCAACCGCGGCAACGAATTCGTTCTTGTTCATGGGCACTCCCTCTCATTTGGTCCGACTGCTTGTGGCCGGACAGCCATGGTCGCTCGAGCATTGTCGCCCGGCATTCTACGGCTTTGTCATAGGAACAAGCCGGTGGCCTACCAAGCGGGAAAGAGCCTGAAGGTCAAGAAAGACAGGGGGAAACCGTCCCCCATTCACAAAAAAAGCCGGGCCTTCCGCCCGGCTTTTGCGCTTTTTTGCGGCTAATCGCTCAATGAGCGAGCGTACTGCCGTGTGTTTCCTCCACCAGCTCCGGCGTTGTCACCGGGGCGGAGATTTCCGGCTCGGACCATTCAATGGGTTCCGGCACGCGCGTGAGCGCATGTTCGAGAACCTCACCGACGCGGCTGACGGGGATGATCTCCAGAGCGTTTTTCACATTCTCCGGAATGTCCGCCAGATCCTTGGCATTCTCCTCGGGGATCAGCACCTTCTTGATCCCGCCGCGAAGGGCCGCGAGCAGCTTCTCCTTGAGGCCGCCGATCGGCAGAACCCTGCCGCGCAGCGTGATCTCACCCGTCATCGCCACATCCTTTCGGACGGGGATCCCGGTGAGAAGCGACACCATCGCGGTTGCCATGGCGGTGCCTGCAGACGGCCCGTCCTTGGGCGTGGCGCCCTCAGGAACGTGGACGTGGATGTCGCGCTTCTCGAAGACCGGCGGCTCGATGCCGAAGTCCACCGCACGGCTGCGGACATAGGACGCTGCCGCCGATATAGACTCCTTCATCACGTCCTTCAGGTTTCCGGTCACCGTCATCTTGCCCTTGCCGGGCATCATGACACCTTCCACCGTCAGAAGTTCGCCGCCGACTTCCGTCCAGGCAAGACCCGTCACCACGCCGACCTGATCCTCCGCATCCACGACACCGAAGCGGTAGCGCTGCACACCGAGATAGTTCGACAGGTTCTCCGCTGTCACGGCCACGGACTTCACGCCCGTTTTCAGGATCTCGGTCACTGCCTTGCGGCCGAGCTTCATCAGCTCGCGCTCAAGGCTGCGCACGCCGGCTTCCCTTGTATAAGTGCGGACGATCTCGCGGATCGCTTCCTCGGCGACGGAGAACTCCTGCGGCTGGAGCGCATGGTCGCGCACCACCTTGGGCATCAGGTGCCGCTTGGCGATCTCAACCTTCTCGTCTTCCGTGTAGCCCGCGATCCGGATGATCTCCATGCGGTCCATGAGCGGGCCGGGAATGTTGAGCGTGTTGGCCGTGGTGACGAACATCACGGAGGACAGATCGTATTCGACCTCCAGATAGTGGTCCATGAAGCTCGAGTTCTGCTCGGGATCGAGCACCTCCAGGAGCGCCGAAGACGGATCGCCACGGAAGTCCTGGCCCATCTTGTCGATCTCGTCGAGCAGGAAGAGCGGGTTGGACTTCTTCGCCTTCTTCATCGACTGGATGACCTTGCCGGGCATCGAACCGATATAGGTCCGCCGGTGGCCCCTGATCTCGGCTTCGTCGCGCACGCCGCCCAGCGCCATGCGGATGAACTCGCGACCGGTCGCCTTCGCGATCGACTTGCCAAGGGAGGTCTTGCCGACGCCGGGAGGACCGACGAGGCAGAGGATCGGGCCCTTCAGCTTGCGCTGCCGGCTTTGCACCGCAAGATATTCCACGATGCGGTCCTTGACCTTGTCGAGGCCGAAATGGTCGGCGTCGAGCACTTCCTGCGAGAAGCCGAGATCGGTTCGCACCTTGGACGGCTTGCCCCATGGCAGGGAGAGGAGCCAGTCGAGATAGTTGCGCACGACCGTCGCTTCCGCGGACATGGGCGACATCGTCCTGAGCTTCTTCAGCTCGGCATCCGCCTTTTCACGCGCTTCCTTTGAAAGCTTCGTCTTCTTGATGCGGGCTTCCAGCTCAGCGGCCTCGTCGCGGCCGTCCTCGCCCTCGCCGAGTTCCTTCTGGATCGCCTTCATCTGCTCGTTAAGGTAATATTCGCGCTGGGTCTTCTCCATCTGCCGCTTCACGCGAGAGCGGATGCGCTTCTCCACCTGAAGCACGGAAATCTCGGACTCCATGAAGCCCATGGCCTTTTCCAGCCGCTCCTTAACGGAGAGGGTGGCGAGCATTTCCTGCTTCTCGGGAATCTTGATCGCGAGGTGCGAGGCCACGGTATCGGCGAGCTTCGAATAGTCGTCGATCTGGCTTGCCGCACCGACGACCTCGGGCGAGATCTTCTTGTTCAGCTTGACGTAATTCTCGAAGTCCGAGACCACAGAGCGGGCGAGCGCCTCGATCTCGACTTCCTCGTCTTCCGGCTCATCCAGAACCGAAGCATGCGCTTCATGATAGTCCGCGCGATCGGTAAACTGATCGATCTTCGCGCGCGCGCTGCCTTCCACCAACACCTTCACGGTGCCATCTGGCAGTTTCAGGAGCTGAAGCACGTTTGCGACCGTTCCGATATCATAGATGGCATCGGCTGCCGGATCGTCGTCGGCCGCGTTCATCTGGGTCGCGAGCAGGATCTGCTTTTCCGCGCCCATCACCTCTTCCAGCGCCTTGATGGATTTCTCGCGCCCCACAAAGAGCGGCACGATCATGTGCGGAAACACGACAATGTCGCGGAGCGGCAGCACCGCGAACACATCGGAGCGGGAAGATGCGGGAGTGTCGGTCATGTTCAACCTTTCATGCCGTGGCCGCCCAGAAGGCCGACCCCGACTCTGCTGTCATGGGCGGCACGCCGTTCCGCCTTTGCCGGTGTTCGACACCGGCACTCTCAAGCACGGAAAAAGTGGCTGCCCCACAAGATGTTAGGTGGCTACCGGGCGCGCCGTAATCAAGGGTGGCATGCGCCGCCCTAAATGCAAAAGGGCGGCTTCCGCCGCCCCTCGCAAAACGATCAGGCACTCACGCTGCCCTTTTCCTTTTCGCGCTCGGCATAGATGTAAAGCGGCCGGGCTTTTCCGCCGACGACCTCCTCCGAGATAACCACCTCCTGCACACCTTCAAGCGCGGGAAGCTCGAACATGGTGTCAAGCAGGATCGCTTCCATGATGGAGCGCAGGCCACGCGCGCCGGTCTTGCGCTCGATAGCACGGCGGGCGATCGCGGAAAGCGCGTTCTCGTGGAAGGTGAGTTCCACATTCTCCATCTCAAAGAGCCGCTGATACTGCTTCACCAGCGCGTTCTTGGGCTCGGTCAGAATCTGGATCAGCGCAGGCTCGTCCAGATCCTCCAGCGTGGCAAGCACGGGAAGACGGCCGACGAATTCGGGAATCAAGCCAAATTTCAGAAGGTCCTCCGGCTCGACCTGACGGAACAGGTCGCCCGTGCGGCGGTCTTCCGGCGAAGCCACGGTCGCGCCGAAGCCGATCGAGGTCTTGCGGCCGCGATCCGAGATGATTCGGTCAAGGCCCGCAAACGCGCCGCCGCAGATAAACAGGATGTTGGCCGTATCCACCTGCAGGAATTCCTGCTGCGGATGCTTGCGGCCGCCCTGCGGCGGAACGGAAGCGACCGTACCTTCCATGATCTTGAGCAGTGCCTGCTGCACGCCCTCACCCGACACGTCGCGCGTGATGGAAGGATTGTCCGACTTGCGGCTGATCTTGTCGATTTCGTCGATATAAACGATGCCGCGCTGCGCACGCTCGACATTGTAGTCCGCCGACTGCAGCAGCTTGAGAATGATGTTCTCGACATCCTCGCCGACATAGCCGGCTTCCGTCAGCGTCGTCGCGTCGGCCATGGTGAAGGGCACGTCGATGATGCGAGCGAGCGTCTGAGCGAGCAGCGTCTTGCCGCAACCGGTCGGCCCGATCAGAAGGATGTTCGACTTCGCCAATTCGACATCGTTGCTCTTGCTGGCATGCGCAAGCCGCTTGTAGTGGTTGTGGACGGCCACCGACAGCACGCGCTTGGCGTAAGGCTGACCGATCACGTAATCGTCCAGGACCTTGAGGATCTCCTGCGGGGTGGGAACACCCTCGCGGGACTTCACCATGGAAGTCTTGTTTTCCTCGCGGATGATATCCATGCAGAGTTCGACGCATTCATCGCAGATGAACACCGTCGGGCCCGCGATGAGCTTGCGAACCTCATGCTGGCTCTTGCCGCAGAACGAGCAGTAAAGCGTGTTCTTGGAGTCGCCGCCGGAATTGTTGACCTTGCTCATGCCTGACTTCCTTTATTCCAGCCTTCCACGTGCAAAGCGCTCATCAGGCGCTTCCGCCATGCAATCCGCGCGCGGCTGCGGATACCCAGCGACGCTAGCACTTCGTCGCTCAACATCCGCTTAACGTAGTTGCGCCAGCTTACGCTGGGAACAGCCAAATGTGACTGAAATGCCGCAGCGGCCCTCAATTCCACGTCATGATCGATCAGCCTGAAGCCTCTCAACTCGCCGCAACGGCGGCTTCCATCGCTTCGCGGGAGGTGATGACCTTATCCACCAGACCGAAGTCGCGTGCTTCCTCCGCAGTCAGGAAGTGATCGCGATCAAGGGTGCGCTCTATGGTTTCGTAATCCTGCCCGGTATGCTTGGAATAAACCTCGTTCAAGCGGCGCTTGAGCTTGATGATGTCCAGTGCGTGGCGCTCGATGTCAGAGGCCTGCCCCGAGAACCCGCCGGAAGGCTGGTGCACCATGATCCGCGCATTGGGTGTGGCAAAGCGCATGTCCTTGTGGCCGGCGCAAAGCAGCAGCGATCCCATGGAAGCCGCCTGCCCGGTGCAAAGGGTGGACACCGCCGGCTTGATGAACTGCATCGTATCGTAGATCGCCATGCCGGAGGTCACAACACCGCCGGGCGAATTGATGTAGAGCGAGATTTCCTTTTTCGGGTTCTCGGCTTCAAGGAAAAGCAGCTGCGCGCAGACAAGCGTCGCCATGCCGTCCTCGACCGGCCCGGTGATGAAGATGATGCGCTCCTTCAACAGGCGCGAGAAGATGTCATAGGCACGCTCGCCGCGATTGGTCTGCTCGACCACCATCGGCACGAGATTCATGTAGGTCTGAACGGGATCTTTCACGGGACGGCCCTTCCTGGGATGCGTTGACCCCGCAGGCTTGTTCAGGCGGAATCAGGCTGGGAGTTGTTGTCCGGTAGATAGGATGGCGCTTCCACCTTGCGCAAGGCTGGCCGGCGCGCGGCTGTCAGCGGTGGGATCGCGGCGGACCGCCAATCGTATCACGGCAGGCGGATCACATATTCCTTGCGAGTCGTTTCAAGCACTTCCCAGATGCCCTTGAAGCCTGGCTTGAGCACGAAGCTGCTTCCGGAGCGGACGGTTCGCGCGTCGCCGCCATCCTCGGTGATGACCGAAACGCCGGAAATGATGTGGCAGAACTCCCATTCGTCGTAGGAGATGCGCCACTTTCCCGGCGTGGCTTCCCACAGGCCGGCATAGACGCCGCCGTCTGCTTCTTCCAGGTTCCAGGTCTTGAACCGTGGATCGCCTGCAATCACACGATCGGGCGACGGAGCGCCAAGTTCCGGCTCGACGCCCGCAATGCCGATGGCAAGAAACAGGCTCACGCTTTGGCCAACGCCTGCTCGAGATCGGCGATGATGTCGCCTGCATCCTCGATGCCGACCGAAAGGCGAATCACCTCCGGCCCCGCGCCCGCCGCCACCTTCTGCTCGTCGGTCAACTGGCGGTGCGTGGTCGAGGCAGGATGGATCACGAGGCTGCGCGTGTCGCCCACATTGGCGAGATGCGAGAAAAGCTCCAGCGCCTCTACGAAGCGGACGCCCGCCTCGTAGCCGTCCTTGAGGCCGAAGGTGAACACCGCACCGGCGCCCTTCGGCGAGTAGCGCAGCTGGAGGGAATGATTGAGATCGGTCGGCAGGCCCGGATAGGATACCCAGGCGACCTTCGGGTGAGCGGCAAGCCAGTGCGCCACGCGCTTGGCGTTGTCGCAATGTTTCTGCATGCGCAGGGGCAGCGTTTCGAGGCCGGTCAGGATCATGAAGGCGTTGAAGGGCGAGATGGCCGGACCGAAGTCGCGCAGGCCGAGCACGCGCACGGCGATGGCGAAAGCGATGTTGCCAAAGGTCTCGTGCAGCACCAGCCCGCCATATTCCGGGCGAGGCTCGGATAGCATCGGGTAGTTGCCGCTTTTCGACCAGTCGAAGGTTCCGGCGTCCACCACGACGCCGCCCATCGAATTGCCGTGGCCGCCGATGAACTTGGTCAGCGAATGCACCACCACATCGGCGCCATGCTCGATCGGGCGAAGGAGGTAGGGGCTGGCCAAGGTATTGTCCACGATCAGCGGCAGGCCGTGGCGGTGGGCGATCTCCGCGATCGCTTCGAGGTCCACGAAGTTGCCGCCGGGGTTGGCAAGGCTTTCCACGAAGATCGCGCGCGTGCGCTCATCGATCTGCGCTTCAAAATTCTCCGGCTTGTTCGTGTCGGCCCAGCGCGCCTCCCAGCCGAAATTCTTGAAGGCGTGGGCGAACTGGTTGATCGACCCTCCATAAAGCCGCTGCGCCGCGATGAAGTTGTCGCCGGACTGCATCAACGTGTGGAAGATAAGAAGCTGCGCCGCGTGGCCGGATGCCACAGCGACCGCGGCCGTGCCTTTTTCGAGCGCTGCAAGCCGCTCCTCGAGCACCGCCTGAGTGGGGTTCATGATGCGGGTGTAGATGTTGCCGAAGGCTTTCAGCCCGAACAGCGACGCCGCATGATCTGCATCCTCGAACACGAAGGAGGTGGTCTGGTAGATCGGCGTCGCCCGCGCGCCGGTCGTGGGATCGGGCTTGGCGCCGGCGTGAACAGCGAGAGTGTCGAAACCGGGTTCGCGCATGGACAGGCTCCTCTTCCTTGGCGGCGCCATTCATGGCGGGCCGACAACGAGTTTGCAAAGGACAAATTTGCGCTTTCCAGAGCGAAGATGCGCAGGAAGACTCTTAAACCTAGGTCAGGAGCGAATACCTTTCCGCGGTGTGGCACGACGAAGAGTTCCGGGTGCAGCACGCTCGTTCCGGCCCCCGGCCCCATTCGAGAAGGCTGTCGGCCCGATCATAAAGCGGGCAGTCTGATCCTTCCTTCCGCATCCAAGGGAAATCCGGGATTGAAGGCGACCTCCCACAGGTGTCCGTCGAGGTCGGCGAAATAGCCGTACCATCCGCCATAGAACGCCTTCTGGCCTGGTTTCACGATGCGCCCGCCTGCGTTTGCTGCGAGCGCCAGTACCTCATTCACTTCCGCTTCCGAGCGCGTGTTGTAGGCAAGCGCCACAGGAGCCGGCCCCTGCGCCAGGTCGGCTTCTCCGATGTCTGCGGCAAGTTTGTCGCGCAGCCACAGGCCGAGAAGCAGGCCGCCCATTTCGAAAAAGGCGACGTCGCCTTCGACCACCATGCCAGGCTTAAGGCCCATGCTCTCGTAGAAGGCGACGGCGCGGGGAAGATCGCGGACGCCAAGCGTCACGATGGAGATGCGCGGTTCCATCATTCGCCTCTCCATTCCGGCTGGCGCTTTTGGAGAAACGCGCCGATCCCCTCTTCCGCATCGCGGGCGAGCATGTTCTCCACCATTACATGCGCCGCGTGGTCGTACGCTTCACCGAGCGGCAGTTCGGCCTGCCGATAGAAGGCCTCCTTGCCGATCCTCAGCGTCAAAGGAGATTTCGTTGCAATGGCTTGCGCATACTTCATGACGACCTGACTCAGGTACTCGCGCGGCACGACGCGGTTGACGAGCCCCCACTCGCGCGCGGTGGCGGCGTCGATGGTCTCGCCGGTGAGCAGCATCTCCATGGCCTGCTTGCGGCCCACATTGCGTGAAAGCGCAACCATAGGGGTCGAGCAGAACAGGCCGATATTGACGCCGGGCGTGCAGAACGTCGCCTGATCGGTTGCCACCGCCAGATCGCAGCTTGCGACGAGTTGAAGCCCGGCGGCGGTCGCAAGACCGTCCACGGCGGCGATCACCGGCAGCGGGCAGCGCACGATCGCCTGCATCAGCGCGGCGCAGGCCTCCATCGTTTCCGTGAAGAAAGCCCTGCCCCGATCCGGATCGCTTCGCCGCGCGGTGATCTCCTTGAGATCGTGGCCGGCGGAAAAGACCTTTCCTTCCGCACCGATCACGATCACCCGCGAGCCGGACTCGCCGGGTGCAGCATCGATAGCCTCATGGAGCCGCGCCATCGTCTCGCGGGACAATGCATTGGTTGGCGGGCTGGCGAGGGTAAGCCGCAGGATGGCACCGTCGTGCTCGACACGAACGGGCTTGTCGGCGGCAGTGCGCTTGATTGCGACGACTTCAGCCATACGCACGGCCTTCCGGCAAGAGGTTCGACAGCCGTTTCTTGAGCCCGTTGCCTCCCACCGTCAACGATGGTTGTTAAAGCAGCGGATCTGGGGAGCACAAGCCGATGCCACGTCAAGCGGACCTTCAGCCCAGGCTCGACGCGTTGCAAACAAACAGGCTCATCAACTCGGCCTATCCCGAGCTCAACAATGGCGGGCACGCCTATCGCGTGGTCGAGATCTTGCCCGGCGGCTGTGTGGTTAGGCTCGAAGCGGGGCCGCAGCATCTGCGTTTCGGCGGCACGGTTTCCGGCCCTTCCTTGTTCATGCTGGCCGATATCGGCGGCTATGCCTGCGTTCTTTCTCATGCCGAGGCCGACGCGCTGTCGGTGACGACCAACCTTTCCATCAACTTCATGCGCAAGGCTCTTCCGGGTCCGCTCGATGCGCATTGCCGCATCCTGAAGCTCGGACGCAGCCTGATGGTGTTCGATGCCGAGATCACCGACGTGAACGATGAAACCATCGCCCATGCCGTCGGCACCTACGCCATGCCACCCCACACGCAATCAGCGAAGGTATAATAATACCACATCAGCAGATCATTGTTTTTGCTGATGATTTACTCCCCGTAACGAGTCAGCACTGATTGACGCTGCGCGATCGGGTATCTATAAGCCTGCTTGGCGTGCTCGTCCTTTCGGACTGGCGCGCCTGTTGAGCGTCAAGCTCAACACAAGCAACAAGAAACGCCCCGCATGCCGGGGTTTATTCAGGAAAGTCCCCTCATGAAGACGTTCTCGCAGAAGCCTGCGGACGTGGTGAAGAAGTGGGTGCTGATCGACGCCGAGGGTCTCGTTGTCGGGCGGCTTGCCACCATCGTCGCCAACCGTCTGCGCGGCAAGCACAAGCCTTCTTTCACCCCCCATGTCGATGATGGCGACAATGTTGTGATCGTCAACGCCGACAAGGTCGTGTTCACTGGCAACAAGCGCACCGACAAGGTGTATTACTGGCACACCGGCCATCCCGGCGGCATCAAGGAGCGCACCGCGCGCCAGTTGCTCGAGGGCCGCTTCCCGGAGCGCGTGGTGGAAAAAGCCGTTGAGCGCATGATCCCGCGCGGGCCGCTCGGCCGCCGCCAGATGAAGAATCTCCGCGTCTATGCCGGCGCGGAACATCCCCACACCGCCCAGCAGCCGGAGACGCTCGACGTCGCAGGGCTGAACGGCAAGAACAAGAGGGCCTGATCATGGCTGAACTTTCCTCGCTCGCCGAGCTTGGCGAAGCCACCGGCCGCACGGCGACACCGGTTTCCGCTCCAACTTACGTCCAGAAGCTCGACCGGTCCGGCCGCGCCTATGCCACGGGCAAGCGCAAGGACGCGATCGCGCGCGTCTGGGTGAAGCCGGGCTCCGGCCGCATCACCGTCAACACGAAGGAATTCGAGGCCTATTTTGCGCGCCCCGTGCTCCAGATGGTGCTCAAGCAGCCGCTCGTAGCCGCCAACCGCGACGGTCAGTTCGACATCGTCGTGACTGTGGCCGGCGGTGGACTTTCGGGCCAAGCAGGTGCGGTGCGTCACGGCATTTCCAAGGCGCTGACCTATTACGAGCCGGGCCTTCGCGCCGTGCTCAAGAAGGGTGGATTCCTGACCCGCGATTCGCGCGTGGTGGAGCGCAAGAAGTACGGCAAGGCCAAGGCGCGCCGTTCGTTCCAGTTCTCGAAGCGCTGATCCCTCACGCTTCGCTTGCTTCTGGGAAAGCCGCCTTCGGGCGGCTTTTTCTTTAGGCGATCAGTTGGTCAGGTCGTAGGGCACGCGCCGGCCATTTGCTTCGAGCCAGTTACGCAGAAGCTCCGGCTCGTCGGTCTGGAGGATTGTTGCGCCATGCGCGATCCAGAAGCCGTAGGCCTCATCGGGCAGATCGGCGAGCGCCGCGAGCTTGTCGCCGCGTCCGCCCGCAAGCGGCCCGCCGGGCACGTTCACGATCGAGAACAGGTTGATCCAAAGGCGCCGGTCGCCGCGTATGGCGATCTCCCGCACGGCAGAAGAGAACAAGGGCCCGCCATCCTTTGTCATCGGCTGCAGGGGATCACGCCAGGCGATCATCTCAAGCGCATCGGACTGAAGCGCGCTGCCGACCTTCTGCATGAACGCCGCATCGCGCACCGCATCATCCGCCAGGATCGGCATGATCCGGATATCGTGCGCACGGGGAAGGACGGCGCTCACAGTCGCAAGACGATCGTCGTTCCAGATGTTCTCCTTGACGACGACCTCGCGCGACATGCCGAGTTCCGCCGTGAGCGCCCCAATCTCGGGGATCGCTTCCGCGCCGAGCTTGTTGTCCACATTGACAAGGATGCGCCCCCGCGCCGTCAAAAGCAGTTCGCGCAAGGTCGGCACCGCTTCCGCAGTCGCGCCCGCCCCTTCCACGATCAGCCGGCAACGCTTCATCTCCGCGATCGTCCAGGCGGCAACCTCGCCGTGGCATGTTGTTGTCCGGTCGAGCCAGCTGTCATGCATCACGACAAGTTCGCCGCCCTTGGCGCGCCGCACGTCGATCTCGACCATCTCGACGCCGAGCGCGATCGCATGCTCAATGGAGGCACGCGAGTTCTCCGCCCGCGCCGGCACGCCGCGCTCCAGCCATCCGCCGCGGTGGGCCACGATCAGCACATGATCGCGCCACCGTTCGGCATTCTCCCAGCGTTCGATGATCTGGCTGGCACGGTTGGTTTGCGAGCCGAGCGGCGTGGCAACCATTGCGATGCTGATGGCAAATGCTGAGAGCACGAGACGGCGCATGGGCAGGCATCCCCGGTCGAGTTCGATGCGTCGAGACGGCGCTAGGCTCCGGTCGTGACAAAGGCTTGAAGCCTGCGCGACAGGTTGATGAAACAGGGCTCCTCGGGCACGGATGTGCTGGAAATTGCGGCCGCAATCGCCAATAAGGCGGCATCAAAGGAGCCAGCAGATGGCCTCAAGAAGCATCGACCACGCCTTCACCGCATCGAGCCTGCTCGGCCGCTCCGGTGATCCAACCTATGCCGGTGCGCTGTCCTTCATGCGCCGCCGTTTCACCAAGGAGATCGCGGGTGCGGATGCCGTGGTCTGGGGCATCCCGTTCGATGCGGCGGTGTCAAACCGGCCAGGCGCGCGTTTCGGACCGCAAGCGATCCGCCGTGCCTCGGCCATCTTCGACAACGACCCGCAATATCCTTTCGCGCGCGACCTGTTCGAGGAACTGGCGGTGGCGGATTATGGCGACTGCCTGCTGGACTACGGCAATCATGCGGAAACGCCTGCCGCCATTCGTGCACAGGCGAACACGATCCTCGACACGGGCGCGTTTCTCCTCACGCTGGGCGGCGACCATTTCATCACCTGGCCGCTGCTTCAGGCTCATGCCGAACGTCATGGCCCGCTTGCGCTTGTGCAGTTCGACGCGCATCAGGACACCTGGCTCGATGACGGAAGGCGCATCGATCACGGCTCCTTTGTCGCGCGCGCGGTGGACGATGGCCTAATCGATGCAACGCGGACGATCCAAATCGGCATCCGCACCCATGCGCCAGCCGATTACGGCATCAGGATCATCCGCGGCGATGAGGTTGAGGAGATGCGCGCGGCCGACATCGCCACAGCCATCCGGGAGCGGGTCGGCGAAGCGAAATGCTACCTCACCTTCGACATCGACTGCCTCGACCCAGCCTTCGCACCGGGCACGGGCACACCCGTTTCGGGCGGGCCTTCATCGGCCCGGATGCTGTCCGTGCTGCGCAGGCTGGGCGCGCTCGATATCGTCGGTGCGGATGTGGTGGAGGTGGCCCCCGCTTACGACCACGCCGACATCACGGCAATCGCCGGCGCGACCATTGCGATGCACTATCTTGGCCTTCTTGCGGAGCGAAAGGCGGGCGCGGTGTTCACCGGATGATTCAAGCGCCTGACGCCTTGATTCCGGCTGCGCCTTCAACGATCTGCAATCCCTCGGCTTTCAAGGGTTTCCCATGACGCACAAGATCTTCATCGATGGCGAGCACGGCACGACCGGTTTGCAGATCCGGCAGCGCTTGGGCGGGCGTGACGATCTCGCGATTCTTTCGATACCGGCCGAGCGCCGCCGCGACCCGGGCGCTCGCGCGGAGATGCTGCGCGAGGCAGACATCGCCATTCTGTGCCTGCCGGACGATGCCGCGCGCGAGGCCGTGGCCATGATCGACGGTGCGAAAACCCGCGTGATCGACACTTCGACGGCCCATCGCGTGGATGATGCCTGGGCCTATGGGTTCCCCGAGCTCGACGCGGATCAGGCAGGTCTCATCGTCCGCTCGGATCGCGTGGCGAATCCCGGCTGCTATCCAACCGGCGCCATCGCGCTCATCCGTCCGCTGGTCGCTGCCGGGTTCCTTCCGGTCGACTATCCCGTCACAATCAACGCAGTGTCCGGCTACACCGGGGGCGGCAAGCAGATGATCGCCCAGCTGGAAGACGAGAACCATCCCGACCGCATCACCGCGCCCTTCTTCGAGTATGGGTTGACGCTTCACCACAAGCATGTGCCGGAAATGCAAAAATACGGGATGCTCGCGCGCGCGCCAATCTTCATGCCTTCCGTGGGACGTTTCCAGCAGGGCATGCTGGTGAATGTGCCGCTGCACCTTGGCGATCTCACCAGCGCGCCGTCACCGGGTGATCTCCACGGAGCGCTGGAGGCGCATTACGAGGGTGCCGAGAACATCTCTGTCGTGCCGCTTGAGGAAAGTGCTGCCTTGCAGCGCCTCGACCCGACCGAGTTGGCCGGCACCGACCGGCTGAAGCTCTTCGTGCTCGGAACGGAAGGTGATGGCCGTGTGAACCTGGTGGCCTCGCTGGACAATCTCGGCAAGGGTGCATCCGGCGCGGCGGTGCAGAACATGGACCTGATGCTGGGAAGCCTTGCCGCCTAACGACGAACGGCAACCGCTGTTTCGGGCGCGTAGGCTCCGCGCGTTCCTCGCCAATGGGCAGCGGCAAAGCCGAGCACGATCAACGCGCCAGCCTGATGCAGCAGCGCCCAGCCGAACGGCACCACGAGCACGAGCGCGGTGATGCCGATCAGTGCTTGCACCAGAACCAGATGAAACAGCACCAGAGCGCGTCGCGCATGGGTGGTGCCGGGCTGCCTGCGTCGCGTCGCGATCATGTGCCAGAGCGTCAGGCCCAGCAGCGCATAGGCACCAAGGCGATGGATGAACTGCACGGTCTTCGGGTTCTCGAACAGGTTGCGCCAGGCGGGTTCGATCGTGAACAGATCGCCGGGTATTAGGCGTCCGTCCATCAGAGGCCAGCTGTTGAAGCTCATCCCGGCATCAAGGCCGGCGACGAGCCCTCCAAGATAGATCTGGACAAGCGCGGCAAGAACCAGAAAGCCCGCGAAGCGCCTTGTGCCGTGATCCGCCGGTCGTCCGCTGTGCGGAGAAAGCCCGCGCGCGACCACGACCGTCCCGGCGATGATGACCGCGGCCATGGTGAGGTGGGTGGCAAGACGGTACTGACTGACATCGACGCGCACCACCAGACCCGAGGCGACCATCCACCAGCCGATGGCGCCCTGCAACCCGCCGAGCGCCAGCAGGCCAAGCAGCTTCGGCTTGACCGCGTGCTCGATGCGCCGTGTCACCCAGAAGAAGAGCAGCGGGAGCGCAAACACCACGCCGATCGTGCGCGCCAGCGCGCGGTGCGCATATTCCCACCAGAAGATGCTCTTGAAGCCCGGTAGATCGAGCTCTGACTTCACCTGCCGAAACTCCGGTGTTTCGCGATACTTGGCGAACTCTTCCTGCCACTCGGCATCGTTCAAGGGCGGGACGATGCCGTGGATCGGCTTCCACTCTGTGATCGAGAGGCCTGAGTCGGTGAGCCGTGTCGCGCCGCCCACCATGACAAGCGCGAACAGCATCAGCACCACGATCCACAACCAGCCGCGCAGCAGCGCCCGGTTGCGCAATGCGCGGCTTTGTTCTCCGGCAATCGTTTGCGCTTCGATGGTCGCCGTCATGATCGCGCGCTTTCCCGTTTCGATCGGCGCACAGTTGGACGGTCGCGCAGGCGCGAGCAAGCGCGGTTCGCGTGACATCCGGTCGCGCAGCCGTTGCGTGGCGGTGTGCGACCACTTACGACAGCGCCTTCGACGCAGAGGCCGCAGCGAGGAGAAACGAAGTGCCGATCCGCATCAAGAAGCTCATCGGCACCGTGCTGTTGATCGTGCTCGTGCTGGTTTATGCCTTCGCTGCCACCGTGGTCGCGATGGCTCAATTTGCCGAGTCAGGCCCGTTGGTGCATTTCTTGTTTTTCCTGTTTTCGGGGCTGCTCTGGATCCTCCCCGCGATGCTCATCATCAAGTGGATGGTGGGTGCGCCCAAGGCAGGTTCCTGAACAAGCGCGCGCCGCCGCACACGCGCTTCACGGACCGTTAACCCTAACAAAGCGATAAAGGCTGAACGAGGAGGCTGGTCGTTCCCGGCCTCGGCACGATGAGCGTTCCGCCATGAAGAGCCTCCATGCAGCATCCAGCGCGCTCCTCGCAGCGCTTCTTCTTGCAGGCTGCTCCGGCTACCGGCCTCCCCCGGCTGCCTTTCACAAGGCGATCACGCAACCTTATGCGCTCGGTGCCGGCGATCGTGTGCGAGTGACGGTGTTCGAGCAGGAAGGGCTGACGAACACCTACAGCGTGGATCAGGCCGGCTATATCGCCTTTCCGCTGGTCGGCAACCTTCCCGCACGCGGCCAGACGGCGCAGCAGTTGGAAAAGCAGATCGCAGACAAGCTGCGTGGCGGCTATATCCGCGATCCCGACGTGTCGGTGGAGATCGACCGCTACCGTCCGATCTTCGTCATGGGCGAAGTGGGTGCCGCCGGCCAGTATTCCTATGTGCCCGGCCTCACCGCGCAGAAGGCCATCGCTACCGCAGGAGGATTCACGCCGCGCGCCAACCAGAACGACATCGACGTCACGCGCGACATCAACGGCAAGGTGATGACAGGCCGCGTGCCGAGCTCCGATCCGCTTCTGCCGGGCGACACGATCTATGTGCGGGAGCGCTTCTTCTAGCGCGACCACGCCTGCCGCTCCGGCGCTCCATTTGCTGCAGCCGGTCACACGCGTGAATTGCGATCGGCGCGTCAAGCCTTCCTTAGCCGCTTTCTGCTAGGTCATGCGAAGCAGAGGGCCGCCTCGCATGACCGAAATCGACCCCACTCACCGATATTCGCGCAACGCTATCCACAAGTTCGAGGATGGCGTCGACGCAGAAGCGCTGCCCGACAGCCTGAACGCCATCGCGCGGCAGGTGGCTTCGCAATATCGTCGTGATACGATGTCGCCGGTGATGATGCAGGGCATCGTACGGCTCATTGAGCTTGCCTTGCTGATCGGTGCCGGCGCTACGATCTACCTCCTTTACGTCGGTGTCGGCAGTTCGCTGCAATGGCAGTATCTGCTGATCACGGCGGGAGCATCGCTTGCCGCGCTGCTTCTTCTGGAGTTCAGCGGCGCATATCGGATCGGTGCCCTCCTCCGTCCCATGACCGTGGTCAGTCGGCTGCTGATCGTCTGGTCCGCCACTTTTGCCCTGCTGGCCCTCACTGGCTTTTTCATGAAGGTCTCGGAGGACTTTTCCCGCCTCTGGATCGGTTCGTGGTTCCTGAGCGGGCTTCTGCTCGTGCTTGTTTTTCGCTTCGTGCTTTCCCGCGTGCTGCGCAACTGGGCGCGCAACGGGCGGATGGAGCGCCGTGCAGTGATCGTCGGAGGGGGGAGGCTGGCGGAGACCCTCATCCGCTCGCTCGAGGTGCAGCCCTATAACGATATCCGCATCTGCGGCATCTTCGACGATCGCGATGACAGCCGGTCGCCGCCAATCGTGGCGGGTTATCCGAAGCTCGGCACGATCAACGAACTGATGGAATTCGCCCGTATCGCTCAAATTGACATGCTGATTGTGTCGCTGCCGCTCACCGCTGAGCAGCGCGTCCTGTCGCTGCTGAAGAAGCTCTGGGTGCTTCCCGTCGACATCCGCCTGTCGGCGCATTCCAACCAGCTTCGCTTCCGGCCGCGATCCTATTCCTATATCGGCTCCGTGCCGATGCTCGACATCTTCGACAAGCCCATCAACGATTGGGATTCCGTCGCCAAGCGCATCTTCGATATCGTGTTCAGCCTGATGGGACTTGTCGCCTTGTCGCCTGTCATGCTGGCGGCAGCAGTCGCCATCAAGCTCGACAGCAAGGGTCCGGTCTTCTTTCGCCAGAAGCGTCACGGCTTCAACAATGAGGTGATCGACGTTTGGAAGTTCCGCTCGATGTTCGCTGATCAGGCTGATCAGGGCGCAGCGCAGGCTGTGTCCCGCGGCGATCCGCGCGTCACGCGGGTCGGACGGATTATCCGCAAGACCTCCATCGACGAGTTGCCGCAGTTCTTCAACTCGCTGATGGGAAGCCTCTCGCTGGTCGGGCCCCGCCCCCACGCGATCACTGGCCACAGCAGCAACCGGCTTTTTTCCGAGGTGGTGGACGGCTATTTCGCGCGGCACAAGGTAAAGCCTGGCGTGACGGGATGGGCGCAGATCAATGGATGGCGCGGCGAGATCGACAATGACGACAAAATCCGCATGCGCACGGAGTTCGACCTCTACTACATCGAGAACTGGTCGCTCTGGTTTGACCTGAAGATCCTGCTTCTCACACCGATCCGCCTGCTCAACACGGAAAATGCCTACTGAGCATGACGCAGGCGTCGGCCGATGACGCTTCCGCCGGCATCTTCAGAGCAGCCGCCGAATCCAGTTGACCGCCCGATCGGTATCACGATAGACGGGCCACGGTTCGGAGCGTAGCGCAGCCCGGTAGCGCACTTGACTGGGGGTCAAGGGGTCGCAGGTTCGAATCCTGTCGCTCCGACCATTTCCTTCCCC
Source organism: uncultured Mesorhizobium sp. (assembly GCA_963522145.1). Lineage (GTDB taxonomy): Bacteria > Pseudomonadota > Alphaproteobacteria > Rhizobiales > Rhizobiaceae > Mesorhizobium_B. Next base: position 13,990 of record CAUQXI010000005.1, on the reverse strand, counting down.
GACCTGCACATCCCAGTTCTGTCCGCTTCTGCATTGGCGAGACTAGGGCGGCGCGAGATTTTGCCGACGTTCTATTCAACGTCCGGTCGATCTTCGTCAAACTGGTCACGGCCGGGTAGCGGGCGAAGCCAGGGTTCGCGACGCTTGACCCAGTTCTCATAAGTCGGCGTCAAGTCGGTCGGCGCATCGTCGAGAGAGCCCACGCGGATTTCGGCCTCATCCTCGCGCAGGCAGAACAAGCGCGACCCGCATTGCGGGCAGAAGCTACGGCCCGAATAGCTGGCAACCTCGCCGCTGGATGCGAAAGCCCGGCGCGGGAAGACGGCAAAGGTCACGAAAGCGTATCCGCTCGACTTGCGGCAGTCGGCGCAGTGACAAAGGCCCACACGCAGCGGTTCACCTTTCACACGGTAGCGAACAGAACCGCAGAGGCATCCGCCTTCGCGCCGCACCGCCATCAGCGGACCTGATCGAGCAGACGCTTGCATTCGAGGAGGTCGAACAGCGCCTCCTGGAGAAGGGCGCGATTGTCGCGGGAGAGCTTGCTGGAGCCAGCGGGAACCGGACCTTCATCCTCCGCCTTGGCCAGACCGAAGAAGCGGCGACTGGGCTTCACCTTGGGCTCGCCAACCAGCATCTCGTCTTCCGGCGACGCCTCGCGCACCGGCGAAGCTACGGCCTCGTCTTCCTCCTCCTCCGGACGCCGTCGCGCCAGTGCCTCGACAGCGGACACGTCGCCATTGCCGACGGACACCACGAACTGGTTCCCGTTGTCGCGCAGCATGCGCTGCACACCCTTGATGGTATAGCCCTGATCATAAAGCATGTGGCGGATGCCCTTGATCAGGTCCACGTCCTGCGGACGGTAATAACGGCGGCCGCCGCCGCGCTTCATCGGCTTGATCTGGGTGAAGCGCGTTTCCCAGAAGCGAAGCACATGCTGCGGAAGGTCGAGATCTTCCGCCACCTCGCTGATTGTGCGGAAGGCATCGGGGCTCTTGTTGAGCGTCGCCTGATCCATGGGGAGCATCCTGATTGGCGATTCGATTCAGCGGCTTGCCGGCCCGCCTTCCGGCGAAAGCGGAGGTTCAGGCCGTCTTCTTTTCCTTGGCATCCCTGGCATGGCCACGCAGGATGCGGCTCTTGAGCACGTTGGATGCCTTGAATGTCATGACGCGGCGGGGAAGGATCGGCACCTCCTCGCCGGTTTTCGGATTGCGGCCAACGCGCTCGTTCTTGTCGCGCACCTGGAAAGTGGCGAAAGAGGACAGCTTCACGGTTTCCCCGCGCACGATCGCGTCGCAGATCTCAGCCAGCACGCTTTCCACGAGTTCCGCGGACTCCGTGCGGGACAAGCCGATCTTGCGATAGACCGCCTCCGCCAGATCGGCGCGCGTCAAAGTCTTACCGCTCATGCCGCAGCGCCGCCTCTTGTTCCCACGAATCCAGCCAAGCTCATCGAAACGTTAGAAAATCGGCCTCGCCCGGTCAAGGAATCCTACCAGCGCACCATCACGGCGCCCCATGTGAAGCCGCCGCCCATGGCTTCAAGCAGCACCAGGTCGCCCTTTTTGATGCGGCCGTCCGCGACAGCCGCACCAAGCGCCAGCGGCACAGAGGCCGCGGATGTGTTGCCGTGCAGATCGACCGTGATCACCACCTTGTTCTCGTCGATGCCGAGCTTCTTGGCCGACGCGTCGATGATGCGCTTGTTGGCCTGATGCGGAACGAACCAGTCGAGGTCGGCGGCCGACAGGCTGGTCCGGGCGAATACGTCCTCGATCACATCCGTGATCATGCCGACCGCGTGCTTGAACACCTCGCGGCCTTCCATGCGCAGCATGCCGACCGTGCCAGTGGTAGAGGGTCCGCCGTCCACATAAAGCTTTTCGCGATGCGAGCCATCGGAGCGCAGGCTCGATGCCAGCACGCCGCGATCCGCGACCGTGCCATCGCCCTCCCCCGCTTCGAGCACGATCGCGCCCGCGCCGTCACCGAACAGCACGGAGGTGGAGCGGTCGGACCAGTCGAGGATGCGTGAGAAGGTCTCTGCACCAATCACGAGCACGCGCTTCGCCAGCCCGCCGCGAATATAGAGATCGCCGGTCACAACCGCATAGATGAATCCCGAGCAGACCGCCTGCATGTCGAAAGCGAAACCGTTGACCATCCCCAGTCGCTGCTGGATTTCGACCGCGCTTGCCGGAAAGGTGTTGTTGGGGGTCGAGGTGGCGAGCACGATGAGATCGATGTCCGCCGGCTTGAGGCCCGCGTGATCGAGCGCCGCGCGGGCGGCCGCTTCGCCCAGCGAGGCGGTGGTTTCCCCTTCACCCGCGATATAACGCTGACGGATGCCGGTGCGCTGGGTGATCCACTCGTCGGAGGTTTCCACCATTCCGGCGAAATCCGCATTCTTCATGACGCGTTGCGGCAGGGCGGTGCCGATCCCGCGCACGATCGATCGAATCATTGTGCTTCCTGTTCCTCGGTATCGGATGCGGGTTGCGCGCGCAGGCCCCCGCCCCTCACATGGCGCGCGTGGAAAAGATCCAGGTCGGCCTCGATCCGATCGAGCAGCCGGTTGCGCACCATGTCGTAGCAAAGATCGACCGCTGCCGCGAAGCCCTCGGCATCGGTGCCGCCATGGCTTTTCACGACAATGCCGTTCAGGCCGAGAAACACGCCTCCGTTGGAACGGCGCGGGTCCATCTTCTCGCGAACGCGCGCAAAGGCGCCTTTGGCGAAGAGATAGCCGATCCTCGACATCAGCGTCCGGTTCATCGAATCGCGGAGATAGGTCGAGATCTGGCGGGCGGTGCCTTCGGCGGTCTTGAGCGCGATATTGCCGGAGAAGCCTTCCGTCACCACCACGTCGACCGTGCCCTTGCCGATATCGTCGCCTTCCACGAAGCCATGGTAGCGCATTGAGGCGAGGTCCGCCTCACGCAGCATGCGGCCGGCATCCTTGACGTCTTCCTGGCCCTTGACGTCCTCGACCCCGACATTGAGGAGCCCGACACTTGGCCGGTCGAGCTCGAACAAAGCGCGCGCCATGGCTGTGCCCAGAATCGCGAAATCCACGAGCTGGTGCGCATCGGCGCCGATGGTGGCGCCCACGTCGAGAACCACGCTTTCCGCGCGCAAGGTCGGCCAGAGTGCCGCGATCGCCGGGCGCTCGATATTCGACATGGTGCGCAGGCAGAACTTCGACATCGCCATCAGCGCGCCGGTATTGCCGGCCGAGATGCAGCCCTCCGCCTCGCCGGCCTTTACCGCCTCGATGGCGCGCCACATGGACGACTTGCCGCGCCCGCTGCGCAGCGCTTGGCCGGGCTTCTCGTCCATGCGCACCGCGAGCTCGCAGTGGATGAACTGGCTGATCGGACCGAGACGCGGATTGGCTTCCAAGACGGGGCGGACCACCTCTTCCTGACCGAAGATAAGGAAGCGCACATCGCTGCGTCGCGCCGCAATGATCGCCAAAGCAGGCAGCACGACCGACGGCCCGTGATCGCCGCCCATGGCGTCAATGGAAAGAGTGATCAATCAGCCGGCTTTCTCAATTTCCGCCGCAGACAGGTTCTTGCTCCCGGCGCAGCGGGCCGGAAAATAGCGCTTTTGGAAGACGGCACAACTTTTATCGCGTGGGTCGGCTCGCCTACGACTTTCGCGCCAGCGCGGCAAGCCGCGCCTGCCATGGTGACAGCCCATCCTGCTCCTCGGGCAAGAGCTTGGTGGCGTCGGTGCCCGACTTACGCGGGTATGGATCAATCGCGAGGCCGAAGAACTGCTCGGCCAGCGCTCCGACATCGACCGTGTCGCCGGAAAATGTTTCGGGGCTGTCCGGCCCATCGGGGTCGAGCATGATCTCTCCGCCGATGTCGAAACCTTCCCGCCCGATCCGCGAATCATCGGGCAGGAACAGCGCGTCGATCGGCTCTTCGATCGTGTTGTCGATCGGATCGAGCGTCACCACGCATTCCTGGATGATCCGCGCCGTCACTTGGCCAGAAACGCGGATGCCGTTGCGCTTCCACTTCTCGACCAGGAGGTCCGCGCGCAGGCTCTCGACAGAGGCGATGCCGTGTTCCTTCGCGAGCCCCTCGCGCTGTCGAGCATCGGCATCAATGACCACCGGCATCCCCTTCTGGGGCAAACGCGCCACGTTGACCGGAAACGAGATCGGACTCGTAGGCTCCTGCCTGTCGCGTCTCATGTTGCGGGCTCCTCAATGCTGGAGGGATGGGGAAAGCGCAGCACTCCCGATGCGATCTCGGCTATCGGCTGCTCGTCCAGGGCGGCCGCCGCGAGCATCACGTAGTGCGCCATGCGCTCAGCGCCTTTGTCGCACTCCTCTCCAGGGCGCGTGTTGCGGGTGATTGCCTCGGCAAGCGCGCTCACGTCATGCCTGTCGATCGCTTCTGAGTACGAAGCCGTGCGGCCGTAGAACATGCGCGCCAGCTTCTTCATCCGCTTGGGAATGCCGAGATCGCCTATCCCGAGCGTGCGCAGCGACTGGTCGACATCGGCGAAGAAGGTGTCCGTCAGATCTTGCGCCACCTCGCGCGCCGCCGGCTGATCCTTCAACCGACGCAGAACGAGGAAGACATGCATGGCGATCATCTCGAAACGGCCGAGCGGCGTATCGGGTGCCGACCACTCGGCATAAAGCACGGGCTGCCGCGCGGCTGCCACGATCTGTTCGTAGAGCCGCTCGATGATCGCCCGGTTGGCTTGGCGTTTTCTGCCGAAAAGTCGATCGAACATCGCCGGTTTCCGCGGGGCACGGAGCGGTTCCGGCCGAGTTGCAAGCAAGGTGAAGCTGGTTTACCGCTTCATCGGCGACGATCAAGGGCGGGGACAAAGCCCGAGACAGGTGCCCGAGACGGGTTGAAGGTCGCGAGAGGCTGGGAGTTGTCATTGAGGGGACAGAAATTCAAGGGGCTTCGGCCCGCGCGCGGCATCGGGATCGCAATTGGCGCCGGGCTGCTGCTTTCCGGCTGCAATGGTGGCGGCGATCTGGGCCTCACGCCGGGCGAGACCATCACGCAGGGCTATGTGATCGATCAGGATCAGGTCGATTCGGTGCCGGTCGGCTCCAGCCGCGAGCAGGTGCTGCTCGCGCTCGGTACGCCATCCACCACGGCCACCTTCGACAGTGAGGTTTTCTACTACATCTCGCAAACGCGCCGGCGCAGCGCGGCGTTCATGAATGCGCGCGTGGTGGACCAGCGTGTGCTGGCCGTTTATTTCGGGCAGGACAGCCGCGTGACCGACATCGCGAATTACGGCTTGAAGGACGGGAAGGTCTTCGACTTCATCTCGCGCACCACGCCCACCGGCGGCAAGGACGAGAACTTCCTCGGCCGAATCCTGCAGGGATCTGGAAGCGGGATACCGACGTTGCCGGGGCAGCAGCCCGGCGGCTGAGCCACCCGAGGCAGAAACAAAAAACCCGCGGATCGCTCCGCGGGTTTTTTGTTTGATCCAGCAGCTTGGCGCTGCCTAGCCGTGCGCGAGCACGGCAAGCAGGAGCAGCGCCACGATGTTGGTGATCTTGATCGCCGGGTTCACGGCGGGGCCGGCGGTGTCCTTGTAGGGATCGCCCACCGTGTCGCCGGTGACCGAAGCCTTGTGCGCCTCCGAGCCTTTGAGATGACGGACGCCGTTCTTGTCGGTAAAGCCGTCCTCGAAGCTTTTCTTCGCATTGTCCCACGCACCGCCGCCCGAGGTCATCGAGATGGCTACGAACAGGCCGTTCACGATGACACCGAGAAGCGAGGCGCCGAGCGCTGCAAAGGCCGAAGCCTTCGAGCCCGAGATCAGCAGCACGCCGAAATACACGACGAGCGGCGCAAGCACGGGCAGCAGCGACGGCACGATCATCTCACGGATCGCGGCGCGGGTCAGGATGTCCACCGCGCGGGCGTAATCCGGACGATCCGTGCCCTGCATGATGCCGGGCTTCTCCTTGAACTGCCGCCGCACCTCTTCCACGATCGACCCCGCCGCGCGTCCGACGGCGGTCATCGCGATGCCGCCGAAGAGGTAGGGGATGAGGCCGCCGAAGATCAGGCCCGCCACCACATAGGGGTTGGACAGATCGAAGGAGACGGTGCCCAGATCCGCGAAATATGGATAGGTCGCGCCGTTCGCCGCAAAATACTGCAGGTCGTAGGAGTAGGCGGCGAACAGAACGAGCGCGCCGAGACCGGCCGAGCCGATCGCGTAGCCCTTGGTCACCGCCTTGGTGGTGTTGCCCACAGCGTCAAGCGCGTCGGTCGAGTGACGCACTTCCTTCGGCAGGCCCGCCATTTCGGCGATGCCGCCGGCGTTGTCGGTCACCGGACCGAAAGCGTCGAGCGCCACGATCATGCCGGCGAGGCCGAGCATGGTGGTGACCGCGATCGCCGTGCCGTAGAGCCCCGCGAGCTGGAAGGTCGCGATGATGCCGCCGACGATCACCAGCGCAGGAAGCGCGGTCGATTCGAGCGACACGGCGAGACCCTGGATGACGTTGGTGCCGTGGCCGGTCACCGAAGCCTGGGCGATCGAGTTCACCGGGCGCTTGTTGGTGCCCGTGTAATATTCAGTGATGACGACGATCAGCCCAGTTACCAGGAGGCCGACGAGGCCGCAAATGAACAGGTTGGTGCCGGTGATCGAAATGCCTGCGAAATTGCGGGCAGGGTCGGCACCGATCACGCCGATCTCGCCGAAGCCGATCGTGGCCCAGGTCGCGACGCCGAGGCCGACGGCCGAAAGCACGCCGGTCACGATCAGTCCCTTGTAAAGGGCACCCATGATCGAGCCGTTCGAGCCGAGCTTCACGAAGAAGGTGCCGATGATCGAGGTCAGGATGCAGGCGCCACAGATAGCGAGCGGGTACACCATGACGCTGCCCAGCACTTCGGAACTGCCGAAGAAGATCGCGCCGAGAACCATAGTGGCAACAACCGTCACCGCATAGGTTTCGAACAGGTCAGCTGCCATTCCGGCGCAGTCGCCGACATTGTCGCCGACATTGTCGGCGATAGTGGCGGGGTTGCGCGGATCGTCTTCCGGGATGCCGGCTTCGACCTTGCCGACGAGATCGCCGCCCACATCGGCGCCCTTGGTGAAGATGCCGCCGCCCAGACGCGCGAAGATCGAGATCAACGAGGCGCCGAAGCCCAGCGCCACGAGTGCATCAATCACCGCGCGGTCGTTGGCCGCAAATCCCATCGGGCCGATCAAGATGAGGTAATAGACGGCGACGCCGAGCAGCGCCAGGCCAGCCACCAGCATGCCGGTGATGGCGCCCGACTTGAAGGCGATGTCGAGCCCGGCCGCCAAGCTGTTGGAAGCTGCCTGCGCGGTGCGCACATTGGCGCGGACCGACACGTGCATGCCGATGAAGCCGGCGGCGCCCGACAAGACAGCGCCGATCAGAAAGCCGATCGCAGCCGCGCTCGAGAGCAGCCACCAGGCGAGCAGGAAGACCACCACGCCGACGATCGCGATCGTCGTATACTGACGCGCGAGATAGGCCTGCGCGCCTTCACGGATCGCGGCCGAGATTTCCTGCATGCGCGCATTGCCCTGATCGGCGGCCAGCACCGACTGGGTTGCCCAGATCGCGTAAACGACGGACAGCACTCCGCAGGCGATGACGACATAAAGCATTGTCATTGCCAGAATTTCCTTGATGGTGATCGGGTCCCGAACCCCTCGCCGGACCCTTGGTAGAAGACGTGGGGCGCGCCTCGACAGTCACACGGGCGCCACAATCGGCCTTATGCGAAAAGAGCCTCGCAAGGTCAAGCAAAGGCGCGGCTTTTCCCGCGCACTGCCAGCTTCAATCGATTGTAGCTGTGCGCGAACGGGTCGCTTGATCCAGCATCAGCAGCGCCAGCGAAACGAGGCAGAGCACGCAGACGGGAATCACGATCCAGTTGAGCATGTTCCATCCGTAGAAGTTAAGCACGACGCCGGACAGGAGCGATCCCGCCGCCACCGAACCGAATAGCACAAAGTCGTGGAAGCCCTGCGCACGATCCTTCTCTGCCGGGCGATAGCTGTTTGCCACCATGGCGGTCGCGCCGATGAAGCCGAAGTTCCAGCCGAGACCCAGGAGGATCAGCGCCGTCCAGAACTGCCAGAGCGTGATGCCGGAAAGCGCGACAATTGCGCAGCCGATCAGAAGTACGAGACCGCCCGCTAAAACACATTCTGCGCCGAAGCGGGTGATCAGCCGACCGGTGAAGAAGCTCGGACCGAACATCGCCATGACATGCCAGGAGATGCCGAGCGTCGCGTCATCCGGCGAGAAGCCGCAGGCGACCATGGCGAGCGGTGCGCCCGTCATCACGAAGCTCATGAGCGCGTAGGTCCCTACGGCGCAAAGAAGCGCAACCGCAAAACGGGGCTGAGTGACGATTTCCCACAATGGCCGCGCGGGCTGGGTGATCGCCTGCTCATGATGGGACATGATCCGGCTCTCGCGCAGTCCGCTCAGGACCACTGCACCGAGAGCAGCAAGCACGAGGATCGATGCGAAGGAGCCGGCGAACATCACCGGCGCGAAGAGTTCCCGCGTGAAGATGACGATCTGCGGCCCGAGCACGGCGGTGACGATGCCGCCCGCCAGCACGAAGGAGATGGCGCGCGCCTTCATCGAGGGCGGCGCGTTGTCGGCGGCAGCGAAGCGGAACTGCTGCACGAAGGCGCCGCCGAAGCCGATCACCAGCAGGCCAAAGGCGAACAGCCAGAAACGATCCGCGAACAGTGCCGCAGTCGCAATCGCGCCGCCGACGGCCGTGGCCACAGTACCGGTCATGAAGCCACGGCGTTGACCCAGACGTCTGATCATCCAGGCTGCGGGAAGCGCGCCGAGCGCCACGCCAAGATTGAAGCCGGTGATCGGCGCCGTGGCGAGGGTCTTGTCCGGGCCGAGCAGGTAGTGGCCAGCAAGCGCGCCCATCGAAATGGAAATTGGGGAGGCCGATCCGATGATCGCGCTCGCGGCCGCCAGGATCAGCGCGGTGCGCCTCGCCTGCCGAAGCGCGTCGTCGTTCATGCCGGCGCCTTGCCCCGACCTTCGCCGCGCAAGCGCCGCGCCGCGCGGTCGAGCACGGCATTCACCAGCTTGGGCTCGTCTTCGGTGTAGAACGCCTTGGCGATGTCGACATATTCGGACACGATCACGGCAACCGGCACGTCCTCGCGCTTGAGCAGTTCCCAGACGCCAGCGCGCAGAATGGCGCGCAAGGTAGAGTCCAGACGCGACAGCGGCCAGTCCTCCGTCAGCGACTGCCGGATCACCGGATCGACCATCTTCTGCTCGGCTACCACGCCGGAGATGATGGTGCGGAACCACTGTGCATCCGCTTCGCGGTATTGCGCGCCGTCCACTTCCTTGCCGAGCCGGAACGTCTCGTATTCGGCCGCGATCTCCAGCACGCCGCTGCCAGCGACATCCATCTGATAGAGCGCCTGCACGGCCGCGAGGCGTGCTGCGCCGCGCTTGTTCGCTTGTCGCGGCGGCTGATCGCTGTTGGCGGTTGCGGTCACCGCCTTATGCTCCAAGCCGGTCGCGGAGCGCAATCATCGTCAGCGCGGCGCGCGCGGCAAAGCCACCTTTGTCGCCTTCCGAGCGGCGCGCGCGGGCCCAGGCCTGCTCCTCGTTCTCGGTCGTGAGGATGCCATTGCCGATGGCAATCGCACGGTTGACCGAAAGGTCCATGAGCGCGCGGGACGACTCGTTCGCAACGATGTCGAAGTGATAGGTGTCGCCGCGAATAACGGTGCCGAGCGCCACGAAGCCGTCATAGGCGCGACCGGTGTTCGAGTTGGCGCCCCGCGCGGCAAAGGCGACGACTGCGGGGATTTCCAGCGCGCCCGGAACGGTGACAACATCATAGGTCGCACCGGCCGCATCGAGGGCAGCCTTCGCCCCTTCCAGCAGCGCATCGGCGAAACCGTCATAGAAGCGCGCTTCGACGATCAGGAGATGCGTCTTCCGTTCCGGCGCGAGAAACGCGCCCGTATGCGTATGCTGTGTTGCCATTCCAGTCTCCGGGAGGCCGGTGACTTAGGCCCGGAGGATTCTTATCGCAAGGCCCGCGGGCCTCATGGCGCCATCTTCGTTCAGCGCCGCGCTCCCGCGCGGCACCCATGAATCTGAGGCCTAGAGCCCTTGAGCCGAAGCTTCCGCAAGGCGAGCGGCATAGCGCGCCATGGTGTCGACCTCGAGGTTCACCCGGTCTCCAGCCTGCCGTTCGCCCCAGGTGGTGACTGCAAGCGAGTGCTGGATGAGAAGCACATCGAAGCGCGTGCCTTCGACCCGATTCACCGTCAACGAGGTGCCATCCAGCGCGACCGAGCCCTTGGGGGCGATGAAGCGCGCCAGTTCGCGCGGCGCTTCGAGCGTGAAACGCACGGCCTCGCCCTCCTCCTGCCGGGCCACGATCGTGGCCGCACCATCGGCATGTCCCGCGACAATGTGGCCGCCCAGTTCGTCGCCGAGTTTCAACGCACGTTCGAGATTAAGCCGCGTGCCTTCGCGCCATTGGGCGGCGGTCGTCAGCCGTAGCGCTTCTTCCCAGGCTTCAACGGCGAACCGTCTTTCGCCGTTTTTCGGCAGCGCCACGACCGTCAGGCACACGCCCGCGCAGGCGATCGATGCGCCGATGGCGATGTTCTCCGGGTCATAGCGCGTCTGGATGGTGAAGCGCCGGCCCTGGTCCAGCGGCTCAACCTTCGACACGCGGCCCACATCCGAAACAATGCCCGTGAACATCAGCCTCGCACCCATTCCCTGCAAAGATCGTTGCCATAACGGCTGTCGCGAGCAAGCGTGAAGCCGTTCGGGCGGTCGCCCCACTTGACCGGCGACACGATACCGCCGGCGCCGATCTCCACCCCGCCCCGAAACAGCACGATCCGGTCGACGAGGTCGTCAACAAGAAAGGCGCGCGCCGTTGCAGCTCCGCCTTCCACCATCACGGTGGAGATTCCTTCCGCAGCAATGTCAGCCAGCAGCCTGGGCAGAGCGATCCGCCCATTGAGCAGTTCGGCGGGAAGGAACTCCACTCGGAGTGCGGCTAGCGCCTGTCGCAGCGCGGGATCGGCACTGCCGCCGACCGCGAGCCGCAGCGGCACCTGCGCGGCCGTTTGCGCCAGCGCCGATTCGGGCGGAAGCCGTACATCCTTGTCGAGGATCACGCGTATCGGAGAACGATCCGCCAGACCGGGCAGCCGGACGGTCAGCAGCGGATCGTCGGCGATGGCCGTGGCTACTCCGACAAGGATCACATCGCTTGCTGCGCGCAGCAACTGCGCTTGCGCGCGGGCGACCGGACCGGTGATGGGCATCTGCCCTTCGCCCAGCCGTCCGATCATGTCGTCGCGCGAAAGCGCAAGCTTCAGAGTCACATGCGGCTGTTTCCGCAAGGATCGAGTCAGATAGCCGGCCAGAGCCTCCGCCGCCTGATCGGCCATCACGCCTTCCACGACCTCGATGCCTGCGGCCCGCAGCATCGCACAGCCGCGGCCAGCCACGCGCAGATCAGGATCGGCAGCGCCCACCACCACGCGGTGGATGCCGGCGGCGATCAGCGCCTCCGCGCAAGGCGGGGTCTGCCCGTGGTGGGCGCAGGGTTCCAGGGTGACATAGGCCGTCGCACCCCTCGCTTGCTCGCCTGCCTCATCCAACGCCTGCCGCTCGGCATGGGGGCGTCCGCCAAGCGCAGTCACGCCGCGTCCGACAATGCTGCCCGCAGCATCGACAATCAGCGCGCCGACGGAAGGGTTGCTTCCTGTCAGTCCGAGATGCCGAAGCGATAAGCGGATCGACGCCGCCATGAAGCGGCGGTCCGTGGCCAGGCGTTCAGCGGGCATCCTCGTCGCCGCTCAACTCGCCCAAAACGTCGTGGAAATCCTTCGCCTCGCGGAAGTTGCGATAAACGGACGCGAACCGGACATAGGCAACATCATCGAGCGACTTCAACGCCTCCATGACGAAACGGCCAATCTCGTCGGTGGAGACCTCGCTCTCGCCCGCGCTTTCAAGCTGGCGCACGATACCGCTCACGGCGCGATCCACCCGATCGGGATCGACATTGCGCTTGCGCAGCGCCACGTCGATCGACCGGCGCAGCTTGTCACGGTCGAACGGCACCTTCCGGCCCGAGCGCTTTTCCACCATGAGGTCTCGGAGCTGGACACGCTCGAATGTCGTGAAGCGCCCCGCGCAGACCGGGCACACGCGTCGGCGTCGGATGGCCGCGCCGTCTTCGGCAGGGCGCGAGTCCTTCACCTGGGTATCTTCCGACTGGCAGAACGGGCAGCGCATGTGAGTCGATATAAGGTGTTGCGGCGCTTAGTTCATGGTCGAATAGAGCGGAAAGCGGTTGGTCAGCGCCACCACCTTGTGCTTCACCGCCGCCTCGACCGCCGCATTGCCTTCATCCGAGTTGGCGACCTTGAGCCCGTCAAGCACTTCGGCGATCAGCTCGCCGATCTCGCGGAACTCGGCCTCGCCGAAGCCGCGCGTCGTTCCGGCAGGCGTGCCGAGCCGGATGCCCGAGGTCACGAACGGCTTCTCGGGATCGAAGGGAATGCCGTTCTTGTTGCAGGTGATGGCTGCACGTCCAAGCGCCGCTTCAGCGCGCTTGCCCGTCGCGTTCTTTGGACGCAGGTCGACCAGCATGGAGTGATTGTCCGTTCCGCCCGACACGATGTCGAGGCCGGTCCCGCGCAGGCTTTCCGCCAGCGCCTTGGCATTGCGGACGATGTTCTGCGCGTAGGTCTTGAACTCGGGCCGCAGCGCTTCGCCGAACGCGACCGCCTTGGCAGCGATGACATGCATCAGCGGACCGCCTTGGAGGCCGGGAAACACCGCCGAGTTGAGCTTCTTGGCCAGTTCCTCCTCGTTGCAGAGGATCATGCCGCCGCGCGGGCCGCGCAGCGATTTGTGCGTGGTGGTCGTCACCACATGGGCATGCGGAAACGGCGAGGGATGCGCGACGCCCGCAACGAGGCCGGCGATATGCGCCATGTCCACCATCAGCCAGGCACCGACCTCATCGGCGATCTCGCGAAAGCGCTTGAAGTCCCAGATTCGGGAGTACGCAGTGCCGCCGGCGATGATGAGCTTCGGCCGGCTTTCGCGCGCCACCCGCGCCACCTCGTCCATGTCGATCAGGTGATCGTCCCGCCGCACGCCATATGAGGCGACCTTGAACCACTTGCCGGACATATTCACGGGCGAGCCATGCGTCAGGTGGCCGCCTGAGTTCAAGTCGAGCCCCATGAAGGTGTCGCCGGGCTGAAGCAGAGCGAGAAACACCGCCTGGTTCATCTGGCTGCCGGAGTTCGGCTGCACATTGGCGAAATCGCAGCCAAACAGCGCCTTGGCACGCTCGATGGCGAGGTTCTCCGCGATGTCCACGAACTGGCAGCCGCCATAGTAGCGCTTGCCGGGATACCCTTCCGCATATTTGTTGGTCATCACCGAGCCTTGCGCCTCGAGCACTGCGCGGGACACGATGTTTTCGGAGGCGATCAGTTCGATCTCGTGCCGCTGGCGGCCGAGTTCCTTGCCGATGGCATCGAAGATCTCGGGATCTACGTCTGCAAGCGAGGAGGTGAAAAAGCCGCTGGCCGCGCTGTTCCCGCTATCGCTTGCCATGGATGATCTTCCCTTGCTGCAATGACTGTGGCGCTGCGCCCTAGCATGAGCATCCCGCCGTTGCCACGCGCGCTTTCGAAATTTGCTTCTGTGGAGGTGCCCAAAAGCAAGAGGCCGCCCGAAGGCGGCCTCGCTGATTTACGTCCGGCCGCCTCAGAGAAGCGAGGAAAGCTTCAGCTCGTCCACGCCATCGCGACCATAGATATCGTCGCGGAAGTGGACCACCTGATCGCCGGTCGACCATGCCGAGACATAGGTGAAGTGGACCGGCACCGGCACGGTGAGCGCTACAGGCGTGTTTTCGCCGCTCTTGATCGT
>CAUQXI010000004.1:0-181147 GCA_963522145.1 uncultured Mesorhizobium sp. | reverse complement strand
CTTCTCCACCCAGGACCATGCGGCGGCGGCGATCGCGGCGGCCGGAACGCCAGTTTATGCGGTCAAGGGCGAAACGCTGGAACAATATTGGGAGTACACCGACCGCATCTTCCAGTGGACGGATAACGGTCCCACCAACATGATCCTGGATGATGGCGGAGACGCCACGATGTACATCCTGATCGGCGCGCGGGCCGAAAACGGCGAGGACGTGCTCTCCGACCCGAGTTCGGAAGAGGAGGAAATTCTTTTCACGCAGATCAGGAAGCGCATGGCCGCGACGCCCGGCTTCTTCACGCGCCAGCGCGATGCGATCCGCGGCGTGACGGAAGAAACCACCACCGGCGTCAACCGGCTCTACCAGCTCCAGAAGCGGGGCCTTCTGCCGTTCCCGGCGATCAACGTGAACGACAGCGTCACCAAGTCGAAGTTCGACAACAAGTATGGCTGCAAGGAAAGCCTGGTGGACGGAATCCGCCGCGCGACCGACACGATGATGGCTGGCAAGGTCGCCGTTGTCTGCGGTTATGGCGATGTCGGCAAGGGCTCATCGGCGTCCCTGCGCGGCGCCGGCGCACGGGTGAAGGTGACGGAGATCGACCCGATTTGTGCGCTCCAGGCCGCGATGGACGGCTATGAGGTGGTGACGCTGGAAGATGCCGCGCCCACCGCCGACATCATCATCACCACCACCGGCAACAAGGACGTCATCACCCTCGACCACATGCGGTCCATGAAGGACATGGTGATCGTCGGCAATATCGGCCACTTCGACAACGAGATCCAGGTCGCTGCCCTGCGCAACCTGAAATGGACCAACATCAAGCCGCAGGTCGACATGATTGAGTTCGCCGGCGGCAACCGGATGATCCTCCTGTCCGAAGGCCGACTGCTCAATCTCGGCAACGCCACCGGCCATCCCTCTTTCGTGATGTCGGCGTCCTTCACCAACCAGGTGCTGGCGCAGATCGAACTCTGGACCAAGCCGGGGCAGTACGAAAACCAAGTCTATGTGCTGCCCAAGCACCTCGATGAAAAGGTTGCCCGTCTTCATCTCGACAAGCTTGGCGCAAAGCTGACCGAACTGTCCGACGCACAGGCGACCTATATCGGTGTTGCACCTCAAGGCCCCTTCAAGGCGGAACATTACCGCTACTGATCGCGGATCGATCCCACTCGGGGGAATTGACAGGAAGCAAAGGCCGCGCCTGCAAGGGCTCGGCCTTTTTCTTTCGACCGACCGCTCCGGCCTTTCCGACGTTTTCCACAAATATTAACCTTGTCTCGTGATTCTCGACATGGCCCTCCGCTGGGCTTGCCATGGCAAGCCGCCATGGGCCTCGGCGGGCTGGAATGGCGCGTGGATGGTTTTTGGGGCTTGCGCGCCTGTCCGGGCGGGAACGAGGGGCGAAGGGGATGGGGATGCCGGGGCAGCCATCGGGCATGAGCGAAGCTGTTGCGCGGAAAGCTGGCGCCGGGATTGATGCCCCGCTCTTGGCCCTCAGTGGTGGGGGTCGGCATCGCTTCGGCGCATCGCGCGTCCTGAGCCAGCTGCTTCTTCTTGGCTCGACCGCGCTCGTGTCGCTTCTCCATGTGCCTTTCGCCGGGGCTCAGGAGCATCTCACGAGCGCCGGCCTGAGCGTGGGCGCGGTGGATGTGATCCAGCTCGCCGTCTTCGCCGGCGCCATGGGTGCGGCGCTGATCTCGGCCGTTTGGATGATCCGGGAGCGCGGGCGGATCGCTGTCGACAATCTCGCGCTTCGCGCGCGTGTGACCGACCTCAACGCCGCCATCAGCCGTTCGGAGGCTTTGCTCAACCTGCGTGACCAGCGCGTGGTTGTCTGGTCGAACGAGAACAAGAAGCCAGAAATCGCGGGTGTTCTGCCCGCCGCCGCCGGCGCGCCGGAGGATCGCTCCGCTTTTCTTGCCTTCGGCCGCTGGCTGACCCCGCGCGGCGCTGCGCGGCTCGATCATGCCGTTGCCGATCTGCGCGAGCACGGAACGATCTTCGATCTTGTGCTGGAATCACAGGCCGGCGCTCCCATCGAGGTGAGCGGCCGCAAGAACGCCTCCCATGCGGTGGTGCGCTTTCATGCGCTGGGGCAGGCGCGCGCGGACGAGGCGCGGCTCCGGATCGAGAACCAGCGCCTGAACGCCGACCTCGAAAACATGCTCGGCCTGCTCGATGCCCTCGACATGCCCTTCTGGATGCGTGAGGCGGAGGGCCGCCTGCGTTGGGTCAACCGCGCCTACGCAAGCGCGGTGGAAGCGCCCGACGCGCCTGCGGTCCTGCGTGACAACAAGGAATTCCTTGGCTCCCAGGCGCGCGAAACGATCACGCGCGACCACGCGCAGAAGCCGGTTTTTTCCGGCAAGCTTTCCACCGTGGTGGAAGGCGATCGCCGCATGTTCGCGGTGACGGACTTCGCGGGCGCGCAAGGTTCGGCGGGCATCGCAGCCGACATGAGCGCGGCCGATGCGATCCGCGAGGAATACGAGCGCACGCTTCGCTCCCACACCGACACGCTCGACCAATTGACCACGGCCATCGCCACCTTCGACGAGAAGACCAGGCTTCGTTTCCACAACCAGGCTTTCGCCAAGCTTTGGGATCTCGAAGCAGGCTTTCTCGAAAGCGGCCCTGACAATGCGCTGTTCCTCGATCGGCTGCGCTCGGAAGGCCGCATTGCCGAGCAGCCCGAATGGCGCCGCTGGAAGGATGGTCTGCTCGCCGCCTATCGGGCGGTCGAGCCGCAGGAGAATTGGTGGCATCTGCCCGACGGTCGAACCTTGCGTGTAGTCGCAAGCCCGCAGGCCAAGGGCGGCGTGACCTGGGTGTTCGAGAATGTCACGGAAAAGATCGACCTTGAAAGCCGCTACCACACCGCCGTGAAGGTGCAGGGCGAGACGCTGGACAACCTAGCGGAAGGCGTGACCGTGTTCGGGCCCGACGGGCGCGGACGGCTCTTCAACCCGGCCTTTGCCACGCTGTGGGGGTTGTCGCCCGAGGTAATCGTGCCGGGCACCCATATCTCAACCTTACGCGCCCACGGCGACAGCATCGTTTCGGATGCGAGTCCATGGAGCGGCTTTGTCGCGTCGGTCACCGGCTATGACGAGGAACGGCGCGACCGATCGGGCCTGTGCGAGCTGAAAACCGGCGTCGTGCTGCGCTACGGCGTGATCCACCTGCCCAATGGACAGGTGATGATGACCTTTGTGGACGTGACCGACAGCGTCCATGTCGAGCGCGCGCTCAAGGAAAAGAACGAGGCGCTGGAGCGCGCTGACCAGCTCAAGAACGATTTCGTCCAGCATGTTTCTTATGAGCTGCGCTCGCCGCTGACGAACATCATCGGCTTCAACGAGCTTCTGTCGCTGCCATCGACCGGGCCATTGAACCCGCGCCAGCGCGAATATGTCGAGCACATCGGCACCTCGTCCACGCAGCTCATCACCATCGTCAACGACATCCTCGACCTTGCCACGGTGGACGCCGGGATCATGGAGCTGGATGTCGCGGAGGTGCGTGTTTCCGAAACGGTTTCGGCGGCAGTCGACCTGGTGGCGGACCGGCTCCAGGAGCATCGCATCGCGTTGAAGCTCGAAACAGCCGAGGCGCCTGCTTCCTTCCTTGGCGACGAGACCCGAATCCGGCAGATCCTCTACAACCTCCTCTCCAATGCGGTGAATTATGCCCCTGAAGCCACCACGGTGACGCTGTCGGTGCGCAAGACGGCGGACGGCAAGGTGGCATTCGTCGTCCACGATGACGGACCCGGCATGGCGCCCGACGTGCTCGACACGGTGTTCCGCCGCTTCGAGTCCCACGCGAATGGGGGCCGCAGACGCGGCGCCGGGCTCGGCCTGTCGGTGGTGAAGAGCTTTGTCGAGCTGCATGGCGGCACGGTGCGCATCGACACGGGCGCTGAGCGCGGCACGACCGTGACCTGCGTCTTCCCGCTCAATCCTTCCATCAACCGCGAAGCGGCCGAGTAGGCTTCGCGTGGAGCTGTTTCTTCCCGACGAGGCCGCGACCGCGCGCCTGGGCGAGGACATCGCCGCGGTGCTTCGCGCGGGCGACGTGCTTCTGCTCCAAGGCGATCTCGGCGCCGGCAAGTCGACGCTCGCCCGCGCGCTGATCCGGGCTCTGGGGGATGATCCCGATCTCGATGTGCCGAGCCCCACCTTCACCCTGGTGCAGGACTACGCGACGGCGCCGCCTGTTGCTCACTTCGATCTCTACCGGCTCCGAGACCCCGGCGAACTAGAGGAACTGGGTCTGTTCGAGGCTGCGGACAAAGGCGCTGTTCTGGTCGAATGGCCGGAAAATGCCGGCCCGGTTTTTCCGTCCGACGCGCTCACCGTGACGCTGACGCAGCAGGGCACCGGCCGGATGGCGATGCTCGTGGGCGAAGGCGCCTTCCGCGACCGCGTGGCCCGCTCGCTTGATGCCCGCAGCTTTCTTGCGAAGGCAGGCTGGGAAGGTGCGAGCCGGAGAAGGCTGACGGGCGATGCCTCGGCGCGCTCCTATGAAACAATCCGGCTCGGCGGCGCCGCGCCTTGCCTCCTCATGAACGCGCCGCCCCTGGTTCTTGGGCCTCCGGTTCAGAACGGGCTTGCCTATGCCGAGATCGCCCATTCGGCACGCTCCGTTCACGCCTTTGTCGCGGTGGACGAAGCGCTGGCCGCGGCCGGCTTCGCCGTTCCCCATATCCTTGCGGAGGATGCCGGCCGGGGCTTCCTGCTGGTCGAGAATCTTGGGGGCGACAACATCCTCGATGCGGGCGGGCAGCCTGTCCGCGAGCGCTACGAGGCGGCGGGTGCGCTGCTGGCCGACATCCACCGTCACCCGTGGAGCCTCCGCATTGCGGCGCGAAGCGGCTTCACCCACCAGATTCCGCCTTTCGATCGCGCGGCACTCCTGATCGAAGCGGAACTGCTGCTGGACTGGTTCGTGCCCTGGGCAACGGGGCAGCCGGCAAGCGAATCCTTGCGCGCCGCGTTCCGCGCCGAGTGGAACCGGCTGATCGACCGGCTGGAGCACTCCGAGCAGAGCCTGGTTCTGCGCGACTACCATTCGCCCAATATCATCTGGCGCAAAGAAAGAACCGGGCGCGAACGCCTCGGCCTGATCGACTTCCAAGACGCGCTGATCGGCCCCGCCGCCTATGACGTGGCCTCGCTCGCCATGGATGCGCGGGTGACGATTTCTGCGGAGCTGGAGCAGGCGGTCGTGCATGCCTATGAGCAGGCGCGGAGCGGCGACTCCGGCTTTGATCGCGAGGGTTTCCGCGAGGCCTATGCCATCTGCGCGGTACAGCGGAACACGAAGATTCTCGGCATCTTCGTGCGGCTGAAGCTGCGCGACGGCAAGGACGGGTATCTCGCTCATCTGCCGCGTATCCGCGACTATCTCCGCCGCGCGCTCCGCCATCCGGCGCTGGCCGGCCTCAAGGCGCTTTATGCGCGCGAAGGCTTCCTGGACGATCCCGCATGAGCATCACCATTCGCAACGCTATGGTGCTCGCGGCGGGCCTGGGCAAGCGTATGCGGCCGATCACCGAGCACACGCCAAAGCCGTTGGTGGAAGTGGGCGGCAGGACCTTGATCGACCGGGGGCTTGATGCGCTGGAAGCGGCGGGCGTGACGCTCGCGGTCGTCAATACCCATCATCTCGCCGAAAAACTCGTCGCCCACCTCGCCGGCCGCGCGCATCCGCGCATCGTGATTTCCGACGAGCGCGATGAACTGCTCGATTCGGGCGGCGGCATCGTGAAGGCTTTGCCCGTGCTGGGGGACAAGCCCTTTCTTCTCCTCAATGCCGACACTTTCTGGATCGATGCCCAAGGGCATCCAACCAGCCTGCACCGCCTCCTCGAGGCCTGGGACGACGCAAGCGCAGACATGCTTCTTCTTCTCGCCGATCCTGCTAGCGCCACGGGTCATACGGGCGCGACCGATTTCATCCTCGGCTCCGACAAGCGGCTTTCGCGCGCGCGGGGGCGGAGCGACGGCCTGATCTATGCCGGCGCGGCGATCGTTCATCCCCGCATCTTCGACGGCGCCGTTCCCATGCCGCACTCGCTCAACGGGTATTTCGATCGTGCGATCGAGGCCGGAAGGCTGCACGGCTGCCGCATGGAAGGCCACTGGATCACGGTCGGGACACCTGATGCCATTGCGCTTGCGGAGGATGCGATCGCGCGTTTGGATGGTCCGCCTTCTTGAGAAAGGTCGACACTCCCCGCGTCTGGACGATTCCGCCGGGCGTGTCTTTCCTGCCCACACTTGCCGAGGCACTGGCGAATGGCCAGCTCGTGCCCGGCTTCTCATCCATGGATGATCCGCTCGCGCTGAGCGACGCGACGATCTTCGTGCCCACCCGGCGCGCGGCGCGAGAACTGCGCGCGGCTTTCGCAAGCCTTGCGCCCGGCCGGTCCGCGATCCTGCCCACGATACGCGCGCTGGGCGAGTTTGAAGGGGAGGGCGCGGATTTCGCGTCTCCCGCGAGCCTCGATCTCCTCCCGCCCATCCCGCCGGCGGAACGCCTGCTGCTGCTCGCACCATTGGTGCAGCGCTGGAAGGAGTTCCTGCCCGATGCCGTGCGAACCATGTTCGCCGAAGAGGTCGAGGTTCCCGTCTCTTCTGCCGATGCAGTCTGGCTCGCGCGCGATCTCGCTACGCTGATGGATGAGGTGGAAGCCGAGGAAACCAGCTGGGACCGCCTGGCGACCCTCGTGGGCGACGAGCTCGGAAGCTGGTGGCAGGTGACGCTCGACTTCCTGCGCATCGTGTCGAACAACTGGCCTGCCATTCTCGACGAACGGCGCCAAAGCAATCCGGCGGCGCACCGCAACAGGTTGATCCGGCTTGAAGCCGCCCGGCTCGCGCGCGAAGCGCCGCGCGGACCCGTGATCGCGGCAGGCTCCACCGGCTCGAACCCGGCTGCGGCGGCACTTCTCGCAGCCATCGCCCGGCTGCCACGCGGAGCGGTGGTGCTGCCCGGCTTTGACGGGGAACTCGACGCGCGCTCCTTTGAGGCGCTGTCCGATCCCATGCCCGACCCGGCCGTGCTCGGCCACCCGCAATTCGGCCTCCTGAAAATCCTCGCGCGCATCGGCGTCGATCGCCGCGAGGTGGAAGAGCTGGCAGCCCCTCCGCCAGCATTGCGGACGCGCTCCCGCGTGCTCTGCGAAGCGCTGCGTCCCGCTGCCACGACCGATCTCTGGGCGGAGCGTCACGCTTTATTTGCGCCGCCCGACCTCGCGGAGGCCTTTGCCGGCGTCACGCTGGTGCAGGCCGCCACCGAGCGTGACGAGGCGCTGGCGATCGCGATCGCCCTGCGGCAGGCCGTTGCCGAACCTCATGCCAACGCGGCGCTCGTCACCGGGGACCGCGACCTTGCGCGCCGCGTGGCGGTCGAGCTCAACCGCTTCGGCATCCGCGCCGATGATTCCGGCGGCACGCCCCTTCTGCGCACCCCGCCCGGCCAGTTCCTGCTGGCAATGCTCGAAGCCGTGTTCCGACCCGGCGAGCCGATCGCCATCCTGTCGCTGCTCAAGCACCCGCTTTTGTTTCTCGGGCTTGAACGGGCGATGGTGCGGCGCGCGGTCGAAACGATCGAGCTGGTCGCATTTCGCGGCGGAGCCGGCCGGCCGGATATTGCCGGACTGGGAGAGCTGTTCGAAACGCGGCTTGCCGTGTTGTCCGATCCGGACAATCGCCAACCTTTCTGGCTAAACCGCCTCGGCGGTCCGCGCCTGGATGATGCGCGAACCGTGATCGAGCGCGTTGCGAAGGCAATCGCGCCCCTCGCGGTGCTGCGCGACTCCCCGTCAATCGAGTTTCACGCCGGCCTGCGCGCCACCGTGCAATGCCTGGAAGAGCTTGGGCGCGGAGCGGATGGCGGAGTGGATGCGCTTTACGGTGCCGATGCCGGCCGGGCGATGGCGGCAGCCATGCGCGAACTTGTGGAAGCAGATGCCACCTTCGCCGTGCCCGGCGCCGAATGGCCCGAAACGATCGCCGCCATGCTGGCGGAAGCCGTGGTGCGGCCTGCGCTGGGCGGCGCGGACAAGCGCGTTTCGGTCTGGGGTCTGCTTGAAGCGCGGCTTCAAACGGTGGACACGCTGGTGGTGGGCGGCCTCAATGAGGGCTCCTGGCCGGGCAAGGCGAAGGCCGATCGCTTCATGTCCCGCTTCATGAAGCAGGGCATCGAACTCGAGCCGCCGGAGCGCCGCATCGGTCTCGCCGCCCATGATTTCAGCATGGCGATGGGCGCGCGAAAGGTGGTGCTGACGCGCTCGGCCCGCGCCGGCGACGCACCCGCCGTGCCCTCGCGCTGGCTCCAGCGGCTGCTCACTTTTGCCGGCAAGGAGGTCGCGGGCGGCATGGAAGCGCGCGGCGCGGAACTGCTCGATTGGGCGCAGATGCTCGATCTGAGCGACCGGATCGACTTCGAGAAGCGTCCGGAGCCGAAGCCGCCGCTGGAGCATCGGCCGCGCCACTTTTCCGTCACCGAGATCGAGACGCTGCGCCGCGATCCCTATGCGATCTACGCGAAGAAGATCCTGCGTCTTGAACCTCTGGACGAACTAATCAGCGAGCCCGGCCCGGCCGAGCGCGGGTCTTTGTTTCACGCCATCATGCACCGCTTCTCGATATCCCGCATCGATCCCGCCGCATCCGACGCGGTGGAGCAACTGATCGCGCTCGGCCGTGAAGCCTTTGCCGAGGCCGAACTCCCCCCCGATGTGGAAGCACTGTGGTGGCCCCGCTTCGAGCGCATGGCGGTGGAGGTCGTTGCCTGGGAGCGCGAGCGGGCATCTTCGGTCGCCGAGCGGCGTTCGGAAACAAGCGCGCGAAAGGTTGTTGTTGGGAACACCGGCATCACTTTGGGCGGTCGGGCCGACCGCATTGACATCATGGCGGACGGCTCGGCCGAGATCCTGGATTTCAAGACCGGCTCCTCGCCGTCCAAGCGCCAGGCGCACACGCTGCTTGCACCCCAGATGGCGCTGGAAGGCGCGCTGTTGCGTCGGGGCGCCTTCGAGGAAGCAGGCAGGCGCGAACCGTCCGACCTGCTCTTCATCCGGCTCAAGGCCGACGGATCAGTCGAACCCGAATCGATCCTTGAGCACAATCGGTCGGCAATCGATCCCGTCGCCCTGTCGGAAGAGGCATGGGCACGGCTCGAACGGTTGCTTTTTCACTACAACGATCCGGCGACCGGCTACCTGTCCCGCGCGCTGCCCTTCCGCGTCAGCGACACGGATGGTGCCTATGACCATCTCGCGCGCGTGCTCGAATGGTCGGCGGGCGCCGGCGAGGCGAGTGACGGGGCGGAGGCATGAACGCTCATCCACGGCCGCCGCGCCGCAACGTTCCGCCCGAAACGCTCGCGCGCCAGGCGGAGGCGGCCGACCCGCAAAACTCGGTCTGGGTGTCGGCCAATGCAGGCGCGGGCAAGACCCATGTCCTGGCGCAACGCGTCACGCGCCTGCTGCTGGGCGGCACTGCGCCTTCGAAGATCCTCTGCCTGACCTATACGCGGGCGGCCGCTGCCAACATGTCGAACCGCGTCTTCAACCAGTTGGCCGACTGGGCGATGGCGCCGGATGCCGTGCTGGCGGAGAAGATCACGAGTCTCGAAGGCCGCGCGCCATCGGGGAAAACCCTAGCCCGCGCGCGTCAGCTTTTCGCCGAGGCGCTTGAAACGCCGGGCGGCCTCAAGATCCAGACCATCCACGCCTTCTGCGAATCCGTGCTGCACCAGTTTCCGCTGGAGGCCAACATCGCCGCGCACTTCTCCATGCTCGACGCAGGCATGGAAGCGGTTCTTGTGGCGGAGGCACGCCGGCATGTGATCACCCGCTCCCTTCCTGCCGCCGCTGACGAGGCGCTGGCGGAGGCCTTTGGCCTAATAGTGGAATGCGGTGGCGAGGCCGGGCTCGAGTATCTGCTGAAGGAAGTGATCGGCAAGCGTGACAATCTACGTGCCTTCATCGATCAGCTCGAGCGTTCCGCAGCCGAATCTATGTTTGCTGCCTTTGACGTGATGCCCGATGCGGATGCCGCCGGTCTTTCGCAAGCTCTGTGGCCTGATCGGTATTTTACCCGTGAGTTGGCAGGAAGCTTCCTCGCCCGCGCGGCCGACGCCAAAAAGAAACATGCGCTCAGCTTTGCCGAAAGCCTGATCGCGGCCTGTTCGGAAATCGAGGCCGACAAGCGCCTGGATCATCTCAAGCGCGCCTTCCTGACCGAGGGTGGGGCCGCAAGGAAGCCGGAACCGATCGCATCAAAGGGCGTCGGCGAGCACTTCCCGGACTTTGCCGCCGAGTTCATGCGTGTTGCGGAAGGCATTCTGGCGCTGACCGATCGGCTTGCTTTGCTGCACATGCTCAAGGGCACCCAGGCAGCCCTTCATCTCGCCGACCGCCTGCTGCACCGCTACGAGAAGGCAAAGAGCGGGCGCGGCTTTCTCGACTTCAACGATCTCATCACCCGCACCGCCCGCCTGCTCGCACGGCCCGATGCCGGCCCCTGGGTGCAATACAAGCTCGACCAGGGCATCGACCATATCCTGCTCGACGAGGCGCAGGACACGAGCCCCGACCAGTGGACCGTGGTGCGCCGCCTTGCGGAGGAGTTCTTCGCAGGCGTCGGCGCGCGCGAGAACACGCACCGCACTTTGTTCGCAGTGGGTGACGAGAAGCAGTCGATCTACTCCTTCCAGGGTGCCGAGCCGCAATCATTCACCGATACGCGCGACCTGTTCGCCGAAAAGGCAACGGCGTCCGAGCGTCGATTTTCCAAAGTCGAGCTGAAATGGTCCTTCCGCTCAACGGGCGACGTTCTTTCCGCCGTCGATCACGTCTTCGCTTCCGACGCGGCCAAGCGCGGTTTGACGCGCTACCCCGAGCCGATCGACCACAAGCCGGTGCGCGACCGCGAAGGCGGCTATGTCGAGCTTTGGCCTTCGATCGGCGCCGAGGACGTCGAGGAGCCCGACGACTGGACGAAAGCCATCGACCACGCCAGCGCGCCGGAGGTGAAGCTCGCGGAAAACATCGCTGAAACGATCAGGCGGTGGGTCGTAGGCCGCGACATGCTGGAGCGGGGCGAGGACAGCCGCGCGATCACAGCCGGCGACGTGCTGGTGCTGGTGCGCAAGCGCGACCGCTTCGTTCACGCACTCTCCCGCAGCCTGAAGAACCGCAATATCGCGGTGGCGGGCGCGGACCGCATCAGCCTGCCCGCCCATATCGCGGTCAAGGACCTGATCGCGCTTGGCCGCTACATCCTTCAGCCCGAGGACGACCTGTCGCTCGCCGCCCTTCTGCGCTCGCCAGTCTTCGCCGTTTCGGAAGAAGGACTGTTCGCGCTCGCGGCAAGCCGTGCCCCCGGGCAATCACTGGGTTCGGCCCTTCGCGCGGCAGCGAGCGGCGATCTGAGCCTCGCCACGATTGCCGCCCAGCTTGCCGCCTGGACAAACGAGGCGGCATTCCGCCCGGTCTTCGAATTCTATGCCGGCGTGCTGAACCGCGATGGTGTGCGCAAGAAGATGATCGCGCGGCTCGGCCACGAGGCGGGCGAAATCCTCGACGAGTTCATGAGCTTCTGCTTGAACGCGGAAAAGGCGGGGCAGGCGGGTTTGCAGGCCTTTCTCGCGACGCTTGAGCAGGCCGCGCCCGACATCCGTCGCGAAATGGATCAGAACCGCCCGGAAGTGCGCATCATGACGGTGCATGCCGCCAAGGGGCTCGAAGCACCGGTCGTGTTCCTGGTGGATGGCGGCAGCGCGCCGTTCTCCTCCCAGCACATGCCGCGCCTTCTTTCCTTTGATCCGCCGGGAAACGGAAAGGATCGGCCCTGGACCGGAAAGGGCTTCCTGTGGCGCTTCAGCAAGCAGGCGGAGAACGAGTTCACGCGAAAGATCGGACAGGAGGTCAAGGATCGCGCCGACGACGAATATCGACGACTACTTTATGTCGGCATGACGCGCGCTGAGGACCGGCTGATCGTTTGCGGCTATCACGGCAAAGCCAAACAGGGCGAGAACTGCTGGCACGCAATTGTGGATCGCGGACTGGCGCACTCGCCCCATGCGAGCAAGCGGCAGTGTCCGCATACTGGCCAGACAGTGGACCGCTTCCGCGTCAGCCCGGAAGCGGTCGTCCAGCCTGCCGCCTCCGGAAGCGCTGAGGTTCAGCCCGTAGCGGAAAAGCGGCTGCCCCCGAACCTGTTTGCCGAATTGCCCGCGCCACCGCCTTTGCCGCGCCCACTCGCGCCTTCGGGGGCCCTGGCCAGCGTGGAGCCGGACGCCGGTGGAACCGTGATCGCTGGCCGCTCGCCCGTGCTCGACGCCGAACCGGGGCCGGGTCTCGCCATCGCGCGGGGACTGGCCTTCCATCGCCTGATCGAGGTTTTGCCGGACCTTCCCGAAGACGAGCGTCTACCGGCCGCGGAGCGCTATCTGGCGCGGATGGTTGCCGCATGGCCCGCAAGTGAGCGGGAGAAGCTTGCCGCCACCGTCAAGACGCTGCTCGCCGCGCCCGAACTGAAGAGCCTCTGGGGGCCGAACACCCGCGCGGAGGTGGCCGTCACCGGAATCGTGGTGGTGAAAGGAATGCCACGCGCCGTCTCGGGCAAGATCGATCGCCTGGCGGTAACGGACGCCGAAGTGCTGATCGTCGATTTCAAGACCAACCGGCCCGCGCCTCGGAACCTCGATGAGGTGCCTGAAGAGCATCTTGCCCAGCTCGCGCTGTACCGCGCTTTGCTTCAGCCGCTCTACCCTGACCGGGCGGTTCGCGCGACGCTGGTTTATACCGAAGCAGGGCGCTCGATTTCCGTTTCGGAAGAACGCATGGATGCCGCGCTGGCAAAGATCGGGGCCGAGGATGCTGTCGCTTGAAACTTACGGCTCGCACACCACATTCGGCCGAGACAATTCATTCGAGATACTATATGTTGTATCTTGAGCTCGCAGAATCACAACTTAAGGATCGTTTCCCATGGCTACCGTGAAGGTCGACAAGAGCAATTTCCAGACGGACGTGCTGCAGTCGTCCGAGCCCGTGGTGGTGGATTTCTGGGCGGAATGGTGCGGTCCCTGCAAGATGATCGCGCCGGCGCTGGAGGAAATCTCGACGCAGCTCGCGGGCAAGGTGAAGATCGCCAAGCTCAACATCGACGAGAACCAGGAGCTCGCCGCGCAGTTCGGCGTGCGCTCGATCCCCACCCTCATGATGTTCAAGAACGGCGAAGTGGCCGACATGAAGGTCGGCGCGCTGCCGAAGACCGCGCTGTCGCACTGGATCAATTCCAGCGCGGCTTGACGCTCCGTCTGAGCACCTCATCCAAAAAGCCCGGCCCTCGCGCCGGGCTTTTTTCATCGTAAGGCGTTGGCAAGCGGCTCGTCCCTCCTCAACGAGGGATTACTCCAGCGCAACTCCCACCGCCTGCATCTCGCCCAGCATCCGCTCGAGCGAGCCGCCGAGGTCGATGGCGCGGCAGGCGTCAAGGCGGACATGGACGAAGAAGCCCAGGCGTCGGGCATCCAGCGCGGAAAAAGCCACGCAGTAATCCGTGGCAAGTCCGGCCAGCGTCAACTTGTCGAGACCGCGCTCGCGCAGATAGCCGCCGAGCCCCGTGGGCGTTTTCCGGTCGTTCTCGAAAAAGGCCGAGTAGCTGTCGATCTCGGGCCTGAAGCCTTTGCGCAGCACGAGCTCGGCCTTGTTCCATTGCAGCGTGGGGTGGAACTCCGCGCCCTCCGTTCCGATCACGCAATGGTCCGGCCACAGTGTCTGCTCGCCATAGGGCATCAGCACGCTCTCGAACGGTGCCTTGCCGGGATGGCTGGAGGCGAAGCTCCCGTGGCCGGCCGGATGCCAGTCCTGCGTCAGGATGGTGTGCGGAAAAACCTCGATCATCTCATTGATCAAGGGAACGACCTGCTCGCCGTCCCTCACGGCAAGCGCGCCGCCGGAACAGAAATCGTTCTGCACATCGATCGCGATCAGTGCACGGCCTGCCATGGTTTTCCTTTTCACGTCCGCACGGCGCAATCCTGGCCTCGCGGCCCGGCAGTGTTTGAAACACCGTTCCGCACTGACGCCTTGATCGCGCGATACCTTATCGTCTAGCTAGACCCTCTGCAAAGCCACCGTCCACCCGGCGGTTTCACGGTGGTCATCGCCACAGCCAGCGGCCTTTTCGCGGTGGGTTTTCATGTCCCGCCATCGCGGCCGCCACGCCAGGCCAAGCCGGCTCGACAAGCCGGCGTAACAAGGTTGAACCATGTCGTCTTCTCTCGCTGTGGCGTCCACGAATGAAGCGCCGTCTGCTCCCATCCCCCCCGGCGTCCTCGCTGAACGCGTGGTGTCCGTGCGCCATTACACCGATCGCCTGTTTTCGTTCCGGCTGACGCGCCCCCAGAGCTTCCGCTTCCGCTCCGGCGAATTTGTCATGATCGGCCTGCCCGGCGAGGAGAAGCCGCTTTTCCGCGCCTATTCGGTGGCAAGCCCTTCTTGGGACGACGAACTTGAATTCTATTCGATCAAAGTGCCCGACGGACCTCTGACTGCGCGCCTTCAGACGATCCAGCCCGGCGATACGGTGTTGATGCGTCCGCGCTCCACCGGCACGCTGGTGACGGATGCTCTGCTACCCGGTCGCCGCCTGTTTCTGTTTTCGACCGGCACCGGGCTGGCGCCCTTTGCTTCCATCCTGCGTGACCCGGACACCTATGAGAGGTTCGATGCGATCATCGTCACGCACACCGCGCGCGATCGTGCGGAACTCGCCTATGGCGAGGCGCTGGCGCAGCAGGCTGCCGAAGACCCGCTGATCGGCGAACTGACGGCTGGCCGGTTGAGCTTCTATTCCTCGACCACACGCGAGCCTTCCCCGCGCTTCGGCCGCATCACCACGCTGATCGAGTCGGGCAAGCTGTTTTCCGATCTCGGCATCCCCGCGCTTGATCCCGAAACCGACCGCGCCATGATCTGCGGCTCCATGGCGATGCTGAAGAATCTCAAGCATCTGCTCGAGGAACGCGGCTTCGTCGAAGGTTCGCTCAGCCGCCCGGCCAGCTTCGTGGTGGAACGCGCCTTCGTCGGTTGAACCGCCCCTAGGCTCTATTCCTCTCCTTGCTATGCGTGTGTTTCCGCGCGTAGAAAGCGGCGCGAAAGTGCGAAGGGAGGACAAGAGTGAAGCTGGTTCGTTATGGCGCGTTGAACGCCGAAAAGCCCGGACTTCTGGATAGCGACGGGCGCATCCGCGACCTGTCGGGCCATGTGCCGGATATCGCCGGCGCGGCCTTGGTCGACCTGTCCTGGCTGGAAGGGATCGATCCCGCCTCGCTGCCGCTGGTGGAAGGCTCGCCGCGCCTGGGTGCCTGTGTCGGCGGCACCGGCAAGTTCATCTGCATTGGTCTCAATTATGCCGACCATGCAGCCGAGTCGAACCTCGCCGTGCCGCCCGAGCCGGTGATCTTCATGAAGGCGACCTCCGCCATCGTCGGTCCGAACGACGATGTGTTGATCCCGCGCGGCTCGGAAAAGACCGACTGGGAAGTCGAGCTCGCCATCGTGATCGGCAAGACCGCGAAATATGTTTCGGAGGACGACGCGCTGGACCATGTGGCCGGCTACTGCGTCGCCCACGACGTGTCCGAGCGCGCCTTTCAGGCCGAGCGCGCCGGCCAGTGGACGAAGGGCAAGTCCTGCGACACGTTCGGCCCGACCGGCCCATGGCTGGTGACCAAGGACGAGGTGGACGATCCGCAGAACCTTTCCATGTGGCTCAAGGTCAATGGCGAAACCATGCAGGACGGCTCGACCAAGACCATGGTCTATGGCGTGCGCTACCTCGTGTCGTACCTGTCCCAGTTCATGAGCCTGCATCCGGGCGACATCATCTCGACGGGCACGCCGCCGGGCGTCGGTATGGGTATGAAGCCGCCGCGCTATCTGAAGGCGGGCGACGTGGTGGAACTCGGCATCGAAGGCCTGGGCAGCCAGCGGCAGGAGGTTCGGGCCGACGCCTGAACCGGAGATCGTTCCTCAACGCGCCAAGCCCGGCATCACGCCGGGCTTTTTTATTCCATCACTCGCCCGCCTGCATCGAAGCGGTAGGTCTTGGCCGGATCGGGCGTGGCGAAGAGCGTTGCATCCGGCCTGGCCGCATATTCGCCGAACAGCCGCACCGTGATCAGGCCGGCCTGCTCCGTGTCGAGGTAGAGATTGGTGTCCGCGCCCAGATGCTCGGCGTGAACCACGCGTCCGCGCCAGGCGCCTTCCGTTTCGCTGACGCGGATATGCTCGGGCCGGACGCCAACCGTCTGAGCCCGCTCGCCCAGCCTCGACCCGTCGATGAAGTTCATCTTCGGGCTGCCGATGAAGCCCGCCACGAACAGCGTGGCCGGCCGGTTATAAAGCTCCATCGGCGCGCCGACCTGCTCGATGCGCCCCTCGTTCATCACGACGATCCGATCGGCCAGCGTCATCGCCTCCACCTGGTCATGGGTGACATAGACCATGGTGGCGGAGAGCTCGCGGTGAAGCCGGGCGATCTCCAGTCGCGTGTTGACGCGAAGCGCCGCGTCGAGATTGGACAAGGGCTCGTCGAACAGGAAGAGCTTGGGGTCGCGCACGACCGCGCGCCCGATCGCCACGCGCTGGCGCTGACCGCCCGAAAGCTCCGCCGGGCGACGCGCGAGATATGGGTCGAGCGACAGCATGGCGGAGGCTCTTCCAATCTGGCGATCGATCACAGTTGCTTCTGTCTTCGCCTGCTTGAGGCCGAGCGCCATGTTCTCGCGCACGTTGAGGTGCGGATAGAGCGCATAGGATTGGAACACCATGGCGATGCCGCGATGGGCGGGCGCGACGTTTTCCACGCGCGCACCGTCAATGCGCACCTCACCCGAGCTAGCGTCCTCGAGCCCCGCGATGATGCGCAACAGCGTGGACTTGCCGCAGCCGGACGGCCCGACAAAGACGCAGAACTCGCCATCGGCCACATCAAGGTCGATGCCTTTCAGCACGTCCACCTGCCCGAAGGATTTCCGGATGTTGCGCAGCGCGAGCGAGCCCATAGTCCGAAATCCTTACTTGACCGCGCCGGAGGTGATGCCGCGGATCAGCTGGCGCGAGAAAACGAGGTAAAGCACGAGCACCGGCAGGATCGCGAGCGACAGGGCAGCGAGCACCGCATTCCAATTGGTGACGAACTGGCCGATGAAGATCTGCGCGCCGAGCGTCACCGTCTTGGTGCCTTCGGACGGCGCCAGGATAAGGGGGAACCAGAGATCGTTCCAGATCGGGATCATGGTGAAAACGGCGACCGTCGCCATCGCTGGGCGCACGAGCGGAAGCACGAGCCGGAAGAAGATGCGGTATTCCGAAAGCCCGTCGATGCGGCCCGCATTCTTGAGGTCGCTTGAAACGGTCCGCATGAATTCGGACAGGATGAAGATCGCGAGCGGCAGGCCCTGCGCGGTATAAACCAGCACGAGCGCGGTCAGCGTGTTCACGAGCCCGGACGCCACCATCATCTGGAGGATGGCGACCGTGCCGAGCCGGATGGGGATCATGATCCCGAGCGCAAGATAGAGGCCGGTCAGCGTATTGCCGCGAAAGCGGTATTCGGAGAGGGCGAAGGCTGCCATTGCGCCGAACAGCAGCACGAGCGCCAGGGAAACCACGGTCACGATGAGACTGTTCGAGAAGTAGAGCAGGAAGTCGCCCTGCGCCATGACGGTGGTGTAGCCGACCGGATCGAAGGTGGCGGGCGTGGGCGGCGCAAGCGGCGCGCGGAAGATGGCATTGCGCGCCTTGAACGAGTTCACCACGACCAGCAGCACGGGGAAAAGCGCGATCGCTGTATAAAGGATCAGCACCGCATGGGCCGCGATCGTGCGGGGCAGGGAGGCTGTGGCGCGGCTCATCAGAACTGGTACCGCTTCAGCCGCGTTTGCACGGCGAAGAGATAAAGGCACACGCCGATGAGGATGATGAGAAACATCATCGAGGCGATGGTCGAGCCCATATAGGGATCGCCGCTCTGGAGCTGGAACCCGAAAAAGGTGCGGTACAGGAAGGTGCCGAGAATGTCGGTCGCATAGTTCGGTCCGGCCATCGCGCCCTGCGCGGAATAGATCAGGTCGAAGGCGTTGAAGTTGCCGACAAAGGTCAGAACCGAGATGATGCCGATGGACGGCAGGATGAGCGGCAGCTTGATCTTCCAGAACTGGCTCCAGCCCGTCACGCCGTCCATCTCGGCCGCCTCGATCACCTCTTCGGGGATGGACAAAAGGGCGGCATAGATCAGCATCATCGGGATGCCGACGAACTGCCACACCGAGATCAGCCCGAGCGTGGTCAGCGCGTATTCTTGCCTGCCCAGCCATGGCGTGAACAGGCTTTTCAGCCCAAGAAGATCGAGCAGGTTCGGCGCCACGCCCCAGAGCGGCGAAAGGATCAGCTTCCAGGCGAAGCCCACGATCACAAAGGACAGGATCGTCGGCACGAAGATTGCCGTGCGGTAGAAGGCGGCAAAGCGCAGGCGCGGGCTCGAAAGCAGCGCGGCGAGCGCGATCCCGATCGGGTTCTGCACCAGCATGTGTATCACGAAGAACCACACATTATTGCCAAGCGCGTTCCAGAACGAGGCCGACCAGCGCGGATCGCCGAACAGGGTGTGGAAATTGTCGAACCCCGCAAAGGCGCGCGCGCCGTCCATGTTGCGGAACAAGGAAAGCTGCAGCGTGCCGAACAAGGGCACAATCATCAGCGCCGTGTAAACAAGCACGGCCGGCGCCAGAAACACGATGATGTGCCAGCGGAAGGGTCGCTTGTCGGGGGTGGCGATGGGATCAGCCATGTCGTCCGCGTGAAGTGAAACGGTAAGAGGCGGTGCTACCCCTCATCCGCCTGCCGGCACCTTCTCCCCGCAAGCGAGGAGAAGACGCGCTGCCGGTTGAGCTCCGCTCAAACGCCGACAGTTGGCGAATGAGACGATGAAGAATGTCTTCTCCCCGCAAGCGGGGAGAAGGTGGCGGCAGCCGGATGAGGGGCGGCACGGACTTTGGCGATTACTCGCAGCCGACCCTCACACCCGTAGCCGGGCAGCGGCGCCTTATTTCGCCGGCTTGTACCAGCTGTCCAGCCCCTTCTGCAGCTTCTCAGCGGCTGCTTCAGGTGTGTCGGTCCCGTTGATCACGTTGGCCGATTCCACCCATGTCTCATTCTCGAGATTGGGTGTGCCGCGCGACAGCACCTGATAGGTCGAGCGGATGGTGGGCTTGCACTCGCTGCGCCATGACACAAATTCCTGCGCCAGCGGGTCTTCCATGGTCACCGGCGTGTTGGACAGCGAGAAGAAACCCGGCAGCGCGTTCGAGTAGATGGTTGCGAATTCCGGCGAAGCCACCCAGGTCAAAAAGGTCTTGGCGGCGTCCATATTGGCGCTCTTCGCGTTGAGCCCGATGCCGATATCGTTGTGGTCGGAGATGTAGCAGGGGTCGCCCGCATTCTTCACCGGCGGCGGGAAGGCGCCCATCTTGAACTGGGCCTGCGTCTTGAAGCCCGAAATCTCCCACGAGCCGGCCGGGAAGATCGCCGCACGGCCGAGCGTGAACAGGTTCTGGCTGTCGGGATAGGATTGCGCCTCAAAGCCGTCGCCGAGATAGGACTTCCACTTCGCGAGCGTCTTGAAGGGCTCGACCCAGGCGGCGTCGGTTAGCTTCTGCTCGCCCTTGAGAAGCGCCGTCCGGCCCTCTTCGCCCTTCCAGTAATTCGGGCCGATATTCTGGTAGCCCATGGTGGCGGCTTCCCAGAGGTCCTTGGTGCCCATCGCGAGCGGAATATAGGTGCCGTCCGCCTTGATCTTGTCGAGAGCGGCAAAGAACTCCGCCTCCGTCTTCGGCTCCTGGATACCGAGCTGGTCGAAGGCGTCCTTGTTGTAGATGAAGCCGTGGATCACGGAGGCCATCGGAACGCAGAAGGTCTTGGACCCGTCATCCGTGGACCATGCCGACTTCGCGACGGGCGAGAAGTTCTCCATTCCCGCAAGCCCGGTGAGATCGGCGAGCTGTCCCTTGTTGAACAGGTCGAGCGAGGCGTCGAAGGGGCGGCAGGTGATGAGATCGCCGGCCGAGCCTGCATCGAGCTTGGCGTTCAGCGCCGCGTTGTATTCGGTTGGAGCCGAGGGCGCGAAATTCACCTTGATGCCGGGATGGGACTTTTCGAAGGCCGGGATCAGCTTTTCCTGCCAGATGGCGAGATCGTCGTTGCGCCAGCTTTCGATGGTGAGCGCCTTGTCCTGCGCGAAGGCCGAGGCGGCTCCGCCCAGCAAGGTGGATGCCGCAAGCGCGGCAAAGAAAAGTTTCTGCATAATCAGTCTCCCTGTTGTTGTTGCTCGAAGGACGGCTGCCTCCGGTGTTCCCTTGATCGGCGGTCAGGCCGCCGAACTGGTTCGGCGCGCAATCTGATTCATCGCGAGCCTAAGCCTTCCATCCGCGCTGTCGAGCAGGTCGCGCGCTTCGGCAGC
Source organism: uncultured Mesorhizobium sp. (assembly GCA_963522145.1). GTDB lineage: Bacteria > Pseudomonadota > Alphaproteobacteria > Rhizobiales > Rhizobiaceae > Mesorhizobium_B. The sequence continues at coordinate 160,588 of CAUQXI010000004.1, read as the reverse complement.
GCTGTCCGCGCCCAGACCGAGCAGCACGGCTTCCTTCACGCTTCCCCCCGCCTGATCGAGCAGCATCGAAGCCTCTGTTTCCGCAACCCCTGCGATCTCCGCCACCATGCGGGCTGCGCGCGATTGCAGCTTGGCATTGTCCGCGCGCAGATTGACCATGAAGGGGCCATGCACATGGCCGAGCCGGATGGCGGCCGCGGTGGACAGCATGTTGAGCGCGATCTTCTGGGCGGTGCCCGCACCCATGCGGGTCGAGCCGGCGAGCACTTCGGGCGGTGTGGCGAGCAGCACGCCGATCTCCGCCTCTTGCAGCATCGGCGCATCGGCGTTGTTGGCGAATGCGACCGTGCGGGCGCCGCTTTCCACGGCCTGCCGCAATGCGCCGAGCGCGTAAGGCGTGGATCCGCTGGCCGAAAGCGCGATCAGGCAGTCCCCAGCGCTGACACCGGCATCGGCCACGTCGAGGTGGCCTTGCGCCTCGTCATCCTCCGGGCCGCCGAGAAGGCCGGTCAAGGCGGCCGTGCCGCCCGCCAGCAGCACCAGGACTCGTTCCTTGGGGATGCCGAAGGTACCGGGAAGCTCCAGCGCGTCTGCCAGTGCCATGAGCCCGGAACTCCCGGCCGCGGCATAGATCAGCTTACCGCCTGCACGCAGGGTTTCGGCCACGACCTCCGCCGCTCGGGCGAGCGCCGGCACCGCCTGCGCCACAGTGCGCGCGGCTTCTGCCTGGGCATCGGCCAGCAGCGTCAAAGCGTTTTCGAGGGGCAGGACGTCCAACTCCGCCGCGTGATGGCGAGCTGCCTCGGTCTGCCGATTCGGCATGGAATTAGACGACATGGAACGGGACGATACCAAAAACGTACCACTTGTCCAGCAGCGTTGAAGGAGTCCTGCCAGGTCGGGCGTTAGGTCTCCTTCGCAGGATATAATACGCTGCGAAGACAAGGTTATTTTGCTTTAGCGTTATTGTGTTGGGAGCGACGGATACTAACGCCTCTTGGCGAGTGGTATTTTAGTGGTATCATAGCTCCATGGAGAAAACCGCTTGAACTGGGTCTTGGGCATCGATGGTGGCGGCACAGGCTGCCGGGCTGCGCTGGCGGACCACGCCGGTCGCCGACTTGGCAGCGGCGGCGGTGGTGCGGCCAACATCATGACAGACCCGGACGGAGCGCTGGCGAGCATTCTCCAGGCAACGAATGCCGCAATGCGCCAAGCCGGCCTGAACTCCGACGCACACCGGACAATCGATGCGGTTCTGGGTCTCGCCGGCGCGAATGTCGGGCCTTATGCCGCGAACCTTTCTGCGCGGCTTCCCTTCCGACGAAGCCGGATCGAGAGCGATGCGCGCACGGCGCTCGAAGGCGCATTGGGAACTCATGACGGCGCCATCGCCATCATCGGCACGGGAACCGCCTTCATCGCCCGGCGCGGCGCAGCAATCCGCGCCCTCGGCGGCTGGGGCTTTGTTGTCGGTGATCAGGGCAGCGGCGCGAGAACCGGGCGGATGCTCCTGGAAGAAACGCTTCTCGCCAATGACGGCATCCGGCCGGGCAGCAGCTTGAGCGACGCCGTTCTGGCGCGCTTCGACAATGATCCGCGGAAGCTCGTCGAATTTGCCGTTCAGGCCAAGCCGAAAGCCTTTGGCGCCTTCATGCCGCTGATCCTCGAGCATGAGGACGACCCGCTGGCCCGCCGGCTGCTGGAGACGGCCGCACGCGACCTATCGGAGGCGATCCGCGCCCTTCACCTTTATGGAGGCGAAAGGCTCTGCCTCCTGGGTGGCCTTGCGCCCTTCATGGGTCCTCGCCTGTCAGCGGAGCTCCAGCCCCTGATCCATGCCCCCCTGGGCGATGCGCTGGATGGCGCGCTGTCCATGGCCCTGGCCGCGCGGGGTGATGGCCCCTAATGAGCGCGGAAACCGAGCTGTTCGGAGAGCTTCGAAGCGGCGGCACTGCGCCGCTCTACCTGAAGCTCCAGCGCACGATCACGGAGGCACTTGAATCGGGGCGCATCCGTCCCGGCGATGCGCTCCCGTCCGAGCGTGACATCGCAACGCGCGCCGCGGTGTCACGCGTGACGGTGCGCAAGGCCGTGCGCGATCTGGTGGAGCGCGGCCTGCTGGTGCAGCGGCATGGCTCGGGCACCTTTGTAGCGGCCGGAAACACCCGCGTGGACCGCGTCGAGCAGTCGCTATCGCGCCTGACCTCGTTTTCGGAAGACATGGCGCGACGCGGCCTTGCCACGCGCTCGGTCTGGCTCGATCGCGGCATCTACCCGGCCCTGCCGGCGGAAGTCATGGCGCTGGGGCTGAGGCCGGAGGAAGCGGTGGCGCGGGTATGGCGCCTGCGGATCGCGGGCGATACGCCGCTTGCGATCGAACGCGCCTCGCTGTCCGCCGCGATCCTGCCCGAGCCCGAGAAGATCGGCGCCTCCCTTTATGCGGCGCTGGAAAAGAGCGGTCATCGCCCGGTGCGCGCGGTGCAGCGGATTTCAGCCGTCAGCCTGAACGCGGAGGATGCGCAGGCGCTTTCGGTCGCGCCCGGCGCGGCCAGCCTGTCAATAGAGCGCATCTCCTATATGACCACGGGTCGCGCGATCGAGTTCACGCGCTCGATCTATAGGGGCGATGCCTATGACTTCGTGGCCGAGCTGAGCTGGGGCGCGCCGCGGGAAGGAGTGCGATGACCAAGACCCATATGCGCCATGAGGTAGAGGAAATCCCGCACGCGGTCGCGCGCCTGCTCGATCGATCGGGCCCCGCGCTGGAGGATGCAGGCCGCGCCTTGCGCAAGCGCGATCCCGCTTTGCTTGCCACGATCGCGCGCGGCTCGTCCGACCAGGCAGCGACCTTGTTCAAATATGCGGTGGAGATCGAAGCCGGCGTGCCCGTCGCCTCGATCGGGCCGTCGATCGCTTCGGTCTACGGCGCAGAGCTCAAGCTGGAACGCGCGGCGGCGCTTGCGGTCTCCCAGTCGGGCCAAGGGCCCGACATCATCACGATGATGAAGGCGGCGAAGACAGGCGGAGCGCTCACGATCGCTCTGATCAACGATCCTGCGTCGCCCTTGGCCGTTGCCGCCGATCATGCGATCGACATCGCCGCCGGCCCGGAAAAAAGCGTTGCGGCCACCAAGACCTTTGTGGCCTCGGCGGCGGCCGCCCTCGCTCTGCTGGCGCATTGGCAACAGGATCAAAGCCTGCTTCAGGCGCTCGTTGCGCTGCCCGATGCTCTCTCCCGCGCGCTTGACTGCGACTGGACGCCGTTTGCGGCCGCGCTTGAGAGGCGCCCGTCACTCTTCATCCTCGGCCGCGGGCCTGCGATCGCGATGGCGGGAGAAGCCGCGCTGAAGTTCAAGGAAGCGTGCGGCATCCACGCGGAAAGCTATTCGGCGGCGGAAGTGATGCACGGGCCGCTAGCGCTAGTCGGCGATGGGTTCCCGCTTCTGGCGCTTTGCGCGCGGGATCGGGCAGAACCCTTCGTGGCGGAGGCGGCGGATCGTCTCGCGGAAAAAGGCGCTGCGGTCTTTGCCACCACCACAACCGTCACAGACGCCCAAACGCTGCCCTTTGTTGAGACCGGTCATCCGCTCACCGACCCCCTTGCGCTGATCACGTCCTTCTATGGCTTCGCCGAGGCGTTGGCGCGGGCGCGCGGCCTTGACCCGGACCAACCACCGCATCTGCGCAAGGTGACCCAAACCCAATGACGTGCTTCGCGATCATCGGTGCGTCCCGCATCTTCGATGGCGAGGCCTGGCACGAGGATGCCGCCCTCCTGATCGAGGACGGATTCGTGGCTGACATCGTTCCATCAGCGCAATTGCCGCTCGGCTTGAGAGCTGCGCAGATCGAAGGCGGGATCCTCGCCCCGGGCTTCGTCGATCTTCAGGTGAATGGCGGCGGCGGCGTGATGCTGAATGACCATCCCACCGCCGAAACGATTGAGACAATCTGCCGGGCACACGGGACATTCGGCACCACGGCGCTTCTGCCGACGCTGATCACTGACACATCCGCCGTCACGGCGGCGGCGATCCAGGCCGGTAGGGAAGCTGTTCGCAGGAAGGTGCCAGGCTTTCTCGGCCTACATCTAGAGGGGCCTCATCTTTCGCTAGCGCGAAAGGGCGCGCACGAGCCGGCATTGATCCGCCTCATGGGCGAAGCGGACCTCAAGGCTTTGATCGAAGCCAAGCGCACTCTGCCGGTGCTCCTGTCCACGGTGGCGCCGGAATCCGTTCCGCCTGAGCAGATCGCCCGGCTCGTCCAGGCCGGCCTTCATGTCAGCCTCGGCCATTCTGATGCCGATGCCGCTGCCGTGAGGGCGCGCGTGGAAGCGGGGGCAACGCTCGTCACCCATCTCTTCAACGCCATGAGCCAGCTTGGCAATCGGGAGGCCGGGATGGTGGGCGCAGCCCTGGAGTCGGGCGCTCTCTGGGCCGGGCTGATCGCCGATGGGATTCATGTCGCTCCCGAATCGATTAAGATTGCGCTTCGCGCCAAGCAAGGTACCGCCCGGGTCTTCCTTGTCACCGATGCGATGGCCACCATCGGCACGGACATGACGCATTTCAGCCTGAACGGACGCGAGATCCGGCGTGAGAACGGCCGGCTGACCCTTGCCGACGGAACGCTTGCAGGCGCTGACCTCGACATGGCCGCCGCCGTCCGCTTCATGCACCAGCGGATCGGCCAGCCTCTCGGCGAGGCCTTGCGCATGGCCTCGCTTTATCCTGCCCAGGCCATCGACCGTGCACCCGAGCATGGAAGGCTGCTTCCCGGTTCACGGGCCGACATCGTTCATCTGGATGACGCGCTTCATGCGCGCAAGGTCTGGATCGGAGGCGCGAGCGTGTGAGGCAGAGCCGCTTTCGGCGTGCATAACAGGCGGGCTTTCTGCTGTTGCGATCAGCGCTATGTTGCGTCACAGTCAGCCAAAATCGGCGGCAAGGGGAGGAGCCCGATGCCGTCGACGCCTCGGCGCTCTTCGCGCTTCGGCGAACAAGAATGAATAAGGGAGGAAATCGGATGAAGAAGCTTCTGCTGCTTGGCGCGGCCGCTTTGGCGCTCGCCGCGGCCAGTCCGTCCCAGGCCCAGCTCAAATTCGCGCCGGGCGAGGACAGCCGCTTCACCTGGGCGAATTATGACGAGCTGAAGAAGACCGACCTCAAGGGCGAGACGCTGACGATCTTCGGGCCTTGGCGCGGTGAGGACGAAGCGCTGGCGCGCAGCGTCCTGGCTTATTTCGAGGAAGCTACAGGCGTGACGGTCAACTATTCCTCCTCGGAGAATTACGAGCAGCAGATCGTCATCGACACCCAGGCCGGCAGCCCGCCCAACATCGCCGTCCTGCCGCAGCCAGGCCTGATCCAGGATCTGGCGTCCAAGGGGTTGCTGACCCCGCTAGAGGATGCCGACGCACAATTCGTCAAAAACAATTACGGCGCCGGTCAGTCCTGGGTCGATCTCGGCACCTACAAGGACAAGGACGGCACGTCGAAGTTCTTCGGCTTTCCCTACAAGGCCGACCTGAAATCTCTGGTCTGGTATGTGCCGGAGAATTTCGAGGAGGCCGGCTATGAAGTCCCCAAGACCTGGGAGGAACTTCAGTCGCTGGCCGACAAGATCGTGGAAGATGGCGGCACGCCCTGGTGCATCGGCTTAGGCTCGGGAGGCGCGACCGGCTGGCCCGCAACCGACTGGGTCGAGGACATCATGCTGCGCACCCAGCCGCCGGAAGTCTATGACCAGTGGGTCAAGAACGAGATCCCGTTCAACGACCCCAAGGTCGTTCAGGCGCTCGCCATCTTCGCCAAGATCGCCACGAACGACAAATATGTCGATGGTGGCCGCGCGGCGGTGGCGGCAACGGATTTCCGCGACAGCCCGAAGGGCCTCTTCGCCGTTCCGCCCAAATGCTACCTGCACCGTCAGGCATCCTTCATCCCGTCCTTCTTCCCCGAAGGAAAAGTGCTGGGGCAGGATGCGGACTTCTTCTACCTGCCCGCGCAGGCTTCCAAGCCCGAACTGGGCACGCCCGTGCTGGGTGCCGGCACGCTGTTCACCATCACCAAGGACTCAAAGGCGGCGCGCGCCTTCATCAAGTTCCTCGAAATGCCGCTGGCGCATGAGATTTGGATGGCGCAGTCGAGCTTCCTGACGCCGCTCAAGAGCGTCAAGCAGGAGGCTTACGCCAATGACGCGCTGCGCAAGCAGGGCGACATCCTGGTCAACGCCACGACCTTCCGGTTCGACGGCTCCGACCTCATGCCCGGAAAGATCGGCGCCGGCGCCTTCTGGACCGGCATGATCGACCTCGTCGGCGGCAAGGCGCCGGACGCGGTCGCCGGCGACATCCAGAAGAGCTGGGACGCGATCAAGTAAAGGGCGGGTTGGCGAGGAAGGCTTGCGCCGCCCCTCACCTGCCTGCCGGCATCCTCTCCCGTGAACGGAGAGAGGAGAAACTTCATCTCTCTCCCTGCCGCTCGTTGCTCTAGGCCCTTGAACGGAGACATTGCGGTCAGCGCTCTTCTCCCCGTTTACGGGGAGAAGGTCCCGGCAGGGGGATGAGGGGCAGCACTGACGTTCTACGGCCACCGCCGCAGCTTTTCAGCCCCGCAACCGAGCGGAAATCGATATGGGACAGCAGATATTCTCGGCCCTGATCACCGTTCTGGTCGGTGTCGGCGGCTGCGTCCTCTATTTCTGGGCGGCGAACCGCCTGCTCGACCTCGTCTTTCCCGCCCGCAACGTGTCGGGTGCACGCGCCGTGGACAATCTGCGCCGACAGGGCTTGATCCGCCCCTGGCTCTTTGTCGGTCCGGCGCTGATCCTTCTCACCATTTACCTGATCTATCCCGTGGTCGAGACACTGCGACTTTCCTTGTTTGATCGCGACGGCGACGATTTCGTCGGGCTCTCGAACTATCTCTGGGCCCTTGGAGACCGCGAGTTCCGGAACGCGATCGTCAACAATTTCCTGTGGCTGCTCGTGGTGCCCGCCGCATGCACCTTCCTGGGCCTGGTGATCGCGGTTCTGACCGACCGCATCTGGTGGGGAACGCTGGCGAAAAGCCTGATCTTCATGCCGCTCGCCATCTCCTTCGTGGGCGCTTCCGTGATCTGGAAGTTCGTTTACGAATATCGCGGCGACGGACAGGAGCAGATCGGCATCCTCAATGCCGTGATCCAGGCGCTCGGCGGGCAGCCGCAGGTCTGGATTTCGCTGCCCTTCTGGAACAACTTCTTTCTGATGGCGATCCTGATCTGGATCCAGACGGGCTTCGCCATGGTGATCCTGTCCTCCGCGCTGCGCGGCATTCCCGAGGAAACGATCGAGGCCGCCGTAATCGACGGGGCGAACCCGTTCCAGATCTTCTGGAAGATCATGATCCCGCAGATCTGGGGAACGATCGCGGTGGTGTGGACCACCATCACCATCCTGGTGCTGAAAGTCTTCGACATCGTGCTGACCATGACCAACGGGCAGTGGAACAGCCAGGTGCTGGCCAATCTCATGTTCGAATGGATGTTCCGCGGCGGCGGCGATTTCGGGCGCGGCGCCGCGATCGCCGTCATCATCATGCTGGCGGTGGTCCCGATCATGATCTGGAACATCCGCCAGGCCAATCGCGAAACGGGAGGCTGATCCATGGCTGCCAGCGGAACCTCACCCGCCGGGCGCTGGGGCGTTCACCTCGCCGTTCTGTTCTTCGTGATCCTCTGGACGCTTCCCACGCTCGGCATCCTCGTCACCTCGCTGCGCGACAAGAACCAGATCGTCACCTCGGGCTGGTGGACGGCCGCGATAAGCTCCTCGCAGACCGCGGCCGGCCGTCTAGCCACCGCCGGGTCGCAAGTGGAGGAGAACGGTCGCTTCGTAATCCGGGGCAGCCTGTTCGAAGAGGGGGCAAGCGGCACGGTCACGGCCTTCGGCACGCGCGCTCAGGCGCCTACCGAATTCGCGGCAGGCTCGACCGCCGAGCTGCGCAACGGCACGACGCTCCTCGTCAACGCCGACGGCACCTATGTCCTGTCGTCGCCCACCGCCTTCGAGGGCGACCGCGGCCAGCGGGTTTATTATCAGGCCACCACGCCGCCGCGTTTCACGGCGGAGAACTACGAGACGGTGCTTCTGTCCGAAGGCATCGGCCGCTCCTTTATCAACTCCCTGACGGTGACGATCCCCGCAACCGTGATCCCGATCCTGATCGCGGCATTCGCCGCCTACGCGTTGGCATGGATGCGCTTTCCCGGGCGCGCGCTGCTGATCGCGGTGGTGATCGGGCTTCTGGTCGTGCCGTTGCAGATGTCGCTGATCCCGCTCCTCAAGCTCTACAACGGAGTGGGCGCCTTTTTCGGCGTGCCGGCCAAGACCTATCTCGGCATCTGGCTCGCCCATACCGGCTTCGGCCTGCCTTTCGCGATCTACCTGCTCCGCGCCTATATTGCCGGCCTGCCGCGCGAGATCATGGAGTCCGCGCGCATCGACGGGGCGAGCGACTTCGAGATCTTCGTCAAGATCGTGCTGCCGCTGTCCTTTCCCGTGCTGGCGTCATTCGCGATCTTCCAGTTCCTTTGGGTGTGGAACGACTTGCTCGTCGCCATGGTCTTTCTGGGCAGCGGCTCCGACCAGCTTGTGCTTACCGGCAAGCTCAACGCGCTGCTCGGCTCGCGCGGCGGCGACTGGGAGATTCTCACCACCTCCGCCTTTGTCACCATTCTCGTCCCGCTCGCCGTCTTCTTCTCGCTTCAGCGCTACTTCGTGCGCGGCCTCTTGGCCGGCTCGGTGAAGGGCGGATGATGCGGAACAAGCGAGGCAGGGGCGATGAAGCCGTCCGGGCGCAAGCCTGGGGCAGGACGATCAGGGGAGGAGACGCATGGCCGATTTGACGCTGCGACAGGTCCGCAAGGCCTATGGTGCGCTGGAAATCCTGCATGGGATCGACCTCGATATTCGATCGGGCGAGTTCATCGTCTTCGTCGGCCCGTCCGGATGCGGCAAGTCCACACTTCTGCGCACGATCGCGGGGCTGGAGGACATCACGTCGGGCACGCTCGCGATCGATGGCGAGGCGGTCAACGACGTGCCGCCATCCAAGCGCGGTATCGCCATGGTGTTCCAGTCCTATGCGCTTTATCCGCATATGACCGTTTACGACAACATGGCGTTCGGAATGCGCATTGCACGTGCGCCGAAGGATGAGATCGACCGCCGCGTGAGGAGCGCGGCGGACATCCTCCAGCTCACCACCTATCTCGAGCGGCTGCCGAAAGCCTTGTCCGGCGGCCAGCGCCAGCGCGTCGCCATCGGGCGCGCTATCGTGCGCAATCCCAAGGTCTTCCTGTTCGATGAGCCGCTGTCCAACCTGGATGCCGCGCTTCGCGTCGCAACCCGCATCGAGATCGCCAAGCTGAAGGAGTCGATGCCGAACACGACCATGATCTATGTGACGCACGATCAGGTCGAGGCTATGACCTTGGCCGATCGTATCGTCGTGTTGAAGGACGGCCATATCGAGCAGGTCGGCTCGCCCATGGAGCTCTACAAGAACCCCGGCAACCTCTTCGTGGCGAAGTTCATCGGCTCGCCGGCCATGAACATCCTTCATTCCACCGTGTCGCGTGCCGGCGCGGTTTCGAGCATCGCGCTTCCCGGCGGCCAGAGCGTGGAGGTGCCGATCGGAACGCCGGCGGACGCCGCGGGCCGTCCGGTGCATTTCGGCGTGCGGCCGGAAGATCTGCGCATCGCGGAAGCCGGCCCGTTCCTGCTTGAGGGCATGGTGGATTACGTCGAGCAGTTGGGCGAGGTGCAGCTCGTCTATGTCGATATCGGGCGCAAGGATGAGCCGCTGGTGGTGAAGCTGCCGGGCGACCAGCCCGTCGCGCGGGGCGAAAAACTGCGCCTCGGCGCGGCATCGGATACGCTTCATCTGTTTGCCGAAGATGGAACGTCCTTCCGCCGCCCGGTTCTGCCGATGGCAGCATAGTTCAATTGCGCTGGCCAAACATGAAAACGGCGGCTGAGAAGCCGCCGTTGCTCATTTCGTTCGCCAGTAGATCAGTAGGCCGCGCTTCCGCCGGAAGTCGTGCTGCCGCCGGAGCCGATCGAGCCGCCGGAATTGACCTTTGCACCCGACCCGATGCCGGAACTGGCATTGTCGCCGCCTGTGCTGGCGCCGGGCTGTGCCGGCTGGGGAGCGATCCTGCCATCGACGCTGCCGGGCGGCAGGATGCTCTCCGTGGCGTTGCCATCCACCGTGCCGTTGGCCGAGGGGCTTGCGAGGTCGTCGCTCCCCAAACCGCGCTGGGAAGGCCGGTCGCTGGCATTGGGGTTGCCGGGAAGCGTACCCGCATCCTGCGCCATCACAGGCGCTGCAAGAGCAAGGAAAAGCGCGGATGCCGTGAAAAGCCTCTTCATGGCTGATCTCCTGTTCTGAATTTCAAGTGTGTTGCTGTTTGCAAAGAAACCGGCGAGCGGCATGCTTTGCTGCACGTAGGGGAAACAGCGGGCGCGCGGGCGGGTTCCCATCACAAAACTTCGAGTCGTGAAATGCCAGCGACAAGACGGCGGGAACGCAACGTTATGACGCCTTCCTGACCGCTGCGCTTTGCAACTGCGTGTCAACTGACGCATAATCCGCAGTCATGGAGCGGCGGATCAGCCAGGATTTCGAGGTCACCCTGCGGCGCGCGGGCATTCGCGTCACGCGCCAGCGCCGCGTGATCCTCGACGTCATTAAGGAGGCCGATCATCTCGATGCGATCGGCATCCATGCGCGGGCGAGCGCGATCGATCCCAATATCTCGCTTTCCACCGTTTACCGCACCACGAGGCTGCTTCAGGAGCTGGGCGCCATCCACCGCCACGCCTTCGAGGGCGGCCCGGCGCGCTTCGAGGAAGCCAGTGGCGATCACCACGATCACCTGATCGACATCGAGACCGGCGACGTGATCGAGTTTTCCTCGCCCGGCATCGAGGCGCTGCAGCGCACGGTGGCGGCGGCCCTCGGCTATGACATCGTCCACCATCGGCTCGAACTCTATGGCCGCAAGCGCCGTGGCGGAAAGAGCGGCACGGGCGACGGCGATTGACGCGCGGACTTGCCGCGCCACTTCTTCGTCGAACGGAAGAGCCCACTCATTGTTGAACGGGAAAGCAATGTCACGCTGCGGTCGAATTCAGCGTGATAGGCCAGACAAAACGGCGCGAAGGACGAATGAACATGGCGGAACGGGCTGAGATCGGGCTGGTGGGCCTGGGCGTGATGGGCTCCAACCTGACGCTCAACATCGCGGAAAACGGGCATCGCATTGCGGTGTGGAACCGCGAACTTCCGCGCATCCCGGAATTCATGAAGGATGCCGGCGAGCTCGCGAAGAACATCGTCCCCACGCAAACGATCGAGGAACTGGTGGCGGCGATCGAGCCGCCGCGCGCGGTGATCCTGATGATCCCGGCCGGATCGCCCGTGGACGAGCAGATCAACATCCTCAAGCCGCTCTTAGGCGACGGCGGCATGATCGTCGATGCCGGCAACAGCGACTTCCGCGACACGGTGCGCCGGGTCAAGGAACTGGAAGGCTCGGGCGTCACCCTGATCGGCATGGGGGTGTCCGGCGGCGAGGAGGGCGCGCGCCACGGGCCTTCCATGATGGCCGGGGGCAAGACGGAGTACTTCAAGCGCATCGAGCCGATCGTGATGGACATCGCCGCGCGCACGGCGGATGGCGAGCCCTGCGCGGCATGGCTAGGACCGGACGGCGCAGGCCACTTCGTCAAGACCATCCACAACGGCATCGAATATGCCGACATGGAAATGATCGCCGAGATTTATGGCTGTCTGCGCGACGGGGCCGGCTTGAAGCCGGCCGAAAGCGCGAAGCTCTTCGAGCGCTGGAATGGCGGTGAACTCAACTCCTATCTGATCGAGATCACGTCCCGTGTGCTGGCGGCCGTGGACAAGGGAACGAACCAGCCCATCGTGGACATCATCCTCGATCGCGCCGGCCAGAAGGGAACCGGCCTCTGGTCGGCGGTGGAAGCCGAACGGCTGGGCCGGCCTGCAAGCGCCATCGAGGCGGCGGTCGGTGCGCGTGTGCTGTCATCGCTCAAGGACGAGCGCATGGCGGCGTCAAAGGCCTATGGTATCGAAGACTTCGCCAGGGGCGCTTTTGGTCCGGACGATGCGGAAGAGCTCGGACATGCGCTGCTTGCCGGCAAGGTGGTGGCCTATGCGCAGGGCTTCGCCGTGATAGCGATGGCCTCGCGCATGTTCAACTGGAACCTGCCGCTGCCCACCATCGCAAAGATCTGGCGCGCCGGCTGCATCATCCGCTCGCAGTTCCTCGGCACGATTGCAGACGCCTTTGCCGGCGATCCGGTGGACAATCTCCTGATGGCGCCGTCCTTCATGGAGATCATGAAGCGCAGCCACGGACCTTTGCGCAATGTGGTGGCGCGCGCCTCCAAGGCAGGCCTGCCCGTGCCCGCCCTTTCGGCAGCCCTCGGCTATTTCGACGCCTACCGCCAGGCGCGGGGCACCACTGATCTCATCCAGGCGCAGCGAGACTTCTTCGGCGCGCATGGCTTCGAGCGGATCGACCAGCCCGGCGCCCATCACGGCGTCTGGGGGATCAGCGCCATTCCGGCCACGCCGACCCCGCCGACAAAGGCCTGAAGCTCTGACGCGCATTCCGGATGTCACGAATCGAGCAAGAGGATTGGTTCTCGTAGCGGCCGGCCGCTTACCCTGCGATCGCTTGTAGGGCGATCTCCCTCGCCGCCGCCGGCCTCGGATCATTCCCCAGTTGCAGCACACGCGAGAAGAACGTGTCGTTGCGGTGATTGAGCTGGCTGAGATTGATGATCGCCGAACCGGACAGATCACCTTCCAGCACCGACTGCACCCGGCGGCGCGCTTCACCCTTCAGCGGGTCGAGCGCTCCATTGATTACGATCCAGCGCGGCTTGTGAAGAACAAGCCTGGCAATGGCGAGAAGGCGTCCGTCATCGTCTCCGAGCTCGCGGTCCCAGCGTGCCGTGCGGCTGAGCGAGCCGCGCAGGTGACTGAGGCCAAGTTTCTCCAGCGCCGTTGAAATCTCGTCATCCGAGAAGCGATCGGGTGCGAGCGGGTAGCAGAGCGCCTCGCGTAGCGTGCCGGGCGGAAAGTAGGGCGTGGCGGGAACAAAGGAGATCGCCTCGCCCCTGGGAAGCCCGATCCGCCCGCTTCCGCGCCTCCACAGGCCGGCCAGCGCCTTAAACAAAAGCGTCTTTCCCACGCCCGGCGGGCCGATCACCGCCACATGCTCACCGGGGCCGATCGACAGGTGCGGCTCGGACAGTCGCGCGCGCCCGTCGGAAGAAACCAGCTCGACCCGATCGAGCGTGAGGCGTTCCCCGTCCGCGTCTCCGAGCAGGATCTGTTTGCGGTGGTTGTCCGCCTGGCCCGCATCCAGAAGCGCGGAACGGAACCCTGCCACCCGCATCAGGGCTGCCCGCCAGTCGGCAATGCCGCCGATATGGTCGACGAACCAGCGCAAGGAGGCATGGACCTGGGTGAAGGCGGCAGCGGCCATCATCAGCCCGCCGAACGACAGGTTGCCCGAGAAATAGACCGGCGAGGCAATCACGATCGGCGCCACCACCGTCACCCAGCCATAGCCGGCCGTAACCCAGGTCAGCCCCACCACAGCCCGCATGATGCGGCGCGTGGCGCCAAGGACGGAAGCGAGATTGTTTTCCAGCCGCCGCTTCTCGTCCGCCTCGCCGGCGGCGATGGAGATGGCTTCCACATTCTCGTTGACGCGCACCAGCGAGAAGCGCAGGTCGGCCTCCCGCGCGTAGCGGTCATTGTTCAGCTTGATCAGCGGCCGCCCGGCAAGCCAGCTCAGGCAGGAGGCGATGCCTGCATAAAGGATCGCCGCCCAGACCATATAGCCCGGGATGGCGACCTCGCGCCCCCAAAGGTGGAAGGCGAAACCGGCCGAAATCGTCCACAGCACGCCTACGAAGCTCACGAGGAGGATGGCGGCCTGCGCGAGCCCAATGCCGAGGTCTGCGGTCAGATCGGCCAGATGACGCGCATCCTCGTGCAAGCGCTGATCGGGATTGATGCCGATCTCGCGCGCATCCGCCGCGAGCCGCAGGGCACGGCGCGGCCGCATCCACTCGTCGAGCAGGTCGCGCGTCAGCCCCTCGCGCAGCTTGAGGTGGAGCATCTGGTTGAGCCAGGTCTGCCCGACATTGAGCACGAGCAGCGCGCCCGCGATCTGCGCGAAAACCAGAAGCTGGTGAAGGAAGCCCGCAACGTTGCGCTTCTCGATGGCGTCATAGAAGGGCTGGTTCCAGCTGTTGAGCCACACCTGGCCATAGGCAGTGGCCAGCAGAACGGCCACCACCCCGGCGCATAGAAGGAGCAGGCGGTTGCGCAGCGGCGACGCCATAAAGGCGTGACGCATCATGGCGAGCTGCGCAGAAAAGCTTTGTTCGCCTTCAGCAACCGCCGGAAAGTCTGGCTTCATGTTCATGCATGCAACCTTCTCGCGAGAAGAACCGAGCCTCTGCATTCCATATAGTGCTAGGCGCGCTGGCTGACGCGAGGATTGCGCCGTTTCCGTTTTCCGGTGAGTGTGGCCGAACCTCCAGGAGCGTGGATAAAGGCGCGTAGCATCGATCGCGCGGGCCCTCGGTCGCGACATGCGCCCAATTTATGGAGCTATGAAAAAGCCTTAGCCAGGTGATGGCGTGAACTTTTCTACAGCTGAGGTCGGACTTCCCACGGGATCCGCACACGCCCTTTCGCGCACAACTTTGTGAGCATAGACTCACGAACTGCGGGCTCGGCCGGACGAGTTGGCCAGCGGCATAGCTTGCTGCAGTCGATGCTTCGTATGTCGAGTTTGACGCTTACCTCCGAGGGCTTTGGCAATGGATTGGTCGTTCCAGCTTTACAGTGCCCGCAACTTTCAACCCTGGGCAAAGGTGCTCGAACTGCTTGCGGGGCTCGGTTATACGCAGGTCGAAGGTTTTGGCGGCGTATATGACGATCCTGACGCCTTCCGCATCCTGCTCGACAAGAACGGGCTGACCATGCCGAGCAGCCATTTCAGCCTCGACCTGCTCGAAAACGATCTTGCCGCCGCGCTCCGCATCGCGCGAGCGCTCGGCATGGAGCTGATCGCCTGCCCCTATCTTGAGGACGCTGACCGGCCGGGCGACGCGGAAGGCTGGAAGCGTTTCGGCGAACGGCTTGGCGCAGTGGGCGAAAAGGTGAAGGCGGAAGGGTTCGACTTTGCCTGGCACAATCACGGCTTCGAGTTCGAAGCTCTTGCCGACGGCTCATTGCCGATGACGCACCTCCTTGAGGCCGCGCCCGATCTCGGCTGGGAGATCGACGTCGCCTGGGTCGTCAAGGGCGGCGGCGGCGCCGAGATGTGGATCGACAAATATGCCAACCGCATCACGGCCGTGCATGTGAAGGATCTTGCGACACCGGGCGAAGCGTTAAACGAAGACGGCTGGTCCGATGTCGGATATGGCACGCTGGACTGGCGCTCACTTCTCGCCACCTTGCGCGCGAAAACGCCGGCAAAATACTTCATCATGGAGCATGACAACCCGCGTGATCTCGAGCGTTTCGCACGGCGCTCGCTTCAAACAGTCAACTCGCTCTGAAATCCACGGGAGCTCGGTCAATGGCGAAGAAGAACAACGCGAGTAGCCTCGGCGTCGGCGTGATCGGCTGCGGCAACATCTCGACAGCCTACTTCTCGCTCGCGCCGCTCTTCAACGGCATCGAGATGCGCGCCTGCGCCGATGTGAACCGGGCGGCCGCCGATGCGCGCGCGGCCGAGTTCAACCTGCAGGCGGAAAGCGTGGACGGCCTGCTCAAGCGCAACGACATCGACATCGTCGTCAACCTCACCATTCCCGCCGCGCATCATGAGGTGTCGAAGGCCGCGCTCGACGCCGGCAAGCATGTCTATTCCGAAAAGCCTTTCGTGCTGTCGGTGGAGGATGGGCTCGATCTCAAGGCGCAGGCGGAGAAGAAGAACCTGCGTGTCGGGTCCGCCCCCGACACCTTCCTTGGCGGCGCGCATCAGCTTACCCGGCATCTGTTGGATTCCGGCGAGCTTGGCCGCATCACCAGCGGGACGGCCCATGTGATGAGCCATGGCATGGAGGACTGGCACCCGAACCCGGACTTCTTTTTCCAGCCCGGCGGCGGGCCGATCCTCGACCTCGGGCCCTATTACCTTGCCAATCTCATCCAGCTGATCGGTCCGGTGAGGCGTGTCGCGGCCCTCTCCGCGATCCCCGCCCCGGAACGCACCATCGGCTGCGGACCTCGCCGCGGCGAGGCAATCCCCGTTTCCACTCCGACTACCCTGCATGCTCTGCTCGACTTCGAGAACGGCGCGGCGGTCACGTTCAACGCGAGCTGGGATGTTTGGGCTCACAGCCACGCGCCGATGGAGCTTTATGGCGAGGAGGGCACGCTGCATCTGCCCGACCCGAATTTCTTCGGCGGCGAGGTGCGCTTCACCCGGCGCGGCAAGGCGGTGAAGCCCGCGCCGAAATGGGAGCATCCCTTTGGGGTGCCCAACCAGAAGCATCCGGAAGGGATGATGGCCAATTATCGTGCCGCCGGCCTGGCCGACATGGCGCTCGCCATTCGGGAGAACCGCCCGCACCGCTGCTCGATGGAGCTCGCGCTCCATGCGATCGACGTGATGACAGGCATCCTGCGCTCAGGCGAAGATGGGCAGTTTGTTGCCATGCGCACCACCTGCGCCCGGCCTGCGGCGCTGAGCCCGAAAGAAGCGCAAGCCATGCTGGCGACGACAGGCCGAGCTTAGAACGGGGCGTGATCGAAACGGAAGGCGCTTATCCACGCCGCCTTCCGGGTTTCCCTTTCTATCCGCATGGGCCATCGGCGAGCCAGGCCATGATCGGACTGCTGCGAGCGCCGCCAGCTCACTCCGTTCCCATCACCAGCCCTTCGATGTCGTGCTTCTGCGTCGGTGGGATCAGCTCGTCCACCACGCGGCACACGAGATGATCCCGCACCTGATCAGGAAGCGAATCGTAGAAGGCGCGCGTCACCATCATGTCGTGCAGCGCGTCATGACCGGCGCCTGGAGCGTCGACGCCGATCACCAGCACCGGGCGGGAGATCGGCGAGGGATGCGCGGTGCCGCGATGGATGGTGAGCGCCGAGCGGCACGAGATGTCGCCCATCTGCGGATATTTCTTGACGCCTTTCTCGGCGAATTGCGGCCAGATCGACTTGTCTGGAAACATCTCGTGCTTCCATTCGCGCCCGTCGATGAACTGGGTGCCCGGTGAAACCTCGAACGGTCCCATGTCGGGCGTCACGTCCACGCCCGTCAGGTTGAAGGCAAGCGAGGTGATGCGGCTCCCTTCATAGGATTCGGGCGGCGAGGGAAAGTCGCGGTGCCAGGGCTGGTTCTTGGCGCCCTGAAACGGCGTGTCGAAGCCGATCTCCACGATCTGGTAGTCGGGACCGAGCACGGAGCGGCACATGCCGACGAACCACGGATGGGTGGTAAGCTCGACGAAGCCGCCGAAATTCTCCGGATGGATTTCCACATACCAGCGCCGTGGACCGCGTCCGACCGCGCCGCCGGGCCTCTGGATCGCGGCCCAGAAGGCGGTCATCATGTCCTCGCGCATGGCTTCCGCGAACTCGCGCGAGTAGGCGCCCTTCTTTCCCACGATGCCGTCGCGATACAGCGTGTCAACATCCGCTTCCACGCCGCTTTCCGCGGCGGTCGTGCGCGCGTGATCGAGATGCACGTTCATGAACTTGTTCCTCCTGCTTTGCGGCCCGAAGAGCCGCGCCTTTCCTCGAGGCGTGAACTTAGGATAAGCGCCTCCCGTTCCCCTTTCAATCGATCCGGCTGCGCTTTCCGCGCCTCAGGACCGCCCTATCTTGGGCCATAGCGGGCCCCTGTGAGGCGCGCACCGCACCGCCGCAGGAAGGAGCGTTCTCATGGAATACAGGCTGCTCGGGCGCTCGGGCCTGAAGATCTCCACGATCACGCTCGGCACGATGACCTTCGGCGGCAAGGGCGCCTTCGCCAAGGTCGGCTCCTCCGGGCTGGACGAGGCGCGGCGCCAGATCGACATGGCGCTCGATCACGGCGTGAACCTGATCGACACCGCTGACATGTATTCCACCGGCGCGTCCGAGGAGATCATCGGCGAAGCCCTGGGCGGCAAGCGCAGGAACGGCGTGCTTCTCGCCACAAAGGCGCGCTTCGCCATGAGCGACGACGTGAATGATCGCGGCCTGTCGCGCCATCACCTGATCCGCGCCTGCGAGGCGAGCCTCAAGCGGCTGAAAACGGATGTGATCGATCTCTACCAAGTCCATGAATGGGACGGGCAGACGCCGCTGGAGGAAACGATGGCGGCGCTCGACATCCTCGTGAACCACGGCAAGGTCCGCTATATCGGCTGCTCCAACTATTCCGGCTGGCACATGATGAAGGCGCTGGGCATCTCCGAGCGCAAGAACCTCCATCGCTTCGTCAGCCAGCAGATCCACTACACGCTCGAAGCGCGCGACGCCGAATATGAGCTGGTGCCGGTTGCGATCGACCAGGGCCTCGGCATCCTGGTATGGAGCCCGCTCGCGGCCGGGCTTCTGTCGGGCAAGCATCGGCGGAACCAGGCTGCGCCCGAAGGCTCACGCCAGTTCGCGGGCTGGACCGAGCCGCCGATCCGCGACGAGAACCGGCTGTGGAATATCGTGGACGTTCTGGTCGAGATCGGCGAGGCACGCGGCGTTTCGGCCGCGCAAGTCGCGCTGAGCTGGCTGATCGGGCGAGGAAGCGTAACCTCGGTGATCATCGGCGGGCGGACGATCGAGCAAATTGCCGACAACCTCGCGGCCGCCGATCTCGTTTTGTCGAGCGAGGAGCGGCAAAGGCTCGACGAGGTGAGCGCTCCGCCAATCCTTTATCCCTACTGGCACCAGCTTCGGTCGGCGGGCGACCGTCTCGGCCCGGCCGACCTTTCGCTGCTTGGGCCTGCGCTGGCCCGAAACACCGGCTGAACCTGAAGGCTTTCGTTGGTTCGGAGTGACTCGTCCCAAGGCGTAGAATACGCCGTGGGCGTGTGCATGCCGATAAGGTCTCACCGCTGCCGTATTCGCCGCGCGCCTCTTGCGCCAGCACGATGTGAACCTCCTGTTTACGCCGGCAAAATGTCCACAGCCGAGTAAGGAACAGCCCTCTTTCATCCTCGTTTAAGCCCGCCATAACGGGAGACGAAGGTGCGGATGAAGAAGGTCATGGACAGCGGGGCTTTGCCCCGGGCGTCGGGCGAGGCGCCGCTGGTGGCCGGCAGCGCACCGTTCGCCGAGGATCCCCGGCCTTTCCGCGTTCCCCCTGCGGGCTTGGCCGCCAGGCTCATCCCCCTTGTCGAGAAGGCTGGGGTGCGAGGCCTCATCCACATCGCGCGCAGCGAAAACGAGGCCGACGAGATCGCGCGCAGCTTCGCTGGCTTCATGCCAGAGGCTGAGCTCGTTCTTCTGCCGCCCTGGGACTGCCTGCCATTCGACCGGGTGATGCCGTCGCGTGAATCGATGGGACGTCGCGTTGCGGCGATCGATCGGATCGCACAGGCAGCCGCAGGTCCGCGCCTCGTCGTCGTTTCGCTCGAAGCGGCCGCGCAGCGGCTGCCCAAGCCCGATTGCCTCGCCTCCGGCTTCATCGCGCTTGCCGCGGGCGACCGGATCGATCGTGACGCCCTGTCCGGCCGGCTGACCGCCTGCGGCTATCTTGCCGATGACCGGATCGACGAAGCCGGGGAGGTGGCCTTTCTGGGCCAGGTGATCGACCTGTTTCCGGCCGATCGAACGCGGCCCGTGCGCATCGTGCTCGACGACGATGACCGGATCAGGGAAATGCGCGTCTTCCATCCCGTGTCGCAGCGGACGGAAGAGGCGATTCAAGCCTTGCGCGTCGGCCCGGCCTCCGAACTGCTTGTCGGAGCGGAAGAAGAGGGGGCCGGCCGCTCTTGCATGGAGGATCGGCTGGCGATCGATCAAACGCGGATTTGCACCCTCTTCGATCTCCTGCCTGAGGCTGACCTCACCTCAAGCCCCGGCGTGGATGAGCGGGCCGAAACCGTGTTCGGCCTGATCGCGGAAGCGCATGAGGCGCGAACCGAGCTGGGAGAAGGCCGCTCCGGCAACGGCCGGGCGCTATACCTTACCCGCTCTGAATTCGAGGCATTGCTGGAAGAGCGCAAAGCGCAGGCGCTTCAAGCGAGCGGGATCGTGTCGGTTCCCCGCTTTGCTTCGGAGGCCGACCCGCTGAGAAGCTTCGCGGTCTTTGCGGAAAAGGAAACGGCGGCTGCGCGGCGGTTGCTGCTCGCCGGGCCGGAGAACGAGCGCATCCGCATCACGCGCTCGCTGAAGCGCCGCCTCGACCGCGACGTCGAAGCGGTCAAAGACTGGACATCGGTCGGCGCGGCCGAGCCGGGCGTCCTTCTCCAGGCATCCTTCGATCTTGCGGAAGGCTTCACGGACGAAGATGGGGGCATCACCGTGGTCGCCGCCCCCGACATTTCGGGCGCAAGAATATTCGAGGCGGAGCAGGGTCGGGAGCCGCTCATCACCGAGCCGGAACTCGGGCTGAACGATGTGGTCCTGCATGAGGATCACGGCATCGGCGTGATCCGCGCATTGGAAAGCGTGGAGGTCGACGGCACGGCGCATGACACGGTGCGGCTGGAATATCACGGCGGCACGTCGCTTCTCGTGCCGGTCAACGAGTTCGGCCGGATCTGGCGCTATGGCGCGGAAGAAGACGCGGTCACGCTTGATCGGTTGAACAATGGTGCCTGGCAAAGGCGGCGCGTGGAAATCCACGGGGAGATTGCACGAACCGCCGCGCATCTTGTGGCGCTCGGCAAGGCACGGGACGAGGAGGGAGCCGAAACGATCGAACCGCCGCGCGGGCCGTACAAGCGCTTTGCGACCCGCTTCCCCTATCCGGAAACGCCGGATCAATCGGCGGCCATCCAGGCGGTGCTGGACGATCTCCGGGCGGGCCGGGCCATGAACCGCCTTGTCTGCGGCGATGTGGGCTATGGCAAGACGGAGGTCGCGATGCGCGCCGCCGCGGCCGTGGCACTGAGCGGCGGGCAGGCCGCAGTGGTCGCGCCAACCACGGTTCTCGTCCGGCAGCATTTCGAAAGCTTCGCGCGACGCTTCGCCGGCACCGGCATCGAGGTGGCGCAATTGTCGCGCAACGTCGATGCAGCGGAGGCAGAGCGCGTGAAGGAGGGCCTCGCCAGCGGCGCGATCGGCGTCGTGCTCGCCACCAGTGCGGTCGCGGCGGCGGATGTCCGGTTTGCCGGTCTCAAGCTGCTGGTGATCGACGAGGAGCACCGTTTCGGCGTCAGGATGAAGGAAACGCTGCGTTCCCTCGCGCCGCGCCTGCATGTTCTGTCCATGAGCGCCACGCCTATTCCCCGCACGCTTCGGGGCGCGATGGTTGGCGTACAGGAAACCAGCGTGCTGGCCAATCCGCCGGCCCGCCGCCGGCCGGTGCGTACCTCGCTCGGGCCCTTCGATGCGGCAACCGTCCGCACGGCGCTGCTCCGCGAAAAGCGGCGCGGCGGCCAGAGCTTCGTCGTCGTGCCGCGCATCGCCGACATCGAAGCCACCGAAAATACGCTGAGGGAGATCGCGCCTGACCTGAGCGTGCTCGTCGCCCACGGCGACCTCGATCCGAAGACGCTGGACGATGTGATGATCCGCTTCAGCAATGGCGATGGCGACGTGCTGCTTGCCACCAGCATCATCGAAACCGGCCTCGACGTGCCGCGCGCCAACACCATGCTGGTGGCCGGCGCGGAGCGCTTCGGCCTGGCCCAGCTTCATCAGCTTCGCGGCCGCGTCGGACGGGGCAGGGTGCAGGGGATCATCTATCTGATGACCGAAAGCGACGAGATTCCGGAGCAGACGCGCTCGCGCCTGTCCACTCTCGTTGCCTTCGATCGGCTGGGGTCGGGACTTGCCATCAGTGCGCGCGACCTCGATCTTCGCGGCGCGGGCGATCTGGTCGGCGAAGAGCAGGCCGGCCACATGAAGATGATCGGTGTCAGCCTGTATCAGCGCTTGCTCGCCCATGCCGTGGCGGTCGAGCGGGAAGGCGCGGCGAGAGCCGTGAGCGAAGCCGTGCTCAATCTCGGGATGACCGGCGCATTTCCGCCGGACTATGTTCCTGAACCCGCCGTCCGGCTCAACCTGTATTCCCGCCTCCAGCGCTTCACGGAAGCCGACGAGGTGGCGGCGTTCGCGGGCGAGGTGGAAGATCGCTTCGGACCCGTTCCGGAACCCGTTTCAACGCTTATGGCGCTCGCCCGACTGAAGCTCCAGGCAGGCTCGGCGGGGGTGGCGAAGATCGATGCCGGGCCTAAGGCCGTGGCGATCGACTTTGCCCGCAAGCCATCGGAAAAGCGCTGGGGGATGCTTGAAGCCCTGCCCGGCTGTGAGCGCCGGGGCGACCGGCTCGTCTGCGAGGCGCCGACCGAGGCGGGCCCTGCGCGCCTGGGAGCGGTCGGTGAACTGCTCGACCGCATCGAAACAAAGGCTGCCTGAGCAGCCGAGAGGCGGTCGCCACCGGCTTCACTCCGGCTGGAGTCGGTCGTCGCCGCCAACGGGCTGGAACCGATTCCGCGGATCGAACGCCTGTTGCGGGATGAACAGGTAGCCGCCAGCTTTTTGCCACGGGCGAATGTCACAGCGGTGGGGTTGTCAGCCCCGCATCCTTATCGTCAAGGATGCATGGGCTGAAGGAAGGCCTCGACGATGACGACCGCAAAGACGTTCGCCTGTTCCCTGATCGGGTTTGCCGCTGTGACGCTGGCTCTCGGCACAGCTGCGCCCGCTCTTGCCCAGGACGCGCAGGCAGCGGTGCCGGCGCGCGCGACGAGCCTGACGGTCACCACCGACATTGTTCGCGAGGAATCCGTGGCCACCGAAATTGCGGGGAACGGCATCGTGGCCGCCTGGCAGGAGGTGGCGGTCGGCGCCCAGACGGGCGGGCTGATGCTGGAAGACGTTTTCGTCGTTGAAGGCGAGCGCATTGAAAAGGGGCAGTTGATCGCCCGGCTCGACAGCACGCTCTTGCGCGCCCAGATGGCGGAGCAGGATGCCGCCGTGCGGGCGGCCGAAGCACAGCTCGCCAATGCGCAGGCGGCCAATGCGCGGGCCGAGCGCCTGAACCAAACAGGCGCCATTTCCGCTGAAACATCGGAAGAGCGCGCCACAGCACTCGCGACCGCCGCGGCGAGCCTCGATCAGGCGAAGGCGGTGCGCGCCACGCTGGACGTCCAGCTTGCCCGCACGGAGATTGCCGCGCCCTTCGCCGGGATCGTTTCGGCCCGGCCCGCGGTGCCGGGCGGCATCGTGCAGGCGGGCACGGAGATCGCGCGCATCCAGCGCGATGGCGTGCTGGAAGCGTGGATCAAGGTGCCGGAGCAGAAGCTCGGCCCGGTCGCGCTGGGCGATCCCGCCACGCTGACCGGACCGGACGGCGCGACGCTCACGGCAACTGTTTCGGCGCTGCCCGAAACCGTGGACATGACGAACCATCTTGCGGCGATCACGCTCCGGCTTCCGCCCGACTCCGGGCTCAAGGCCGGCATGTTCGTGCGCGGAACCATCCGGGCCGGCGCCAGTCCTCGCCTGACGATCGCCCAGAGCGCGCTGACATGGTCGGACGGAAAGGCGGCGGTGTTCGCCGTTGCGTCCGACGGCACCGTGTCGCGGCGCCACGTCGAGGCAGGCGCGCGGAGCGATGGGCGCATCGCCGTGTCCGGCGATATCCGGGCAGGCGAGGCGGTCGCCGCGCAGGGGGCGGGATTCCTGCAGGACGGCAACCGCGTGCGCGTGGTGGAAAACGAGCCGCCGGCCGATGAGGCGGTGCGGTGAAGAACCTTTCCGCCTGGTCGATCCGCAATCCTCTTCCGACGATCCTCCTCTTTCTGGCGCTCACCTTCGCGGGCGTATGGGGCTTCGCGCAGCTGCGCGTGAACAACATGCCCGACATCGACTTTCCCGTCGTCACGGTGATCGTCGCGCAGACGGGTGCCTCGCCCACCGAGATCGAGACGCAGGTCACCGATCTCGTGGAAAGCGCGGTTTCGGTGATCGGAGGCGTGGAAAGCGTGTCCTCCACGATCAGCGAGGGCTCCTCGGTTTCCACCATCGAGTTCGCGCTCGATACTGACCTCACCAAGGCGGCCGACGAGGTGCGCACGGCGGTTTCCGGCATCCAGAACCAGCTTCCCGCAACCGCCGACATGCCGGTCGTGGCGCGCGTGGATGCCGGCGACTTCCCGATCCTGTCCTATGTGGCCGAAGCGCCCGCCATGACGCCGGACGCGCTGTCCTGGTTCGTGGACGATCATGTGTCCAAGGAACTCCTGAAGGTGGATGGCGTGTCCAAGGTGACGCGCTCGGGCGGCGTGTCGCGCGCGATCTTGGTCAAGCTCGACCCGGACCGGCTGAACGCGCTCGGCGTCACCGTGCAGGAGATCAGCCAAGCGCTCGCGGCGCAGACCGCCAACCGCTCCGGCGGTCGCACGGTGGTGGGCGAAACGGAGCAGTCCGTTCGCACGCTCGGCCGCGTGTCATCAGTCGCTGAGCTGGAAAATGCGCCGGTCACGCTCGGTTCGGGCGAAACCATGCGGCTGGCCGATTTCGGACAGGTGGAGGACGGCTGGGAGGAACCGCGCAGCCGCGCCCGGCTGAATGGAACGGAGGTGGTGTCCTTTTCCGTTTTCAGCGCCAAGGGCTCCAGCCAAGTCGGCGTGACCCATGCCGTGCGCGAAGCGGTGGCCGCGCTCGATG
Source organism: uncultured Mesorhizobium sp. (assembly GCA_963522145.1). GTDB lineage: Bacteria > Pseudomonadota > Alphaproteobacteria > Rhizobiales > Rhizobiaceae > Mesorhizobium_B. The sequence continues at coordinate 135,689 of CAUQXI010000004.1, read as the reverse complement.
CGAGAGAAGCAGGCGCACGCTTCATCGAGGTCACGTCTTCCTCCGATTTCGTGGAGCAAAGCTACGATGCGGCAGTGGAAGCGCTGTGGATCGGCGCGCTGCTCGCGGTCGGCGTGGTCTTCCTGTTCCTGCGCGATCTGCGCGCGACCCTTGTTGCGGCAGCCGCCCTGCCGCTCTCGCTGATCCCGACCTTCGCCGTGATGGCGTGGCTCGACTTGTCGCTCAACAACATCACGCTTCTGGCCCTGTCGCTCGTGGTCGGCATCCTCGTGGACGATGCGATCGTGGAGATCGAGAACATCGTCCGCCACATGCGCCAAAGCGGGAAAAGCGCCTTCGAGGCGGCGATCGATGCGGCGGACGAGATCGGCCTCGCCGTGGTGGCGACCACCATGACGATCGTCGCTGTTTTCGTGCCCGTCGCCTTCATGCCCGGGATTCCGGGCCGGCTTTTCGCCAGCTTCGCGGTTGCTGTCTGCGTGTCCGTGCTGTTCTCGCTGCTGGTCGCCCGCACGCTCACGCCCCTGATGGGCGCTTACCTGATGCGGGCAGGCGGAGCCGAACATGCGGAACGCGTTCCCGCCTGGATCCGCGCCTATCTCGTTGTGCTCCGTGGCGCGCTGCGCTTCCGCTGGCTGACAGCGCTGCTCGGCATCGCCTTCTTCGCGGCCTCCATCATGCTGGCCCTTCGGCTGCCGACCGAGTTCATGCCGGCCGTGGACCGCGGCCGTGCGGTGGCTTCGATCCAGCTTCAGCCGGGTTCCACGCTGGCCGAAACAGACGCAGCCGCAACGGCGGTCAGCGCTCGCCTGCAGGCCCAGCCCGAAGTGGAAAGTGTCTTCACCCAGATCGGCTCGGGCCAGCAGGGCGGCGGCGGCCCGAGCCGGAGCAATACGGCGAGCGTCACCTCCGCGACGGTGACGGCGAATCTCAAGCCGCGCAATGAACGGGAAACGAGCCAGAAGGAATTCGAAGCGCGCACCGCTGTCCTGTTCGGCGACATTCCCGGCGCGCGCATCCAGTTCGGCGCGGATAACCAGTCGGGCGCGAAGGTGTCGGTTACCCTGCGCGGCGGCAACAGCGAGCTTTTGTCGAAAACGGCTGAGCGCCTCGTCGCCGAGATGCGAGGCATCCCGGGTCTCATCAATCCGATCTCCGATGCGGCGGCGGCGAAGCCCGAACTCGTGGTAGTGCCCGACAAGGAGCGCATGGCGAGCGCAGGCGTGACGCCCGACCAGATCGCGCGCCTGCTGTCCGTTTCCACCCTGGGCGATAACGAGAACGCGCTCGCCAAGTTCAACCTCGGCGACCGGCAGGTCTTTGTGATCCCGACCCTCACCGACGAGGCGCGGGGCGATCTCGATCGCATCGCCACCCTGCAGATCAGGGGATCGCAGGCCACCGTGCCGCTGGATGCCGTGGCCTCGTTCCGCTTCGCCGCCGGCCCGACCACGATCGTTCATTCGGACAATGAGCGGCGCGTGAGGGTGGAGGCCGAACTGTCGGGGTTGACGCTCGGCCAGGCACGTGAGGCGATCCGCGCGCTGCCTGTGATGCAGGCCCTGCCCGCCGGTATCTCCGAACTGGCGCAGGGCGACGCCAAGCGCATGGAAGAGCTGTTTTCCGGCTTCAGGATTGCGATCGCGACGGGCGTGCTCCTGATGTTTGCGACGCTGGCCCTGCTCTTCAACTCCTTTCTCCAGCCGGTCACCATCCTGACCGCGCTGCCTTTGTCGATCGGCGGCGCTTTCGGCTTTCTTTATCTCACCGGCTCGTCGATCGCCGTGTCGGTGCTGATCGGCGTGCTGCTGCTGATGGGCATCGCCGCCAAGAACTCGATCCTGCTCGTGGAATACGCGATCGTCGCGCGGCGCAACGGCCAGGAGCGCGGCGCGTCGCTTCTGGATGCGGCGAGGAAGCGCGCGCGTCCCATCGTCATGACCTCGATCGCCATGGGCGCGGGCATGGCGCCGATCGCGCTCGGGCTCGGGGCGGATGCGGAAAGCCGCGCACCCATGGCGGTGGCGGTGATCGGCGGCCTCTTGTCGTCCACCGTTCTCAGCCTCGTTTATGTGCCGGTCATCTATACGCTGGTGGACGACCTGGAGCACTGGCTGGGATGGCTTCTGCGGAAGCTGCTGCCAAGGCAGGCGCATGGGGCATCTGATCGGCCTGCCACTGCATCGTGACCGCGATCTCGGCTGCGAGCGAGCCGCCGCACAGGCCCGGACCTGTGCTTTAATCCGCTGTTCAGCGTGATGAAAGGTGCGAAGCGGATCGCCTTGCGGGGGGAGCAACCTGCGCTCATGATGGCGGCATCAGAAGCCGTGGATAAGCGAGACGATGAGACAGTTACTCGATTGTCCGATCCCCTCCAATGAGGCCGAGCGGCTTGCGGCGGTCCGCGCCCTCGAGTTCGGGGATGCCCCGCAGACTGCCCATTTCGCATCATTGATCGAACTCGGCAAAGCGCTGTTCGACACTCCGGTCGCCGCAATCAGCCTGATCGACGAGGCATGGCAGCGTGTTCTGTCGTCGGCGGGCCTGGTGGAGCAAGCCTTTCCTCGGTCGGCCTCGATCTGCGCGCAGACCATCATGAGCGGCGAAGTCTTTGCTGTGCCCGACCTGCGCGCCGATCCTCGTTTTGCTTCCCTGCCCTATGTGCAGGGTGCGCCCTTCTTCCGCTTCTATGCCGGTGTTCCGCTCACCTGCGGCAGCGGCCTCAATCTCGGCTCCTTCTGCATTTTCGGACACGAGCCTCGCATCCTGACCGACACGGCGCGCGAGCAACTCGCCCATTTCGGCGTGCTGGCCTCGAGCCTCCTCAATCTCCAGCGCACGAACATCGCCCTGCGCGCGAACGAGAAGCTGCTGCGCGAAGCGGCCAGCACCGACCCGCTGACCGGCTGCCTGAATCGCATCGGCATGCGTGAGCTTGTGGGCGACCTGTTCGAGCAGGCGACGAGCGCGGAGCAGGGCGCGGGGCTGATCTATGTCGATATCGATCACTTTAAGCGCATCAACGACCGCTTCGGCCATCCCGCAGGCGACGCCGTTCTCTGCGCCGTGGCCGAACGCATCCGGGGCTCGGTGCGCGCAAAGGACTGGGTGGGGCGGATCGGCGGCGACGAGTTCTGCGTGATCCTGCGCGAGCTTCCCGGCCTGCGCGAAATGGAAAAGATCACCGGACGCCTTGTGAGCGCCTTCCAGGCGCCCGTTCAGGTCGACAACCTGTTCATTCCCTGCAGCGTCAGCGTGGGTGCAGCGATGGCGCCGCTTCACGCGACGACCCGCGAGGGCATCGCCAAGCAGGCCGACATCGCGCTCTACCAGGCGAAAGAAGCCGGCCGCGCGCAGTTCCGCATCGCGGCGTGACGCGCGGCCTTCACCGCGGCCCGGAAGCCGCTTAGGCTGCCTCGGGCAAGCCCACCACGTAAAGGCCGATCTCGGCACCCTGCGCATCGAGCGCGGCGAGCTCACGCGTTCCGTTCACCTGCCCGTCGCGCCAGCTTGCAACCGCAGCGGCCCTGAGATGAAGGTGAAAGTCGGGCCGCATGACGTTGATGAAGCCCATGCCCGGCTTCACCCCTTCCACAACGCCGCGCCAGGACTGCACAAAGGCCGGGCGGCGGATTTCGATCGCCACGGCGTTCCCCAAGCGCAGCGCCTCTTCGAGGGGAACGCGGCCGGGATCGTTCTCCGCAACTTCCCCACGCTCTACGGGTGCAGCCGGTTCCGGCGCCGGCTGGGGCTCGCCTGCGCCGAGCGGCGCCAGCGCGCGGTCGAACGGCTCCAGCCCCTCGAAGCCGATCACGGCTGCGATCGGCTTGTTGTTCTTGTCGAGAACATCCACGCGCGGAAACACCTTGTCGCCCATGATGTTGGTGCGGTCCGCCACCAGCGCGCCGATCGCCGGAAGGTGGAAGCGGCTTTCGTGCTCCGACCCGCTCAGGCGCACCCAGTCGCCAGCGACCTCCACGGCGGAAACGTTGCCGATCCGCTCATGGGTGGCGCCGCCGTTCCGCGCGGTGACCATGAGTTTGCCCATTTCGGGCAGCACCGCGAAGAACTGCTGCGGCGTCACGGCAAGCGTTTCGCGCGGATGGGCGGCGTTTGCAGTGTCGCTCATGATTAACTCCTTGTTTCAGGCAATTTCGGGTGTTTAGGGAACGGGTGCGTCGGAGGCGTCACGCACGTCGATCTCCCGGACGGGGCCGAGCCCCTGCGGCGGGCGATGCGCCACCACGACAAAGGTCGTGTTCGGCAGTTCCTGCCTGAGACGGCCGAGCAGCGCCGCTTCTGCCTCGGCGTCGAGTGCGCTCGTCGCTTCGTCCAGAAAGGCCCAGTCCGGCCGGTGAACCAGCAGGCGCGCGAGCATCAAGCGCTGCTGCTCGCCACCCGACAGGCCGGCAGTGGAATCTTCGGCCGCTCGCGAGAGGCCCACCTGGTCGAGCGCGCCTTCGACGGTGCCGTGGGACAGATCATCGGGAGAAGCGGGATAGGCCGCGGCTTCCGCAACCGGGCCAAGCGGAAGGTAGGGGCGCTGCGGCAGAAACAGGAGACGCGCGTCAGGCGCCTCGATGCGCCCGCTGCCATGCGGCCACAGCCCCGCGAGCGTCTTGAGGAGCGTGGTCTTGCCAAGCCCCGAGGCGCCCCTGAGCCAGACCGTCTCGCCCGGCCTCAACGCAAGCGCCGGCCAGCGGAGAAGGGTCGTGCCGTCGGCCTTGCGCACGGTCAGATCGGAAATGCGGAGCGCGCCGTCGGGCGAGGCGGCCATCACCGGCCCGCTTCGTGCTTCTCCCGCTGCTTCCGCCGCTTCGATGAAATGGCTCAGACGCGATGTCGCGGCGGCGAGTTCGGCAAGCGGGCGATAAGCGAAGATGAACCAGGACAGGGTGGTGACCACCTGGGAGAAGGCCGAGCCAAGCTGCATCAGCCCCCCGAAGGTCACGCTGCCGGCGAAAAAGGCAGGCAGCGCGATAAAGGTCGGGATGCGCAGAACGGTGAAGCGGTAAGGATAGGTGAAGGAGCTGAGCACAAGCTCGCGCCCGATCAGCCGCCGCCAGTTATCCATGATGGCGCCGAACAGCCGGTCGAGGCCGCGCCGCTCGGCGCCTTCGCCGCCCGCGAGCGCCACCGCATCGACATTTTCCCGCAGGCGGGCGAGCGCGAAGCGGTAGTCGGCCTCGCGCCGCTGCTGGTTGAAGTAAAGCGTCTTGAGCGGCCTGCCGAGCAGATGGGTCACGCCGCTCGACAGCGCGACATAGATGAAGGCCGCCCACACCATGTAGCGCGGCAGGTCCCAGTCGAGGCCGATGAAGCTCAGGCTCAAGGGGAATGTGGAAAGCCCCCACAGCACCGCGAGATAGGAGAACAGCCCGACCACCCTTGTGACCACATCCATGGAAAGCGGGATGAAGCCGGAATCGGACCCGTGATCGGTCGCTGGGCCTGCCAGAAAGAGGCGGCAGTCCTCCGCGATGCGCTGGTCGGGATTGTCGATCGCGCCCAGCGAGCCCGTGGCGCTCAGGTGCCAGAACGCCTTGTTGCGGAAGTAGCGGTCGAGCACCTCCGATGTGAGCGCTCGCCGCCAGCGGATCTCGAGCAGCTTGCGCAGATAGGTGGCAGCAAGGTTGCGCGTGACCTCGACCACCACGATCAGGCCGAAGACGCCGACCTGACGCAGGCTTTCCGCTGCATTCAGCGCCTGCAGCGCGTCATAGAATTCCTTGGTCCAGGCGATCAGCCGGAGGCTGACCAGCACGGAAGCCAACTCGAGCGCGAGCACCACGACATAAAGCGCGATGCCGATCCTGCCCCCCGGGCCGGCGATGGAAAGCCGGACCAGGGAGGCAATGCGCCGGAGAACAAGAGGCACCGGGCTTCCTCAGAAGCGCTTGGTCATGCCGAGCTTGAAGGTGCGGCCGGGGGCCACCTGCAGCTCGAGCGGGTTGACGTTCGCGACGGCATCGCTTTCCGGCACGCGATCATAGCCGGTCAGTGTGTTGGAGAAGTAGCGCTTGTCGAAGATGTTCTGGACGCCGCCATTGATCTCGAAGCTGTCCGTCGGCTTCCAGGTCGCATAGGTGTCGAACACTGCATAGCCGTCCGGCTTGAAGTCCGCCGGATCGGCGCGCCGCGTCACGCCGGAGGCAAAGGTTCCCACCACTTCCGTTTCGAGGTTCCAGTCCGCGAAGAGGTAGCGCAGCCCGAGCACGGCGGTCAGCGGGACCGCGCCGTCAAACGCGGTCCGCTCTGCGCCTTCTGCCACCTGCTGGGTACCGCGCTGGTAGGAGATCGCCGCCGTTCCCGTCAGGTTGTTCCAGATCTCGGCCTCGGCCGCGAACTCGATGCCCCACAATTTCACATCTTCCACATTGTCGGAGGTGACGGTGTCGGGTTCGGCGGGATTGATGACCTGGAGCCCGCGGATGAAGTTCTCGTAATCGGCGTAGAACGCCCCGACGGTGAAATAGCCGCGATCGAACTGGCCCCGGAATCCCGCCTCGTAGGAGCGAACGGATTCCGGTTGCAGGTTCGGATTGGGGATTACGTTGACGGGCGGGAACGAGAACGGATCCTGGATGGACACGAAGAGCTGCTGCGAGGTCGGCACCTTGAAGCCTTCGCCATAGGAGGCGTAGACGGAATAGATGTCGTTGATGTCGTAGACCGCACCGAGCTTCTTGGTGATCTTGTCCTCGTTGATGACTTCCGGTTCGAAGCCCGGCAGCGGCACATAGTCGTCATCTTCCGTCGGATCGAGCCGGTAGGTCGAATAACGCAGGCCGGGGGTCAGCGTGAGCCGCCCGTCGAGGAGCTTGATCTCGTCTTGGATGTATAGGTCCGCGCGCTCCGTGGTGACCTGCGGGAAGTTGAAGCCCTGATTGCCGACCACCGTGGTCGCACCCGTGTCCGAGCGATAGGTGCGGTTTTCGCCCTCATAGGTCGTGTCGGATGTGTCCCCGTCGAAGCCGTAGATCAGCGTGTGCGAGGTGGAGCCGAGATCGAAGGAGGACTGGAACTGGATGTCGTATTCCAGGAACTCCTCGCCATAATCGCGCAGCTGCTCGTTGATCTGGGTGCGCGGAATGGCGGCGCGCGAATAGTTGCGCAGCTGCTCGGACTCGGTCTTGCGGCGCTGCGGCGAATAGGACACCGACCATTTCACCTTGTCGAGCCAGGGCGCCTCGACCTTCCACTCGTGCTCGATCGCGCCGCGATAGCGCGTCATGTCGAGTTCGCGCTCGAAGTCGTCATTGGTATAGAAGAACGCATTGCCGAGCGTGCTGTTCGCACTTGAATCGTAGATCTGCTCGATCACCGTGTTGCGGTCGTAGAACTCGCCGGTCAGCGTGACCTCGTGCTGGTCGTTGGGCAACCAGATCACCTTGGCCAGCCCGTTATAGGCGTCGGTGTCGGCGGGATTGAAGCGGTTGCAGGGGAAGATCGCCTCGCGCGGGCAGCCATAGATGCCGCCATCGGCGCGCGCGCGGGACAGTTCGGGCTCGTTTGCCTTGAGCGTGCCGACCGAGCCGAGAAACTGGAAATCGCCATACTCGGCCGCGCCCGTCACCTGCGAGCGCCAGGAGTCGTCGTAGCTGTCATAGGCGCCCTTGATCTCGAGCGCCCAGGGCTTGTCGGTGCGCGAAAGGAGGTCTTCTGGATCGCGCGTGCGGAAAGCGACCACGCCGCCCAGCGCGTCCGAGCCCCACAGCACGGAGTTGGGGCCGCGTACGATCTCGACCGCTTCCAGATTGAAGGGATCGACGAAGTCGCGGCTGCCATCGGTGATCTGCTCCTGCACGCGCGAGCCGTCGACCAGGATCTGGACGCGGTTGCCGCTGACGCCGCGGATCTGGAAGCCGGTGAGCTGGTTGAAAGGGTTGGTGCCCGAGGTCTGGCGGAAAACGCCGACGCCCGGCGTGTAGCGCACGAGATCCTGGATGTCGCGCGTGACGCGCTTCTCGATCTCTTCCCGGTTGATGACCGAAACAGTCTGCGGCACGTCGAGAACGTTGCGCTCCTCGCGCGTCGCCGTAACCGTGATCTGCTCGAGAACGAGGGATTCCCCGTCTGTCAGAACGGGCTGCTGGGGCGCTTGGGTGTCGGCGTCCGTCTCAGGTTTGGCTTGCTGCGCGAAGGCAGCCGTGGAAATGCCGAGGGCGATCAGCGAAGTCGCGAGCCCGACGCGCATCGATTTTCTTTCGCCACGAGCCTTGATCAGCCCATGGCGCTTCCCGTCTGAGACCGGATCCATTCCTTCGTTCATCACCCCAAGCCCTCACAGCGTTGTCGTTTTCGGGGCTGGCCACAGGCGTGCGCGGTCGCCCGGCGGCGAGCCGGTTCAGCCTGTTTGCGGTGGCAAGCAGTTCAACCCCTGAGGTCGGGCTAGTTAACATGACTGGGAGAGTCAAGAATTAAATGTGGAGAAATCTGGTCATCATTTCGACGGATATGAGACCTGTGCCGCGATGGACACAGCAGGCCGGATCGATGAAATCCTGGCGATGCCGGCGCACATTTGCCATACCGTCGCCCAAGCATCAAAGGCACATCATGGCTATCGCTGTTCTGCTGTTTCTCGCCGGCTTCCTGTCGGGCGCGGTCAACGCGGTCGCCGGCGGCGGTACGTTTCTGACCTTCGGCGCGCTATCGCTCGCCGGCATTCCGCCGATCGCCGCCAATGCGACCTCCTCGGTCGTGCAGTTCCCTGGCTATGTCACCTCGACGCTCGCTTACTGGAGCAACATCCGCGCGCTGGGGAAAAGCGCGGTGGCGCTTGTTCTGGTTTCTGCGCTTGGCGCGCTGGCCGGCGCGTTTCTGCTGCTTGCGCTCGACAATCCAGGCTTTCGTGCGCTCGTGCCCTGGCTCCTGCTGGGAGCGACCGCGCTGTTCGCCGCCGGACCTTGGCTGAAGCCCCGCCGGGCAGAAGGCCAGCACGCGGCGCTCGGCCGTTTGCCCGGCGCAGCCGTTCAGTTTCTCACCGCCATCTATGGCGGGTTCTTCGGCGCGGGCATGGGGGTCATGATGCTGGCGACGCTGGGCCTCACGGAGGAAGGCGACTACCACCGCCTCAACGCGCTCAAGAACATGCTGGCGATCGTCATCGCCGCAGTTGCGATCGGGGTATTCGTGTCGGGCGGCGTGGTGGCGTGGAAGGAGGCGCTCGTGATGATCCCCGGCGTGGCGCTCGGCGGCTATGCCGGCGTCTGGGCCGCCAAGCGTGTGCCGCAGAACGCCGTGCGCGCCCTCGTGATCGCCACGGGCCTTCTGCTGAGCTTCTATTATTTCACGCGGTAAGCGGCGAGGTCGCGGCCTTCGCTAGGCCAGCTCGATCGCGCGGCATTCCTCGATGCTCTGCTCGGCGGCCAGCACGATGCGCAGGCTGTTGACTGCCGCTTCCATTGAACCCGAAAGATCGAGGTCCTCCCGGATCGCGTGCAGGAAAAACGCCTGTTCCCGGTCGCAAAGCTCCTGATGGCCGGGCTCGTCGCTCATGGAGAAGATCTCGTCTGGCCGGGAGAAGTTCTTGTTTCCATCCACCGCGGCATGGTGGATCCTGATGGCGTCGGTCTTCGTGTGGCGGTCGATGTCGGCCGAGCCCGAAAGCTCGGCACCTTCCTGCGTCTTCGCCTGCCCGGCGACCAGCGACACCGCGCCCTCGGGGCCGATCACGTCCTTCACGAAATAAGCGGTCTCGCTCATCATCGGGCCCCAACCCGCCTCGTACCAGCCGACGGAGCCGTCATCGAAGGTGACGTGGAGATGGCCGTAATTCTGCCGCGCGGCATCCGCCCAGAGCTTGGCGCCGATGCCATGGACGCGCACGGGTTTCGCGCCCGTCAGCTGGCACATCACATCCACATAATGAACGCCGCAATCGACAATGGGGATCAGCGAGTCGATCAGGTTCTTGTGCCAGTGCCAGGCTGGCCCGCTCGATTGCTGATTGAGGTTGAGCCGCATCACCAGCGGCTTGCCGAGCGTTCGGCCCATCTCGATGAACTTTATCCAGGACGGGTGGACACGAAGGATATAGCCGAGCACGAGCTTGCGGTTCTTCGCACGCGCGGCTGCCGCGACCTTCTCGGCATCCGCGATCGTAGTGGCGATCGGCTTTTCCATGAAGACATGGCAGCCAGCCGCGATCGCCTTCAGCGCGTAGTCGGCATGGGTGTCCGGCCAAGAATTGATCGACACCGCATCGGGCCGGGTTTCCGCTAGCGCCTGCTCATAATCCTCGAAGAGTGGATAGCCTTCAAGCTCGGCGGGAACGGGCTTGCTCTTGATCGAGCGGCTCATCAGCCCGACAATCTCGAAGCCGTCGAGCCGGTGGTAAGCGGAAGCATGGGACGCGCCCATATGGCCGAGACCCACCACGAGAACCCTCAATCGCTCGGTCATCGCTGCTTCCTCATATCTCGCCACGACAGGCGGCCCGCCCATCGCCGTGCCTGATGTCTTGCGTTGGCCTTATGCCTCAGGAAACGCGGTCGGCAAAGCGGGCAGGGATGTGGTCGCCCTGCCCTGCTGTTTCCGTGCCGCGGACGCAGCCCATTGACGATCATGGTGGCATCAGGCTGAGAAGAGAAAGCGCTGCCGGCCGCCTGTTCCGCAAGCTTGCCGTCTTCGGGATCACCTTCGGCGACAACGAGCACTGCACGCGCATCCTCGCGCAGGACGAAGCCGGCATCCTGGCTTACTGAACCGGCTGGAAAAAAGGAACGGACATGAGTGAAGCCGCGGGCGTGACAAAGGTGAGCGTGAGGCGCGAAGGCGAGGTCGCAGTCGTGATCATCGACAACCCTCCCGTCAACGCGATGTCCTTTTCCGTTCGCGAACCCCTCCACGCGGCGATGACGAGTCTGGCGAAAGACGACACGGCAAAGGCAATCGTCATCGCCTGCGCTGGCCGGACCTTTGTGGCGGGCGCCGATATCTCCGAATTCGGCAAGCCGATGCGAGAGCCGGATCTGAGCGCGTTGATTGCTTTGATCGAGGAGATCAGCAAGCCCACAATCGCGGCGATCCACGGAACCGCGCTTGGCGGGGGGCTGGAACTCGCGCTCGCCTGTTATTTCCGGGTGGCGGATGCCGATGCGCGGCTGGGCCTGCCGGAAGTCAAGCTCGGCATCCTGCCGGGCGCGGGCGGCACCGTCCGCCTGCCTGCCTTGGTCGGGCCGCTAAAGGCGCTCGACATGATCGTTTCCGGCACACCGATCGGCGCGGGGGAAGCGGAGGTGGCGGGCCTGGTGGACGCTGTGTTCGCCGGCGATCTGATTTCGCGCGCAGTCGCTTTCGCGCGGGAGAAGATCAGCCAGGGCGCGCAGCCGGTGCCTGTTCGGAACCGGCGCGAAAAGATCGACGCCGCCGATCTCGACGCCTTCGACCGTCGCGCGAAAGAACTGGCAGGCAAGGCGCGGGACTTGCGGGCGCCGGTTGCCTGCGCGGAAGCCGTGCGCAACGCAGTGATCCTGCCCTTCGAGGACGCTCTGCGCGCCGAGCGCGCGCTCTTCGCCGAGCTTGTCGCCTCCGACCAGTCGCGGGCACAGCGGCATGTCTTCTTCGCCGAACGCGAGGCCGCCAAAGTGCCGAGCATCGGCAAGGAGATCAAGCCGCGCGGCGTCGACCGCGTCGGCATCATCGGCGCGGGCACGATGGGAGGCGGCATCGCCATGGCATTCGCCAATGGCGGCATCCCCGTCACTCTGGTGGACACCGCGCCGGACGCGCTGCAGCGCGGCCTGGCCCGCATCGAGAAGAATTATGCGATCTCCGTCACTCGCGGCTCCCTTTCCGAGGCCGAAAAGGCTGGAAGGATGGAGCGCATCGCCGGAACGACCGACGACACCGCGCTGGCCGATTGCGACCTGATCATCGAGGCCGTGTTCGAGGAGATGGAGGTCAAGAAAGCGGTTCTCGCGCGCATGGGCCAGGTTGCCCGGCCTGGCGCGATCATCGCCACCAATACCTCCTATCTCGACGTGGACGCGATGGCTGAGGCGAGCGGCCGCCCGCGCGATGTGGCCGGCACCCACTTCTTCTCGCCCGCCAATGTGATGAAGCTGGTCGAGATCGTGCGGGGAAAGGAAACCGCGCCCGATGTGATCGTGACGCTTCTCGGCCTCGCGCGGCGGATCAACAAGGTGCCGGTCGTGGTTGGCGTCTGCCACGGCTTCGTGGGCAACCGCATGCTGGCCGCCCGCTCGGCGCAGAACGAGGCCTTGCTGCTCGAAGGGGCGAGCCCCGCTGCTGTGGACAAGGCCTTCACCGACTGGGGCTGGCCGATGGGGCCGTTTGCGATGAGCGATCTCGCCGGGCTCGACATCGGCTGGCGCAACCGCAGGGCGCTCGGGAAAACTGCGCTGATCGCCGATTGGCTCTGCGAACAGGGCCGGCTCGGACAGAAGACAGGCAGGGGCTTCTATCTCTATGCCGACGGGCGCACGCCCACGCCGGATGCGGAGTTGCAGGCCGTTATCGAGGAAAAGGCGGCCGAGCGCGGCATCACGCGCCGCGACGTGCCAGCCGGAGAGATCATCGAGCGCACGCTCTATCCCCTCATCAACGAAGGCGCGCGCATCCTGGATGAAGGGATCGCAACGCGCGCCTCCGACATCGATCTGGTTTGGACCAACGGCTACGGCTTCCCGATCGGCAAGGGAGGGCCGATGTTCTGGGCAGAGCAGCAGGGGCTGGCGGGGATCGTCCAGCGGCTGGAGCACTGGCATAAGCAGACCGGTAATGAGGTCTTCCGTCCGGCGGAGCGACTGCGCCGCGGCAGCCTGGAGGGCTAGACGCTTCGGCCGCAGCTTTCCACCGCCCCGCATGGCCCACCGTCTGGATTTCCCTTATAGCTCGGCGCCGGGCTAGGGAGGCGGAGGAGCGCGCGTGCGCCAGGGCGAGCAGGCGGAAATGGGCGAACAGACGGGCAAGCGAAGCGTGGCGCGGCAGCCGCAGCGGCGGCCGGGGCAGCTTCGATTCAAGATCCTTCTGGATGCGCTGGAAGTTCTTCTCGCCGAAAACGGCTTGGGCGATGTCGGGCTGACCCAGATCGCCGAAAAGGCCGGAGTGCCGCCCGCGTCCGTGTATCACTTCTTTCCCAACAAGGAAGCGGCACTCCTGGCACTGGCGACCGTGCACCACCAGGCTCTGCTCGCCATGTCGGGAGAGCGGCTGGCCGTGCCGCCCGCCAGCTGGCAGGACATGCTGCGGCAGAAGGTGACGGGTGCCGCCCGCTACCACAACGAGCATCCCGCCGCTCTGCGCCTCTTCTTCGGAGCCAATATCAGCGCGGAGGTGAAGACCGCGGATACCTCGCAATATTTCCATCTCGCGGAAAAACGCGCGGCCCTTCTGGAACACTATTTCCACATGCCGCTCATCCCCGACTGGGACCGCCGGCTGGCGACCTACTTCTCCGTCATCGACGGGGTGTTCAGCCTTGCCTACAGCCGCCATGGTTTGATCACCGACCAGTATGTCGCCGAGGCGCATCAGGCCGGCATCGCCTATCTTCGCTGCTACCTGCCCGAGATCCTCACGCCGCGCGGATGAAGCCGGAGGCTTGGGCGTCCGGTCATGCCCGGGAAAATAGCTGGTAAGAGCGACGGGTGGGGTGGGATTTTCGGCGCGGACGCATCGCAGTGACGATTGTAAATCGAATTTTTTATCAATAATCCTTGCGGCGCAACCGCTCGCGCGAACGGACTTCACTCCGGGCTCAATGGTGTGACACAGTCACAGCGACGAGGTTTTCAATCAATATGGGCAGCGCCGTCCGGCACCCGCCCCAAGAGCAAGAACAACACGAAGCGCTTTCCATCATCCGCAATGGGAGAATGAACATGAAGCAAAGCACACGGTCCCGTCTTCTCGCTCTCGCGAACAGCACGATCGCCGCGCTCGCTCTGGCCGGAGCGCTCGGGCTCGCGGCGCCCGCGAGTGCGCTTGCGCAGGACAGCCAGCCGCTGATCATCGCGCGCAGCATGGATTTGAACTCGCTCGATCCGCACCGTTCCTTCTGCGACACCTGCCAGATCTACAATTCCAGCACCTATGAAACGCTTCTGACGCTGGATGCGGAGAACAAGCTCGTGCCGCTGCTCGCGACGAAATGGGAGGCGGACGAGGCGCAAACCAAGTTCACCTTCCACATCGCACCTGAAGCGAAGTTCTCGGACGGCTCGCCCGTCGAGGCCAAGGACGTGAAATGGTCCTGGGAGCGGCTCAAGAACCTCGCGGCAAGCCCATCCTTCCTCATGGGCGGCATTTCCTCCATCGAAACGCCCGACGACAAGACCGTGGTCGCCACGCTTTCGGCGCCAAGCTCGGAGTTCCTGGGCATCACGGCCGCGCCCTATGCGGTGATCATCAACAGCGACGTGGCCTCGGCTGCCGGCGCCAAGGCCGATGGAAGCGCCGCGACCACGGACAATGCCGAGCAGTGGTTCCTCAGCCAGTCGGCGGGCAGCGGCCCCTATGTGCTTGAAGCCTATGAGCCCAATGCCGAGCTGCGCCTGAAGCGCAACGACGCCTATTGGGGCAAGAAGCCGGCCATGGGCCAGGTCGTGTTCAAGCAGGTCAAGGACGCGGTGGCACAGGCGCAGATGCTGCAAAGCGGCAACGCCGACATCGCCATGCAGGTGGATCCTGAAACCGCGAAGACCCTTTCCGATCCCAAAATCACGGTATCGTCCATCCCCTCCTACAACTTCATCTATGTGGCGCTCGCACCGCGCGCGAAGTCCAACAAGGTGCCGCTGACCAAGGAGATCCGCGAGGCGATCGCGCTCGGCATCGACCAGCAGGGCGTGGTGGAGTTCACCGTGGGCGATGCGGGCCGGGTGATCATGACGCCGATCCCGCTCGGCTTCCCCGGCGGCGACGGCTTCGAGCCGCGCGCCTATGACCCCGAAAAGGCCAAGGAGAAGCTTGCCGCGGCCGGCCAGGCAAATGGGCTCACGCTCGAAGCCGTGTTCCCCAACATGAACATCTACGGCGTCGATCTCTCGCTGATGATGCAGAAGATCCAGCAGGACCTTTCCAAGATCAACGTCACCGTCAATCTCCAGCCGGTTCCCTTCGCCACATGGCGCGAGCGCGCCAACAGCGAGGACGGCGTGGCGATGTCGGCCGTGTTCTATGCGCCCGACTTCTACGGCACGTCGCAATATCCCGACTACTTCGCGATGACGGCGGAAAGCCCGTGGGGCAAGCGCGCCGGCACGCTGGTCGATCCGTCCCTGGTGAACGCGAAGGAAAGCGAGCTCTACAAGGCGGCGCTGGCTGCCAAGAGCGGGGAAGAGGCCGGCAAGCTCTGGCATGAGCTCGGACAGGAGATGATCAACGACCACATCATCCTGCCGATGGTGAGCCCGGACGTGATCTTCGCTTATCGCTCCGACCTCAAGGGCGTGCGCTACAGCGCCTGCTGCAACCTGCCGCTGGCCGAGATCAGCCGCTAGAACCAGGCAAGCGGGGCGCGGCTTCCGCCGCGCTCCGCTTCATCCTGTGCTCCTTCTTTCCCGTGCCCTCTTCTTCCCGTGCAATGCGCGGTTCGACGGAAAAGACCTTGACCGCGTCAAAGCCCACGCTTCTGTTCGGCGCCATCGCTGACGACCTCACAGGAGGGTCCGAGCTCGCATCCATGATGGTCGCGCGCGGCATTCCGACCGGCTTCACGGTCGGGCTCGAACAAGCCATCCCCGAAAGCAACCTCGCCCATGTGGTCGCGCTGAAGACGCGCGTCATTGACGCAGGGGAGGCGGTGCGGCAGGTGCTGGCCGCCGCCGAGATGCTGATCGCGGCCGGCGCGCGCCAGATCTTCTTCAAATATTGCGCGACCTTCGATTCCACCCCCGCCGGCAATATCGGCCCCTGCGCGGAAGCGCTGATGGACCGGCTCGGCGCGCGGCTCGTTCTGTTCTGCCCTGCATTGTGCGAGACCGGGCGGACGGTCTTTCAGGGGCACATGTTCGGCGGCGCGCAGCTTCTGGGAGAGTCGCCGAAGCGCTTCGACCCGCTGACGCCGATGACGGACTCAAACCTCGTGCGCGTGCTCCAGGCTCAATCAACGCGGCCTGTGGGTCTCTTGTCCCATGCCTTTGTCGATGGGGGTGCCGAGACCATCGCGGCGCGCTGCGAGGAACTGGCGGAAGCGGGAACGCCGCTCGTGATCGCCGATACCATCTATGAGCGCGATCTGGCGGCGCTCGCGCGCGCCAGCGCCGGCATGCCGCTTCTGACGGGCAACTCCTCGGTTGCTGCCCACCTGCCGCCCCTCTGGCGCGAGGCAGGGCTGGTCGATCCGGCCGCCGCCGTGGAAACGCTGCCGGGCATCGACGGGCCTGCCGCCGTGTTGGCCGGCAGCGTTGCGCCGAGAACCGCCGAGCAGCTCGAACGCTTCGGGAAGGAACATCCGGTGCTGATCCTCGACCTTTCCCGCGCCTTTGCCGGGCACGATCTTGTTGGCGAAGCGCTCGGCTGGGCCCAACGAAACCTCGCGGCCGGACAAGCCGTGGCCATCGCGACCACCGTGCCGCAGAAGGAAGTCGAAGCGCTCCAATCGGCATATGGCCGCAGCCTTGTCGCTGAAAAGGCCGAGCGGATCATTGCGGCACTTGCGCAAAGTCTCACCAGCGACCTCGGCGTCAGGCGGCTGATCGTGGCCGGCGGTGAAACGGCCGGGGCGGTTGTTGCGGCACTTCCCGTGGAGCGCATGATTGTCGGCCCCTATGAAGGGCCGGGTGTCTCGCGCATGGTCGCGCACATGCCGCACCCGGTGGCGCTGATGCTCAAATCCGGCAAGCTCGGCGGGCCTGACATCTTCGCGGACGTGCTGGAAGCCATGCGCCATCCGATCGATGCCGTGCCCCTCGACGCGACGTGGCCGCCGCGCCGAGCCGAAAGCTGAGAGTCGGTGACGTGAGCGACACCATGAGGGACATGCGACAAGCGCTGGTGGATGCGGCGCGCCTGGTCGAGGAAAAGCGCCTCAACAGCGGCACGGCCGGCAATATCAGCCTGCGCGAGGCCCACGGCATGCTGATCACCCCCACCGGCATCCTGCCGGCACGGCTGACGCCTGGGCAGATGGTCGAGATGGAACTCGACGGCAACTGGACCGGCGATGTGCGGCCGTCCAGCGAATGGGCGATGCATGCCGCGATCTACAAGGCGTTTCCTCAGGCCGGGGCCGTGGTCCACGCGCATCCGGACCATTGCGTGGCGCTGTCCTGCCTGCGCCGGCCTCTGCCGCCCTTCCACTATATGATCGCAAGCTTCGGCGGCGAAAACGTGCGCTGCTCGGACTACGCGCCGTTCGGCTCGCCCGAGCTTGCCGACGCCGCCATCCACGCGCTGGAGGGGCGCAACGCCTGCCTGCTCGCCAATCACGGCATGATCGCCTTCGGGCCGGATCTCGCGACGGCGCTGGCGCGCACCGAGAAGCTAGAAATGCTCGCGCGGCAATATCTGCTCGCCGCAAGCATCGGCGAGCCCGTCATGATCAATGAGGGAGAGCTTGCCGTGGTGAAGGATCGCTACGGCACTTATGGGCAGCAGAAGCCGGGCTGAGCACATGCCCCGCGCCGAGCTTGAACGGCGCGGGAAAGCATAGACGAGTTCGTCAACCGAACTGGTGGTGGCTGACGAATTTTGTGTTGAGATAGCCTTCCAGCGCATCAGCGCCGCCTTCCGTGCCATAGCCCGAATCCTCAATGCCGCCAAACGGCACCTCGGGCAGGGCAAGGCCGAGATGGTTGATCGACAGCATGCCAGCCTTGATCCCGGCCGACATCTTCGCAGCACTTTCCGCCGAACGCGTGAAGCCGTAGGAGGCAAGGCCATAGGGCAGGCGGTTGGCTTCCTCCAGCGCCTCGTCAAGCCCGCTCACCGGCACCATCAGGGCGACGGGACCAAACGGCTCCTCATTCATGGCGCGCGCCTCGCGCGGCACGCGCGACAGAACGGTCGGCTCAAAGAAATAGCCTGAATTGCCGATGCGCTTGCCGCCCGTCACGAGCTCCGCCCCATGGGCGATCGCGTCCTGGACCAGCGCACCCACCGCTTCCACCCGCCTCTCATTCACAAGCGGGCCCATGGAGATGCCCTCCTCAAGGCCGTTGCCCACGCGGATCGCCTTGGCGGTGGCGGCGAAGGTGCCGACGAAATCGTCATAGACCGCATCCTCGACCAGGAAGCGCGTCGGCGACACGCAGACTTGGCCGGCATTGCGGAACTTCGAGGTCGCCATCAGCTTGGCCGACTTCTCGACATCGGCGTCACGCAGCACGATCACCGGCGCATGGCCGCCAAGCTCCATGGTCACCCGCTTCATGTGCTGGCCGGCGAGGCCTGCCAGATGCTTGCCGACCGGGGTGGAGCCGGTAAACGAGATCTTCTTGATGACGGGATGAGGGATCAGATAAGACGAGATCTCGGCCGGGATGCCGTAAACGAGGTTGACCACACCGGCGGGAATCCCCGCATCCACGAAGGCGCGGATCAGTTCGGCGGGTGAGGCCGGCGTTTCCTCCGGACCCTTGACGATGATCGAGCAGCCGGCGGCGATTGCGGCCGAGAGCTTGCGCACCACCTGGTTGATCGGGAAGTTCCAGGGCGTAAAGGCGGCGACGGGGCCGACCGGCTCCTTGGTGACTAGCTGGCTCACGCCGGGCGCGCGCGATGGCACGATGCGGCCATAGGCGCGGCGCGCTTCCTCGGCGAACCAGTCAATGATGTCGGCGGCCGAAAGCACCTCCATCTTCGATTCGGCCAGGGGCTTGCCCTGATCGGTGGTCATCAAATGCGCGATGGTATCGGCGCGTTCGCGTACGAGCTGGGCGGCCTTGCGCATCAGCTTGGAGCGCTCGAAGGCCGAAACATTGCGCCATTGCTCGAAGCCCTTCTGGGCGGCGGCCAGCGCCTCGTCGAGGTCCGCCTGGCCCGCATGGGACAACTGGCCGATGACGCTTTCATTGACGGGATTGAGGATCGGAAGCGTCCGGCCATCGGCGGCAGGCTTCCACTGGCCATCGATCAAAAGAAGCACGTCCGGATACATTCGCATTCTCCTTGAAATTTCAGCGCCACGCCGCCGGCGAAGGTCCGGGTGGCGCGAAGCAGGGGGCGGGCGCGCCGCCTTAAAGCATTTTCCGTCGATAGCGGTCCATTGAAGACCTGTATGCCAGATCCGAGCGGATCAACTCTCCGGATGGAAGGACTTCACCGCGCCCGACTCTTCCAGCCCGGCGATCCGCGCTTCGTCGTAGCCCAGAACCTGCGAGAGAACGGCTTCAGTGTCCTGCCCGAGCAAAGGTGGGGCGATAAAGTCCGCCTCGGCCTGAGCGGCAAGGCCGTGGGCCGGGCGCACCAGCCGTACGGTCTCAAGATGGGGATGCGGCAGCGTCTGCACAACGCCGCGCTCGACGACATTCGGGCTCGCAAACACTTCCGGCACCGTTTTCACCTCGCCCGCCGGCACGCTGTGGGCGCCGCAGGCCTCCATCCAGTGCGCGCGCGTGTTTCCGCGGAAGGCCTCGGCCAGCGGAGGGATCAGCGCCTCACGGTTCTGCGCACGTCCTTTCGCAGTCTTGAAGCGCGGATCGTCGGCCAGCTCTGGCAGGTCGAGCACATGGCGGCAAAGCGCGGCGAACTGCTTGTCGTTGCCGACCGCGAGCGCGAAGCGACCGTCCGAGGTTTCGAAGACCTGATAGGGAACGACGGTCGGATGCGCGTTGCCGTAGCGGTTGGGCGCGTGGCCTGTATTGAGATAGCCGCTGCCGACATTGATCAGCAGGCTCAGCGCGCAATCGAAAAGGGCGAGGTCGATGAACTGGCCCGCGCCGGTCTGTCCGCGCTCGAT
The DNA here is from genome assembly GCA_963522145.1 of uncultured Mesorhizobium sp. Taxonomy (GTDB): domain Bacteria; phylum Pseudomonadota; class Alphaproteobacteria; order Rhizobiales; family Rhizobiaceae; genus Mesorhizobium_B. The sequence continues at coordinate 115,819 of CAUQXI010000004.1, read as the reverse complement.
CAGGGCCGCGAGGATCGACTGCGTGGCGACCATGCCGCACACCACATCGGTGATGGCGACGCCCACGCGCATCGGATCGCCATCCTTTTCGCCGGTGATCGCCATCAGCCCGCATTCGGCCTGCATGACGAAGTCGTAGCCGGGTCGGTCGGCATCCGGTCCGGTCTGGCCATAGCCGGAGATGGAGCAATAGATCAGGCGCGGGTTGAGCGCCGACAGCGCCTTCCAGCCGACACCCAGGCGATCGGCGATACCGGAACGGAAATTCTCGACCACGATATCGGCCTGGAGCGCAAGCTCGCGCACGATCGCGAGTCCGTCCGGATGCTTGAGGTCGAGGGCGATGCTCTGCTTTCCACGATTGGCCGCGAGGTAATAGGTCGAGAACCCCTTATAGCTCGGCACCGACCAGGCGCGGGTATCGTCGCCGCCTTCGGCATTCTCGATCTTCCACACTTCCGCGCCGAGATCGGCGAGGCTCATCGTGGCCCAGGGCCCGGCGAGAACGCGGGACAGGTCGAGAACCTTGATGCCGGCGAGCGGCAGCGGACGCTGTGCCGGGAGGTGGCCGGCGGAGGAAGAAGCAGTCAATTCTTTTTCTTTCAGGATAAGGGAGGCTGGCAATCGGGCTGGGTGCTCGGAAGAACGGATGCAAGCGGCGCCGCGAAATGGCAAGCCGCCTTGTGGCCGTTTTCCTTGTCTTCGAGCGGCGGCTCGATCTCGGCGCAGATCGCCTGCGCCTTGAAGCAGCGCGTGCGGAACCGGCAGCCGGACGGCGGCGCAAGCGGACTCGGCACGTCGCCCGATAGCACGATGCGCTCGCGCGTGCGCTCCGTATCGGGGTTGGCAAGCGGCACCGCCGACAGCAGGGCCTGCGAATAAGGATGCAGCGCATTGCCGTAGATGCGCGCCGCCGGTCCGATCTCAACGATCTTGCCGAGATACATCACCGCCACCTGATGCGAGATATGGCGGACCACGGACAGATCATGCGCAATGAAGAGGTAGGAAGTGCCGAGCTCGCGCTGAAGTCGCTTAAGGAGGTTGAGCACGCCTGCCTGCACGGACACGTCGAGCGCCGAAACCGGCTCGTCCAGCACCACCACTTCCGGGTTGAGCGCGAGAGCGCGCGCGATCACGACGCGCTGCCGCTGCCCGCCGGACAGTTCGTGGGGGTAGCGCCTGCCATGCTCGCGATTGAGGCGGACGAGTTCGAGAAGCTCGTCCACGCGCTCGCGCCGCGCAGCCGGCGACAGGTCGGTCATGCGCAGCGGCTCGGCGATGCTTTCGGCGATCCGCATGCGTGGATGCAGCGAGGCGTACGGGTCCTGGAAGACGAGCTGGATGTGCCGGCGCATGTCGCGCATCGCCTGTTTGTCGAGCGAAACGAGGTCTTTGCCGCGAAACCGCACTTCTCCGCTCGTCGGCTCGATCAGGCGCATGATGCAGCGGCCGAGCGTGGACTTGCCGCAGCCGGATTCGCCCACGAGGCCGAGCGTTTCGCCGGGCGCCACGTCGAAGGAGACATCTGCCACCGCGCGCACGCGCGCCACTTCCCGGTCGAACACCAGCCCGCCCTTCACGGGAAAGTCCTTGACCAGATGCCGCACCGACAGCGCGGGGCCGGGAACCTCCACTTCGCTTGCCGCGCTCATGCCCGCGCCTCTTTAAAGACCGGAGGAGCCGCTGAAAGGCCCGCCTGCTCGCTTTCATTGAAGGGCGGCAGCGTTTCGGCGAAGTGGCAGGCGGACAGGCGTCCCCCGCCGATGTCGCGCAAGGGCGGATCATCGCTGCGGCATTTCGGCTGGGCATAAATGCAGCGCGGATGAAAGGCACAGCCGCCCGGAAGCTGCCCGATCATCGGCGGCGCGCCGCTGATGGAGAACAGCTCCTCGCGCATGTCGTCGAGCTTGGGGATCGAGGCGATCAGCCCGCGCGTATAGGGGTGGCGCGGATCGGCAAACAGCGCGCGCACCTCCGCCTGCTCGACCACGCGGCCCGAATACACCACCGCCACGCGATCGGCATGGCCGGCGAGCACGCCGAGATCATGGGTGATCAGCACGAGGCTCAGGCCGAGCCGTTCCTTCAGCGCCCGCAGCACGTCGAGGATCTGCGCCTGCACGGTGACGTCGAGAGCGGTGGTGGGCTCGTCGGCAATCAGGAGCTCGGGATCGTTGGCGACTGCCATGGCGATCACCGCCCGCTGGCGCATGCCGCCCGAGAATTCGTGCGGATACTGGGAAACGCGCCGCTCCGGCTGAGGAATGGAAACGAGGCGGAGCAGCTCGACCGCCTTCTCGGTGGCCTGTTTCTTCGACACGGAAGGCTGGTGCAGAAGGATCGCCTCCGCGATCTGCGCGCCGACCGTCAGCACGGGATTGAGCGAGGACAGCGGGTCCTGGAAGATCATGGCGATGGCCGCGCCCCGGAGCCTGCGCATCTCGCGGGCGGAGCGGCCGACGAGCTCACCCCCCTTGAAGCGCACCGAGCCTGTCACCCTGGAATTGGAGGCGGTCAGGCCGAGCGCCGCCAGCATGCCGACCGACTTGCCGGAGCCGGATTCGCCCACGATGCCGAGCACCTCGCCCGCGCGCACATCGAGGTCGATGCCGCGCACGGCTTCGAGTTCCCGCCCGCCGCGGCGGAAGCTGACGCGCAGGTCGCGGATGGCGAGGAGCGGCTCCGCCATGGCTCTACTCCGACCTCGGATCGAGGATGTCGCGCAAACCATCGCCGATGAAATTGAAGCCGAGCACGACGGAAAGAATGGCGACGCCGGGACCGAAAGCGATCCACCACTGGTAGAAATGCACCGCGCCGTCCGAGATCATCGATCCCCATTCGGGCGCGGGCGGGGTGGCGCCTAGGCCGATGAAGCTCAGGGAGGCGGCAAGCAGCACGACCTGCCCGAAATCCATGGTGGCGCTGACGATCACAGGCGTCCAGCAAAGCGGCAGAATATGCTTGAAGAGCACGCGTGCGGGGCCCGCGCCGGCCGCGATGGCCGCTTCCACATGCTCGCGCTCCTTCACCTCCAGAACTTGTGCCCGCATGAGCCGCGCGTAAACCGGCCACCAGACCAGAACCATGGCGATCGCCGCGTTTTCCAGGCCCGGCCCAAGCGAGGCGGCAACGGCCATGGCCAGCAGCATGGGCGGAAAGGACAGGGTGATGTCCACGAGCCGCATAATGGCGGCGCCAAGAAAACCGCCCACGAAGCCCGAGATCGCGCCGAGCAGCGAGCCGATCACCACGGCCGACACCACGACGGCGAGCGCGATCGGCAGGGACTGGCGCGCGCCGCTGAGTGTGCGGTCGAGCACGTCGCGGCCAAGCGCGTCGGTGCCGAGCCAGTGGGCCAGCGTAGGCGCCTGGAGGCGACGACCGACCATGTCGAGCGCCTGGGCACCGGCGGGATCGTAAAGAACGGCAACCACGATCCAGAACAGGATCACGAGCCCGCCGATCGCGACCGGCAGGGTCAGCCAGTCGGGCACAGAAAAGTTGCGCCGCGCTTGGGATGTCTCGATCGAATGAACTGCCACCGCCGCGCCCTCAGCCCAGCCGCACGCGCGGATTGGCGAGCACATAGGCGATATCGGTCAGGAGGCTCGTCACGAGAAAGGCGAGGCCGCCGACGATGGTCACGCCGATGATCGCTGGGAAATCCAGCGCACGCGCCGCTTCCACCGCATAGGAGCCCATTCCCGGCCAGGAAAAGATGGTTTCGGTCAGCACCGCGCCGGTGATCAGATAGGCGAAGGAGTAGCCGATGATGGTCAGCGTCGGCACCAGCGTATTGCGGAGCGCGTGGTGGGCGACGACCCGAAGCTCGGATGCGCCCTTGGCGCGCGCCGTCAGGATGAACTCGCGGCCGAGCACGTCCAGCATGTTCGCGCGCACGAGGCGCGAGATCGTGCCGGCCACTGTCCAGCCCAGAACGAAGGAGGGCAGAAGCAGGTGCCAGAGCGCGCTCGCAAAGGCATCCAGCCTGCCGGCGAGCAGCGAGTCGATCGTCAGAAAGCCGGTAAGGCCCGGCGGCGGCGTCATGCGCGGATCGAGCCGGCCCGGCCCGGGCAGCCAGCCGAGAACAACGGAGAACACGAAGAGGAGTCCGAGCCCGGACCAGAACACCGGCACGGAGGAGCCGAACAGCGCAAAAAGGCGCGCGCCGTGGTCGGCCGCACTGTTGCGGTAATAGGCGGCGACGATACCGAGAACGACGCCCAGCACCGTGCCCACGATCATCGCGGCGATAACGAGTTCCAGCGTCGCGGGCAGGCGCGCCATGATGTCGGTGCCGACCGCCCGCTTGGTGACGAAGGAGGTGCCGAGATCGCCTCGCAGCAGATTGCCGACATAAACGAGGTAGCGCTCGGGCAGCGGGCGGTCGAGGCCCCATCGCGCCTTGGCGGCGGCCACCACTTCCGGATTGTTCATCTGCTGCTCGGGCACGAGCGCCGTGAGCGGATCGCCCTTGGTCACGGTGGTCAGGAAGAAGGCCATGGTGACGATGCCGAGCACCAGAAACGGCATCGCGATGAGGCGCCTCAGAATATAGCGGGTCACGACGCGTTCATTCCTTGCCGGTCACCGAGCCCCTGAAGTTGCGGATGGTGGAACATCGGCGTCAGTGCGCCAGACTCCGCGCCCGCACCAAATGGCGATATTGGTAGTCGATGAAACCTTCGTCAACATGGGGCTGGACCGAGTTTTGTGAAGAACCGCTGCTGTGCGGAGGAAACAGGAACGCTGGATGAGGCTTTTGTCGGTTCCAGGACAGAGGACGTCAAGCCGGCTCCCACGTCCACGCTGGCGCGGAGAAACGCGTGATGCATGTCTTGCACTCTTCCACTGCGATGCTCGATACTGGAAACGGAAGCGCTCCATTGGAGCGGTGCCTCGATCAGGAGGCTCGTTAGTGATAAAATATTCGACTAAGCCGACGGCGAGGCGTTTCAAGCGACATATCGACTGCCGGATTGTTCGAGATTCAGTTTCGGCGAGCATCGGCCGTGCACCAAGGCGAGGAAAGAACGGCAGCATGACCGACATGGCGTCTGACACGCAGCAAAGTCCTGCCACCCGTGATCCCGATGCACTCCAGACCATCGCGCGGAGCCTGCGCGGTCAGGTGGTGCGGATGGTGGCTGCGACGCGTCAAGGCTACGTGCAGCAGGGCCTTGGCGCGGCTGACCTCTTCGCCGCCATCTATTTCGGCGAAATGCGCCTCGATCCCAAAAACGCCGACTGGCCGGACCGGGACCGGTTCCTGCTTTCCACCGCGCACAACACGGCGATCTTCTACGCCACGCTCGCCGCGCGCGGCATGATCGACGGGACGCTTCTGGCTGACTACTGCAAGGATGGCTCGCCGCTTGAGATCAACGCTTCGGAGCGTGTGGGAACGGTGATCGAGGCGACCTGCGGCTCACTTGGACAGGGTCTTTCGGTCGGCACCGGCATGGCGGCGGCGCTGAAGCGGCAGGGGCGGCCCTCGCGCGTCTATGTGATGCTGGGCGATGGCGAGCTTCAGGAAGGGCAGGTCTGGGAAGCGGCAATGGCCGCGGCCGGCTGGAACCTCGACAATCTGTGCCTGATCATCGACGACAACCGCATGCAGGTGGAAGGCCATGTGGACAAAGTGATGCGGATGCAGCCGATCCTCGACAAATGGCGGGCCTTCAACTGGAACGTGATCGACGTGGACGGCCACGCCCTGCCCGCTATCCTGCGCGCCCTCGATGCCGCGCGGGCGCATAAGGAGGCACCCACCTGCATCAATGCCCGCACGCTTGTCGGCAAGGGCGCGCCGAGCCTCGAAGGCATTCTTGCGCATAATCTGAAGCTGCCGCCCGAAGCGGCAGAGCGCGCGCTGGCCGAGCTTGCCAAGGGAGTTGCCGCATGAGCCCCGGTGCCGCGAGCAGGACGGGCGAGAGCCTGACCGTTTCCGATTTCACCGTGCGTGGCGCGAACAGCCCGGTGCCGAAGATTTATGGCGAGGCACTGCTCGACGCCGCGCTGCATGACGAGCGCATCGTCTGCCTGACGGCCGATCTCACGCCCGCCACCGAGGTCGACCTCTTCCGCGATCGCCTGCCCGATCGCTTCCACCATGTCGGCATCGCCGAGGCCAACATGATCGGCATCGCGGGCGGCATGGCGCGGGCGGGCGAGGTGCCCTTCGTGCATTCCTTCTGTGTCTTCGCCACCCGCCGCTGCTACGACCAGATCGCCATGCAGGCGGCCTATCCCAATCTCAACGTCAAGATCGTCGGCTTCATGCCGGGCCTGACCACGGTGCTCGGCGTCAGCCATCAGGCGATCGACGACATCGCCCTTATGCGTGCCCTTCCCAACATGACAGTGATCGAGCCGGCCGGTCCTGCCCAGATGCGAGCGGCCGTGCAGGCCGCGCTCGAACACCAGGGGCCAGTCTATCTGCGCATGAAACGGGGCGAGGGCGCGCTGGCCGATGACTTTGCCCACCGCGCACTCCTTCGCGGCACGATCGAGATGCGGCGCGAGGGCGAAGACGGGCTCATCCTCGCCTGCGGACTGATGGTGGAAGCCGCCGAAGCCGCCGCCGCCGCGCTCGCGCGCGAGGGTTTTTCGGTCGCGGTCGCAAATGTTTCCACGATCAAGCCGCTCGACCGCGAAATCATAAGCCTGGCTGCCGCATGCGGCGTGGTGGTGACGGCGGAAAACCATTCGGTGATCGGCGGTCTGGGTTCGGCCGTGGCCGAACTCCTGCTGGAAGAAGGCGTGCCCGTCGGGTTCGCGCGTGTGGGCGTGAAGGACGTCTTCGCCGAGGGCGGCACGACGCCGTTCCTGTGCGAACGCTATGGCCTTGATGCCCGCGCGATCGTTGCGGCGTTCCATGAGGCGCGCGCCAAGCGGCGTTAGGAGCACAGGAGCAGGCGCGCCTAGGCTGCCGGGTGTCGCGGCTTTAATCCTTCATTCTTTCCGCTGCGTTAGAACGGGAACATGAGCGGTGCGGCTTTTGCTCTTTCCCTGAACCTCTTGATCGCGGCGATGTTCGCCGCGTCGTTTCTCGTGATCGGGCTCTCCAACAAGGAGTTTCGCCGCGTGCTGTGGTTCGCGGCAAGCTATCTTGTCGGAATGCTGACGCCCGCGAGCGAACTGCTTGTTCATTACGCGAGCGGCGAAGAAACCTTTGTCGCGGCCAGCTATGCGAGCTTTTCGCTGGCCTTTCATCTGATGGCTGCTGGACTGGCGGCGTTCTATCGCCGCCGCGTGCCGTGGTTGCTGCTGGGAATTTCGCTTGCGGTTTCGCTTCTCGTCCGCGCACTGATCTGGGGCGGACAGCGCGACACGCTTCCCTACGAACTGTTCTATCAGCTGCCCTTTGCAGTCGCGACCGGCCTCTGCGCCCTTATGGTCTGGCGCTTCGGAACGAGACGGCCGCTCGACCTCGGCCTGGGCGCGATCTTTTCGGTCATCGCGCTGCACTTCCTTGCCAAGCCGTTTCTCGCGGTTGTGTTCGGATCGGGCCCGACTGCCGCCGCTTATCTGAAAAGCGTCTATGCCCTGATCTCGCAGACGGTGACCGGCGCGCTTCTGGTGGCTGCCGGGCTCGTGCTGCTGCTTGTCGTGATGCGCGAGCTTCTGGTGGATTCGCGCCTTGCCGCGACCACGGATGCCCTCACCGGCCTGCGCAACCGGCGCGGCTTCGAGGATCTTGCAGGGGCAGCCGTCGCGCGTGCGGCCCGCACCGGCCTGCCCGCAACCGTGCTGATGAGCGATATCGACCTGTTCAAGTCGGTCAATGACCAGTTCGGGCACCATGTGGGGGATCGCGTGATCCGCGCCTTCGCGCATGTTCTTGTGAGCGCGCTGCCGCGCTCGGCCATCATCGGCCGGCTCGGCGGCGACGAATTCGTGGTGCTTCTGGAAAACACCACTACCGTGACAGGAAGGCTCGCCGCCGAAGCGATCCGCGCAGGCTTCCAGTCTTCGGAAGTCCTGTTCGACGTACCCGGCCTGTCGGCGACGATCAGCATGGGCGTAGCCGGCCTCGATCATGGCGAGCCGCTCTCCGACGGCCTGCGCCGCGCCGATACGGCCTTGTATGCGGCCAAGCGTGCCGGACGCGACCGCGTCTCGGTTGCCGCGGACCCCGAAACGGATCCTGAACTCTCGCAGGCACGCGCAAGCGGCTAGACCGCGTTCAGGCGTCGCGCTCGGCGGTGACGATCGCCTCTTCGGCCTCCTCGATCGTCATGCCCATGATACGGGAGGCCGTGTCGCCGCCGAAACCGTTGCGGCCGAAGGCGCCCATTTCCCTGCGCCGGCCATCGAGGTCGAGTGGTTCTTTCCGCCACGGACCGATGCGCTTGCGCCGGGCGAGCGCGGCCGCGGCGGCCAGATCGTCGGCGCTTGAAAGCGCGTCGTCGGAGATCTCGCGCCCGACGCCCTTCACCGCGAGCGTCGCGGCGATGCGGCGGCGTGAGTGGCCCTTCCGCATGCCGGAGCGGACCTTCATCTCCGCATAGCTGGCATCGTCCACGAACGCATGCTCGCGGCAGAAGGAAACGGCTTCGTCCGCAAGCACTGCCGCACCTTCCCTGCCGGTTTCGGGGAATCGGCGCCTGGCGCGACGGACGATCAGCCTGCGCAGATTTTCCACGCTGGATGCCTGCTTCGACAGGTAATCGGCTGCCGACCGCCGCGCCCATTGCCGCATGCGAGGGGAAACGGGTGTGCGCGTTTCCTCGTCGCCAGGGGCAGGGCCAGTGCCAGTGGCAGGGACGTTGCTCGGCGGCTCCATGGCGATGCGTTTCCGGTTCCGCGTTTATGGCGACGCCGGCTTTTGTGCGTCAGGCGGCATCCAGGATGTCGCGGATGCCGCTCAGCGGGATTTCCACCCAGTCAGGCCGGTTCGCCAGTTCGTAGCCCACCTCGTAGATGGCTTTCTGAAGCAGGAACAGGTCGATCATGGCGCGCGTGAAAGCCTCGTCAGTGGAGGCCGTACGCGCGCCCACACTATTGCGCAGGTAGGACCGGAGAAAATCAGCCACGGTCTTTTGACGCCACTGCTCGGCGCGGCCTCGAATACTGTCCCCGTCCAGCGCGGTTCGATTTAGCGCCGCCCAGGCCGCGTAGTCGAAGGAGCGCAGCATGCCCGCGACATCGCGCAGGGGGGATGACTTGGCGCGCCTTTCGGCGAGGCTGCGTTTGGGCTCGCCCTCGAAGTCGATAATGACGAAGTCGCCGTCCGTCGCGAGCACCTGGCCGAGATGGTAATCGCCATGGATGCGCGAGCGTCCGCCCGACGACATCATGCCGGCACCGGCGCGCAGCCGGTCGATCAGGCTTCCGCGCCGGGCAAGCAGGTGTTCGGCAGGGGGCCGGGCACTCGGTGCCAAGCCGGAAAGCCCTTGTTCAAGCCGGTCCAGCAGGGCTTCGGCTTCAACAATCGCTTCATCTGCCCAAGCTGACACATCGTCGGGCGTCAGCCGCTCCACGGCGAAGGCCGGGTTGTCCGTCTGCGCCGCGAGCGCCTTGTGCATCTCGGCGGTGCGCTGCCCGAGCAGTTCGCCCACCGCGAGGTCAGGTCCGAACGCATCTTCCGGACTGGAGCCGCGCGCCAGATCCTGAACCAGCGCATTCGTGATCACGCTCCAGGCGTCGCCCCGGTTGGGCACGAAGGCAAAAGCGGCCGCGAGCGTGGTGGGCTCTTCATTCGGTGGACATAAGCGGATTTCGCCCAGAAACTCCGGCGTGCCGGCAAAATGCCCGACCTGTGTGAGGAAGCGGGTCACCTCCACATCGGGCTGCTCGCCCGCGCGCAGGCGCCGGTAGAGCTTGAGAATGATCGCGCTGCCGAATGCGATCGAGACATTGCTTTGTTCCGCGCCGAGCGGCCGCGGCGCGCCCGTATCCGTCAGGCGCTGCAACGTGTCGGTGGCCTCGAACACCACTGCTCCCGCATCGCCAATCATGCGTCGGCCCGCCTGCATCGCGCCGAGCAGGGCAGCGGCGAGCCCTGCATCTAGCGCGCTGTCGAGCAGGACGCCTGAATTCTTGTCGGACCGAAGCTCCGCCAGCGCCGGGGTAAGGGAAGAAACCCTGGATCGCGTTCCCTCTCCCCACACAGTCGAGAGCGGCAGGAGGTAGCGCTGCGTTTCGCTGTCGAGCGAGACATCGGCAACACTGAGCGCATGGTCGCCGGGCTCGATCTCGCCGAGAGAAAACAGGGTCACGCCCGCAATGGTGCTGTCCTTGGCGCCGAACCAGCGCTGCTGCGGCAGGAATGCCGGCAGGATCTCTCGTTCCAGCATCTGCCTGTTCGATCCGCTCAGCGCCCCCGCCAGGTCATCCTGCGTGACATGGAAGAGCGGCAGCGTGGAAACTGTGCTGCCTGTTCCAAAGGCCGTCACGCGCTCGTTCCCGGCGCGATCAGGCGCCACACCGCATAGGGCTTGTGGAAGGGATCGAGATGGATGTGCTGGTTCTTGCCGTGCCAGGTGAAGCGGCGGCCGGCCACCATGTCTTCCACGTCGATCGAGGCGTCGTCGGGCAAGCCGAACTCCCAGAGCGGCACCTCGAAATCCGCGCCCTGCGCGCTGTGCGGGTCGAGGCAGACATGGAAGAGCAGGAAGTCGGACAGGTCGGCGGTCCGCTTGCCGTAATAAAGGATGTTGTCGTTCCACGCCTTGAAGAAGGCAAGGCTGGTGAAATCCTGCAATGCGGGATGTTCCTGCCGCAGCCGGTTCACGAAGCGAATGTCCCACTGGATGTTGTCGGGCTGATCCATGTCCCAGGCGCGGAGCTCGTATTTCTCCGAGTCGAGATACTCCTCCTTGCCGGGCACGGGCTTCGCGTCGCTGATCTCGAAGCCGTTATAGATCCCGTAATTGCCGCCGAGCGTTGCGGCAAGCATGAGGCGCGTTTGGAAGCCGGGCCGGCCGCTCGCCTGAAGATAGCGCGGATTGATGTCGGGTGTGTTGGCAAAGAAATTCGGCCGCATAAAATGGCGGCACTCCTCCTGCGTCAGCTCGGTCAGGTATTCCTCGATCTCCCATTTCAGATTGCGCCAGGTGAAATAGGAATAGCTCTGGTTGAAGCCGACCTTGGCGAGCCGCTTCATCACCTTGGGCCGCGTAAACGCTTCGGCCAGGAAGATGGCGTCCGGATGCTGCGCGCGCACCTCTCCGATCATCCACTCCCAGAAGGGCAGCGGCTTGGTGTGCGGGTTGTCCACCCGGAAGATCTTCACGCCATGGGCGGCCCAGAACAGCACGATGTCGCGCAGCGCGTGCCAAATGCCGGGAAGGGCGTTGCGGTAGAAATGGACGTTGACGATGTCCTCATATTTCTTGGGCGGGTTCTCCGCGAATTTGATCGAACCGTCCGGCCGCCAGTCGAACCACTCCGGATGCTCCTTGATCCACGGGTGGTCGGGCGAGCACTGGATGGCGAAGTCGATCGCGATTTCAAGCCCGTGTTCGCCGACGGCTTTCACCAGCCGCGCGAAGTGGTCGAAGCTGCCCAGTTCGGGATGCAGCGCGTCATGTCCGCCATCCGCCGAGCCGATGGCATAGGGACTGCCCACCTCGCCCGGCTCCGCCTTCAGGCTGTTGTTGCGGCCCTTCCGGTTGGTCTCCCCGATGGGATGGATTGGGGGGAAGTAGAGCACGTCGAAGCCGAGATCGCGCACGTAAGGCAAACGCGCGATCACGTCGTCGAAGGTGCCGTGCCGTGTCGGGTCGCCCGACTGGGAGCGCGGAAACAGCTCGTACCAGGCGCTGAATGCTGCCCGTTTCCGATCGGCAAAGATTTCGAGCGTCTTGTGATAATGGCTGAGATTGGTGCGGACGCCTGCGCGCTTCATCACGGCGACAACCGACTCGGAGCTCAGCAGGTCGAGCCGTGCCTTGTCGGCGCGCAGGGCCTCGAATGCCTCGAGCACCTGGCTCAACTCAACGGAGTCGTCCGCGCTGGCGCGGTCTGATCCGACCGTGGCTTCGATCAGGCGCCGCCCTTCTTCCAGTTCAAGGCTGACCGTCTGGCCCGCCGCATGCTTCTTCGCGACTTCCTTGCGCCAGGTCGCGTAAAGATCGCGCCACGCGATGAAGGTGAACTGATAAAGCCGGTTCTCCTCGAACACGGTTGTCGCCTGCCAGCGGTCATTCTCGAAAAACAGCATCGGCTGTTCCGACCAGCGCCTGGTTCCGGCCGCGCGAAAGAGAAGGCTGGCATCGATCACGTCATGGCCATCGCCGAAGATGTCGGCTTCGATCAGCACCGGCTGTCCGGCGACGCATTTGGCGGGAAAGCGCCCGCCGTCGATCTCGGGACTGACGCCTTCGATCGCGATGCGGTCGGCGGCGAGAGCGGACAGGTCCGGGTTCAAGGAAGACACGGGGTCTGGGGCAGATGCCCGGTTGGTGGAGGAAGCCCGGTTGACGGAGAAAGATTGCGCCGCCTTGTTCCGTTCATCGACCTGCATGCTGCCTTACCCTCTTGTCCCGCGAATGCGGCTCAATGCTTCGGCGCGGGCTTTTGTTTCCTGCTTTGGAAAAAGAGGTTGGCGTCGGGAAAAGACGCTTGGTGCGTTGCCGGGCATGCCCGCTCCGTGCCACCTGAGGCGAAGCGGGGTGATGGTCGATCATCGGCCGAAGGAAGCAACGGAGGCGTCCCTTCTTGCGTTCACGATCTTCTGCCCGCCCGGCATCCTGCCGCAACGAAGCCGCCGCTGACTGAAAAGGCCCGACATGGATAAACCGGACTCAGAATATGTCGATTGGCTTCTCGACCAGTCGATGCTCGACAATGCGCGCAAGCTCGCGGGCCGCTATGCGGGGCAGGGGCGCTTCTGGCGCCAGCCTTATGCTCAGGCCCGTCCGCGCGCGGCGTCCGCGCTCGCTTCCGTCTGGTTCACCGCCTATCCGGCGGCCGTCGTGACGAAACAGGACACCAGCGTGCTTGCGACGCTTGGTGATCCGGAGCTTTGGCGTTCGCTGGCCTCCATCGGCGTCCAGGCGGTTCATACCGGCCCCATGAAGGAAGCGGGCGGCATCCGCGACGGAGTGAAGACGCCGACCGTCGACGGCAATTTCGACCGCATCAGCTTCAACATCGACCCGCAATTCGGCACGCAGGCCGAGTTCGTCGCCATGAGCCGGGTGGCCGCCGCCTATAACGCCATCGTCATCGACGACATCATTCCCGCCCATACCGGCAAGGGCGCGGACTTCCGGCTGGCCGAGATGTTCTACGGCGATTATCCCGGCCTCTACCACATGGTGGAGATCGCGGAAGAAGACTGGCCCCTGCTGCCCGCGATCCCCGAAGGACGGCGTGCCGCGAACATGTCGCCGGCCTGCGTCGAGGAGCTCAAGGCCAAGGGCTATATCGTCGGCCAGCTCCGCCGCGTGATCTTCTTCGAGCCCGGCGTCAAGGAAACCGACTGGAGCGCGACCGATGTCGTGGTGGGCGTTGACGGTGTCGCCCGCCGCTGGGTGTATCTGCATTACTTCAAGGAAGGCCAGCCCTCGCTCAACTGGCTCGATCCGTCCTTTGCCGCGCCGCAGATGATCGTGGGCGATGCGCTGCATTCGCTCGACATTTTGGGCGCGCGCGGGCTCCGGCTGGATGCCAACGGCTTCCTCGGCGTCGAAATTCAGCCCAACGCCACCGCCTGGTCGGAAGGTCATCCGCTGTCGCTTGTCGGCAACCAGCTCATCGCGGGCATGGTGCGCAAGGCGGGCGGCTTCTCCTTCCAGGAGCTCAACCTGACCGTGGATGACATCGCGGCGATGTCCAAGGGCGGTGCGGACCTGTCCTACGACTTCATCACGCGGCCCGCCTATCACCACGCGCTTCTGACCGGGCGCACCGAGTTCCTCCGCCTGATGCTGCGTACCGTGCATGAGTTCGGCATCGATCCCGCTTCGCTCATCCACGCGCTGCAGAACCATGACGAGCTGACGCTCGAGCTGGTCCACTTCTGGACTGCGCATGCCGATGATACCTATCAGTTCGAGGGGCAGAGCTGGCCGGGCCGGAACCTGCGCGAGCACATCCGCGACACGATGTATGAGCGCCTGGCGGGCGAAAACGCGCCCTACAACCTGCGCTTCGTGACAAACGGCGTTGCCTGCACCACGGCGAGCGTCATCACCGCGGCGCTCGGTATCCGCGACCTTGCCTCGATCACGCCCGAACAAAGGGATCTTATCCAGCGCGTCCACCTGCTGCTCGTGATGTACAATGCCTTCCAGCCGGGCGTCTTCGCGCTGTCCGGCTGGGACCTGACGGGCGCCCTGCCGCTCCCAACAGAGGCGGTCGCGCATCTGATGGAGGACGGCGATACGCGCTGGATCGAGCGCGGCGCCTATGACCTGGTCGGGATCAACCCGGAGGCCACGCAGTCCCATGCCGGTCTGCCCAAGGCGACGATGCTTTACGGCTCGATCAGCGAACAGCTTCAGGATCCGGCCTCGTTCGCCAACCAGCTCAAGCAGCTTCTGGCAGTCCGCCAGGCTTACGGCATCTTCGCCGCTCGACAGATCCTGATCCCGGATGTGACGAATCCCGCGCTGCTCCTGATGGTGCACGACCTGCCGGACAACCGGGGAACGCAGATCACCGCGCTTAATTTCGGAGCTGAATCGATCGAGGAAACGGTGACGATCCCCAACACGCCCTCCGGCCCGCTCATCGACATGATGCGTGAAACCATCGTGGGCGATCTCTCGGAAACAGGCGAGCTGACGATCCGGCTCGAACCCTATGAGGGCCGGTCCCTGCGCATCGTAAGCGCGCTGCCGGCTCTGTGACCGGCAGGCCGCCGGCTTCACAAGGCAGGATGACTGGCGCCGGCGCTCAGTCCTTGGCGCGCTCCACATAGGAGCCGTCGGCCGTCATCACCACCACGCGCGTGCCGGCCGAAATGTGGGGCGGCACCAAGGTGCGGACGCCGTTAGACAGGGTTGCGGGCTTGTAGGACGAAGATGCCGTCTGGCCCTTCGTGACCGGCTCGGTTTCGGCCACCTCGAAGGTCGCGCGCTGCGGCAGCACGAGCGAAATGGCCACGCCGTTGTAGATCGCGACCTGCACCGCCATCCCTTCCAGAAGATAAGGAGCCTGATCGCCGACCACGCTTTCGGGCACCGCCACCTGGTCGTAGGATTCCGGGTTCATGAAGTGATAGCCTTCGCCATCGCTGTACAGGAAGGTGTGCTCGCGCTCTTCCACATAGGCGCGCTCCACCTGCTCGGTGGTGCGGTAGCGCTCCGAAACCTTGACCCCGTCGGAGATGCGGCGCATGTCGAGCTGTGTCACCGGCGTGCCCTTGCCGGGATGGATGTTTTCGGCAAACAGGATCACATAGAGCTTGCCGTCTTCGCGTTCGACGACATTGCCTTTGCGCAGCGAGCTGGCGATCACCTTCACGGAAAATCCTCGGTCATTGGGCGGCAGGAGCGCCGGCTTTTCTTTGGCCTTGCCATGCGCCCTACCGCATCTTAGGCGCAACCGCCAGCCTCTCCCGGCTTCAGCCTTTCCCGAGCATATTCATGACAAACGCCTCGCCCTGGTGGGCGCCCCACATCCATGCCGATCGCCGGCCGCGGCTTCTGCTACGCAACAGAATTGCGCGTGCGTGCCGCGACTGGTTCGCCACGCGCGACTTCATCGAGGTCGAAACGGCTGCCCTCCAGGCCTCACCGGGCAACGAGGCCCATCTTTCGGCCTTTGCCACAGAAGAGATCCAGCTCAATGGCGAGCGCCGATCGCTTTACCTCCATACCTCGCCTGAATTCGCCTGCAAGAAGCTGCTCGCCGCGGGCGAGCGCCGCATCTTCAGCCTGGGTCAAGTTTATCGCAACCGCGAGCGTGGCCCCCTGCACCATCCCGAATTCACCATGCTCGAATGGTACCGGGTCGAGGAAACCTACGAGAGCGTGATGGAAGACTGCGCGAGCCTGATGGCGCTTGCCGCCGAGCAGGCGGGCGCAACCCGCTTCACATTTCGCGGGCGCGACGCCGACCCGTTTGCCGAGCCCGAGCGCCTGACTGTGGCGGAAGCCTTTTCACGTCATGCGGGCATCGATCTTCTCGCCACGATCGGACGCGACGGCAGCACGGATCGCGAGTTGCTCCACCGCGCGCTCGTCGGTGCGGGCCTTCGCACGGCTTCGGACGACACCTGGGCCGACCTGTTCAGCCGCGTGATGGTGGAGCGGGTTGAGCCTAGGCTGGGAGAGGGGCGCGCCACGATCCTTTACGAATATCCCACCGCCGAGGCGGCTCTTGCCCGACCGAGCCCGCGCGATCCCCGGGTCGCCGAACGCTTCGAGCTTTATGCCTGCGGGGTCGAACTCGCCAACGCCTTTGGCGAGCTGACAAACGCCGCCGAGCAGCGTCGCCGTTTTCAGGCGGAGATGGATGAAAAGGACCGCATCTACGGCGAGCGCTATCCGCTGGACGAGGACTTCCTGAGCGCCCTCAACCTTATGCCCGAAGCGAGCGGTGCGGCGCTCGGCTTCGACAGGTTGGTGATGCTCTCAGCGGGAGCAAGCCGGATCGAGGACGTGATCTGGACCCCGGTCGCTGAAGCCTGACCGGAACCGAGATGAGCCGAAACACCAGTGACACGGGCAAGGCGCTTCCGCGTCGTGCCTGCATCCTTCTTTAATCCGCTGAACGATCCTGCAAACCCGCCAACAGCAGAGCGCCGACTGCGAGCGTCACGCCGATGCCCAAGAGGTAGATGGGCTTGACCCCGAGAATGCGCCGCCCATCGATCCAGTCGCCGTCTCGCCGGCGACGCTCGGCATGGCGGCTTTCGGCCAGTGCTGCGCGGGCGGCACGTTGCTGGGCAAGGATCTCATCCGTTCCGACCAGCTTCTTGGCCTTGCCGGAAATCGTCGGCGAAACCACTGCCACAGGATCGCTGGCGGGAAAACTGTCTTCCAACCCGGTGTGAAGCTGCTCCTCCAGCGTGATCGGATCCTCCGACCTGTCCTGCGAACGGCGGATGGAAAGGTCTTCGGGTTTTTCCGAAATGCCGTGAGTGTCAGACATGACGCCGCCTCCTTGCTCAAATGCGCGGAAGCAACGTGTTTCCGATAAAGCAGTTCCTTTCGCAAGGGCAAGGTGGGAGGTCGTTTGCGTCGATCCGGACCTTGCTCTGGAACCTACGATATGCGCGCGGCGCGAGGGTCCGATCGTGTCCGGATGTCCGTTATTGGCTTGAGAGACCTTGCAGAGTTTGAACAAACGGCCGGCGCCGTCACGCGGCGGGCACAGGCTGGCAATGACGGAGGCATTCGTTCAACAGCTCCGCGAGCCGGAAGGCCTGCTGCTTGTGGAGGTAGATCTTCGCGAGCTCCCCGTCATTCGCAAGAACCGTCACGATGACGCCGGTGCCGAACCGGTCGCCTCTGACCACCTCGTCGACCACCAGATCATAGACGTCACCGCTCATCGATCGCCTCAAAGATGCACAAAATGCAACTGATGCAACCTATAGGATGTAAATCGATAAAGCGAGTGGTGTTGCCGGGATAATTTCAGGGTGGCTGAGGGTGCATGATCGGGGCCGGCGCGCTGGTGGCCAGCAGGCGCCGTGCTTTGTTCGGCTTTTCCTGTGGCAGTGTCGGGCGCAGGCGCTATCTCGATGTCCGCAGCCTCCATCGGGGCTGAGTTTTCCCTGTTCGGCCGGGCTTTCGGAAAGCTGTGCCCCGACAGCCGCTTGCCCCTATGCTCAAACTTATGAAATCATCCAAAGAGGTCGTATCTCCATGAAGCTCACCCGCATCCTGCTTGGCGCGGCGCTCGCCACCGCCGCCTTTGCTGCAACGGCGAATGCCGACGTCGTGGTGTCGTCGAAGATCGATACCGAGGGCGGCGTGCTCGGCAACATCATTCTGGCCGTGCTGAAGGCCAATGACATTCCGGTCACCGACCGCATCCAGCTCGGCGGCACGCCGGTGGTGCGCCAGGCGATCCAGGCAGGTGAGATCGACATCTATCCCGAATATACGGGCAATGCCGCCTTCTTCTACAACAAGGCGGATGACGGCCTCTGGAAGGACGCAGCCAAGGGCTATGCCGAAGCCAAGAAGCTCGATTATGACGGGCAGAAGATCGTCTGGCTGACGCCCTCGCCCGCCAACAACACCTGGGCGATCGCGCTGCGCAAGGATCTGGCCGATGAAGCCAAGCTCGCCACGCTGTCCGACTTCGGCAAATATGTCAGCGGCGGCGGAGCGGTGAAGCTCGCGGCATCGGCGGAGTTCGTGAACTCGGCATCTGCGCTGCCCGCATTCCAGACGACCTACAACTTCAAACTGAACCCGGACCAGCTGATCACGCTTTCAGGCGGCGACACGGCTGCGACCATCGCAGCCGCAGCGAACAAGACGAGCGATGCCAACGCGGCCATGGTTTACGGCACGGATGGCGGCATCGCCCCGTCCAATCTTGTCGTGCTGGAGGACGACAAGGGCGTGCAGCCCGTTTATCAGCCCGCGCCGATCATCCGCGAGGCCGTGCTTAAGGAGTACCCTCAGATCGAAACGCTTCTGAAGCCGGTCTTCGAGAAGCTTGACCTGACGACGCTCCAGGAGCTCAACGGCCGCGTCCAGGTTGGCGGCGAGCCGGCGAAGGCGGTTGCGGAAGATTTCCTGAGGCGCAACAGCTTCCTGAAATAACAGCTGGCAGGCCGGACGGGGCAAGGCATGCTGGGCGCAGCGCCGACCGTTCTCCAGACGGCGGAAAGTGGGCCGCGCGCTGTTTTCGACAAGATCGGCGCGGTCATCGCCGCCATCGCCCTGTCCGGCTTCTTCCTCCTGCCTTTCGCGACCTTCAAGCCCAATCGCATCCTGGCCGGCGAAGGGCTGGGCTTCTGGGCATCCCTGCCCACGTCGGCGAGCACGATCACAGCGTTCGTTCTTGCCGGCGCGGCGCTCGCAGCACTTCTGCAAACTCCGCCGCTTGTGCGGCTCCTGGCGAGTGCCGCCGCACTTGCGGCGCTCGGGCTTGCGATCGGCGCCGCCGCGGTTCACCTCACGCCGCCGGAAAACAGTTTCGCGCGCGTTTCGCCCGCATCCGGCTTCTGGCTGCTCGTTTTCGCCTTTGCGCTGCTTTCCGCCGACGCGCTGACGCGGCTCAAGCTGTCGCCGCTGATGCGCATCGCGGCGCTGTCGGCGGCGGCCGCGCTTCTCGCATTGGCGTTCCGCTCCGGCATCTGGGACGGGCTGTCGATCCTCAAGGAGTATCGCAACCGCGCCGACACCTTCTGGACCGAAGCCGCGACGCATCTGACCTTGGCGCTCGGTACGCTTGCCGCATCCACAATTCTCGGCGTGCCCCTCGGCACGCTGTGCCACCGGGTGCCGAGCCTGCGGGCTGCCGTGCTGAACGTCCTCAACATCGTCCAGACGATCCCGTCGATCGCCCTGTTCGGCCTGCTCATCGCGCCGCTCGGCTGGATCGCCGCCAATGTGCCGGGCGCTGCAGCGCTCGGCATCCGGGGCATCGGCTTGGCGCCCGCCTTTGTCGCGCTTTTTCTTTATTCCCTGCTGCCGGTGGTGGCGAACACCGTCATCGGCTTGGCGTCCGTGCCGCCGGCTGCCAATGACGCGGCGCGCGGCGTCGGCATGACGGACCGCCAGCGGCTGTTCCGGGTCGAGTTTCCGCTTGCGCTGCCGGTGATCCTGACGGGGATCCGCATCGTGCTCGTGCAGAATATCGGCCTTGCCACCATCGCGGCCCTGATCGGCGGCGGCGGCTTCGGCGTCTTCGTGTTCCAGGGCATCGGCCAGACGGCGATGGATCTCGTTCTGCTTGGCGCAGTGCCGACCGTGGCTCTCGCCTTCGCCGCCGCCGTGGTGCTCGATGCCGCGGTCCTATGGAGCGCCGGCGCAAGGCGGGGAAGGAGTTCAGCATGATCGAAATCCAGGACATCACAAAGGCCTATGATGGCGTCGCCGTCGTGAACGGCGTCTCCTTCGTGATGGAGCCTCGCACGGTGACCGTGATCGTCGGCACGTCGGGCTCGGGCAAGACGACGCTGCTGCGCATGATCAACCGGCTGGTCGAACCCAGCGCGGGCCGTATCCTGCTTGACGGCGAGGACAACCGGAGCCTGCCGGGCTACGAATTGCGGCGCCGGATTGGCTATGCGATCCAGGGGCACGGCCTGTTCCCGCATCGCACGGTCGCGCAGAACATCGCAATCGTTCCGACGCTTCTGGGCTGGGATCGGGCGAAGATCGACGATCGCGTGAGCGAGCTTCTGGCGCTGTTCCAGCTCGATCCCGCTTCATTCGGGCCGCGCTATCCACACGAGCTGTCCGGCGGGCAGCAGCAGCGCGTCGGCGTCGCCCGCGCGCTCGCCGCCAGGCCCAATGTGCTTCTGATGGACGAACCCTTCGGCGCGCTCGATCCCGTCATCCGAACCAAGGCGCAGGACGACCTCCTTGCGATCCAGAAGGAACTCGGCACCACGATCGTGCTGGTGACGCATGACATGGAGGAAGCCATCCGCCTCGGCACGAAGATCGCCGCGATGGATGGAGGGCGGCTCGTTCAGTATGCCGCGCCCGCCGAAATCCTCGCACACCCCGCGACGCCCTTCGTTGAAAGCCTGATCGGCGTGGGCGAGCGGCCGTTCCGCTTTCTGTCGCTCGATGATCTCGGCACTGCCGTCGAGCCGGGCACGGCGGAAGGCGAGGCGCTTCCGCTTGCGGCCACGAGGCGTGATGCGCTCTCGGCGCTGCTTTGGTCCAACCGCGCGGCGTTGCCGGTTTCCGACGCAAACGGGCGGATCATCGGCCGCGTGACGCTGGACCGGCTCATCGGCCTCGCCGCGCGGCCGATCGCATGAAGCGTGCCGTGGCCCTGGGGTTACGGGCGATCGCGCTTGCGCTGCTGGTGGCCTTTGTCGCCCGGCCGGAATGGTTCGCGCCAATCCTTCGACCGCTGACAGAAAACGGCGCGCCTGCCATCTATACGCAGAGCAGCCTCCTGTCGCTGACGTTGCTGCATCTGCGCACCGTGTTCCTCGCGACACTGGCCGCCACGGCGATCGCAGTGGGCCTTGCGATCCTGGTGACGCGCCGCGCCGGGCGCGAGTTCCTGCCGCTGTCGCGCTCGCTGGTGAATATCGGCCAGACTTTTCCGCCCGTGGCGGTGTTGGCGCTGGCCGTTCCCGCAGTGGGCTTCGGCGAGAAGCCGACGCTGATCGCGCTGTTTCTTTACGGCCTCCTGCCGATCTTCGAGAACGCGCTGACGGGGCTGGTCACGCTTCCCGCCGCGATCACGGAAGCGGCGCGCGGCATGGGCATGACAGGCGCGCAACGTCTTCTGCGCGTCGAGCTTCCCCTTGCATTTCCGGTGATCATCGCCGGCATCCGCCTGTCCGTGGTAATCAGCCTAGCGACGGCGACGATCGGCTCGACAGTGGCGGCGAAAACGCTGGGCGAAGTGATCATCGCCGGCCTCCTGTCGAACAACCTTGCTTTCGTGCTTCAGGGCGGGCTGATCGTCGGCCTGCTGGCCGTGCTGATCTACGATGCATTGTCGGCCGTCGAGCGCTGGGCCGCACGGCGAACAGGCCGGATCATCCGCAACGCCTGATAGGCATCCCCGAGCTTTCCAAGTTCGGCCACTCGTCCATTATCCAGCTCGTTTTCCAACGGGGATGCCGGGCGCAGTCATGACGTTGCGACGTCGAAGCTCGGCATCTTTCCAACGACGTCACCATTGACGATAAATAGGATACAATATACAAAAATCGCTCATAGGAGCAGTGCATGACGGCTTATGATTATGTGGTTGTGGGAGCGGGTGCGGCCGGGTGCATCGTTGCCTCGCGTCTGAGCGAGGACAGCGGAAAAACGGTGCTGCTGCTCGAGGCCGGCGGCAGCGATCGTTCCGTATATGTCCGGATGCCGGCGGCACTCTCCTATCCGCTCACTCGCAAGCACATGATCTGGAGCTACGAGACAGGGCCGGAGCCGTTCCTCGATGACCGGATGATTACCCATGTGCGCGGGCGGCTGATGGGCGGCTCTGCTTCGGTCAACGGAATGGTGTTCGTGCGTGGTAACCGGCGCGACTTCGACGCCTGGGCTGCCGCCGGGCTGCCGGACTGGTCGTATGAGCATTGCCTGCCTTACTTCAAGAAGATGGAGCGCTTCTCGGGCGGCGACGATCATTATCGCGGCCGCGACGGACCGGTCGGTGTGCAGGCATCGCAAGCGAACAATGTTCTGTTCGATGCCTTTCTTGAGGCCGGTCAGCAATGGGGCCTGCCGCTCAACCCCGACTATAACGGGGCGAGCCAGGAAGGCGTCCACGTCTATCAAACCAATATCGACAAGGGCGTGCGTGCGAGCACCGCTTACGCCTATCTTCGCAAGGCGGCCGGCCGGCCGAACCTGGCGGTGCGTCGCTCCGTGCAGGTGCGGAAGGTGCTGTTCTCAGGCCGGCGCGCGGTCGGAGTGAGTGTCACGAAGAAGGACGGCACGTCGGAGCGCATCGAGGCCGGCGAGGTGATCCTGTGCGGCGGCGCCTTCAACTCACCGCATCTGCTGCTGCTTTCGGGCGTCGGCGATCCGCGCTCGCTCGAACAGCATGGCATTCCCACCATTGTCGATGTTCCGGGCGTCGGCCGGCGCCTCAAGGATCATCCGGCGATCTCGGTCGCCCACAAGACCTCACGCAAGGGGGTGTCGCCCGTTTCCGGCTTGACGCCCCTGCGCCGGCTGATGGTCGGCATGCAGTGGCTGTTCATGCGCACTGGCCTCGGCGCCACCAATTTCTGGGAAACCGGCACCTTCTTCCGCAGCGGGCCCGACGCCGACTATTGCGACATCCAGCATGAATTCATTCCGATGATCGGGGAGTTCTCGCATGGTGCCGTCGAGGTGGATGACGGTCTGCAATACCAGACCTGCCTGATGCGGCCCCGCAGCCATGGCGCGGTCAGCCTCCGATCGGCGGATCCCGACGTGCCGCCCTCCATCGTCAACAACTACCTCCAGCATCCCGACGATCTTCGCGACCTGCGCAACGCTATCCGGCGCACGGTGGAGATGGTGCGTCAGCCGGCGTGGAACGCGCTCCGCGGCGAAGCGCTGACACCGGGCCTTAAGAAGGCGAGCGATGGGGAGATCGAGGCTTGGCTGCGCGGCAATGCAAGCACGCAGTACCACCCCTGCTCATCCTGCCGCATGGGCGTGGGCGATGATGCGGTGGTGGATGCCGAGGGCAGGGTGCACCAAACGGAGAACCTCCGCGTGATCGACGCCTCGGTTTTTCCCGACATCACCAGCGGCAACCTCAATGCGCCCACGATGATGGTGGCGGAAAAGCTCGCGGATCACGTGCGGGGCCGAAAGGCACGGCCCACGCAACCGTCGCGGCAGCCGGAGGCTGCCTAGCTACCGGTTCTTCAAGGGGCTGGCGGAAAAGCCGGGTCGCTCTGTTCAAGCTTCTTCCTGCACCCCCCAGCTTCTTCCTGCGCACCCATTGAGCGCCCAGCACGCGTGCGCCGAACATCAGACAGGATTCTCAGCCATGGTGACACACGATCTCGCCCTCGCCTCGCGTGTGCGGCACTATTCGCACTGGATCGATGGAACGGAGGTTCCTTCTTCCGGAGCAACCATCGAGCGCAGGAATCCCGCCACGGGCGAGGTGACGGCTGTCTGGCCGGAAGGCACGGCGGAAGATGTGGATCGCGCGGTCGAGGCCGCCGTGGAGTCCTTCGACAGCGGCATCTGGAGCGACCTGCCCGCCAACCAGCGTGCCGACGTGATCCGGACGGTCGCGCACAGGCTTCGGACCGAATGGCAGGAACTCGCGCTGATCGAATCGCTCGAAACCGGCAAGACGCTCGCGCAAGCGTCGGACGAGATCCAGTGGGCCGGCGACATCTGGGACTTCGCAGCCGGGCAGGCGCGCACCTTGCATGGGGACAGCCACTCCAATCTGGGCCCGGACAAGCTTGCCCTGGTCTTGCGCGAGCCGATCGGCCCGGTGGGCATGATCACGCCATGGAATTATCCGACCGTGGTGCTGAGCCAGAAGCTGCCTTATGCGCTGGCCGCCGGGTGCAGCGTGGTGGTGAAGCCGAGCGAACTCACCTCCGGCACCACGCTTGCGCTCGCAAAGCTCCTCCATGAGGCCGGCTTGCCGAAGGGCGTCTTCAATGTCGTGACCGGCTATGGCGATCCGGTTGGGCAACGCATCGCAGAACATCCGAAGCTGCGCTTGATCTCCTTCACGGGATCAACCGCGACCGGCCAGTCCATCGTGAGGGCGGCGGCGGGTAATATGAAACGGGTCGTCCTGGAACTCGGCGGCAAGAACCCGACCGTGATTTTCGACGACGCCGACCTCGACGCAGCGGTCGACGGAGCGATCAAGGGCTTCGTCTACAATTCCGGAGCGGAATGCTGCTCCGGCAGCCGCGTTTTCGTGCAGCGTGGCGTGGCGGAAAAGTTCACCGCGCTGGTGGCGGAGCGCCTGAAGACCGTGGTCGTCGGCGATCCGCTCGATCCCGCCACCAAGATGGGCGCGATCATCTCGGAGGCGCAGTTCCAAAAGATCAACCGCTATATCGAGGAGGGAAAGCGCGTCGGCAGCCTTGCTTTCGGCGGCAGGGTTTTGAACGACCTGCCTGGCCTGTTCATCGAGCCGACCGTTTTCACCGATGTGCCAGCAAGCTCGATCGTCGCCCGCGAGGAGATCTTCGGGCCGGTCATCGCTGTCATTCCGTTCGATGACCTGGCCGACGCGCTCAGGCTCGCCAACGACACCGAATATGGGCTTGCCGCCAGTATCTGGACCGGCAGTCTGGAAACGGCGCTCGTGATGATGCGCAAGGTACGTTCCGGCATCGTGTGGGTGAACACATTCCTCGACGTGCCGTCCGAGGTGCCGATCGGCGGGATCAGGCAGAGCGGCTACGGCCGCGAAAACGGCCACCAAGCGATCGAGGAATTCACCGTGCTGAAGTCCGCGGTGATCCAGAACGCATCCTCCTACGGGCGCTACCTAAGCTGACCCCGGCACCGCCCAAGCACTCTATTGACCTCATATTGTATATAATATACATTTTAGTTCTTGAGAGATCGGGCGCGAGCACATGCGGCCGGACGATGTGCGGCTTGAAATCTCCGGCTGCAGTTCGTCACCGAACCTGGCTCGAAGCTCGGTGAAAGCAAACAAAGGACCTTGAACGACATGACCAACTGGAAGGGCGTCTTCCCGGCAGTGACCACCAAGCTCGATCAGGACGGCGCGATCGACTTCGCTGCCACCCAGGCAAGCCTCGACCGGCTGGTGAAGAACGGTGTGTCGGGCGTTATCGTTCTGCCAATGCTGGGCGAGAACGCCTCCATGCTGATGGAAGAGCGCGAGGCCGTGGTCCGGGCAGCCAGGGAAGCGGTCGATGGCCGGGTGCCTGTTCTTTCCGGCCTGGCCGATATCACCACGTCGGGCGCGGTCTTGACCGCGCGGCGCCTGGAAAAGGCCGGAGCCGAAGGCTTCATGGTGTTCCCGAGCCTCGGCTACAAAACGGACCCGCGCGAAACGGCGGAGTGGTACAAGGCGATCGCCGGTGCGACCGACCTGCCGATCATGATCTACAACAATCCGATCGCCTATGGCGTCGATGTCACGCCTCCGATCCTGAAGGAATTGGCCGACTGTCCGACGATCGTCGCGGTCAAGGAGGAAACGGGCGACGTGCGCCGCGTGACCGACATGTATATCGAGCTCGGGAACCGCTACGCCATCTTCTGCGGCGTCGACGATCAGATCGTAGAAAGCGTGTCGCTCGGAGCGGTCGGCTGGGTATCGGGAATGACGAACGCCTGGCCCGCGGAATGCGTGGAACTCTTCAACCTCTGCAATGCGGGAGACTTCGCCGCCGCGCGTGACCTTTACCGCATCATGACCCCATCCTTCCACTTGGACACCCATGTGAAGCTGGTCCAATACATCAAGATGGCGGAGCACCTCGTTTATGGCGCGCCGGAATGGACGCGGGCGCCACGCCTGCCGCTCGTGGGCGCGGAACGCGAGCATGTCACGGCGACCATTTCCGGAACGATCGAGGAGTTGAAGCGGCGCGGGATGAAGGCGGCCGCCTGAGAAATCTCTTGGAACAGGCAGGGCTATTCACTAGAACGCCCTGGATATTGGATGAAGAGATTCCATGCCTGCTCCTCGCGCACCCTTGCAGCGCCAGACCGTAACAGGGATGGTTGCCGACTATATCACCAGCAAGATCATCAGCGGGGAGTTTGCCGGCGGCCAGTCCATCCGGCAGGATGCGATCGCGGCGGAGCTTGGCGTAAGCCGCATCCCGGTGCGGGAAGCCCTGCTGCAACTCGAAGGCGAGGGTCTGGTCGTCATCAAGACGCATCGCGGCGCCGTGGTCGCCGATCTGTCGGCCAATGATGCGATCGATCTCTTCGACGCGCGTCAGCTGCTTGAACCCTTCCTGGTGAAGAAAGCGATCGAGCAGGCGAGCGACGAGGAGATCGCGGCGGTTGGTCAAGCCCTGAACGCGTATGAGGCGGCAATCAGCCGGGGCAACCCGGAAGAGCTGAGCCGCCTCAACTGGGCCTTCCACACGGCTCTGATCGCGCCCTCCAGACGCACGCGGAGCATCGCTGTGGTGCAGACGCTCTTCAATTCGTCCGACCGGTACCTGCGCCTGCAGATCGAACCGCTCAAGGCGCAGACCAAGGCTTTGGCGGAGCACCAGACGATCTTCGACGCCTATCAGGCGCGCGATGCTTCGACGACGGCTAAGCTTGTAAAGAAGCACATTGCGGATGCATCCGAGGACATTCTCGGCCAGCTCGAGAGCCACGGCTTGCCCGGCTGATTGCCTCGCTCCGGTGGCGACAGAAATGAGGTTGATGGGCGTGACGCGCCTTTTGCGCCGATCTGTCTGCAAGGATTTTTACTCCTCACCGAAGTCAGGCACGCAACTGCCAAGGCGTGGCGCTTGACAACTCAAAATTTTGTATCCAATATTCATTATACAAAATGTGAGCGTGACTGATACAAAGTGTGAGCGTGACTGGATCTGCTGATTGGTCTGCTCAGCACCATCGGCTATCCGAGCAACGCAGAGATGTCGTGTTGCGGATCAGGAAGATCGTACGGACGGCTTTCTGATCCAGGTTCCTGAAAAGCGTTTGGAGCGGGAATGAATCTGGATCGTGTGATCACCGTAGTGGGCGCGCATGCAGAAGGCGAGGTCGGCCGCGTGATCACCGGCGGCGTCCTGCCGCCCGCCGCCTCCAGCATGTTCGAGCGCATGGAGAAGCTGGAGCGGGACAGCACCTGGCTGCGCAACATGCTCCTGTTCGATCCGCGCGGCAGCGTGAACGCCGCCGTCAACCTGATCACGCCACCGATCCGCGCCGATGCCGACTTCGGAATGATCGTCATGGAGTCGGATTACTTCGTTCCGATGTCCGGCTCGAACCTGATCTGCACGGTGACGGTGGCGCTGGAAGCCGGGATGATCCCGATGCGGGGCGATGAGACCGTGGTCCGCGTCGACACGCCGGCGGGTCTTGTCGAGGTCGTCGCGGACACGCGAGGGAACAAGTGCCGGCGCATCACCTTCCGGAACATCCCCTCCTTCGTGATGCATCGCGACAGCACGGTCGAGGTGCCCGGCATGGGATCGCTGCGCGTCGATGTCGCCTATGGCGGCATGATCTACTGCATCGTCGATGCCGCGGATGTCGGCCTCACCCTGGCGCGTGACGAGGCGCGCGATCTGGTCGAACTGGGCGAGCGCATCAAGGCGGCCGCAGCCGAGCAGCTGCCCTCCATTCATCCTGAAAATCCGGGCATCCACACCGTCAATCAGACAGAGTTCGCCGGGCCTCTTACGACCGTTGATGGCGTGAAGACCTCCAAGAATGCCGTCGTGGTTTCGCCCGGGCGGCTGGATCGCTGCCCCTGCGGGACGGGTACCTCCGCCCGGATGGCGCTCCTTCATGCCCGCGGCGAGCTCGCCGTCGGCGAACGGTTCCGGCACCTGTCCATTCTGGACACGGTTTTCGATTGCCGGATCGTCGATGTCGCCCGGGCGGGGCACGTGCCGGCTGTGATTCCTGAGGTGTCGGGCCGCGCCTGGCTGACCGGCGTGAGCCATTACGGCGTCGACCCCGACGATCCGTTTCCGGAAGGATATCGGCTCTCCGACACCTGGTTCCGCTAGAGCCGTTTCCACGCGGAGCGTTCGCTTCGCCATCGGAAAAAGCGCCAGAAAACTTGGAGGAATGCATGACGAGCGAAGTCCCGGGCCTGAGCTGGTTCAACCCGCCTTTGTCCTGGCGGAAGGAGGATGACGGCAGGATCGTCGTCGTGACCGGCAACAAGACGGATTACTGGCGCGACACATTCTACAATTTCTGGCGCGACGACGGCCACTTTCTCTATCGGCCGGTCGAAGGGGATTTCAGCGCCGAGGTCACGATCAGCGGCAGATATGAGGTGCTCTACGACCAGGCCGGCCTCATGGCGCGGCTGGGAGAGACCCACTGGGTGAAATGCGGTGTCGAGTTCACCGACGGCGCGATGTTCCTGTCGGTCGTGGTGACGAATGATACGTCCGACTGGTCCCTGCTACCGGTTCCGTTTGCGCCCGAAGGCGTGCGCATCCGCCTGACCCGGCACAACGAAGCCATCCGCGTTCAGTATTTCGACGTGTCGGAAAAAGCCTGGCGGATGGTCCGCCTCGCTTATCTGCCGCCGACCCGCTTCATCGATGTCGGAATGATGTGCTGCTCCCCCGAGCGCGAGGGCTTCGAGGCGAGTTTCACCGACTTCAAGATCACCGATGCCATCCCGCGGGAACTGCACGATGACAATGCACACTGAAGCGCCCAAGCTGCGCTGGGGGATCGTCGGGGCGAGCCAGATCGCCCGCAACTGGGTGGCAAACGCCATCCGCTCGGTCGAGGGCGCCGAGCTCGTGGCTGTGATGAGCCGGGACGAGACGCGCGGCCGTGCCTTCGCGGACGCGCTTGGGATCGCGTCGGTCGCGACCAGTTATGACGCCCTCTTCGACCGTGTGGACGCCGTCTATGTCTGCACCGGCAACGACCGCCACGCGGAGGCGACGCTGGCTGCCGCGCGCGCCGGAAAGCATGTGCTTTGCGAGAAGCCGCTGAGCCTGAAGCTGGAAGAAGCGGTGGCGATGGTGGAGGCATGCGAAAAAGCCGGCGTGGTATTGGCGACCAACCATCACATGCGGGGCGCCGAAACGCACAAGGCGATCCGCGAGCTGGTGCGCTCCGGCCGGATCGGCCGGCCGCTGGCCGCGCGCGCCATGTATTGCGAGTATCTGCCCGAGGAGCTGCAGACCTGGCGCACGCATGACAAGCTTCAGGGCGGCGTGATCTATGACCTGACCGTTCACAACGTGGACGCGTTGCGCTTCGTGCTGGACGACGATCCCGTCGAGGTGATGTCGATGACGTCGAGCGACCTGATCGGCCGCAACGGGGTCGAGGACCAGGCGCAATCCGTTGTTCGCTTCCGCTCCGGGCTGATCGCCTATCTGCATGAGAGCCAGGCGCTCGGTCACCATGAGACTGCCCTTGAAGTGCACGGGACGGACGGTTCCATCTACGGCCGGGGCGTCCTCCACGAAAAGCCTGCCGGTGCCGTTTTCCTGCGTCGCGGCGACGAGATGACGGAAGTGCCGACCGATCCGGTCAACCTCTATGAGGCGACCGTCCGCCGGTTCCACGAAGCCGTGTTCAACGGTGGGCAGCCGGCGGCGAGCGGCTGGGACGGCATTATCTCGCTTGCGACCGCGCTGGCCGTCCGTCGCTCGGCGGATAGCGGCATGCGTGAGCCGGTTGAACTGCCCGTGCGCCGCTAAGCGCCACTCCCAACGCCCCCCTTCCTTCCGTCGCCGTGCGGCCAAATCCACAGCACAGCACTGTTGACACTCACCAGAATTGTATCCAATATCCTACATAATCAACAAGGGAACAGGAGCATATCGATGACGAAGCATATGGTCGCTTGTCCGGAGGAGATGGGCCAAGGCTCGGTCAGTCGCCGCGCGGTTCTTGCGGGTCTCGGCCTGGCCGGCACCGGCGTCATGTTCGGCCGCTTCTTCTCGACGCCTGCACAGGCGAAAGGAGGCGCGCTTCAGGTCATGGCATGGGAAGGCTATGACACCAGCAAGGAAGCGGCGGAGTGGCTGAGCGCCAACGGCCTGACGATCGAGCCGATCTCCATCGCGGTGCAGGACGATGTGCAGGCCAAGTTCGTCGCTGGCAATCCGCCGCCGATCGACCTCGCAGAGTACAACCAGGCTTACGCCGATCTTTACATCCGCGAGATGAAGATCGCGATGCCGCTCGATCCTGCCAAGATCCCGAACTACAGCGGCGACAACCTGTTCTCGGTCTTTTACGAGAAGCCGACATGGTCGGCCGACGGCAAGCTCTGGGGCGTTCCCTACATGTGGGGCTTCAACACGCTGCTCTACAATGCCGACCTGACGGCCGAGCCCACCTCCTATGCCGATCTCCTGAAGCCGGAGTTCAAGGGCAAGATCGCTATCATGGACGACACGGTGAGCACCTGGCCGGTCGCTGCGCGCGTTGCCGGCCTGGGTGAGAAATATCCCCTGCTGACAAAGGATGAGCTCGGTCAGGCCTTTGCCGAGCTCGGCAAATATCGCGATCAGGCGCGTCTGATCGCGCTGAACCAGGGCGAGCTCCTCAACATGATGTCTTCCGGCGAGGTGATCGCGGCGCTGTGTGCCGACCCATCGATCCTCACCCAGGCCAAGGCGGAGAACAAGAACTTCAAGATGACGCTGCCGAAAGAAGGGCCGGTTCTCTGGGTCGATGCCTGGTTCATCCCTGTCTCGGCCGACAATGTGGAAGGGGCGCACACGGTGATCAACAATGCGCTGAGCCCCGAGGTTCAGGCCAAGGTCGCCATGTCCGTGGTGCAGGCACCCGTCTCGAAGAAGGCTGTCGATCTGCTCGACGAGGAATCCCGCGCGCGCATCGATTACAGCGACGTGGAAGGCATCTTCGCGGCCGGGCTGCCCGGCATACCGCCGCGCGAATCCGCCGATCACGCCACCTATGACGACTGGATTCAGGCGTGGCAGGAATTCAAGGCGGGCATGTGAGCATTGAGGGTGCCATTCGGCATCCTTTGGAGCCGGAGCCTGGTCGCTGCGCGGCCGGCTCGGGCGGAGCGTCGATAAGAACGCGTCGGAGCAACATGTGAGGGGCAGTTCAAGAACAGGAGGCATCCTTGCCTCGCCGGCCGTTGGGTACATGGCCGTGTTCTTTGTCGCGCCGAGCCTGCTGCTCCTGGCCTACAGCTTCTGGACGGCCGCGTCCTACCGCATCCAGCCCGACTTCGTGTTCACCAACTATCTGAACGCGCTGACTTCGCCTTTGTTCTGGCGGGTGACTTTCAATGCAATCGTGATCGGGCTTGTCACGGCCTCACTGACCGTCGCCCTGTCGCTGCCCGTCGCCTATTACATGGTCTATGTCAGCCGTTCGCAGTTCATCCTCTACCTCGTCCTGATCACCTGGTTCTCGAGCTACCTCGTGCGCATCTATGCGTGGCGCACTCTTCTCGGCACCAATGGCGTGCTGAACACGGTTCTGCTCTCGCTCGGCATCATCGACAAACCGATCGGCGCCTTCCTGTTCAGTCCCTTTGCGGTGGCCGTCACCCTCGTTCATATCTACCTGCCCTTCTGCATCCTCCTGGTCGTGGCGTCCTTGAGCGAAATCCGGAAGGAGCTGATCGATGCCGCGCGCGACCTCGGCACCAGCAGCCTTGGCGCATTTTTTCGAGTCATCGCCCCCAACGCCGCGAATGGTCTCGTCGGCGCCTTCATGCTCACCTTCATTCTGGTGGCCGGGGACTATGTCACGCCGCAGATGCTCGGCGGCTCGTCGGGCCAGACGACGGGACTGCTGATCGCGGATCAGTTCCGCAAGACAGGCAACTGGCCGCTCGGCGCGGCGCAGGCCTTTCTGATGTTCCTCGTTTCCGTGCTCCTTTACGTCGTGATCATCGGCGTGGGACGCGGCACCGGTCTTCTTCCCCACCGCCGTGCGGCCAAGCAGCGCGACCTGACGCAGAGCCCCGGCGAGGTGTCGTGAGATGGTGCTGAGGCTCGTCGTCTGGTTCGTTCTCGGCTTTCTGTTATTGCCGCTGGTCGTCATCGTCCTGTTCAGCTTCCATTCTTCTTCGTCGCTGTCCTTCCCCTTCCAGGGCTTCAGCCTGCGCTGGTATGCCGAGGTGTTCACCAATCGGCCGCTCGGCGACGCCTTGCTGCGGAGCCTGACGATTGCGGCGGCGACGGCATTGGTGACCTTGATGCTCGGTGGCGCGGCAGCGCTTTCCTGGCTGCGCCTCGGCGGGAAAGGGCGGGCCGCGCTCGAAGCGCTCACCATCACGCCGATTGCGCTGCCCGGCCTTTTCGTCGGCGTGTCCCTCCTCGTTTTGTTCGCGCAGGCCGGCATTCCGCTCTCCTCCGCGACGATCGTCATCTCGCATGTGGTGCTCGCGCTGCCGATCCTCATGGTCGCGATGCGGGCGCGGCTGGCGCTGTTCGATCGCTCGCTGGAAGAGGCGTCGCGCGATCTCGGCGCATCCCAGACCCAGACGCTCCGCCGCGTCACCGTTCCGCTCATTGCGCCGACCCTCATCTCGGCGGCGATCCTGGCCTTCGCCGTTTCCTTTGACGAATTCGTCGTCACGGCCTTCGTATCCGGCACCGAAACGACGCTGCCGATGTATATCTGGTCGATGATGCGCCGGACCGTGACGCCGCTGATCAACGCCATCTCGACGCTGGCGCTTGCCATATCGACGGCCGTGCTCGTCGTAAGCTGGCTCGTCACACATCTTCGCAGGCGGTCGGCTCTCGCCAACCGCTTGCCATCCTGAGGCATTCCGCATGGCATTCGACCAGCCGGTCATCGAGATCGTCGGCGCAGAGAAGTGGTTCGGCACCTTCCAGGCGCTGAACGACATCAACCTGTCGATCGCACAGGGCGAGATACTGACCCTGCTCGGCCCTTCAGGTTGCGGCAAGACCACTTTGATGCGCCTGATCGGCGGATTCGAGGATGTCACCAAGGGTATCATCCGGATCGACGGCAATGACTGCGCCCGCGTTCCGCCGGAAAAGCGGCCGGTGAACATGGTGTTCCAGCGCTATGCGCTGTTTCCCCATCTGGACGTCTTCGAGAACATCGCTTTCGGGTTGAAGGTGAGGGGCGTGCAGGCGTCGGAGGTGAAGAAGCGCGTCAACCGGATGCTCGCCATCGTGCAGCTCGAGCCTTTCGCCAGCCGCTACATCGACGAGCTCTCGGGCGGCCAGTGCCAGCGCGTGGCGCTTGCGCGGGCGCTCGTCAACGAGCCCAAGGTGCTGCTGCTGGACGAGCCGCTTGCCGCGCTCGACCTCAAGATCCGCCAGCACATGCTGGTGGAGATGAAGCGCATCCATGCCGAAACCGGCGCGACCTTCATTTACGTGACGCATGATCAGGACGAGGCGATGATCCTTTCCGATCGCGTCGTGCTGATGGAGCACGGCAAGATCGTCCAGATCGACCGGCCCGAGATCATGTATGGCCGCCCCCGCTCCCTCTTCGCGGCAAAGTTCCTCGGCGAAACCAACCTGTTCGAGGTCACCGTTTCGGAGCGTAGCGCCGCCGGCATAAGCGCGCGCACGTCGGGCGGGATGGACTTCTTCGCGCCGGGGAACTGGCCGGAAGTCAGCGGCAACAGAGCGGTTGTGTCGCTGCGGCCCGAATCCTTCCGCTTTTGCGGCAACTCCGAAAACGCCCGGCATGTCGAGGATGGTGTCGTCAAGGACAACATCTTCATCGGCAGCCGGTCGTTCTTCTCGATCGAAACCCGACGCGGCCACAGCATCCGCCTCCAGGCCCAGCGGCGCGCCACGGCCCGCATGCCGCTCCCCGGCGAAGAGGTCAGGCTATGCTGGGAGGCCGAGGACGTGGTGTTGCTCCCCGTGCAGTGAAGCGAACCTGCAGCCTTCTCTGGCTGCTCGTCAGCCCCTTGAGCGCTCCTCGCTCTCGCGCAACGCCTTCTCCACCATGGCGATCCATCCGGCATAAGCATCCGGCAGCCGTTCCTCTGTCTTCAGCCTCACAAGAAGATCGAGCGCAGAGCGGAAGTTGGCGGCGGCATCGATGCCCGACTGGCCGAGCTTGTAGCGGCTATAGGCGGCATCCACCGCGCGCTGGGCATTGGCGGGGTCACCGGCAAGCTGCGCCTCCGCGATTGCCGCGCCCGCCTGATACTCGCTTCCCGCCCGGCGGATGTCTCCGCGCAGGAGCAGGATGTCGCCGAGCCGGTTGTGGGCCACGGCAAGGTCGCGCTGCCATTCGGCATTCACGGGGTCGAGTTCGGCCAGATGCCGGGCGAGCGCGAGTGCGGATTCGAAGCTTCCGAGCGCGGCGGACAGGTCCCCCGCTTCCTGGCTCGCGCCGCCCAGATTGCCGAGCCCGACCATGAGATCGCGTCGCCACAGCGTGTTGGCGGGGTCGCGCGCCACGAGCTTCTCCGCGATCGCCACCGAACGGCGATAGGGGTCGAAGGCGCCGGCATTGTTTCCGGTCAGCCGGCGCAGATCGCCGATCGCGTTGAGCGCTACGGTGAGGTCCCGCTGCTGCTCGCCATCACCCGGGTTTCGCGCAGCCAGTTCCTCTGTGATCGCCAGCGAGGCCTGCTGTTCGACCAGCGCGCCGGCGAAGTCGTTGCCCAGGCGCAGTGACTGCCCGAGCTTGTTGTGGGCGACTCCCACATCCCGCTTCAGGCTTTGGTCATCGGGATCCTGGGCGGCGAGGTACTCGGCGATGGTCAGCGCCTTGCGATGATCGACGACCGCCTCCTGCCAGGAGCCCATCGCACGCCGCGCGTCACCCGTCTTGTTGAAGCTGAAGCCGAGATCACGCAGATATTGAAGTTGCGGATCCTTTTCGATCAGCGCGGAAAGCGTGACGCGGCTTTCCTCGAAATCGGCGATCGCGCGCGCAAGATCGCCCTGCACCATGCGGACATCGGCAAGCTTGTTGCGGGCCACGACGAGGTCGCGCTGGAACTGGCTGTTGTCCGGCGCGATGTCGGCGCGGCGCGCGGCCGCCTTCACCATGCGCTCATATGCCGTCGTCGCCGAGGAGAGATTGCCCACCGTCATCTGCATCGTGCCGACGAGCTCAAGTGAAAGCACCTGCTGGTAACGCGCGTCCTCGGGCAGGCCGAAACCCTCGATCTCGTCGTAAAGCCCCGCAGCCTTCTCGTAGTCGCCGATGGCAAGGTCGTAGCGCAACTCGGCGCGCGCCGCGCCGCCGGCGAGGAAATGCGTGGTCGCCTCCGACAAAGTGCGTTCCACGAGCCTCCCCTTGAGGTCCTCGCGCGACGCCTCGTCGATGCCGGCGGCCTGGCCGAGGAGCGCGCGCGCTTCGGCAAAGGAACCCAGCGCGAGCTTCGCTTCCGCCTCCCCGCGCAACGCCGTGACCTTCGGATCGGATGCGGCAAACTTCCTTAAGTCGGCACGCACCTGGACGAATGCGCCGGCCGCCTCCTTGAGCTTGGCCTGCCGCTCCCCCGGCTTCAGGGCGGAACCGTTCGAGGAGATCAACGCGGCATAGAGCGGCGCGAGCGGGATGTCCGCGCCGGCAGCCGTCGCCTCGACCTCGGTCCGCAACTCGGGCGTGATGTCGGCCATTGCCAGCAGGAGCCGGTCGCGCTCTGGCAGCGGCCCGGCGTTCCCGGTGGCGAAAAACAGCTTGGGCAGACCGTTCTCGATATAAGGAAGCTGCTGCCCGCGGGTGAGATCATAGACCTCCTGCTGGACGAGCGTGAGCACGGAGCGGATTTCGAGGCCCTCGGTCGGCAGGAACTTGGCAAGGGCGGCGGAAAACGGAGAATTGCCTTCTGCGCCATCCGAGGCGGTTTCGCCCGGTGCCGCGGAAAACGAGAACAGCACATTCTCGGCCCGTCCGATGCGCCCCAGTCCCGGCTTCACCGCGCCAGCCACGTCCGGCTTCAACGGCTGCACGCTGCGCCCGTCGCCACCCACGCCTCCGAAGGGGTCGTTGCGGCATGCGTCCAGAACCACGAGCCCGACGCTTGCTGCACTCGTGACGGCCTCGCGCACCTCTTCGAGCGACAGGCTCGTTTCTTCTAGCCGTTCGAGCGACGACGCATCTGCATCGACCGGCAGAAGCCGGTTGCTGCCTGCGATCTCGACGCCGTGGCCGGAAAAGAACACGAGCGCCACATCCGCGCCCTCGGCATCCTCCTCGAAGTCGCGCAAGGCGCGCTTCATCCGCTTGAGCGTGGCGTTGCGCAGCGAGGATACCTCGAAGCCCAGTTTCTCCAGCGCCTCCTCGACCGCGCGTCCGTCGTTCCCGGCGTTCTTGAGCGGACGCAGCGTCTGGTAGTCGTCCGCTGACACGATAAGCGCAGCCCGCTGCTCGGCAAGCGCGGGCAGGCAGAAAAGCAAGCAGGAAAGAACGGCCGTCAGCAGCCGGATCATCGATCCCTGTCCCCCGGGGACTAGCCTGCAAAGAAGGTCACATGAACCGATCACTCGCGCAAGAACGCCTGGCGCCGCGCGCGCATGGCGTCAGATCATCATGCGTACCAGTCCCAGACCTGCGACGAGCGATAGCGGGTCATCTGCTTGACGTCGAGGTAGTTGTCGAGGCCCCATTGCCCGAGCTCACGGCCGATCCCGCTTTGCTTGCGGCCGCCCCAGGGGGCCTGGGTGAAGGTCGGCTGCGAGCAGTTGATCCACACGATCCCGGCGTCCAGCCCACGCGCGACGCGGTCGGCACGCTCCTCGTCCGCCGAGAGCACGGCGGCCGCGAGCCCGAAGCGCGTGTCGTTGGCGAGCCGCAATGCTTCCGCTTCATCGTCGAAGGTGCGGGCAGCGAGAACAGGTCCGAAGATTTCCTCCTTCCAGAGCTCCGACGCTTCAGGCACGTCCACGAAGACCGTGGGCTCGATGAAATAGCCTTTTTCCAGACCGCGCGGGCGAGCGCCGCCGGTCAGCAGCGTCGCGTCGGTCCGGCCACGCCCCACGAGCCCGAGAACCTTCTCGTACTGGCCGCGGCTGACGAGCGGTCCGAGCTTCACGCCCGCGTCGAGGCCGTTTCCGATGCGGATGCCCCGGGCCGCCTCGGCAAGGCGGTCGAAGAGCCGTGGCGCGATGCCGCGCTGCACGAGGAGGCGCGACGTCGCCGAGCATACCTGGCCCTGGTTCCAGAAGATCCCGAACATGATCCAGGCCACAGCATGTTCGACATCCGCGTCATCGAAGACGAGCAGTGGGGACTTGCCGCCGAGTTCCAGGCTGACGGCCTTGATGCTCTCGGCGGCCGCCTGCATGATCCGCCGTCCGGTCGGAACGCTGCCTGTGAACGCGACCTTGCGCAGCCCGGCAGCGGAGGCGATCGGGGCGCCCGCCTCGGCGCCGAAGCCGGTGACGACGTTCAGGACACCGTTCGGAAGCCCGACGTTTCGGGCGATCTCGGCGAGCCGGATCGCCGTGAACGGTGTGAACTCGGATGGCTTGAGCACCATCGTGCAGCCGGCGGCCAGCGCCGGCGCAACCTTCCAGGCGGCCATGAGAAGCGGATAGTTCCAGGGGATGATCTGGCCGCACGGGCCGACCGGCTCGCGCCGGACACGGCAGTCGAAGCGGGCGTCGGGCAGAGGCACGTCCTCCTCCTCCCGTCCGTCCAGCCCGTCCGCGAGATCGGCATAATAGTCGAAGCAGCCCGCCGCATCGTCGATATCCCACAGCGCCTCCGGCAGCGGCTTGCCGTTATCCATCACTTCCAGGCGGGCGAGTTCCTCGCGATCGGCTGTAATGGAAGCCGCGATCCCGCGAAGAAAACCGGCCCGCTCGCGCCCCGTCGTGCTGCGCCAGCCGCCCTCGAACGCCCTGAGGGAAGCATCCACGGCCCGCGCGACATCCTGCGGCCCGCCGGCTGACGCCTCGCCGAGCGTTTCCTCCGAAGCCGGGTCGATGCTTTCGAAACGGCGGCCGGACGCTGCCGGGACGAATCGGCCGTCGATGAAGAGCTGGGTCTGCATGCGTTTTCTCCTCCCTGCCTTCGGCTTCAGCCGACGGGGATGTCCGTCACCACCTCGAAGCGACGGCGCTCCAGCTCACGCAGGAAGGGCGCCACCTCGAAATATTCCTCCGGCCCCCAGACGCCCGGCTTGAGCGGTGTCTCGCCCATCAGTTGCACGCCGATCGACAGGCCCATGGATGTCGCGGCATCGACATAGCCGTCATAAAGCGGGTCGGGCGACCCGATGACCGCGCAGTTGACCGTCGCCGGCCGACCATCCTTTTCGCCGCGGCCGATGGCGAGGTGAAGCTCCCGGGTGGAGCTTTCCGGAATCTTGTGACCGTTGCGCTCGATATTGCGCCGGATCAGGGCGTCGAGGAACTCCGACGGCTTGATGGTGGCGCCGGCAATCTGGACGGGGTCATCGAAATCGCCGAAGCCGGCCTTGACCAGGCCAGTCCAGGCTTCATGCTCCCGCTCGGGCAGATGCAGCTTCCAGGTGAAT
Source organism: uncultured Mesorhizobium sp. (assembly GCA_963522145.1). GTDB lineage: Bacteria > Pseudomonadota > Alphaproteobacteria > Rhizobiales > Rhizobiaceae > Mesorhizobium_B. The sequence goes on along the minus strand of CAUQXI010000004.1, from coordinate 77,170 downwards.
TCCCGAATTCCTTTCTCCCTTATCCCCTCGGCGAAAGGAACGGTCAGCGGCTCGGAATGCTGCGTGCACATGAACTCGGTGCGTCCGAAAGGCTCCGGCAGATCGAGAACGACCTTCTCCCCCTGCGCCTCGACATCGCGCAGGTCGCCGTCCAGGAACTGCCGGGACGTGTTGGCGTATTCCGCAAGCACCGTGGAGACCGCGTAAGGCGGCACCAGGACCGGGCTTTCAGGCCCGAAGCGCTTGGCCGCCCAGTAAAGGTTGATCGCATCGATCCGGTCGAGACGCTCGGCTACTGCCTTGCAGATGACGTTGGACACCCCGGGGTCCGCCCCAAGCCCCAACACCGCCGTCACCCCGGCTTCGAGCCATTTCCGGTGATGCTCTTTCTGCTTGACGGTATAAACGCCCATGCCGCCGAAATCGACATAAGTGGTGCGGGTATCGAAGCAGGCCTCGAAGATCGCCATGTGATGGCCGGCAAAGACAGGCACCGCGTTGACGCAAAGGTCGGCTCCCTCCAGCAGGGTGCGCAGTGCCGCGCCATCCGCCACGTCGAGTGCAGCCGGTGTCAGCCGTGCGTCTCCGAGCGCACCCGTAAGGGCGCTTGCGCGTTCGATCGAGGTGTCGGCGACCGTGACCGCGTCCACGTTGCGAGAGTAGGAGGCGACGAGGTCGCGCACCGTTCCGCTGGCCATGGCGCCGGCGCCGCCGACGATCAGAATTTTCATGGGACTGCTTCCTCAGGCTTGGGCAATGGCTGCTTGCAGCGCCGCAACATCGGCGCGCGAGCGTTTCTCGAATTGCGGCATAAAGGCCAGCGGATCGGAAAGGCGGCACGGCAGGCCGGCAAAGCCCTCCACCGCGGCATGAACGCAATAGGCCGCGTAAGCGGGATTGTATCCGCCTTCCTGGACGACAAGCGTTCCCTGCACCCGGAGCTCGCCGGCGATGCGGCGGACACGGGCGGCAAGCGCATGGAAGCCGGCCATGGAAACCAGTTGCCGTCCATTGGGATCGAACTGGCTCGCATCGACGCCGCTGGCCACGATCAGCAATTCCGGTCGGAAATCCCGCAGCCGGGGAGCAACGATCTCGTCGAACGCCGCCAGATAGGCGGTGTCGGTCGAGCCCATCGGCAGCGCGACATTGAGGTTGAAGCCCGCGCCGCGGCCGCGGCCGCGCTCCTCCGGACCGCCCGTTTGCGGATGCGTCGGCCCCCACGCGCCATGGTCCATATGCATGGAGACCGTCAGCACGTCGTCGCGCTCGTAGAAGCCTTCTTGCGTGCCGTTGCCATGATGGACGTCCCAGTCGAGGATCGCAACGCGGCCGATGCCTTCAGCGATCGCTGTTTCAGCCGCGATGCCGGCATGGTTGAAGAAGCAGTAGCCATCCGCCATTTCCCGCGCGGCGTGATGGCCGGGCGGGCGGACCAGCGCGAATGCCGGCCGCCCGCTTCCCTCCATCGCGTAAACACAGGCCTCGATCGTGGTGCCGGCTGCTGCGAGCAGCGGGAGCCACGCGCCGGGTTGCAGCAGGGTGGTGCCGCTGAAGCGGTGGCCAGCTTCCGCCGCCTGTTTGATCTCGGCCACATAGGCCGGCGAATGGAAGCGCTCGATTTCAGCTTCCGTGGCATGCCTTCCCGCGTGCCACTTAACATGAGGCGCAACGGGGCCACGCTGAAGAACCGATTTCATGTTCCGGATGCGGTCCGGCCCCTCTGGATGCGCACTTTGCACCGTCAGAAGCGGGCTCGGAGGTGCCTCGAACACGCCCCATCCCGTATCGTGATAAAGAACGTCGTCGTGCCAGAAGACGTCCACCAAGTGTTCGGCGTCCATGCCGAGACTCAATCGATGATGGTGAGTGCGGGCGGCAGCTCCGACAAGCTGGCTGACCCGTCTTTTCCGCAAAGAACCGTGTCGCCGAGCTTCAGCCCGAAACCTTCCTCATAGAGCGACAGGTTCGGCTCGATGGTGAAGGACATGTTCGGCTCGAAGACATGGGGGTCGGCCTCGTCCACGATCATCGCCTCCAGCCAGGTCGGCGGGTAGGCGAGGCCCAGGCTGTAGCCGATCCGGTGAACGCGCGTTTTTGAAAGATCCAGCCGGTCGAGCACCCGGTTGCAGGCCGTGTTTGCGTTGCCGACGGGGCTTCCCGGTTTGGCCGCGTCCACCGCCGCCTCGAACGACTCCGTGAGGAGGTCGGCCACCTCGCGCACCCGGGGCGACGGCTTTCCGACAACGGCCGAGCGCATCAGGACATTGTGGTAGCGGTTGCAGACGCCTGCCAGTTCCAGGATGACGACATCACCGGCGCTGATCACCTGCCGATGCGGCATGGCATGCGTCATGGTGGAGCGCCGGCCGGTAGTGACGATGGGCGGGATGGCGGCATATTCGCTTCCCGCTTCGCCCAGCGCCTGCGAGATGCAGCCGGCGAGTTCCACCTCGGAAATGCCGGGCCGCAAGCCGGCAAATGCCGCCTTCATCGCATAGTCCGCCATTCGCGCAGCCGACCGCTGATATTCGACTTCCTGCGCGGACTTGATCAGGCGCTCCTCGGCGACAACCGTTGAAGCATCGACAAGGGTCGCCTCCGGGAGGTAGTTCTGCAGGCGCACATACTGGTCGGCGGTGAAGGTGAAGGCCTGGTTCTCCAGGCCGATCCTCCCCTTGCCGAGGCCTGCGTCGATGAGGCCCTTGGCGACAAGTTCAACGGGGTCCTGCGTGGCGATGTCGTAGAATACCGAGTTCTCGATCATCGAGAGCTCATGAACGCAAGGCAGTTCGCTGGTGCGCGTGAAGAAGAGGGCCGGCTGGATCTTCTTTGAAACGATCAGCGCCTGGTACCAGAGATAGCCGAGGCTGTCGAAGCCGGTCAGGTAGTTGATGTTGTCGGGGAAGTTCACGACAAGCGCGTCCACCTCGCGCCCGTCAAGGCGCGCCTGCACCTTGGCGAGCCGCTCACGATAGGTCGCCAGCGAAAATGCTGTCAGCATGGTTGCAACTCCAGGATTGTCATGGGGATCGTTCGCCGCCGCGAAGCGCGCGCAGGCCGAGAATGGCGAGAGTGACCAGCGTCATCAAAACGGAAACCGCCGCGATCACGGGATTGATGTCGTAGCGCAGCCCGTCCCAGATCCGCTTGGGAAGGGTCACCGTGTCGATCCCGGTGATGAATAGGGTGACGACCACCTCGTCCCATGAGATCACGAAGGCGAGAAAGGCGGCGCTCAAGACACCGAAACGCACATTGGGAAGGATGACCAGCCAGAATGTCGTTCCCATCCCCGCCCCCAGGGAGCGCGACGCCCGCTCGAGCGAACGGTCGAGGCGGGAAAAGGCGACCAGCATCGTGAGAACGGCATAGGGGATGGCGATCACGAAATGGCCGAGGATCACGCCGGCACGGCTGTCGAGGACCCCGAGCCGCGCCTCCAGAAAGTAGACGGCCATCGCTGACACCACCTGAGGAGCGATCAGTGGCGCCAGCGCGACTGCGATCAGCACCGGGCTCCAGCGGCTGTTCCAGATCCAGAGGCCGGCCGCGAAGGCGACGGCGAGGACGGTGCAGGCGACGGCGGTGCCCAGAGCGGCCAGCAGGCTTTCCACTCCCGATCCAAGCCAGGCCGGATCGCTGAGCAGCGTCGCGTAATGGCGCAGCGACAGCTCACCCTTGGGAAAGGCGAGGTAGCGGGTCGGCGTCAGCGAAAGCGGGAGGATCACGATGAGCGGCAGCAGCAGGAACGCGACAACCGCTGCCAATGCCGACCGGGAAAGGAAGCGCGTCATGCCGCCGACTCGGCCAGGCGCCGGATGCCCACGAGCCTGACCAGCAGGAGCGTCACCAGAACCACCGCCGCCATCAGCACGACGCTGACGGCCGAGCCGAGGCCCCAGTCGGACACCTGGAACATCTGGACATAGATGTATTCGGACACCATCACGACGCGGCCGCCGCCCAGGATCGAAGGCGTGACGAAGAAGCCGAGGCTGAACACGAAGACGATCATGGCCGCCGCGACGATCCCGAAACCGGTCAGGGGCAGGAACACGTCCCGGAAGCTTTCCCAGAACGATGCCCCAAGGCTGCGGGCCGCCTGGAGGACCCGGTCGTCAACCTGGTTCATGGCGGACAGAAGGGGAAACACGGCGTAGGGGACCATAAAATGGACCATCCCGACGACGACGCCGAACTCGTTGCGCACCAGTCGGGGCGGCTCGGAGAATAGGCCGGTCGCTTGGATCAGCGTGTCGACCGGTCCGCCGCCGCGGAGGATGACCAGCCAGGCGAAGGCTCGGATCAGAACCGAAAGCCAGAAGGGCACGAGCACCGCCGCCAGCAGGATCTGCTTCTTGCGCGAAGAGCCGAAGCGCAGGTGGTAGGCGATGAAATAGGCCAGCACCACGCTCACGACGGTTGTCACGATGCTGATGCGGGCAGTGGTCCACATGATCGAGAGGATGGCGGGGTTGGAAAAGATCTCGCGATAATGGCCAAGCCCCACCCCGGAAGGCCGCGAAACGCTCCACCCCACCACCCCTCCAAGCGGCAGGATGTAGGCGACGGCCAGGAGGAGAGGGAGAGCAAGGGCGGCAGCCGCCCCCGCTCTGGTGCCCGTCATCATGGGTCCTCTCTCCTCCCGCCCGGCTCAGTTCGAGATCAACGCCGTGTAGCGCTCGAGGGCTTCGCCGTAGTGGTCGGCGTACCAACGGTTCTGCATGGGGATCTGGCGGGACAGGTTGGCGGGTGCCGCCGGGTTGAGCGCCTGCAGTTCCGGAGAAAGCAGCGCGTTCGCCGCGTTGTTCACCGGACCCATATTGTAGACCTCCATCAGCTTGGCCTGCACCTCGGGGCGTTGCGCCATCGCGATGAAGCGCATGGCGGCATCGCGCCCGGCGGGATTGCCCTTTGGAACGAACCACACGGAAGGAGAGATGATCCCCTGGTCGAAGGTCCAGTCGACCCCGCCATTGGTGTCGCGCTTGACCAGCTCGGCGCGGGTGTTCCAGAGCTGCCCCATCACGACCTCGCCGTCACGCAGAAGCTGCTGGCTTTCCGCACCCGTTCCCCAATGCGTGAGGATGTGCGGCTTCAGCTCCTCGATCTTCTTGAGGGCGCGATCGAGATCGAGCGGATAAAGCTCTTCCGGCTTCACGCCGTCGGCCAGCAGCGCGATTTCGAGATTGGCGCTCATCCATTTGTAGAGGGTGCGCTTGCCGGGGTATTTCTCGACGTTCCAGAAATCCGCCCAGCTCTTGGGCGGGTCCTTGCCGAAGCGGCCCGCATCGAAGGCGATGACGTAGCTGTAGACGTAGTTGGCGACGCCATGGTCGTGGATGTCGCCGAAATTGATCAGGTCCTTCTTGATGATGTTGAAATCGAGCTCCTCGAGGAGGCCGTCTTTCCCCATGCGGTAGGAGGAATACATCTCTCCGTCGCAAACGTCCCATTGAACGGCGCCGCTTTCGACCTGCGTCTTCACGGCACCCTCCGACGGACCGCTGCCGTCGACCACGAACTTGCCAAGGCCTTCCTTGGCCCAGGGCTCCGCATAGGCCTGCTCGAAGCCGGTCACGGCATCGCCGCCGTAATTGGCGACCACGAGCTGGTCTGCGCCGAAGGCAATGTGAGGAAGTGCGGTACTCGCACCCAGCGCCAGGGCGGACAGTCCGAAAGTCCGCCGCGACATTTTCGCCGCGGCACCTCCGCCCGCCAATGAGAGGACGTCGTCAAGAAATCTCTGCATCACACTCTCCCTTGTTGATCGGCGACGAGAAAGCCGGCGCCGGATGGCCAAACCATTCCGTAGTCCCGTTCCTTCGAAAGGCTCGCAAGAAGCGGGTGCGACACCGGAAGGCTGACCTTCCGGAGCCGGGCACGGCGATCGCGCGCCGTGATCTCCGCATGAGTGCCGAAATAGGCCAGCACCTCGACGCGCACGGGGATGAAGATTTCGGAGTTGCGGGAAGGGCGGTCGACCAGTTCCCCGGCTTCGGGGCGCAGGCAGAGGCTCGCTCTCCCAGATGGCATATCGCCGGGACCTTCGCAGGTCACGACGGCGTCTTCGAGCCGGACATGGTAAAGGCCGTCGCCGGCCGGCTCGAGCACATCGACCGGAACGAGGTTGGTTTCGCCGACGAATTCGGCGATGAAGCGGGTGGCCGGACGGTCGTAGAGCTGGCGGGGCGATGCGACCTGCTCGATTCTTCCCTTGTTGAAGACCGCGACCCGGTCGGACATCGACAGCGCTTCGTGCTGGTCATGGGTCACGAAGACGAATGTCGTTCCCGCTTCGCGATGGATCCGCGACAGCTCCGACTGCATCTCGATCCGCAACTGCCTGTCGAGCGCCGAAAGCGGTTCGTCGAGAAGGAGGAGGGCCGGAGAGAAGACGAGCGCACGCGCCAGCGCGACACGCTGCTGCTGACCACCCGAAAGCGAACGCACGGCACGGCCTTCAAAGCCGGACAGGCCGACCCTTTGAAGCGCATCTTTCGCCTTGGCTTCGCGCTCGGTTCTCCCGATCTTCCGGATCCGTAAAGGGTAGGCGACGTTCTCCGCCACATTCATGTGCGGGAACAGGGCATAGCCCTGGAACACCACGCCGAAGTTGCGGCGCTCGGGGCGCAGGCGCGTGATCTCGCGCCCCTCGACCAGGATCCTGCCGGCGTCGGGTTCCACGAAGCCGGCAAGGCACATGAGGGTCGTGGTCTTGCCTGAACCGGAAGGCCCCAGAAGGGTGAGGAACTCGTTCCGCCTGATGTCGAGCGTCACCTGTTCCAGCGCTGAAACCCCGCCATAGCGCTTCCCGATCCCGTCGAGCTGGACAAAGGATGGGGCGTCGGAGATCGATGAAGCGCTGGCAGGCTGCACGCTTTTCCCTGGGTGGATTCCTCTTGACTCCAATCGACCACGCCAATTCTATTGCCGCAAGCGAAGAAGTTTCGCGCTGAATGTCAATTGGATTGACGGAGAGGGATTCGTTTGTTTGGCCTCGGCATGCCCTCCCTTGTCGCCATCCGCAGCTTCCACGCGGTGGGAGAAGCGGGAAGCATCGTTGAAGGTGCGGCGCGGCTGAATGTGACGCCTGGGGCCATACGGCACCAGATCCGCCTGCTGGAAGAGCAAGTCGGCCAGCGGCTGGTGCATCGTGGACGTCGGGACCTGGTTCTCACGCCCGCGGGCCGTGCCCTGCAGGCCAGGGTGGCGGAAGCGTTCCGTGGCTTGAGCGAGGCGTTTCGCGATCAGCCGCCCGGCCAGGCGCGGGGAGAACTGCGCGTTGCATGCGCGCCGGCGCTCATGGCCCTGCGGCTGGTGAAAGTCCTGCTGAACTTCTCGGCGACCTATCCCCTCGTGACCGTGCGGCTCGAAACCATAGAAGCCGCCGGCAAGGACACCGACGTGATCCTGTCGTTCGGCGAACGCCCGATCAGCGGCACGCGGCGCGCCATGCTCAGGAACGAGGCTTATTTTCCGGTTTGCAGCCCGAGCCTGTTCTATGGCGAAGATCCGATTCAGGAGGCGCGAGACCTCGAACGCCATGTGTTCCTCCATTCCGTCGACGGGGAGGATTGGAACCGGGTGCTCCGGGCCCTTGGTCGGCAGGATCTCGCCCCGCGACAGGAAATCTTCATGCCGAACGCGCATCTCACATTGCGGGCCGCGCGCGAGGGGCTCGGCATCGCGATCGGCAGCACGATCCTGTGCGCCGAGGACCTTCGCCAGGGAACGCTCATGAAGGTGCTGGACCTCGAGATTCCCGCTCCGTTTCCTTACTTCGTCATCATGCCTCAAAAGGAGCCGCACGAACTGGCGGAGGCGTTCATCAGCATCCTCGTTCGGGAGCTGGATCGCTGACGGGTGGTCTGGCCGGAGGGAAGAACAAGGGAATGAGTCCGCTGCGCGCCGCATGAGAGGGGCGAGAAGCGGGGCGGATTCACCACATCATGAAGTCGGCCGCCGCCGCGTCTGAGACTTTGCCGGCGACGACATCGGCGATGGCCTGATCCACGATCCCGATGCCTTCATCGATCTCGGCTTCGCTCAACGTCAGGGGCGGGGTGAATTCCAGCACATTGGCCTTCAGGCCGACATAGGTGAAGGCGGCTCCCAATTCATAGCCGCGATAGATGATCTTCGCAGTGGTGAGTGCCGAAACCGGCCGGCGGCTCTCGCGGTCCTCCACAAGATCGACGCCGAGCGCGAGGCCTCGTCCCCTGACGTCGCCGATGATCGTGTGGCGTTCGCCGAGCGCGCGCAAGCCGTCGGCGAAACGTTGGCCGGCGCTGGCGGCATGCTCGATCAGGCCCTCCGCCTCGATCGCCTGGAGCACCGCATTTCCCGCAGCCGTCGCGACCGGATTGCCGGCGGTTGTCTGCAGCGCGAAGGCTGGCGCGTGGTCCATGATCACGCGTGGCCCGACAACCGCCGACAGTGGGATGCCGCCGCCCAGGCCTTTGCCGAAGATGACCAGGTCGGGATCAAGTTCCTCATGCTCGAAGCAATGCATCCTGCCGCTGCGGCCGAGACCCACCTTCACCTCGTCCACGACCACCATGATGCCGTGCCGGCGGCAGCGCTCCTGTATCGCCTTGAGAAAGCCCCGGGGCGGAACGATCAGCCCGCCATCCGACATCAGCGGCTCGATGAAGACGGCGGCGACCTGATGGGGAGGGCAGGTGGTCTCGAACTGGTAGTCGAGCATGGCCAGCACCTCGTCGGCGCTGAAGCGCGGCCGGTACGGATCGGGATAGGGCAGCAAAACTAGACCGGGACGCGGCAGCGTATGCGTCATCGCGGTGTGGCCGCTGATCCCCATCGAGCCTGAAAGGTTGCCGTGATAGGAGCCGATGAAAGAGATGAAGCGGGAGCGCCCCGTCGCGGCCTGCAGCACGCGGACGGCGCAGTCATTGGCGTCCGATCCCGAATGGCCGAACCAAACCCGCCTGTCGCCATCTCCGGGGATTGCGGCGAGAAGCTTCTCCGCCAGCGAGACCGCCGGTTCGTTGGGGTAGAGCAGCAGGCTGGCGCCGGCCATGTTCCGCGCCGATCCTTCGACCGCTTCAACAAGCGCCGGATGGCTGTAGCCCAGCAGCGCGGCACCGGCCGACCCCGAAAGGTCGAGCAGGGCGCGTCCGCCTTCCTCGATCAGCCGGTTCCCCTTTCCGCCGACCAGGGACAGGGGCGAGAAACGCAGGCGGCCGATCGCCGCGATCGTGCGCGCGTCGCGTTGGCGCAGGCTTTCCCCGCTCATGCGGCAACATCCAGGCCCGGCTGCGAAAGCACTGCCAGCAGACGGTTCGTCCACTCTTCGATGCCGGCCTCATCTGCCAGGAGGTCTTGGCGGATCTCGATCAGCACTGCCGGTATTCCTCGATCGTCGCCATGAACTGGAACCGCATAGTCACTGTCGCGGCTGATCACATATGGAACATTCGCGTTCACCGCGAGGGCCGGATCCTTGCGCAGGCCACCGAGGATGTATTCGGCGAAGCCGCTCGCTTTGTCATGCAGCACGCCCGCGTGCCATGGCCGCGCGACGCCGTGGAAGACCGGCGTGAAGCTGTGGATGGTGACGAGCAATGTTCGCCGGCCGTCCGCCGCGCGGCGATCGAGGCACGCTGCCACGGCGTTGTGGAAGGGTTGGAACATTTTCTCCGCCCGCCGCTGCTGCTCGGCCGGGCCGAGGCCGGCATTGCCCGGAATGTCGGTGTCCTCGGAGCGGAGCGGGATGCTGCCGGGGGTGCCGAGCGGCCGGTTGAGGTCGATCAGCAGGCGCGAATAGTTGCTGAGAAACGCCGGCGCATCCAGTTCCCGCGAAAGGCGGCGGGAAACGGCGGCGGCGCCGATATCCCACGCGATATGCCGCTCGAGGTGAGCCCGCTCAAGACCGAGCTGCTGATACTCTGCCGGCATGTGGTTCGAGGCGTGCTCGCAAAGCAGCACGATGTCGGAGCGGCCGTCCTTGTTGAGGATCTCGACCGCCGGCGGCCAGTCCGCCTTTGTCTCCCCGGCCATCAATAAAGCGTCCGATAAAGCGCGCAGACATCGCCCGCGTCGCGGCCGCTCAGATACTCGATCTCGTGCCGCTTGAGGCTGACGAAGGTCTCCACGAAAGCCGGTTCGAACCAGCCAATCACGGTGGCGTCGGCGAGGAATGCGTCGAGCGCGGCGTCCAGCGTTTCCGGCAGGCGGCGCAGGCCGAGCGCCTGCCGTTCCTCCTCGCTCATCACGGTCGGATCGCCCGTGACGAGCGGCGGCGAGGAAAGTCCCGCTTTGATGCCTTCCAGCCCGGCGCGGATGATCGCGGCCAGGGAAAGATACGGATTGGCGGTGGCATCGGCGGCGCGATACTCGACATTGTACTGGCGCGCCGGGTTCTTTCCTCCGATGGTCACGGTCGGGCAGATGCGCAGCGTCGCTTCCCGGTCGCGATCGGCCAGCCAGGTATAGGACGAGCTCCAGCTGTGCGGCTTGAGCCGATAATAGGACGGCACGCTGGACGCGGTGAGCGCCGTGATCGCAGGCAGATGGCGCAGCACGCCCGCACAGAACGCGCCGGCAATCGTTGAAAGACCGCCGGGCCTGGACGCATCATAGGTCGCGGGCTGGCCGCCTGCATCGGTGAAGCTGAAATGGATGTGGACGCCGTTTCCGACCGCATCGGGCGCCGTCTTCGGCGCGAAACTGGCACGCCAGCCTGCGTTTCGCGCCAGCTCGCGCGTGATCTCGCGGATCGCGACGCAGCGATCGGCCGCAACCAGCGCGTCGGCTGGCCCGTGCGTGACCTCGAACTGCTCGGTGCCGAATTCGGCGATCATCACTTCCGGCTCCACGCCGGCCTGTTCGAGCGCGGCCATCAGCGTCGGCCCGAACGGGTCGGCCCGGCGCAGCGCTGCGAATGCCATCGAATGGCCGGGCCCGAACTGTGTTCCGTCGAGCTGGAACTCGTGCTCGAAGGCCGCCGTCACTGACAGGCCGGTTTCCGCCTTCAGGGCAGCCAGCGCATCTTTGAGCATGGTGCGGGTGCACCCGAGCCAAGGAGCTCCATCCAGCTCGACGATATCGCCGGGAACCATATCGAAGGGCGTCGGCGATCCCGTAAGCTCGGTCTGGAAGCGGGCTGAGGCGTCCGGGATCAGCCTGAGATCGCCCGAAGACCCCCATGGATTGGGAGCGATCGAGTTAAACGGGGTGAGCGACAGGTTGGCCTGCAGCCAGCCGACGCCGGTTGCGGCGGTTTTCTCCAGCCGGCTCCGGACCACGGAGCGTCCGCGCGTGATTGCCGCCAGATCGGTGGTGACAATAGCGACGAGAGGTTCGACGGCGGGATTCATGCGCGTGCGCCCAGGGCTTCGATGCGAGCGACCGCGGTGTCGGTGTCGGTGACCCAGCAATAGCCGCCAAAGGCCTTCAGCGCCGTCTCGTGACGCTCCTGCGTGCCGGCGGCACAAGCGTCTGAAATGCAGGTGACCAGATAGCCGCGGTCGGCCGCGTCGCGCACTGCCATGTCGACGCACTGATCGGTCATGATGCCGACGATGATGAGATAGCGGATGCCGAGATTCTTCAGCACATAGTCGATATTGGTCGAGTTGAAGACGCCCGACGATGTCTTCGGCAGCATGATCTCGTCACCGTCCGGAGCGAGAGTCGCCACCGGAAACCCTTCGGGAAGGCTGGGCGCAATATGGATCGGCGTCAGCTTGTGGTCGAGCGAGCGGTCGCGGCCGTCTTCGGTCAGGCTCTGGATGATCGTGTGGATCACCTCGACGCCGCCGGCGCGCGCCGCCCGAAGCAGGCGCTCCTGGTTGGGGATCGTTTCCGCGGCGGTATGTCGATAGAAATAATGGTCCGGACCGCGTTCCGGATGCGAGGGATCGGCGCCCGGCTCGAGCCAGATGCGCTGCATGTCGACGAGGAGCAGCGCCGTTTCGTCCGCTCGGAATGGGTCGTCCCGCCTGGGAAGGGTCATGCTTCGGTATCCTGTCTTTGTATCCGGCCGCGACGGGGCGTGGCACTGCCTGATTTCCGCGCGGCCGGCTTCGGCCCGGGCGTGCGGCGAGGGCTGTCTTCAGCCGCGCTGTCGAGCGTGACGGCATTGGCGCGGCGCACATCCTCCAGCAACTCGATGCGCGCGCGGGCGTCGTCGCCGAGGCTCAGGAGAATATGGGCGACCAGCGCCTCCATCTGCGCGATGGCTGGCGCCAGCGTGTCGAAAGGGGAAGCCACTTCGGACGGGCTGACGATCGTGACCTCCGCGAATTCGGAGATCGGCGACAGCCAGCGATCGGTGAAGAGCACGATCCGGACCTCGCGCGCTGCTGCCTGACGGGCATAGGCCACGACATCGAGCTGGTAGCGGCGATAGTCGAACACGACCAGCACGTCACGGCGGTTGAGGTCCAGCAGCATGTCGAAGCTTTGGCTGGAAAGCGCCCCCCCATCCCGGATGCCCGGCCTGAGCTGAAGCAGGTAGCCGGCCAGCATGCCCGCGACATGGCGGCTGAAGCGTCCGCCGAGCACGACGACATCGCCTTTCGCCTCCATCAGCAGGCGCGCCGCGCGCTCGTAGCTCTGCACCGGCGTTTGTTCCGCGGATCGGCCGACTGCCGCGCCGACTGAGTCGAGATAGGTAAAAACCGCATTGTCCGGCGGGTTCGAAGGCCGCTTGGCTTCCATCATCAGGAGCGGTGAATGCAGACGCGATTCCACTTCGGCCAGCAGCTTGGCCTGAAAATCGGGAAAGCCCGCATAACCAAGCTTGACGACCAGCCGCACGACGGTCGGATCACTGACGCCGGCGCGCCTCGCGAGGTTCGCCGCGGTGCCGAGGCCGGAGGTCGGATAATCCGTCAGAAGCAGGCGGACGATCTTTTCCTCCGACGGAGTCAAAGCAAGATCATGCCGCATCAGGACGTCCCGGATCGTCATCGTCCTCCCCGAAAGCCGCGCCTCATCGAGATGCATGCGGGCGTCGAAGTAATTTCAGAAACAACGATCTTGGTCAATGATGAAGAGATATTGACATCGCTTAGCACCTCACTCTAGCTTGTTTGTCGGGCAGTGAGGATCACGGGAACCAGCCATGCGAACAGGACACAGCGTGATCGTCGTCGGAGCCGGAATCGTGGGCGCGAGCACGGCCTACCATCTGGCTGCGATGGGTGCGGATGTTGCGCTGGTCGAGCAGACGCATCCCGCGGGAGGCCCGTCAGGCAAGTCGTCAGCCCTTCTCCACGCTTTTTACCTGCTACCGGAACTCTCCCAGCTTTCGATCCGTGGGCGCGAGATCCTTGTCGCCTTGCCGGAGATTGCAGGCGAAGGCTCGTTCGTCACGCAGATCGGAATGATGTGGGTCTGCGGCAAGGACAGCGAGGCAGACTGGTCGGCCGCGGCCGAGCGCATCCGGGGCGAAGGCGCGCGGATGGAGACATTGACGCCGCGCGCATTCGCGGATGCCGCGCCGGGCTTCACGACCGATGACGTGGCGCTGGCGATCTGGGAGCCCGAATACGGCTATGCCGATGCCTTCGGCGCGACCAATGCCATCGCGAAGGCGGCCAGGGCCAGCGGCGCGAGGATCGTGCAGAACACGCTGGTTACCCGCCTCGTAAAAACCGGCGAGCGGATCACAGGGATCGAATGCGCGGACGGCACCCGCCTGGAAGCCGACACGGTGGTGCTTGCCGCCGGTCCCTGGACGCGCCGCCTGCTGGGAACGGTTGGTCTCGACCTTCCGCTGCATATCGAGCGCCATCCGATGGCGGTTCTCGATGCGCATGGCAAAGCCACGAGCGTGATGCCCTTCGCCTGGTGCGACGACATCTCGCGAAACTATGCGCGGCCTGACAACGAAGGCGTCATCCTCGCCGGCACCTGGGCGGGCGGCGGCACCGGCATGCGGCATGACGAGGTGGTGCGCCCGCGTCTTGTCGAGGATCCGGACAACTATATGGAAGGCGTCGACGAGTCCGAGTCGGTGGATATCCTCGAGACTTTCGCCGATCGGGTGCCGGCGATGGCCGATCTCGGCATCCGGCCCGGCTATGCCGGGCTTTACGACATGAGCCCCGACGACCTGCCCGTGATCGGTTCGATGCCCGGCGTCGAAGGGCTGGTGGTTTCAGCCGGTTCGTCAGGGCACGGCTTCAAAACCGGTCCAGCGGTGGGTGAGGCGATTGCCAGGCTCGTGCTTGAGGGCGAGCAGCCGATCCTCAATCCGTTTTCCCCTGCGCGTTTCGCGGCAAGGTGAGGGGGAGTGGTGGCGCCGCCCCGGCCAGAAAGCGGATCACGCCTGCCCGCGGCGCTCCGCAACGCGGGCGCCGACGCGCTCTGCATGGTGGCGGCGCTGCTTCTGGTGGGCGCCGCGGCCTATTTCTTCGGCAATGCGGCGACGCAGCGCGTCCTCACCTACGCCGCCATCATGCTCACGGCGGTGCTGGGGCTGCAGATCTTCTCGGGGAACACCGGCATCGTTTCCTTCGGGCATGCCGCGTTCATGGGGCTGGGCGCCTATGCGACCGGCATCCTGACGCTGCCGGCTGCACTCCAGCGGACGACGCTGCGCGACCTCCCCGACTTTCTCGCCGGCTATCAGCTGCCCTTTCTGGGAGCGCTGGTCGTCGTGCTGATCCTTGCGATCCTCGTCGGGCTCTTGACCGGCACGCCGCTGCTGCGCCTGTCGGGTTCGAGCGCGTCCATCGCGACCCTGGCACTGCTGATCATCGTGTATACGCTGCTGGTCGCGAGCCGGAGCATCACGCGCGGCAGCCAGCCCTTTTATGGCGTGCCGCGCGATGTCGGGCTGTGGACCGCGATAGCGGTGGCGAGCCTGACGCTTGTCGCGGCGCGCCTGTTCAAGGAAAGCGCGTTCGGCCTCGGCGCGCGTGCAGCCTCTGATGACGAGCGCGGTGCGGCGGCAGTCGGCGTCGATCATCGCACCGCGCGGCTCGCGTCATGGGTGCTGAGCGTCGTGGCGGCGATGGCGGCCGGGGCGATGATGGCGCAGTTTCTCGGGGCGTTCTCGCCGCGCGACTTCTATTTCGATCTCGGTTTCACGCTGCTGGCCATGCTGATCGTGGGCGGCATGACATCCTCTCTCGGCGCATTCGCCGGCGTGGTCGTGACGATCGCAGTGGTCGAGATCGTCCGCCGCTTAGAAGGCGGCGGCCAGTTCCTCGGGCTGCAGCTGCCGGTCTTTTTCGGGCTGACCCAGGGCGTACTCGCCATCGCGATGATCCTGGTCATCTGGCGCCGGCCGATGGGCCTGCTAGGCGACCGCGAGCTCAATCTCTTGCGCCGCCGGATGGCGCCGGTTGCCGCCGCTGCTGTTCCGCAAGGCGCCGGTCAGGCGGATGCGCGCATCGTCGCCGACGGGGTGTCGCGCCGTTATGCCGGCGTTGTTGCCGTGGACAACGTCTCGCTGAACTTCGCGCCCGATGCCATCACCGGCATCATCGGTCCGAACGGCGCGGGCAAGACGACGCTGCTGAACATGCTCGCCGGAGACGTGCGGCCGACGGGAGGAACCGTTTCCATCGGGCGCCAGCTTCGCCGTCCCTCAGCTTTCGCCTTTGCGCGCTCCGGCGTTGCCCGCACCTTCCAGAACATCCGCATCTTTCCGCGCATGACCGTGATGGAAAATGTCATGGTCGCAGCGCGCGAGGTCGAGCCCGGCCTGGCCCGGGCGGAAGGCGCGGCGATGCGCGAACTTGCCTTGATGGGGCTGGAGAAACTCGCGCACCAGCCTGCCGCGAGCTTGGCTTACGGCCAGCGACGCCGGCTGGAAGTGGCGCGGGCGCTCGCGCTCAAACCGGGCTATCTGCTGCTCGACGAGCCGGCCGCCGGCATGAACGCGGTGGAAACCGCCGAGCTCGTCTCGATCCTTTCGGCTGTGCGCACGGCGCGGCGAATCGGCATCATCCTCATCGAGCATGATATGCGGCTGGTGATGGGGCTGTGCGAGCGCGTGGTGGTGATCGATCGCGGCCGGGTCATCGCGGATGGCACGCCGGCCGAGGTGCAGAAGGACCCGGCCGTGGTCGCCGCCTATCTGGGCAGCCGCACCGCACGTGCCTTGACCGGGCAAGAGACGGCATAACAAAAAACAACGATCCAGAAGGAGAACACGCGATGAATAGTTTGAAAGGCTTCCGCAATCTCGCTCTCGCCGGCGCCGCATTTGCCTCGGCGCTCGCGGTCAACCCCGCGCTCGCCCAGGAGATCGTCATCGGCGCGGCGACCGCCCAGACCGGCGGCCTGGCGCCCTACGACCAGCCGGCGCTGGCAGGCTTTCGCATGGCGATCGAGGAGCTGAACGCCAAGGGCGGTCTCGGCGGCAAATACAAGGTCAACCTCATCATCAAGGATACCCGATCCGACACGGCCCAGACGGCGACCGTCACGCAGGAGCTGATCGACGCGGGCGCGAAGATCATGATCACCCCTTGCGATGCCGACCCGTCCATCTCGGCGGGCCAGCTGACCCAGCCGCTCGGCATCCCGACGCTGACGCTTTGCGGCTCGACGCCGGTGCTCACCACCGCCGTCGGCGACGTCATGTTCGGCACCTATCCGGCAGACAATGTCCAGGCCACCGCGGTCGCCGAGTTCGCCGTCTCGGAGGGCAAGAAGAGCGTTTATCTGCTGACCTCGCCCGACTCGGCCTACACGGCCAATCTGCCGGAATATTTCGGCACGGTGTTCGAGAAGAAGGGCGGCAAGGTCATCGGCCGCGGAACATTCGCGATGGGTCAGTCGGACTTCTCGGCCGAAGTGACCAACATCAAGGGGCTGCCTGAACAGCCCGATCTCATTATGACGACGGCCTATGAGCCGGACTTTCCCGCCTTCCTGCAGCAGCTTCGTGCCGCTGGCGTGACGATCCCGGTCTATGGCGCGGACGCGATCGGCACGCCGACGATCAAGGGGCTTGGAAAGCTCGTCGACGGGGTGGTCTATACGGCCGCCGGCTATGCCGAGCCGGGCTCCAGGCTGGAGGCTTTCAACGCCGCCTTCACCAAGCAGGCGGGGCATGCGCCGGAATCGACCTACGAGGTCAACGGCTATGAGATCGGGCTGATCCTCGACGAGGCCGTCAAGACGGCAGACTCGGACGATCCGAAGGCGATCCGTGACGCCATCGCCAACCTCAAGGACTTCGAGGGCGTCACCGGCAAGATCACCTATGCCGGGACCGACCGCATGCCGCTGCGTCCCGTCGCCCTGATGCGCTACCAGGGCGGCGAGCAGACATACATCAAGACGCTGACGCCGGCTGCGGCAGACGTTCCGGCGCCTTGAACCGATGCTGAGCGTCGAGGCTCTCCGCGTCCGCTACGGTGAGGTCGAGGCGGTCCGCCGCGTCGATCTTTCCGTTGGAAAGGGCGAGATCATCGCTCTGGTCGGTGCCAACGGTGCCGGCAAGAGCTCGACGCTTGGTTCGATCGCTGGCCTCGTTCCGGTGTCGGGTGGAAAGATCATCCTCGACGGAAACGAGATTTCCGGCCGCAAGCCCGAAGCCATCGCGCGAATGGGCGTCGCTCTCGTGCCCGAAGGGCGGCGCGTCTTTTCCAGCCTGAGCGTGGCGGACAATCTGCGGCTCGGCGGCGCGATGCATCTCACAAGGGGGGAAGCGACGGCGCGGGAGGAGGAGATGCTCGATCTCTTTCCGATCCTCCGCCGCTACCATCAGGTGAAGGGCGGCAATCTTTCGGGCGGAGAGCAGCAGATGCTCGCCATCGCGCGTGCGCTGATGTCGAAGCCAAGGCTGATCCTTCTCGATGAGCCTTCGCTCGGCCTGGCGCCGCAGATCATCGATACGGTGTTCGACCTGATCGCGGAGCTGCGACGCAACGGGCTGACGGTGCTCCTCGTCGAGCAGAACGTGGCACTGGCTCTGGAGATCTCGGACCGCGCGACGGTGATCGCCAATGGCGAGGTCGTTCTTTCGGGCACGGCGCGCGAGCTCGCCGGTTCCGATCTCGTGCGGCAAGCCTATCTGGGAGCCTGAGAATGGTCGCGCAGCAGATCATCAACGCAGTGAGCCTGGGCGGTGTCTATGCCCTTCTTGCGCTCGGTCTCGCCATTGTCTTCTCGATCGTCGGCCTGATCAATTTCGCGCATGGCGAACTGATGACCGTGTCGGGCTACGCGCTGCTCGGCTCGCTGTTCTTCGGCCTGCCTTTTCCGGCGGCCGTGATCGTCGCCATCGGATGCGGGGCGATCGCCGCGCTCGCCATGGAACGCATCGCGTTCCGGCCGATGCGGGGCGCCAGCGTGACCAGCCTGCTGCTGACCAGCTTCGCCGTGTCGAGCCTGCTCAAGGTCATTTTCCAGAATGGCGTCTCGGCGCGGCCGCAGGCGATCGCCATGCCGGACTGGATGACCGGTGCTTTCTCCCTGGGGAACTTCACGCTGGGCGTCGGTCCGACGATCTCCATCATCGCTTCCGTGCTCGCCTTGGTCGCGCTGGAGCTGTTCCTGCGCCGCACCACAACCGGCACAGCGATGCGCGCGGCGGCCGAAGACTTCGATGTGGTGCGCCTGATGGGCATACCCGCGAGCCGCATCATCGCGACCGCGTTTCTCCTGTCGGGCCTTCTCGCCGGCCTGGCCGCGATGCTCTGGGTGGCGCAGCGCGCTTCCGTCGATCCGCTGATGGGGTTCACGCCTGTGCTCAAGGCGTTCATCGCCGCCGTGGTCGGCGGCTTGGGAAGCCTGCCGGGCGCTGTGGCGGGCGGGTTCCTTCTCGGCGTCATCGAGGTTCTGCTCCAGGCCACCCTCCCGGCCGCCGCGGCCGCATATCGCGACGCGATCGTGCTGTCGGGCGTGATCGCGATCCTGCTCGTCCGGCCTGAAGGCCTCATCCCGGCTGTGCGCGCGCAGCGGAGCTAAGCGGCCGAGCGCCTGTATCTGGAGATCGCAGCCGGATGATTCCTCACCTCAACATCGTCCCCTTCGTCAGCGTCGATCACATGATGAAGCTCGTCATGCGGGTCGGCGTCGAGACCTTCCTGAAGGAACTCGCCGCCTACATCGAAGACGACTTCCGGCGTTGGTCCACGTTCGACAAGACGCCGCGCATCGCTTCCCACAGCGCTGAAGGTGTCATCGAACTGATGCCGACGAGCGATGGCGCGGTGTATGGCTTCAAATATGTGAACGGCCATCCGCGGAACACGCATGAGGGCCGCCAGACGGTGACGGCCTTCGGCATGCTGGCGGATGTCCGGACCGGCTATCCCGTGCTCCTGTCGGAGATGACCATCCTTACCGCCCTGCGCACTGCCGCGACGTCCGCCGTGGCAGCCAGGCATCTGGCTCCGCGCGGTGCCGCAACCATGGCCATCATCGGCAATGGGGCCCAGGCGGAGTTCCAGGCCTTGGCGTTCAAGGCGCTGCTGGGCATCCGCAACATCCGGCTCTACGACATCGATCCGACGGCGAGCGCGAAGTGCCGGCGCAACCTTTTTGATGCCGGCCTCGACATGGTGGTGTGCCGCTCGACGGAGGAGGCGGTCGAAGGCGCCGAGATCATCACCACCGTCACCGCGGACAAGCAGTATGCCACGATCCTGACCGACAACATGGTCGGCTCGGGCGTCCACATCAACGCGGTCGGCGGCGACTGTCCGGGAAAAACGGAGCTGCATCGCGACATCCTCCTGCGCTCCGATATCTTCGTCGAATATCCGCCGCAGACGAGGATCGAGGGCGAAATCCAGCAGCTTGCCCGCGACCATGTCGTCCATGAGCTCTGGGAGGTGATTGCGGGATCGAGGCCGGGGCGGAGCGACTCGCGCCAGATCACGCTCTTCGATTCCGTGGGCTTTGCGGTCGAGGACTTCTCGTCGCTCCGCTATGTCCGCGACCAGTTGCACCGCACCGGGCTTTTCCAGGAGCTCGATATGCTTGCCGACCCCGATGAGCCGCGCGATCTCTATGGAATGCTTCTCCGGTCGCACGCCAAAGGCCTGGGGCACTCCAACCATGCGGTTCTTCACGCACAGTAAGAGCCGCTCCGCCGAGCTTGGATCAGGCTGGATCGATGGCTTCGCAAGGCCTTCCATCTGCGCACGCGCGACATCCATCGCGCCCACCCCAAACAACCTTCCTGCCTTCGTTATATTAGCGTAACAGCGGAAACAATCGAGACATATGGCAGCCGGAGGGATTGTTGAAGGCAACAGAAACGCGCCCGGTTGGCACGACCGGGATCCATCTCACAGCGCTCGGAATGGGTTGCGCTTCGCTAGGCGGCCTCTACTCAGCCGTCGATGCCGAGACATGCATGGATACGCTCCAGGCTGCCTGGGACGCGGGCATCCGCTACTTCGACGCGGCACCCATGTACGGCCTTGGCCGCGCCGAGCACATGCTGGGTTTCTTTCTGCGCGAGCGTAGAGGCGGCGACCCTGTCTGCGTCAGCACAAAGGTTGGCAGGCTGATGGCGCGAGACAGACCGGGCCGCCCCCTGCCGGCGGCGGCGGCGAAGAACCCGCTCGATGCCGGCTGGCAGAACGGACTGCCTCTCCAGGAGGTGTTCGACTACAGCTATGATGCGATCATGCGCAGCTTCGACGACAGCCAGCAGCGCATGGGGCGTGCTGCGATCGACATCCTTTTCGTGCACGACATAGGCAAGGTGACCCATGCCGAGAACGCGGATTTCCACTGGAACGCCCTGACAGCGGGCGGAGGCTTCCGTGCACTGGCCGAACTGCGTGACGCCGGCATCATCAAGGCGTTCGGACTGGGCGTCAACGAGGCGGAAGTGGTGCTCGACGCCCTGAATGAAGCCGATCTCGACTGCACGCTGCTCGCCGGCCGTCACACTCTGCTGGAGCAGAGCGCCGACGCGCTTCTCGCCCAGGCAAAAATGCGCGGCATGGCCGTGGTCATCGGCGGCGTCTTCAACTCCGGCATCCTGGCCGCCGGCAGGACGGGCAACCGCAAGTTCAACTACGGCGACGTGCCCGAAAGCGTAGCCCGCAAGGTGGAGGTGCTCGACGCGGCCTGCGCGGAATTCGGCGTGCCGCTCGCGGCTGCCGCGATCCAGTTCCCGTTCAGGCACCCGGCCGTGACTTCCGTTCTGATCGGGGCCAAGCATCCCGATCGCGTCCGCCAGAATGTCGGCTGGTTCGAGGCAGCGTTGCCGCAGGAACTCTGGCAAAAGCTCGAGGACGATGGGCTAACCAGCAGCTGATGGGGACTGCGTCACTCGCATCGCGCGGGGATGCGAGCTCCAAGGGGCATTCCGCCTACATCGTGGCGCCGAGACTCCAAGGCACGAATTCATTGTCGCCGTAGCCCAGCGCTTCGGATTTTGTGCGCGCACCGGATGCGACGCGGAGGATCTCGTCGAAGATCTCGCGCCCCTTCTGGGCAAGGCTGACGCCGTCGAGGATGTCGCCGCAATTGATATCCATGTCATCTCTCATCTGATCGAAGATGAAGGTGTTGGAGGCGAGCTTGATGGACGGCGTGGGCTTGCAGCCGAAGGCGGAGCCGCGGCCGGTCGTGAAGCACAGCACATTCGCTCCGCCCGCCACCTGGCCGGTCGCCGAAACGGGGTCGTAGCCGGGCGTATCCATGAAGACCAGGCCGCGCTCGTTGATCGGCTCGGCATATTCGATCACGGCGCGCAGGTTGGTGGTGCCGCCCTTGGCAGCCGCGCCCAGCGACTTTTCGAGGATGGTTGTCAGGCCGCCAAGCTTGTTTCCGGGAGAAGGATTGTTGTTCATCTCCATGTCGTGCTTGGCGGTGTAGCCCTCCCACCAGCGGATCCGCTCGATCAGCTTTTCGCCGACTTCGCGGCTCTCCGCACGCTGGGTGAGCAGGTGCTCGGCGCCGTATATTTCGGGCGTTTCGGATAAAACGGCCGTGCCCCCCTGAGCCACCAGCAAATCCACCGCCGCGCCGAGAGCGGGGTTGGCCGAGATGCCCGAATAGCCGTCGGAGCCGCCGCACTGCAGTGCCAGCGTGAGTTCCGAAGCGGGCTGCGGCGTGCGCTCGGCTGCATTCACGATCGGGAGCATATCCAGGATCGCGCGGACGCCGGCATCCACCGTCTTCCGCGTGCCCCCGGTTTCCTGGATCGTCATGGAGCGGAAGACGGCGCTTTCTTCGATGTTGTAGGACTTCATCCAGCGCGGGATCTGGAAGGCCTCGCAGCCGAGCCCCACCATCAAAACGCCGCCGACATTGGGATTGGTCGCAAACCCCCACTGGGTGCGCTTCAGAACGTCATAGGCGGGGCCCTTCACATCGATGCCGCACCCCGTTCCGTGAACGAGCGAGATGACGCCATCGACATTCGGGTAATCCCGCAGGACGCCGGAGCGGTTGACCTCCTCCGCGATGAAGCGGGCAACGCTTGCCGAGCAGTTCACGGATGTGAGCGTGGCGATATAATTGCGCGTGCCTACCTTTCCGCTCGCCCGTTTGAAGCCCATGAAGGTTTCGCGCTCCTCGAACGAAGCAAGGGGCGTAAGCCGCGCGGCGGAACCGTAGACGTAGTCGCGCTCGAAACTGCGGACATAAACATTGTGCTCATGCACCCAGTCGCCAGGCGCAATCCGCTCCTTCGCGAAGCCGATCGTCTGGCCATATTTCACGATCGCTCCGTCCGGCTCGATCACGCGCGTAGCCATCTTGTGGCCCCGCGGCACACGGGCATTGGCTCGGACGCCCGCCGCTTCGTCCCCGGCATTCAGGGTGTCGACCGCCAGAACGATATTGTCGACGTCCGAAAGCTTGATGAAGCGCGCCATTTGGTCTGATTTTCTCGATCGAGCCCCGGATGAGGCAGTCTCTAAAAATACTAATATAACAGTCGGGTAATTGCAAGAATGCGCTTTGCCGCAGGAGATGGGTCTCTGCCGCGTGCGATCTCTCAGGCGCGCTGGGGTATGCTTCTCGGTGAGTGCCGGGGCGCGAGCCGACCATGCAGGCGTCAGTCGAGGTGGAAGACCTCTTCGGCCGAAGCCCACCACTCTCCCTCGGCACGGCTGGCCAAAGGCGCCTGCATGGGGTCGCACAGTTCCCACCAGCGTCGCATGGCAGGTGACCCGCCCATGCGCGCAGCATCCGCTGCGAAGTCCGAGCCGTGATACTCCCAGTAGGCGAAGAGGATGTTTTCCGGCTCCCTCAGGAAGATCGAATAGTTTCTGATATGCGCCTGACCGATCACGGCCAGCACCTCCGGCCACACCTCGGCATGAACACGCTTGTACTCGGCGATCGCTTCAGCCTTCACGCCGATGCACAGTCCCATCCTCTTCATGTCGCCGTCCCTGTCCCCAACGTCAGTCCAGCAGATTTTCCGCGACTTCGAGCGTATTGCGGAAAGATGTCTCGAGATGCTGCTCCATGGCCGCGGCGGCTTTCTCGGCGTCCTGATCGCGCAGAGCATGCAGGATCGCCGTGTGCTGTTCGATCGTCTGCTCGCCATAGCCGGGCTTTGGGATCGCCAGGTATCGGCCCCGGTCCATCTGCGCCTTGGAGATGTCCACCGCCTTCCAGATGGCGGGGAAGCCGCAGATCTCCGCGATGGTGCGATGGAACACGTCGTCGAGCTGGATGGCCGCCGTGTAGCGGGCCCGGCCGATGGCCAGCCGGTGAGCGGCAATGTTGTCATCGAGAGCTTCCGCGGCGCGGGAATCGAATTTCGTGGCGGCACGCCGCGCGCTCTCCATTTCAAGCGCGCGCCGGATCACATAAGCCTCTTCGAGATCGGTCCTGCTGATGGGCGAGACGAAGGTGCCGGTCTGCGCGATGACCTTGATCAGTCCTTCGTCGCTGATCCGCTTGACTGCTTCCCGGACGGGAGTCCGGGAAACGCCCAGCGCCTCCGCGATCGACACTTCGTTGATCGACTCGCCGGGTTTCAGCCGTCCGACGACGATCATGTTGCGGACCATCTGATAAATCTGGTCCCGCAACGGGAGCGCGCGATTGAGACTTGCCGCGTCCAACTTCATGTTGCCCACCCTGTCGGTGCGTTCACATCACTAATATATTAGCATGTCAACGCACGCGCCGGTTCCCTGGGCCGGGCATCTCGGCCGCGCGCAACCGGCCTCTTGCCACTCTATTATATTAGTGTAATGGAGGTTTTTGCAGTGTGTCTGTAGCCGCTGGCGCCACCTGTTCTCTGATGAGAATAGGCGCCAGGAACTGGACACGCGTGCTCTGACGCGGCCAAGCTGGGAGGAGGCAAAGCCGAGATGGATGCTTCCGACTGCGCCTTGAGCATGCGCGGCATCAGCAAGACGTTTCCGGGCGTCAAGGCTCTCTCAAACGTCAACTTCGCGGTGCGCTATGGGTCCGTGCATGCGGTGGTCGGCGAGAACGGGGCCGGCAAGTCGACGCTGATGAAGGTGCTTAGCGGAACCTACGCACCGACAACCGGCACCACCGAGATCGCTGGAGTTGAGGTCAGGATGCGCAAGCCCGCCGACGCCCAGAAGCTCGGCATCCGCATGGTTCATCAGGAGCTCAACCTGGTGCCCGACCTGTCGGTCGCCGAGAACGTCTTCCTTGGCCGGATGCCGCGCAGATGGGGCATGGTCGACAAAGCGGCGATGATCCGCGACACGGCAGCCGTCCTCAAGCAACTCGGCGCCGCGGTCGATCCTCGCGCTCGCCTCGGCGACCTGCCGATCAGCCAGCAGCAGCTCGTGGAGATCGCCAAGGCCTATGCTGCGGATCCGAGGATCATCGTCCTCGACGAGCCGACCTCGAGCCTGAGCGAACATGAGACCGCCGCGCTGTTCGGCATCCTGCGCAGGATGCGGGATCAAGGCATCGCCATCATCTATATCAGCCATCGGTTGAAGGAGGTGCTGGAAATTGCCGACGATGTGACGATCCTCCGCGACGGCAACATGATCGATACGCGGCCCGCGCGCGGCATTACGGCGAGCGAGATGATCAAGCTGATGGTGGGCCGGGATGTCACCAATGTCTTTCCGAAGACGCCTTCTCGGATCGGCGACGTCGTCCTCAAGATCGACGGCTTGAGCGATGGCGCGAACTTCGAAAATATCAGCTTCGACGTGCGGGCCGGCGAGATCCTCGGCCTGACCGGACTTGTCGGTGCAGGACGGACGGAGGTCGCCAAGGCGATTTTCGGCCTTGCGGGCCTTACCGCCGGGACCATCGAGGTTCACGGCAGGCCCGTATCCATCCGTTCGCCGTCCGCGGCGGTCAAGGCGGGCATCGTTTATGTGCCGGAAGACCGCAAGCTCGACGGGATCGTGCCTGCCATGACCGTGCGCGAGAACATCAGCCTTCCCGTTCTCCGCAGGCTGGCTCGCTTCGGCAGGGTGAGCATGCGGGCGGATCGCAGTCTTGCCGCGCGCTATGCAAAGGAGTTCTCCATCGTTCCTGCCGACCCCGAGCGCCGCATCGCCCTTCTTTCGGGGGGCAATCAGCAGAAGGCGGTGATCTCGAAATGGCTGTCCGCCAGCCCCTCCGTGCTGATCCTCGACGAACCCACGCGGGGCGTGGACGTTGGCGCGAAGGCGGAAATCCATCGCATCATCGGAGAGCTCGTCAGCAAGGGAATGGCGGTCGTCATGATTTCCTCCGAGCTGCCGGAGGTTCTGGGCGTGTGCGACCGCGTGGTCGTGATGCGGGAAGGCCATGCCTGCGCGCCCCTTGACCGCGCATCGTTGAGCGACGAGCGCATCATGGCCCTCGCCACAGGGGAGGAGGCGGCATGATCGACGCGTCGCTCCCCATGCCCGCGCTTGCCGACGGCTCCCGGTTCAATCGCGGCAGCCGCCTCGCGCGGTTCGCCTCGCAGGGCGCGCTGGTTCTCGCGATCCTGGCCGTCGTGCTCTACGGCTCGCTGGCGAGCCCGGTGTTCTTCACCTCGGGCAACCTGGTCAACATTCTGACCTCGATGGCGATTGTGGGCATCGTGGTCGTGGGCATGACATTCGTGCTCGTCGTCGGCGGCATGGCCGATCTGTCCGTGCCCGCGACGATCGCCTGCGGCGCGATCCTGGCTCTCGCTCTCCAGCCCGTGATCGGGCCGGTGCCTGCCTTTGTTGTTGCGGTGGCCTTGGCAGGGCTGTGCGGCCTCGTGAACGGGCTGCTGATCGGCTATGTCGGCATCAATCCCATCATTGCCACGCTGAGCGTCGGCACCATCGTTCTGGGCGTCGTTCAGGCCTTGGTCGGCGGCGTCATCGTTTATGGAACGGATCCATCCACAGCGGCGCTCGTCAAGGGCCGCGTGCTTGGCATACCCGTGATCGTGCTGGTCTTCGCCGCGGTCGCCCTGGTCGGCCACTTCGTGCTGTCGCGCTCGTTCTGGGGCCGGTGGACAGTCGCCACCGGAGGCAGTGCCCGCGCGGCCGAGGCAAGTGCCGTGCCGGTACGTGCCGTGAAGGCGGGCGCCTTTGTGATCACCGCGCTTTGCAGCGGCCTGAGCGGGGCGCTGCTCGGCCTTACCCTGCAAAGCGCCCGCCCGCTGGTGGGTACGGGATACGAGTTCAGCGCAATCACGGCTGTTGTGGTGGGCGGTGTCTCGATCATGGGCGGCTTCGGTTCAATTCCGCGCTCGATCGCCGGCCTGATCTTCGTGCAGCTTCTGACCAATGTGATGGTCCTGGAAGGCGTCCGTACTCCGATCCAGGGCTTCGTGCTCGGCCTCCTGATCGCCATTGCGGTGGCGCTCGACGTGGCGCTGCGCAAGCGGGGTGTCGCGTGATAACCGCCTTGTCCCGTATCATACGCTTCCGCGTCGGGCTGATCCTCGCTTTGACCCTGATCGTGGCAGCTCTGGTCGTGCCCGGCTTTTTCAGTCTGACAACGCTGTCGCTCGGCCTCGACCGCGCTTCCACCATCGGCATCATCGCCATCGGCCTGACCGTTCTGCTGATCTCAGGGCAGATCGACCTTTCCGGCGGAGCCGTGTTCGCGCTGAGCGGCATTGTCGCGATCATGCTCCAGCCCGCGCTGGGCGTCTGGCCTGCGGCGCTGGCGGGTGTGCTCACCGGAACGGCGGCCGGCCTCGTCAACGGCATCCTCTGCGTCGGCCTCAAGATCAACTCGCTGGTGGCCACGCTCGCCACCATGCTGATCTTCCGCTCGGTCGCCCACTGGGTGACCGCGAGCCAGCCCGTCGGGGGAACCGACATCATGTTCTCGCTGGCGCTGGCGCACATCTATCTCGATGTCTTCACGGTGCGCAGCGCGCTGTTTCTGGCGGGCATCGTGCTGCTTCACTTCTGGCTCACCCGCACCGTGGCCGGTCGAAACCTGTTTGCCACGGGCTCCAACGCTGCGTCCGCAGAGGCCAGCGGCATTTCGTCAGCCAAGGTGATCTTTCTGGGCTTCGTCTTCGCCAGCACGCTCGCCGGCCTGGCCGGGGTCATGCAGAGCCTCGTCACCAACACGGGATCGCCGGTGTTCGGTTCCGAATTCACCGTCACCGTAATTGCCGCCGTGGTGGTGGGGGGCACGCGCCTTGAAGGCGGCCGGGGCTCCGCGCTCGGCACGCTCGGCGGCGTGCTCACAATCGCGGCGCTCACCACCGCGATGGAGTTCGAATCCGTGCCCGCCTACGTCCAGCAGGTCGTGGCCGGCCTCATCCTGATCCTGCTCGTCGTCATGGACCGCTCGGTCCGGGCCGGCGGGCGCAGCCATGCCCCGGCAGCCGCCGCAGGCTAACGTCGCCATTCACAAGGAGGAAATGATGGCTTCTCGGAAATCCGTGCTTCTGGCGGGCGCGCTTGCGCTCCTGTGTTCAGCGGGCTGGGCGCAGGCCAAGACGGTCTGCTACGTGACCGCGGCAGACGCGCATGCCTATGCCACCCCGGCCAACAAGGCGCTCGAGGCCCGCGCAAAGGAACTCGGCATCGAGGTGCTCACGCTCAGCCAGAACTTCGATGTTCAGACCGGCACTGAGCAGATCAACACCTGCATCGCGCGCAAGGCCGACGGCATCATCCTTTGGCCGCTCGACCCGCAGGCATACATCCCCGGTCTTGCCCGTGCCCAGCAGGCCAACATCCCCGCCATCCTGATCAACTCGCCCATGGGCGAGCAGGCCAAGCCGTTCGTCAAGTCCTTCACGGGACCGGATGTCTACGAGGAAGGAGAGATGGC
Source organism: uncultured Mesorhizobium sp. (assembly GCA_963522145.1). GTDB lineage: Bacteria > Pseudomonadota > Alphaproteobacteria > Rhizobiales > Rhizobiaceae > Mesorhizobium_B. The sequence goes on along the minus strand of CAUQXI010000004.1, from coordinate 49,036 downwards.
AGCCGACTCGCTCAACGAGGTGCTGAAGGGCGAAGGTGGCGTAGTGGTGATCGCCGGCCAAGCCGGCAACGGAACCACGCTCGGCCGCGTGGGCGGCTTCACCGACCGCCTGAAGGAGCTCAACAGCAAGATCGAGGTTCTCGACACGGTCAACGCGGACTTCGACCAGCAGAAGGCGCTTGTCGCCAGCCGCGACCTCATCACGCGCTTCGGTGACAAGATCAAGGGCGTCTACGCGAACGACGATACCATGGCGCGCGGCTTCATCGACGCCTGGAAGGAAGCCAACTCCGGCAAGCCCATGCCGCCCACGGTAGGCATCAATGGACAGAAGGACGCCTTCGAATCGATCCGCTCGGGCGAGATGTATTCCACCATCGTCCAGTCGCCCGATGAGGACGGCAAGCTCGCCATCGATACCATGGCGCAGATCCTCGACGGCAAGGAGGTCAAGGACCGCCTGCCGATCCCGCTGACGGTCGTGACCAAGACCAATGTGGACTCCGTGAAGCCGGCCTTCTGACGCCTTCTCGGCTTTGCAGACCCGGCGGGAAGGCGCTCAGCCATCCCGCCGGCAAACTGGCGCCGGCTCAGCCTCTCCGGATCAGCTGGCCGTGCCAAAAACTGCCCGAGAGGTGTCAGCCGGCAAGCGGGTTCCTTGCCTGTTTGGTCGAGGCGTCCTGGAGGCTCAGGCGATAGAAGCGAACGGCATTCTGAAAGAGGACGCGCTCGTCGCCTCGCATCTCATGCGGAAGAGCAAGTAAAGTTGCGGCAAGCACCTCGCCATATTCGGCGACCGAGCGACACACCGGCCAGTCGCTGCCGAACATCAGGCGGTCCGCACCGAAACAGTCGGCCACGTGACGGACGTAAGGCTCAAGCTGGGAGACGCTCCAATGCGAGGGGTCGGCTTCGGTGATCATGCCGGACAGCTTGCAGTGGAGCGTGCTGAACGAGGCGAGACGCGCCATGTCATCCTTCCAGGGCTCCACCTCCCCGCTGCGGATCGGTGGCTTGGACAGGTGATCGACGACTGCCCGCAACCCGGGAACCAGCTCCAGCGCGGCCGCGACAGACTTGAGGTGGCACGGGTATGTCAGGAGGTCGAAGGCGAGGCCGCTCTCGGCGATTCGCTCGAGACCGCGCAGAACGCGCGGGCGCAGGATCCATGCATCATCGTCGAGATCCTGCAGCATGGGACGCAGCCCCACGAGCTTCGGCCGCGCGCTGTAGCGCCGCAACATGGCGGGAAAATCTTCGTCTTCGAGGTCGAGCCAGCCGACCACGCCGGCAATGAACTCGGTTTTTTCCGCGAGGTCGAGCAGGAAGTCCGTTTCGGCCACCGTCTGTGCCGCCTGGACGAGCACCGTCCGCACGACGCCGAAGCGGGTCAGGATCGGCGCCAAGTCGGCCGGCATGTAGTCGCAACGCAAGATCTCCGGCGCCGCACCCAGCCAGTGATAGTCGCCGCGGTCCGGGCGCCACAGATGATGGTGAGCATCCACGATCATGGGCATCGTTCTCTGATGGGGGCGGTCCTGTCCGTCCGGTCATAGGTGGGCACGATCACGCTTGCGAACTTGCTTGACGCAAAGATCGTGGAAGCAGAAATCGTCGCGTAGAAACCAAGCGGCATTCTATTATCTGGCCGCTGTCTTCAGCGGCGCAATCAATTGCCCACCGCAGCTTTGCCTGCGCATCAGCGTCGGCGGAAATGTAATGTTGATAGGGCCATGGCCCGGATCGGCCTTCATGCGACCAAGCGCGTTCGCGACGACCTTGCCCAGCTGATAGGCAGGCGTGGCAACCGTGGTCAGCGGCACCGGCTGCTCAGAAGCCTCAGGAATGTCATCATAACCCATCACTGCGACATCGCGGCCGGGAAGAAGCCCAGCCTCCGTGAGGCTGTTCATAATCCCGATGGCAACAAGATCGTTATAGCCGATAAACGCCGTTGGCGGGTTGGCACCTTGCAGGAGATCGGCAGCGGCCTTGCGCCCGAAGGCCTTCGTGCTCCCTCCGTTGACGACAAGGTGCTCGCTGATTGGAACGTCATGCTTCATCATTGTTGAGATGAAGCCCGCATAGCGCTCGTTGAAGGCGAAATTTGACCGATACCCTCCAACGAAGGCGATGCGCCGATGCCCGAGCGATACGAGATGTTCCGTCGCCATCATCATGCCGAGCATCGGGTTTCCGCCGATGTAATCGATATCGGCGTGGCCAATATTGCGCACTACCAGTAGATGCGGGATGCGCGCGGTTGTGAGTTGCTCGAAGTCCTCCGGATGGCTTCCCGAAGCAGGCACAACGATCAGGCCGGCAGTGCCCGTCTGGACAAAGTTGTCGAAAGCAGCGGCTTGACGCTCGATGATGTCGTTTGTAGCGACCATGAATAGTGCGCCGTCTGAAGGGTCGAGCCCGTCAGTGATACCCTGGTACAGTTCGTGGAAATAAGGGTTGCGTATGTCGTCGACTATGAGGCCGTAGGTGTTACGCCGAGTTTTGCTTGCGCGACCATTGAGACGTCTCCGGTAGCCGACGGCACCTGCCGCTTCGAGCACGCGCTCGCGCGTAAGCTGGGGAAGTTGTCCCTTCTCATGCAGAACAAGCGAGACAGTTGCCGGAGAAACGTTGGCTGCCTTCGCAACATCGTGAATGGTGACCCGACGTGCAGGCGGCTGACGCATACTCATCTCATCACCAATGGCAACTCGTCGCGGCTGGTCGCCTGTTGCGCGCACCCCGTCGGGTCCACGCGCGCTGCACTCGGCCTCTGGTCCATGCTAAGCCGCCTCGTGCAGCATTTCTTCCCCGCGAACAAGGGCTGCCCCCTTTTCTCCGATCATGATGGCCGGAGCGTTGGTGTTGCCGCTGTTGAGATAGGGCATGATGGAGTTGTCGACGACGCGGATGCCATCCATCCCGTGAAGGCGCAGTTCCGGATCGACCACGGCGTCCTGCCCCGTTCCCATCCGGCAGGTGCCCGAAGGATGATAATCGACCGAGGCATATTGCCTGACATAGGACAGTATGTCCTCGTCACTATCTTTCCCTCTGCCTGGAAAGCGCTCGGTGCGGATGTATTTCGCGATCGCCGGCTGGGTCAGGATCTCTCGGATGCGGCGAATACTTTCGATTGACATGCGCCGATCATATTCGTGGTCGTGGTAATTGGGATCGATCAGCGGCATGTCTTCCGGATTGGCGGAGGCAAGCTTGACCGTTCCGCGGCTTTTCGGCCGCATGACGCAGGAGTTGATCGTGATGCCGTTGCCTTCAACGCGCGTGCGTGCGGCATTCACGACATAGGCGGGCAGCACATGGGTCTGGATGTCTGCCCGACCGCTGCCGTCGCTGCTGATGAAGCATCCGCCTTCCGCAACCGGCGAGGTGGGGGCGCCGGTGCGGTAGAGAAGATACTGGATGCCGTGCTTGATGTTCCTCGGAAATTCGTGCTGGCCGTCATAGGAGATCGGCGTGTTCAGATCGCACACGACATAGGAATTGAGGTGGTCCTGATAGTTGCGTCCCACCCCGGGCAGATCGTGGACGGGTGTTATCCCGAGAGCGTTGAGCTCATCGGCTGGGCCGATGCCCGAAAGCAACAGGAGTTTGGGTGACCCGATGGCGCCCGCACTGAGCAGGACTTCCCGCTCGCAGCGCGCCGTCTCGACCACCCCGTTGCGAGCATATTCCACGCCGACAACCCGCCCCTGCTGGACAAGGAGCCGGCGGCTCATGGCATGCGTCACCACCGTGAGGTTCGATCGCTTCATGGCCGGCCTCAGATAGCAGACGGCCGCGCTCGCCCGGCGGCCATCATGCTGGGTGACCTGGTAGAGGTTGGTGCCAAGCTGCGTTTCGCCGTTGAAGTCGGGATTGAAGGGATAGCCCGCCTGCTGCGCCGCAAGCACATAGGCACGGGCGAGCGGGTTGGGCGAACGTTGGTCGCTGACCGTCAGCGGCCCGTCATTGCCGTGGAAGCGGCCGGCAAGCCGTTGGTTGTTCTCGGCCCTTCGGAAATAAGGCAGGACATTTTCGTAGGACCAACCGGAATTACCTCCCTCGGCCCAGGAGTCGTAATCCTCCTTCTGACCGCGGATATAGATCATCCCGTTGATCGAGCTTGATCCGCCGAGTGTCTTGCCCAGCGGGAACCAGAGCCGGCGATCGTTGAGACGCTTCTGGGGAACCGTCGAAAAGCACCAGTTCACACTTGGCTTCTGGAGCTTGGCGAACCCTCCGGGAATGTGGATCATCGGGTCTCGATCAGGGCCGCCGGCCTCAAGAAGCAGAACTTTGACAGCGGGATCCTCAGTCAAACGGAAGGCAAGCACGCACCCGGCAGAGCCGGCTCCGATGATGATGTAGTCGTACAAACTGGTGACCTCCTCGATCCGTGCGACACTTCCTCAGGAAGCACGAAGCGGAGGCATTGGAGCTGCCACTAAAAGAAGTGTCAAGATTTTAGTGAATATCTCTACAAAGAACTTTGTGTCGGCTTCCGTAGGGCCATCGAACAGCTGGATTGAGCCTTTTTCTGCGCTCCAGCGAGGGGATCGTTCCCATAAAATTAGAGGTAGCCTGCAGTCTTTCAGTAAAATTCATTGACAATCATGTTTTCTCCTAAACATCATATGCACGTTCCGCCCGGGAGGCTTTGGCAGGAACGTGTCACCCGGAGTGCCTGCGTACGTAACGCCATTCGGCGCTCCGATCGATCGAAGAAGGCGACCGCTTGTGTCGGTCGCAGGGAGGACTGGAATGAACAGACGTCGATTTACCGCCGCGATCGGCGCGGCCGCTCTTGCCCTCACTGTGGGCGCATCGGCTGTGGCCCAGGCCCAGGAAAACCCGTTCGGCCCCCCGCCCTGGACCATCGGTTTCTCGCAGGACACGATGGATCACCCGTGGCGGGCGTTCATGGTGACCAGCGCCGAGGCGCAGGCGAAGAAGTATCCTGATCTCATCAAGGAGTTCATTTTCACCGATGGCAAGGGCGCCAACGAGAAGCAGATCGCAGATGTCGAGGATCTGATATCCCGCAAGGTCGATCTGATCATGATGAGCCCGCGCGAGGCGCAGGCGCTCGTTCCGGCCGTGGAAGCCATCAAGAAGGCTGGTATTCCGCTCGTCGTGCTCGACCGCGAGGTCGTCGGCGAGGACTACAATGTCTTCATCGGCGGGAATAACCTGCAGATCGGCGAAGAGATCGGCAAATACGCGGTCGGCAAGCTCGGCGACAATTGGAACTTCCTTGAACTGGAAGGCGTCCCCGGCGCCACGCCGACCATCCAGCGCCATGAGGGCTTCGCTTCTGCGATCACCGGAAAGGACAACATCAAGCGCCTTGACGCACAGCCGGCCAATTACGACCTGGCGCCTGCCATCCCCATCGTGGAAGACTGGCTGACCCGTTACCGCGGCCAGTTCAAGGCTATCTATGCCCATAACGACCCGATGATCCTCGGCGCGATCAACGTGCTCAAGGAAGCGGGCTTCAAGCCGGGCGAAGTGTTCCTGATCGGCGTGGACGGCCAGCGTGAGGCGTTCCAGGCGATCAAGGACGGCTGGCTCCAGGCAACCGCGATCTACGCCACCGGAGGCTCCGTCGGAGTGGACATGGCCGTTCGCGTGCTGAAGGGAGAGCCCGTGCCGAAGCGGATCATCACGGAAACGCCGGTCATCACGCCGGACAATGTGGACGAATACTACAATGCCGACCTGCAATATGTGCGCTAGCAAGCGCGCCTGAGGCAGTTCAGCCATCATGGCAGCCTTCGTCATCTTCGTGCTCGCCTATTCTGAGCGGTCAGCGCGAAGTCGGGCGTTGGCGGGTGACGCATGCCCGGCGGCTTGATGGAGACGTGTCGCAGCACGCTCGCCAGACCCTTCCCTGGTGCAAGGAAGCATCGGGGAAGGCTCGGGCGGCGTGCAGAGCTCCAGTCGACGAAGAGCAGTAGCGATCAGGAAAAGACTGTTCATGACCATCGCAGCCTTGGCGCACAACGTGCCCGAGCGTGCGCCAGCCTTTATCGAGGCGCGCGCTGTCACGAAATCCTATCCGGGCGTGCAAGCGCTCCGCGGGATCGATCTTGATATCCATCCGGGGGAGATTTTGGCCCTCGTTGGAGAGAACGGCGCGGGCAAATCCACGCTGATGAAGATCCTGTCGGGTGCCGTTCAGCCAAGCGGCGGAGAACTGCGCATCGACGGCGAGCCCGTGCTCCTTTCGACGCCCCAGGAGGCGCAGGCCGCCGGCATCGCGACGATCTACCAGGAACTGATGATCGTGCCTGAGCTGAGCGTGGTCGAGAACGTCTTTCTGGGCAATCTCAGGCGCAACCGTCTCGGCCTGCTCGATTGGGACACGATGCGCAAGGAGGCCGCACGCATCCTGTCGCGCCTGGGCTTCGTCGCGCCCGTCGACATCAAGGCCAAGGAACTCAGCGTCGCCGAACTGCAGCTCGTCGAGATCGCCAAGTCGCTGACGCGCCGGTCGCGCCTCATCATCATGGATGAGCCCACCGCTTCTCTCGCCAGGGAAGAGGTGGAGAACCTGTTTCGCATCGTAAGCGGGCTTCGGGCGGAAGGCATCGCGATCATCTTCATTACCCACCACCTGCACGAGATTTTCGCCATATGCGATCGCGCGGTTGTTCTGCGCGACGGCGCCTATGTCGGTCAGGCCGCCATTGCCGACCTGACGGAAGACGCTCTCGTCACTATGATGCTCGGCCATGCCATCGCTGAGAATGGCGAGCGTGCCGCGGGTGCGGTGCGCCCGAACGAGGTGGTGCTGTCGGTCCGTGGGCTGAAGCGAGCGCCCGATCTGAACGGCATCGACCTGACCCTGCGCCGGGGCGAGGTGCTCGGCATTGCAGGTCTGATGGGTGCCGGTCGTACCGAACTCGTGCGTGCCATCTTCGGCGCCGATCCCGTGGACGAAGGGCGCGTCGAGGTGAAAGGCCGCCTCGGCCTCTTCGCCTCTCCACGTGCCGCCCTCGATGCCGGCCTCGGCCTCGCGCCCGAAGACCGAAAGAACGAGGGACTGATCCTGTCCCTTCCCATCGCCCACAATATCACGCTGCCCTTCCTCGACCGTCATTCCGGAGCGGCGGGCCTCAAGCTGAGCGGAGAGCGGAAGCGGGCAGGGGAGCTCAGCCGCCAGCTCAACGTCAAGCTCGCGAGCCTCGACCAGCCGGTCGGCACGCTCAGCGGCGGCAATCAGCAGAAGGTGGTGCTCGCCAAGCTCGTTGGCGCGGGCGTCGACATCTACCTGCTCGATGAGCCGACGCGCGGCATCGATATCGGTGCCAAAGAGGCGATCTTCGACCTGATCTGGACGCTCACCGACGCCGGAGCTTCTGTCATCGTGATCTCTTCGGCGATCAACGAGCTCCTCCGCGTCTGCGACACGATCGCCTGCCTTCATCTCGGCCGCGTCACGCGCACTTTTTCCCGCGCTGATTTCGACCTCAACGCCATCATGCTGAGTGTCATGGGCAAGACTGCGGATGAAAGCACCTCCTCCCGCACAGCTTCATTCGAGACGGTGACGCCATGATCGCGGACGCCAGGCGCATCCTGCTTAACGGAAACTTTCTCGTTCTCCTCGTCCTGATCGTCGCGGCGGGGATCATGTCGCCGCACTTCTGGAGCGGGGAGAACCTGCTCAATGTGATACGCGCCGCCTCCCTCATTGGTATCGTGGCTGTCGGCATGAATGTCGTCATCCTCGGCGGCGGCATCGATCTTTCGGTCGGCTCAGTCGTCGCGCTGACGGGTGCGGTCGCGGCCAGTGCCTGGGTGAGTGGCACTCCGAGCTTCCTGTTCGTTCTGGCGCCGCTCCTTCTTGCGGTGGCGGTCGGACTTGCCAATGGCGCGCTCGTGACCGTCGCTGGTCTCCAGCCCTTTGTCGCCACGCTCGTGCTGATGACTGTCGTGCGCGGCGCGGGCCTCGTCTACACCAATGGGCAGCCGGTCTATGCCAACTATCCCGAAGCCTTTCTCTTCCTGTCGCGAGGCTGGGTCGCCGGGGTGCCGGCGCCCGCGGCGCTCTTCGCCGCCGTTGCGCTCCTCACCTGGTATCTTCTCAAATGGCGGGTGATCGGCCGCCACATCTACGCGATCGGGGCGAATGAAACAGCAGCACGGCTGTCGGGCGTGCGGGTCAACCGCGTGAAGGTTGCGACCTACGTCTATTCGGCCCTGCTTGCGGGGCTCGCCGGCCTCGTCCTCACCTCCCGAATGGGGTCCGGCGAGCCCGGTCAGGCCGGCGTCTTCTGGGAGCTCGACGCGATCGCGGCAGTGGTCATCGGCGGCACCTCGCTGATGGGCGGCAAGGGTTCGGTCTGGGGGGCGGTGATCGGCTCCCTCATGATCGGCATCGTGTCCAATCTCTTCAACCTCATCGGCGTCGATCCCGAATGGCAGCAGGTGGCCAAGGGCGCAATCATCCTCATCGCGGTCGGCATGCAGGCGCTGAGCAACGATTTCAGCCTTGTGCGCGCGTTCTTCCTGACGCGAAAAACGAAAGCGGGAGAACGGGCATGACGCAGGCCGTGCATGGCACCCCCGTCCCTCGGCGGCACGCGACGTCCCCCAACCGTGCCCTTTCCTGGGCCACCGGAGGGATCGCAGCTCTCGCCTTGCTGGCTGCCGTCAATGGCGGGCTCTTTCTTGCCGCGCCCGACCTGTTCCGGGTCGATCTCGCCAAGGGGCCGTATACGGAGGCGAACAACCTGGAACTGACCCGCGTCTATGGGCGCGCCATCACGCTCTACAAGGAGATCGCCGAGCGCTATCCGGAGTCTGAATACGCGATCCTGTCGCGCATCGGCATCGCCAATTCGAGCATCGGCCTCGGCCGTCCTCAGGATGCGATCGGGCAATATGAGGCGCTGCTCGCTTCCTTCGGCGACGATCCATCCCTCGAGAAGTACCGCTATAAAATCCTCGAACGTATGGCCGTGCTTTATCGCGATGCGGCCGAGAACGAGAAGTTCGCGGACATCTTTGCCCAGCTCGAAAAGAACTATCCCGACAGCAGCGCCGTTCGCGAGGGGCGCGTTTATCTCGCCCAAGTCCAGGCGAGCGCGAAAAGCGCCGCGGCAGGCCTGCCTGCCGACTTTCCCTTCCGACTGGACGCGGCGAGCATTTCCGTTCCGGCGACCGCCAAGGTCGGCGAGGAAATCACGATCACGCTGGTGGTGACGCCTGCGGCAGGCAAGACGCCCGATTTTTCGCTGATGACGGCACTTGGGATCTACAAGGGCTTCACAGTCCGCCAGATCACGCCCAACCCGCGCTCGATCGCCGATTTCTGGGGCAAGCGAGCCTGGCAGTATCCCGGCATCGACAAGCCGTTTGAAGTGAAGGCGATCCTGAAGGCCAAGGCGCCGGGCGATTACACCTTCGATCTCGACATCGAAACCAATTTCAACGTCACCGAATTGGGCATTGCCCACTCCATCAAGGTCGAGTGAGTTATGGGCGCCGCCTTCGTCAACCTGTTCCGCCGCAACCCGATCATCTTCGTCCTTCTTCTGCTGGGTGTCGTGTTCACCTGGGCGAATGCTGGATTCATCGCGCCTGGCAACCTGCTCAACATCCTGCGGCAGGCTTCCATGGCCGGCTTCGTGGCGCTCGGCATGTCCTTTGTCATCCTGTCGCGCGGGATCGACCTTTCGGTGGGCTCGGTGGTGGCGCTTTCCTCCGTGCTCATCACGGGCTTGTCCGCCACTCTGCCGCCGATCGTGGGCATCCACGTGGCCCTTCTCGCCGGCCTCCTCATCGGCTTCTGCAACGGCGTGCTCGTGACCAAGTTCAGATTCCAGCCGATCATCGTCACGTTGTCCACCATGGCAGTAGTGCGCGGCCTTGCCATGGCCTACTCGGACTCCCGCCCGATCTTCGGCACTCTGCCCGACATTTACTTCCTGCTTTCCGAAGGAAGCATGTTCGGACTGCCTGTGCCGACCGTGTTGTTCATCGCCGCCTGCCTCCTTGCCGGCCTCTTCCTCAACTATACGCGCACCGGCCGGCAGATTTACCAGGTGGGTGGCAACGAGGAGGCGGCTCGGCTGAGCGGCGTGAGCGTCGACCGCATCAAGATCCTCGCTTACATGCTGAGCGGCCTGCTCTCGGCGTTTGCCGGGCTCGTGCTCGCGGCGCGCATGCAGTCGGGCGACGCGGTGCGGACCGGCGTAGGCTGGGAGCTCGACGCGATTGCGGCGGCAGCCATCGGCGGCATGTCGCTTATGGGTGGCGTCGGCACGGTTGTCGGCACAGTTTGCGGCGCTCTCATCATCGCCATGATGGCGAACGCCTTCAACCTGCTTGGCGTCAATCCGTACTGGCAGCGCATCGTGATCGGCTTGGTGCTTGCGCTCGCGGTCGCGACCTACAGCAGCGAGCACGTGAAGGCGGCGCTTGCCCGCTTCGCCTGGCGCAAGGCACGCCGCGATGCCGTGCCTGGTCTGCAGCCGCAAGAGGGCGTGCGCTCGGCGCGCCTGTCCTCCTGACACTTTCATCAACGAGAACCTTGACCGATGAGCGACGCCACAAATGGAGTGCGGCTGGAGACGGAAGGGCCGATGGCGCGCATCGTGCTCGGCCATCCCCCGCTCAACGTGCTTTCCGACGCGCTGCGGCGGGCGCTGTTCGACCATGTGCGGACCCTCGAAGCACGCGACGACATCCATGTGGTGGTGATCGAGTCGTCGTTGCCCCGTGCCTTCTCGGTGGGCTCCGACCTGCGCGAGTTTCCTGAGGACGAGCTGGGCGGGGTCGCGAAGATCCGCTTCGAGCACTATCTGCTCGACCATCTCGCAGCCCTACCACAGGTGGTGGTCGCCAAGCTGCGCGGCTTCGTGCTGGGCGGTGGCGGGGAGATCATGCTCGCCTCCGATCTCAGGATCGCCGCGCGGGGCGCCGAGTTCGGCTTCCCCGAAATCCGCGTCGGCGGCCTGCCTGTCGCGGGCGGCATCAAGCGCCTGATGCAGGATGTGGGGCCGGTGCGCGCGCGCCAGCTCGTTTATTCGGGACAGCCCATCACGGCCGAGGAGGCGCACCGGATCGGCCTCGTCACCGAGGTGGTCGAGGACGATGCGCTTGATGCGCGGGTGGGCGCGGTGGTGCGCGAACTCCTGTCGCGCCCGCATGACGGGCTCCGGCTTGCCAAGCGTTGCTTCCGCGCGGCCCTCCCCGCTTCGGGGATCGACACGGCGGAAGCTGACGCCTTTGGCGCGCTTTATCGCGGTGGCAACCTCAAGGAAGGGGTGGCGGCGTTTCTCGAAAAGCGCGAGCCTCGTTTCAACTGGAAAGAATGATCGCCAAGGATCGCCTTCGTCCCTTCCGATGGCGACGCGGACTTAGCCCTTCGCAGGGAACGTCCTGCGACGAATTCCAAGGAGGAAAGGAATGAGCGCCAGGCGGTCGGTCGACTTCATCATCGTGGGTGCGGGATCGGCGGGCTGCGTGCTCGCCAATCGGCTGAGTGCTGACCCCGACATTCGCGTGACGATCTTAGAGGCGGGAGGGCCGGACGACAGTATCTTCATCCGCATGCCCGCCGGCTTCCTTCAGCTCATGCGCACAGGGCAGGTGGACTGGGGCTACCATTCCGCGCCCCAGCCTCGCCTGGGCGGACGACGCCTGCACGCGCCGCGCGGCAAGGTGCTCGGCGGATCGAGCTCGGTCAACGGCATGGTCTATGTGCGCGGCGACGTTTCCGACTTCGACCATTGGGCACAGCTTGGCAATCGGGGCTGGTCCTACGCCGACGTGCTGCCCTTCTTTCAGCGCGCCGAAAGCTTCACCGGCGACGGCGGGCCCGCGCGTGGGCGGAACGGCCCCCTGCGCACGATGCGTAACGGCATCAACCATCCGCTGGCCGAAGCCTTCATCCAGTCGGGACAAATGATCGGCCTCCCCTACAACGACGACTTCAATGGCGGTGGCGTGCAGGACGGCGTTGGGCCGACGGACAGCACCATGGCCGACAAGCGGCGCTGGAGTGCCTCTGTCGCCTATCTCCACCCGGCGATGGCACGGCCAAATCTTGAGGTCGTCACCCATGCGCTCGCCTCGCGTATCCTCATCGAGCAGGGCCGGGCGGTTGGGGTCGAATATCTCATAAACGGCGAGACCGTCACGCTTCATGCCGAGCGCGAGGTGATCCTGTGCGGCGGCGCCGTCAATTCGCCTCAGCTCCTTCAGCTTTCGGGCGTGGGCGACGGGAACATGCTGTCGAAGCTCGGCATCCCCGTGGCGTGCGACCTCAAGGGGGTGGGCCGCAACCTGCAGGACCATCCGGCCTTTGCGGTGAAACAGCTCTCCACCCTGCCCGTCACCTACTACACCAAGACCAGGCCGCTCGACGCCGCGCTCGCGCTCGCGCGGTACGCGCTGTTCAAGACGGGGCCCGCCACCGGCAATGGGCTCGAGGCGATGGCCTTCGTACGCACGAGGCCCGATGTGGTGGCCCCCGACATCCAGTTCTTCATGACCTTCCTGATCTACGAGGACAGCGGGCGGAAGATACTGCCGCAGCACGGCTACATGCTTTATTTCACCCTTCAGCGCCCTGAGAGCCGGGGGTCGCTCGCCATCACCTCCGCCGACCCGCGCGTGGCGCCGGTCATCGACCTCAACTATTTCGAGCGAGAGATCGATCTCGAAACCATGCGCGAAGGCGTGAAGATCGCGCGGCGCATCTTCGCGCAGAAGCCGTTCGATCTCTACCGCGGAGAGGAATACGACCCCGGTCCCAGGGTGCAGACCGATCGGGAAATCGAGGATCACATCCGGCGGAAGGTAGACTCCAACTACCATCTATCCGGCACGTGCAAGATGGGCGCCGACGCGGAGGCGGTCGTGGACGACCGGCTCCGCGTGCATGGGATCGACGGATTGCGGGTAATCGACGCCTCGATCATGCCGACCGTGGTGAGCGGCAACACCAACGCAGCCACCATCATGATCGCCGAAAAGGGCGCCGACATGATCATTCAGACGCGATAACGGACGTTGCTTGCGCGTTGCCTTGACGCTTGCCGGAAACAGCGTTTCCCGCAACCACCAGGCGCGCGCCGCCAAAGCGGCCGATGGAGCGCGGATGTGGTCGCAGTTCTAAGCGCCCGTCAGGAGGCCTTTTGCTGCGCGGCAGGGCGGCCGTCCCGAAGCGGCGCGCCCGTCAGCCCGGCCAACTCGTTCAGCGACAGGCCGGGGACCATCTCCGTCACCCTGAATCCGTCGTCACCGATCTCGATCACGGCGAGGTCGGTGTAGACGCGGGAAACACTTCCCTTTCCCGTCAGCGGATAGGTGCAGGCCTCGACCAGCTTGTGCTTGCCGTCCTTTGTGACGTGATCCGTCATCACCCAGACCTGCTTGGCGCCGATGGCGAGATCCATGGCGCCGCCTACCGCGGGGATCGCGTCCGGAGCCCCCGTGTGCCAGTTGGCCAGATCGCCGTTGGCCGCGACCTGGAACGCCCCGAGCACGCAAAGGTCGATATGCCCGCCCCGCATCATCGCAAACGAGTCGGCGTGATGAAAGAAGCTCGCTCCCGGCAGAGCCGTCACGGCCTGCTTGCCGGCGTTGATGAGGTCCCAATCCTCCATGCCCTTGATCGGGGCCGGACCCATGCCCAGCAGGCCGTTTTCTGTGTGGAGGATGATCTCGACGCCCTCCGGCAGGCAGTTCGCCACCTTGGTCGGCAGGCCGACGCCGAGATTGACATATGAGCCGGCCCTGACGTCGCGGGCGACGCGCATGGCCATCTGTTCATGGGTGAGCTTCTGCATGGCGGCGAACCTCAGGCTGCCTGTGACAGGTCCGGCATCACGGGAACAATCCGCTGGACGAAGATCCCTGGTGTGACCACAGCTTCAGGGTCGAGCGCGCCGAGTTCCACGACCTCGTCCACCTCAACGATCGTGAGCTTGGCGGCGGTGGCCATCACGGGTCCGAAATTGCGCGCGGTCTTGCGGAAGACGAGGTTGCCCCAGCGATCGCCCCTGAGCGCCTTGATGAGCGCAAAGTCGCCATGGATCGGGTATTCCAGCACATGATTCCGACCGTCGATCACGCGCGTCTCACGATCGCCGGCCAGAAGCGTTCCGAAGCCCGTCGGGCAGAAGAAGGCGCCGATGCCTGCGCCGGCAGCCCGCATCCGCTCGGCCAGGTTGCCCTGCGGCACCACTTCGAGCTCGATCTCGCCGGCACGGAACAATCCATCGAACACCCAGGAATCAGCCTGACGCGGAAACGAGCAGATGATCTTGCGGACGCGTCCGGCCCTGAGCAGCGCGGCCAGCCCGGTGTCGCCATTTCCCGCATTATTGGAAACGATCGTCAGATCCTTGGCGCCTTGCTCGATCAAAGCGTCGATCAGGTGGATAGGCATGCCGGCCGTGCCGAAGCCGCCCACGAGCACCGTCGCGCCGTCAGGGATGCCCGCAACCGCCTCCGCCACGGAAGATACAACCTTGTTGATCATTGCGTGGTCCTCTTCCAGGTCTGAATGGAACCAGGATGTTGCTTCCGCAACCAGTTTGTGCGTAGTTTGATGTTTGTTCGAAGATCGCACGGAATCGCTTGGCCTTGATCAAGGAAACCGACTATCTCGGCGGCTTCGCCAAAGGCCTCAGCGTGATCGAGGCATTCAGCGCCGATGCCGAGCGCATGTCGATCAGCGACGTGTCCCGGGTCACCCGCCTGGACCGTGCGACGGCGCGCCGCTGCCTGCTCACACTGCATGCGCTTGGCTATGCCAGCTATGACGGCAAGTATTTCAGCCTGACGCCGCGGGTGCTCCGCCTGGGAACCGGCTGCCTCGCGACCATGCCGCTGCCGCGCATCGTTCAGCCATGGCTCGACACGCTGTCCGGCGAGATCGGCCAAAGCGTTTCCGTATCCATTCTCGACGGCTGGGAGATCGTCTACGTCGCCCGGTCCGCTCAGCAGCGGGTGATGTCGATCAGCTTGATGCCCGGAAGCCGCCTGCCGGCCTATTGCACTTCGATGGGGCGCGTGATCCTTGCATCGCTGCGCGAGGAGGAAGCGCGCGCGATCCTGGAGCTTCAGCCGCTCGACCGACGTACGCCTCACACCCGCATCTTGGTCGAAGAGGTCGTTGCAGAATTGAAGACCGTGAGGACGCAGGGGTACGCGATCATCGACCAGGAAGTCGAGATCGGGCTGCGCTCCATAGCCGTGCCGATCCTCAACGCTCGCGGCCAAACGGTCGCAGCGCTCAACACCGGTGTGGCGGCCGTGCAGGCTGATTCTGACGAGCTGCGCCGCCTCTACCTCGAGCCTCTCCTCAAGCTTCAGAAGGATGTGCGGCCTTTGCTCAAATAAGGGGGCACCTTCCGGTTCACTGTCCGAGAATGAGGAGCAGGACGCGCCGGAGTTCCGCTTCCGGGTCGTTGGCAAAGAACGCGGCGCGCCATGCCACATGATGGTCGGGTCGCACGAGGACGCAGCCGCTATCGGAGATCTCGCGGACGCCGGCCCACTCGCCGCCATGGTCTTCGTAAGCGCAGCGCGGTCCGATCACGTGGGTGCGGATCGTCAGTCCGAGTTCCCGTCCGATGGCATCAGCCGCGGCGACCCATGCCTCTCCGCCGAGCCCAGTCAGAAGCGTGAACCTGCCCTTGCCCGTCAGGTCAAGCGTCGAATGCCGCGCGCCGTGGCGGTCGAACACCCAGGCATGCGGAAGACGCGCACCCGGCCATGTGGTCGGCGCATAGTGCAGTTCGGCGTCTTGGGGGAATTCAGGCTCGGGCTGATCGTCGGAAACGATGGCGTCAGACGTGTAGCGTTGGTTCATCTCGACGCCATGGGCGTCGAACTCGTATTTCTTGAAGGCGATGGCCTTGCGCAGAGCGTCGCGCTGCCGCTCGCCTTCCGGCGTGGCGTCGCAGCGGGCATCCATATTGCGCTGGATCTTCTCGTGGTCGACACCGCCATCCATGCCGAGCGCGGCAAAGATCGGCCCGAACTCGGCGATGGACTGGTTGGCGCGGGTGACGATCTGGCGCGCGACCGGCGCCCGCTCCCTGTCGTAGCTTTCCAGCAGCTTCGGCGATGCCTCGCCCTTGACCACCATCGCGAGCTTCCAGGCGAGGTTGAACGCATCCTGGATGGACGTGTTGGAGCCGAGCCCGTTGGACGGGGGATGGCGGTGCGCCGCATCGCCGGCGATAAAGACGCGGCCGTTCGCAAGCGCTGTGGCGAACATATTGTTGACCGTCCAGGTGTTGGCGGACAAGAGCTCGATCTCGAGCTCCGGATCGCCGACCAGCTGTCGGGCCACATTGGTTGCCATGGCCTCGTCCACCTTCGGCGCGGGCTGGCCGATGTCATAGCCCCACACGATCAGCCACTCGTTCCACGGGCGCACCATGCGCACCAGGCCCATGCCGATGCCGCCGACATCCGCGCCCGGCTGCATGACCCAGTACAGTACGGAGGGGCGATGCGCGACATACCTGGACAAGTCCGCACGAAACAGGATGTTCATCGAGCCGCCGACACCCATCTTGCCTTCAAAGGGGAGGCCGGCCTGCTCCGCGACAAGCGAACCGGCACCGTCCGCTCCGACCAGATACTTTGCCCGTATGGTCAGGTCCTGGCCTGTCATGCGGTCGCGGCATGTGGCGGTCACCCCGTCCTCGTCCTGAACAAAGGAGCGGAACTCCGTGCTCATCCGCGCCTGTGTGCCGCGCGCGCAGGCAGTCTTGAACAGCAGCGGCTCCATATAGGTCTGCGGCAGATCGTTCATGTGGCAGGGCGAGGAAAGCTGGTGCTCGGCGCGCGACAAAGGATGCGTGCCCCAGCTCTTCATCCGGCCAAGCTCCTCGCCGGCCAGGCTGACGCAGAACACGTTTTCCCCCATTAAGTCCTGGCCGGTGGCGAACATATAGGCTTCGTCTTCGACATCCCGGCCGAGGTCGCGCAGCACCTCCATGCAGCGCTGGTTGGTGATGTGCGCGCGCGGCGTGTTCGACAGCCAGCGGTATCGGTTTACGAGGGTATTCTCGACGCCGTAGCTCGAAAGCAGCGCCGCAGTTGCCGAGCCGGCCGGCCCCGACCCGATGATCAGCACGTCGGTGACGATATCAGCCATCTGTTCCTCCCTTTCATGGGCTGGTCGAAGCAGTTTCCACCCATCTGCCTCACTTAAATTCTACACCTGCTCGGGGGAGCGTCCGTGGTAAGCGTTGTCGAGAAGCTTGCGGATCGCGTCCCGTTTGAGCGGGCGCGGATTGGGGTAGGGGTCCGCGACCGCGATATCCGCGGCCTTGTCCAGGCCGTCTTCGGGCATGCCGATTTCCTTGAGTGTCAAAGGCGAACCGATGGAGCGCGCCAGGGCGTGGAGGCCGGACGACGCTTCCTTGGCATTGAGAGCCTTTGCGATCCTTTTCATTGCGTCCGGTACTGCGGCGGCATTGTAGGCGGTCGCATGGGGCAGCACGATCGCATGGGTTTCGGCGTGGGGAAGGTTGAACGTGCCTCCCAGCACGTGGCAAAGCTTGTGGTGAAGCGCCATGGCCGCGCTGCCAAGCACTGCGCCGCAAAGCCACGCGCCGTAGAGGGCCTCTTCGTGGCCAGCCGCACCTCGGGGCAGGGCGCCAGCCAGGGCTCGAATGCCTTCTTCCGCCATCAGGGATATGATGGGGTTGCCATCGGCGGCGTAGAGGGCCTCGACAGCATGTGCGATCGCGTTCAGGCCGCTGGTCGCGGCAAACGCGTCCGGCAGCGTGGCCAGAAGATCGGGATCATAGATCACCGTTTCCGGCTGAATGCGCAGGTCGCGTCGGGTGGTCTTCGCACCGCCGTTTGTTTCGCCCAGGATGTTTGTCATTTCCGATCCGGCATAGCTTGTCGGAATGGCAAGCTGGTTGAGGTCGGTGCGCAGCGCGATCGCCTTGCCGAGCCCGGTTGAGGAGCCGCCGCCAAGCGACACGATGCCGTCGATCCGCTGCTCGCGCACGAAGGCGACGGCCGCTTCGGTGACATCGACCGGCGTGTGCATGACGGCATGCGGATAGGTTAGGCCGCCAACCTGGCTCGCAAGCGCCTCGCAGGACGACGACTGCTGCGGCGTGGAAACCACGATCGGGCGCGCCATGCCGAGGCATGCGGCTTCGGCGGCAGCCTCGCGGATGCGACCACGCCCGAAGATCACGCGGGCCGGCAGGGGAGTGTAAACAAACGGGTTCATGGCTCCTCGCCCTTGCGCTCGACACGGTATCCGACGGGAAACAGGGAAAGTCCGAAGCGTTTCGATACCATCCCCCAGATACCCTTAGGCGAGATCATCATGATGACGATCGCTAGCGTGCCGAGAATCATCAGATAGGCCGAGCCCAGATCGGACAGGAATTCGCGCAGCACGAAAAACAGGATCGTCCCGATGATCGGTCCCTCGATCGTGCCGATGCCCCCGATCACCACCATGAAGATGACCAGCACGGTCCAATCGCCCACGCCAAAGGCCGCATCCGGCGTGATGCGCAGCTTTTGAAGGAAAACGAGCGTTCCGATCATGGCGGTGACCCCGGCGACGCAGACATAAACCGCGAGCTTGATGCGCGGGATTGCGATGCCGAGGCTGGACGACGCAGTTTCATTGTCGCGGATGGCCGTCAGGGCCAGACCGATGCGCGAGCGCAGAAGCAGATACACGACGCCGACCGATCCGACCCCCAAAGCCAGCGCGGCCCAGTAGATGGCCGCCTCGCGCATGAACTTGGTGGACGCCAGCTCCTTCATGACCGCGATCGGAAGACTGGAGCCCGACCCGCCGCCCAGCGAAGACATCTGCGCGAAGCTCAGCCGGAACACCTCCGCCACGACCCAGGTGCCAATGGCGAAGTAGGCTCCGTTCAGCCGGAATACGAGCATCGCCACGGGCACCGAGACAAGGGCGGCGGCGATGCCCGCGAGCGGGATCGCAAAGAGCGGGTTCCAGCCGAAGTAAAGCGCGATGGTGAACAGCAGATAGCCGCCGAAGCCGACATAGGCCTGCTGGCCGATGGACACCAGGCCGGTATAGCCGGCGAGAAGGTTCCAAAGGCTGGCCAGCGCCAGGTAGATCATCAACTCGCCGATCAGGCGCAGGCTCGCCGTCGATGCCCAGAATGGCGCAGCGGCTAGGATGAGAACAAGAACAACAGCGATCGCGAGCGCCGAGCGGCTGAGTGCCGTGGACCGCCTGACCTCCAGCGAATTCATGACACGGCCTTGGGAAACAGCCCTTGCGGCTTCATGGCGAGAATGGCGAGAAAGACGAGGTGCCCGGCCAGCACCTGCCAGCCGGGATCAATCTGTGCGCCGATGGCCTGCGCCACACCGAGGATGACCCCGCCTGCCAGCGTGCCCCACAAACTGCCGAGCCCCCCGATGATGACCGCCTCGAAACCGAAGATCAGGCGGCCCGGGCCCATAAACGGATCGAAGTTCGCGCGGATCGCCAGGAAGATGCCGGCAATCGCCACCACCGCCATGGAAAGCGCCATCGCCGACGCGTAAACCGTGCGGTTGTTGAGCCCCATGAGCTGCGACACTTCCGGATCGTCCGACACCGCACGGAACGCGCGACCGACTGGCGTGTGATAGAAGAGGTATTGCAGACCCCAGACCACCGCGACGGCGCTGACAAAGGTCAGCAGGGGAAAATAGCCGATGTCGACTCCCGGCAGGAGGTTGAAGCTGCCGATCTCCAGCCAGCCGGCATTGAGCTTGCGGCTGTTGGCGCTGTATGTCTCGAGAAGTAGGTTCTGGATGATGATGGACAGACCGAACGTCACCAACAGTGGCGGAAGGATGTCCCGATCGAGCGTGCGGTTGAGAATGCCGAGCTGCAGGAGGTAGCCGAACAAGGCTGCGGCCGGCACCACGATCACCAGGCTCGTGAGCGGGTGAAGCCCAGTCAGTTGAATGACGGTGTAGGCGAGATAAGCGGCGGCGATGATGAGGTCGCCATGGGCGATGTTGACGAGGCGCATGACGCCGAAGATGAGCGACAGGCCTGTGGCGAAGAGCGCATAAAGCCCACCGACCAGGATGCCTTGAGCCAGAATGTTGAACCATACCATCGTGTCAGGTTCCGAAATAGGCGCTGGTGATCTGCTCGCGGGTGAAGGCGTCGGGCTTGCCTTCCAAAGAAGCCTTTCCTTCCAGCATACACATGAAGCGGCTCGCGACGCTCAAGGCACGACCGACGTCCTGCTCGACCAGAATGACAGAAAGGCCGCTTCCGGTGATCGTTGGCAGGAGTTCGTAGATGTCCTTGATCACGACCGGCGCCAGGCCGAGGCTCAACTCGTCCAGCAGCAGGATTTCAGGATTGGACATCAGCCCACGTCCGATGGCGACCATCTGCTGTTGGCCGCCCGAAAGCGATGTGGACGGCGCGTGCCGCTTCTCCTTCAGGATCGGGAAAAGCTCATACACTGCCGTCAGCGTCCAGTGTCCGGCGCGCCGCACCTTGCCGCCGAGCAGCAGGTTCTCCTCCACGCTCAGCGAAGGAAACAGCCGGCGGCCCTCCGGCACCAGCGCGATGCCCTTGGCCACGATGTCGAAGGCGCGTGCCCCGAGAAGGTCGTCGCCCTTGAAGCGGATCGCACCCCGGCGGCTTTTCACAAGGCCGGCGATGCATTTGAGCAGCGTGCTTTTGCCGGCTCCGTTGGCTCCGATCAGCGCCAGCATCTCGCCCCGCGCGAGCGTCAGGTCGAGGCCGAAAAGCGCCTGGGCATCGCCATAAAAGGCGTCGAGCATTTCTACGCTCAGCAGGGTGTCAGACATGGCTGTCTTCGCCAAGATAAACAGAGCGGACTTCCCTGCTGCTCATGACCTCGCCGGGCATGCCGTCGGCGATCTTCTTGCCGAAATTGACCACGATCAGCCGCTGGGCCAGCGAGACGAGCGCGTGAACGACATGCTCGATCCATACGATCGTCACGCCGGAGGCGTGGACCTCGCGCAGAACGTGCAGAAGCTCATGGCATTCGCTGTCGGTCAGCCCGCCGGCGATCTCGTCCAGCAGCAGAAGCCGCGGCTCAGTGGCGAGCGCCCGCGCAAGCTCCAGCCTTTTTCGATCGAGCAGCGGCAGGGAGCCCGCGAGCATATTGGCCTTTTTCGCCAGTCCGCTTTGTTCAAGCGCGTGCATGGCGTGTTCGGCCGCGCCTGGCGCCTCCCGGCCGAACGTGGCCCCGACGAGCACATTCTCGAACACCGTCATGCCGACAAAGGGCTGCGGCACCTGGAATGAGCGCGATATGCCCGAACGGCAGCGGATGGCGGCACCGTCGGCCGTGATGTCGCGACCGTTGAACGAGATGGTGCCGGAATTCGGCTTGACCGTGCCGGCAATCAGGTTGAACAGCGTGGTCTTCCCGGCCCCGTTGGGGCCGAGGATGCCGACCAGCTCGCCGGCTGCGACTTCAAAGGAAATGTTGTCGCTCACGACGAGCGCGCCATAGCGCTTGCTAAGCGAATCAAGAACCAGAATGGGCATCATTCTATGGGTGGGCATCGCCCACCCATCTTCCCATTAGGACAGAAGCTTCAGTCTTCCGCCGATCGGGATCGACGGGTACTGGCTGTTATTGGTGATGACGAGCTCGAACCTTTCGCCCTGTTTCTGCCACTGACCGGCGACCAGAGGCGTGCGGACGACGTTCTTGACCGGGTTCAGAGCACCGCCCTTCCACGCGATCGGACCGACAAGCGTTTGCAGGTCGGTGGAGGCCACCGCGTCGAGGACGGCCTTGGGGTCGGAAAGGTCCGCCGCCCGCTTGATGGCATCGGCTGCGAGTTCAAACAGCGCATGGTTGAAGCCGATCGGCTGCGTCCACTGCTTGCCGGTGGCGGCGGTGTAGCTGTCGGTGATGGCCTTCGACGTTTCACCGGTAAGGCTCGACTTGAAGGGGTGGCTCGGCGACCACCAGATTTCCGACGTCAGCCCGTCTCCCCGCTCACCCAAGGCCTCGATAACGGACGGGAAAAGCAGGGCCTTGCCGATCGTCACCACCTTGGGCTTGAAGCCCTGCTGGCTTGCCTGCGACCAGAAGGTCGCAAAGTCGGGCGGGATCATGTTGCCGGTGACGATCTCGCAGCCTGCCGCCTTGAACGCGGCGATCTGCGAGGAGAAGTCCGAATTCATGACCTGGTAGCGCCCCGGATCCACCAGCGCGTAGCCGGCCTCGGCCAGAGGGCCAGGGAAGCCCAGCTTCGGATCGCCCCACGCGTTGCCGTCGGCATCGTTCGGGAACAGACCTCCAACCTTCTTGGCGACGCCCGCATCGTTCCAAAGGGCCAGGAAGTTCGCGATCACGTCCTCCAGGCCCCAGAAGAAGTGATAGGTCCAGTCGAAGCCCTTGGCCGGATCGCCGTTACGGCCGAAAAACCACGGCTGCCACGGCGCGATCGAGGTGATGCAGGGGATTTCGTTGAGCTCTGCCTGATCTGCAACTGGGTTCGCTGTGTCCGGCGCCGCCGAGGCAAGCAGCATGTTCACGCCGTCCTTTTCGATCAGCTCCGTTGCGACTTCCGCGGCACGATTGGAACTCGACTGGGAGTCCTTCGTGATGATCTCAACTGACACCGGCTTGCCGTTGTTGGTGATGCCGGCGAGCGCCTTGCGCACTCCGTCGAGAATGAAAGCATCCGCTTCCGCAAACCCGGCGATCGGACCTGTGTTCGGCGACACATAACCGATCTTGAAGACGGCATCCTGAGCCGAAGCGCGGGTGACGCGGAGCAGGGCGGGCGCTGCAAGGAGCGCGCCTGCGCCCGAAAGCATCTGCCTGCGATCAAGCATCATGAATCTCGACATGAAGAAACCTCCCTTTTGTTGTTCAACTGCGGTGAGTGGCACTTGCCTCCTGCCTGTTCACCGCATCGGCCGACTAAGCGGGCCTCGCACCCATATCCATCTTTGCTTGTCCACCGTCGCAGGCATGCCGCCGACATGCGTAAGCTTTGTCCCTCGGACAGAGCTCCCTATCGGCGGGAACAGTGCTGATGAGTGGGCATCAGGGTCAAGTCGCCATGTTCTGATATTGAATTAAGTTCAATTATCGTACACGCGAGAGCTAACCCAAATTTTGCGCGTAGATGCCGCGCGCTTAATTACTTGAGTGCCAGGTAGGTGCTCGGATCGAGCTGCGTGCAGCGGACCACCGCGACATGTCCCGACGCTTCGGCGAGCATCTCGCGTAATCGCTGGCAGGCTTGGAGAACAACTTCCCGCGTCCGCTCCGGTCGGGGCAGGATCTGCATCTCGGCTGCCACGGGCGCCTGATCATCCACCCCGAAGACGGGAATGATCGCCATCTGGCACAGCGAGGCATCCACGCGGAAGATGTCGCAGAGCATGGCGCGGATCGGCTTCAGGGCATCTTGCAGGCTGTCTCGGCGCTCCTGCCAGACGGCATTCTCGACATGAACCTTCACGAGCGGCATGGCTGTTTCTCCTCAGGCGGCAAGGGGTGTCAGCACGAAGTCGAACGGCGACCGCCAAAGCGTTTCGCCATTCCTGATGCGCTCGAACGGCGCCACCAGTGACTTCTTCACGCCGAACACGGCATCGGACTCCAGATATGTGTCGTCGCCCACGAAGGTGTGGGTCACGACCTTCTGATATCCATTGGAAGACACGATGTAATGCATGTGAGCCGGCCGGTAGGGATGCCTGCCGAGACTGCCGAGCATCTTGCCGACTGGGCCATCATCGGGAATCGGATAGGAGACCGGCTTGATGCCGATAAATGAGTAGCTGCCGTCCTCGCCTGTCACAAAGATCCCGCGATTGTTCCAACGTGGTTGGATGCCGGGCTGCTGAACGTCATAGAAACCGTCCGCATTGTCAGACCAGACGTCGATCCGCGCGCCTGCGATCGGATTGCCGTGCAGGTCGATGACCTTGCCTTCGTACAGGCAGCTCTCGCCCTTGCCATCCTGACTGATGTTCTCGCCCATGGCTCGAACAGGCGCGTCCTCGACGTGAAAAGGGCCAAGAACGGTGTTCTCGGTTGCGCCGATCGGACGCCGGTTGTTGATCGCGTCCACCAGCATCGAGAAGCCGAGCACGTCTGACAGAAGGATGAACTCCTGGCGCTCCTCGCTGCAGATCTGGCCCGTCCGGGTAAGAAAGCCTATCCCGAACTCCCACTCCTCCTGGGTCAGGTGGACCTCCTTGGCAAAAGCGTGCAGGTGCTCGACAAGGCAGGCCATCACCTGAGCGAGGCGCGGCGAAGTGGCTGCGCCCATGCGGGCATTGACCGTGTCTTCCGACAGTTCTTCCGTGAAATATCGCGTCATAGCTTCCTCCCGGCAGCGCGCTTCATGCGGAACGCCTGCTCCTCCCTGTCAAAACGGCCTTTGCGCCGGCGAGGGCGCTCATAGATACTCGTCCCCGTCACCGCCAAACCCGGCGAAGATCTTTCTGAGCTGCCGGAAGCGGCGCGCCCCGTAAAGAAGCGTGTCCTCACCCTTAAGATGAGTCGTCGCGACGACATCGCCGAAGAAGACGGTATGCGTCGCCTGATCAGACGTTTCGCCCACCAGGCAGTCGAAAACCGCGGCGGCTCCGACGAGAACCGGCGCGCCGGTTCCCAGCACCGTCCAGTCGCCGGTGGCGAAATGGTCGTCCTTCCTGCCGCCCATTCCGGCAAACACCATCGCCACCTTGTCATGGGCTTCGGTCAGGACGTTCACGCAGAAATGCCCTGATTGAACGATCTTCTCATGGGTCAGGCCGTTCTTGTTCACGCACACCAGAAGGCGCGGCGGCTCAGCGGACACGGATGATACGGCGGTGGCCGTCAGGCCGAAACGGTCTCCTGCGAGCTCCGTGGTGATGACGCAGACCGACGACACATGCTGGGCGACGGCCGCGACATATTCCGCCGCCGGTACCGGGGACAGGGCTGAAGCCTCGATCCGCACGGCCTGCTCTCAAACCACGCCCGTGCCGGGATCCACTCCAAGCAGCACACGGCCATAAATCTCGGCTCCGGCGTCATGGAGCAGGAAGCCGTGCATGGTGGTGGCCTGCAGGTTGCGGAAATTGAGCTGGATCGGGCTTTTCAACGAAAGGCCGGCGGCCCCTCCGATGGTCAGGAGCTTCTGAACGGCGTCGCGGCAAAGGCGCGGCACAACGGTGATGTCCATGCGGATGCGGCCGCGCAGGTCCATCGGCATCTTCGCGCCACGCCGGGCATAATCGTCGACATCGTCTGCGGCCCGGTAGAAAACCAGCTCGGCCTGATGGATCAAGGAGGCGGCTTCGCCGAGGGCCATCTGCAGGGCGGTCCATTCGTGCGAGATGTGAGAAGTGTACATCACCTTCTTGCCGGGCACGACCTTGAGGAACTCCTCGAGTGACCGCCGCGCCGCGCCAAGAGCCGAGGTGGCGATGAACATGCCGAGCGCCGGACCGCCCTGGCACTTGTAGATCGCCGGGGCGTCGGCAGAGGCGAAGACGGGCGTCTGGTTCTCCAGGATCGCCGGAAGCGACACGAAGCGGTGTGCCGGCACGACGACATTCGTGCACTTCACCGAGTTGGAGCCGGTGCCCTGCAACCCCGCGACATGCCAGTCGTCGAGTTTCTCGACGTGCTCCGCCGGGACGGCGAAGTCGCCCTCGTCCAGCTTGTGCCCGCTTTCGTCGAACACTTCGGCGCCGAGCAGGAGCCAGTGCGCGGCCGCGTTGCCGGACGCAAACGGCCAGAAGCCGTTGAGAACATAGGATCCATCCGCCTGGCGCACCGCCTTGCCACGCGGGCCGATCACCGCCGAAACGGCCTGGATGTCGCCGGTCGTGTAGATCTCCTCCTGAACCTTCGGGCTCATGTGGCCGATGATGTAGTCGTGCGCATGGTAGACGCCGAGAACCCAGGCGGTGGCTGCGCAGCCCTTGGCGACAGTCGCGACCGCATCCACATGGGCGCGCATCGACAGCTCCGAACCGCCCCACTTTCTGGACCGGAAGATGCCAAGCAGGCCGCTGTCATGCAGCAGCCGGATGTTCTCGGCCGGCACCTTGCGGTCCCTTTCAGTCTGGAAAGCGCGCGACGAGAGTTCGGAAATCAGGCCTTCAGCGACGGCCTTGACGTTGGACGCGTTTATGCCCGCAGAAGCGTGCATGTTCATGAAGCCTCCCAAAAGCGCAGCCTCCAGCGCCAGAATTGAACGTCATTCAATTTCGAGCGCGGGTCAAGATCATGCTTTCGCGGAAATTTCTTTGCTATCTGGATCGAGTCCAGTTCGATCTTGACACCTCCTCGACGGCAGCCTCATTCAAACCGGAGCGACGCGCGCAAACGTTGCGAGGAGCAGGAAACATTGCTGAAGGGACGAGTGGCGCTAAGGCAGGAGCGCAACCGGGAAGCTCTGGTCGAGGCGGGCTATCGCGTGATCTCGGAAAAGGGGATCGATGCCGCGACCATGCAGGAGATCGCGCGTCTGGCCGATGTCGGCGCCGGGACGGTTTACAGCTACTTCAAGTCCAAGGACGACCTTGCGGTGTCCGTAATGGAGCGCGTGATGCACGACCTCGCGCTACGCATCGAGGAAGTCACGAACACATTCGACGATCCCGCGCAGGTTTATGCCTTCGGCATCCGCACGGTCATGGACCATGCAACGGGCGACTTTCGTTGGAAACAGTTGCTGAACCGGCCCGAAGTCATCGCCGATGCAATGTTCCGCTGCCTCGGCCCCTTCGCCATCCGCGACCTGGAAAACGCCAAGGGCGCAGGCCGCTTCAAGATGGCGGATGCAACGCTCGTCTGGAAGATGGCGACCTATGCCATCGTCGGTGCAAGCCTCGCGATCACGCAAAAGCAGCTGCCGCTGTTGCTGATACAGGAAACGGTCGTCCGTCTGCTCTGCATGGCCGGCATCGGCGAGCCGGAGGCAATCGAACTGGCAGCCCGTCCGCGTCCAGCGATCCCGCCGGAAAAGAAAAGGGGGTAGGAACCCCGGTCAAACGGCACCGGCTTGGGCTTCGCAAACGATCACGCCGCAGCCGATGATCGCGACCCTATAGGTCGCGTTTCAAGATGCGGCTTCGTCTCCAGCGCCCTGTTTTCACGGCATGGCTTGTTCCGTACTTTCACGGAGAGGCGTCGGACGGTGCACCTTGGCGCCGCCCGGCCTCGTCAGCCAGCTTGGGCAACCCCGTTCTCGAGGATGGTCCTGACCTTGTCCGCGATCGCGCGGCCCAGATCGGCATTGTTCTCGGCCGTGAAGTGGATGCCGTCGACGCCATCCGTGGTGATGAAGTCGCCGGCATTCAGGAAGTGGACCTTCATAAAGTTCGAGAGCGCCTCGTAGTGCCTGGCCAGTTCGCGCGACTTTTCATGACCGCCGCCGAACATGCCTTCGAACCACGGATCGGGCATCGGCGTGAGCGGCGGCGGCGCGACGATCAGCACCTTGGGGGCGAGATAAGGAGTGCCAACGCCGTAGGCGCTTGTCAGGATCTGTCCCACAAGCTTGGCCATGCCGTTGGCGACCTCGTAAGGGGTGCGATGGAAGTACGATTTCGTGTCGTTTGTGCCCAGCATGACGATCACGAGATCAAGCGGCAGATGGCTCGCTAGAGCCGCCGGAAGGTATGCGGAACCGTTGAGGCGAGGATCGTTGGGATCATCGAGGCTCGTAGTCCTGGCGCTGAGCCCTTCTTCGACGATGGAATAGTTTGACCCCAGCGCTGCGGCCATGACCCCGGTCCAACGCTGTTCGAAGGGGTAACGATAGGTTGGCGATCCCTCTTTCACCGGAATCCATCCCCAGGTGAGAGAATCCCCATAGCACATGATGCTTTTTCTGCTTGGCATTCCGCTCACTCTTTTCTTGCTGAATGTTGATGATTTGAGGCCCCGGTAGGCTGGGCCGAGCATATGCGCCGCCCCATGGCCCATACTTACGTGTTGCTTGCGGACGGATCGCAAACTGATCTGCCGCAGGCTCGCGTGTTACGCGCTCTGGCCGCGGGCGCCATAGAACACAGCGGCGGCCAGGATGATGACGCCCTGGATGATCAGCTTGCCGGGCTCCTCGACGCCGAAGACGGTGAGCACGACGAATAGCAACGCGAAGGACAGGACGCCAAAGAAGGGTCCCCAAACGCCGCCTTCGCCGCGGCCGAAGACGCCACCGCCCAGGATCGTCGCTGCCACGGCCAGAATCGGCAGGTCGAGGCCGACGCGCACGCTGCCCACCGCGATGGACGCGGTTTGGACCAGTGCGGCGAGGCCAGCGATCAACCCGGCCAGCGTGTGGGCGAGGATTACGGTGCGCTGCACCGGTACGCCCGAGAAATGAGCGGCCTCTGCACTTTCGCCCACCGAAGCCACGTAGCGGCCGAACACCGTCAGAGACAGCAAGGCTGACATCAGGGCTGTGATCAGGACCCAGAAGATCACTGGGGTCGGGAGAGGGCCGACCTTGGTGTTGTACAGGTCGTTGAAAATAGCGGGCACGTCTCCGGGTGGACTACCGCTGGACAGGAATTGAACCAACCCGATCAGGATGATGCTGACCGCGAGCGTGACGATCACCGCCGAAACGCGCCGATAGCCGATCATGAAGCCGTTGAAGAGGCCGATGGCCAGCCCGATGATCAGGGCCAGAGCGATGTAGAACGGCAGGGTCGCAGCCGGAAAGGTGCCCGACGAGATGAAGTAGTTGATCAGCAGGATCACGCCGCCGCCTGAGAGGTCGATCGACTTGACACGAATGACCAGAAGCTGGCCGAGCACCAAGATGCCGAGCGGCACGATCTGGCGAACGAAGATCCCCATGATGTTGAGGTTGAGCATGTTGGGCCGGGCGATCGACAGGATCATCAGCATCGCCACGAAAACGAAGTACGACGGCGGAATCCGCAACAGGCACTGGGTGACGCGGTTGCTCAGCACGGCAGCCATGGCTCAGAGACCCATCTTCTTTCGGGACTGCAGTCCCACGACAGCAAGCAGCAGCACGCCCTTGATGGCGGTTTGGACAAAGGGCGAGACGTTTGAGAGGTTCATCCCGTTCGAGAGAAGGGCGAGCACAATGGCACCGATAACGGTTCCGTGCAGGCTACCGGTGCCCCCCGAAAGCTGCGTTCCGCCGAGTGCCACGGCGGTGATTGTGTCGAGTTCGAAGAGCAGTCCGACATTCGGATCGCCGGAGACGATGCGGCCGGCCAGGAACACCCCGGCGAGCGCCGCAAAGCAGGAGCACGTCACATAGGCGAGAACGACGTTGCGCTTGTCGGCCACGCCGAAGTTATGGGCGGCGTCGGTAGCGCCCGCCGCAACACCGCCGCCGATTGCAAAGAGGTGCAGGCCGAAGCGCGAGCCATAGAGCAGCCTCCAGGCCAGAATGACCAGCGCGATGCCCCAGAACACCGGGCCTGGAACACCGAGGAAGCTCCCTGATACGGCGGCAATCACGGCATCCGGCACGCTTCCACCGGAGACCGGTCGCAGCACACGGGTGATGCCGAGGACGATGTACTGGGTGGACAGCGTCGCGATGATCGGATGCACCCGGAAGCGCGTGACGGCGAGGCCGTTGACCAGACCGATCAGGCTGGCGAGCAGAAACACTGCGGGTAGCGTGACCACTCCGGGTGCGTCGAGTGCCAGCATCGCGGTTGTGAAGCTGATGACCGATCCCACCGAGAGATCGAGACCACCAATCAGGATCACCACCAGCTGTCCGATCGCAGCGATCACCAGCGGCATGGCCTGCGCCACGACATTGAGAAGGTTTTCCGTCCGGGCGAACTGGCTTGTCTGAAGCGAAAGCCACACGGCCATCGCGACGGCGACGAGCAGCGGCAGCAGCCAGAGTCCCTGCCTGGACTCCTTGCGGCGGAAGGTGTCGAGCAGCGAACGTGCCATCGTCGTCCCTAGTTGTGACGTGTCGTGCCGGCCGTGAGGGCGGCATCGAGGATCTTGTGTTCGGTTGCCTCAACCGCGGGCATCTCCGCCACCACAGTGCCGTCGTGCACCACATAGATGCGGTCGCAGAGCCCAATGAGTTCCAGGGTCTCGCGGGATAGCACCAGCACGGCACCGCCACGCTCGGCGAAGTCGCGGAGGAGACGGTATATGTCTGACTTCGCGCCGATATCGACGCCACGCGTCGGCTCCTCAATGAGCAGGAGATCGACGTCCGCCGCCAGGTATCGGCCAAGCAGCACCTTCTGCTGATTGCCGCCGGACAGGACGCGCACCGGTGAGGAAGCGCCGGCCGCCTTGACCTTCAGGGCATCCATCAGGCGGCTCACTACGGCGCGGTAGGAGCGGGCGAGCGCGAACTCGGACTGCCGGGAATGCAGACCGATAGCGATATTGTGCGAGACAGGCAGGCCGAGGAAGAGCCCTTCCTCCTTGCGGTCCTCCGGCACGAACCCAGCGCCGAGCTTCTGCAGATGGCGCACCCCGCCGCTCTCGGTGAGCGGAAGGTTCAAACCGACCCCTTTGAACGTCGCGCTACCGGATATGGGAGCAAAGCGGCCGATCAGCGAACGCAGGAACTGCTGCTGCCCCTGACCTTCGAGCCCCGCCAGAGCCACGATCTCGCCACGGCGCAGCGCGAGCGAGAATGGCAGGGAATGTTCAGTGAGCTTGAGATCGCGCACAGCGAGTATCTCGTCTCCCGTGCGCTGACTCCGGTTTGGGAAGAGGTTCTGCAACTCGCGTCCCACCATCATCGCGATCAGACCGTCAGGCGTGATCTCGGCCAGCGACTGCGTGTAGACGAGCTGGCCGTCCTTCAGCACCGTGACCGTGTCACAAAGCTCGAAGATCTCCTCCATGCGGTGGGAGATGTAGACAATCGCCTTGCCGCGGTCGCGGAGCCGGCGGACGTTCCGGTTGAGCACCTCGACGTCGGCCGCGTTCAGTGCCGCCGTGGGCTCATCGAGGATCAGGACGCTTGCATCGGCCTTGATGCAGTGCGCAATTTCAACGAACTGGCGCTCGGCGATGGTGAGTCCCGCAACGAGCCGCGAGGGATCGAGGTCGAGATCCAACTCCTTCAGCGCCTTGCTAGTCTGCGCGTTCATGGTGGAGTAGTCGATCGAGCCAAAGCGTGTCACGGGCTCGCGGCCGAGAAACATGTTTTCGGCAATCGTCAGATTGGGAAGGAGCGAGTGCTCCTGGAACACCGTGGAAATGCCGGCATCCAGCGCATCCCGCGGCGACTTTAGGTCGAGCTTGTTGCCGTTCATGAAGATTTCGCCGCTATCCGGGCGATGCACACCGGCGAGAATTTTCATCAACGTCGATTTGCCGGCGCCGTTCTCGCCCATCAGCGCGTGAACGCTGCCGGCCCTTAGCTCCAGGGAAACCGACTGGAGCGCATAGCTTCCCCCGAAGGCTTTGGAGATATTCGAGATCTCGATGAGGCTCGTCGCGGCACTCACTTGATGTCCTCCATCACGACACGGCCGGCCGGAGGGCGGCGAGCCGCCTTCCGGCTATGCGCAGGCTTGCGCCTCACTTCTTCCCGTAGAACTCCTTGAGCTGGTCCTCGGGAAGCTCGCTCGGCCACCATACGTTCGCGCTCAGGTCATCCCGGTAGTATTTGGCCGCTTTTTCGCGGTCCCAGCCCGGAGGGTTGTAGGCATAGCTGTGGTGGAGCTGCTTGCCCTCCAGCAGCGCCACCGCGGCGCGTACGCCCGCAGCGCCCTGCGCCGGGCTGTATTCCGGAGAGATCGACTCGAACTTGTCCGCGATCCACTGGCCGAAATAGCCGTTGTTGCCCTCGCCGGAGATCGGCGGGATCGCCGCACCGAACTGCTTGAAGACGTCGACGCAGGCTCGCGTCATGTCGGCTCCCGACGACCAGATGCCGTCAACCTCGGGGTTGTTCAGGTAAAGCGTCTCGCAGAGCTTCTTGGCCTTGTCATACTGCCAATCGCCATGCTCCTCGGCGATGATCTGGATGTTGGTGCCTTCAAGGCTCTGCTTCAGGCCATTGTAGCGGTTGGTGTCTTCGGGGTGACCCGCAAGACCGCGCAGTACCCAGATCTTGCCGTCATTTCCGACAGTCTTGACCAGCCAGTCGCCCATCACCTTGCCGAAGTGCTCGGCGCCGCCCTGGATTTCGGTGGTGAATGCGTCGGAGTCGATGCGGCCGGTGTGCAGGACCACTGGAATGCCGGCCTTGACGGCCTTCTCGATGCTCGCATTGGCCGAGGTCGACGTCACAGGCTGCACGATGATCGCGTCAACACCCTGTGCGATCAGGTCCTCGATGTCGGCAACCTGCTTCTTCTGGTCGAACCCCGCATCGAGCAGGATGAACTTGGAGATCCGCGAGTCCTTCTTCGCGGCATTCTCCGCCTCGTGGGCCACTTGGACGGTCCAGGTGTTGGCATTGACGCCGAAGTCGCTCATGCCGATGACCCAGGGGCCATCCTTCTTGTACTTGTTGGCTTCGGTGAGGGGATTGCTGCCGGCGTGGGGCGTCACGCCCTCCAGCAGGCTCACATCCTCGGCGAACGCTCCGGCGGTGCAGCCCAGGGTCGCGACAACAAGCACACCCAGTCCGTAACTTCTCAGCAGTGCTAACATCGAGCTCCTCCTTGCAGTGCTCATCCACGGTGCGCCGGTTCGGCGACCAATCGGGGAAGGTCCAGGCGCGCAAAGCTCCGCCCCGGCTGCGGGCAGCCGAAGCCCGCCCTCTGACAGGGCACCAACCGGCTGGTAGGGGTGACCCCTCGGCCGGCGCAAGCAACGATGGAAACGATCCTCCGAATGCCTCGAAATCACACACGTCCGACACTGTCAATAGTTATTCAGATTGAATGAATATCCCCGCGCTTGTATATGCCCTGGGCGTCTGCATCATTCCGGCTGGCGCAATCTGCCGGATCGGAGGGCAACTGCATGAGAACCGTCCTGTGCTTCGGAGACTCGAACACTCATGGACAGATTCCGGGTCGTGGGCCGCTTGAGCGCTTCGCAGCGCACGAACGATGGCCGGGGGTGCTTCGGGAACGCCTTGGATCAGGATGGTATGTCATCGAGGAGGGTCTCAGTGGGCGCACCACCGTGCGCGATGACCCGGTGGAAGGCTCTCACAAGAACGGTCGGACCTATTTGCGACCGTGCCTACAAAGCCACGCTGAACTTGATCTGGTGATCATCATGCTAGGGACGAACGATCTGAAAGCACGCTTCGCACAGCCACCATCGGAGGTCGCAATGGGGATCGGCTGCCTCGTCTATGATATCAAGGAACTGGCCCCGGGCAGGGGTGGGAAAGTTCCCGAGATCATGATCGTGGCGCCGCCGCCGATGCGTGACGACCTGCGGGAGTGGAAGTCGATCTTTGCTGGCGGGCCGGAAAAATCGCGGCACCTTGCCTTGGAATTCGAGATTCTAGCGGACTCGCTGGAGGTGCATTTCTTCGACGCGGGTTCGGTCGCGGCCTGCAGTCCCGATGATGGCTTTCATATCGATGCCGACGCCCATCGATCACTGGGCATCGCGCTCGCGCAGGAGATCGAGGCCATCGGCTGGACGGACAGTCGTGAGTGATCCTTCTCCCCATGACCTGACAATGGTCGGTTCTGACGTGCAGGAGCAGGTTCTCAGCCATGCCTGACATGAGATTCGCACCGCCCAATCCTTTGCGGATCGCCGATCGCGCAAGCGGAATGAACGCGCTCAGCGTCCGCAGCTATAACGAACGCCTTGTGCTGTCACTGCTGCTGCAGAACGAGGGCATCTCACGGATGGATGTGGGACAGCGCACAGGACTTTCGGCGCAAACTGTCTCGGTGATCGTGCGGTCGCTTGAACAGGAGGGGCTTGTTGCCTTGGGCGACGTGATGCGCGGCCGCGTTGGCCCGCCGACGGTACGCCTCGCCCTCAATCCCGAAGGCGCGTTCGCTGTAGGGATCGGTCTTGGATATCGCTTGGTCGAGGTTGTGCTGATCGACTTCGTTGGCACCGTACGCTTCTACCGGAAGCTGCCGATCGAGGCGGTCGACGCCGTGGCCGGTGCCACCTCCCTGCTTTCGGCGGTTCGCGAGGCTATCGATAGCCTGCCGGGAGAGCTACAGGGTCGTGTTGCGGGCATCGGCCTTGCAGTTCCCGATGACATCGATGCGTGGCGTGCGAAACGCACGGGGGATGCGGGCCTGAATGGTCTGCGCGGCATTCTGGAGAGCGTGGGTCTACCGGTGTTCGTGCAGAACGACATCACCGCCACAGCGGGCGGTGAGAGCCTTTTCGGTGCTGCAAAATCACTCGACGACTACCTGTTCTTTTACCTCG
Organism: uncultured Mesorhizobium sp.; assembly: GCA_963522145.1. Taxonomy (GTDB): domain Bacteria; phylum Pseudomonadota; class Alphaproteobacteria; order Rhizobiales; family Rhizobiaceae; genus Mesorhizobium_B. The sequence continues at coordinate 14,717 of CAUQXI010000004.1, read as the reverse complement.
GCGCGCGTCTGCATACCCGCCTCGTTCTCCGCCACCAAATCTACCAGGGCACCTCCAGCACGAACCGGGTCGTCGGATTACTGAGGCTCGAGCAGATGCTGGCGGAACAAGGCCTCGTCAGCAGCTCTCTTTGGGAACGAGGACAATGGCCGGACTTCGGACCCGTGATGGACCAGTGGCAGGCTGAGTGCCTCGCTAGCTTGGTGGGATCAACGCACGCCCTTGGACAGTTTGTCGACCTTAAGACCGTTGTACTCTCTTCGTATGCACCGTCTGCCGTTTCCAAGGCACTTTGCGACAGACTTGCCGCGGCGGTGCCGGCAATGCGCTTCATGCAAAGCAGCATCGGGACATCGCCGAAGGCGGTGGGAGCTGCAGGAGTGCCACTCAGCTCGCGATTGATGGTGCAGTAGAGTAAGTCCTTCGGACGGGATGCACGGATGCGCGTTTCAATTCTACTTCTGTCCAACCCAGCGCTATGCGATGGATGATGGTGGTGCGGTCGGTCTGAGGCGAACCCGTCTCGCACAGACAACTCCCTAGTCACCGTCAAAAATGGGGGAACAATCGAGGACACCAAGCCTGACAGTATCCCGGCTCAGGTAACAGGCCCTGGACCCGAGACCCCTATGACGCATTTCTGCGTCCTGACTGTGAATAGATGGCGACGGCGACAAGCGACAGCAGGCCGATAAACCAATACTGCCAAGCCTGCGAAAGGCCGAGGAACACCATGGAGGAGTTGACCTCCATTATCAGAACGGCGCCGAGCAGCACGCCGATGAAGCTGCCCTTACCGCCAAACAGGCTGGCGCCGCCCAGAACAACGGCGGCGATGCTGCCCAGTGTGTATTCCACGCCCTGATTGGGGTCGCCGATGCCGAGCTGAGCCGTCACCAGCAAGCCTCCGACGGCCGTCAGGACGCTGCAGGCGACAAAGGCGCCGACAACGGTCAGGCCGGTCTTGACTCCGATCTGGGCGGCGGCCTTCTCGTTGGAGCCGACGGCGCGGATGCTCATGCCCCAGCGGGAGCGGCGAAGCGCGATCTCGAGGAAGACGGCCAGCGTGACCGCAAGCAGGAACACGATGGGCACGCCGCCGACCTTGGCCTTGACGGCGTCCATCACCGCTGCGCTGATCGGGCCGTCCGGGAACGGCCGCAGCAGGACCGAGAATCCCTGGAGGATGATGTACAGGCCGAGCGTCGCGGCCACGGCGGTGAAGTTCCCGAAGCGGATCAGGAGCCCGTTGGCCGCGCCGACCAGCGCGGCGGCGCCGAACATGGCTATAAGTCCGGTGCAGAAGGTCGCGACGCCCGCGCCCTCGTTCAGGAAGAACGAGGCGATCACGAGGGTCAGTCCCACCAGCGGCCCCACCGAAAGGTCGATCCTGGCCGTCAGCACGGCGCACAACTGCCCGAAGGCGACGAAGGCCAGGGCCGACGACAGGAACAGGATCTTCTCGATGTTGAACGGGGACACGAAACGCAGGTTTTGGGCGGACGCATAGGCGCCAAGCAGCGCTATGAGGGCCACCAGCACAAGGCTCGGAAGATGGTCGCTGGCGGCGAGCGCGCGGAAGGAGGGCAGGCCGATGCCGGGAGCGTGCCGCGGACCGCCGTCGCGCTGCGACGTGGCTGTGATCATGATGCGGCCGATCGCGGCCTCGGACACGTCGTCGCCCGCAAGCTCGCCGACGACCCGGCCGCTGGAAAACACCAGTACGCGGTCGCAAAGCCCTTCAAGCTCGATGATGTCTGAGGACACGATCACCACCAGCGTGCCCTTGGCCGCCTCGTTCCGGAGGATGCGGTAGATGTCGCTGCGCGCGCCCATGTCGACGCCGGCAGTGGGTTCCTCCGCCAGGATCAGCGAAGCGTCGGCGAGAAGCGCGCGCGACAGAACGGCCTTCTGCTGGTTGCCGCCCGAAAGTGCGGCGATGTTCTGCTCGATGGAAGCGGCGCGGATGCTCAGATACGCTTTCTGCTCCTCCACCCGCCGCCGCTCCAGCGCCCGGTCCACCACGCCGAAGCGTGCAAAGCGCGGCAGCGCCGCGATCGCGGCGTTTTCGCGCACGGACAGGCTGCCGAACACGCCTTCCTTCTGGCGGTCCGGCGAAAGGTAGACGATGCCGGCTGCCCGTGCGGCGCCCGGGCTGCCGGATGAAACGGTGCGGCCGCGCAGCGAAACGCTGCCGGTCCAGCCTTCGAGGCCCGCCAAGGCACGCAGGAACTCGCTTTGGCCATTGCCGGTGATGCCGGCGATGCCCACGATCTCGCCGGGGCGGGCAGACATCGTCACGCCGGAGAAGCCGTTCCCCGAAAGGTTCTCCACGTCCAGGCCCGAAATCTCGCGAACCGCGTCGCCGGCCTTGGGCGGAAACGCTTTCTCGATCGTGCGGCCGACGATCAGGCGCAGGATGTCGTCGTCGCCGAGGCTGTCGATGGGGCCGGAGCCCTTCACCTCGCCGTCGCGCATCACTGTTACGGCGCCGGCGATCTGCCGAATCTCCTGAAGGCGGTGGGAGATGTAGACCACGGCGGTGCCGCGCGCGGCGGCCTCACGGATGTTGCGGAACAGGATCTCGACCAAATCAGCCGTGAGCGCGGCGGTGGGCTCGTCCAGAATAAGGACGCTCGGCTCGATGGCGAGCGCCTTGGCCAGCTCGATCAGGTGGCTTTGCGCGATGTCCACGTCGCGCAAACGCACATTGGGCGCCACGCTGCAACCGACGCGCCGCAACTGTGCTGCGACCCACTCGCTTTCCTTCCGCGGCCCCTTGCGCAACGCGGGCGGGACGGCGAGCAGCATGTTCTCGGCCACGGTCAGTTCGGGCAGCACCGCGGGGTGCTGATGCACGATGGCGAGGCCGAGTTGCGGCGCGCGGGCCGCCGAAAGATTCTCGACCGCCTCGCCGCAGATTTCGATGGTGCCCTCGTCCGGCCTGAGCGTTCCCGAGGCGATGCCCATCAGGGTGGACTTGCCGGCGCCGTTCTCGCCCAGCAGGGCGTGGATCTCGCCACGGCGAGCGGCAAACGAGATGTTCCTGACGGCCACCACACTGCCGAAGCGCTTGCTGACGTTCTGAAGCCGCAGCCCGAAGGGCGCTTGCGCCCCCACGGGGCTGTGCTCTGCGTACGCTGGCTGATCCATCGCTTGCATGGCCTCTCACAGTGCGAGGTTGGAGCCTGCGGCGCCGGACAACCGGCGCCGCAGGGAGTTAGTCAGAGGCCGCCCTTGAGCGCTTCCAGCACCTGGTCGTCGGTCAGGCTGGTACCGTTGGAGGCGGATTCGGGCAGCTTCGCGTTGCAGAAGATCTTGCCCTCGAGCGAGTCCTCAAGTTGGAAGTTGGTCACTTCCTTCACGCCCGCCGCGGCCACCACGTGCTCCGTCCCTTTGGGGTCGGTGATCACGAGGGGCTGGTCCATCTTGCCCCCCGCGGCCTCCGCAATCGCCCAGCGTACCGCCAGCCGAACGTTCCACTGCTCTGCGCTGTTGGTGGAGAATTGGAACGTGTCGTTGGCATTCGCGTCGTGGAGCTTCTTCCAGGTGCAGCCGAACACGTTGGCGTCTTCGCCGGCGATCAGCGGCAGGGGCCGGCCGGCCCGCTCAAAAACGCCGGAGGCGACGACGCCCATGCTGAGGTCCGCGATCACGCCGTCGATCTGCGGATACTGGGCGATGAGAGCGGTCAGAGATTTCGCGACAAGGGAAGAGTCCCAGTTCGTCACCTCGAACGGCTTCTGGCCAATCTGTACGATGTCGGGATAGTCCTTGAAGGCTTCCGCGATGCCTTCGGCGCGCTCGCGGCTCTGGCTGGTGCCGGCAGGCCCGCCGAGATAGGCCACGTTACCCTTGCCGTTCAGCGCCTTGGCCATCCACCGGCCCCAGTCCACGCCGTCCTGGCGGAAGTTGGTGCCAACGAAAACGGTATAGTCCTTGCCTTCCTCGCCGCCGACGCGGGCGCGGTAAGGGACCACCGTGCTGCCCTGGTTGAAGGCGTCGCGGATCGCCGGCAGCATCGCGGGGCCGGCGTCGGGGAACACCACGATGGCTTCCACGCCGCGCGCAGCCAGGCCGCTCAGGTCGGAGATGGCCTTTTGCGTGTTGCCCTGGCCGTCCGTGTGGTCCCAACCCGTTACGTTGGGGCACTGGCTCGCCTCGTTGATGGCCGCGGCGGTCGTCATCTGGCGCCAGGGATTCTGGGCGAAGCCGTCGGCAAGAGCGACCGAAATCTGCTTGGTGCCGCAGAAGCTGGGCGGCGTGGCCGCGGGCTCCGCGCAGAACACGCCGTTGACGATCGACTTGCACCAGGCGGCGGGCTCGGCCAGGGCGTTTCCAGCCGAAAGGGCCACGAAAAGCCCGGCAAAGGCCGCAGCCGTTTGCGTGGCGGGTCTACGATGCGATTTCATGAGTTCCTCCTGTTTCGATAGTCGTTCCACATTCCGGCACGCGTGGGCGCGCCGAGCTCCTCCGAAGCGTTGCCCGCGCCGTTACGCGGCCGTTCGGCTTCCAAGGCCGATCGTGCGGCCCAGGCTCTTGAAGTTCACGCCGTAGATGCCGACCCCGATCAGGATCGCCGCACCCTGGAAAAGGTACTGCACGCCCACGCTCGCGCCGGTGGTCAGCACAAGCTGCTGGAGCTGGGTCAGGAACACCGCGGCGATCACGGTCGCCGCGAGATTGCCCCGCCCGCCGAACAGCGACGTACCGCCGAGCACGGTCGCCGCGATGGACGGCATCAGGTAGTTGTCGCCCTGTTGCGGGCTGGGCAGCTGCATCAATCCGCCGAGCAGGATGCCGCCCGCCGCATAAAGCATGGCGGCCGCGACATAGGCGCTGATCTGGTAGCGGTCCGCGACGATCCCCGCCGCACGCGCCGCGCGGCGGTTGGCGCCCACCGCCTCGAAGCTGCGCCCGAAGGTGGTGGCCTTGACGGCGAAGATCACCACGGCGGCGACAACCACCGTGAAGAAGGCGATCTGCGTGATGCCGAACACCCGGCCGTTGACGAAGGCGGCGACCGGCGGGGGGATGGCGACCGGCGTGCCGCCGGAGATCTTCACGTTGAGGCCATAGAGGAGGGCGTTCATGCCGATCGTCGCTACGATCGGCGCCACGTTGACCTTGGCGACGAGGAGGCCGCTGACCAGGCCCGCCGCTGCACAGGCGCCAACGGCACAGGCAAGCGCCAGCGCCACTCCGCCGCCCGTTTGCCCGATGGAGAAATAGCAGGCGATCACCGCGCTCAGCGACACCATGCCGGGCACGGAAAGGTCGATGCCGCCCTGCTGGATCACCAGGGTCTGCCCGAGCGCGACTAACCCGAGGATGGCCGCAAAGGGCAGCATGCCGCTCAGGGAGCCGCTGCTGAGGCTTTGCGGCGCGAGGAGGCCGCCGACGGCGAAAAGCACGACCGTGGCGAGCGCAATACCGGCGGTCGGACCGCCCAGAAGGTCGCGGAGGCGCGCACCGCTCCCGGTCGATCCGTCCGTCCGGCTCAAGACCGCACCGCCGAACCCGCGCCGCCGCCCACGCAGATTTCCGTGACCCGCAGGTTCTCCCGCGAGATGCGGGAGGGGAACGTCTGCTCTAGGCGGGCCTCGTGCACGGGAATGACGCGGCGCGACTCGTAGCCGACCTGCTTCATCATGGCCTCGGTCGCCATGATGAGGTTGATCTGGCTGCCCGTGGCGAGCCCGACCGGCAGATACATGTCGTTTATCCTGAGCTGCTCGGACGCGCCGTTCAGGTTCTCGAACTGGTAGACGAGGTCGCCCGCAAGCACCCAAGTGTCTTGCGACTGCGCCTGCCCGTCGTTGCGGACGGTGACCCACATGCAGGCGAAGGTGTGGCTGTCATAGGCGACATGCAGATCGATGCCGGGGAATACGTTCTCCATCGGCCCGTCGACGGCCACCAGGCGCTTGTCGCGGGCAAGCTGCACGCCGCGCAGAATGTCGCCCGTGTCGATGCCCGACAGGATCCAGCGCATGCGGTCCGGCAGGGTCATCGCCCAGATCCAGTCCTGCAGCTCCTTCTTCTGCATGTAGAAGGTGGCGTTCGGGAATGCCTCGACATTGCCGAAATGGTCGAAATGCGAATGCGTGATGAAGACGGCGCTGATGTCCTCGGGCGTCAGGCCGATCTCGGCCAGCACCTCGCGCGGGCCCCGCCAGTTCTGGACGTTGAAGAGGTCGCCGAGATACTTGCCGTAGTCGCGGTCGTTGTAGCCGACATCGACCATGGCGGCCCAGCCGTCGCCCTTGATCACGGCGTAGCAGTAGGGAAGCTTGACGTAACCTTCATTGTGGGCGCCGTAGATGACGCCGCTCTTGTGGTATTCCGGCACGAAGCCGTATTCGAGAACGTAGATCGAGTAGAGCGACACCGGTTCCTCCCCCTGAACAGCCAGCTAGTTCCGCGCCGGCCGGCGGCAGTTGCAGCAAGCGGCCGTGAAATCGACAGGCGCCAACCCCGCCTCCGGCACGGACACGCCGTGAAAGGCGTGTTGCGCGGCAAACAGCGCTTCCACCGCGGCATCGAGCGCCGCGCTGCCGGGATCGACAAGATCGCGCAAACGCTCCTCCAGGCGGCCAGCCACATGCGCAAGCAGCGCCAGCAGGCTGCCGAGGGCGGCTGCGTGGCGGGCGGCAAGCGCGGGGGTGCGGACCGCACGCAAGCGCTCGCGGGCTTCCACGAGCTGCGCGGTCGCCGAGGAAAGCAGCAGCTCCCCGCGCTCGCGCTCCAGGCAGCCCGTCTGGTGAAGCAGCAGCAGCCCGGAAAGCTGGCCGAGGCAGCGCCGGGCGGCATCAAACAGCGGCCTGACTTCGGAAAGGTAGGCGGCCGCATCTTCCCGCCGCACGCCGTCAGCCAGAAGGGCGTCGGGCGCGGCGTCGGCCGGTATGTCCCAGATCGAGCAGGCCGCCGCATGAACGGGCGCGACGGCGGGCGTGGCCCGAAAGCGGCCGCCGCTTCCCGTTTCCTGCTGTTTCGGACCGCCTGCTCCCATCATCCGTCCACCCTCCAAGAAACTTGCGCCCCGGCCCGGCGCTCAGTGCATGAACCGGCCGCCGTTCACGTCGAGGATCAGGCCGGTGACGTAGTCCGACAGGTCCGACACCAGGAACAGGCACGCCTTGGCGATGTCGTCCGCCGTGCCCAGGCGCCCCAGCGGGATGTTTGCGACGATCTCGCGGCGCTTGTCCTCCGAGAGCTTGTCCCCGAAGATGTCCGTGTCGATCGTGCCCGGCGCGACCGCGTTCACCCGCACGCCGTGCGGCGCGAGCTCACGCGCCATCGACTTGGTCAGGCTGTGGATGCCGCCCTTGGCCGCCGAATAGTGGGGACCCCCGAACAGCCCGCCGCCGATCTGGGCGGCGATGGAGCCGATCGAGACCATGGCGCCGGTGCGCCGCGCGATCATGCCGGGCGCGACGGCCTGTGCCATGTTGAGGCTGCCGCGCAGGCTGGCGTCCACGACCAGGTCGAAGTTCTCCTGGGTGATGTCCAGAAGGCGGTCGGGCTGGCTGACGCCGGCATTGTTGATGAGGATGTCCACCTGGCCCCACTGTTCCAGAGCCGCGCTCACCGCTCCCCGGCAGGCTTCCGGGCTCCGCACATCGCAGGAAAGGCCGATATGCTCCTGCCCGATGTCGGCCGCCGCGGCCTCCGCCGCGCCCTTGTCGAGGTCGAGGATCGCCACGCGGCAGCCTTGTGCGGCGAAGCGGCGGGCGGTGGCCTTGCCGATGCCGCGCGCGGAGGCCGCGCCGGTGATGATCGCCGTCTTGCCTTCAAGCATTTCCGCCTCCCTCACCCTTCCGCCGCCGGGGCTGGATCGATCCCGGCCCAGCCTTCGATCAGCGCGGCGATGCGCGAACAGTCGTCACCGGCCATTCCCTGCGTCATGGCGAACTGCCAGAACTGCCGGACATTGGCGCCGAGCCACATCGGCACGCCCATGCGCTCGGCTTCCTGCATGCATAGCGTCACGTCCTTGTGCATCAGCTCCGTGCGGAAGTTCTGGTCGTAGTTACGCGTCACCACATGCTTGGGATAGGCAACCTCGGACACCCAGGAGCGGCCGGAGCCCGCATTGACGATGGCGAACAGGTCCTCGGGCCTGATGCCGCCCTTTTCCGCGAAGGCGAGCGCCTCGCCGACGATCACCATGTTGGTGGCGGTAAGGAGGTTGTTGGCCAGCTTGAGGATCTGCGCCTTGCCGACCTCTTCGCCGAGATGGAGGATGGTCTGGGAAAAGCTCTGAAGGAAGGGCCGCGCCTGCTCCAGCGTGGCTTCCGGCCCGGCCGCCATCACCGCAAGCGTCTTGTTGCGGACGCCGATCGGCCCGCCGCTGACCGGCGCGTCGAGCGCGGCGATGCCGCGCGCGGCGAAAGCCTCGCCCACCTTGCGCGCCGTGGTGGGGCCGGTGGTCGAAAGGTCGACATAGTGCCGAAAGCGCGTGCCGCCGATCAGGCCGCCCTCGCCGAGCGCGACGGCTTCCACAGCGGGCGCGTTGGGCAGGCTGACGAATACGAGATCGGCTTGGTCTGCGACGGCCGCAGTGCTGGCTTCCGCCTTGGCGCCCTTCCCGACGAGCTCGGCCACGGCGGCAGCGTTCGTGTCGAAGACGTGGACGGCGAGGCCCGCTTCGAGCGCCTTTTCCACCATGGGCAGGCCCATGGCGCCGAGCCCGACGAATCCGAATGCTTCAGGGGGCAAGGGCGTGTTCCTTTGCTTGCGTGCTGCCACCGGCGCCTGGGGCGCCCTTATAAAGACGGTAGATGCCGGTGCCATCGATGCTGCCGCCGCCGGCCGCGACCAGAAGGCGGAAGAGCTGGGTCGCCTGGCCCGACATCGGCGTCGGAACGGCGCCAGCGCGCGCCAGGTCCTGCACCATTTCCAGATCCTTCAGGATCTGGCGCGCATAGGCGCGCGGAGCGAAGTCGTGCGCGGCGATACGGGGAAAGAGCTGTTGCATGAGCACGCCGTCGGCATGGCCGTGGCGCACGCATTCTGGCAGGAGCGCGGCATCCATCCCCGCCGCCTCGGCCAGCCGCGCGGCTTCCGCCAGCACCGCGTAATTCGTGGCGACCACCAACTGGGCGACCAGCTTGGCCGTGGAGCCGGCGCCGACCGGTCCGGCATGGGTGAACTGGCGGCTGAGGTCGGCCATCAGCGGACGGATGCGTCCGATCGCTTCCGGCGTGCCGCCGGCCATCACCGTCAGCGTGCCATCCCCTGACGCGGAAGGACCGCCGGAAACTGGCGCATCCACCCATTGGCTGCCCGATCTCTCGGCCAGGTCGGCCGCCATGCGGCGCGAGAACGCCGGTGATACCGTGGAGAAATCGACCACGATGCTTTCGGGCCTGAGGGCATCCGCCACGCCCTGCGCGCCGAACACGGCTTCCTCGACCGCAGTCTCGGAGGGCAGGTTGAGGAGCACCACCCCCGCTTCTTCTGCCGCAGCGGCCGGAGAGGCGGCGGCGAGCGCGCCGGCTTGCGAAGCCGCGGCAACGCGGGCCGCGTCCAGGTCGAACACGCGCACGCGATAGCCGAGGCGGGCTAGGCGCCCGGCCATCGGGCCGCCCATCAGACCGGCTCCGATATAGGCGAGGACGGGCTTAAGGGATGGCATAATGGTGGATCGCGTTGTCGTGGAACAGCCGGGCCTGTGCCTCCGGCCCGAGGTCGGCGGTGATCTCCTTGTAGCCGCTGAAGATCGTGTCCAGGTCGCCGCAAACGCTGTCCACGGGGAAGTTGGAGCCGAACATGCAGCGCTCAATACCGAAAAGATCGATGATGGTGCGCACGATCGCGCGGTTGTTGGCGGCGCTCCACGCCACACCGGGCAAGCCGATTCCGGAGATTTTTACCGCCGCGTTGGGGCGTTCGGCGAAGCCGGCCATTGCCGCCTTCCAGCCAGCGATGCCTTCCGGACTGCGGTCGGCGGGCAGGCCGGAATGAAGGAGGATGATGGGAGTGTCGGGGAAGCGGTCAGCAAGCAGCCCCGCCTCGCCGAGGTGCCACCAGGGCGTTTGAAGGTCGAAGCGCAGCCCGAACTCCTTCAGGAGGGCGAAGCCCTCGCGCCACTGCGCGTCCGCCATGCTACCGGCTTCGGCCATGCCGGGCTTGGGGTTGGAGCGGGGCTTGTGGCGCACGCCGCGCACGAAAGGGAAGGCGGCCAGCCGCTCCAGGACGGAGGCGCGGTCGTCGCGGTCGAGCCACGCCTGCCCCACGGCCACATTCGGCCAGCCCGTTTCGGCGCGCAGACCTGCGATGTATTCCATCTCGCCGACGGGATCGCGCGGGTCCCATTCCGCCTCGATATAGACGGTCTTGACGACGTGGTGGCCCCTCGCGTCGCGCTTGTAGTCGGCGGGCAGATAGGGGCGGCAGATCGCGGAATAGTCGCCATAGCGGAAGGGGATCAGCGGCCGGTCATTCAGCCACGGATAGTAGTTCTGCTCGGGATTCCAGAAGTGGACATGGGCGTCCACCATCGGGAAGTCTGTCACGTCTTTTCCTCCTCCCAGAGAACCGACGAAATTTCTGGCCGTCCGCCTATTCGGCCGCCGCCGCATAGGGCACGTTGCGCCTGCCATAGCGGCGCACGCGGATGTTGGCCTGCTCGGCATGGCCGACAAAGCCTTCCAGCATGCACAGCCGCGAGCAGTATTCGCCGACCTTGGCCGAAGCCTCGTCGGTCAGCACCTTCTGATAGGAATGGGTCTTGAGGAACTTGCCGACCCACAGGCCCCCGGTGTAGCGGCCCGCCTTCTTCGTCGGCAGCGTATGGTTGGTGCCGATCACCTTGTCGCCATAGGCGACGTTGGTGCGCGCGCCCAGGAACAGCGCGCCGTAGCTCTTCATGTTCTCCAGGAACCAGTCGTCCCGGTTTGTCATCACCTGCACGTGCTCGGAAGCGATGAAGTCGGCCTGCTCCAGCATCTCCTCATAGGTGTCGCAGACGATCACCTCGCCGTAATCCTCCCACGACTTTCTCGCGGTCGCGCCGGTAGGAAGGATGGTCAGCAGCCGCTCCACTTCTTCCATCGTGGCGCGCGCAAGCTTTTCCGAGTTGGTGAGCAGAACTGCCGGCGAGTTCACACCGTGCTCGGCCTGGCCCAAAAGGTCGGTGGCGCAAAGCTCGGCGTCGGCGGCCGTTTCGTCGGCGATCACCATGGTCTCGGTCGGGCCGGCGAAAAGATCGATGCCGACGCGGCCGTAGAGCTGGCGCTTGGCTTCCGCCACAAAGGCGTTGCCGGGGCCGACCAGCATGTCCACCGGCCGAACCGTTTCCGTGCCCAGCGCCATCGCGCCGACCGCCTGGATGCCGCCCAGGCAGAGGATCTCGTCTGCGCCCCCCAGGTGCATCGCGGCCACGATCGCCGGGTGGGGCTTGCCCCCCTGCGGCGGGGCGGAGGCGACCACGCGCGGCACGCCGGCGACCTTGGCCGTGACCACGCTCATATGCGCGGAAGCGACCATTGGGTACTTGCCGCCCGGCACGTAGCAGCCGACCGACTGCACGGGGATGTTCTTGTGACCGAGGATGACGCCGGGCAGCGTTTCCACCTCGATGTCGCGCATGGATGCCTTCTGCGCCTCCGCAAAGCCGCGCACCTGCGCCTGGGCGAAGCGGATGTCTTCCAGGTCGCGCTTGCCCACCTTCGCGACGGCCCGCTCGATCTCCTCGTCGCTCAGGCGGAAGGACGATGGCGCATATTTGTCGAACTTCTCCGACAGTTCCTGCACGGCCGCGTCGCCGCGCGCTTCGATGTCGCCCAAGATGCCTTCCACGGTGGAGCGCACCACGGCATCGTCAGCGGCGCGCTCGGCCGCCGGCCTGGCGCTCTTCAGCTGGCGGATCATCGGGCGTCGCTCCCTGCGCCGGTTCTGCCTTCGAGATAGCAATCGAGGTCCATCGCCAGCTTGATGATGCTGGAATAGTCCTCCGCGGCGTGGCCGTTGCGGCAGTGGATGTCGAACAGCTCGGTGGCCAGGTTGCCCATCGCGGCGAAGACCCTGGAACTGTTCGCCAGTTCCTTGGCCAGCCGCATGTCCTTGAGCTGGAAGTCGGAGCGGAAGCCGCCGGCGAAGTTGTTGGCGGAGGGCACGTTTTCCATCAGCCCGGGGAATGGGCTGTATCGTTCCAGCGCGTAGTTGGTGCCCGACGAGCTGCGCATGACATCGCTGAGCACCGCCGGGTCGAGGCCGTTCGCGACGCCCAGCGCCAGCGCCTCGACCGTACCGGCCATGCAGATGCCCGACAGGATGTTGTTGCACAGCTTCGCGGTGTGGCCTGCGCCCGACGCGCCGACATGGAAGATGCGCTGCCCCATGGCTTCGAGCAGGGGCCGAGCCTCTTCCAGGTCGGACGCCTCGCCGCCGACCATGAAGGTCAGCGTGCCCGCATGCGCGCGCGGCGTTCCGCCCGAAACCGGCGCGTCGATCATGCGGCGCCCAGCCGCCCGCGCGGCAGCCGCCACCTCCACCGTCACGGTGGACGAGATGGTGCTGGAATCCATCAGCAGCGCGCCGGGGCGCGCGCTTGCGATGACCCCTGTTTCGCCGAAATAGGCGTCGCGGACATTGTCGCCGGTCGGCAGCATGGTGATGACAATATCGGCGCTCCCCGCCGCCTCGGCGGCAGATGCCGCGGCTCGGACGCCGTGCTCCCCGGCCGCCGCGAGCGCGGCCTGCGAAGGGTCGAAGCCGACCACCGCGAAGCCTGCCGCGCAAAGGTTGCGGGTCATCGGCTGGCCCATATTGCCCAGGCCAAGGAAGGCGACCGTCTTATTTGCTGGCATCCCGGTCACGCGGCTTCCGTGTTGACGATCACGGTCTTCGACCAGGTGAAGTGCTGGATCATGCTGCCCAGCGAGAGCTCACGCCCCATGCCGCTCATCTTGGTCCCCCCATACTCGATATTCGCTTCAGCGACCGCGAACTGGTTGACCTGCACGAAGCCGGCCTCGATGCGCGACACGAAGTCGAAGGCGGCGGGCAGGTTCTCGGTGAAGATGGTCGCTGCCAGGCCGTAGGGCGTGTCGTTCGCCTCGGCCAGCACGGCCTCGAAGTCGCTCCAGCGCGAGACGGTCGCCACCGGCCCGAAGATCTCGTCGCGGCAGACCGGCGATTCCGCCGGAACGCCCTCGATCAGTGTCGTGGTGTAGAAATAGCCCTTGGAAAAGCCTTCCGGCCGCGTGCCGCCGGAAAGGATGCGGGCGCCGGGCGTTTCGCGGGCCATGGCGACATAGCGCTCCACACGCTCGAACTGCGTGCGCGAGATGATGGAGCCGACCTGGGTTTCCTCGTCCAGCGGGTTGCCGATCCGGAAGGCGGGGATGCCCGCCAGGACGCGGGCGATCACGTCGTCATAGAGCGCGTCGTGGATGAAGATGCGCGTGCCGGCGGAGCAGGACTGTCCCTGGCGCTGGAGGCGCAGCCCTTGCAAGATGCCCTTGGCGGCGCGGTCCGGGTCGGCGTCCGCCATGACGATGTTGGGGTTCTTGCCGCCCAGTTCGGCCGTGACCGGCACGATCTTGTCCGCGGCATAGTGCATGATCCTCCTGCCGACGGCGGAGGAGCCGGTGAACGTGATCTTGCGCACAGCGGGATGCTCGCACAGCAGGCGCCCGGCTTCCTCGCCCACGCCGGAAACCACGTTGGCCACGCCAGACGGCAACACCTCCTGAAGCAGCTCGAAGATACGCAGCACCGCGAACGGGGCCTGCTCGGCGGTCTTGAGGACGACCGTATTGCCAGCTGCCAGCGCCGGCGCGATCTTGCTGGAGCACTGCATCATCGGGGCGTTCCACGGGATGATGGCCCCCACCACCCCGATCGCTTCGCGCCTTGTGTAAAGCAGGCGCCGCGGATCGGGCGGATAGGTTTCCCCCGTGACCTCGCCGGCCAGCCCGGCGAAATAGCGAAGGATGTCGACCATCGTGCGGACCTCGCCGCGCGCCTGGGTAGCGAGCGCGTTGCCCGTCTCGAAGGCGCACAGGCGGGCGATTTCCTCGCGGAACCCGTCGAGATGGTTTGCCGCGCGGGAAAGCAGGTCTCCGCGCTCGCGTGCCGGCATCCGCGACCAGCCGGGAAACGCCGCCGAAGCGGCGGCTACGGCGGCTTCCACATCCGCTGCGCCGCAGCGCGGGACGCGACCGATCACCGCTTCCGTCGCAGGGTTCTCCACCTCGATCATGTCCGTAGCGACTGCCGCACGAAGAAGGCCGCCATGCACGATCTTGCCCGACAGCCGGCGGGCTTGCGCCTCCTGCGCGGCGATGCGCGACTCCAGTGTGTCTTGCGGTGCGAGATCGGTCATGACCAGGAAAGGTTCTGCTTTGCGTTTGAGCATACGTATGCACTGTGGTAGGCACATCCTGTGCACTTGTCAAACGGGAGATGACGGATGGTATCGATGACGATCGGACTGGTGGCCGGCGATCCCTCCGGGGTCGGGCCGGAACTGACGGCCAAGCTGCTCGACCGCATCCGAACGAGGGAGGAGGTGCGCGTCGCGGTCTTCTCGGACGAGGAAAGCCTCCGCGAGGGCTTTCGCATCGCCGGACTGACCTTTGACCTGCCTGTTACAGGAAGCTTCGACGCCATGCCCGACGGAGCACGCTCCGCGCTTGTGCCCGGACCTGCCGTGCCGGGCGGCGTCCGTGCGGGCGAGGCGAGCGCGGCCGGTGGCGCGGCGGCAC
>CAUQXI010000003.1:0-258632 GCA_963522145.1 uncultured Mesorhizobium sp. | reverse complement strand
GACGATAACCCTGGAGCGTCAAGAGCTCGAAGCGGGGATCGGCGTGCTTGCCTTGTTTGTCCGCACGGGCCTCGTCGCGTCCAATGGCGAAGCGCGCCGCCAGGTTCAGGGCGGCGGCATCCGGGTCAACGATGTTGCCGTGACAGATGACCGGCGCATGATCTCGCTCGATGATGCGACAAGCGAAGGCGTGATCAAGCTTTCCCTCGGCAAGAAGAAGCATGTGCTCGTGCGGGCGGAGTAAGGCGGAACGAAAGTTGGAGTCTTGTCAGAGTCCTGCTGCATCAAGTTCACGCATCGGATCCGCTTCTTGCAGCATGACCTAAGCGCGCGAAGCGATCTCCGATCCGTCAGACGGGTTCAAGCCCGACTGCGGTGCGATCCACCACCTCGCGAAGCGCGAAGCTTGAGTTGATGCGGGTGACATGGGGCATCGCGGTGAGCCATTCCTTGTGGATGCGCTCGTAATCCTGAAGATCGCGCGCGGCGATGCGCAGGATGTAATCGTACTCGCCCGACATGAGATGGCAGGACAGGACATTCGGGCAGCGCTTCACCGCCGCCTCGAAGTCCGACAACGTCTTCTCGAACTGGCCCGACAAGGAGATATGGACGATCGCCGTCATGCGGTTGCCGAGCGCCGCGCTCGACAGGCGGGCATGATATCCGGCGATCATGCCTCCCCGCTCAAGCGTGTCGAGCCGGCGCGAGCAGGCGGACTGCGACAACCCGACCTTTTCCGCGAGGGTCGCATTCGACATTCGACCGTCGCGCTGAAGCGCATCCATGATCGCACGATCAATCTTGTCGGGCGCTGGATTTCGCGATTCCTGCGATGAAGCTGCTGTCATTTGCAAGAACTAACGGTTTGCGCGATCTGGAACAACCAGCTTCGCAAACACTTTCCTCGTCTGATGTGGTCAGATGCAAGCCGCAGAAGCGCCGGTTCGGAGGCGCGGGAGGAGAACACCATGCGCGTCGGCTGCCCGAAGGAAATCAAGAATCACGAGTACCGAGTGGGACTTACCCCAGGCTCGGTGCGGGAATATGTGACGCACGGCCATGAGGTGCTGGTGGAAACCGGCGCTGGTGCAGGGATCGGCGCGGATGACAACGCTTATCGCGCGGCCGGCGCCATGATCGCCAAGACTGCGGCTGAGGTGTTCGCCAAGTCGGACATGATCGTGAAGGTCAAGGAGCCGCAGCCGCAGGAATGGGCGCAACTCCGCGAGAACCAGATCCTCTACACCTACCTTCACCTCGCGCCGGATCCGGAGCAGACCAAGGGCCTGATCGAATCGGGTGTGACGGCCGTCGCCTATGAAACCGTGACGGACAGCCGTGGCGGTCTGCCTCTGCTTGCGCCGATGTCGGAAGTGGCCGGGCGCCTTTCGATTCAGGCCGGCGCAGTGGCGCTGCAGAAGGCCAGCGGCGGACGCGGCGTGCTGCTCGGCGGCGTGCCGGGCGTGCTGCCGGGCAAGGTCGCCGTGATCGGCGGCGGCGTGGTCGGGCTGCATGCCGCCAAGATGGCGGTCGGACTCGGCGCGGATGTTTCCATCCTCGACCGCTCTATCCCGCGCCTGCGCCAGCTGGACGATCTCTTCAACGGCCGCGTTCACACGCGCTACTCGACCGTGGACGCGCTGGAAGACGAATGCTTCTCCGCCGACCTCATCATCGGCGCGGTGCTGATCCCCGGCGCGGCGGCGCCCAAGCTCGTCAGCCGCGAGATGCTGTCGGGCATGAAGAAGGGCGCAGTGCTGGTGGATGTCGCGATCGATCAGGGCGGCTGCTTCGAGACCAGCCACGCGACCACGCATGCCGATCCGACCTATGAGGTGGATGGGGTCATCCACTACTGCGTCGCCAACATGCCGGGCGCGGTGCCCGTCACCTCGGCCCATGCGCTCAACAACGCGACCCTCCATTATGGCCTTCAGCTTGCCGACAAGGGTCTCAATGCGATGCTGGACGACCCGCATCTGCGCAACGGCCTCAACGTCCATCGCGGCCGCATCACCAACCAGGCGGTGGCCGAGGCGCTGGGCTACGAGATGACCGAAGCACGCGCCGTTCTCGCCGCCTGATCGATCGAGGATCGAGCTTGGAGGCCCGTCACACCGGGGCGGGCCTTTTTTCACGCGCAACAAAAAAGCGGGGCTCAAACCTCGCTTTCCTCGCCCGCATGAGGCGATGCCGCCGGTTCATCCGCGGTCGGCGTGATCCTGATACGCGTCGTTCATGACAGCTCCGCGACAGGGGCGGCGCATCGGTCCAGCCGGACCTATCAACGCATGACGCTCAGCGCGCGTTCGCTCGATGTCATCGGCCGCACGGTTTCTGCGACCTGCCCGACGGGCGAGAAGCCGAGCTTCTGGTAGAGCGGAAGGGCGGCAGGGTGATCGAGCGTGCAGGTCTGCACCGTCACGACCTTCGGCCCAAGCGCCCAGGCCGCCTCGATCGCCGCACCGAGAAACCAGCGCCCGAGCCCCTGCCCGAGCGCATGGTCCATCAGCCCGAAAAAGGCCAGCTCCGCGCTTGCCGGAAGTTGGTGCTTGATCTCGAAGAAGCCCGCAGGCGCGCCGTCGAGGTAGAGCACCCGGGTTTCACGATCCGGCTCGTTCACGCGGGCCGAAAGAGACTCGTCGTCCATGCGCAGCGAATTGACCCAGTGCCACTTCCGCCCCACCCGATCCATCAGATAGCGGTAGAAATGCATGGGCGGGTTCTTGGCCCGCAGCAGCGCAAGCTGGTGGCCCACCGGAAGCGGGGGATAAAGCTTCGGCTGCTCCGTCATTTCCAGGAATGTGACGGTGACATCGATCGGCTCCGGCGTTTCTTCAAGCGAGAGCCGGGTCATGCCTGCGCCTCCGTGAGCGCACCCACCACCGCCGGCGTGTCGGGCTGCGAGGCCCATTCCGTCCACGAGCCGTCGTAAAGCCTGTGATCGGCATGGCCGATTGTTTCGAGCGCCAGCACCAGGGTGGCTGCCGTCACCCCGGAGCCGCAGGAGGCGATGATCGGCCGATCGAGAGCGACGCCCGCATCTTCGAACGCGGTTCGCAACTTTTCCGGAGGCAGCAACGCGCCATCGGCGGAAAGCGTCAGCGCCGGGAGGTTGACCGCGTCCGGCATATGGCCGGGACGGACGCCCGGGCGAGGCTCCGGCGCAGCGCCGGCGAAACGGTCGCTCGGGCGAGCATCGACAACCTGCGCCGCTTTCCCGTCGACGATCCGCCGCATCTCGTCGAGCCTTGCCACGGCATTCTCGTCGAACCGCGCCTCGAACAGGCAGGGCGCGATCCTGGTCGGTTCGTCGGTCACCGGCCGCCCGGCGGCTTTCCAGCGATCGAAGCCGCCATCGAGAATGAAGACCTTCTTCGCTCCCATGACGCGGAACACCCACCAAGCGCGCGGAGCGGAAAACAAACCGGGGCCATCGTAAACCACGATTGTATCGTCGGCCGAAATTCCCATCGAGCCTGCGAACTGCGCGAACAGGGTGGGATTCGGCAGCGAATGCGGCAGACCGGTATCTGGCTCGACCACGGTGTCGTGGTCGAAGAAGACAGCGCCCGGGATATGCCCGTCATCATGCTCGCCCCGCGCGTCGCGATTGTGCGCGGGAAGATACCAGGACGCATCCACGATCGACAGGCCGGGCTCGTTCAGCCGCGGCTCAAGCCAGTCCGGAGAAACGATAAAGGGGCGGGAGTCGTCCAGAACAACCTCCATCACGCGGCCGAACCGAACCGGATGCGGAAACGGCGGTTCTCGCGGCCCTTCTTCTCGATCTTGCCGATATGAACATTCCCGACTTCGTCGGTCGTGGCGACGTGTGTGCCGCCGCAAGGCTGGCTGTCGACAGCTCCGCTCTCACCGATCACGACAAGGCGGATGCGGCCGGCTCCAGCGGGCGGGCGCACGTTCTTGGATTTCACCAGGCCGGGATTGTTGGAGAGCTCCTCCTCCGTGATCCAGCGCGTGGTGACCGGATGATTCCTTGCCACCAGCGCCATCATGCCGGCGGTGGCTTCTTCCTTGGTCATGCCTGCGTCGGGAATGTCGAAGTCGATGCGCGACTCGTCCTCGCCCACCGACGCGCCGGTGACCGGATAAGGACACACCACACTCAAGAGATGACAGGCCGTGTGCATGCGCATCAGCTTGAAACGACGCTCCCAGTCGATCCGGAGCGTGACCGCCTCGCCGATGTCGAGGACTGGCGCCTGCGGATCAGGCTGGTGGACGATCTCGTCCTTCGTGTCACCAGTCACCGTGCCGATGATGGCGACTCGGCTCCCGTCACTCCTGATCAGCGCGCCGGTGTCGCCCGGCTGTCCGCCGGAGGTGGCGTAGAAGATCGTGCGGTCAAGCACGACCCCGCCATCCGGCAGCACTGCGACGACCTTGGCCTCCGCCTCGCGCAGATATGCGTCGTCGCGAAAAAGTGCTTCCGTTGAACTCATGCGGCGGCCTCGAAAGGAATGTCGAAACTCGGTTCGCGCCTCATCCATTCCGGCGCGGGCAGCTTCTTCTCGGCAAGGAACGCGGGATTGAACAGCTTCGACTGGTAGCGCGTGCCGGCATCGCACAGGATCGTTACGATCGTATGGCCCGGCCCGAGCTCGCGCGCGAGGCGAATCGCGCCGGCGATGTTGATGCCGGACGAGCCGCCGAGGCAGAGACCCTCCTCCTCCACGAGACGAAAGATGATCGGCAGGGCTTCCTCATCGGGGATCTGAAATGAGAAGTCGGGTGTGAAGCCCTCGAGATTGGCGGTGATGCGCCCCTGCCCGATGCCTTCGGTGATGGAGCTTCCTTCAGACGCCAGTTCGCCCGTGGTGTAGTAGCTGTGAAGGGCCGCGCCAAGCGGGTCGGCGAGCGCGATCTTCACCGCTCCGCGCCTGGCCCGCAGGCCCTCCGCCACGCCGGCGAGCGTCCCGCCCGTGCCGACTGCGGACACGAAACCGTCCACCTTGCCGCTGGTCTGCGCCCAGATTTCTTCCGCCGTCGTTTCCACATGCCCGTCACGGTTGGCAACGTTGTCGAACTGATTAGCCCAGATCGCGCCGTTCGGTTCGCTCTGCGCGAGGCGCTCGGCCAGGCGTCCTGAAAGCTTCACATAATTGTCGGGGTTCTTGTAGGGCACCGCCGGCACTTCGATGAGCTCGGCTCCCAGCACACGGAGTGCGTCCTTCTTTTCCTGGCTCTGCGTATCGGGGATGACGATCGCGGTGCGGTATCCAAGCGCCTTGGCGACCACGGTCAAGCCGATGCCGGTATTTCCGGCTGTGCCCTCCACGATGAGCCCACCGGGTCTCAAAAGCCCCCGGCGCTCGGCGTCGCGGATGATGAACAGCCCGGCGCGGTCCTTCACCGACTGACCGGGATTCATGAATTCGGCCTTGCCGAGGATCTCGCAGCCCGTTTCCTCCGATGCGCGTTTGAGTCGGATCAGCGGCGTATTGCCGATGGCTTCGATAACGGATGGGAGTGCCGGGGCGATATGCATGGCATGAACCCTAGGAACCATGCCATGCCCTTTCAAGGCGCAATTTGCCTTTGTGCTCCGAAGCAGCACTAATCCGACTGCCACGCTTCACATGTGCAAGGGTCGCGCCTCGAAGGCAGCGCTCGACGATCCCGCGAAAATCTACTCGGCCCATGACGGCCGAGCAGATTGTTGATCATCGAGGAAACGGATTTCCCGTCAGGCTGCCTTCGGCGCGAAGCGCCTTGGCTTGCGGGCACGATTCGGCCGAAAGCGCTTGGGCTTGTTTTCCGCTCCGCGCGGTGCTCCGTCACCGTCCCGCTTCTGGCCCTCAGAGGCTTGCGGACGTGACTGAGGCCGAGCCTGCGGCTTGGGAGAGGGCCGCCGTGCTGGCACAGCGCGCGTCGGCTCCGATGATCTTGCCTGCTCAGGCTCCGCCTCGCCCGTCACATCCCGCACGATCGTCAACCGCTTGCGGATAACCTTCTCCACCGCGCGCAGCTTGGCGTTCTCGGCCGGATCGCACAGGGTGATCGCTGTTCCGGAAGCGCCGTTGCGACCTGTGCGGCCGATACGATGGACGTAGGATTCGGCCTCGTCCGGCAGGTCAAAATTCACCACATGGCTGATGCCGGGAACGTCGATGCCGCGTGCTGCAATGTCGGTGGCGACCAGGATACGCGTCGAGCCATCGCGGAAACCGTTCAGCGCCTTCTGGCGGGCGTTCTGGCTCTTGTTGCCATGGATCACGCCAGCCTCGAAACCATCACGTTCCAGGTCGCGCGCGACGCGGTCGGCGCCATGCTTCGTGCGGGCAAAAACGATCACGGACGACATCGCGGGGTCTGCCAGCATCTCGGACAGGAGACGCCGCTTCTGCTTCACGCGCGCCATGACGACGCTTTGCTCGATCTCGTCCACCGTAGTGCCCTGCGGAGCGACCTCGACGCGGACGGGATCACGCAGGAGGCCGGCGGCCAGCTCGGCGATTTCGGGCGGCATGGTGGCGGAAAACAACGCCGTCTGGCGATCGTGCGCGGTTGCCTTGGCGAGACGCTTAACCTGATGGATGAAGCCCATGTCGAGCATGCGGTCGGCCTCGTCGAGCACCAGCCACTTCACGTCGGAAAGGATGGCGTCGCCTTCCTGCACGAGGTCGTGCAGGCGGCCGGGCGTGGCGATCAGCACATCGACGCCGGGCGCGAGTTTGCGCACTTGGGCGCCGCGCGACACACCGCCAAGCACCAGCGCAGTGGACACATGCGCATTGCGGGCAAGGATGCGGAACGTTTCCTCGATCTGAACCGCGAGTTCACGGGTGGGCACGAGGATCAGAGCGCGTGCGGTCTTGGGACGACGCTTGGTGCCGAGCGCGATGATACGCGACAGGATCGGAAGCGCGAAGGCGGCCGTCTTGCCCGAACCAGTCTGGGCCACGCCCAGCACATCGCGGCCTGCAAGCTGCGGCGGAATCGCCTGGAGCTGGATCGGCTTGGGCTCGGTGAACCCTGCGCCGTCAACACCCTTCATGAGGATCGCGGGCAGGTCGAAGGACGCGAAGCCGTTTGGCGTCGCAGTGTTTTCTTGAGTCAATTCAAACAACTTTCATGCGGTTTTTGAACCGCGAAATGAACATGCCGCAGGGCGCAACCCGCCGACAGCACATATGGGTGAAACGACAAGGCGGGCAGGCTTCCGGGAAGCCCGCTCGGCTGCGCTGCCGTGCCCGACGCATTTGCAACGGGGCTTCCTCCGGGCCGACAAACGGCTTCACATGGAGGATCAGACGCAACCAGTCCAAACAAAGGAAAGCCGGAACATGCCGGCCCAAGCGCCTTGATGCGGCTCATATGGGAGGTACGCGCGCCGAAAGCAAACGAAATCGGCGTGGACGGCAGAAGCACCCGGCGGCGTTTCAGATCAGCAGACCCGCGAGCGTATCGTTTTCGGTGATATCCTCATAGGCCCAGCCGGCACGGTCAAAGCGTTCCGCCAACTGTGCGAAGCTTCCCTTCTCCTTTGTCTCGATGCCGATCAGCACCGAGCCGAAGTTGCGCGCCGACTTCTTCAGGTACTCGAATCGAGCGATGTCGTCTTGTGGGCCGAGCAGGTCGAGGAAGTCACGCAGCGCGCCGGGGCGCTGGGGAAAACGGAAGACGAAGTACTTCTTCAACCCCTCGAAGCGCAAAGCGCGCTCCTTCACGTCCGGCAGGCGCTCGAAATCGAAATTGCCGCCGGACACCACCAGCACCAGCGTCTTGCCCGCGATCTGGTCTCGCGGCAGGTCCTTCAGAGCATCGATGGCCAGAGCGCCGGCAGGCTCCAACACGACGCCTTCCACGTTCAGCATCTCGATCATGGTGGCGCAAAGCCGGTTTTCGGGAACGAGCTGCACGTCGTCCTCCCGGAACCCACTCAAAATGCGGAGCGGCTCCTCCCCAATCTCCGCCACGGCGGCGCCGTCGACGAAATTGTCGATGCGCGACAGGCGCATGCGGTGGCCCTCGCGCAGGCTGGTCCTGAGGCTCGGCGCGCCGACCGGCTCGCAGAAGACGAAGCGCGGCTTTCTGCCGGTCTCGCGAAGATAGCGTACGCTGCCCGCCGCGAGCCCGCCACCGCCCACAGGCACGACGATCATGTCCAAGGCTTTTCCGCCGAGCTCCTCCGCGATCTCGAAGGCGACGCCCGCCTGCCCTTCGATGATGTCGCGATGGTCGAAGGGCGGCACCATCACGGCGCCGGCATCCTCCGCGAACCGGAGTGCGGCACGCAGGCAGTCGTCGAAGAAGTCGCCCACAAGGCGGATTTCCACGAATGGTCCGCCGAACAGGCGCGTCTTGTCGATCTTCTGCTGTGGCGTTGTGACCGGCATGAACACGGTGCCATGCTGCTCGAAGTGCCGGCAGGCATAGGCGAAGCCCTGCGCGTGATTACCGGCGCTCGCGCAAACGAAGCGACCAACGCTTTCGCCCTGCGCCAGTACTTTGCGGAAGAAGTTGTGCGCGCCCCTGATCTTGTAGGACCGCACGGGCGTGAGGTCCTCCCGCTTAAGCAGCACACGCGCGCCGTAGAGCCGCGACAGATAGGCGTTCTCCTGAAGCGGCGTCGGCGGAAACAACGGCCGAATGGCCGTCGCGGCTTCCCGCACGCGTTCGGAGAAGGATCTGTTCATCGAAGGCAGCCCATATCGTGTGCTCCGCCTGCGCTGAGATTTCCGGCGGCAAAAGCCGGCTATCGCATATCGCGCCAAATGCCACCATGCCGCCCGGACCAGGTGCGACTAAGCCGGCAGGTGTGTAGCGGATCGCACCCAGGCACGCTCCAGCCACGAAACACGCCCTTCCCGCCCCTGCTCTTCCAAGCTAGGAAGCGAACGATGCGGATGTGGCGAAACTGGTAGACGCAAGGGACTTAAAATCCCTCGGGCTTGCCCGTACGGGTTCGACCCCCGTCATCCGCACCATATCGCGTCGATCATCCCGGAAGGCCGCTTCACGGCAAGCCTTCCGGGCTGAAGCCGTCAGCCGTGCAGCTTGGCCGTGATTTCGGCGAAGCGCCTGCCCTGGAACTTGGCGCCGTCGAGTTCCTGCGCCGAAGGCATGCGCGAGCCGTCGCCATCGGATGTCGTGGTCATGCCGTAGGGCGCACCGCCGCGCACCACGTCATTGCCCATCTGGTCTTGGTAGGCATAGGACAGCGGCACGACGATCAGGCCGTGATGCTGCATGAAAACCTGCGTGCTCAGAAGCGCGATCTCCGCTCCGCCATGCTGGGTGGCCGTCGACACCATTACCGTGCCGGTCTTGTTGACCAGCGCACCCTTGGCCCAGAGCGGCCCGGTCTGGTCCACGAAATTCTTGAACTGCGCCGACATCGCGCCGTAGCGCGTCGACACGCCGAAGATGAAGCCGTCATAATCGGCCAGTTCCAGCGGGTCGGCGATCGCGGCTTCCTGATCGAGCTTGTAGTGAGCGGCCCTGGCGACCTCCGCAGGCACGAGCTCGGGAACGCGCTTGATCGTCACGTCCGCGCCTGCCTCGCGCGCGCCTTCCGTTGCCGCCTTGGCCATCGCTTCCATGTGGCCCCAGCTCGAATAATAAAGGGTGAGGATCTTCGCCATCACTTGCTCCTGATGAAAACGGGATCGTCGGCCTGATTGGCCCGCCGATATCCCTCATCTAGTTCAGGAGGCGGCGGCCGCCCACCATCCGTTGCTGGACGGAGCGTTCACGCTTCTCGCACCATTGCTGCTTGGGTTTGGCGGCGCTATGCCGCTGCGCCACAGCAATGGAGCTTCACCATGGCCGAAACCGTTTCCGCCGCAATGGTCGTGATCGGCGACGAAATCCTGTCTGGCCGCACCAAGGACCGCAATATCGGCCATCTCGCGGACGTGCTGACGGCGGTCGGCATCGACCTCAGGGAAGTGCGCGTGGTGGCCGACGACGAAGGCGCGATCGTGGAGGCGGTGAACGCGCTGCGCGCCAAGTTCCGATATGTGTTCACCACGGGCGGCATCGGACCGACCCATGACGACATCACGGCTGATTCCATTGCCAAGGCCTTCGAGCTGCCGGTCGGCTACGACACGCGTGCCTATGCGCTGCTTGAAGCCGATTATGCCAGGCGGGACATTCCCTTCACCGAGGCCCGCAAGCGGATGGCGCGGATGCCGCAAGGCGCGGAGCATATCGACAATCCCGTTTCGCTCGCGCCCGGCTTTCGGGTCGAGAATGTTTATGTGATGGCGGGCGTGCCGAAGATCTTCCAGGCCATGCTCGACAATGTGCTGCCCACGCTCGAAACCGGAACGAAGCTTCTTTCCGCCACGGTTCCCTGCAGCTTCGGCGAGGGCACGATCGGCGGCCCGCTGGGTGACATCCAGAAGCGCTTTCCGGACACGATCATCGGCTCCTATCCGAAATATGAGGATGGGCGCTTCTGGACCGAACTCGTGGTCCGCGCGCGCGACGCTGATCTGTTGGCGGAAACGGAAGCCGCCATACGAGAGATGCTGGACGAGGTGGCGCGCGAGCAGCAGGCTCTCAAAAAGCCCGGCTGAGCCGCAGCAGTGCAAGGAAGGGCGGCAAGGGCGATCCCTTCTTCCAGGCAAAGTAGCGCGGCTCCTCTCGCCCGTGGAAGCGGCGCTTGAATGCGGCATGGCCCTGCATGTTGAAGATACGCCGGTTGATGAAGCGGGACGAGTAGAAGCGCTGCGCCAGCGCGCGGAACAATGCCGACTCCGGATAGCCGCTGGGCGCGACATCCAAGAGCGGTGACAGGCCAAGGGTGACCTTCCCCCGACCTTCTGCCCTGAACCGGTCCACCGCGTGTTTGGTCAGGCCGATCTCGGCGTGGGACGTGACATTCGCTGCCCTTCGCTTGAAGGCGGTGACATAACCGATCACCGCGCCGTCGCGGCAGAGCGGATCGAAGAACAGGAGCGACACCGGCCGCCCTTCCGGCGAAAGCAGCACGAAGCGGCGCGTGAGCGCTTCTTCCTCGCGCGGAAACGGACGGTTCAGAAAGGCCATCTCGCGCCGCTTGACGATGCGCCTCCTCCGCCAGTCGCGCGACAGCTGGGCGACCTCCCCGCCGAGTTCGGGAAACTCCGCTGTTTCGCCGATGCGGAATCCGTTCTTGTTGAGCCAGCGCTCCGAATAGCGGACGGTCTCCTTGCGTCGGCCGGAGAAATCGTAGGCGGCAAGATCGAGCACGGTGTCCACACCCATGCGCATGGCGCGGTAGCCGAGGTCGGCCAGGCATGCCGCGACATCCGGTGAAACCTCAGCGAAGCTCGGCGCTCCTGCTTCCTGTATGAAGTTGCGCAGAAGGTCAGCGCGACCGGACGGTGCCGACACAGGATCTCCCAGCGCCACCACCTGTCCCATCATGCGGCCATAGGCGATGAAGCCCTGCTCATCGCCCCAATAATCGAGCCCCTTCTGCGTCGTAGCGCTGAACGCGAGCGAATGATCGCCGAAGCGCTCGAACGCTTTCATGCGTGCTTCCAGCGGCAGATCGGCGGATCGAAGATCGGCCAGCCGGCAATCGAGCGCGCGGTCGATGCCGCGGCGCAGGCCTCTGAAGATGTCCACCGTCAGGCTGCTTGAATCGGGCGGCGCAGGATCACCGTGCGGTAGAGCGGCATCCGCCCGCCGGGCGGCCCGAAATCATGCAGATGCTCGAACAGCAGGCCTTCCGTCTCGCCCGCCGCCACATAGTCGTAGATCGGATGCTGCGAGGCCAGCCGCAGAAGCCAGAAAAACGACAGTCCGAGCTTCAAATAGGACCAGGACAGCCAGCCGAGGGGCCCGCGCGGCGGTGGTGCCATGTCCGCGATCATCAGCAACCCGCCAGGGCGCACGAGGCTTGCGGCGTGACGCAGAACCACCGGCATGTCGGCAGGGCCGAAGACGTTGAAGAAGTAGTTGCCGCAAACGGCGTCGTAGAGTTCGGCTGGCTTGTGGCGCAGCGCGTCACCTGAGATCAACTCGGCCGAGAGCTTCTTGCGCCTGAGCCTCCTCCGAAGTCGACCGATCATCGCCGAAGAAAGATCGACGGCTGTGACGTGCAAACCCTTTCGTGCCGCAGCAACGGCTTCCTCGCCGCTGCCGACGCCGAGGTAAAGCACCCTCGTCCCGGGCTGAAGATAGTCAAGCTCCACCTGCTTGGCGCGGCGGATCAGCCCGAATGAATAAGCGTTCGCAAGCAGTTCGTAAAAAGATGCGACCGCATCATAGTTGCGGCTGCGCACCTTTCCCGCAGCCGCGCCGATGCCCCCGCTTCCGCCGCTATCCACGCGCCGCTCCGATCCGTTGTGGGCGACGATCTAGCGGGGCCGAGTCTTGCCAGCAAGAACAGGCAGCCGGCTTGTCGATCACGCTGGCGGCATCAAAGGCGTCAGGCTAGATCGGAGACGAGGCTGTCGGGAGGCGATGCCATGGGTTCCGATGCTCGACCGCGCAGTGTCGAGGCGCAATGCTGCATCGTGGGCGGAGGACCGGCCGGGATGATGGCGGGGCTGCTTTTTGCCCGCGCCGGCATTCGCACCGTGGTGCTCGAAAAGCATGCCGACTTTTTGCGGGATTTCCGCGGCGACACGGTTCATCCCTCCACGATGGAGATCATGAGCGAGCTTGGTCTGATCGACCGCTTCCTCGCCATTCCCCACCAGCGGTTCGACCGCTTGAGCGCGGACTTCAACGGGCGTGTCCTGCCTGTTGCGGATTTTCGCGGGATGGATGTGCGCTGCCCGTTTGTCGCCTTCATGCCGCAATGGGATCTGCTGGATTTCCTTGCCGATGAGGCGCGTGCCTTCCCCGATTTCAGTCTGCTGATGAAGACCGAAGGCACCGGGCTCTTGACCGAGGGCGGGCGGATCATCGGCGTGGAGGCGCATGATGACAGCGGGCCGATCACGGTTAAAGCGGAGCTGACGATCGCCGCGGACGGGCGTCGCTCGATCCTGCGCGGGCTTGCGGGGCTTCGCGTGAAGGATATCGGGGCGCCGATCGACGTGCTCTGGTTCCGGCTGCGGCGGGAAGGCGCTGAACGAGAAACAGCTCTCCTTCATGCCGGCGCAGGCGGCGTGCTCGTGACGATCGATCGGGGCGACTACTGGCAGTGCGCGCATGTGATTCCAAAAGGCGGCGCCGACCGCATCAAGGCAGTTGGCCTCGACGCGTTCAGGCGACAGGTCGGGGCAATCGTTCCGTCCCTCAGCGCGGTGGTGGCGGCGCTCCAGGACTGGGATCAGGTGAAGCTCCTTTCCGTCACCGTGGATCGGCTCGAGACTTGGCACCGGCCCGGTCTCGTCTGCATCGGGGATGCCGCTCACGCCATGTCGCCGATCGGCGGAGTCGGGATCAATCTGGCCGTGCAGGACGCGGTGGCGGCGGCGAATTTGTTTGCGGCGAAACTCGCGGCGGGCGACCTCCGCGACACGGATCTTCCTGCACTCGCCGCGCGACGATCGTGGCCGGTTCGCGCGGTGCAGTTCGCCCAGGTGACAGTGCAGAACCGCGTGCTCGCGCCGCTTGTGTCGCAGTCGAAGGCGACCGCGCCCGCGCTGCCGCTCGGCTTGCGGCTCGTTTCCAGCCTTCCATTTCTGCAGCGGCTTGTGGCGCGAGCCGTTGGCCTGGGGCTACGGCCGGAGCATGTGCGCTCGCCCCGCGCCGTCCGGCCCTTGTCAGCGCAAAGTGCTTCCGGCTAGAGCGGCTTCCTTCTTCCCCAACGCGGTTGCGCCCGGAGAAACCATGTCCCTGCCCGAAAAGGCTTTTCCCGTATCCTGGGACCAGTTCCACCGCGATGCGCGAGCGCTTGCCTGGCGGCTGGCGGGTTCGGGCACGCAGTGGCGCGCCATCGTCTGCATCACGCGCGGAGGGCTCGTGCCGGCCGCCATCATCTCGCGCGAGCTCGGTGTCCGGCTGATCGATACGGCCTGCATCGCCTCCTACCACGACTATGTCGATCAGGGCGAACTCGCGGTGCTGAAGGAAGTGTCGCCCGCCATCCTCGCCGATGACGGCCAAGGCGTGCTGATCGTGGACGACCTGACCGATACGGGCAAGACAGCGGCGGTTGTCCGGGCGATGATGCCCAAGGCGCATTTCGCCACCGTTTACGCCAAGCCCAAGGGCCGGCCGCTGGTCGACACCTTTGTCACCGAAGTGTCGCAGGATACGTGGATCTACTTCCCTTGGGATCTGGGCTTCACCTATCAGAAGCCTATCGCCGACGACCATCGCGGCTGATCCTCGACTGAGGCTTTTTCCGCAGGGCCTTTCACTCTTTATTCATGGAATTTAAAGAGGATTAACCGTATCTTCCGTGAACCGGCAAATGACTTCCGGCTGGACGAGAAGGTTGAGGGATGAGGCCGAAATTCTGGAGCCGGCCGATCGTGCAGGATGCAGTCGAGATGATACGGATGCTGCTGGGCGGGAGTCCCCGTCGGCGGCAGGTCGCGGCCCTTCCCTGGCGCGACACGTTGACGGGTCTGGAAGTCATGCTGATCACCAGCCGCGACACTGGCCGCTGGGTACTGCCGAAGGGCTGGCCGGAAGGCAAGGAAGCCCTGTTCGAGGCAGCGGCCCGCGAGGCCTCGGAGGAAGCCGGGCTTTCCGGCGCCATCGCATCGAAGGAGGCCGGCCGTTACTTCTATCGCAAGCGGAAGAACAGCGGCCGCGTGCTTCATTGCGAGGTGCTGGTTTATCCCATGCAGGTGGAGGACGTGGCGTCCCGCTGGCCCGAGGCGCATCAGCGCCGCCGCGCATGGTTCAAGCCAGCCGAGGCAGCAGCGCGCGTGCGCGAGCGTGACCTGGCGGAACTGATCGCCCGGTTCTCGAACGGACCTTCTTCTCTGGCCGCCTGAGCGCTCGCCGCCGGCGCTGACGCTATCGGAGCCGGCCCTGAGTGTGAGCGCCAGACAAGGCGCTGCCTCCATTCACGTCGCGTGAAAAAGCTCCGCGTCGATCGGACTTGTCCACATCTTCCAACTACAAGATGTAGTGAGAGACAGGCGCTGCGCGAGCGCTTGACTCTCGCCGCGGACTCGCCGCAGCTCACTTTCTCCGAGGGTTGAACCTGTGTCCGAATTTCGCGCCAGAGAGCTTCCCCTTGCAGGAAGCGCATTACGTGGCGGTAAGGCTTTTGCGAGCGGGCTGTTCCAGCTGTGCCGGAGTGTTCACGGCAGCGAGAAACCCGGAGCGGGCTGAAACGAATCGTGGCGCATCGTGGCTGTTAGTGCTATATGTAGGACGCTGTTCATTTTTTCCTACTACATAGAGCGTAGCCAGCGCTGCGACGGTGTTTCCATGAGCCTTGCAAACGAAAACGCCGCCTTATCCCAGAGTTTCCTCTTACCTGTTGATAGCGGGCGCATCCGCTCATCAGCGATGGCGTCGGCAAAGCTTCTCGCGCATCGTTGGGTCAGTTCTTTCCGGCCCGTCTAGCGGCAGCGACGGAGCCACACTTCCCGGCGGAACGACCTGTTCACGCCAGATCAACATCTAGTCCTTCTCGCTTCCTGAGGTTTCAGCCATGCGCATCCAGCGCCACTTCACCACGGACGGCCAGTCTGCCTATGCCGAGGTTCCGTTCCGCAAGGCGGTCAGCGAGATCAAGAACCCGGATGGCTCGATCGTCTTCCGTCTTGCCGACATCGACGTGCCCGAGCAGTTCAGCCAGGTCGCGGCCGACATCCTGGCACAGAAATATTTCCGCAAGGCCGGCGTGCCCGCGCGCCTCAAGAAGGTGGAGGAGAACTCCGTTCCTTCCTTCCTGTGGCGTTCGGTGGCCGACGAGGCCGCATTGGCGGAGCTCCCCGCCGAGGAGCGCTACGGCTCGGAGCGCGACGCGCGGCAGGTGTTCGACCGGCTTGCCGGCACCTGGACCTATTGGGGTTGGAAGGGCGGCTACTTCGAAACGGAGGAGGATGCGCGCGCCTTCATGGATGAGCTGTGCTTCATGCTCGCCACCCAGCGCGTCGCGCCCAACAGCCCGCAATGGTTCAACACCGGCCTTCACTGGGCCTATGGCATCGACGGCCCCGGCCAGGGCCATTTCTATGTCGATCCCTTCACGGGCAAGCTGACAGCCTCCAAATCGGCCTATGAGCACCCGCAGCCCCATGCCTGCTTCATCCAGTCCGTCGCCGACGATCTCGTCAATGAAGGCGGCATCATGGATCTGTGGGTGCGCGAGGCGCGCTTGTTCAAATACGGCTCGGGCACCGGCTCCAACTTCTCCCAGCTTCGCGGCGAGGGCGAGCGCCTGTCGGGCGGCGGCAAGTCGTCGGGGCTGATGTCGTTCCTCAAGATCGGCGACCGCGCGGCGGGCGCCATCAAGTCGGGCGGCACGACCCGGCGCGCGGCCAAGATGGTGGTTGTGGATGTCGACCATCCGGACATCGAGGCTTACATCGACTGGAAGGTGAACGAGGAGCAGAAGGTGGCCTCGCTCGTCACTGGCTCCAAGATCGTCAAGAGCCACATGACGGCCGTCATGAAGGCCTGCCTCAACTGCGAGGGCGATGGCGGCGATTGCTTCGATCCCGCGAAGAACCCCGCCCTCAAGCGCGCCATCAAGGATGCCAAGAAGAACGCGGTGCCGGAGAACTACGTCAAGCGGGTAATCCAGTTCGCCCGCCAGGGCTACACGTCCATCGAGTTCAAGACCTATGACACGGACTGGGATTCAGAAGCCTATCTCACCGTGTCGGGCCAGAACTCGAACAACTCGGTTTCGCTGCGCGACGACTTTCTGCGCGCGGTGGAGGACGATGCCGAGTGGAACCTGATCCGCCGCACGGACGGCAAGGTCCACAAGACCCTCAAGGCGCGCGATCTGTGGGAGAAGATCGGTTATGCCGCCTGGGCCTCGGCCGATCCGGGGCTGCACTTCAACACCACGATGAACGACTGGCACACCTGCACAAGCGCGGGTGCCATCCGCGCCTCGAACCCGTGCTCGGAATACATGTTCCTGGACGACACGGCCTGCAACCTCGCCTCCGTCAACCTCCTGCCCTATCGCAAGGTGGACGGCGAGATCGACATCGCGGCCTTCGAGCACACGGTTCGGCTGTGGACGATGGTGCTCGAGATCTCCGTCATGATGGCGCAGTTCCCGTCGCGTGAGATCGCGCGGCAGTCCTATGAATATCGCACGCTTGGCCTCGGCTACGCCAATATCGGCGGATTGCTGATGACCTCGGGCATCCCGTACGACTCGACGGAGGGCCGCGCCATCGCCGGCGCGCTCACCGCGATCATGACGGGCGTATCCTATGCCACCTCGGCCGAGATGGCATCCGAGCTCGGGGCGTTCCCCGATTACAAGCGGAATGCCCAGTCGATGCTGCGCGTCATCCGCAACCATCGCCGCGCCGCGCATGGCGAGGCGGACGGCTATGAGGCGCTCGCGGTCAATCCCGTGCCGCTGGTGGCGGAGGAGTGCCCGCAGCCGGCGCTGATCACCCATGCCCGCGCTGCCTGGGACCGGGCGCTGGAGCTTGGCAACAAGCATGGCTACCGCAACGCGCAGGCCACCGTGATCGCGCCGACGGGCACGATCGGGCTCGTCATGGACTGCGATACCACCGGCATCGAGCCTGACTTCGCGCTCGTGAAGTTCAAGAAGCTTGCGGGCGGTGGCTATTTCAAGATCATCAATCGCGCCGTGCCCGAGGCGCTGCGCACGCTCGGCTATTCCGAAAGCCAGATCGCCGAGATCGAGGCCTATGCGGTGGGCCACGGCAACCTGAACCAGGCGCCCGGCATCAATCCCGGCTCGCTGCGTGCGCGCGGCTTCACCGACGAGAAGATCGCCGTCCTCAACGCCGCGGCCAAGTCGGCCTTCGACATCAAGTTCATCTTCAACAAATGGACCTTGGGCGAGGAGTTCTGCAAGGAAACGCTCGGCCTCTCCGACGCGCAGCTTAACGACATCTCGTTCGAGATGCTGCCTGCGCTGGGCTTCTCGAAGAAGGACGTCGAGGCCGCGAACATCCATGTCTGCGGGGCGATGACGCTGGAAGGCGCGCCCTTCCTGAAGGACGAGCACCTTCCCGTCTTCGACTGCGCCAACCCATGCGGGCGGATCGGCAAGCGCTACCTCTCCGCCGAGTCGCACATCCGCATGATGGCGGCGGCCCAGCCCTTCATCTCGGGCGCGATCTCCAAAACCATCAACATGCCCAACGACGCGACCGTGGAGGATTGCACCGCAGCCTATCACCTGTCCTGGAAGCTGGCGCTGAAGGCCAACGCGCTCTACCGCGACGGCTCGAAACTGTCCCAGCCGCTCAATGCCTCGCTGATCGGGGATGACGAGGAGGACGAGGAGGATGCCGTCGAGGCGCTGATTGCCGCGCCGGCCGTCAGCCAAGCTGTGCAGGTCACGGAAAAGATCGTCGAGCGCATCGTGGAGCGCGTGGTGCGCGACCGCGAGAAGCTGCCGAACCGGCGCAAAGGCTATACCCAGAAGGCCGTGGTCGGCGGGCACAAGGTTTACTTGCGCACCGGCGAGTTCGATGACGGACGGTTGGGAGAGATCTTCATCGACATGCATAAGGAGGGCGCCGCCTTCCGCGCGATGATGAACAATTTCGCCATCGCGATCTCGCTCGGGCTGCAATATGGCGTGCCGCTCGAAGAGTATGTAGAGGCCTTCACCTTCACCAAGTTCGAGCCCGCCGGCATGGTGATGGGCAATGACGCGATCAAGAACGCGACCTCGATCCTCGACTATGTGTTCCGCGAACTCGCCGTGTCTTATGCCGGCCGCAACGATCTTGCCCATGTCGACACGAGCGACTTCGACAACACCTCGCTCGGCCGCGGCATCGCGGAAGGCCGGGCGCAGCCCGTGTCGAGCGGCCTCACCCGCGGCGCATCGCTCAAGGTGATCACTGGCCGTGCGGCGGAGCCCAAGGGAAGCCTCGGCGGCACGGCGTCAGGGGGTGCTGCTCCTGCTCGCGCACAGGCTTCAGGCGGCGTCTTCGCCAACTCCAACGTCCGTCCCATGGGCGGGGTAGCCGGCGCGCTCGCGGTGAAGGAGGACACCATCACCTCTTACCGCCGCGACTACGAGGAGCGCCAGAAGGAGCTGGTGGAGGAAGCCGAGGATGACGAGGCCGTGGAATCCGTATCCACCACCCTCTTCACCGACACCGCGGCGGCCGAGGCAAAGGATGCGAGGACGAAGTCGGCCGAGCGCCGCGCCCAGGCGGTGATGCAGGGCTATACCGGCAACGAGTGCCTGGAATGCCACAACTTCACCATGGTGCGGAACGGCACCTGCGAGAAGTGCGACACCTGCGGCAGCACGAGCGGGTGCTCGTGACCTGTGCCGCCCCGGCTGACAGTTCGCGAGGTCCTTCGCGTTCTGGAAGCCAGTGGATGGGTGCTGGTTGCAACAAGGGGCAGCCATCGCCAGTATAAGCATCCAGGCAAAGCCGGCCGCGTCACCGTGGCCGGCAAGCCGTCCGACCAGCTTGCTCCAGGAACGCTGAACAGCATCCTCAAGCAAGCGGGGCTCAAGGAGGTTTGAGATGCGCTATGCGGTGGTGATTGAGAAGGCAGGCAACAATTATTCGGCCTATGTGCCGGATCTACCGGGCTGCATCGCCACGGCCGAGTCAGCCCAGAAGATCGAACATGAGATCAGGGAGGCCATCCGCTTCCATCTCGACGGGTTACTGGAAGATGGTCTCCCCCTTCCCCTAGCGGAAAGTCGGGTCGAGTATCTCGAGGCTTGAGCATAGCTGCCTTTTTCAACAGTGCTCCAAGATAATCGTTCGCAACCTTTCGATCACGGATAACATCTCGATCTTGTACTCCGGCGATATAGATGATCTTGAAGAACCTGTTGATACTGGTCCTTCATAGCTCGCCGTTGGCTCTTCGGAAAATCCGCTTGGTGATCTTGAAGAGAGAAAAATAAGAGCTTTCTCGTATAGTGTGGCTGAGATTTTGTTCTCGCCGCGCTCGTACTTTCCTACCTGCTGAGGAGATACACCAAGATGCTTCCCAAGTTTCTCCTGGGTTACTTCCGCATCTTTACGCATCTGAGCAAGTTTACGCCCCCGCTCTCGATCCCCCATCGTCGGCTTTCTGCTTTTGCTCATGTTCCTCAACCTCAAGATGTTCGAGGATTTTAGCCACTCCTTATAATTGTAGCAAACAATGTCAGGTTGTATTTAGATGCCTTTGCGATCGCATAAGTTTAATTTTCGAGGGAGTCATGCCGCATAGACTCTCAGGGATGGAGCGACAGCGTAGCAGCTAAAGATACAAGAACGTCACGACGTCATTGTACAGGCTTGAGAGATTTGACTACGCCCGTCTTGGACATGAGTGTACTAGCCAGAAGATCACTCAGCAGCAGCCACCACCGCCTGCCCACCCGCCCATGCCCGCCACTCAGCTTCCGAGCCGTGGAACGCGTTGAGGTCGATGCGGCCTTCGACGCCGTGGGAGAGGCCTGATCCGGAATATTGCCAGAAGACCCACTTGCGACCGGGATAGACCTTTGAGGGGTGCTCGGCCACGGCGCGCAGCCAGAAGGGGTGGTTGAGGAAGGCGTCGCGGAGATTGTCGCGGTAGAAATCGGGCGCGGTGTAGATCACCGGGCGCTGGCCGTAATGGGCTTCGAGCTTGTCCATGAAGACCTGCATCTTTTCCCGCACCTTGGCGGGCGACGGACGCTTCTTGCAGCTCGACTCACCGTTCCACTCGACGTCGATCACCGGCGGCAGCGCGCCTTCTACGCGCGGCACGTTGCGGATGAACCAGTCGGCCTGCTCGCCCGCCGTGCGGCACCAGTAGAAGAAATGATAGGCACCGCGCTTGAGCCCGGCCTCATGCGCCCCGCGCCAGTTGCGCTTGAACATCGGGTCGAGATGGTCGCCGCCATCCGTCGCCTTGATATAGGCGAAGTTCGCGCCCTGCCCGCGTAGCTTGTCCCAATCGATGTTGCCCTGCCAGCGCGAGACGTCCACGCCATGCACGGCGAGGTGCTTGGGCGCGCGCTTGCCGAAGTTGATGGGCTTGGCGTCGCGGAAGCGGCGCGGCTGGATCTGCATGATCGCGGCAGCCGCACCCGTCGGCGTCGGCACCACGGCAAGGGCGATGGCTTCCGCCACCGGCTCCACGACCTTTGCGGAAAGAACCGGCGCCGGAGTCGTGGCCGAAGCGACTTTTTCCGAAACCGTCGGTCCAGCACTTTCCGCGCGCGGCGACTCGAGGCGCGCTGTCGGGGCGATCGAGCTCGTCACCTCCTGCGACGGGCGCGGACTGAGAACATCCGTTATCCCGGACCCGGAGGTGCAGCCCGCGAGGGCGAGGCAGGTGAGGGAGAAAAGAACGCCTCTGGATCGCATCGGGCCTGTACGCAAAACAAAAACAAAGGGCGGCAGGGCCAGCGAAGGCAGGCTGGCTTCTTTCCTCCTAGCTCGCGAATGCCAACAAAGATTGAATCGCCCTGTTTACCAAACCGGTATCGTCGGGGAGCTTGAGCTGCGACAGGCTCGTCTCAGCCGGAATACGGCACACCTCACGACGCCGAAGTTCAGGCCTTGCCGGATGCGGCGCGACGACTGGTCGGCGGCATCCGGTCTAGTGCTTGCGCGCCTGCACGAGATAGGCGTCGATCTCGCTCTCGCCGAGCCACTTCATCGCTTCCAAGCGGTGCAGGCCCTCGACCAGCACGTGGCGCTTGCCGTCGAAGCGCACCTGGATCGGGGTGGAGAGGCCGTTCTCAAGGATGTCCTCCGCCAGGCTGCGCACCGTTTCGGGGTGAAGCGTCTTGCGGCGCGCGGCGGGCACATAGACCTTGTCGACGGCAACGCGCTCGGTTTTCATCATGACTGATGTTCCGACGTGTTCGAAGGGTTTGCCGATGGCTCCGCAAGCTCCGTCAGCGGCGCCACATCCTCCAGCCGATCCATCTCCTCCGGCTTGGTCACGGTCACGCCGAGGTCGTTCACGAGGCCCGTATGGAGAGAATAGACCCAGCCGTGGACAGAGATCTCCTGTCCCCGCGCCCAGGCATCCTGCACGAAGACATCCGACGACACGTTCTTCACCTGGCGGATCACGTTCAGTTCGCAGAGGCGGTCGAGACGCGTTGCTTCTTCCGGAATGGCCTCCAGCTCGTGCCGGTGGTCATGCGCGACCTCGCGGATCGGATGCAGCCAGTGGTCCACCAGACCGCGGCGCTGCCCGTCGACCGCCGCCCTCACCCCGCCGCAGCCGTAATGGCCCACCACCATGATGTGCTTCACCTTCAGCACATCCACCGCGAATTGCAGCACGCTGAGATAATTGGCATCCTGCGGCGGCGCGAGATTGGCGACATTGCGGTGGACGAACAGCTCGCCCGGGTCGAGGTCCACGATCTCGTTCGCCGGCACGCGGCTGTCGGCGCAGCCGATCCAGAGATATTCGGGCGCCTGCTGATTGACGAGGCGGGTGAAGAAGCCGGGGTCCGCCGCCACCTTCCGCTCGGCCCAGATGCGGTTCTTGTCTTTGAGATGTTCCAGCATGGCTCTGCTCTACCGGTGCGGCGGCGGCCGGGCAAGGCAGCGCCACCGGCTCACCCAGGGTGGATGGAACAGGAAGGGAACGCATGGACGACCTGCAACGTTGCGCGCGTTCAACGGAGGACTGCCCCATGCCCCAGGGCGACAAGGACAAATATACCGACAAGCAGAAGCGCAAGGCCGAGCATATCGAGGAAGGCTATGAGGAGCGCGGCGTTCCCAAGGATGAAGCCGAGCGGCGGGCGTGGGCGACGGTCAACAAGGAGTCCGGCGGCGGCAACAAGTCCGGCTCCGGCAGAGGCAAGCCCGACACGCATGAGTCCTCCGAAAAGGGCGGCGAGAAGGGCGGCAAGGCATCTGCGAGCCGAACAGCAGAGGAGCGTTCCGCTTCCGCAAAGAGGGCTGCGGCAACCCGCAAGCGTAACAAGGAGAATGCCTGATGGTCACAAAGCCGGATGCCGACGACAACGAACAGGCGGCGACCTACAAGGCGTTCAAGGAGTGGGTGAACATGACGCCCTCCGCCATCGAAAAATTCCTCGAAACGGCGGAGTCAAAGGAAGTCGGCTGGACGAACGAAGGCGAGGACGAGAGCGTCGGGCACAAGAGCGGCAAACGCATCGTCGAGATCCTTCGCAAGAAGAAGGGTGACCTGTCGGATGATGATTACGGCCACATGGCCAAGGTCGTCGGCTACATCAAGCGACATATGGCGCAAGGCGGGCCCAAGGAGGACAAGGAGCACAGCGCGTGGCGCTATTCGTTGATGAACTGGGGCCACGATCCGTCAAAGGATTGATCAGCCCGACTGTTCACGCATCTACGCGCTCGCCGTTCCGAAGGCGGTAGCTCGGCTGGTACATCGTCACCAGTTCCTCTGCTGCCGTGGGATGCACGGCCATGGTGCGGTCGAAATCGTCCTTGGTGAGCCTAGCCTTGACCGCGACGCCGAGAAGCTGTGCGGTTTCTCCGGCATCCGGGCCGAGCATATGGGCGCCGACCACTTGGCGCGTGGAGGCGTCCACCACCAGCTTGAGCAGAACCCGCTCGTCGCGGCCGGACACGGTGTTGCGCAGCGGCTTGAACGAGGCGCGATAGATTTCGACCTCAGCAAGCGCCTTGCCCGCTTCCTCTTCCGTCATGCCGACCGTGCCAAGCTCAGGCTGAGAAAAGACGGCAGTCGCGACGCAGTCATGGTCCGGCCTGGTGGGATTGTTCTTGAAGGCGGTTTCGATGAAGCACATCGCTTCATGGATCGCGACCGGCGTAAGCTGGATCCGGTTCGTCACGTCGCCCACGGCGAAGATGTTGTCGGCGCTGGTGCGCGAATACGCGTCCACGATGATCTCGCCGGCGGCTCCCAGCGCGACACCGGCCGCCTCGCAGCCCAGGCCTGATGTGTTCGGGATCCGGCCAAGCGCCAGCATCACCTGATCGGCGATGATCGGCTCGCCATCGGAAAGGTGGGCAACCAGTCGCCCGTCCCGTTGCCGCTCGATGCGATCGAACACGGTCTTGCACTGGATTCGGATGCCCTTCTTCGCCATCGCCTCATGGAGCGCGGTGCGCACGTCACGGTCGAAGTGCTGCAAGATTTCTTGGCCGCGATAGATCAGCGTCGTCTCGACGCCAAGCCCATGGAAGATGTTGGCGAATTCCACCGCGATGTAGCCGCCTCCCGCGATCACGATGGACTTGGGGAGTTTCTCCAGCGCAAAGGCCTGGTCGGAGAAGATGCAGTGCTCGTGGCCTGGCAACGACGCATGCGGGTTGGGCCGCCCTCCCGTCGCGATCAGGATCGTGTCGGCGGTGACGGTGCGGTTCTCGGCTTCCAGCCGGATGGTGTGAGCGTCGAGCAGAACGGCGCGGGACATGAAGGTGTCTCCGCCCGCTTTATCGACGCCCGAGCGATAGAGCCCCTCGAGCCGGGCGACCTCTTTGTCCTTGGCCGCGATCAGGCTGGGCCAGTCGAAACGCGCCTCAGGCACGGTCCAGCCGAAGCCCGCCGCGTCCTCGAAGGCTTCGGGAAATTGCGAGGCGTACACGAAGAGCTTCTTCGGTACGCAGCCGCGGATCACGCAGGTGCCGCCGAAGCGGTATTCCTCGGCGATACCGACCCGCTTGCCGAGCGAGGCTGCGACACGAGCCGCGCGCACGCCGCCAGAGCCGCCGCCGATCACAAACAGGTCGTAGTCATAGGGGGGCATCTGGCGAATCCTTGGGCATGGCTGAAACAAAGAAAAGCCCGGCATCGCCGGGCTTTGCAAGGCTCGATCCTTGTGCGGACCAGCGCATCATAGGATGCGCGTCGCGCTCGTCATGGAGTGGGCGCAGGTGCGCCGGCCGCGGGAGCAGTCGCGGCGGGAGCGACCTGAGGTGCTGGCGCAGGATTGTCGGGCGTCGCGGCGACAATGGTCTCGGCGACCGCCTGGGCAAGATCACGCGCCACGCCGCGCCGCCAGATATCGGCAGCCTTTGCAACCTCGCGATTGACGATCCCTCCGTCAGAGAGAAGCTTCTTGCCGGTTTCCGAGTTGAAGAAAGCCGCCATCTCGGTGAGCTGTGGCTCGGTGAACACGCGGGCATAAGCCAGCGCCGCTTCGCGTTCCAGATCGCCGCGCCGGGCCACGAGACCAAGCGTCTTCTCGTCCACCGTGGACACGATCAGCGACTCCAGATCGGGGTTCTTGCGGATCAACTCGGCCTTGAGGGCCGTGGCGGCGGCAGGAAGGATGGCGTCGAACGTGTCCGTGGCCTTCAGCGACGCGATGGCATCGCGCGCAGCCTTGACGTGGGACTCCGCAATATCCTGCGCGAGAGCCGGCGCGCCGACCCATGCAAGCGCGGAAGCTAGTGCCAATGCGCGGAAGCCACGTGCGGCGAAGATCATAAGGGAAAACTCCGTGTCTTGCAGATCAGGTCGTTTGAAAGCAAAGCGCAGTCAGGAAGGCCGGTTGATCGTGATCACTCCGGTGGGTGCGGCAAGGATCACAACGTCGGCCATATCAAGAAAAAGCCCGTGCTCGACCACGCCTGGAATGGCGTGCAGCGCGGAGGAAAGGGCTCTTGGATCGGGAATGCGGCCAAAAGATGCATCGAGGATCAGGTGCCCCCCATCGGTGACAAAGGGCTTTTCGCTGTTCATTCTCAGCTGCGGTTTCCCGGTCAAGCCAAGGTCTTCCGCCGCTCTCTCGACCGCGATCATTGTCGCGCGAAGGCCGAACTGGTTGACCTCGATCGGGAGCGGAAACCGGCCGAGCGCATCGACCTGCTTTGAGGCATCGGCAATCACCACCATGCGCGCGGCGGCCGCCGCCACGATCTTCTCGCGCAACAGCGCGCCCCCTCCTCCCTTGATGAGCGCGAGTTGCGGATCGAACTCGTCGGCGCCATCGATCGCAAGGTCGAGCACCGGCGTCTGGTCGAGGGTGGAAAGCGGAATGCCAAGTTCCCGGCAAAGCGCTGCACTGCGCTCCGATGTCGGTACGCCGATGACCTCCAGGCCCTCTGCAACTCGCTCACCAAGCAGGCGGATGAATTCGTTTGCCGTCGAGCCGGTGCCTATGCCGAGCTTCATTCCGGGCTCGACCTGTTCGAGCGCTACCCGCGCTGCCTCGACCTTCAACGCCCTCCCGTCCATCTGCATCGCCCTCTCTGGAGGGCTGCGCTCCTAGCATTGCTCGCCCATCATGGCAAAGCGCGCGACTTGCGGGCGGCAAAGGCGGCGGCTATCGCGAGGATGCAGGCAGAAAGACACCCGAATGGTTCAGCCGATCCTCGTTTTCGATCTCGACGGCACGCTGGTCGACACCGCGCCCGACCTCGTGGAAAGCCTCAATCATTGCCTCGAAACGGCAGGGATCGAACCAGCCCACCGTGATGCCATCGGCTTCCATGTCGGGATGGGCGGCCGCGCGATGATCGAACGGGCTTACGCGCTTCGCAGCCGTAAGCTTTCCCCCGATGAACTCGAGCGGCTCGCCGCAATCTTCCTTGCGCATTATTCTGAGCGAATTCCCGGCACGTCGCGTCCCTATCCCGGCGTTGTGGAGGCGATCGCACGCCATGAGGCGGACGGCTTCACTTTCGCGATCTGCACCAACAAGCCCGAGGCGCTCGCGGTGCGCCTCGTGGAAGGCCTCGGTCTCGGCGGGCATTTCTCCGCGATCTGCGGCGCGGACACCTTCCCCTTTCGCAAGCCGGATCCGCGGCACCTGATCGAGACCATCGCCCGTGCCGGAGGCAAAGGGGAGGCCGCGGTGATGGTGGGCGACTCGCGCACCGACATCACAACCGCAAAGTCTGCCGGCATTCCCGTTGTGGCGGTCGATTTCGGCTACACCGACAGACCGGTGCGCGAGTTCGAACCTTCAATCGTCATTTCACACTATGATGAGCTGACGCCGGGCCTCACGCGAAGGCTCATCGATGCGGGGAAAGATCGGGGCGCGTCGCGCGCTTGACTCGGGTTCGAACGCCACTCTATATCGCGGCCTGCTTCGGGGCTTACGCGCTTCGAACGGGCGCGTAGCTCAGCGGGAGAGCATTCGCTTCACACGCGAAGGGTCACAGGTTCAATCCCTGTCGCGCCCACCATTTTCCCCGGAAAATAAAAAAAGGCACCGGCGGTTTGAACCGCCCTCTCGCATTGCTCAGCTGCTTGCGCCGCGCACGGCTTCGGTATCCGTCAGCGCTTCTTCCAGATGCTTGTCGCGGCCATAAACGTCGTCGAAATATTCCACCGTTCCGGCAGCGTCGGGCCAGGCGGTAAAGTAGGCGACATAGACCGGGATCTGGCGCTTTACCTTTTCCGTCGAGTGACCTTTGGACAGCTTCTCGGCGACGTGCTCGACCGAGGTTCCAAGCACCGCAGCCGCCATCTCGCGCGGCTGGGAAAGCCGCACGCAGCCGTGGCTGAAAGCACGCATGTCACGCTTGAACAGGTCCTTGGAGGGCGTGTCATGCATGTAGATGGCATGCTTGTTGGGGAACAGAATCTTGAGCTCGCCCAACGCATTCGCCTCGCTCGGCGTCTGGCGGACGTTGAACGGGACCTTGGCTCCGTAGCTTCCCCAGTTGACGGAGCTGGACGGCACCTTGCGGCCCTTCGCATCCGTGACCTCATAGCCGGCACGGTCGAGATAACCGGGATCGTTGCGCAGCCGGGGCAGCATCTCATTGACGATGATGGACTGCGGCACACCCCAGTAAGGGTTGTAGTCGACCTGCTCGATCTGGTCATAGAAGAAGGTGGTCTGATGCGTCTTGCTGCCGATCACCGTGCGCATCTTCAGCTTCTCTACGCCATCCTCGGTATAGGCGGCGGTGAAGGCGGGCTGGTTGATGAACACGCGAGTTTCGCCGAGCGCACGGGGCAGCCAGCGCAGCTGCTCCATGGCGATCTCGAGCTTCTCCACGCGCTGCTCGCCGGACACGCCGACAAGCGCTGCGACCGTGCGCGGGCCGATGACGCCGTCGGGACGCAGGCCTTTCGCCTTCTGCACGGCCTTGACGACCGGAACGAGGTCTTCGGAGTAAGTCTCCGTGTTGCCCGCGGTAAGCAGCGCTGCCTGGGCTTCCAGTTCATCCGCAGGAAGGCTGTTTGCCGCCGCTCTCAGGAAGTTCGGCAGTTCCGGGTTCGATTCGCCGGGCTTGAGCGTTAGCCGGGGATCGACCCTGACTGCGTCAACGGAGCTTTCACGCGCCTTCACCAGCGCTTCCCGAAGGCGCTGGAATTCCGGCATGCGCGGATGCGCGCCTTCCAGCGCGGCGCGGATGTCCTTCGCACGGCCCATGCGGGCGAGCTCCGCTTTCCCATCGAATGGCTTGGGCGCGAAGTCATGGTAGCCCGACAGCTTGTTGGGATCGACGCGACCGCCGCTCGCATCGCGCAGGTAGCGCAGGACACGTGCCGACAGCGCCATCTCGAAGCGCACCGCATCCGGGCTGTTGGCCGACTCCGTCAGCGGAGGCGCCACCGCGTAGTCGGAGGGCACCAGGCCATAAGTGTCAGCCTCGGCAAGCACGGCCATGGCGTCACGAGCGCGCTGGTTTGGCAAACCGTCCTCAAGCCAGAGCGACTCTGGCCCGGCTTCGTAGAAGGCGAGCAGCGCGTCGGCCAGCGGCTTCTCCGCCATCAAGGCATAGCCGTCGAGCCCCGAAAAGTTCCAGGTGCCTGCGCGCGCCGGCTGCGCACCGTCGCCCTGCTCAACACTGCCAGTGGTCATGAGGCGCGAGAAATCCACCGCGACAAGCGGCAAGGCCTTGTAGTTGTAGTAGGCAGGGGAGGAAATCTTGGCCGCAGGAACGGACGGACGAGTGGCCGCATGAGTCGGAGCCGTGTTGCGCACAGGCTCCTGCACAGGCTGCGGAACAACAAAGCGCGGGGCCGGCCGGCGTCCTAACGCATGCAACGGCACGGCATCGAGCGCCCCAGCGAGGGCCGGCACGCTGCCTGAGGCAAGCAGGGTTGCAGCAATCGCCAAGCAAGATACGAGACTGCGCACGGAAACCTATCCCTCAAACGAAAAACTGTCCGACTCATAGCGTCGGCAGCTTAATGGAATAAGTCGAATTCGCTCGCCCGTCGCAACACGAGGTCAAGGCTGTGGCCGAAGCGAGACAGAAGCGGCGTCCGCAGGCAGCGCTGATGGCCCGTCGCTACCGGTGAACCGATCTCCGTCGGGATCATAGTCTCGATCACGCTGAACGACGGGCTCACGACCACCCCCCTCGCCACCGGAATCGCCCGACTCGTTGTCGCTGAGGCCGCCTTGATGCCCTTCTGATTCGCCCGGCTCCGGCGCTTCGCGGCCGGTGGTGCCGTAATCCGCCGGTTGAAGCGCATCGCGGTCGGTTTCTGCGGTTCCCCCGACACCGCTTTCGCTTCCCGCCTCGCCCCCCTGGCCGCCGGCGCGGTTGGTCCGGGGATCGAAGGCTTCCGCCGCATCCTGATCGAGATGTGTCATAGCGCGCTCCATTCGTTGTTGCTCCAATCGGTCGCCCTCAACGAAGCGGCTTCCCCATCGTTGCAAGGCGGTGGCCGTTCCGCCTGCCTCGCGCTATGAGCGCCGGCATGAACGATCCACAGCCAAAGCTGCTCGGCTTGGGCGGAGCGCATGTCGACCGGCGCGGCCGAATTTTCGCTCCGTTCGTTCCGGGCGCATCGAACCCGGGGGCGATGCGGGAGGATGTCGGCGGGGGCGTGTTCAACGCGCTTCGGGCCGCTGCCCGCCGTGGAACAGAATGTGCGCTCTTTTCGGTGCGCGGCGGCGACGCGATCGGTGAGATGGTGGCGAACACCGTGGAAGCCTCGGGCATCGCCGACCTGTCCGTGGTGTTCCTGGA
This sequence comes from uncultured Mesorhizobium sp., assembly GCA_963522145.1. Lineage (GTDB taxonomy): Bacteria > Pseudomonadota > Alphaproteobacteria > Rhizobiales > Rhizobiaceae > Mesorhizobium_B. The sequence continues at coordinate 228,744 of CAUQXI010000003.1, read as the reverse complement.
TCGCGCGACGGCGAGCTACACGGCTTTGCTCGATCAAGGCGGCGAGGTGATTGCGGCGCTCGCGGACATGGAAATCTACGAAGCCGGATTTCCGCGCCAGATGCGTCGGGCAACGCTGCGCCGGGCGATCGAAGGAGCCGATGCGGTTCTGTGCGACGCAAACTTGCCGCTCGCAGCGACCGAGCGGCTCGCAGTGCTCACGGCAGACAAGCCGCTGTTCGGAATGGCGATCTCCCCCGCAAAGGTCGTGCGCTTGCGCCCGCTTCTGCCCCGATTGCGCTGCTTGTTCATGAACAAACGCGAAGCCGATGCGCTGCTGTCCTCCCCTGCCCCCGATGCAGACACGCGGATCGAGAAGCTGCGTGGATTGGGGCTCGAGGCGGCGATCATCACGAATGGCGGGGAAGCGGTGATCGGATTCGACGCTGACGGATCATTCTGCCTCCCTCCGCCGCCTTCCTCGCATATCGTGGATGCGACAGGGGCCGGCGACGCGCTGGCCGGCGCAACTGTCGCGGCCATGCTCCGGGGCCTTCCACTGCGCGACGCCCTCCGGCATGGCGTTGCCGCGGCTTGCTTTGTTCTCGCATCCGAGCGGTCAGCGCCCGACATCTCTGCGGAAGCCTTCGAGGAAGCGCTCAGGCTCGTTCCACCGGCCACACCGCTTTGACCCAGTCAGGATCGCCATGACCGAAGCCAGCTTCATCGACATTCATTCCGCCGTCGGCCGCGCGCTCGCTGAGCGCGCTCCGGTTGTCGCGCTTGAAAGCACGATCATCACCCATGGAATGCCGTTTCCGGACAATCTGCGGATGGCGGAACGCGTCGAGGCGATCATAGCGGCCGAGGGCGCGACACCCGCCACCATCGCCGTCATCGACGGGCGGCTGAAGGTCGGTTTGAGCGGCGAGGAACGAGCGGCCTTGGCCGAAGCGAAAGGCGCGATGAAGCTGTCGCGCGCAGACCTCGCCTTCGCCGTCGCGGCAGGAAGAACGGGCGGCACCACCGTTGCCGCAACCATGATCGGCGCGCATCTCGCCGGCATCTCCGTTTTCGCGACCGGCGGCATCGGCGGGGTCCACAAGGGTGCTGAAACGAGCTTCGATATTTCGGCCGATCTCGACGAACTGGCGCGCACACCCGTGATCGTGGTTTCAGCGGGCGCGAAGGCGATCCTCGACATTCCGAAAACGCTGGAGGTGCTGGAAACACGCGGCGTGCCGGTGGTGGCCTACCGCTCGGACGTCATGCCGGCCTTCTGGTCGCCGACCTCCGCCCACCGCGCACCCCTGCGTCTGGACGAAGCGGATGCGATCGCGCGCTTCTTCCAGATACGGCAGGCGCTCGGCCTCGGCGGGGGCATGCTTGTGGCCAATCCCGTTCCGGCTGAGCATGCGATCGAGGAGCCGCGCATGAACGACTGGATTCTTCGTGCTCAGGCGGCAGCGGATGCTGCGGGCATCTCAGGCAAGGAGGTGACGCCCTTCCTGCTCGCCAAGATCGTGGAATTGAGCGGAGGCGACAGCCTACGCACCAATATCGCGCTGGTGGAGAATAACGCACGGCTCGCGGCCCGCATTGCGATTGCGCTTGCTGGCAGTCAAGGCTGACTTATCGAATGCGGGAACGCGTGTGATGACTGAAGCAAAGCTGCTCGCAGGCGGCAATCCTCAGATCGCCAAAGGCGAGGGTGAGGCGCCGGTGCGTGCCTATATCGAGGCCATGCCGGGATGGAAGAAGCGGGTTGGGCTCCTTCTCGACACCACCATCCAGCAGAACGTTCCTGCCGTCCGCAAGGCGGTCAAATGGAACACCCCGCTCTACGGCGTTGGAAACGAAGGCTGGTTCCTCGGTTTCCACTGCTTCGACAAATATGTGAAGGTCACATTCTTCAACGGCATGTCGCTCGACCCGTTGCCGCCGGGCAAGTCGAAACAGAAACACGTCCGCTATCTCGACATCCACGAACACGACGAGATCGACGAGGCGCAACTCGGCAGCTGGATCAAGCAGGCCAGCGCGTTGCCAGGCGAGCGGCTCTAGCGAAGCGCTTTCGTGCCGAGAGAGGCGACAAGCGCCTCTCAAGCCAAGCCTCAGGACTGCGTCAAAGGCGAAAGCTGGATTTCCACGCGGCGGTTGAGCGCACGTCCGCGTTCATCCGCGTTGGACGCGACCGGTCGCGACTCGCCGAAACCGGTGACGGCGAAGCGGCGTGAATCGACGCCCTGGCTGGAGAGATAGTCGGCCACCGACATCGCGCGGCGCTGGGACAGGTCGTAGTTGTAGCTGTCACTTCCCTGGCTGTCGGTGTGGCCATAGACATCCACGATGGTGCGGTTGAACTTCTTGATCACGAGGCCGACCGAATTCAGCGTGGGATAGAAGCTCGACTTCACATTATCCTGGTCGGTGGAGAAGGTGATGTTGGACGGCATGTTGAGCACGATCTGGTCGCCCACGCGGGTGACGCTCACGCCCGTGCCCTGAAGCTGCGCGCGAAGCTCGGCTTCCTGCTGGTCCATGTAGCTGCCGATCGCGCCGCCCGTCAGCGCGCCGATGCCCGCGCCGATCAGCACGGCATTGCGCTGCGCATTCTTGCTGCCGCCGACCGCCAAACCGGCAAGCGCACCGAGTCCGGCACCAATCGCGGCGCCGCCGGCCGTGTTGGAAACCTTCTGCTCGCCCGTATAGGGATCGGTCGTGCAGGCGCCGACCAGCATGGTTGCGGCAAGCGCCGCGGCAATCTTCTTGTTCATCGATCCCTCATACCGAACTGCGGACCTGTTGCCGGCTCGCGCATCGCATGTCCCTCTTCCAATGAATGTCTGAAATACGGCAAAAAACGGGAAGACGCATCCATTTGGCTTCGCGGCGAAGCCGCGCGCCGCTCGATTGTCCGGCTTCCGCAGCGGTGCTAAGCATGGTGCGGGAAACGGGGAACGAGTGTGATGCGGACGATTCTGGCAGCGGCGATCCTGATGGGGCTTTCAGCAGGCGCAGAGGCAGCGTGTTTCGACAATATCGGCCGAACGGGATGCACGGACAGCGAGCGTTTCCCAGTCCGCGATCTGCGCCGGCTGTCCTGCGACAATCTCTGGCTCGTGCGCAACACGATCTATGATGAAGGCGGGCTGTGCTTCCAAACGCGCGCGGCCCGGATGCAGTTCGACAATTCTGATTGCACCGTGAACGATCCGGCGCGCGTTCGAATGAACCGGGTCGAGCGGACCAACGTGTCGCGCATCCAGCAGGTGGAGCGGGAAAAGGGTTGCCGCTAGGCCAACGGGCCGCCGGCCTGCTCTGCCGCGGATGAAGCCTTGCGGAGAGCGGCGATAAGGCTCGCGCGCGCTTCAGGTGGGCTCAAGCCGCGCGGCTCATGAAGATGCCGCGCGAGGAAATGGCCGGTCAGGCGGAATCCGTCTTCGACCGAGGCAGAATCGGCTCCCTCGCGTCCCGATCTGAGAAGGAACGGCGGCAGCGCCAAAAGCTTGTCGAGCCAAGGCTCGGCCGCCGCGCGCGACACCGCTCTGCCGCTGCGTGGTGACACAAAGGCGAGATCACGTGTCGTGCCCGTAACGGCACATGTGCTGAGATCGAGCCCGAAGCCGAGTTCCTCCAGAAGCGCAATCTCGAAGCGGACTACGAGCGCGCCGGCGAGTGCCGGATCATCGAGATGGCTCAGGATCACCAGCAGCGCATCGTACAAAGCGGGATGCGGGTCGCGCTCGGGCAGCATGCGCAGGTGCGCGGCCAATGTCTGGAGCGCGAACACGGCCACAGCGCTTTCCATCATGCGCGCGGCATTCATCTCCAGCGGCTCGACCTGATAGGTGCCGAGCTGCTCATCGAGGCGGGCGCGCCAGGTGAAATCGAGCCGGTTGCCGGGTTGCAGCACCGGACGCTGGCGGCGCGAGCGCCCGCCATGCACCAGCCCAAGATGCCGGCCGTGGATGCGCGTCATGGCCTCGACGACTGCGGCGGATTCGCCATGCTTGCGCAAGGCCAGCACGACACCCTCGTCGCGCCACTCCACTTCAGCGAGCCCGGCTGCTCATCGCGGCAGATCCAGGCCCATCGCGCGGTAGCGCTCGGGATCGTCACTCCAGTTCTCGCGCACCTTGACAAACAGAAAGAGGTGCACCGGCTGCTCGAGGATTTCGCCGATCTCCTTGCGGGCGCCCTGCCCGATCGCGCGGATGGTCTGGCCCTTCTCGCCCAGCACGATCTTCTTCTGGCTTTCGCGCTCGACGAAGATCACCTGTTCGATGCGAACCGAGCCGTCGCGCTTCTCCTCCCACTTCTCGGTCTCGACATGGGACGAGTATGGCAGCTCCTGATGGAGGCGGAGGAAGAGCTTTTCGCGGGTGATCTCCGCGGCGAGCTGGCGCATGGGCAGGTCGGAAATCTGGTCCTCGGGGTAGAACCATGGGCCCGCCGGCAATTCTGCTGCGAGGTAATCGAGCAGGTCGCTGCAGCCGGAGCCCGTCAGCGCCGAGATCATGAAGGTGCGGTCGAACCCCGCGCGTGCATTCGCATCAGCGCTCAGGCCGAGAAGCGTTTCGCGCTTCACGCGGTCCACCTTGTTGAGCACGAGGATCTTGCGCTGACGCACGTCACCCAGGTGATCGAGGAGCGCTTCGGCATCGTCCTTGATGCCGCGCTCGGCATCGATCAGCACGAGCACCATGTCGGCATCCTTGGCGCCGCCCCAGGCGGTCGTTACCATCGCCTCGTCCAGCCTCCGGCGTGGACGAAAGATGCCAGGCGTATCCACGAAGACGATCTGCGTCTGCTCGCGGGAAACGATGCCGCGAACAATAGCGCGGGTGGTCTGCACCTTGTGCGTGACGATCGATACCTTCGCGCCGACAAGCTGGTTGAGCAGCGTGGACTTGCCGGCATTTGGCGCACCGATCAGCGCGATGAAACCGGAGCGGGTCGGCAACGCTTCAACGTCGCTCATGACGCGGCTTCCTCCTGGGGCCAGAGCCCCTGCTGTTGAAGCAGGGCGATGGCCGCCGCCTGCTCGGCCTTGCGCCGCGAACCGCCCTCTCCCCGTGCCGGAGCGAAACCGGCGACAGAAACAGACACGGTGAAGACCGGATCGTGGTCAGGCCCGGACCGCTCCTCGATCGCATAGAGCGGCGAAGCGCCGTCCCGCGTGACGGCCCATTCCTGAAGAACCGTCTTGGGCTCGCGCGGCGGTTCGGCGAGCGAAGACATCCGCTTCTTCCAGAACCGCTCGATGAATGGCCGCACGGCTTCCAACCCGCCGTCGAGATAGATCGCCGCGATCAGCGACTCGACCACGTCCGCGCGGACATTGCGCGCCTTTTCACCTTTCAGCGCCTTGAGGCCGATATCGGCGCGGATCAATTCGGTGACGCCTGTCTCCTCGGCGATCGCCGCGCAGGCCTCGCGGCTCACCAACGCGTTGAGGCGCAAGGCGAGTTCGCCTTCAGCCGCATGGGGAAAGGTGCGGACCAGCATGTCCGCGACGAGCAAGCCGAGCACACGGTCGCCGAGAAATTCGAGCCGCTCGTAATCGACCTTCAACCGGCCGCGCATGCTCGAGTGAATCAGCGCGCTTTCGGCTCCCGCCGGGTCGATGAAGCGGTGACCGGTGATCTCCTCGAGACGCACGGCGAGCGCATCTCCCGCTGGCCTCTTCGCCCGCGCGCCCATCCGGTCAGTTGACGAAGTGGAGCAGCCGCGACGGCCGCATCAGGCTCGGCCACTTCCAGATCTCGAGCGGGCTTGCTCCGCCAGCGATCGAGAAGAAGATGATGTTGGCCCGGCCGACAAGGTTTTCTTCCGGCACGAAGCCGACATTGAAGCGGCTGTCGGTGGAGTTGTCGCGGTTGTCGCCCATCATGAAATAGTGGCCCGGCGGCACGGTGAACTCGCGCGTTTCGTCGCCGATGCCGTTGGGCGTAAGGTCGAGCGTGTCGTAGGAAACGCCATTCGGCAGGGTTTCGCGATAAACATCCACCGGGCGGTCGGCCTCCGTGATGTCGGGATTGTCGATCTGCCCGGTCTTTTCGCGCGGAACAGCCTCGTCGTTGATGAAAAGCTGGCCGGCGCGCATCTGGATGCGATCGCCGGGCAGGCCGATCACGCGCTTGATGTAGTCGACCGAGGGGTTGGGCGGAAACTTGAATACCACCACGTCGCCGCGCTCGGGCGAGGAGCCCCAGACGCGTCCACTGAACAGCGGCGGCGAGAACGGGAACGAGTGCCGGGAGAAGCCATACGCCCACTTGGTGACGAACAGATAGTCACCCTCCAGGAGGGTCGGGCGCATCGAGCCCGAGGGGATCGAGAAGGGCTGAAACAGGAAGGTGCGGATCACCAGCGCCAGAAGCAAAGCCTGGATGATGACGCTGAGCGTTTCACCGAAGCCCCCGCTCTTTTTCGCCCGCTTTTCGGCCACGCTCATGAAGTCCTCGAAATCTGACGCTGTGGGGTCTTACCGGCTCGCCATCGCCGGATCAACACGACTGGCGCCTGCTCTGCCCGGCCGATTGGGGCACGAGCGTGATCGCGCTTCAAGCGTCGAGAGCTTCGATGATCACGAAGGCTTGCGCCAAGGGAAAGTCGTCGGTGATGGTCAGGTGGACCACGGCGCGCTTGCCCTCGGGCACCAGTGCCTGAAGACGGACCGCCGCGCCGCCGGTAAGCTGCATGGTCGGCTTGCCGCCCGGCAGGTTGACGACACCCATGTCGCGCCAGAACACGCCGCGGGAAAGCCCCGTGCCGAGTGCCTTGGCGCAGGCTTCCTTGGCGGCGAAGCGCTTGGCATAGGAGGCGGCACGCTCCTTGCGGCGGTCCGATTTCTGCTGCTCGACCTCGGTGAAGACGCGCCGGGTGAAGCGCTCGCCATGCCGCTCCAGCGTTTTCTCCACACGGCGGATGTCGATAAGGTCGCTGCCGATGCCGATGATCATGGCGATCTCAGATGTTGCGGCTGCCGGGCTTCACCGCCGGCAGAACCGCGAGCTCCGGCGGCAGATTGTCGGCGGCGTAGGCCGGGACCTCGTATTCGGCAAGTGCTACCAGCGGCACACCGATCTCCGCCTTGCCGGCGGAACGGTCGATGATGCAGGCCGCAGCCACGACCTCGATGTTGAGCGCGCGCAGGCAGTCGATCGTTTCGCGGATCGACAGGCCCGTGGTGACGATGTCCTCCACGACCACCACCCGCGCTCCGGGCTCCACTTCGAAGCGGCGAAGGCGGAATTCGCCCCCTTCCCGCTCGACCCAGATCGCCGGCACACCCAGGTGTCGCGCGGTCTCGTAAGCCGGGATCAGGCCGCCGATCGCCGGACCCACGACATAGTCGATGCTTTTCCCGGTCTTCTCGCGGATGAGCGAGGCAAGCGCGCGGCACAGGTGCTCCGTCTTGTCGGGATGCATGAAGACGCGCGCCTTCTGAAGGAAAACGGGGCTGCGCAGACCCGAGCTGAGGATGAAATGCCCCTCCAGGATCGCACCGGCCTCGCGGAAAGTCTGCAGCACGTCTTCCGTCTTCATACGCATTCCTTCAGCCGTTCACCCGGCGCGCATCGCTCACGCTTCCCGCATCGCGCAACTGCGACAGTACGCGGGTGAGGTGCTTCAAATCCCACACTTCGAGATCGATCACCATCTCGGTAAAGTCCGCCGCCGTACGCAGCATATTCAATTTGTGGATATTGGCGTCGTTCGCGGCAACCACCTGCGCGATCTCGGCAAGCGAACCGGGCGCATTAATCGCAGTCACCGAAACGCGTGCGGGGAAGCGCTCCTTGCTGGTCTCGTCGATGTCCCAGCGCACGTCGATCCAGCGCTCGGGCTGGTCGTCGAACTCGGTCAGCGATGGCGACTGGATGGGGTAGATCGTGATGCCCACGCCCGCCTCCATGATGCCGACGATGCGGTCTCCGGGCACGGCGCCCTCCTCCGCGAAACGCACGGGCAGGTCACCGCGCAGTCCCCGGATCGGCACGGCGGTGCTCCTTCCGGCTCGGCTTTCCCGCCGGCTTGCGCGCCCGGGAATCTGGAACAGCATGCCGGCGGCGTTGCGGATGTTGAACCAGCCTTCCTCCCGCACTTTCGGCGCCGCCTGCTTGACACGCTCTTCCTTGAAATCGGGGAACACGGCGCGGACAACATCGCTCGAAGCCAGTTCACCCCGTCCAACCGCGGCGATGGCGTCATCCACATCCTTTCGCGCGAGACGATGAAGAACGGGCTTCAACGCGTCACGCGAGAAATGCCGGCCGGCGCGCTCGAAGGCTCGATCGAGAATTCGGAGACCCAGCCCGGAATATTGCTTGCGGATCGCGTTCTTTGTCGCGCGCCGGATCGCCGCGCGCGCCTTGGCCGTCACCACAGCCGCCTCCCAGGCCGCCGGAGGAACCTGCGCCTTTGATCGGATGATCTCAACCGAATCGCCGTTCTGGAGCTCTGTCATCAGCGGCATGATGCGGCCGTTGATCTTCGCGCCCACGCAGGTATCGCCGACATCCGTATGGACCGCGTAGGCGAAGTCGATCGTGGTGGCATGCTTCGGAAGCGCGATCAGCATGCCCTTGGGCGTGAAGCAGAAGACCTGATCCTGAAACAGTTCGAGCTTGGTGTTCTCGAGGAACTCCTCGGGATTGTCGCCGTCCGAGAGCTGCTCGATCGTGCGGCGGAGCCAGGCATAGGCATTGGTTTCCTTGGACAGCGTGTGGGCCGCGACCGTCTTGGCTCCGGGGGGCGTATCCTTGTAGATCGAGTGCGCGGCGACGCCATATTCCGCGATCCTGTTCATTTCGCCCGTGCGGATCTGCAGCTCGATGCGCTGGCGCACCGGGCCGACGATCGTCGTGTGGATCGAGCGGTAGTCATTCTGCTTCGGCGTCGAGATGTAGTCCTTGAAGCGGCCCGGAACCATCGACCAGGTGGTGTGGACGGCGCCCAGCGCCCGGTAACACTCGTCCACCGTGCCGACGACGACGCGGAAGCCGAAGATGTCGGAAAGCTGATCAAAGGACAGCGCTTTCGATTCCATCTTGCGGAACACGGACCACGGCGCCTTCTGCCGCCCCTTGACCTTTGCGGTCATGTTGTGCCGCTCGAACAGGGTGCTGAGCGTTTTTTCCACGTCGCCAATCACGCCCTGGTTGCGTGACACCACCTCGGCGAGACGCTCGGTCACCGCCTTGTGGGCGTCAGGGTTGATGTGGCGGAAGGCGAGTTCCTCCAGTTCCTCGCGCATGCCCTGCATGCCCATGCGGCCGGCAAGCGGCGCATAGATCTCCATGGTCTCCTCGGCGATGCGGAGCCGCTTGTCGGGCGGAACATGGTCGAGGGTCCGCATATTGTGGAGGCGATCGGCCAGCTTGACGAGCAGCACGCGCACGTCGTCCGAGATCGCCAGCAGGAGCTTGCGGAGGTTTTCCGCCTGCTGCGCCTTCTTGGAAACGAGATCGAGCTTCTTGAGCTTGGTAAGCCCGTCCACCAGCTTGCCCATCTGGGTGCCGAACAACTCGTCGATCTCGGCGCGCGTGGCGCTCGTGTCCTCGATCGTGTCATGCAGGAGGGCAACCGCGATCGTCGCCTCGTCCATATGCATATCGGTCAGGATGGCGGCGACTTCCAGCGGATGCGAGAAGTAGGGATCACCCGAGGCGCGGCGCTGATGGCCATGCTTCTGCATGGCATAGACATAGGCCTTGTTGAGAAGAGCCTCGTTGACGTCCGGCTTGTAGCGACCGACGCGCTCCACAAGCTCGTACTGCCGCATCATCTGTTCAGGCCATTCCAAAAAGCATCATGCGCCGGCCAGGAGGGCACGGCGCATGAGCAAAGATATGAAGCTCGATTGCGAAGAGAAAGCGCAATCGGAGTTCAAGATCAGAAGTCTTCGGTTTTTTCCGGCGGCACGAGGCCCTCGATGCCGGCGAGCAGGTCTTCTTCCGACATCTGGTCGAAGGAAATGTCATCGTCGCCACGTTCGACATCTGCCGTGCCGGACTCCGCGGCCACCTCGGCAAGCTCGCTCGCGGAAGCCTCCGGCTCATCCACCTCGACATGCTTCTGCAGCGAGTGGATCAGGTCTTCTTTCAGGTCGTCGGGCGATAGCGTCTCGTCGGCGATCTCCCGCAGGGCGACCACGGGGTTCTTGTCGTTATCCCGCGGCACGGTAATCGCCTGGCCCTGGCTGATCTGGCGCGCCCGATGCCCGGCAAGCAGGATCAGCTCGAAACGATTATTGACCTTGTCGATGCAGTCTTCGACGGTGACGCGGGCCATCGGCTGCCCCTTTCACAAAGAACGGATTGTCTGGATTCTGCCGCTCACATAGCGACAAGCACGCACGAAGACAAGCTTGGGCACAGACGAGCCGCGCTGTCCGCAGCGCCGCCACTCCGGACCCTGCGCGCGCCGCGATGCCTCGATGGCACAAGGTCGCACGAGGCGAACGAAACCAGAAGGGCCCGATACGCGTATTTGCGCACGCTCAGCTAAGGATTTCCTCTCATGTTCGACCCCCGCGAGAAGATCGCGCTTTTCATCGATGGCGCGAATCTCTACGCGACCTCGCGCGCTCTCGGGTTCGACATCGACTATCGAAGGCTGCTGACGAGCTTCGGCCAGCGCGGCTATCTGCTGCGCGCCTACTACTATACCGCCCTTGTGGAGGATCAGGAATACTCGTCGATCCGCCCGTTGATCGACTGGCTCGACTACAACGGCTACAAGGTCGTTACCAAGCCGGCCAAGGAATTCACGGATGCGACCGGCCGCCGAAAGATCAAGGGCAACATGGATATCGAACTCGCGATCGACGCTCTGGAACTGGCGGACGCGGTTGACCACTATGTCATTTTTTCCGGAGACGGCGATTTCCGTACCCTCGTGGAGGCGTTGCAGCGCCGCGGCCGGAAGGTGAGCGTTGTGTCCACTATTGCCTCCCAACCGCCGATGATCTCCGATGACCTTCGCCGGCAGGCCGACAATTTCATCGACCTCAGTTCGCTCAAGGCAGAGGTCGGCCGTGATCCGTCCGAGCGGCCGGCGCGGCGGATGGAACAATTGGCGGCGGAAGCCGACGAGCTTTAGCTCTTCCCATGATCGATTCTGTTGTCGAGCCATCGCGCGACTGTCCGCTCTGCCCGCGCCTGCAGGCGTTTCGAGAGGAGTGGCGGCAGAACGAGCCCTCCTGGCACAACGCGCCGGTGCCGATCTTTCTTCCGTCAAGCGGTGTTGAAGGCGTGCGGCTCGTCGTGGTTGGCCTTGCGCCAGGTTTGCGCGGTGCAAATCGTACCGGGCGGCCTTTCACCGGCGATTATGCCGGCGAGTTGCTTTACGCCACCATGAAGGAGTTCGGCTTCGCGGCCGGAGAGTATCGCGCGACGCCGGATGACACACTGACGCTGGTCGATGCAGCCATCATCAACGCGGTGCGATGCGTCCCTCCGCAGAACAAGCCGGTGGGCGAGGAGATCGCAACCTGCCGCCAGTTCTTGGCGCCCAATTTCGCGCGATTTCCCCGTCTGCGCGCGATCCTGACGCTTGGAAGCATCGCGCATCAATCGACTTTGCGAGTCCTCGGCCTACGCGTGGCGGCACACAAGTTCGGTCATGGCGCGCGCTACGATGTCGGGAGACTTGCGCTGTTCGCCAGCTATCACTGCTCGCGCTATAACACCAATACCGGCGTTCTGACGACCGACATGTTCCGGGATGTTTTTGCGCAGGCGAGAGCGTTCCTGAATGAGGCCGCCGGGACGGCTTCACGGTAAGCGCATATCATTACGTCTCCGAGAAACTCTCCTGGATCAATGACTTAGAGCATCTTCCGCAGAAACTGAATCACCGGAAAGGCTCTAGCCGCGCTCCTTCATCAGCCGCGCGCGCTCACGACCCCAGTCACGCTGCTTTTCCGTTTCGCGCTTGTCGTGCAGCTTCTTGCCGCGTGCGACGGCGAGCAGCAGCTTGGCGCGTCCACGATCGTTGAAGTAGATCTTCAAGGGCACCATGGTCATGCCCTCGCGCTCGACGCTCTGCGACAGCCGCGCCATCTCGCGCTTGTTGAGGAGCAGCTTACGCCGCCGGCGCGGCTCATGATTGAAGCGATTGCCTTGAAGATATTCAGGCAGGTAGGAATTGATCAGCCAGATCTCGCCACCTTCGGACGAGGCGTAGGATTCCTGAATATTCGCCTGCCCTTCGCGAAGCGACTTCACCTCGGTGCCGGTCAGCACCAGTCCTACCTCGACCGTGTCGAGCACTTCATAGGCGAAGCGCGCCTTGCGGTTTTCGGCAACGACCTTGTCCTTGCGCTCTCTTTTCTCAGCCATGATAGATGATCAGATAGGTGCGGTGCCGGCTCAATTCAGCAGGCCGGCATGAACCAGCGCCGCGTCGATGCGCTCGGCGGTGGTGTCTTCCACCGTCATCAACGGCGAGCGAAGCACATTGCCGACCTTGCCAAGGCGGGAAAGCGCATATTTCGAGCCGGACACGCCGGGTTCTATGAAGAGCGCCTTGTGAAGCGGCATCAGGCGATCCTGCAACTCGAGCGCGCGCGTGAAATCGCCGCTCAAGGTGGCGTCCTGGAACTCCGAGCATAGACGCGGCGCGACATTGGCCGTCACCGAGATCGCACCCACGCCGCCATGGGCATTGAAGCCGAGCGCGGTAGCATCCTCGCCCGAAAGCTGGATGAAGTCCTTGCCGCAAGTCATGCGCTGTTCGGAGGCGCGCTCGATCTTGCCCGTCGCGTCCTTGACGCCGACGATGTTTGCGAAATCAGCGGCGAGCCGACCCATCGTCTCGGGCGTCATGTCGATCACCGAGCGCGGCGGGATGTTGTAGATGATGATCGGCAGGCGGGTCGCGCCGGCGATCGCGGCGAAATGGGCGTAGAGACCGCGCTGCGTGGGCTTGTTGTAATAGGGCGTGACCACCAGCACGGCGTCCGCGCCGACTTCCTCGGCATAACGGGCCAATGCGATGGCCTCAGCCGTGTTGTTGGAGCCTGCGCCTGCGACCACCGGCACACGGCCGTTCGATGCCTCCACACAGGCGCGTACCACCGCGCGATGCTCCTCATGGCTCAGTGTCGGCGACTCGCCCGTCGTGCCCACAGGCACCAGTCCGCGCGAGCCTTCCGCGATCTGCCATTCCACAAAGGCGCGGAATGCTTCATCGTCGAAACTGCCATCCGTTCGAAACGGCGTCACGAGCGCGGTGATCGACCCCCTCAGCATGATGCACGAATTTCCCTGGGTCACGAACGCATTCCGCGTGCTGTTCTGTTGATCGCTTCGATCGGATGAATCCGACGCCCAGTATCGGGCACGGCGGCGCACCATAGTCTTGCCGTCTCCTGCGTTCAAGTTCCCGGCGGCATCCGAGCAGGCGCACACGCGGGGCATCGATTAACCCCTGCTTCACCATGCGATCTTAGTTTGAATCGGGGCCTCCCCGGTTCGTGGTTCAACGATGGGAGCATGAGGCATTTGCTTCGCAAGCAGCGTTTCAACACCCTCCTCGCCGCCGCAGCGATCTTTGCGCCGATTGCGGTTTGGAGCGCGTCCGTCGGCGCCTTCACGATCACGGGCAGCGCACCGCTCACGCAAGCCGACGCGTTGTTCCAGGCCCCTATCGCCCCGCTGAAGATCGGGCTCGATGCGCTGGCCGGCGGGCGGATCGGTGAGGCGCTCGAGGTGCGGAACGGACTTTCGCGCGACTCGCTCGATCATAAGGTGCTGAGCTGGGCCATTGCCGTGTCTGGTGGAAGCAGCGTACCCAGCGCCGAGATCGCGGAAACAGCGCGGGCTCTCTCCGATTGGCCCGGCGCAACAACCATGCGCCGCAACAATGAGCGCGCCCTTTACCGCGAAAACCCTGACGCTTCGGTCGTGGTTCACGCCTTCAATGGCACCACGCCCCTTACCTTCCAGGGCATAGTGCTGCTCACCCGCGCCTCTGTGACGCTTGGAAAAGTGGAGGCGGCAAAGGGCGTGCTGCTGCCGTTCTGGCAGCGCGAAAAGCTCGAGCCGGCGCAGGAAGCGGCCATCCTGAAGGAGTTCGGCGCGATCATCCCGGCCGCCGATCATCGCATACGCATGGAGCGCATGCTGTATGCCAAGCGGGTGAAGTCGGCGCAGCGCGTGGCGGCGCTGGCGGGAGCGGGCAAGCTCGCCGATGCCTGGGCCGCAAGCATCAGGAGCGACAAGCAGGCTGGCAAGCTGCTGGACGCAGTGCCGGCCGAACAGCGCTCCGCCGGCTTCTACTTCGCACAGGCGAAAATGCTGCGGCGGCAGAAGAAGTTCGCAGCGGCGGCAGCGGCGATGCTGAAGGCGCCGACGGAGCAGGCCGCGCTGGCGGACCCCGACGCATGGTGGATCGAGCGGCGCGCGCTTTCGCGCGAGCTGATGGACGGCGGCGATGTGGCCACAGCCTACAAGCTTGTCGCGGCACATGCTGCCGAAAGCCCGGTCAACCGCGCGGATGCGGAGTTCCATGCCGGCTGGTATGCGCTGCGCGGATTGAAGGACGCGAAGGCTGCGGCCGTTCATTTCGCGCGGATCGCCGAGGCCGCGTCCGGGCCAATTTCGCTGTCGCGGTCCTATTACTGGGCGGGGCGCGCGGCAGAAGCGGGCGGCGGGGGCGACGCACGCGCGCTTTATGAACAAGCGGCTGCATTCGGAACAAGCTTCTACGGCCAGCTCGCCGCAAGCCGGCTCGGGCGCGACGCGCTCGCCGTTCCCGCACCTGCGACGACCGCGGAGGATCACCGACGCTTTAATGGTCGCGATGCGGTTCAGGCGATCATGCGGCTGGAAGAGGCCGGGCATTCGAAGCTGGCCGATATGCTGTATCGCAGCCTCGCCGACACACTCGACCAGCCCGGCGAACTGGCGCTGCTGGCCGGCATGGCCGAGCAGCGGGGCAACCATTATCTCGCGCTGAAGGTGGCCAAGGCGGCCGCCGCGCGCGGCCTGAACATCGGCGCGCTGTCGCACCCGATGGGCGCCATTCCTGATACGGCCGAGATACCGGGCGCAGGAAAAGCGCTGGCCTATGCAGTCGCGCGGCAGGAAAGCGAGTTCAACATCGGCGCCGTCTCCGGCGCGGGCGCGCGTGGACTGCTTCAGCTCCTTCCCAACACGGCGCGGGAAACGGCGCGCAAGGCCGGACTGCCCTTTTCGCAGGATCGCCTCACCACGGATGCCGCCTATAATGCGACGCTTGGCGCGGCCTTTCTGGACGAGCAGCTCAAGCAGTTCGATGGCTCCTATGTGCTGACCTTCGCAGGCTACAATGCCGGCCCGCGCCGCGCGCGGGAGTGGATCAAGCGCTACGGCGATCCTCGCACCGCCGACATCGACGGGGTGGTGGACTGGATCGAGCGCATCCCGTTCAGCGAAACGCGCGCCTATGTGCAGCGCGTGATGGAGAACTATCAGGTCTACAAAATGCAGTTGTCGGGTCATGCCGACATCGGCACCGACCTCGTCCGTGGGCGCTGAGCGGCAACAGCTTGCAGCGCTCCTGCTTTCGACCCCATCCTGCCCATGAAGCAGGAGATGAAATTGGCGGAGCACTCGTTCTTTTATTCGTCAGCCGACGGGCTCAGGCTCCACATCCGCTTCTATGACGGGGATGACCGTGCGTTGCCGGTGGTCTGCCTTCCCGGCCTGACCCGGAATGCGCGCGACTTCGAGGGTCTCGCGCGACATCTTGCCAATGATCCGCTTCATTCCCGCAGTGTGCTGGTTTTCGATTATCGCGGGCGCGGGCGATCCGCTCACGACCCGAACTGGCGCAATTACACGGTTGCGATCGAGGCGCAGGATGTGCTTGCCGGACTCGATGCGCTCGGCGTATCGCGGGCGGCGTTCATCGGCACGTCGCGTGGCGGGCTGATCATGCACCTGCTGGCCGCGATGCGGCCCAGCCTGATCGCCGGCGCAGTGCTGAACGATGTCGGGCCGGCGCTTGGCACTCAAGGGCTGGCCGAGATCAAGTCGTATTTCGGGAGCGAAGCAAAGCCGCAAAGCTTTTCGGAGGCCGTCCAGCACCAGCGCACCCTTCACGGCGGCGCCTTTCCTGCCCTCGGCAAGGAGGACTGGCAGCGTCTCACCCGAGCGCTTTATCGCCCAGGCGAGCTTGTGCTGGATTTCGACCTGGCGCTGCTGAACGGCCTCGCGGCACTCAATCTTTCAACGCCGCTGCCGACGCTTTGGGATCAATTCGCTCTGCTTGCGCAGAGCCCTGTACTCACGCTTCGGGGTGAGAACTCGAAGCTGCTGACGGCCGAGATCCTGGCAGAAATGATGACGCGGCATCCGGCGATGGAGGTAGAGACTGTCGTGGGACAAGGCCACGCGCCGCTGCTCGACACGGCAGGCCTGCCGCAGCGGATCAGCCGGTTTGTTTCTGCCCTGCCACTCTCTGGCTGAGCACAGCCCAAACAGAAATTCGCGCAGCCGTTGCTATCGCGCAAAAGCAAAAAGCCCGGCGGTTTCCCGCCGGGCTCCTTGTTCAGACGATCGTTCGATTAGAACGAGCGCTGGAAGCGAAGGACGCCACCGAACTGGCTGTCGTCGTCTGCATCAAGGCCACGACGCGGGTCGCTGTCTTCGCCGAAGTGAGCGTAAACAACTTCCGGCGTGATGTTGAAGCCGGGGACGATCTCGTAAGACACGTTCAGGTTGGCCTGGAGAGCCTCGCCTTCGTCATACGAAACCTGACCATTGACCGTGGTCTGCGGGTTGATCACGTAAGACGCACCAGCCCAGATCGCGTAACCATCGCCGCCACCGAGCTCGTCTTCGTCACCGCCGCGCCATGTGCCGTAGTAGTTCGTGCCGTCGTTGAAGTCGTCCGCATCGAACCCAGCGAACGAGTCGGCAACGCCATCGCCATCGGTGTCAACCGGAACGCCTGCGCCATCGACATCGCCGTCGTCGGTCTTGTAGCCACCCATCACGAAGGCGGAGAAGGCATCATTGACCTTGAGGTCCAAGCGAACCTTGCCAGCGAACTCTTCGTTGTTGGCATCGTAAGCAGCGACGCCGGTGACGCCGCCCCAGCCCTGCACGAACTTCAGACCGGCGACCACATGCGGAGCGTAGGAGTTGATCTCGTCCGTGGAGTTGCCTTCTTCGACCGACACCGCAGCCGAGAAGCCGTTGCCGGCATCGAACGTATAGCTGATGAGGTTGGTGTCATAGGGACCGAAGGAAACGACTTCGTCGTCGCGGATCACGTTGCCAGCGTAGCCGGGGAACGTGGTGAAGAGCGACTCGTCTTTACCGACTCGGAAACCACCGAGCTGGATCCAAGCGAAGTTCAGGGAAAGGCCGGTGTCATCAACCGCGTCCTCGGGGCCATCTGCACCGAACACGATGCCAGCCGAGTCGTTGCCGCCGTTCGTGTAGTTGAAGCGGGTCTCAGCGTAGGTACGCAGGGTGCCGAGCTCGGTCTCCGAAGCAGTCGTAACCTGGAGCGAGAGGCGAGCAAGCGTGTCGTAGGTATCGCGATCCGTGCCGCGGGTGATGAGCTCACCGCCGTTGATGTCGAAACGGACATAGCCGCCGATGCGCATGCAGGTTTCGGTGCCGGGGATGTAGAAGTAGCCGGTGCCGTACACGTCGCAAACGCGCACATATTCCATGGGCTCCGGCTCGGCCATCACGACCGCGTCGGCAGCACGTGCACCCGACACTGCGACGAGAGCCGCAGCTGAGCCGAGGAGCAGGCTCTTGATGTTCATTTTTGACCTCCAGTCAAAGTTTCAAGGCGGGGTTGGGAGTTCTTAGTGCCGAAGGACAGCGTTCCCTGCCCCATCCCCAGTTCAGAAAAAGATGCGGCCACCGCCCCTTCTTCATGAGCCACTCTTACCAGCGGCTTTTGGGGCTTCAACCGCAAACACGTCGATGAGGGCAATGGGGGACGGGGTTGAGAAAGGCGTGTTGCACAATGGCCACGTTTTCGCGAACCGCTTAATGGCTCGTTTACGTTTGAAGCGCCCCTGACGCTGCGCCATGCGGTGGAATCGCCGTTTTCAAAGGCGTCGGAATCAACAAGTAGAGGCAGAAGGAGCGCGATTCTGCTGTGCAAGCCTGAGCCACACTTGTTTGCCCCTCAGGCGATTCTTATTCCCGCGCTCCTGCCGAAACAGCTTGTTTCCCGTTTCCATTGCGGCTAGCAGTCCGTCCCGGAGAGGTGGCCGAGTGGTCGAAGGCGCGCCCCTGCTAAGGGCGTAGAGGTCAAAAGCTTCTCGAGGGTTCGAATCCCTTCCTCTCCGCCAGCTTCCAGCCTTTCCTCATTGATCTTCGTGGCTCGCACCGGAGCGGTTCGATTCCTGGCGGCACGCTGTCATTCGTCGGAACCGCACTACGGCATCGCGAACGCTTTGCGGTTCTCGCACACATGGATTCTATATGTCGGCAATCGGGCACCGATGCGTCAGCCGGGAGAGACTTGGCGCCGCCGCTTCATTATCTATGCGCCGATCGCGCTTCACGCCCATTTGGGCCGAGCGTTTCAGCCGAGGCGCATGGCGTCGCCGAGTCGACTGATGCCAATTGCTCTTCAACAAAGCGAAGAGAGATGCAGATGAAAGAAAGGGGCTCCATGAGCCCCTCTTTTGTATGCCGCCGGTGGCGCGGGTTGTGGGCAGTTCGAAGCTAGCACCTAGCTTCGTTCTTGCCGCTCAGGCCGCGCCGACAGCTTTCTCGATTTCAGCGACCGTCTGCCCCGTCAGATCCTTGGCGACTTCGCCGGCCAGCACTGCGGTCAGTGTCTTATGGTAATGCTTCCGCAGCTCACCGAGCGTTCTCGGCGCGGCGATGATCACCAGCTTGGAGATCTTGCCGGTCATGGCCTGTTGATTCAGATGCTTCGCGATGCCGGCGGCAAAGCCGTCTTCCTCGACCTGGCTGTCGTCGGGATTGGCTGAGCTGCTCTGGTGCCGCGCGCCCGAACTCTTGGCCTCGCCATCGATGTCCGGTCCCGACAGCGCCGTAAGCTTTACGGTTCCATCATCGGCGGTGTTGCGAAACAGGTTCAGCTTCTCGCCATCGGCAACTGCCACCAACGCACCTTTTGGTAATTCCATCCTGGCTCTCCATGGGATTTGTCTGGTCGGGATCGGCGCATGCCGAAGACGGGCATGCTGCGCGGCGACAAGCCGGCGACCCGTGATCCCGCAGCGCTGCTACAACTCAGTGCGATGATCGATGTTCCGAGCCTGTCCTGATCCGCTGCGAGACCTGCGACAACCGGGCGTCAAACACCGCACTGAATAGCAGTGGATGCCCCGCTACGAGGCGTGAACATATTGACGCGCCGCTCTTCAAATGTTCTTCTGGCTCTCCTTCGTCGGATGGGGAATAGTCGGCGCAGGGGTAAACGGCGTTTCCAGACATCGCGCGGAAGGGGGGACACCATGCCGATTTGGCAGATCGGGTTGATACTGCTCGTCGCGGTATGGATCCTTCAGGCGGCTGGCACATGGTTCCAGATGCGCCATTACCGGCAGGTCATGGGCGGCATTCGCGGCCGTTGGGATGATGGCTATCTGGGCGTCGGCAATGCACGATCGAGCTTCGGTCGCGGCGTCATCCTCATGCTGGTGGTGGCTGCCGACGAAACGGTCCGGGAGTTGCTGGTGATGGAAGGACGCAGCGTACTTGCCAAGTTCAAGCCGCTTCCGGAGTTCCGCGGACGCAGCCTCGACAGCCTTCGTGTGGATGAGACATTCAACAAGCAGCGCGGCCGGGCTGCGGCACTTGAACAGGCCATCAAGCAGATCGACAAGGCACGGACTCGCAAAGACGAGTCCACAACGGAACAGGTCCTGCAACCAGCCTGAGGGCTGGGGCACGAACGACGAAGCCATGCCTGAGGCAGGCGAGAGGGAGGAACCATGACAGTCTTTGCCGCAGTGGCACAACACCTGGATGCCGTGAGCCAGGGGCTCCATTACGCATCGCTCAGTACCAGTCATGCCGTTCACGGGCTGGACGCCGTGATGGCTGGCGCCAACTCGGCCGCACATGCAGCCGCGCAAGGCAGCAGCGACCTGGTCATCCTGGCGCAGAACACCCCTGCCCCCGAGCCCGGAACGACCGCAGACTTCGCCGACAGGGTGAAGAACCTTACCCAGGAAGAGCAGCTTGGCTGGCTCAGCACGGCCGGACGCCACTTCATCGGCGTCTTCCAAAAGGGAGGTGAGGTGTTCACCGGCTTCGTTTCCGGCATCATCCCGACCCTCATCGTGCTGATGACGGCGTTCTATGCCGTGACCGAGATCGTCGGCGAGCAGCGCGTGCATGGCCTTGCCCGGGCTGCCGGACGCATTTCGCTCACGCGCTACACGGTGCTGCCGATCATCGCGATGTTCTTTCTCACCAATCCGATGGCCTACACCTTCGGCACCTTCCTGGAAGAAAAGCACAAGCCGGCCTTCTACGACTCGGCCGTGTCGTTCTGCCATCCGATCACCGGCCTGTTCCCACACGCCAATGCCGGCGAATATTTCGTCTGGGGCGGCGTGCTCGTGGCACTTCAGCAGCTCGAATCAAGCGGCAAGTTGCCGGCCGGCTGGCACATCAATCTGGCGATCTGGTACTTCATCGTGGGCGTCGTCGTGATCCTGCTCAAGGGCATCCTGACCGAGAAGATCACGCAGATCATAGCGCGCCGCGAAGGCGTGACGCTGTAAAGCCGGAAGTGGGGAGGCGAACATGACAAAGACCTATAAAGCCGTCCGCATCGAACGCGGATCCAATGGTTGGGGCGGCCCCCTGATCATTCAGCCGACGGCGCAAAAGGACAAGATCGTCGCCGTCACCGGCGGCGGAATTCCCCCGCTAGCTCAGAAGCTCGCGGACATGACGGGCGCCACCGCGATCGACGGTTTCCGGGCCCCGCCAGCGGAAGGAGAGATCGCCGCGGTTGTTATCGATTGCGGCGGCACAGCCCGCTGCGGCGTTTATCCGCGCAAGCGCATCCCGACGATCAACCTGACGCCGGTCGGCCAGTCTGGCCCGCTGGCGCAGTTCATCACTGAAGACATCTACGTGTCGGACGTGAAGCCGGCCAGCCTGTCCTATGCCGATGCCGACGCAGTGGCGGCATCGACGGCGGGTGAAGCCGAATTGTCGCCTTCCGTGAACGCGGCGGCAACCGAGGCCCGAATCCAGCCTGCGGCGCCTGGTTCCACCGGCGGCCTGATCGGCATGGTCACCGTCATTGGCCGCGTTATGGGCCGCGCGGTCGGCATATTCTTCAATGCGGGCCGGCGCACCATCGATCAGGTGGTCCGCAACGTGCTGCCGTTCATGGCTTTCGTGACCATGCTGATCGGCCTTATCCTGTATACCGGGATCGGCGATCTGCTGGCGCAGCCGCTGGGGCCGCTTGCCAACAACATCGTTGGGCTGGTCGTTCTTTCCGCCATCTGCGGCCTGCCGTTCCTGTCTCCGATCCTCGGACCGGGCGCTGTGATCGCGCAGGTGATCGGCGTCGCCATTATCGGCCCGCAGATCGCCAACGGAACCATCGCCCCTGCAATGGCTCTTCCTGCGCTCTTCGCCTATGATACGCAGGTGGGCTGCGATTTCGTGCCGGTCGGGTTGGCGCTCGGTGAGGCCAAGCCGAAGACGATCGAGATCGGCGTTCCGGCAGTTCTGATCAGCCGTCAGATCATGGGCCCGGTTTCGGTGGTCATCGCCTATGCCGCGAGCTTCTTCCTCTGAGCGAGCGGGGATCGATGACGCTGTTCTACCGCACGACAATCACGGAGGTCGGCCCGGAAGTAGCCGACCTCCTCGCCGGCGGCATCCTGATCCTGTATGCGGCGGGCGCGCCGCCGGAACTGGCTGAGGTTTCGGTGCTTCATCAGGTGGAGTCCGGTCCGACAGCGGATGCACCGCCTGTCGGTGCCGTGCTCAGCATCGGCGCCGCCGGGGCCGCCCTCACCGCGATCGGTGAACTCGCATGGCAGAAAGTCGCCGATATCGGCCATGTCGTCATCAACTTCGACGGCGCCGCGATCGCCGGGCGCCCAGGCGAACTATGCGCCTCCCCCGTTGACCCTGACGCGCTGTTGGCGGCGCTGGTTCCAGGCGCCGAAATCGCGATCCGGTCGGCCGACTGACAGGTCAGGCTTCGGTGGAATCGATGTAGCGCATTTTTACCGCTGCATGCTTTGGGAGATAAGTGATGCAGCTCGAGCGAACAGTTCACGTCCGTGTGCGTGACGGCCTTCATGCGCGGCCTGCAACTCAGCTCGTCAAGCTTGCCAAGAGCTTTGCGTCCGAGATCGAGCTTGCCCGAGGCACCCAAAGCATCAATGCCAAGAGCTCGGTCAAGATCATGCTGCTGGGCGTCAAGGAGGACGACGAGCTCATCCTGCGCGCCAATGGCGACGATGCGGCGGCCGCCATAGACGCACTCGCCCGCTTCATTGAAACGCCTGATGCGGGGCTCGAAGTTTCGGGAGGGATGCCGCCTGCGCCGATCCCAGTGAAGCCCAGAGCGCCCGCCGCTTTTTCTCCGGCTGCAAATCAGGCAGCTGCCGCCAAGGGCATCCCGGCCAGCGAAGGCGCGGCACTCGGTCCGGTCTACCACTTCTTCCGGGAAGAGCTGAAGCCGGAGCCGCGCCGGGTCGCGCCGGGGGAGATCGAGGCGGAGGTGCTGCGCTACGAGCAGGCGTCGGCTCAGGCCATTGCCGCGCTTCTCGAAGGCCGCGATCGGGCCGGGCTCAAGCCCGACGATCTCCAGATCATCGATGCGCTGGTGGATGTCGCCCGAGACACCGAACTCGTGGACGCGGTGAAGATCAGGATCCGCAGCGGCGACGATGCGGTTCATGCCACCGTCGCCGCCGGCGAGGAACTGGCACGCAGCTTCGAGGCAGTGGACGACGCCTATATCCGCGCGCGTGCCGAGGACATCCGCGCGGTGGCGCGCAACGTGGCGCTGACACTGCTCGGCCGCAAGGAAGCCAGCCTCGCCGATGTGCCGGAGGGCGCCATCATCGTTGCCGAGGACATCAGCGCCTGGGATTTCGCCAAGGCACCGATCGCCCGCATCGCTGGCCTTCTCTGCACCACGGGTTCCGCCACCTCTCACATCGCCATCATGGCCCGCACTCACGGCCTTCCTGCCGTGCTCGGCTTTGCCGGTTCCGTGGCGTCGCTGCACCAGGCTCGCAGTGCCGCGATCGACGGCGGCAACGGAGAGGTAGTGCTTGATCCTTCGGAGGAGACGGCATCGGTCTTCCGCGCCCGCATCAGCAGCGAGGCGGAACACCGCGCCCAGCTTGCATCCTTCGCCCATGTGGAGCCGCGCACCCGTGATGGTCGGCTCATTGAGGTGGCGGCCAATCTCGGCTCCCTGAGCGAGATCGAAGCGGCCTTGAATGCCGGCGCGATGGGCGTCGGCCTGTTCCGCACCGAACTCCTGTTCATGGAGCGCAAGGTTCTTCCCACGGAGGACGAGCAGGCCGCCATCTACACGGAGCTGGCGCGTGCCTTCGCGCCGCGCCCCGTGATTGTCCGGACCCTCGATATCGGCGGCGACAAGCCGGTGGCCGGCATTGACTTTCCGCCGGAGGAGAACCCCTTTCTCGGCTGGCGCGGCATTCGCATGTGCCTGGACCAGCCCGACATCTTCCGGCCCCAGCTCAAGGCGCTGCTGCGGGCAGCGGTGGTCGGCAATGTCAAGGTCATGGTTCCGATGATCGCGGATGTTTCCGAACTGCGCGCGGTCAAGGCGCTCCTCGCCGATTGCCGGAACGAGCTGCAAGGTCAGAACATCGCGTTCGGAGAGATCGAGCTTGGCATCATGATGGAAACGCCGGCGGCGGCACTTTGCGCGGATGAACTGGCCAAAGAGGCTGACTTCTTCTCCATCGGCACCAATGACCTTACCCAATATATCATGGCGGCGGACCGACTGAACCCGCGTCTCGTGAACCTCAACCGGGCGGATCATCCCGCGGTGATGAAGGCCGTCGAACTCATCTGCGCGGCAGCCGGGCGCGCCGGCATCTGGGTCGGCGTCTGCGGAGAGGCCGCGGCACGTGCCGATCTGGTGCCGGAGTTTGTACGCCTCGGCGTCACCGAGCTGAGCATGAGCCCCTCCTCGATCGCCCGCGTCAAGAAACGCATTCTGGAGCTTTGAGCCACACAGGTAAGAGCTGGCTTCGCTCGCCCTTGCCTCCCATAGCGCTCGGGCTCTTCGCGCATACAGAGCTGATGGTTCACAATCCGGCCGGCGCCCCGTAAGAGCCTTCAAACAAGTCTCCGACACATTCCTTGATGAGGGTTAGCCAGTCTCCATCGGCAAGTAGGCAGAACCGGTCTGCGCGGGCAATGGCACGGCTCGCCGGTGCGATATGCACATCCAAAGAACCTCGCGGCTTGGGAACATATTGCTAGCTGACGAAACAAGTGATTTATGCGAATGGGCTCGCTTCTGCTGTTTGCCGAGGGGACTTCCGCGCAATCGCGCGAAGCGTGCAGGGCGATATGAGCGTCATGATCGGGGAGGAATACATTGGATAGCGTACTTGCCGCCTTTAAAGGCGTTGTGGACACACTCGGCGCGACAGTTCTGCTGCCGATCATCATTTTTGTCATCGCACTTGTTCTCGGCGCGCGACCGGGTCGCGCATTCCGTGCGGGCCTCACCATCGGCATCGCCTTTATCGGCATCAATCTGGTGCTCGGCCTGATGCTGACCACGCTGGGCGAAGTCGCCCAGGCGATCGTTACCAACACCGGCATGCAGCGCGACATCGTCGATGTGGGTTGGCCTTCTGCCGCGGCCATCGCCTTCGGTTCCTCCGTTGGCCTGTGGGTGATCCCGATCGGCATCGCCGTCAACGTCGCTCTGCTGCTGCTCGGGCTTACGCGCACGCTGAACGTCGACGTCTGGAACTTCTGGCACTTCGCCTTTGTGGGCTCCCTGGTCGTGGCGGCGACGAACAGCCTCGGCTACGGCCTGATCGCAGCTGGTTTGATGGCGGCCCTCGCGCTGGTCTTCGCCGACTGGACCGCCAAGGGCGTGCAGCGCTTCTACGGCGTTCCCGGCGTGTCGGTGCCGCATCTCGCCTCCGCCCAGATCGTGCCCATCGCGATCGGCTTGAACTGGCTTATGGACCGCATCCCCGGCATCAATTCGATCAGGCTCGACACGGACACGGTTCAAAGGCGCCTTGGCGTCTTCGGCGAGCCCATCGTGCTTGGCCTCGTGATCGGTCTCGTGCTCGGCTTTGCCGCCTTCTACAATGCGGGCGATGCCGGCACGGTCATCTCCAAGGCGCTCAAGGTCGGAATCAATCTCGCAGCCGTCATGCTTCTGCTGCCACGCATGGTGAAGATCCTGATGGAAGGCCTCATTCCGGTTTCGGAAGCGGCGCGCACTTTCGTCCAGAAGCGGGCTGGCGATCGGGAGATCAATGTGGGCCTGGATTCGGCCATTCTGATCGGTCATCCCGCTGCCATCGCAAGCTCGCTGGTGCTGGTGCCGATCGCGATCATCCTGTCGCTCATCCTGCCGGGCAACAGGATCATCCTGTTCGCCGACCTTGCCGTGATCCCCTTCGTGGTCGCCATGACCGCGCCGATCGTGAACGGCAACGTCTTCCGCATGATCGTCATCGGGGCCGTCACGCTCATCGTCGGCTTCTATGTCGGCATGGCATTGTCGCCGCTGATGACGTCAACGGCGCAAACGGCGGGCTTCCAGATGCCGGCCAACACCACGCAGATCACCAGCGTCGTAGACGGCTTCCTTTACATCCCGTACCTCGTGATCACTTCGATCGGATCGTTCGGGTTGCTTGGTGTCGCCCTCGTCTTCGTGGTGGTGCTGGCGTTCCTGTTCGGGTTCCGGGCATCGCCGCGTGCCTGGGAGCGGGTTGCCGGTGCGGAGCCGGAAGAGGAAGTGCTTTCCAGCCCCCGCGCACCGATCGCCGCGGAGTAAGACGTGGCCTTGGATTTCCGTTCGATCCTGTCACCCGAGGCGATGTGCCTCGGGCTGGCTGCCGCTTCATCCGACGAGGTCATCACCCTTCTGGGCGAGCGCCTCGTCGCGTTGGGCAAGGTGAAGCCGGATTATCCCCAAGCCCTCATCGCGCGGGAAAGCACCATGCCTACGGGGCTGCCGCTCGGTGCGATCAATGTGGCGGTGCCGCATTCGGACCCGTCCTATGTGCTGTCGCCGGCCATCGCGCTGGCGACGCTCCATGAGCCGGTCTCGTTCGCCAGCATGGACGATCCCGACGAAATGCTTTCGGTGAGGATCGTGGTCGCGCTTGCGCTGAACGACAAGAACGCGCAGATCGAGATGCTTCAGGCCGTTGCAGGACTGATCCAGAATCCCGGTGCGCTGGAGGAACTCGCCGCCGCCCGGACGCCGGAAGAGGCCTTTGCCGCCTTCCCAACCTGAAAGGAGAGTTCGATGGCTCGGCCGAAAGTCGTTCTGATCGCATGCGGGACCGCGGTCGCCACATCGACCGTGGTCGCCGTGGCCATCGAGGAGGCCATGAAGGAGCGAGGCGTTCCCGTTTCCATCCGTCAGTGTAAGGCCACCGAAGTGCGCAGCATGGTGGACGACGCCGACGTGGTGGTCGCCACGACGCCGGTACCCGACGATCTCGGCAAGCCCACCTTCAAAGGCCTGCCCTTTTTGACCGGGATCGGAAAGGACAAGCTGCTCAACGACATCGAGATCGCGCTGCGCGGCTGAGCGTCGATGTTTCTTGTTCGCAGCCGGCCCGCTTAAGGCGGCTGGGTAGAGCGTTCGAAGCACCTCTAGTTCGGCAATGATCTGATGCCGCTTACGGCGCCGTTTGAGGCTGGAGCGTCAGGCTGGCGTCATGCGGCGCTCGAACCGGCCACCGAGCCCTTCCTGCAATCGGCAGCGCCCGGCTGTCGGACTTTGGTTCGCTCGCATCATTTCGCGAGCGGCGAGGCATCGTAGCCCGCGAGCAAACCCGCGACATCGTCGTAGATGGCCACAGCACCCGCCTGGCGTAGAACGGTGTCGGGAAACTTGCCCGATAGCAGGCCGATCGCAGCAATGCCGCACTTGGCGGCGGCTTCAATGTCATAGGGCGTGTCGCCCACCACAATCGTTTCACTCGCGGAAAGTGGTGCGATCTTCCTGAGCGCCGTCGCGAAAATGTCCGGCGCGGGCTTGGTGTTCTCGACATCGTCAGCGCTCGTTGATGCCGCAACGATGTCGCGCACATCCAGAAGATCCAGGTAGTGGTCCAGTTCCTCTTTCGACGCGGACGAGGCGAGCACGACCTTCTGCCCGGCTTCATGCACGCGGAGGAGCAGGTCGCGAGCGGCAGGAAACGCTTTCACCTGATCAAGATACTTGCTCTTAAAGATTTTTCCGTGTGCCTCGCCCAGCTTTTCCTGCTCGTCTTTATCGGCATGCGGCATCAATGCGGGCACGAACATGTCGGCGCCTTTTCCGATCTGGTCGTGAATCGCCTGATGATCGAAGGTCGCCCCCACCTCCCGGAAAGCCTCGTCCCACGCCATGATGTGGAAGTCGTTGCTGTCGACCAGCGTACCATCAATGTCGAATAGAACTGCCCTGATCGTCATGCTTGTCTGCTTTTTTCCGAGCTGTGCTGATGTTCAAATTGCCTTGGGTGAATGAGGGTATGGGCGGAAGGTTGCTAAATCAGATGAGCTTCGTCGGACAAGGCGCTGCCGGTCCGCGTGAATGTTCGATGCGACGAGATGGTAGATCGCTTCTCAAGCCGTAGTTTTCAGAGGCATCGATCTGCATGCTGCAGTAAGTGCCCGCGACACTCTATCGAAGGCAAGGCAGCCACTCATCGCATTGCGTCAGCCCGCATCCATCAGCCGATAGCCGATGCCGGATTCGGTTGCGATGTATCGCGGGTTTGCGGCGTCGTCACCGAGCTTGTCGCGCAGATGGCCTATTGCGATGCGCAGATAGTGCGTGTCGCTTTCATGCGCGGGCCCCCAGATCGTCGTGAGAAGCTGGCGGTGCGTGACGAGCCGCCCAGCGTAACGGGCGAGAAGCGCCAGCACGTCATATTCCTTGCGCGTGAGCTTCACCTCGACGCCATCCACGCGAGCACGCCGCTGCGCATAGTCCAGCGACAGGCCGCCGGCAGAAAACAGGGGCGTCGCGTCCTCGCCCGGGCGGCGGTTGCGGAGGAGAACCCGCAGACGGGCGAGAAGCTCGCCGGTGGCAAAGGGTTTCGTCACATAGTCGTCCGCGCCGGCGTCGAGCGCCTCGATCTTCTCCTGTATCGCGCTGCGCACTGACAGGATCAGGATCGGAACGGAAGACCATTCACGGATGGCCGAAACCACCTCCTTGCCGTCGATATCGGGCAGGCCGAGATCAAGCACGATCGCATCGGGCGCGGAGGTCGCGGCAAGCTCGATACCGCGCCTGCCTCGGTCCGCCTCCAGCATGTCGAAGCCGCCCGACTCCAGCGCTATGCGCAGGAAGCGGCGGATCGGAGCCTCGTCCTCGACCACCAGCACGCGCCCCCGCACGGCTTCCGCCATGGTCACGCCTCCCCTGCCGCAACCGGAAGCCGCATCAGCACCGCCGTGCCGCCACCCACGCCTCCTTCGATCGCCACGCTGCCGCCATTGGCTTCCACAAAGCCGCGCACGATGGCAAGGCCGAGACCGGTGCCGCTGGCGCCACGATCGCCTTTGCCGACACGGAAGAACGGATCGAACACCTTTTCGCGCTCCTCCGCGGGGATGC
The DNA here is from genome assembly GCA_963522145.1 of uncultured Mesorhizobium sp. Taxonomy (GTDB): domain Bacteria; phylum Pseudomonadota; class Alphaproteobacteria; order Rhizobiales; family Rhizobiaceae; genus Mesorhizobium_B. The sequence continues at coordinate 199,965 of CAUQXI010000003.1, read as the reverse complement.
CTTCGCCGGCGTCATCCACGATCAGCACGACTGTTTCGCTCTCCCGACGGGCGCTGATTCCGATCGGCGTGTCAGGCGGAGAGTATTTCGCGGCGTTGTCGAGCAGGTTGACCACCGCCTGACCGATCAGCACGGGGTCGACCTCTACGGCCGGAAGGCCCCGCGGGAGGTCCACGTTCACCTCGCGGCCGGTGAGCGTCGTCCGCAGATCAGCGCGGGCGTTTCCGACAAGCTCGCGCAGGTCCGTGGGCACGCGCCTTGGCGCGAGCGCACCATATTCCAGCCGGGTCATGTCAAGAAGGTTCTGAACGTAGCGGTCGAGGCGGCGCGCCTCGCCGAGCGCGGTTTCAGCGAGCCCTTGCCGATCGTCCGCGCCGAGTTCCGCCTCCCCTTCCGCAAGGCCCGACAGCGCGCCGATCACCGAAACGAGCGGCGTGCGCAGATCATGCGAAAGCGAGCCGAGCAGCGCGTTCCGCAGCTTTTCGCCTTCCGACCTGATGTGAAGAAGCTGCAGGTCGGCAGCGAGCCGGGTGCGCTCGACGGCGACCGCCACCTGATCCTCCACGGCAAGAAGAAGCCGCTTGGTTTCGGGATCGAGGCTGCGTTCCCTGTCTCGGAACTGCACGCCGAGAACGCCAAGCGGCGCGGCAGTTGCCAGCGGTACGAAGAGCCAGGGCGAGGTCGGCAGCGTCTGCGTGCCGGCACCGGCGGGCTCGTTGCGCCCGAACGCCCATTGGGCAGCGCCGGTCGCGCGGGCGTCGAGCTCTTCCTCGATCGAAGGGTAGCCCTGCACCTGCTGGAGCGCGCCTGTTCGGTCCGGCATCATGATGAGCGAACGGCAGTCGAGCGTGGCGGCGATATGGAAGGCCGCCGCGTAAAGCACATCGTCCGGTTCGGAAAGGGGTGCGATACGGCGCGAGAAGTCGTAGAGCGCGGCGGTGCGGCGCTGGCTCGCCCGCATCGAATCAACCTGCGCCTTCAGCCTGCCGGCAAGGCTGCCGGTGAACAGCGCGCCGAGCAGGAAAAGCAGGATCGCGGCGACATCCTCACCCTGCGCCACCGCAAAGGTGAACAGAGGCTCGGTGAAGAAGAAGTTGTAAGCCATGAATGAAAGCAGGCTGGCCAGGATCGAGGGCCACAAGCCATAGCGCGCGCCCACAATGAGGATGCCCGCGAGATAGACCACCGAAAGCGAGCCGTCCGGAGCGGAGACCGTACGCTCGACCGTCCAGGCGCAAAGCGTGGCTGCGAGCGTTGCCGCGGGCGCTGCGAGCAGCGCGAGCAGGCTTGGACGTGAGCACGGTTCGGCCGGCATTGGCCGGGCCGGCTTGGAGGCCGGATCGGTTGAAACGATCGTGACCTCGAAGTCGCGCGCGGCATCGAGCAGCTTCAGGAACACGCGCTCCCGGCCGAAGGCAGGGAAAAGCGTTCCGATCAGGCCACTGCCCGGCAGGTAACGCCGCCCGCGTCCGATCACGATGCGCGACACATTGGCGGTGCGCGCGAAGGCGAGCAGCTCGGCACTCGCATCGGACTCGGCATGCAGCGTCTTGGTTTCCGCGCCGAGCGACTCGGCGAGCTGCATGGCCTCGATCGTGGCACGGCGGGCCTGCACGCCCAGCGCCTCGTGTCGCGGCGTGACGACGGTGGCGGCGATCCATGGGATGCCGGCGCGTTCCGCCATGCGCTTGCCGGCACGGACGGCCGCCTTTGCCGCCGGGGCCTCGTTGACGCAGACCAGCAGACGTTCGCTGGCGGGCCAAGGGCCCTCCACCGCCTGCGCGTCCATCAGGGCACGCATCTCGGCGTCCACACGCTGGGCGGCAGTGCGAAGCGCAAGCTCGCGCAAGGCGGTCAGGTTGCCCCTGGTGAAGAAGTTCTCCAACGCCCGACCAACCGTCGCGGGCAGATAAACCCTGCCGGATTTCAGCCGCCCGATCAGTTCTTCCGGCGAAAGGTCGATGACCTCGATCTCGTCAGCGCGCGCGAGCACGGCGTCGGGCACGGTTTCCGCCACGCGGACGCCCGTGATGCGCGCCACCACGTCGTTGAGGCTCTCGATATGCTGGACATTGAGCGTGGTGACCACGTCGATGCCGGCACCGAGCACCTCCTCGACATCCTGCCAGCGCTTCGGATGGCGCGAACCGGGAATGTTGGTATGGGCAAGCTCGTCGATGAGCGCCAGTTGGGGGTTGCGGGCGAGCAGCGCATCGAGGTCGAGCTCGCCGAGCATCTGCCCGCGATACGGGACCTGCTGGCGCGGAATTTGCTCCAGGGGATCGAGGAGCACGGCCGTTTCGCCGCGGCCGTGCGTTTCCACCAGGGCAGCCACAACGTCGAGGCCCGCGCGAGAGCGACGCGCGGCCTCCTCGAGCATGGCGTAGGTCTTGCCCACCCCGGGCGCCGCCCCGAGAAATACCTTCAACCGGCCGCGTCCCTCCCGGTTCGCTTCCGGCAGAAAGGCTTCGGGCTGCGGGCGGGCGTCGATCATTCAGGGCGAAAGAAGGTCGAGCGAGAGGTTGAGCGCGAGCACGTTGACGCGCGGCTGCCCCAGGACGACGAAATCGCGGGCTCTCGTCTGCTCGGCGATCAGAGCGCGGACCCTGTCCACGGGAAGCGCTCGCGCTGCGGCGACGCGGGCGGCCTGAAACTCCGCCGCCTCCGGCGAGATGTCGGGATCGAGACCCGAGCCGGATGCAGTGACGAGGTCGGCAGGAACAGTGCCGCCATAAGCGGTAGCGCGAGCTTTCACGTCTTCCACCAGTGTTGCGGCGCTCGGACCGAGATTGGAGCCGGAGGACGCGGCAGCGTTGTAGGGCGTTTCTGCCGTTGCCGAGGGCCGGCCGTGGAAGTAGCGCGGCGTGTCGAAGTTCTGACCGATGAGGCTGGAGCCGACCACAACATCGTTCCGGGAAACCGGCGAGCCGTTGGCCTGAGCAGGGAACACGGCCTGAGCGATGCCGGTGACCGCAAGCGGGTAGGCGATGCCGGTGATGGCGGTGAACAGGAAAAGCATCACAAGAGCGGGGCGTAAGAGCGACATGAAACCAAACCTCACGCGAGATGGAGCAGATCGACCAAAAGGTCGAGGAACTTGATGCCGATAAAGGGCACGACGAGGCCGCCGAGACCATAAACGAGGAGATTGCGTGACAGCAGCGCCGAGGCGCTAGACGGCACATATTTCACGCCCTTCAGTGCGATCGGGATCAGCGCCACGATGATCAGCGCATTGAAGATGAGCGCGGACAGGATCGCCGATTGCGGCGTGCCGAGGCCCATGACGTCGAGCACGGCGAGGCCGGGGTAAGCCGCCACGAAGAGTGCTGGGAGGATCGCAAAATACTTTGCCACGTCGTTGGCCACCGAAAAGGTGGTGAGCGCGCCACGCGAAATGAGCAACTGCTTGCCGACCAGCACGATCTCGATCAGCTTGGTCGGGTCGGAGTCGAGATCGACCAGGTTGCCGGCTTCCTTCGCGGCGGGCGTGCCGGAATTCATCGCAACGCCGACATCGGCCTGAGCCAGGGCCGGAGCGTCATTGGAGCCGTCGCCGCACATGGCGACCAGCCGTCCTTCGGCCTGCTCCCGGCGGATCAATTCCAGCTTCTTTTCCGGTGTCGCTTCGGCAAGAAAGTCGTCCACCCCCGCTTCAGCCGCGATCGCGGAAGCAGTGAGCGGATTGTCGCCGGTTACCATCACGGTGCGGATGCCCATGCGGCGCAATTCGGCGAAACGCTCGCGGATCGCCGGCTTGACCACGTCCTTGAGATGCACGACGCCCAACACCCTTGCGCCGTCGGCCACAATCAAGGGCGTGCCGCCGGATGAGGCGATGCGGCGGATCGCGGCGTCGAGCTGCGGTGCGTAAGCTTCGCCGCCGACATGCCGCTGCACGGCATCGGAGGCACCTTTGCGAAGCTGCCTCCCATCCGCCAGATCAGCGCCCGACATACGGGTCTGCGCCGTGAAAGGAACGAAAGCTGCTCCGGCCGCGGCCTCTTCGGACAGGCCGAACTTCCGGCGTGCGAGATCGACGATCGACTTGCCCTCGGGCGTTTCATCCGAGAGCGAGGCGAGGAAGGCGGCTTCCGCCAGGTCGCGCTCCGAAACGCCCGGGGCGGGCTCGAAGCTGTCGGCCATGCGGTTGCCGAAGGTGATGGTGCCGGTCTTGTCGAGCAGCAGCACGTCGATGTCGCCCGCTGCCTCTACCGCACGGCCGGACTTGGCGACCACATTCGCCTTGACCAGCCGATCCATGCCCGCAATGCCGATCGCGGACAGGAGCCCGCCGATGGTGGTCGGGATCAGCGTCACGAAAAGCGCGGCAAGATAGATCACGGGAATCTCGGTGCCCGACCACGAAGCAAAGAAGGGCAACGTCGCGACCACGAACAAGAAGACGAGCGTCAGCGCGGCGAGCAGGATGTCGAGCGCGATCTCGTTCGGGGTCTTCTGACGCCTAGCCCCTTCCACCAGCGCAATCATCTTGTCGAGAAAGGTTTCACCGGCCTTCGCGGTGACGCGCGCCACCAGCCAGTCCGAGGCGATGCGGGTGCCGCCAGTGAGCGATGAGCGGTCGCCGCCGCCTTCGCGGATCACCGGAGCGGATTCGCCCGTGATGGCACTTTCGTCGACGGAGGCGACGCCTTCCACCACCTCGCCGTCCGTCGGCACGATGTCGCCCGCCTCGACGAGGATCAGCGTTCCGGGCTCCACGAGCTGGAGGTCCTGCCACTCGTAAAGCTCGCGCCGGGACGGATCGATCAGCACCTTGGCGCGAGCATCCGCCTTGGTGGAGCGGAAGGCGTCGGCGCGTGCTTTGCCGCGGCCTTCGGCAATGGCCTCCGCGAAGTTCGCGAAGAGCACGGTGAACCAGAGCCAGATCGCGATCTGGATGCCGATCGCAAAGGACGGCACGCCCGTGATACCATCGCGGATGGCGAGCAGCGATGTCACGAGCGCCACCAGAGCGGTGACGAAAATCACCGGGTTGCGCATGAGTCCGCGCGGGTTGAGCTTCAGGATGGCCTGGATGGCGGCGTTGCGGAGGATCGCGCCGTCGAACAGGCCGATCTCGCTTGTTGCAGTCTTGGTCATGGATTTGAGCCTTAGAAGGTCTGGCCGGCAGTGATCGAGACGTGCTCGGCGATGGGACCGAGCGCCAGCACGGGCAGAAAGGTGAGCGCGCCGACGATCAGGATCGTGGCGACAAGCAGCGTCACGAAGACGGGGCCATGGGTGGGAAAGGTGCCGGCCGAAGCGGGCACGGTCTTCTTGGCCGCAAGCGATCCGGCGATCGCCAGGATCGGCAGGATATAGCCGAAGCGGCCGAGCAGCATCGCGAGACCGAGAAAGGCATCGTGCCAGTTGGTGGCGGCGGTAAAGCCGGCAAAGGCCGAGCCGTTGTTTCCCGTCGCAGACGTATAGGCATAGAGAAGCTCGGACAGGCCGTGCGGGCCGGCATCCTGCACCGAGCTTTGTGCATCGCCTGTGAGAATGGCGAGCGCGGCAAGCACAAGAACGCCAAGCGGCATGACCATCAGGGTCAGCGCCGCCAGCTTCACCTCGCGCGCCTCGATCTTCTTGCCGAGATATTCGGGCGTCCGGCCGACCATCAGGCCTGCCAGGAAGACGGTGACGACCACCATCAGCAGCATGCCTGTGAGACCCACGCCGACGCCGCCGAAGACGACTTCGCCCAGCATGATGTTGAGCATGGCGATCATGCCCCCGAGCGGCGTGAAGCTGTCGAGCATGCTGTTGACCGAGCCGTTCGAAGCGGCGGTGGTCGCTTCGGCCCAGATCGCCGAATTAACAACGCCGAAGCGGACTTCCTTGCCCTCCATGCTGCCCGTCGCCTGATCGACAATGCCGGCGAGCAGCGGATTGCCTGCGTGTTCGGCGGCGTAAATCGCGGTGAAGCCCGCGACAACCAGCACGCTCATCGCCGCGAACAAGGCCCAACCCTGTCGACGATCGCCGACCATTCGGCCGAAGGTGAAGGTAAAGGCCACCGAGATGACGAGGATCGCCAGAACCGAGAGGAGGTTGGCAAGGGCCGTCGGATTCTCGAAGGGGTGCGCGGAGTTTACGTTGAAGAAACCGCCGCCATTGGTGCCAAGCTGCTTGATGGCGATCTGACTGGCCACCGGGCCGACCGCAATGGTCTGTCTGGCGCCCTCCAGCGTCGTGGCATCAAAGGACGCGGAAAGCGTTTGCGGCACGCCTGTCCATACGAGGAAGAGGGCAAGAACGATCGACAGCGGCAGGAGCACGTAAAGCGTCGAGCGAACCATGTCGGTCCAGAAATTACCGATCGTGCGCATCTGCCGTGATGCGAGGCCGCGTACGACAGCTGCGGCTACGGCCATGCCGGTCGCGGCAGACAGGAAGTTCTGCGTCGTCAGGCCCGCCATTTGCGAGAGATTGGAAAGCGTCGTCTCGCCTCCGTAGGACTGCCAATTGGTGTTGGTGACGAAGGATACTGCGGTGTTGAAGGCGAGATGCGCAGGCAGGCCGGGAAGATCCTGCGGGTTGAGCGGCAGCCAGTCCTGGAAAAGCAGCACGAGATAAAGGAGCGCGAAGCCTGCCGCGTTGAAGGCGATGAGCGCCATCGCGTAAGCGGTCCAATGCTGGCCGGCGTCGGCTTTCACGCCGGCAAGCGCGAAGATGCCTCGCTCGACAGGAGCGAGGAGGCCGGGTCGCCCCGCATAGATGCGCGCCATATAGGCGCCCAGTGGAAGCGCAAGCACCACGAGCAGCGCGCAGAAGATGGCAAATTGAATAAGGTCGGCTGTCATGGAAGCGGCTCAGAAGCGTTCGGGGCGGAGCAGCGCCGCGAAAAGGTAGACGAGCATGGCGGCAACCAGGGCGCCGCCGAGAAATATGTCGAGGGTCATGATCGCGCCCGCAGTCAGAGCTGCTCGGCGCCGCGCAAAGCGGCCGCAACAATCAAGAAGGACAGGAATCCAAGCGCGAGAAAGGCGAAGGCAGGGAACATGAGGTGCTCCATCGGATGAGATGGAACAGAGCTAGGATCGTCGCGCGTAAAGCGGCTATGGCGTTTTGAGGGAACGCCGTAAAGCGCGCGTAAAATCTCTTAAATAGCTATGGAAGGAGACCATCCACTTCGTTCCGGCGTTAATCGACGAAAAGTTCGCCGCCTTTCCTAGGGCCCGGCGGAACTTTGATTTCAGGGCGACGTTGTTTGCTCCGATCGCCTTTCTGATCGCCGTTCAACGCTCAAGGGAGTTTTACCATGAACCTCAAGATGCTTTCGATCGCTGCCGTGTCGCTGACCATCGCCGGCAACGCCTTCGCCCAGTCTGCAACCGGCTCGCCGCGCCTCGACGACGCGACCATGATGGGTTCGTTCTACACGGATTCCGACATGAAGACGATGAAGACCGGCGACGACTTCAACGCTGCCATGACCGGCCTGAAGTCCGAGGACCGCGAAGCCATCATGAACGAGTGCAAGCTGCAGAACACCAAGCGGGTGGACTTCTGCGAAGCGTTTAACGCCTCGAACAAGATGTAATTTGTATGTTTTTCTGCCGCCGTAATTTGGTGATGCGGATGGAAACAGCGGGCTTCATGCCCGCTGTTTTCGTTTATGAACCGCTTTGACAGCGGCTGCCATAACGCGGCATCTCTCGATCTATCATTGAAGATGCCATGGAAAACTCGCCGCGCCCGACGCGACTTACCCGGCATCTTCCCTCAACAGTGCCTTTCGTGGGGCCGGAAATGCAGGAGCGTGCTCGCGGCCGCCCGTTCTGTGCGCGGCTCGGCGCAAATGAGAGCGGCTTTGGCCCGTCTCCCCGCGTCGTTGACCTGATCGCGCGTGAGGCGAGAAGCGTCTGGAAGTACGGCGATCCGGAAAATCATGACCTCCGGCATGCTCTTGCCGCGCATCTTGGCGTTGCACCGCAAAACATCGCGATCGGAGAAGGCATCGACGGGCTGCTGGGGCTGATCGTCCGCCTTTATGTCGAACACGGCGATCCAGTGGCTTCGTCGCTCGGTGCTTATCCGACCTTCAACTTCCACGTCGCGGGTCACGGCGGGCGGCTCGTGGCAGTGCCCTTCCGTGACGATCGCGAGGATCTTCAGGCATTGGCCAAGGCCGCCTGCCGCGAGAAGGCGAAGCTTGTCTACCTGTCCAATCCCGACAATCCGATGGGCACCTGGTGGGAGGGAGCTGAGATCGCGCGCTTCATGCAGGCGCTGCCTCCGACAACCATGCTCATCCTTGACGAGGCTTATGGCGAAACGGCGCCGCAGTCCGCGCTTCTGCCGCTCGATCCCGAGCGCCCCAACGTGCTGCGGCTTCGGACCTTTTCCAAGGCGTATGGACTTGCAGGCTTAAGGCTGGGCTATGCGATCGGTCACCCGGACGCGATCGCGAGCTTCGATAAGGTGCGCAATCACTTCGGCGTCAACCGACTTGCACAAGCTGCCGGGCTCGCTGCGCTTGCCGATCAGGACTACCTTGCAGCAGCGGTTGCGCGGATCCGCTTGGCTCGTGAGCGAATTGCATCCATCGCCACCGCAAACGGGCTCACGCCCCTGCCCTCGGCCACGAATTTCGTGACGATAGATTGCGGAAGGGACGGAGCTTTCGCTGCCCAAGTTCTCAACGGCCTGACCGGGCGTGACATCTTCGTTCGAAAGCCGGTCGCTCCCGGCCTCGATCGCTGCATCCGCATCAGCGCCGGCCTCGACGCCGAGCTCGATCTGTTTGAGGCGGCACTGCCCGACGCGCTCGACGCGGCGCGGAAAGTGGAAACCGCCTGAACCCGCGATAGTGGCCGTCCCGTGTTCCGGCGAGCTCAGGTTTGGAGACCGGAGCGCGCATTTTTCTTTCAGGCGTTGAGCCCCGCCTCCAGGACCGTCGCCTTTTGTCTTCTTGAAGCTTTTGCCGATGCGGTCTCTACGCCGCCTGCCGCGTCAGCCTGCCGTCGTTATCCCGATGCTTAGTGGATCGTCATCCACTCACGCGCCTCGCGGAGAGCGCGGGCGATGTCTGCCTTGCTCATGGTCGCCGAGAGTTCGGCGCGCAATTGGGCGGCGCGGCCCGAACCCTTGATGGCCGCGATGTTGAACCATTTGTGGGCCGAAATCAGGTCCACGTCGCAGTCGCGGCCCGTCGCGTACATCATGCCGAGCTCAAGAAGGATATCCGCCTGCGCCGTGTTGGCCATGCCGCCCAAGCCGGCTTCGAACATTTCAAAACGTGCCATTGTTTCTGTCCCTGTTTCTGTCGCGCCCCTGGAAACCCGTCGCTCTTGTTGTCGTGCGGTTCGTGTTTCCTATGGTTCGAGAATGAGGGAGAGGCTTGAATCCGGCCTTAAAAGCCGTGCTTAACTGGCTGAAAACAAAGCTTGAACAAGGCGTTAAGCCCATAAACCGTTAAGCAGCCAAGCCCGCTGAAACGCTCGGTTTCTTTGAAAATGAGCGAAAAATTCGAGTGACTGAAAGCAATAGCTTGTTCATCATGCTGCAAGGCTGTGTGCTGGCCTGCTCGCTGCGATGATGATTGATATGCGAGCGAATGCCGGCAACAGGATCAGGAGAGATCGATGCTCAAGCTTGCAACCCTTGCCGCCGCGCTGCTTCTGCCGATTGCGGCAGCGCAGGCCGACCCGATCGAAGGCAACTGGCGCACAAAAAGCGGGGCTACGGCTGCGATCGGCTCCTGCGGCGGCGGCTTCTGCATTACGTTGAAGAGCGGCACGCACGCCGGCAAGCGGATCGGCACCTTCTCGCCTTCCGGCGAGGGCGCCTATGCCGGCAAGATCACAGACCCTGCCAATGACAAGACCTATTCCGGCAAGGCAAGCTTGTCGGGCAACACGCTCAAGCTCGGTGGCTGCGTGCTGGGCGGGCTGATCTGCCGGAACGAGAACTGGTCGCGGCTCTAGGCAACCAGTTCCCCGACAATTGGTTTATCGGACGATCAGGTCCGGGCGCGCTGGTTGAACAGGTGCTTGCGCGCCTCCTCGTCCGCCGAGATGTTAGAGCGGCGCTCCTCGCCCACCGCAAGCCCGCGGATCACCGCCGGGCGCTCGTTGATCGTTTCGAACCAGCGTTTGAGGTTCGGGAAATCTTCAAGGTCCTGGCCCTGATTTTTGTGCGGCTTGATCCAGCCGACGCAAGCGATGTCGGCGATGGAATATTCCCCGGCCAAGAACGGCCTGTCGGCCAGCCGCTTGTTCATCACGCCGTAAAGCCGGTTCACCTCGTTGGTGTAGCGGTTGATGGCGTATTCGATCCTTTCGGGCGCATATTGCCGGAAGTGGTGCGCTTGGCCGGCCATCGGCCCCAGGCCGCCCATCTGCCAGAACAACCACTGATCGACCTCCACGCGCTTGCGCTCGTCTGACGGATAAAGCTGGCCGAACTTGCGGCCGAGATATTGCAGAATGGCGCCTGACTCGAAGATCGAGATCGGCTCGCCGTCCGGCCCTTCCGGATCGACGATCGCAGGCATCCGGTTATTGGGGGCAATCTTCAGGAAGTCCGGCTCGAACTGCTCGCCCTTGCCGATATTCACGTAGCGCACCTCATAGGGCGCGCCGAGCTCTTCCAGCATGATGGAGACCTTCCATCCATTCGGCGTCGGCCAGTAAAAGAGTTCGATCGGCTTGCTCTGCTCGGTCATCGCTGTGGTCCTCGGGACGATTCGGGCCGGCATCTTGCGGCAGCGGGTCTGGATGACAAGGCATAGACGCCTTGTGAATGGCGCATGAACGATGCTCTCAGACCAAGTTCAGCGGCAGGCAGCGATGGTTCAGGCGGGGATTTTCAGGGGACTTTCAGGGGACGAAGACCATGCTTGCGCGCCGCTTTACGATCGTTTGCCTGCTGACAGCGCTGTTTGGGATGCTGTTCTCCGTTCTGGTTGACCAGAATGCGCGCGGCCGCGGATATCGCGCGGTGAGCGAGTTCGCCTCTGGTCAGCTTCAATCGGCGTTCTCTGTCGAGCCGGCATCGACCGCCAGCACCATGGCCTGACCGCACGCTCAATTCGGTCCGGTCAGCGGCAGGCGGTGTTTCAGGACCTCCGACCCTCCCAAATGTTCGTGCGTTCCCTTATGATGGCGCATGGACAAGAGAATTTACCCTGCCGCGATCGAGGCGATCGTCACGCCTCCTCCGGCTCCGCGCCAAAGCTTCACCGATGCTGGCGAAGCGGTCACGGCGCTGAAGGAGCTCTACGAGCGCAGCACGGCGTTCCTGCGCGAGGCCTTCGCCTCGCTGGGCGAGGGCAGTGAAGAGCACAAGCGCTATCGCGCCTTCTACCCGGAGATCGGCGTTGCCAGCGTTTCCTACGTGAACGTCGACTCACGCCTTGCCTATGGGCACATGCCCGCGCCCGGCCAATACGCGACAACAATCACGCGGCCGGACCTGTTCGAAAGCTACCTGGTCGAGCAGCTGCGCCTCATCATGCGCAACCACGGCGTGGCGATCACGGTCGGCGAGTCGGAAACGCCTATCCCGCTCCACTTCGCCTTTCTGGAAGGCACCCATGTGGACGGATCGATCGCCGAGCGCCTCAACCGCCCGCTGCGCGACATCTTCGACGTGCCCGATCTCAAAGGCACGGACGACCACATCGCCAACGGCACCTTCGAGCCGCTCGCGGGCGAGGCAATGCCGCTCGCGCCCTTCACCGCGCAGCGCATCGATTATTCTCTGCACCGGCTGAGCCATTACACCGCGACGAGCCCCGCGCATTTTCAGAACTTCGTGCTGTTCACCAACTACGGCTTCTACATCGACGAGTTCTGCCTTTATGCGCGCGACCTGATGGCGGAGGGCGGCAAGGGCTACAGCGCCTTCGTGGAGCCGGGCAACATGGTGACGCTGCCTGGCCAGACACATCCCGAAGGTGGAGCCACGCCGCCGCGGATGCCGCAGATGCCGGCCTACCATCTCGTCAAGCCGGGCTCGGGCGGCATTACCATGGTCAATATTGGCGTCGGGCCGTCCAACGCGAAGACCATCACCGACCATATCGCCGTGCTGCGCCCGCATGCCTGGCTGATGCTCGGCCACTGCGCGGGCCTTCGCAACACGCAGGCGCTGGGCGATTATGTGCTGGCGCATGCCTATGTGCGCGAGGATCATGTTCTGGACGACGACCTGCCCGTCTGGGTGCCGATCCCGCCGCTGGCGGAAGTGCAGGTGGCGCTACAGGAAGCGGTGGCCGAGGTCACGGGCCTGTCCGGCTACGATCTGAAGCGGATCATGCGCACGGGAACCGTCGCCACCATCGACAACCGCAACTGGGAATTGCGCGATCAGCGCGGCCCGGTGCAGAGGCTCAGCCAGAGCCGTGCCATCGCGCTCGACATGGAATCGGCCACCATCGCCGCGAACGGCTTCCGCTTCCGCGTGCCGTATGGAACCCTGCTCTGCGTGTCCGACAAGCCATTGCATGGCGAGTTGAAGCTTCCGGGAATGGCAACCGAGTTCTATAAGCGCCAAGTGTCGCAGCACCTCTCGATCGGCATCCGGGCACTCGAGAAGCTCGCCGAAATGCCGCCGGAACGTTTGCACTCGCGCAAGCTCCGATCGTTTTCGGAAACCGCGTTCCAGTAGGACTCCGTTACATCGGCCCATTCGAGTGCTGCGATGATGAAAGCGGGTCGTGGAACGATCATCGTTGTCGCAGGCGTCAAACTCCCTCCCTGCCGTCGCTGAAGAGCCCGCAGACTTGATGATAGCTTGCGTCAAGGGCTAATCTCGGCAGGTGCGGCCTGACCATCAGTCTACCGACAGTTCCGCGTCCCCGATCGCTATCGCTTGGCTTCGTCGAATGCTTCTCTCGCGGCCTCTACCTGAGCAAGGTTTTCCTCTGCCCAAATCCACACGCCGCAGAAGGCGGCGCCCAGGCTCGCGCCAAGCTCCGTCAGCCGATAATCCACCCGCGGCGGCACGACCGCATGGACTGTGCGCGTTACGATGCCGTCCCGCTCCATCTGCCGCAGGGTCTGGGTCAGCATCTTCTGGCTGATCCCGGTGACGTGTCGGGTGAGCTGCGTGAAGCGCTGTTCGCCGTGCTCGGCCAGCACCTCCAGCACGATCATCGTCCATTTATCGGCGACCCGCCCGATCAGGTCGTTGACCAGTGCCTCGACTTTCGGGTCGCTGTCAGGCGGTGGCGCGACCTCGGCGATCTGCCGCGCCCTGCGGATGGTCGAGGCGTCGAATGGCAGACTGGATATGCTCACGCTCTCCTTTTGGTGCGTATCGATATTTCGGGTGCCTTCTTTCTATCACATCGCGGATCGCCAAATAGAAAGCTGTTGAATCGCAAAGGACCCACCCTCATGAAACAGACCGGCAACACCATCCTCATCACGGGCGGAGGCTCCGGCATCGGCGAAGCGCTGGCTCATCGCTTCCATGATCTCGGCAACACGGTGATCGTTGCAGGGCGGCGACAGGAAGCCCTCAAGAGCGCATGCGCCGGGCGCAGCAACATGCATGCGATCACCCTGGATATCGAAAGCCCTGAGGGCGTCGCAGACTTCGCGATGCGACTGCTCGCGTCCCACCCGACCCTCAACGTGCTCGTCAACAATGCCGGTATCATGCGCTTCGAGCCGCTCGACAAGCAGCGCGACCTTGCCGACGCTGAAGCGACGATCACCACGAACCTTCTTGGCCCGCTCCGGCTGACCAACGCCCTGATCGACCACCTCGTCGCTCAGCCAGATGCGGCGATCGTCAATGTGACGTCAGGCTTGGCCTTCGTGCCGCTCGTTTCCACGCCGACCTACAATGCGACGAAGGCTGCCATTCACTCCTATACGGTGGCGATGCGTGAGGTCCTGAAAGAGCGTGTCGAGGTTATCGAGCTGGCTCCGCCCGCCGTGCAGACCGGGCTCACGCCTGGCCAGGAGAGCCTTGCCGGCTACCTTCCGCTGGACGCCTTTGCCGATGAGGTGATGACGTTGTTCAAACGCGAGCCGACACCGCGCGAAATCCTGGTGGAGCGCGTCCGGTTCCTGCGATCGGCGGAAGCCGAGGGCCGCTTCGATGACACGCTGGCCAAGCTGAACGAAACAGTCGCAAAGGCGCGCGGCGGCTGAAGGAGCCGGCGCGTCGCTTCAACAATCTTCTGAAACGAAGGCTTATCGCCTGCCGGTGAGGTCAAGCAGGAGGCGGTACACGTTGCCGCCTTCGCGGTGCTCGACCTTGTCGAACTTGATCTGCCTGGCCTCGTATTTGGCGTAGATGGCGCTGATGCGCTTCTTGACCTCGGCTTGCGCGCGATTGCATTCGCGATCGTTTCGCATCGTCAGCCCGCGCACCGAGCGCTCGGCTGAAGCCACCATCTCGCGCGCGATCGCGCCATGCTGTTCCTCATGCTCTTGCACGCCGGCCATGAAGGCCGTCCAGCGCGCCTGCAGGGGAGCGGACATCTTGCCCGCGGCTTTCGGGAATGTGTAGGTCATCGCGAGCGCACCCTGGGCGTCGGCCAGCCGGCATGTGCCGCCTGTGTTCGCCCACTGGAACTCCCAGCCGACCGTGTAGCTGGTCTGCGCGATGGCGCGGGCCATGAAGCCGTGCCGCGGGCCCTTGCGATCCATGGCCTTGATCAGGTCGGCGCCGGTCTTGCCCGAAACGCTGTAGGTCTTGGTCTTCACGGCGATGTCGACGCCGGCCATTGCAGAGCCGGCCGCAAGAACGGGTGAAAGCAGGAGGCTGCACAGTGATGCCGTGGTGATCACGCTTCTTCGCATTCCAGCTTTCCCTCGAACGCCTGCGCTCCAAAGGAACACAGGCTGCCCGGCCTTTCAACCGCCGTCATGAATCCTGCTTCTCACGAGGCGGTGAAAATGATGACGAACGGTTTTCAGAGGTTGGTGTAGACCGGCCCCTCCCCACCCTGCGGCGGGACCCAGTTGATATTCTGGTTCGGGTCCTTGATGTCGCAGGTCTTGCAGTGCACGCAGTTCTGCGCGTTAATTACGAAACGCGCATCCGGGTCGCTGTGAGACCGGTCCGCGCCTTTTTCCGGCGAGAGCGGCCCGCCCGTCAGGCCGTTGCCGTCCTTGTCCACCCATTCATAGACACCGGCCGGACAGTAGCGCGTCGAAGGTCCGGCAAAGACTTCGTATTCCGAACGCTTTTGAAGCTCCATGTCGCGCACCTGAAGGTGCACCGGCTGGTTTTCCTCGTGGTTGGTGTTGGACAGGAACACGGAAGACAGGCGGTCGAAGGTCACCTTGCCGTCGGGCTTCGGGTAGAGGATGCGCTTGTGCTTGGCGGCAGGCTCGAGCGAGGCATAATCGGGCTTGCCGTGCTTCATGGTGCCGAAGAACGAGAAGCCGAAGAGCTGGTTGGTCCACATGTCGAGCCCACCCAGGCCGATGCCCAGAAGCGTGCCGAAGCGAGACCAGAGCGGCTTGACGTTGCGGACGCGCTTGAGGTCGCGCCCGATGTCGGAATCACGCCAGCTTTCCTCGTAGCCGGTAAGCTCGTCGTTCGAGCGGCCCTCGCCGAGCGCCGCGACGACGTTCTCGGCGGCCATCATCCCCGACAACATCGCATTATGCGATCCCTTGATGCGGGGAACGTTGACGAAGCCTGCAGCGCAGCCGATCAGCGCGCCGCCTGGGAAGGTCAGCTTGGGAACCGACTGCCAGCCCCCCTCGGTGATGGCGCGGGCGCCATAGGAAATGCGCTTGCCGCCCTCGAAGGTCTCGCGCATCGCCGGATGATCCTTGAAGCGCTGAAACTCCTCGAAGGGCGACAGATACGGGTTCTTGTAGTTGAGGTGGAGCACGAAGCCCACCGAAACGAGGTTGCCTTCAAGATGGTAGAGGAACGAGCCGCCGCCGGTGCGCCCGTCGAGCGGCCATCCAAAGGAGTGCTGAACGAGCCCGGCCTTGTGTTTTTCAGGGCTGATCTCCCAGACTTCCTTGAGGCCGATGCCGAACTTCGGCGGCTCGCAGTCTGCATCCAGGCCGTAGCGGGCGATCAGCTTCTTGGCGAGCGAGCCGCGCGCTCCTTCGGCCACGAGCAGGTATTTGCCCATCAGCATCATGCCTGGCGCGAAGCCCGCGCCCTGTGAGCCGTCGCGCTCGAGCCCCATATCGCCGGTGGTCACACCCGTGACCCGTCCCTCGTCGTCGTAAACGAGATCGGCGCCCGCAAAGCCGGGATAAATCTCGACGCCGAGCGCTTCCGCGTGGCCGGCAAGCCAGCGGCAGACATTGCCGAGGCTGACGACGAAGTTGCCGTGGTTGCTCATCAAGGGCGGCATCAGGAATGCCGGCAGGCGGATCGAGCCGGAATGACCCAGGAACAGGAACTGATCGTCCGTGACCGGAGTGCGGAACGGATGGTCCGCTTCCTCGCGCCAGCCAGGCAGAAGGCGATCGACCGCGATCGGATCGACAACCGCGCCGGACACGATATGCGCGCCAACCTCGCCGCCCTTTTCCAGCACCACCACCGAGAGATCAGGGTCGAGCTGCTTGAGACGGATCGCAGCGGCCAGGCCGGCAGGGCCAGCGCCGACGATCACCACGTCGAATTCCATGCTTTCGCGTTCGATCTCGCTCATCCGCCCCTTCAAACGCGGCCTTGCCGCACCCTTCCAAACTGATTCCGCATCATCGCCCAAGTCGCCGAAAGAACAAGGATTTCGGCAATGTACAGCGCGGAAATCATGCCTCACACAGCTTGGAACGATTCTAGCCTGATTTTCACCGGTAGTGCACCTGTCTCCTGGTCGCAGGGACACCGGAAGGCAGATGCTGGCACCCCGGGTGCCCGGATGTCGTGGGCCGATCCTTTTGCCGCCACTCGCTTGCATTCCCGTGGCGGCGCGAACACATAGGCGCATGGCCGACAGCCTTGCTGCCCCCGACCCCTTTCTTCTCAGCCTTCTGTCCTTTTACCGGGATGCGGGCGTCACGGATGCCGTGAGTTCCGTGCCGGTGAACAGCTTCGGGGAACGCGAGGAGATTTCCTCGATCGTCAACCAGCCTCGTTCGGAAGGCTCGCAAGCGAAGCCAACGCCGAGACCCGTTTCCGCTCCGCGCGCTGCGGCTCCGAGGCCGGCCGTTCCGGACGAAGGACAAGCCGCCTTGGCGCGCGAAGAAGCCTCGCGGGCGGAAACGCTCGACGCCTTGAAGCGCGTCATGGAGGAGTTCAACGGCTGCAACCTGAAATTCACGGCGAAGAACATCGTCTTTGCCGACGGCAATCCCCAAGCCGACCTGATGCTGGTGGGGGAAGCGCCCGGCCGGGACGAGGACATCGAGGGGCTGCCCTTCGTCGGGCGCTCCGGTCAGTTGCTCGACCGGATGCTGGCCGCGATCGGCATCGATCGGCGATCCGCCTATATCGCGAATGTGCTGCCATGGCGCCCGCCGGGCAATCGAACGCCCACCCCGCAGGAAACCGAGATCTGCCGCCCCTTCATCGAACGCCAGATCGAGCTGGCTTCACCTAAGGTGCTGGTGGCGCTCGGCGGCTCATCGGCAAAGGTCTTGCTCCGCGCGCCTGAGGGAATCCTGCGCCTCAGGGGGCAGTGGCGAACCTACACGACCGCCGACGGGCGGGAGCTGCCGATCATGCCCACGCTGCATCCCGCCTATCTCTTGCGTACGCCCGCGCACAAGAAGCTCGCATGGCGGGACTTCCTGGAGATCAAGGCGAAGCTAAACCAGGATTGAAGCTGAGCGTTGCGAAAAACGCTTATGGCGGAGTCACTTCCCGCGCCTTGATGCGATCGAGATTCAACTTCCTTTCGCGCCAGATGATCGCCAGCCCGGAACCGATCACAATGGCACCGCCGACAACCACATAGATCGTCGGCACCTCGCCGAATACCGCGAAGCCGATGCCGATGCCGAGAAGCATGGAAGTGTATTCGAAGGGCGCGACGACCGAAAGTTCGGCGTGGCGATAGGCTTCCGTCATGAGCATCTGGCCGAGGCCGCCGCAGAAGCCTGCGCCGATCAACGTACATAACTGAACGCCAGAGAGCGGCGCCCATCCGAACGGCAGCGACAGGAGTGCCGCAGCAGATGCGGTCAGCGAGAACCACAGGACGATGGTCGCCGTCTTCTCCGTATGCACCAGTCGGCGCACGAGCGTGATCGCGACAGCCGAGATGGCAGCGCCCAGCAGGCAGATGACCACGCCGAGTGATTCACTGCCTTCCATTCCTCCTTCCGATGTCAGCAGCGTCAGCTTTGGCCAAGAGATCACAAGCACACCGGCGAAGCCCGCCACCACCGCGCTCCAGCGAAAAATCCGGACGGTTTCCCCCAGAAAGAGGGCGCCGATCACCACCACGATCAGTGGTTGGGCATAACCCAGCGCGATCCACTCAGGCAGCGGCAAGACTGTCAGCGCATAGAAGCCCAGACTCATGGAGAAGACACCCACGATTCCGCGCATGATGTGAGAGAGCGGATGACGGGTGTGGAACGCTCCCGCAAGCTCACGCCGCCAGGCCAGCATCGCCACGATCGGGACGATCGCAAAGAACGAGCGGAAGAATACGAGCTGACCGGGCGGCAGAGGGCCGGCATATTTCAGCAGCGACTGCATGCCCACGAAGGCGACGACGGAGACAATTTTAAGCGTGATGCCCCAGAGTGGCCCGCTACGCGCGGGTTTTTCACTCACTTTGCGCCCGCTTCACCGTTCTCCGCCTGCTGTATGACCTGCCACACACGCAGCGGGGTGGCAGGCATCTCGATATGCCGGATACCAAAGCCGCGATAAAGCGCATCCGTCACCGCGCTCATCACGGCAGGCGTGGCTCCAATCGTCCCGGCCTCACCCGCGCCCTTGATTCCGAGAGCATTGGTGGTGGAAGGAACGTTGCGCGTTTCGAACCGGATGTCGGGCAGGTTGTCCGCGCGCGGCATGCCGTAATCCATGAAGCTCGCCGTGATGAGCTGGCCGTCCTCGCCGTAGATCGTGTCTTCCGTCAGCGCCTGCCCAAGACCCTGCGCGATGCCGCCGTGGACCTGGCCTTGCAACAGCAGCGGGTTCACCGTCGCGCCGAAATCATCGACGATGGTGTAGGCGACGACATCCGTATGGCCGGTTTCAGGGTCGATCTCCACTTCGCAGATATGCGTGCCGTTCGGATAGGTCGCCTCGTCCTGCACGAATTCGCCGAAGCCCTTGAGGTCATCGTCGTTCTTCGCTGCCCGGGCGATCGCCTCGAATCCCATGACGCGG
This sequence comes from uncultured Mesorhizobium sp., assembly GCA_963522145.1. Lineage (GTDB taxonomy): Bacteria > Pseudomonadota > Alphaproteobacteria > Rhizobiales > Rhizobiaceae > Mesorhizobium_B. The sequence goes on along the minus strand of CAUQXI010000003.1, from coordinate 180,726 downwards.
TCGGTGCCGACGATGCGAGCCGTTCCGTCGATCAGCTCGATGTCTTCAGCCGACGCTTCCATCTCGTCGGCCGCGAGGCGCTTGATCTTCTCCGCGAGGTCGTCTCCCGCCTCCGCGGCTGATGCCCCGCCGAGCGGAATCGAGCGCGAGCCTCCCGTTCCGCCTCCGTCCGCAAGTTCATCCGTGTCGCCCTGTCGTGTCAGGATCCTGGATGGATCGAGCTGCAGCTTCTCCGCCACGAGCTGCGCGTAGGCGGTAGCGTGGCCCTGCCCGTTGGTCTGCGTGCCGATAAACAGCGTCACCGTGCCGTCGGCGTTCAGCTTCAGATGGGCAGGCTCGGAGCCCGCAAAGGCGCAGGCCTCGACATAGGTCGCCAACCCGATGCCGCGCAGGCGGTTGTTCCGCTTCGACCTTTCGGCGCGTTGCTCGAAGCTGCTCCACCCGGCACGGTCAAGCGCCAGATCGAGGTGGCCGGCAAACTCGCCTGTGTCATAGGTGCGGTCGGCTGCTGTTGTGTAGGGGAACTGCTCCGGTTTGATGAAATTGCGGCGACGGATTTCATGCGGCGACAGTCCCACGTCGCGTGCGCAGGCGTCCGCGAGCTTTTCCACGAGGAAAGCAGCCTCGGGGCGCCCTGCCCCGCGATAGGCATCGACGGGGGTCGTGTTGGTGTAGACCCCCGTGATGTCCACGTGCAGCGCGGGAATGTCATAGACACCCGTGGACATGGAAACACCGATCCAAGGGATCGCCGGCCCATGTTGATGGGCGTAGGCCCCCATATTCGCGGTGAGGTCGACCTTGAGCGCCAGAAAGCGGCCCTCGGCATCCATCGCCATTTCGGCCACCGCATGATTGTCGCGGCCATGCGCGTCCACCATGAAGTGCTCGCCACGGTCCCCGGCCCACTTCACCGGCTGGCGGAGCCGCCTTGCTGCCTCCAGCACGATCGCATGCTCACGATAGGCGGCGGCCTTGGGGCCGAAGCCCCCACCGACATCGGGCGTGACAACGCGGATCTTTTCGGCCGGGATCCTGAACACCTTCTTTGCCAAGATGTCGCGTATACCGTGAACACCCTGTGAGCCGGTGGTGAGCACATAGCGCCCTTCCGCCTCGTTCCATTCGCCGATCGCGGCCCGCGGCTCCATATAGTTGGAGACAAGACGATTGTTGGAGAATTCGATGCGGGTCACATGCGCGGCGCGGGCAAATGCGTCCGCTGCTTTCTCCTTGTCTCCAAGGAAGTAAGTGAAGGCGCGGTTGGTGCCTGTTTCGGGCCAGACCAGCGGCGCATCCGCCGCCAGCGCCTGCGTGGTGCGCGCGACGGCCGGTAGTGCATCGTAGTCCACCTCGATCATCTCGGCCGCATCCTGAGCGTGGGCTCGGGTGTCGGCTACAACGAAAGCGACGGCATCTCCCACATGCTTCACATGAGTGGCGCAAAGGATCGGGATGTCACGCGTGGGAGCCTTGGTGCCGTCCGGCTGCTTCTGCATCTCGCTGGATTTCAGCGCGCCAAGATGAGCGAGATCGGCTCCCGTCAGGACCAGCCGAACGCCGGGGGCGCTTGAAGCCGCTTCCGTGTCGATCGAGCGGATTTCCGCATTTGCCACCGGGGACCGCAGCACATAGCCATGCAGCAGACCGTTTGGCGCGATGTCGTCTGTGTAGCAGCCGCCTCCGGTGATGAAGCTGCGGTCTTCGAGACGCAAAACGGAAGCGCCCATCCCGAACTTCGGCGTGGCAATGTTCATGGCGTGGTTCCGATCAAGGCTTGGGGTATCCCGACAAATACGATCTGACGATGTTTTGTCGAGTGGGTAGCTGTTATAGAGCCGCGCCGCGCAAGGTGTCGGGTTCAGCGAGGGAACGAGTTTTCGATGCGTCAGGACAAGAACCGCGTGTTCCGTCTCGAGGACTACCGCCCGAGCGATTACCTGATCCCGCAAACGAGCCTAGTGTTCTCGCTGTCGCCCGAGGCGACAGTGGTCCGCAGCGAGCTGCGGATCAGGCGTCGCGAAGGCGCCGGCCCCGTTCCGCTGGTGCTCGACGGCGATGAACTGAAGCTCCTCGGCGCCTGGCTCGACGGCGAAGCCCTTGCACTGGACGCGTTCGACGCTCCCGCGGATCGCTTCGTTCTGCACCGCCCGCCGGCCGCGGCAGACTTCACGTTGACGATCGAGACGGAGATCGCGCCGGCGCGGAACACCACGCTGATGGGGCTCTACCGCTCGAATGGCAATTACTGCACCCAGTGCGAGGCCGAGGGCTTCCGGCGCATCACCTATTTCCTCGATCGACCCGACATCCTGTCCGTTTACACCGTGCGCATCGAGGCAGAGAAACAAGAAACGCCGCTGCTGCTTTCCAACGGCAATGTGGTGGAACGCGGCGATCTTGGGTCCGATCGCCACTACGCCGTCTGGCATGACCCCTTCCCGAAGCCCGCTTATCTCTTTGCGCTGGTGGCCGGGGATCTCGGCTCGGTGAAGGACACCTTCATCACGATGTCGGGGCGCTCTGTCGAGCTCGGTATCTATGTCGAGCACGGAAAGGAGGCTCAGGCCGGCTATGCCATGGATGCACTGCGCCGCTCCATGCGCTGGGACGAGGAAGCATTCGGATGTGAGTACGATCTCGACCTGTTCAACATCGTCGCCGTGTCCGACTTCAACATGGGCGCGATGGAGAACAAGGGTCTCAACATCTTCAACGACAAATATGTGCTTGCGGATTCAGAAACAGCGACCGACGCCGATTTCGCCAATATCGAGGCGATCATCGCGCATGAATATTTCCATAATTGGACAGGCAATAGAATCACTTGCCGCGACTGGTTTCAGCTTTGCCTGAAGGAGGGGCTGACCGTTTATCGCGACCATGAATTCTCCGCCGACCAGCGATCCCGCGCGGTGGAGCGCATCTCCGATGTGCGGACCTTGCGTTCGCATCAGTTTCCGGAAGATCAGGGGCCGCTCGCCCATCCGGTCAGGCCGCGGCGCTATCGCGAGATCAACAACTTCTACACGGCGACCGTTTACGAGAAGGGCTCGGAGGTCGTGCGCATGATCCGCACGATCCTAAGCGGAGACACATTCCGCCGGGGCATGGACCTATACTTCGCGCGCCATGACGGCGAGGCGGCGACGGTCGAGGACTTCCTGAAGGTCTTCGAGGACGTTTCAGGCCAGGATCTGAGCCAATTCGCCCTCTGGTACCATCAGGCCGGGACGCCGAACCTGGCCGTGGCGTCGAGCTTCGATGCCGACAAGAGCGAGCTTGTTCTGGAGATCGAGCAGTCGGTGCCGCCGACACCGTCCGAAAGCCGGAAGCGGCTGATGCACATCCCGCTTGCGTTCGGGCTGGTGGGCGAAGACGGGCGCGACATGGCATTCGCGGCTGCGGAGGGCGCCAGCGTCGAGAACGGGGTGATCCATATCCGCAAGCGCCGCCACCTTGTGCGCTTTTCGGAGGTCGGGCACCGTCCCGCCTTGTCGCTCAATCGCGGCTTTTCTGCCCCCATCACGATGACGGTTGAACAGCGCCGCGAAGACCAGATGTTCCTCGCACAACATGACAGCGATCCGTTCTCGCGCTGGCAGGCCTTTTCCACCCTCCTGACGGAGGCGCTGATTGAAGCAGCGCGCAGGGTGCGCGGCGGCAAGCGGGCCGAATTCGAGCCCGATCTGCTCGCGCTTACAGGGCGCATCGCGGTGGATGAAAGGCTCGAACATGCCTTTCGCGCGCTCAACCTGTCCTTGCCCAGCGAGGCAGATATCGCACGCGAGATCGGCGCCAATATCGATCCGGATGCCGTTCATGAGGCACGCGATGCACTTGTAACGTCGGTTGCGGCAAGGAACGGCGATGATCTCGGTGCTCTGTACGGCACCCTTGCGGATCATGGCCCGTTCACTCCCGACTCAGCAGGTGCCGGGCGGCGCGCGCTTCGCAACGTGATGCTCGACTATCTTGCCACACGGGAAGGCGGCGCGGCACTTGCGCTCACCCATTTCCGGTCGGCGTCGAACATGACCGACCGCGCGGCTGCTCTGGCTGTTCTCGCCCACCGCCATCCTGCTTCCCCGGAGGCTGAGCAGGCGCTGGCAGAGTTCGAAACGCGGCACCGCGGCGATCCACTTGTCATGGACAAATGGTTCGCCATCCGTGCCACGGTTCCCGGTCCCGGAACGGTGGAGGTGGTCAAGGCGCTGATGAACCATCCCGGCTTCTCGATGGCCAATCCAAACCGCGTTCGTTCCCTTATCGGCACCTTTGCGAGCGGCAACCAGACCGGCTTTCACCGCCCTGATGGTGCGGGGTACGATCTTCTCGCCGAGGTCGTGCTCGATGTCGGCAGGCGCAACCCACAGGTCGCCGCGCGGCTTGCCACCGCCCTGCGTTCCTGGCGCGCCATCGAGCCGGGACGACAGGCGAAGGCGCGGCAGGCATTGCTGCGGATCGCCGCCGCAGAGAACCTGTCGACGGACGTTCGCGATATCGTCGAACGTACCCTTGCGTAATCCTGATTCCGAATTGCCATGGTTAATTAAAGTTTTCCACAACTTCTGGACAAGGTGACTCGCGTCTGATTCTTTAGGGCAGATTCGGAAGTGCGGCGTTGCCGGATCGCTTTCAGGACATCGGTATCGGGGGGCCGAAATGGCCAATACGGACGCGTGGGGCGCGGCCGACAGGAATTCTATTGCCCATCAGAACCCAGGCGACAGGAAGAGTGCCGGTAACGGCCGCGCGTCCAGGGAGATGAAGGGCAATGCGTCCTTTCTCGCCAAGCCCACCTATCGCCGGCTGCTCGCCGCGGAGCCGATCTTCAAGCGCTCCATCCCCACGCTCATCGTGATCTTCCTTCTCGTCATCGCCGCGACGCGCGCCGTGTTCCTGATGACGGCGCATGATGCGATCGAGCGCTCGGCCAAGACGGTGCTCGGCATCTCGGCCGAAAGCCTGATGCACTCCGCGAACTCGCATGAAGCCACTCCCTTTGCCCAGCGTGCGTCGACCGTTCTTGCAGAGGGCGGAGCGATCAGTTCTCTGGGCAGCCGCCACGTGCTCCTGTTCGTGGACAGCGATCTCAAGGTTCTCGCCGCGACCGAAGAAGGTGCCGCCTGGCGCGGACGCGGCCTTGACGAGATCGTGGCGGATGCCCAGCCCTTGTTCCTGTTCGGCGACCGCGCGGGGGTGATGGATGTGCGCCTGAACGGTGAGCAATGGTTCGCCGCGCTCGACTTCACGCCTGACCGCAAGATCGCGGCGGTCGCGCTCGTGCCGCAGGATGCGATCTTCGCCGGATGGCGCCGCGCCGTTTCGCTGAATGTCACCCTGTTTGCCTTGACGGCCGGGGTGCTGATCGTGGTTCTTTATGCCTTCTTCTGTCAGGCGGCCCGCGCCGAGGAAGCGGACGGGATCTACCTCGAGGCCAATCAGCGCATCGAACTCGCCATGCTGCGCGGGCGCTGCGGCCTGTGGGACTGGGACATGGTTCGCGGGCAGATGTACTGGTCCCCGTCCATGTACGAGCTGCTCGGATATCAGCCGAACGGGAAGATGCTGTCCTTCGGTGAGGTCGGCGAAATCATCCATCCGGACGATGGCGACCTGTTCGAGCTCGCCAACCGAATCGTGTCGCGCGAGGTGGATCATATCGACCGGATCTTCCGCATGCGCCATGCGGACGGGCAATGGGTGTGGATGCGCACCCGCGCGCAGATCGTCGATCCCAACGCGCCGGAGATCCACCTCAGCGGGATGGCGATGGATGTCAGCGAGCAGCATCATCTGGTGCAACAATCGGAAGCAGCGGATATGCGGCTGCGCACGGCGATCGAGAACATCACCGAATCGTTTGTGCTTTGGGACCCTTCCGACCGGCTCGTGATGTGCAATTCCAAGTTCCAGCAGGATCTTGGGCTCGCCGATCACGACGTCCTTCCCGGCAACGAGCGCGAGGCGCTGGAGCAGCGCATGCGCGCCTTCGTGTCCGAGCGGCGTTTGGCGAACGCCAACGGGCCGCGTGGCGGCTCAACCTTCGAGCGCCAGTTGCCGGACGGCCGCTGGCTCCAGGTCAACGAGCTCAAGACGCGGGATGGCAGCACCGTGTCGGTCGGCACCGACATCACGCAGATCAAGCAGCACCAGGAAAAGCTGGTGGACAGCGAGCGCCGCCTGATGGCGACGATTCACGATCTGAGCCTCGCCCGCCGGGCAGAGGAAGAGCGCGCGCGCGAACTGGCCGAGCTCAACAAGAAATACATGGCCGAAACGGAGCGCGCCGAGGCAGCGAACCGCGCCAAGTCCGAGTTTCTCGCCAATATGAGCCATGAGCTGCGCACGCCGCTCAACGCCATCATCGGCTTCTCGGAGGTCATGGATTCGCGGCTGTTCGGCTCGGTCGGCAGCCCGCGCTACGAGGAATATGTTCGCGATATCCATTCGAGCGGCGCCTATCTGCTGGGCGTCATCAACGACATCCTCGACATGTCGAAGATCGAGGCGGGCCAGTTCGACATGGAGCGCGAGGAGCTCGACCTTTGCCCGCTGATCAACGAAGCGGCGCGCGTGATCACGCTTCAGGCCGCCACCAAGCGGATCACGCTCGAAAGCGAGATCGCGCCATCCATGCAGCTCTTCGCGGACCGCCGCGCGATCAAGCAGATCGTCATCAACCTTCTCTCCAACGCGGTGAAGTTCACCGGAGAAGGCGGAAACATCTCCGTCCGTGCGCGGAAAGTGTCGGGCGCAGTGATGCTGTCGATCGAGGATAATGGCTGCGGCATCCCGAAGGGCGCGCTGAGCAAGCTAGGTCGCCCCTTCGAGCAGGTGCAGAACCAGTTCTCCAAGAATCATACCGGATCAGGCTTGGGGCTCGCGATCTCGCGCTCGCTTGCCGAGCTTCACGGCGGGGCGTTGAAAATTCGTTCCACTGAAGGTGTCGGCACGATCGTGTCGGTGAGGCTGCCGGCCGCCAGAACCATGCGCACGCTCAAGGCGGCGGCCTGACGCGTGTCGTGAGACGCAGGCCGGATCGTCAGGCGGGAGCAGTTCTGCGCCGCTTCACTCGACGGCCGGTTCGCCGCGACGCGCACGGCTCGGCCTCCTGGCTCTTTTCATGAGCTTGTCGAAGTGAGCGGCCGTTCTTTGCTCCACTTCCTCCAGAAAAGCCTGCAGCACAGACCAGTCGGGTAGTCCTGTGACACGGAGCAGCAGCTGGATCAGGTCGGGAGCCACATCCTCGACGTCAAACGATCCGGGCAGGCAGAGGCGGATCATCTGGGTCAGTGAGGTTTGAAGGCGGAATGCTTCAAGCAGTTCGTCGCGAACTGAGACGGGGACGAAGTCCGGTGCGAGGCCGGCAAGGATGTCTCCTGTTTCCGTGGAGCGAATCTCGGAAACAACGCTGCCGGTCAGCACTGCCGTCTGCGCGATGAACTCGAGATCGACCAATCCGCCTTGAACAAGCTTCACGTCCCACATATTCCGCGCCGGCTTCTCCTCGGCGAGAATGGCGCGCATTTCGGCAGCGTCGCGAAGAACCTTCGCGCTGTCGCGTGAAAGCGCGAGCACAGCATCTATCTCGGCCGCGACCCTGTTGCAGAACGCCTGATCGCCTGCGACCGGCCGCGCGCGTGACAGGGCCATGTGCTCCCAGGTCCAGGCCTCCGTCCGCTGGTAGCGGGAAAACGCGTCGAACTGGACGGCGACCGGCCCCTTTGTGCCGGAAGGCCGAAGGCGCAGGTCGATTTCGTAGAGCACGCCCTCTGCGGTCGGGGCGGAAAGGGCCGCGATCAGCCGCTGGGTCAGGCGCGCGTAATAGTGGGAGGGCGCAAGCGATGCAGGCCCGTCCGACTCAACTGCTTCCGGTGGGTGATCATAAAGGAGGATGAGATCGAGGTCGGAGCCTGCCGTCATTTCCCGGCTCCCGAGCCGTCCCATTGCCAGCACCGACACTGCGCCGCCGGGCACTCGGCCATGGCGGCGGGCAAGCTCCTCCTCCACCGCCTCCAGGGCTGCCCCGACCACGAGGTCGGCGAGATCGGAAAAGGCTTGACCCGCCCGGCGGGCGTCGATCGAGCCGGTGAAGAGGCGCATGCCGATCAGGAACTTCTGTTCGGCGGCGAAGATGCGCAGACGGTCGAGGCGTTCCTCATAGATCGCTTGTCCGGAAAGCAGCGCATCGAGCCGCTTGAAGAGATAGGCGCGATCGGGAAGCTCGGACAGAAGAGCCGGATCGAGCAACCCGTCAAAGACATGGGGGCGCCGCGTGATGATCGCTGCCAGCCGGGGCGATGCACTGAGCATGCTGATCAGAAGCTGGAGCAGCTTCTGATTGGATTGCAGGAGCGAGAACAGCTGAATGCCCGCCGGCAGACCCGCCAGAAACGCGTCGAAGGCGATGGCCGTGGCATCCGCCCGGCCCGTCGCGCCGAACGCCTTGAGGAGTGCCGGGGTGAGTTCCGTCAGCCGCTCCCGCGCTTCCGCCGATTGGGTGGCCTTGTAGCGGCCGAAATGCCATGTCCGGATCACGCGCGCGATATCGCTTGGCCGGTCGAAGCCGAGGCCGCTCAGTGTTTGAAGCGTGTCCGGATCGTCCACATCGCCGGTAAAGACGAGATTCCCGAGGCCCGAAGAGAGCTGCGGGGCTGTCTCGAAGAGAGCCGCGTAGTGGCTTTCAACCTCGGCCAGCACCTTTCGGAAGATCGCTGCGAAATCATCCCTGCCCTTGAAGCCGAGCAGACGCGCTACGCGCTCGACGCCTTCCGCATCCTCGGGCAAAGTATGGCTTTGCTCGTCGGCAATCATCTGGATCGCGTGCTCGACGCGGCGCAGGAACCAGTAATGCTCCGAGAGCGTGTCGCGAGCAGCCTCCGTGATCCATCCGCGCGCCGCGAGCTCAGCGAGCATCGGCACGGTCTGGCGTCCGCGCAGTTCGGGGAAGCGGCCGCCGGCGATCAATTGCTGGGTCTGGACGAAGAACTCGATCTCGCGGATGCCGCCCCGTCCGAGCTTCACATTGTGCCCTTCCACCGCGATGTCGGAATGGCCGCGATGGGCGTGGATCTGCCGCTTGATCGAATGGATGTCGGCGATCGCGGCATAGTCCAGGTATTTCCGCCAGACATAGGGACGGAGTTCCGCCAAGAAGCGGTCTCCCGCGGCCAGGTCGCCGGCCACGGGGCGCGCCTTGATCATCGCGGCGCGCTCCCAGTTCTGCCCCCTGCCCTCGTAATAGATCAGCGCGGCCTCGACGGGCACGGCCAACGGCGTCGAGCCGGGATCGGGCCGAAGGCGCAGATCCGTCCGGAAGACATAGCCCTCGCCGGTGCGATCCTGCAGGATACGCACCAGCCTTCGGGTGAGCCGGACAAAAAGTTCTGCCGCCTCAAATCGGTCGATCACCGCCGGGGCGAGCGGATCGAACAGCACCAAGAGATCGATGTCGGACGAGAAGTTGAGCTCGCAGCCGCCCAGTTTGCCCATGCCGAGCACGGTCCATCCCGAGCCTTCGGAAGGATGAGCCAAGTCAGGAAGGTTGAGCTTGCCGCTTGCATGGGCGTCACGCAGCAGGAAATCCGCTGCAGCGGCCGTCGCGGCTTCTGCGAGCCCGCTCAAACGGGCCACCGTCTCGCTCGGAGCAAAGAGGCCGGAAAGATCGCACAGGGCGATCAGAAGATGGGCTTCGTTGCGGAGCAGCCGAAGGTCGCGCATCATGCCGGGCTCGCTCGCACCATAGGCAAAGGGCAGTTGCCGGATCGTCGCTTCGATCTCAGAAAGCCGTTCGGCTGGTGCGCCGTCGAGCCAAGCGCGAAGAAAGTGAGGGCACTTGCGCGCGACATTGTGAAGATAGGGCGAGAGGTCGAAGACGACAGACAGCCACTCCGTTTCCGGATTTTCCGGCGCTAGTCGTCCAGCGAGTACGGGATCGACGGCGGCTGCATCTGCAACCTCTGCCAAGGCCTCGCATGCATGACGCGCATCGAGAGGCATAAGGCGAAACAAAGCTGACGGTCGCGCTCGGGCGTTGATGCTCACGAGGTTTTCGCCTCAACTTTCGGAAATGCCATCACCGCCCGCAAGCCCGGCTCTCCCGGCAGGAGTTCGAGGCGGCCGCCGTGGAAGCGCATCACCGCGCGTGCGATGGAGAGCCCGAGGCCGGAACCCGGCTCGGTCCTGCTTTTTTCCAGGCGCACGAACCGCTCGATCGCCCGTTCGCGGTCGGCCTGATCAGGAATACCGGGCCCGTTATCATTCACCTCGAGCAGGATTTCCGATCCGTGCTCGCGCAGGTCGATTGCGACGGCAGGTGCTTCGTTGTTGTCGCCTCGGGAATATTTGATCGCATTGTCCACGAGATTGGCAAGTGCCTGGCCGATCAGTTCACGGTTGCCGAGAACGACGAAGTTCCCACCCTCAGGCCGTTTGAGCAGCACGCCGCTTTCCTCCGCGAGCGCTTCATAAAGGTCAAGTACGTCCTCGACGGACGCGGCGAGATCGACCGGCTGATTCGCTTCCACCGCCGAATGGCCGGCTTCGAGACGCGAGATCATCAGGATGGAGTTGAAGGTGCGGATCAGCTGGTCCGAGCCCTGAATCGTGTGTTCGAGCGCCTCGCGATAGGCCTGCTCGCCACCATTCCCGGCGAGCGCCGTATCCGCCTTGTTGCGCAGCCGTGTGAGCGGCGTCTTGAGGTCGTGGGCGATGTTGTCGGAAACGTGCTTGAGCCCCTCGTTGAGGGCGGCGATGCGGGCGATCATCGCGTTCAGGCTTTCGGCGAGCCGGTCGAACTCGTCACCGCCTCCCGCGACAGGCAGGCGCCTTGACAGATCGCCGGCCATGATCTGGCGCCCGGCAGCGGAGAAGGTGTCGATGCGGCGCAAAGCGCGGCGGCCGACGACCAGCCAGATCAAGAGCCCGCTCAACGCCATTGTGCCGACCGATGCCATTAAGGCACGCCGCACGACGGCCCGAAAGCGCTCCGGCTCGCCGAGATCCCGACCGACCAGCGCGATCATCCCGTTGGGCAGGCGCAGAACGAGCGCGATCGCATCGTGCCTCGTTTCGGTGTCACCCGCCACGGCCTGCGTCGGCACCTGGCGCTCGCTTCCCTCGCCATATCGCTGGTAGCTGAACGGAACCTCGGTCCAGCCTTCCCGTGCCAGGATGCGGGGATCGAGACCTTCCACGTTGCCGGACAGGATTTCGCCATTGGTGTCCGCGATCAGATAAAGGTTCGCCCCCGGCTGACGGGAGCGGAGGCCGATCATCCGCACCAGCAGCGGCAGGCCGCCGCGCTGATAGGCACGGTCGAGGCCCGCGACCTCTTCATTGATCGTTTCCTTCGTCTGCGCGGTCAGCATCCGCGCCGACATGGAGGTCATATAGAAGACCAGGACCACGGCGCAGATGGTGAAAAGCAGGACGTAAAGCGCCGACAGGCGCGCCGCCGTGGTCTGCATGATGGCGGGCAGGCGGATCGCCACGGCTCAAGGAGCCTTCAGGATATAGCCGGCGCCCCGCACCGTGTGGAGAAGCGGGTGCTCGAACCCCTTCTCGATCTTGCCGCGCAGGCGCGACACATGCACGTCAATGACGTTGGTCTGCGGGTCGAAATGATAGTCCCACACATTCTCCAGCAGCATGGTGCGCGTGACCACCTGCCCCGCATGGCGCATCAGATATTCGAGAAGGCGGAACTCGCGGGGCTGGAGCGGGATACCTTTTCCCGCACGCTTGACCTCATGGGAGAGGCGGTCGAGTTCGAGATCGCCGACGCGATACTGCGTTTCGGTCTCGCGGCCCGAAGTGCGGCGCGTAAGCGCTTCGGTCCGGGCGAGAAGCTCGGTAAAGGCGTAGGGTTTGGTGAGGTAGTCGTCCCCGCCGGCGCGCAGGCCTGTCACGCGGTCATCTACCTCGCCGAGAGCGGAAAGGATGAGAACGGGGGTGGCGATGCCGGAAGAACGAAGCCCCGCGATGACGGAGAGTCCGTCGCGCCGCGGCAGCATCCGGTCGACGACCAGCACATCATAGTCGCCCGACTCGGCCAAGGCGGAACCCGCCTCCCCGTCTGCTGCGAGATGGGCCGTGTGCCCGGTCTCGGAGAAAGCCTTCTGAAGATAGTCCGCCGCTTCGCGGTCATCTTCGATCACGAGAATCTTCATGGCCTGATTATAGGGCAACCGAGGGCTGATAACCGCATCGCTCGAATGATCGAAAGAATGGTGGCGGCAGGCGACGGGAGCCTGCCGCCGCCGAAGCCTGCGTGAAGACTGACAGGCACGCAGGACCCCGGATTTTCGAAGCGGTGCACGGGGGGCACGGGGAACACCGCCTCGAAAGGTTCCGCCAAGACGTCCCGCTCCGCATGGACTGGAGCAGCGGGCGAGACGCTGGCCGAAGACGTCAGCGGCGACCGGGTGATTCCACCTGGCCGCCGCGTTGGATCAGCCCTTGGCGACCGGAAGCGCCACGAAGCGGCTGGCGTCGTCGCGCGTCACCTGAAGCAGCACCGCCTTGCGGCCTGCCTTCGCGGCGTCCGACATCGCCTTGGTGATGTCCGAGCTACGGCTCACCTCCGCCGAGTTCACTGCCGTGATCACGTCACCCGGCTGAAAGTCGCGCTCCGAAGCGGTGCTGTCGGGGTCGACATCGGTAACCACCAAACCGTTGCCGTCATCCGCGCGGGTGACGGTGAGACCGAGATCGGAAAGCGAGCTGGTTTCGGTTTCCGTCGGCTGCGCGCTGTCGTCGTCGGCAGACGCCTGCTTGTCCACACCAGGCATCGTGCCAAGATCCACCTTCACCGTCTGGGACTTGCCGTCGCGCCAGATCGTCAGCTCGACCGACTTCTCGGGCGTGACATGGGCGATCATGCGGGCCAGTTCACGCGGGCCGGCCACATCCTTGCCGTCCACCTTGGTGATGACGTCGCCTGCCTTGATGCCGGCCTTGCGTGCAGGGCTGTTCTCCTGCGGCTCGTTCACGAGCGCACCCTTGGTGCCCTCGAGACCGAGGCTGTCGGCGATGTCCTTGTCCACCGGCTGGATCTGGACGCCAAGCCAGCCACGCTTCACCGTGCCGTCCTCGCGAAGGTCGGCAACGACCTCGCGTGCCGTCGCCGCAGGAATGGCAAAGGCGATGCCGACATTGCCGCCGCCGGACGGCGAGAAGATCGCCGTGTTCACGCCAACGACTTCGCCCTTGAGGTTGAAGGCCGGGCCGCCGGAATTGCCGCGATTAACCGCCGCATCGATCTGGATGAAGTCGTCGTACGGACCCGCGCCGATGTCGCGTCCGCGCGCGGAAACGATGCCGGCCGTGACCGTGCCGCCGAGGCCGAACGGGTTGCCAACCGCGACCACCCAGTCACCCACGCGGACCTTGGCGTCATCGGCGAAATCGACATAGGTGAACTTCTTGTCCGAATCGACCTTGAGCAAAGCCAGGTCCGTGCGCGGATCGGTTCCGATCAGCTTGGCGGTCAGCTCGTCGCCCGTGTTGGTGACGACCGTGAAGTCGCTGCCGCCATCCACCACGTGGTTGTTGGTGACGAGATAGCCATCCTCGGAAACAAAGAAGCCCGAACCCTGGGAGATGGCGCGCTCGGCGCGAGAGCCGCGATCGCGGCGCATCGGCCGGTCTTCACCGCCGCGTCCGCCGAACTCGCGGAAGAAACGCTTGAGCGGATGGCCGTCCGGAAGCTGATCAAGGTCGCGGCTCATGTCGGAGCCATCGTCGGAGGCAGGCTGCGCCGACGTTTCGACTCGGACGCTGACCACCGAGGGCGACACGCGGTCGACCACATCGGCGAAGCTCGGCGCCTGCACATTGCTGTCGACGCGAACGGCCTCTGCGAGCACGGGAGCCGTGCCCGATGTCACCGCGCCGAAGCCCGCCGCGCCGACGATCGCGACCGAGGTGACTGCCGCGAGCAGACGGCTGCGGGAAGAAGGACTGGAAGTGCTCATCTGGTTTCCTCTCGAATGAAGATGCTGGCGCATCCCTCGGGAAACAAAGATAGGAGCCGTCACATTACGCCGCGATGGCCGGAAAATGAAACTTTGGTAATGGAGATGGGGGCCGATCAAGGCTCGCGATGAAGCAGCGCCTCAAGACGCGAGCGTTCCTCGACGCTGAGTTCGACCGGAGCAGGCCTATCTCGCCGTCTCGAGAAAAGAAGAAAGGCGCCGCCTGCCAGAAGAAGAAGCACGGGCGTCGCCCAGAGAAGCGCGTTGCGCGCGTTGAAGCGCGGCTTGAGCAAGACGAACTCGCCGTAGCGGGCGACGACATAGTCGAGCACCGCATTGTCGCTGTCGCCCGCCTTCAAACGGTCGCGAACCAGCACCCGGAGATCGCGCGCGAGATCGGCATCAGAATCATCGATCGACTGGTTCTGGCACACCATGCAGCGAAGCTGCGCCGAGATGACGCGCGCACGTGTTTCCAGCGCCGGGTCGTGAAGGATCTCGTTTGGCGTGACGGCCAGGGCCCCCGCGGCCATCCACAGCCCGATGAGCACGGCGAGAAGCGCGGCCTGCCACTTCATTCGGCTGGAACCACGGACGCCGCCGAAGGCGCCTTCGATCTTGAGGGCGCACCAACGCGCAACCGGCGATCCAGAAGCGAGATGCAGCCGCCCAGCATCATCACCAGCGCGCCGCCCCAGATCAACGTGACCATGGGCTTCCACCACACGCGAACAACGAGCCCGGTTCCGCCAACCTTGTCGCCGACCGACACATAGAGCTGGCCGAAACCAATGGTCCGGATGCCGGCTTCCGTTGTCGGCATCTGGCGCACCGGGTAGAACCGCTTGGCCGAGAGTATCACCGCCGAAGCGTTTCCAGCCTTATCGAGCAGGGAGAAGCGGGCCTGTTCCTCTGAATAGTTCGGTCCCTGCAGCGGTGCGAGACCCTCATAGCGCAGCCGGTGCGCACCCGCCTCGATGAGGTCGCCCGGCTCGACGGAAACAATCGCTTCCTTGCCAAAGGCCAGCGCCCCGACGAGACCGAGCACCGTCAAGCCGAGACCCGCATGACCGAGCATGGTGCCGACCGCCGATCGTGGCAAACCCAGCACCCTGCGGAATGCAACGCGCAACCCGACACGCGGCAGGCCAGCGCGCAATGCGAAGTCCGTCAACACGCCGCCGATCAGCCAGACGGCCAGCCCCACGCCGACGGCTGCGAAGGCGGAGCGGGTGTCTGAAATCAATGCAGTAACCAGCATCGCGAAGAGGGCTGCCGCGCCTGCTGCCATCAGCCTTTGCGCCGCTGCCGGCGCGTCACCGCGCTTCCAAGCAAGCAGCGATCCGAATGGCATCAGAACCAGAAGCGGCGCCATGAGCAGCCCGAAGGTGAGATTGAAGAAGGGCGCGCCCACGGAAATCTTCGCGCCGGTCAACGCTTCGACGCCGAGCGGGTAAAGCGTGCCGACCAGCACCGTGGCTGTGGCCGTGGTCAGGAACAGGTTGTTGAGGACGAGCGCGCCTTCCCGCGAGATCGGATGGAAAAGGCCGCCCGCGGTGAGCTTCTGCGCGCGCAACGCGAACAATGCCAGCGAGCCGCCGACGAAGAAGGTCAGGATCGCCAGAATGAACACGCCGCGCGCGGGATCGGTCGCGAAGGCATGCACCGAAGTCAGAACGCCGGAGCGGACAAGGAAGGTGCCGAGCAGCGAGAGCGAGAAGGTCAGGATCGACAGAAGCAGCGTCCACACCTTCAAGGCCGACCGCTTTTCCATGACGATGGCGGAGTGCAGCAGGGCCGTGCCGGCGAGCCACGGCATGAAGGACGCGTTCTCGACCGGATCCCAGAACCAGAAGCCGCCCCAGCCGAGCTCGTAATAGGCCCAGTAGGAGCCCATCGCGATACCGCCGGTCAGGAACACCCAGGCCGCCAACGTCCAGGGCCGCACCCAGCGCGCCCAGCTCGCGTCGATTCGTCCTTCGATCAGCGCGGCTACGGCAAAGGAGAAGCACACCGAAAAGCCGACATAACCGAGATAAAGCAGCGGCGGGTGAACAGCGAGCCCGATGTCCTGCAGCACGGGATTGAGATCCTGTCCCTCAATGGGTGCGGGATCAAGGCGCGCGAAGGGATTGGAGGTGGCAAGGATGAACAGAAAGAACGCCGCGCCGATCATGCCCTGCACGGCCAGAACATTGGCTTTTAGTGTCGGCGGCAGGTTGTTGCCGAAGCTCGCAACGGCCGCGCCGAACAAGGTCAGGATCAGCACCCACAGCAGCATGGAGCCTTCATGATTGCCCCAAGCGCCGGTGATCTTGAACAGCATAGGCTTCAGGGAATGGGAATTCTCCCAGACATTGACGAGCGAAAAGTCGGACTGCCCATAGGCGGCAAGCAGCGCGGCGAAGGCCAGGGCAGTCAACGCGAAGCCGGTGATCGCCACCGGTCCGCCAGCCGCCATCATGCGCGGATCGTTGAGACGCGCCCCGATTAGCGGAACGCCGGCCTGCACGAGCGAGAGGGCAAAGGCCAGCACAAGCGCGAAATGCCCGGTTTCAACCATGCCGGAGGGCCTTGCTCACCGCTCAGTTCTCCTGCCAAACGCCCTTGGCCTTGAGGCCTTCGGCAACCTCGCGCGGCATGTAGTTCTCGTCGTGCTTGGCGAGCACGCTGTCGGCGACGAACACTCCGTCCGGCCCGAAGGCGCCTTCGGTGATGACGCCCTGACCTTCGCGGAACAGGTCTGGCAGCAGGCCGCTGAATGTCACGGGAACGGAGCGGGCATTGTCGGTGACGGAGAAGGAAACGGTGGTGCCCTCCCCGCGCCTGACGGTGCCCTCCTGCACCAGTCCGCCGAGGCGAACGCGCTGTCCCGCGCTCAGTTCAGCCGCCTGAAGATCTGCCGGCATGAAGAAATAGGATGCCTTCTGGCCAAGCGCGTAGAAGGTCAAGCCGGCAGCGCTTGCCAGAAACAATGCTCCGGCGGCCAGCACGGACAAACGCTTGCCCTTGCGCGTCATGGTTCTTTGGCCTCATCCACGCCCAGCGTGCGAGCGAACTCAGCCAGCCTGATCTCCGCTTCGCTGCCCCTGCCGAGCGCGTTTCGCCCGCGGGCAAGGGCCGACTGCGCATCAGCACTTCGGCCGAGCACGAGGTAAGAGCGGACAAGCTGCTGCCAGCCATCAGCGTTCTGCGGTTCAGCGCGAAGCTTCTCGTCGAGCGACGAAACCATCCGCTCGATCATGGCTCTGCGGTCGCCATCCGGCATCGCGCTCGCAGCCGCAACGTCGGCGCTTGTCGGCCCCGCCGTCGCGGGCGAAAGGCCGGCTGCGCTCCCGTCGAGTTCTGCCAAGGCCTGGGTCACCGGCTCGCGCCAGGACGAGTCGGCGGGCAGCGCGGCAAGCATCGCGTTCCAGCCAATGCGCGCTTCGTTTGCCTTTCCGACCTGAGCCAGAGCGGACGCCAAACGAAACTGTGCCCTCATATTCGCAGGGTCCAAGGACAGAGCACGCCCGAACGCCGCCTGCGCTTCAGCCGTCACCTCGCCACGCGCGGCCGCCACGAGCGCCTCGCCCAGCCCGAGTTCACGCTCCACGCTCGACCCGGAAAGCCGAAGCGCATTTCTGAACGCTTGCGCCGCCTGGTCGAAGCGCTCCAGCCGAAGATAAACGGGCGCGAGCGTTTCCCATCCACGCCCGTCATCCGGGTTCGCGCGAAGGCGCTGCTCCGCGCGGGCGACAAGCTCATCGACCGAGCTTTCGGAAGCGGGCTTGGAGAGACGCGCGCTCAAAGGCTGCGCCGCCAAGTCGGGTGAGCCGACCGCCGCGTAGACGCCCCAGCTGACAAGCGGCACGAACAAGACGGCACAAGCGGCGATCCACCGCGCTAGCCCTGTGGATGAGCCCGATCGGCTCGAAGCGCGCTCCCGATCGGCCTTGAGGATGCGACGGCCGATCTCGATGCGCGCTTCACCTGCTTCCGATTCCGGCAGCAGGCCGCGCTGCTGATCCCGCTCCACCTCGGCAAGCTGATCGCGATATACGAGAATCTCGTGATCGGCTCCAACAGCACCAACCTCACGGCGCGCTGAAAGAGGCAGGAGCACGGAAAGGCTCGCACCCAAGGTTAGAAGCGCCGCGATGAACCAGAACAGCATCGCTGCTCACATAATTCCATGTGGACCGCGTGCCAATGGCCGGACCGTGCGGCGGAATGACGGCGGAGCGCACGCCTCGCCCTTCAACTGCTCAGTTCAGCAGGGTCCAGGTGCCTTCGCCGCTTCGGCAGGCCGTTCCACGCGCGGTCTGGGAACCGGCGGGCGTGAACACTGTCTGGCTGTATTGGCGACAATCCTGCGAACCGACGCGATAAGGCTGCGCCGCGAGCACCTCTCCCCGGCTCGTCGCCTCTGAACCTTGCCAGGAGACACGCTGCCCGCCGGGCGTGTTTTCCAGCGCCCGGTACTCAGCCTCAAGCGCGCGTCGCCGGTCGCCTTCGCTCAGGTTCTTTCCGACGGAACCGCCGATGAGCCCGCCATCAAGCGCCGCGATGATGGCATTGCGGCCGGTTGCTGCGCCCGGAGTGCCGACCACCGGCACCTTGCCGCCAAGTGTCGTGCACCCGCCTAAGAAAGCTCCGACCAGCAGCAGGGCCGATTGCCTCGTTATGGCTGCGACACGGTTACGCAACGGGTTCTCGCTGGGGATGGGAGGAATAGTCCTCCAAATCTTCTAGGGCCGATCAACGGCAAACCGCAAGGCGCAATCAACCTGCGTTCACGCTACTCGACGCTGCGGAGCCGGACTGTTGCTTTCAAGCCGCCGAGATCGGAGCGGGCGAGCAGGAGCTCTGCGCCGTTTTCCTTCGCGAGTTCCGCCACGATCGACAGTCCGAGCCCGCTGCCGGGCTTGGTTTCGTCTAGGCGCCGACCGCGCTGCAGCGCTTCTCTCGTGCGGTCATCCGGGATCCCGGGGCCGTCATCCTCGATCACGAGTTCGAAGCGGCCCGGCTCAGTGCCGACGATGGTCACCCGCACCCCACCGGCTGACCATTTGGCGGCATTGTCGAGCAGGTTGCCGACGATCTCTTCAAGGTCTTCCTTTTCCCCCGCAAACAGCACCTCCTCTGGAGGAAAGACTTTTTCCAGTCTCGTCTCGGGATGAAGTTTCTCGATCACGCGAATGATGCGTTCGACAAGCTCGAGCACGGGTGTGCGGAATACCAAGCTTTCCCGCTGCGCGGCCACACGCGCGCGCTGGAGATAATGTTCGACCTGCGCCTGCATCGCACTCGCCTGCTCGGCAATCAGGAGGCCCTTGTCGCCTCCCATCCGGCGGCCCTCATTGAGCAGCACCGCAAGCGGCGTCTTCAGCGAATGCGCGAGGTTGCCGACCTGGATGCGGGCACGCTCGACGATGCGCCGGTTGTTCTCGATCAGCGCGTTGGTCTCGCTTACGAGCGGTTCGATCTCGGCCGGGAAGCGCCCTTCCAGCCTCTGCGCCGATCCCTCCCGCACGAGCGCCAGCGCCGCACGTACCTTGTTGAGCGGACGCAAGCCCAAGAGGATCGCGAACACGTTGATGGCGACCATGCCGAAGCCGAAAAGGCCGAGATAGGTCAGCAATTGTCGCTCGAACTCTGCGATTTCGCTTTCGAGCTGGGAATGGTTGCCCATCACGCGGAAGCGGGCGACCCTGTTCTGGGTGTCGAGAACGAACTCGTTCTCAAGCACCTGAAGCTCCTCTCCATCAGGCCCCGGAGCGCGATAGGTCCGCTTGAACGCGCCGTCGAAGGGCACCTGCGCTTCCGTCGGAGAGGGGATCGCGGCGGTCATGGACAGGGAGCGGCGCTCGCCCACGATGCCGCCGCCGACCGGCTCGACCGACCAGTACCAGCCCGAGCGCGGCTCGGCGAAACGGAGGTCGCCAAGGTCCGGGCTGCCGGTCAGGATTCCGCTTTCCGTCACGCCGACCGACCCGATCAGGTTGAACAGATGCGCGGACAAAAGGCTTTCGAAGCCGCGCTCGCTGACATCGCGATAGAGCGCCGCGATCACCGTTGAGATGACGACAAGCGCCAGGACGGCCCAGACAGTGGAAAAGGCCACCACGCGCACCGCCACCGAGCGTGCTCCAAAAAGCCCCCGCGCCCGCAGCTTCCGCGCAGAGGCCAGCATCAGCGTCAGGCCTTTGGCTCTCGCATGCGATAGCCCATGCCGCGCACGGTCTCGATCATATCGATGCCCATCTTGCGCCGCAGCCGCCCGACGAACACCTCGATTGTGTTGGAGTCACGATCGAAATCCTGATCGTAGAGATGCTCCACCAGCTCGCTGCGTGAGACCACATTGCCCATGTGGTGCATGAGATAGGCAAGCAGCCGAAATTCGTGAGAAGTCAGCTTGAGCGGCAAGCCGTTGAGGTCTGCTTTCGACGATTTCGTGTCGAGGCGCAGCGGCCCGCAGACGAGCTCCGAAGAGGCGTGGCCGGCAGCACGCCGGATCAGCGCGCGCACGCGTGCCAGAACTTCCTCCATGTGGAACGGCTTGGCGACATAATCGTCCGCGCCGGCGTCGATGCCCGCGACCTTGTCGCTCCACCGATCCCGCGCGGTCAGCATCAGCACGGGCATCTTGCGCCCGTCGCGCCGCCAGCGCTCTACCACGCTGATGCCGTCCATCTGCGGAAGCCCGATGTCGAGCACCACTGCATCGTAGGGCTCGGTATCGCCGAGGAAGTGGCCTTCCTCCCCATCAAACGCCTTATCCACGACATAGCCCGCATCGGCCAATGCCTCGGTGATCTGCCGGTTGAGGTTCTTGTCGTCCTCGACAACCAGGATGCGCATGATGTTTCTGCGAGAGCTCCAGAGAACCTAAAGGCTTATTTCGCGGGAACTTCGAATTCGGCACGACGGGGCCGCGCGCCGTCCTTGCCCGGCACAAGCACCACCACGATGCAGAACGTCTGCTCGCCTCGGGTGACGGTGGAAGCGCGGGCCAGCGTGCCTCCATTCTCTGCCGCCACCTGCTGGCCGATCGAGTAACAGTCGGCATCCTGCGCATGAGCCTCCTGCCCTACGAAAAAACCCACCAGCAGAAGTGCCGCCAGGCTTCGAAGAACGGGGAATGACATCACGCGCATGAACATGATTCCGATCTAGCGCAGGCCCGCTGAACGTCGAATGAACGCGTCAAACCATTGCGGGTTCGATCGCGCTCTTCGTCTCGCCTCGTTTAGGCCGCGGGGCCTTCTAGCCGATCCGGTCGCGGGCCAGAAGCCTGCCGCTGATGGCGGTCAGGCCGGCAACCGCCGTGACGAGTTGCACCAGCACGTCCGTCAACATGCCCTGATCGAGCTGTCCCGCGGGAAGGTTGAAGTAGCCGGCGACGGCCATCAGAACGGTGACGGCTGATGCCCAGATCGTGCGGGAAAGATACCACGGCTTGATGTCGCTCATTCTTCCATGCTCCTTGTTGAACTGCTCAGAGGAAAAACTGTGTGGCCGGGAAGAGCTTGCGGGCGGGCACGCCCCAACCGACGCTCGTTCCATGCTGGCGCACTGTCAGCGAGATCACCGCAGGAGAAGCGGGAAAGTCGCTGGAGCGTTCGGTCGGCCCATAGGTCCACGCGGACTCATCGACCACCACGCTTCGGACAGGCGCGCCGGTCTCGCCTGCGATCTCCAGCTGGTATTCCTCACGATCTTCACCGATCGGAGTGTCCTCCGCTTCCCACCCATCCGCGTCGATCCGACCGCGTCGAATCCAGCTGAACAGGATGCCGCCGCTACCGCTCCGCCTCGCTCGCAAGTGAACAGGCGAAAGCGGGGTCTGCGCGCGCACGCCGCCGGCCTTTGCCTCCGTGGCAAAAAAGCGGTCGGAAACGGCCGTGCCGCTCGGACCAGCGCGCCAGTTGAGGAGGAGGCCGATCTCTGTCGGCCGCAAGCCTGCCGGAAGCACGGCATCGTCCAGGATCACCGCATCCGCGCCGGTCGGTGCGCCGGAGGCCATCGCGTCCTCCGTGCCGAGTTGCCCGCGCAGCAGGGACGACAAGCGGAATACATCCGGCGCGATCTCATCCGCCGCCTCGAATTGCAGCACCTCCCACACGTCAGCCGCGCTTCGCACGGCGAGCGCATTTGCGCCGTTCAGCAGCTGCGCCCGGCTCACGCTTGCCGCCTCTCCGCCGGGCAGTTCCAGCGTTACCGCTTGTCGTCGTGAAAAGCGCCCCGACACGCCAGGCAGCAGCGGCGCAGTGAGCCTCCCAATATCCGCCGCCGTTTCGACGCGCCTGCGCAGCGCATAGCCGCTGGTTTCCGGCGACGCATAAACCAGTTGCGGCCGCCAAGGCTTCTGCCAAAGGGCGATGCGAAACTGGTTCTCCGCGCTCGTATCCGCCCCTGAGAGGGGAAGATCGAGGAGCAGCAGATGCGGCCTTCCTGCGATCGGCGCGACGGGAGAGACGCTGCCCACTGCCGTCATACGCCAAGGCGCCGGCACGTCCCGCGAGCGCCTGCGTGCCGTCAGTTCGGTGACCAGCCCGCGATCCACGCTCGTCACGCGAAACGGCGCGCCACTGCATATGCCTTCGATCGTCAGCAGCATGCCCGGCTCGACGCGGTTTTGCGGCGGCAACGCCAGGCGAATCTCCTCGCGTTCGTTCCAGCGCCGCCGCAGCCAGTCTTCGATCAGGGCATCGCCCGCGCCCGGATCGAGAACGGCAGGCAGGCTCACGGTTTGCACCCGTCTGGATTTCGCGCCGAGCCGAACCGCGCGAGACGAGAATGCCTGGTAGTCGGTCAGCAGGTTGCGAAAGCTGAGATATGCCTCGGCAGGAAGATCGTGATCCGGCTCGCGGCGCAGTTCAATGGCCGGCTCGTCCGGCTTCGCAACGATCTCACTGGGCTCGATCGCAAACGCCGGTGCGCCGCCGTCACTTTGGAAAACAAGCCCTTCGGCGTCTTCGTTGACGCCGAGCCCGAAGACATCCACGAGCGGCTCAAGAGCTTCACGTGCCGAGCCGGGCTCCAGGAGGTAGCCTTGGACGCTGCCTTCCACTGCCTCCGTTCGCGCCGACGGCAGCCCATGATCGGCGAGGATCGCGCCGATCAGATCGCCAACACCCGGCGCTTCCATCCGCCCGGTCAGCCAGTGTCCGGTTTGCCAGTTCGTTCCGTCCGACCAGTAATCCTGCCGCAGCGGGAAGGCCGGAAAGGGTCGAGCGTCCCATGCCCAAGCATAGATGCGAGACACATCCAGCATGCGCCTGCCATTGATCGGCGACACCGGGTTGGCACTGGCCTCGAAGCGCGGATCGGCAGGGTCCCACCAGCCGAGATGGGCGTCGAGAAAACGGCGCTGGACGAGATCGCATCGTCCGCCGTTGGAAAAATAAGGGCTCGCGCTTTCGGTCGATTTGGGGTCGGGAAAGACGTTTGGCTGGTTGGCGCCCTTGTCGACGGCGGGGCAGCCAAGCTCTGTGAACCAGATCGGCTTGGAACACGGCACCCATGCTGTCGCGATTGCGGCCTCTACGCCGCCCGGCCGATCGAAGTGCGGCTGGCTCCACCAGTTCACGAGGTCCTTTGGCCGGAACACCCACGGCTTGTTGCAAGCCCCGTCGGTGATCGGCGAACGCTCGCGCGCGTTTCGCGCCGCCATGTCCGGATAATACCAGTCGAACCCCTCGCCGCTTGCGATGCCGGCGCGCATCGCTTCACCGTCCGAAGGCCCGTGCGCACCATCGGGATGGCCGCCCGCATGGTCGCCGTCACGCCAGTCGCTGAGCGGGAGATAATTGTCGACGCCGACCGCATCGATCGCCGGATGCGCCCAGAGCGGGTCGAGGTGAAAGAAGATGTCGCCCGACCCGTCCGTCGGATGATAGCCGAAATACTCGCTCCAGTCGGCGCCATAGGTGATGGCGGTGTTCGCGCCGAGGATCGCGCGGACCTCTTCCGCCAGATCACACAAGCTTTCCACGAAGGGAAAGGTGCCGGTCTCATCACGCAGGGTCGAGAGCCCGCGCAGTTCCGACCCCAGCAGAAAGGCATCGACGCCGCCCGCCGCCTTGGCGAGGCTCGCATAATGCCGCACGAGCCGCCGGTAACCCCAGCCATTCGGCCCGCCGCTGAAAAGATCGACGGCCGTTCGTGCTCCAGCCGTCTTGTCCGGCGTTCCAGGCAGTCCGGGCGCCGGGTCGACCGTGATTCGGCCTCGCCACGGATAGCTCCCCTGCTCGTCTGCCCCGTAGGGGTCGGGAAGTCCATTGCCTGCCGGCACATCCATCATCAGAAACGGATAAAGCGTCACCTTCAGCCCACGCGACCTGATCTCGGCGATAGCGGCCTTCACGCTCGTATCGGATGGCGTTCCGCCATAGGCCGCGCCGCCGGCATAGTGCGAGATCTGATGCGCTTCCCCGCGCGACAGGCCGGCCACGCTCCAGCTTTTCGAGAAGCCGCCACGCAGCCGGTCGGTCACGCCGGGCTTGATGGTGCAATGGTCTGCGCGCAGGTCATTGCCGAACCACGAGACCACCAGCGCCACGTCTTCCAGTTCCGGGCACAGCATCTGCAACTCGTCGAGCGAGGCGGCGATGTCCGTTTCCGCGTGAAGCATGTGGCGGTTGACGGCGTCCGTGTCGCCTTTCCGCTCCTCCCGCGTGACGATGTCCGGCGACAGCCCGTATTCGGTCGCACCGGGGATCAGGGTTACGGCGCGCAGCTTCCGGTGCAGCAGCCCAACCGGGCGCAGCACCTCGAACTGAAGCTGCGGCAGCCGGTTGCCAAATTGCCCTATCGGCAGGCGCTCCACCACGACATAGGCCGTGCCGCGATAGGCCGGCGTGTTGCCGGTGCCCTGCTTCACTGCGATGAAGGGGTCGGCGCCCTGCGTCTCATCACCGTTCCAGATGCGCAGCTCGACTTCTTCCCGATCGATCTCCTTGCCGTCCGCCCAGATCCTGCGCACTCCCGCGATCGGCCCTTCGCACAGCGCAAAGGCCGCATTGGCATAGTAGGAATATTCGGTGACCTTCGGCCCTTTCCGTCCCTGCCGCCGCGTTTTTTTGTCTTCTTCGAACCGGGTCGCCCAGATCATGGTGCCGCCCACGCGGACGGAACCATAGACGCGCGGAAGCGACGCGCCTTCCTCGGCCGTGAACGGCTTCTGGCCGGCGAGGCGGGGGCCTTCGATCCGCTCCGTGCCGGAAAGCAGCGCGCGGTCAATGGCGTAGCCGGCAAGTGCGCCGGCGGCCGTGCCGATAACGGCCGCCGTCGAGCCGAGCAGCCCGCCGAGGTAGGCGCCCGCAGCCTGCAGGACGATCGTCGCCATGAATGCTCCAGTAGAGGTTTGAAGGCGTCAGCGGTCCGGAAAGGCGAACACACCAGCGATGCGCCTGCGCCAGGGGCCGCCGATCGGCGAAACCGCCACGGCATGCCCCTCATAGGCGTGAACGAAGCTGTCACCTGAAGCGGCGATGCCGCAATGCTTCGCGGGAAGATGCGGCCGCCAGCGAAACAGGATCAGGTCACCCACGGTGAGGTCGCGCGACTGCTTGGCAATGAAGTTCTGGCTTGCGATGTCGAACATCATCTCTTCGCCGCCGCTTTCGCCCCAGTCCTGCGAATAGGCTGCGGGCACCTCGAACACGCTGCAGTAGATTGCCTGCCAGACGCCCAGCACCAAGCCGGAACAATCACAGCCGACTCCCTTGCGCCGACCCTGGTGTCGGTAGGGCGTTCCGACCCATGTCATCGCCTCGGCCAGCACCAGTTCCCCGAGTTTTGAGGGAGCCATCATGGCACCAGCGGCGCGCCGTCGAACGGCACGTCCTCCGTCACATAGGCATACGCTCGGTCGTTGCCGGGCAAATGCGGAAAGCCGCGAAAGTTCAGCGGATTGTTGAACTTCGCCTTGCAGGTGGCGAAGGTCTTGTCGCACCCCGCCGTCGCCTCGAAAGTGTCTCCCACGCTCCAGCGGCCGTCGGTGCCGCCTTCGAGCAGCAGGCTGACATCCGCTCCTTTCCTCCGATGCTCGCGGATGCGCACCGATCTCCCGGCGAGCGCGCCTCTTTTCCAGAGCAAAACACCCTTGGAGAACCAGTCGGCGGTATAGGAACCAAGCCCTGAAACGCGAAGAATGCCGAGCGGCTCGATCGCGGCGATCTCGCCGGTTCCGCGATAAGCGAGATTGTCCAGCGCGACGCGGCACCGGCCGTCGCCTAGTTCCGCATCGCAGGTCCGTGTGATGAAGCGCCCCTGCGGCCGGTCGAGCGCCTGCGTCAGGCTTTGCAGCTCGGCCACGAATCTGTTGCCGCTTCGCGTGATCCGGCCCACGCTCGCCGCCCGGATCAACCCGCGCTCCTCCGGCTTGCGCCAGTTCACCAGGAAGGTTTCGATCCTGGCTCCGTCATAAAGCCCGTCCGCAACGTCCTCCTCGCTGATCGACAGCGAGGACAACGCGCCTTCCACATCCACGGTGTCCACGGCAAGTCCCAGCGTTTCGCGCGCTTCGCTTGCGCTGAAACCCGTTTCCGGCTTGAACTCCGTATTCTCGAAACGCAGCAGCCGGTCGTGATCGGTGAAGCCGGACACCTCGCCATCGCGGCGGGTCAGCCGCCAGCAATGGCAAAGCGTGGTGACCGGGCTCGCTAGGTGAGCGCTGAAGGCAGGCGAGAAGGTGCTCACAACTGCACCTCAACCAACGGGATGGCAGGAATCTGCCCTGCCTTGAACGCCGTCAGGCTGATCTCCAGCCGCTCGATGTCGAAGCGCACCGGCACGTCGAACTCGAAGCCAGCCGTGACCGTCTGCCCCGCCATCGGCGCGAGCCCTTCTGCGAACACCACCTCGCCCGTGCTCTCGTCGAAGGAGCAGTCCGCACCCGCGGCTTCCGCGCCAGCGACGGCCACTCGAAGACCGGCCACGATCGGTTTCCGGATTACCCTCCGATACGCGTCCTCGCCCTCTCCATAGGTTTTCAACAAGGTGAACCGGCGCTGCGTGCCATCGCCGATGCCCAGCACCTGGTCCGCCGCGCTGGCTGCAGACTCCGGTCCGCACGACCGCATGTCGAACGGATCGCGAAAGCGGAAGGCATGAAGGGAGCCGCGGCGCGCCTCGAAGAAGGCGAGCACGTCGTAAAGATCCTGCATCGACCGCACACCCGTTCCAGCATCGTAGCGGCGCCGTGAATGCTCGAAGCGGGCATTGCGCCGTTCATGGCCCGACTGAAGCTGCACCACCTCGTTGCGCCGCTCGGGCCCGCCGGTTGCGCCGAACGACACGGCGATCGGGAAGCGCACCTCGTGGAATGCCGAAAGCTCGCTCATGGATGCTCCTTCAAAGGGTCCGCGCGCCGCGCGACACCGCGCGCGCCAGCATGCCGGTGACCTGCGCCTCCGACTTGCGGAACGACGCGGCATCGGGTGACGACACGTTGAACACCACCTGCACCGGTTGCCCGCCACCGCCCGCCGCCACGCCGAGCCGGCCATCCGCTCCGCGCGCCAAGGGCATGACCGCCTCGGGCCCCGCTTCGCCCATCAGGCCGAGCGCGCCACCATTGGGAAAATAGCTCGGTGACGACACCACCCCGCCCTTTGCGAACGGCATGACGCCGACGGCACTTCCCAGCAGCTTGGCGAACAGCCCGCTCGCCAGCCCCTGCAGCGGCTTGAGACCCTCGCTTAGCGCCATGCCCGCCAGATTGAGGCCGACGCGCTTGAGCACGTCATCGAGTTCACGTCCGCCCACGGCGGCACTTCTCAGCGCTCCGGTAAGCTGCGAGCCCAAACCGTTGGAAAGACGCTGGAGGTTCTCCAACGCAGCTTCGAAAGGCGCGGTGTCTGCCCGCACCTCGACCGTCATCTCCTCAGCCATGTGTCACCTCGTCGGGAAAGCGGCGCATCAGAGCGCCCAGTTCGTTTCGGCCGAACGATCCGTCTTCACCTGCGAACAGGCTCAGCGCGCGTTCGAGCTCGCGCGGCGTCATCGACCAGAATGCGGAAGGAGAAAGCCGCAGGAAGCCCAGGCCCAAGGCCATGACCCGCGCCCAGGGAAACGCGGCGGGACCTCCTGCGGCATTCAAGGGCGCGGGCTATCGGCCTCTCCACTGCCGAATGTCACCGCCAGAAGCTCGCTTACCACGCGCGCGAAGCCCGTCGCCCCTTCGGGCGAATGCATGGCCTCCACTTCGCGGTCGGACACATCGCGCCCGCCGCCGCGCAGGCCGGCGCCGATCACCCGCACCATGTCGCGCGCGGAAAGCCGGCCTGAGCCGAAACGCTCGACAAGCGCGCCCAGATCGTCGGCCCCATAAGCCGCTTCCAGTTCTGCCAGCGCGCCAAGCGTCAGGCAGAGGCGGTACCGCTCGCCGTCGAACTCGGCGGCCACCTCGCCGCGATGCCGGTTCACGATCATGCGGCCACCGTGAACTGCAGGGCGCCGGCCGATTCCAGCGCGAGTTCGAAGGTCAGCTCGCCATCATGGTTTCCGGTATATTCGAGCGAGGTCACCTGGAACGGTCCCTGCACGGTCCCGAAATCGGGGATCGACAACTGCCAGGCGCTCACCGCGCCGGAAAAGAATTTTTCCCGGATCAGCGCGTCCGAGGCCGCATCCTTGAAGATGCCGGAGCCCGAAACGCCCGCGCGTTGCACGCCGCTGCCGCCGAGCAATTCACGCCAGCGACCGCTCGACTCGGAGTCGGTGATGTCGATCGTCTGGCTGTTGAAGGCCAGCCTTTTGGACCGAAGCCCGGCGACCGTCACGAAACTGCCTCCTCCCGTGGGTTCGACCTTCAGGAGAAGATCCTTGCCCTTTTGCGCGGTCATCCAAGTCTCCTTCGATCTTTCATTTCGTTGAACCGTCAGGCGGGCTCGGTGACTGCGCGAAATCGCAGGGTGCCCTGAACCACGCGCAGCTCGTCGACGAAGCCTTGCTCGCCGCCGCGGAAGCGGAGATTCACCAGCCTGTAACCAGCGAGAACAAGGCTCGCCTCATGCAGCAGCGCCTGCACATGCGCGGTGATCGCCTGCACTTCCTTGCGCCCGCGCTCGCGCGACCAGACGTGGAGGCTGAACAGGTGCTCCGAGCCCAATTCCGTCGCGGTGCTCCAGTCCGACACGGTCTCGCGTCCGAAGGTGAGATAAGGGAACGGCGTACCCACAGGCACCGTGTCGAACACGCGGACGCCGCCGAGCAGCGCCACGAGTTCCGCATCTCCGACGAGCCTGTTCCACACCGCCTTCTGAAGTTCAGCGCTCGCTGCGTTCATCGCCCTGCTCCGGTGCTGCAATTATCGGGCGTTCGCGTGCCGCACGGCGCGCATCGTCCGCCTCGGCCAGTTCGTGACCTTTCAGGCGCAAGGCGGCGAGCAGGCGTTCCCATCGAACGCGAACGGAAACGTTCATCGTCCGGCCTCCCGCGTCGTGCAGAGAAGGTAGCGCCCTTCCTCGTCGGGATCGTGGATGCTCAGGATTTCCAGCAGCCGCTCGCCCCACAGGAAGCGCATTCCGCTCGACACGTCGCCTCGCGCGCGGATCGTGACGCGGTGGGTCACCGCCTGCTGCACCTGATCGGCACGAACACCGCTTCGCGCGCCGGCCGGCACGATGCGCGCAAACAGGCGCGTCACCTCCGACCACTGCGGCGCGTGCCCGCCCTGCCCATCCGGCACGGGCGTTGCAGCCTGCAATACGAGCTCGTGACGCAAGGCGCCTGGGTCGATGTCCCATGTCCCGTTCACAGGCGCCTCACGCGGTGCGAGGAGATCAGCCGGTCGTAGCCGGGAGGGTAAGAAACCGGCTGATCCTCTGGCCCAAAGCCTCCGCGGAACTCGTACCAATGCGCGGTCAGGATCAGGATGGCGCGCTTGAGCGTATCCGGCACGTCCGTGCCCGCTTCGCCGAAGCCTGCGGTGAAATCCACCTCGATCCCGTTCATCACGCGACCGGCGGGGGCGATTCCGGCATCAAGCCGCAACCGAACAGGTCGCGA
Source organism: uncultured Mesorhizobium sp. (assembly GCA_963522145.1). GTDB lineage: Bacteria > Pseudomonadota > Alphaproteobacteria > Rhizobiales > Rhizobiaceae > Mesorhizobium_B. The sequence continues at coordinate 150,742 of CAUQXI010000003.1, read as the reverse complement.
ATGCAGGTCAGCCTCCCACGCGCCGGCAGGCAACGTGATCGGAGTGCCGTCGGCGCCATATACCGTGACCGTGTCGATCGAGCGGATAGGATGCTTTGAGAGTGTCAGCATCCCACTTGCGGGCAGCGTATCCACAGCCAGCCGCCAGTTTTGATCGATCAGCACCAATCCTGTCTGCCGCTCGAGATCCTCACGCGCGGCACGCACCAGACCCTCGATCAGCCCGTCCTCGCTGTCATGGCTCGCGCGGAGATGCGCCTTGGCCTCGACAAGCGTCACGGGCTCGGCGGGAGGACCGGAGATCCTGAATAGCGTCATGAAAAATCTCCCATCTGAAAAAGGAACGGCCCCGGCGGGAGGGACGCCGGGGCCGTCAACGGCATGCTTGAAGGCGGAGCGGCAGGGATGAACCGCCCCGGTTGATCCGTCAGGCGGTGCCGTATTTCAGCAGCTTGATCGCGTCGAAATCCTGCACGCCGCCGCCGACCCGCTTGGTGGTGTAGAAGAGCACATAGGGCTTGGCGGAATACGGGTCGCGCAGCACGCGCACGCCGGCGCGGTCCACCACCAGATAGCCGCGTCCGAAATCGCCAAAGGCGATCGGCGTGGCGTTGGCGGCGGCGTCCGGCATGTCCTCGGCCTCCACCACAGGGAAGCCCATCAAGGCAGCCCGCGCGCCCGGCGTCAAAGGCGGCTGCCAAAGATAGTTGCCGTCCGCGTCCTTGAGCTTCCGCAACGAGGCCTGGGTCTTGCGGTTCATCACCCAAACCGCGTTTTGCCGGTAGCCTGCCTTTAGCGCGTAGACCGTGTCGATCAGGACGTCCGAAGGATTGCTCGCCGGCAGCGCTCCCGAGACGCCGGTAAGGATGTAGCCAAGCGAACCCCAGGCCCAAGCGCTTTCCGCAAGCTTCGGATAGTCGAGAAAGCCCTTCGGCTTGTTCACGCCGTCACCCAGCACGAAGGCGCGGCCTTCCTGTTCGGCGAAAGCCTGCTCCACTTCGTCGGAGATCCACTGGTCGAGATCGACCACCGCGTCTTCCAGCAGAGCCTGCGTGGCTGCGGGCATGGCGTAGAGTTCCATGGTCGGGAACTGCAACTCGACCAGCGTGCTGCTCGCCGTCTGCGGGCGCGCCGCCGTTTCGGACACCCAGCCCACCGCCGGTCCGGACACCGAGAACGGCTTCTTCAGGAGTGCCGTGGACACCTGTCGCACGGAAGCAATCGATCGGATGGGCGACAGCTCCGCCAAACGCTTGCCGATCTTGGCCTCAGTTTCCGCCGGCACGAGGTAGCCGCCGTCCTGGCCCGAGCCATAGGACATGGCTTTCGTGTCGAGCCGGCGCATGGCACCTTCGTCGCCGCTGCGCACATAGGCCTCGAACGCGGTCTTGTGCTCGCTCGGACCTGCAGGCGCGCCCGTTCCGCCGAGCGCGGGACGCATCCGCTTGAGCGCCATCCCGTCGATGGCACGCTTCTGCTCGTCGAGTGCGCGGTCGATGCGCTCCACCTTTTCGGTGGTCAGCACATCCGCGCTCATCTTGCCCTCGATCTCGGCCAATCGCCGATCATTGCTCTCCTTGAATGTTTCGAAGGTGGACATGAACTCGCCGAACGCGTCCGAGAGATCGAGCTCTCCTCCTCCGGCGGATTTGACTTCGGGCGTCTGCGCGCCTGCAACTTGCTGCATCGAGTGCTTATCCTTTCGTTTTGATGATCTTGGTCGCCCGGCGGATCACAGCCGCCAGGCTCGGCACGGATTGGGGGGTGCGCAAACGCCGCGCCCTCGCCTTCAGGCTCTCCACCCGGGCGCCGGGAAGCATGGGAAACGTCACCACCGAGATCTCCCAGAGATCGGCCTCGATGATGCGCCTTACATTGGCTGCCTTGTCCTGCCGCGAGCGGATCGCACGGAAGCCGATCGACAACCCGTCGATCGCTCCGGCCTGAAGCAGGCTCAAAACCTCGCGTGCCCGCGCCACGCCCTTTGTCAGCTTCCCGCGCACGAACAGTCCGCGTTTGTCCTCGCGAAGATCGGTCCAGGCTCCGATCGGCTGATGAGCGTCGTGCTGGAACAGCATCCGAACGCCACCGGCGCCGCGCCGGGCGAGCGAGCGAGCGAGCGAACGCGCCGGGTTCAACCAGATCGCGGCCGAGATCGGTCACGCCGAACAGGCTGGCATAGCCGGAAAACGTTCCGTCAGGGTCCACTGCAGACAGCGCAAGGCTTACCCGCTTGCGCTCGTAATCCAGCCGCGCCTCAGCCATGCTTACCTCCGCTGTCCCGGGCTACCGGTTCCTTCGATGATCCGTCTTCGCTCGACCCTTTCGGCACACGCATCGCCTGTGTCAGAAAGCCGATCGCCCACCAGGCACACAGGCTTGCTGCAGCCGAACCCATCAGCACGATCTCCGTCGATCCGATCATGCGGCTGAGGTCCAGGTCGGCGGCGATCTTGAGACCCACGGTTCCGCCGAAGACGAGGCCGCAGGTGACGCCCACTGCAAAGCGCGCGGCCGCTTCCCGCCGACCTTTCGGCAGCATGTAGGTGATGGAGATTGCGGAGCCGGCCATCGCCCCTGTTCCCTTGGCAATCCACAGCCACATCGCGTCATTCATCTCCGTCATCTCCGCACGTCCGCTCAGCCGGCGCCGCGCGGGCCGTAACCCACCGCCTGCCGCTTTTCGTCCTCGTCGAGGAAGCTTGCGCCTTCAAGCCGCGCCCAGAGCGCATCACGCTCCGCGCTGAGACCATCCACCCTGTCGGGATCGAGCGTCAGCCGCAGACCCTCGCCGAACAGCGGCCCGAGCCAGGCCGAAAGATCCCGCGCCACGCGGTTCGCCAGCGGCATCACGGTCAGCCGGAAGAAGGCCCGATTGGCCTCCTGATAGTTCGCGTAGGTGTTGTCGCCGGGAATGCCGAGCAGCATGGGAGGCACGCCGAGGCTGAGCGCGATGTCGCGGCTCGCGCCGTTGCGCGCTTCCATAAAGTCCATGTCCTTGGGCGTCAGCCCCATGGCTTTCCAGTCGAGCCCGCCTTCAAGAAGAAGCGGGCGACCGGCAGCCGCCGCGCCGGAATAACCATCCTCCAGCTCGGCCTTGAGCCGGTCGAACTGCTCGTCCGTCAGGTTGCCGCCGTCCTTGGGTGCGTAAACCAGCGCTCCGGAAGGCCGCGCCGAGTTGTCGAGCAGCGCCTTGTTCCAGCGGCTCGCCGCATTGTGCGTGTCGAGCGCCATCAATGCGGCCTCCAGCGGCGGAAACCCGTAATGGTCGTCAAGCGGGTGGAACAGCGCGAGATGCGCGGCCCCGCTGCCTCCGGCCGGCGCGCCCAGCGCGACACGTCGCTTGTCGCGGCCTTCGCGATGATCGAGCGCGATCGGCCAGCCATTCCCATCGGTGGCAACCGACACCCGATCGGGCCGAAGCAGATGGAGCTCCCGCGTTCCGCCATCCGCTTCGATCAATTCGGGATAGGCATTGCCCGAAATCAGCAGGTGCCCGAAGAGCCCTTCCATGAAGCCCGCGCCCGCCTGCCGGCCGTTCGGCCGCTCCAGCAGAGCCAGCAGGGGATGCTCGTCCAGTTCAACCCCGTTCTCGTAAAGCAGCCAGGGAATGGCGGCCGCACTTTCCGAGATGACCCGAACAGCCCGATGCGCGATCGGATTGCGCATGAAGCCTTCGCGCGCCAGCGATCCGTAATCGCGCCGCGCCCAGCGCGCCTCGCCGGCACGATGGATCGCGATGAAGCCGCCCGCGTCCTTTCGTTCCACGCGCACGGAGTCGCGTCCCGAGGCGCGCGCCCAAGGCCAGTTCCAAGCCATCATCTGTCCTGAATGTTAGAGGAGGTCCCGGATACGCGGCCGCACCGACCAGTCCGGCATCAACTCGCTGACCGCCCAGACCAGCGCATCAACCCGGTCGGGTGAGCGGCCGCCCGACAGGCCGTTCGGTCCGAAGTCACACATCTCGTCTTCGAGCGCGGACAGGCGCGCCGCGTGGCGCACCCGGCCCTGCTCATACAGTGTCGCGACGGGCTCTGCCCGCAGCCACTTTCCCCGCGTCGCGCGGACCGGTTTCACCGGCACCTGTGCATCGACGGTGCGGATCACGGTCGTGACCATGTCGCCGCCCTGGTTGACCTCCGCCACGAGGCAGTCCGCCCCAAGCCTGTGGAACAGCCCGACTGCCTCGCTCGCCCAAGCTTGCGGTCGCGCCGCCTTCACCGTGGCGTCCGCCAGCACGATCACGCGCTCATCCGTGTCGATCCCCGCCGCCACGATCCCGCAGGCATCCGAGCTTTTCCGGCTCGTCGCGGGCGGATCCACCGCCACCACGATCCGCCTCAGTTCCGGCATCTCGGGCAGGTAAGCCTCATCGAGCATCGCGCGGGACCAAAGCGCGCCCTCGCGCTCTTCCACGAGTTCTCCGTCGAGTTCCTGCCGGCCGAGCCGCGTTCCGCCGTAGCGCCGCTGCATCGCCTCCATGAAGCCCGGCGCAAGATGGGCCGCGTTCTCCGCCGTGCTCATCCGCGTTACATGCACGGCAGGGTCGCCTAGCAGCTGCTTGAACAGCCTGGTCGGGCGCGGCGTGGTCGTGATCAGCTGACGCGGCCGTTCCCCCAGCCGCAAACCGAACTGCAGCATGTCATAGGTTTCTTCCGCATTGCGCCACTTGGCCAGCTCGTCGCACCACGCGGCGAAGAATTGCGGGCCCCGTAGGCTTTCGGGGTCTTCGGAGGAGAAGATCTGCGCCACCGCGCCGCAATTCCACAACAGCCGCCTTCGGCTCGGCTCGAAACGCGGACGATCATGACGTGACACGGTGACGATGCCCGATGGCCCGTCCACCATCACCTCGCGAACATCGCCGAGCGTTTCGCCCACAAGCGCGATCACCGAGTGCCTGTCCGCCGCAAAGGGCGAAAAGCCGCGGACGAGGCCGTTTACCCACTCCGCGCCCAGCCGCGTCTTTCCCGACCCGCGCCCCCCCGTCACCAGCCAGGTGTCCGGCCGGCTTTCCAGCGGATACTGCTTCAGCCGGGCATGGCGGAACCACTCGTTTGCGACCAGCGCGCCCTCATGCGGCGTGATGTTCCGCTCGGACCAGCTCGGCTGCGTATTCTCGGGCAAGCTCGATAATGCGGCTGTCGATCCGCTGGAGGACATCCGCCATTTCCGCATCTTGCCTCGTCTGGCTCTCCTTTGCCCTTTCACGGGCGAAGGCATCCACTTTTTCCAGTGTGCGGATCATCGACCACACGCCGTCGATCCGTCCCTTGTCGAGCGCGAGCCCTTCGGCTTCGGCCGCAGCGCCGATCGCCTCGACCTCACGCATCACGAGGTTCAGCACCCGCTCAAGCCGGTCCGCGCTCCCGGCCGCCGCCGTCTCGCTGGCCAGAGAGGAGCGCCAGCCTTCAGCTTTCGCGCGTCTGAGGATCGCGGCGACGCTTGTGCCCCCGGCCTGTGCCAGCAACTCCACTGTCGGAGCCGCTCCTTCAAAGAGCGCGCGCAAGCCGATCCACCGCGCGGCAGCCTGCGCTACCATCACCACCCCGACTGACATCGATCTTTGATTGAAGCCGTTCGAGTCGCTCCGCCGCTTCCCGCAGCCGCAACTCTCCGACGATAGATGGAAGCTACCAAACCACCGTTACGGTGTCAAGGACTATTTTCCTATTTCTTGATTTTCCCGTTCAGCGGATTACCCTTGGGGTGTGTCTCCCGCGCCCTTGAAGAGCGACCAAAAATAATCAATGAGATCGCATGCTGGGCCGCGCTTCCCGCCTCCAAAAAGCCCGCAAGCGTCGTAACTGTTCAGCGTTCCCATCGGACGGCCACGAGGATGGATACCCCCTCACCCAGGCGGAAGAAGCGCGGCTTTGTCGCCCGGCATATGCTTGCCCTGGATGCCTGGATCGACTCGTCGCTCTACGAATCCAGCTTCAAGGCACGCGAGTTCTGGGAGGCGCTGACGATCTTCTTTCGCCGCTTCCGCGTTTACGGCTGGCGGCGCGGCATGGTGGAGCTCCTGAGCGAAGGCGTCACGCTGGGTGCGGCGGGCTCCGTTCTGATGCTGATGCTGGCGCTTCCCGCCTTCGAGGAAACCGCAACCGACTGGCGCAGCCAGGGCGACTTCGCCGTTACCTTCCTTGACCGTCACGGCAACGAGATCGGCAGGCGCGGCATCATACAGCGCGACTCCGTGCCGGTCGAAGATATGCCCGACCACGTCATCAAGGCGGTCCTTGCAACGGAGGATCGCCGCTTCTTCGAGCATTACGGCATCGACTTCTTGGGCCTCGCCCGCGCCATGACCGAGAATGTGCGTGCGAACTCGGTTGTGCAGGGCGGCTCTACGCTTACCCAGCAGCTCGCCAAGAACCTGTTCCTGTCGAACGAACGGACCATCGAGCGCAAGATCAAGGAAGCGTTTCTCGCAGTCTGGCTTGAGGCCAATCTGTCCAAGAAGCAGATTCTCCAGCTCTACCTCGACCGCGCTTATATGGGCGGCGGCACGTTCGGCATCACGGCGGCGGCCGACTTCTATTTCAACAAGCAGGTCAAGGATCTGACCTTGGCCGAAGGCGCCATGCTCGCCGGCCTGTTCAAGGCGCCCGCGAAATACGCCCCGCACGTCAACCTTCCGGCCGCCCGCGCCCGCGCCAACGAGGTGCTGAGCAACCTCGTCCAGAGTAATTTCCTCACCGAAGGCCAGGTGCTCCAGGCCCGTCTTCATCCCGCCCAGGTCGTGGATCGCGGCGAAACCAAGAGCCCAGACTACTTTCTCGACTGGGCCTTCGAGGAGGCCAAGAAGATCGCCGCGCCGCTCGGCCTTCGCTCCATGGTCGCGCGGACCACTATCGACATGAACCTCCAGTCGGCCGCCGAAGAGGCCGTGGAGTTCCACCTTCGACAATTCGGCAAGGTATATCGCGTTTCCGAAGGCGCCGTGGTGCTGATGGACCGCGACGGCGGCGTTCGCGCCATCGTGGGCGGTCGTGATTATGGCACGAGCCAGTTCAATCGCGCCACCAAGGCGTTGCGGCAGGCAGGCTCTTCGTTCAAGCCCTATGTCTATGCCACCGCCATGGAGCGCGGCTTTACTCCGGCATCCGTCATCTCGGATGCGCCGATCTCCTGGGGCGGCTGGTCGCCGAAGAATTACGGTCGCAGCTATTCCGGGCGCATGACGCTCGCAACGGCGCTGATCAAGTCGATCAACACCGTCCCCGTCCGGCTTGCCAAGGATCATCTCACCACCAAGCCGATCAAGGAGATGGCGGAAGCGATGGGCGTCGAGTCGCCGGTCAGTTCGCACAAGACCATGGTGCTGGGCACCTCCGAGATGACGGTGATGGATCAGGCCACCGGCTACGAGGTTTTCGCCAATGGCGGCTTTGCCGGAACCCGCTTCGGCATCACGCAGCTCATCACCCATGGCGGCCAGATCGTTTATGATCACGAGCGCGACGCGGCCCCGCCCCGACGTGTCCTCTCGGAAAAGGCGCTGGCCTCCATGAACTCGATCCTGGTGCAGATCCCGGAGGTCGGCACGGCGCGCCGCGCGGCACTTCCCGGCATCCGCTCGGCCGGCAAGACCGGAACCACCCAGGCCTATCGCGACGCGTGGTATGTCGGTTTCACCGGCAACTTCACGGCTGCGGTCTGGCTCGGCAATGACGACTTCACAACGACAAACAACATGACCGGCGGCTCGCTGCCGGCGATGGTCTGGCAGCGCCTCATGACGGCGGCGCATCGGAACGTGTCGCTGCGGCCCATCCCAGGCATCGAGAAGCCTTTCCTCGACCAGAAGCTTGTCGCGGGCGCCGAGCCGCCCCGGCCGGACGGCAAAGATGCGCCTGCAGAAGCGGAAGCTTCCTTTTCGCAGGTGCTTTCGGCGGCAACAACGCGTGTCCTGCGCGAGTTGAACGTCCGGTTCGGGGAGGCGATCGCGGCGGATCCTGTTCCCACGCCTGAAACCGTGTCGGCACTCTAGCGTACGCCCCGTGCTCCTCTCCCCTTCTCTTCATGCTTAGATCGGCAGCTCTTGTTCTGTTTGCGCTGGCGATCGCAATCGGCGGCGGTGCGGCGAGCGTCCGCTTTTGGCTTGCTCGCGAGCCGGTTTCCGAGGCGTCGGGCTGGGGCTTGTTTCCGGGCAGCATGCGGGATGGCAACAATCCTTATGAAACTGCGCGTCTCGCCCTTGAAGGCGTCCTGCCGCTCGGACGGGGCGAAGGCGTCTCCTTTGTTGCCCGACGCGATGCGGCGGGCGCATCACTTTCGCGCGCCTGCGCCTACCTCTTTGAAGGGGTTCTTCCCGCTGCGCGTCTCTGGACGATTTACGCGGCCGATCCGCAGTTGAAGCCGCTTGGTCCGGTTGGACATCGACGCGCGTCGCTCCATTCGCTGGAAATACTCCACGAGCAAGACGGCGGTGCGCGCTTGATGCTCGGTTCGGCGCCTGCGCCCGGGAACTGGCTTCCGCTTTCCGGTTCCGGGTCGTTCGCGCTGGTGCTGACCTTGTACGAAACTCCTGCTGCCGGCGGCCTTGCGCTAGGCGACTTCACCCTTCCCCGGATTATGAAAGGCGCGTGCAGTGGGTAGGCTGCTACTCGCCTTGATCGTTGGGATCGTGGGTGCGGGCATCACGCACATTCTGATCCTGCTTCTTATCCCGGTGATGTCGGAACGCGACGCATGGGCGCAGCTAAGCTCCGTGTCGGACACATACGCGTTCGTTCCGCTTCAGGCGGGCGACGACCGCGTGTCTCCGATAAGTTCAGTTGATCCGCTCTTCCAGGCTGCGGCCTGCCGGTTTGATCTTGCGGACGGGCCGGTGCGAATCGCCGCGCCAGGGAAGGTGCCATTCTGGTCGGCCTCCGTGTTCGATCGTGACAGCCAGGAGCTTTACAGCCTCACGGATCGTGCCCTGCCCGGCACCGTCGAGTTCATTCTTCTGGATTCGGCCCAGGCCGCCGTTGCGGAGGAAGAGCCTGTGTCTGCGGCAAGCGCCCCGATCCGCATCCCCCTCGACACCCAAGAGGGCATCGTGGTCATTCGCGCGTTCGTGCCCGATGAGACGTGGCGCCCGAGTGTGACAAGCTTCATGAGCGGCCTGTCATGCGCTGTTCTGACCGATGGTGAGGCTGCCGGCGCTCAGTGACCGGCGGCATGCACCAGGGGCTGACCGATGACTGGCTTCCGCGCATGCTCGTGGTGCAGGATTTCATCATAGCGTTCGTAGCGAACACCCGTGAAAAACAGGATCGCCCCGACTGCCCCGTCTCGCACGACGGCGGAGGGGTTGTTTCTGGGGGTGAAAGGCAGGATCTGGGCTGACATATCTCGGCTTCTCGCGCGACAAACCGGAGCAAAAACGCAACGCCTCCTGCTCTGATCAAGCCATGCGAGAGTTAACAGGTCGCTAACGGATCAGCGCTAATCTTACGTCTGGCTGGTCTCCGACGTGGTCGACCGGCCGTGTGGGCTGTTGCGTATCGGGTTCCCGTGTCTTCATCCGTTTTCAGGCAGATTGCGATCGGCGGCGGCAGTGAAAGCCGCACGGATCGCGTATTTCGCGCGGCCATCTCCGCTTATTGCTCGCTCCCGCGCCCGTCGCGCCAAGACGCGGCACGGCTTGACGATCTCGCCATTCCGCTTTTCGACCAGGCCTCCGTGTCCGCCCGCCGATTCGCGGCCGCCGCGCTGTCGGAATGCGAGCAAACTCCCAAGGCGTTGACCCGCCGCCTATGCGACGACAGCGTGGATGTCGCGGCCCCGCTTCTGATCCGCTCGCCGGCTCTGCGTGACATCGACCTGCTTGCATTGATCGGCCGCCACGGACGAGGGCACGCCCTTGCCATCGGCCGCCGCGCCGACCTCAATCCGGCCATTGCAAGCCTTGTGCGTCTCTTGGGACAGGCACCCGGCCTTCGTTCATCCGGGCAGACCGGGGTAGATGAGCGCGTGCCCGAGCGAGCGCCAGCAGAAGCTCCGATCATTGCTCGGCAGCCGGAAAGCACCACTGACAACGCGCACCGGCGCCTTCGAGGCATGATGCGGCTCAGTAAAGTCGGGGACACCCCTGTTTCACGACGCGCGTCGTTTCTCCGGTTGCGGGACGCGGCGCTGAGCGGTCATCGTGCGTTGCTTCAAACGGCCCTCGCCGATGCGCTTGGCATCTGGTTCGATCAGGCCGCATCGATCCTAGACGGACCCGTTTCGCAGGAATTTTCGGTGGCGTTGAAGGCGCTCAGCCTTCGTGCGGAAGAAGCCTTTCTGATCACCGCGCTGGTCTCCACGGAATCATTCCGCGATGCGAGCGAGATCGCGGACTTCCTCAAGGAATATGACGGGATCGATGCGAAGGAAACCGCGCAGGCTCTTGCGCGCTGGCGCTCACCTGAGGCGGACAATGCGGAAGGCGTCAACCGGATTACCCCGCTGCGAGCGTAAACAGCGCTTCGACGGGTGTCCGGCCCGGCTCGATTTCGACCACCCAGATGTCGCTGTCGTAATGCCTCTCACGCTCCAGCCTTGCGTCGAGGGAGGCCTGATCGGGAACCTCAATCCGCGTGAAGAGACGCTCGCTCGGTCGCTCCTCGCCATAGGTTGCCTGCGAGGCGGGAACGAAAAGCGCAACCTCGCCGAGACGGTTGCGAGACACGATGAACACTGCGCCGGCCTCCGACGCGCCGCGTCGCAGCACCGCACCGAAGCCACCCTCCGCTGTCACGCGTCGGATCAGCGCCGACGCCCAGAAGTCGCTTGTGAGACGCATGAAGCAGTCTTAACCGGCGCGAACACCGAAGGCGAGCGTCTCAGTGGATCAGCCCGATTTCCTGCATCTTTGCCATGACGGCAGCGTCAGGCTTCCCCGTCTCGGGCAGCCCAAACATCTTCTGGAACTCTCGGATCCCCGCTTCCGTGCGAGATCCCGCGACCCCGTCGACGGTGATTGCCTCATTCCCGAATGCGCGCAGCCCAGCCTGGATCTTGCGGATGTCGGGATCGCCCGATGCCGTGGCTGGACCAATCGATCCGGTGCGCTCCGGCGGCGTAGTGCTCTCGACGGAAGGCAGCCGCAGCGCCTTGAGAAGGGCGTCGTCGATCTCGCCCGAAGGCTGCAAGCCGTTCTCGGCCTGAAACACGAGCACCGCCCTCCGGGTCGCCTTTCCGACCAGCCCTTCGACCGGTCCCGCATAGATGCCCAGTTCCTTCAAACGGTCCTGCACCTGAAAAACCACCGGATCGCTCAGGCGCGTCGTGGAGGCCTCCTCATCCTCAAGGCGGAAGGTGGTTTCTGCCTCGACGGTCGAGCGGGTGACAGGCGGCAATGTGCGCGTGGCAAAGAAGGCGCCCGGATGACGGTGCGGCTGGTACCAGAGTGCGTTTGCCGAAACGAAGCTCATGGCGACGACAAAGGCCGTGCCCCCCGCGATCGGCAGGGGATTGCGCATGACAAAGGCGGCGAAGGCCGAGTTCTCGCTGCGAGGTGCTGACCCTCCGCGCTTTGGCCGGTTGGCGCCCTTGCGCTCAGGCTGTCTTGCGGAACGCGACATGATCTTCGCCTTTCGCATCGATAGTTCGTGACGTGCTGATTGCGGATGAAAGCTCGAGCGGAAGGGCAACGGTCACCAAGGTCCCCTCGCCGGGTGCGCTTTCGATGGCGAAGCTGCCATGCTGGCTTTTCACCAGCGTCTTCACCAATGCCAGCCCCAAGCCGCAGCCTTCCACCTCTGCGGGCCGCCCGACGCGCACGAAGGGTTGGCCGATCCGAACAAGATCGTCCGCAGCGATCCCCATCCCATTGTCGCGCACCCAGAAGTGGAGCCGCGATCCGACACGCTGGCCGCCGATCGAGACTTGCCCGCCACGCGGCGTGAACTTCAGCGCATTGGATGCCAGGTTCACCAGGATCTGCCGCATCACACGCTTGTCACCTTCGATCGCGCCGCAGGACGGCGCAAGGTGGACGGACAGTTCGATTCCCTTTTCCTTCGCGGTCATGTCGAGCATCGCCCGCGTGCTCTCGACCACATCAGCGAACCGGAATGTCTCGCAAATCGGACTATAGGCACCCGCTTCCACCATCGCGCCATCGAGGATGCCCTCGATCACGGTCAGAAGGTGATGCCCCGATTGTTGGATCAGCGAAGCATAGTCCCGTTGCCTGGGATCGCTGAAGCCGCCCAGGCTTTCCTCGCCCAGCATCTCCGCGAAGCCGATGATCGCGTTGAGCGGCGTGCGCAGTTCATGCCCCATCGTGGCGAGCGTCCGGCCCTGATCGGTTTTGAGCCTTGCCGCTTCTTCCTTCGCTTCGGCCAGATGCGCGCGCAAAGTTTCAACTTCGCTGTTGTCGCGCAGAACGCCGCAAACAAGGCCCTTGTCTTGAGGCGAACATTGCAATTCGAGTACCAGGCTTCGATAGTTTGATGGCGCGGCCGAGCCTTCACTGCGCGGCAATCTCAGCCGGAGCGAAATGGTCCGCGCGCCGCCGCCCTCGCGTGTTTCGGAAAGCGCGCAAAGAAACACCACGCGGTCGGCCACATGAAGCCGGTCGAAGAAACCCGACCCAAGCAGCAGATCGGATGGCAGCCCGAGAAGTGCGCCGCAGTCACCTTCGGCCTCGTCGGCTTCGCTGCTTTCACTGAAGGTGAGACGCGTGGTGCCAGGTTCAACGGACGGCCGCGCCGCGTCGTGCCCGCCCCTCAGGATGCTGCGCCACGCACAAGCGCTTGCGAGAGCCGCACCGAGCGCTGCCGCTGCCCCCGCTATGCCGAGCGCTGCGCTTCCAGTCCAGACCAGTCCGATGTTGAGAGGGACAAGAACCGAAGCAGCGCTGGCGGCGAAAAGCCCCTGCATCCTCAAATGTCCGGCGCGCGGCACGTCATGGCGCGCCTGCTTCCGCAAGGAAGAAGGCACCCCATCGGCTCTGCTGAACTGGACCCTGAACAAACTCAAACCAACACACACCCATGACCCTGAACCGAGCCGACCAACCCAGACCGGCTCGTATTCCCGGACAAGCGAACAGTCGCACCGAGCGTTTAAGGAATGAATAAATGGCTGGCTCCCGGCGGCGCCTCCGGGCCACCCTGTCCCACCCTGCCGAGCCAACCGATGGTTAGGACTTCCCTTACTCTGACGGAAAAATGCGGCGTTTCTTTTGAAGCCGGCCTTGGCAAAGGCGTGTCATGATCCACTCTGTTCAAGCACCGCATTGAACGCGCCTCACCAAGGAATGGAGCGGGTCATGTTCTTTCTTCTCCGGATGGCTTTCTGGTTCTCGCTTGTTCTTCTCGCTCTGCCGTTCGACCTCGGCGCGCCGGAGGATGGCGCGCCACGAGTCGGCCCGCTCCAAGCCCTTTCCGCAGCACGCGATGCGGTGGGCGACCTCGCGGGACTTTGCCAACGCAAGCCGGATGTTTGCGAAACGGGACGATCCGCGATCCAGACCATCGGCGTGCGCGCGAAGGAAGGAAGCCGCTTTGCTCTCGAGATGCTGGATGATCAGGCCGAGGAACCCGCTGGCGCCGATCAGCCTGCGGTGATCGCCGGAAGCATACCTGCCAAGGATTGAGGTTCCAGTTGATCCATCCGGGTGACGCGCCGAAGCGGGTGCATTATATGCCTCGTCATGAAGACCATTGTTGAAATCCGCGACGACTTCGCCTTTCTCGACGACTGGGAAGAGCGTTACCGCTATGTGATCGAACTGGGCGACGACCTTCCCCCGCTCGACCCATCGGAGCAGAACGCGGACACGAAGGTGTCGGGCTGCGCCAGCCAGGTTTGGCTCGTTTCCGAACGGGAGGCAGGAGCGGATCCGCTGATACGTTTTCGCGGCCAGTCGGACGCCCACATCGTGCGCGGCCTGATCGCCATCGTGCTTGCCCTTTATTCCGGCCGGCCCGCCTCCGAGATCGTCGCGACGGAGGCGGAACCTGTGCTCAAGGAGTTGGGCCTCAACGATCATCTCAGCGCCCAGCGCGCCAACGGCGTTCGGGCGATGGTCAAGCGCATCAAGCAGGACGCCGCTCAGGTCAATAGCGAAGTCGCCTGATCCCCGGGTCGCCAGCTACTCGCCGCTGCGCTCGGTGAGTTCCGGGCGATAGTCGTCGGACCCCCAATGCAGAACCTTCCGGCTCTTCCCCGCCGCGGCAGGTTTGTAATGGCGGCTCAGCGCTCCGAGCGCGGTCTTCAACACGATCTTGGCCGAGCGAACCGGCCAGCCGCGTTCGCTTTCCACCTGTTCCAGTCCCTTCAGGAAACAGCACACGTCCACCAGCACGCCTGCCAGTTCAGGACCGACCGCCGCGATAGCCTTTTCCGCCCGCATCCGGGCCGCGAGCGCAGTGTCCGTCAGGTCGGGCACGCCGCCCGCGCCGCCGCCGCCGCGCCGGCCTGATGAGACGGACGCCTCCCAGTTGGCGCCCAGCCTCGGCATCATCTGACCGCGCGTGTAATCCGCACGCAGCCGTTCTCCGGCAGCAAACTCGGCCTCGGTCAGGAACCGTGCCCCGTTCTTGTTCTTTCGCCGCATCAGTGCGCCGAGCGGCGACTCGGCGAGGTTCAGTTCCGCCATGATCGTCTCACCTGCCGATCCGATCACGGTGGATTGCACCACGCGAGCACGTGCGCCGAGCGGGTCGCTGCCTTCGCCACCCAGCCGCAGGCGGCCCCCTTCGGAAACAACCACGCCCTCGCTGATCAGTTCGATCAGCGCCCCGCGCGAAACGGACACGGTTCCTTTCTCATCCGCCTCAAGCAGCACATGCGCCTTGTTCGCGCCGCTGGCCTTTTGTTCAGCCGGCCCCTTCTCCAGGAAACGAAGGATGCGCCTCCTCGCCGCCTCCATCTCATTGCTCTAGCCGGTCGCGGAAAGCAGCGAGCGCCACGCGTTCGACCATCACGACGTGCCGGTCGAACTCTTCGTCATCACGCAAATCCTCGATGAGGTGGCAGGCGTGCAGCACCGTGGTGCGGTCACGGCCGAAGCCGCGCCCCACCTCCTTCATGCTCACGCCGAGAATTGTGTGGGTGACATACATCGCGATCTGACGCACCCGCGCAACATCGAGCCCGGTGCGGCCGCTCCGACGCATCTCCTTGCCCGACACGCTGAACAAGGCTGCCGTGACGTCGATCATCGCCTCACACAATGCGACTGCACGCTCGCGGCGGTTCTTCGGGCAGCCGATAGTGCCCGACATCGGGTCGTGCTGCTCCCAGCGGGGCTCACCGCTCCCTGCTTCGAGCAGCGCTTCTTCCTCAAGAATGGCTTGAACCGGCTTGGCTGCCACGATGCACCTGCGCTCGACCTTGGAAGCGGGTCTTATAGGCACAACCTGGCATGGATGTGAACAAAACAGGAACAACTATCGGAGGCGTGTTCCCGTAAGCTGATGAAATTGTTTCGAGATTATTTCGCGGCCTCATCTATCCCGTCCGCCGCGCTGACCCGTGCGGCAGAGTCCTCGGACACCCCAAGGAATCAGGACAGCCTTCGATGGACCGGAAATTTCGGCAGCACGACGATCAGGTGCGATTATTGGCCGATGTCGTCCGGCCGTCCGACGTCGCAGCGGCATGGCTATGCTGCCGGATCGATATGAGAGAAGTGCGCAGTCTCGACGCGCGAGAGCGTCACAAAGCACTTCATCGCATCAGCCGTGCCATCGAGCGCGAGCGATTGCGCGGGACAGGCGGCACGCCCGGCTATGACCTTGAGCGCCACATGGCACTCAAGCGCTGCCGCGACCGTCTCGCGACAACGGACTGATACGTCCAAAAAAACGACGGCGCCATACGGCGCCGTCGTTCGGAAACATCACGCTGGTCGAGACAAGCGCTCAGCCATCCATGCGCTTGCGGCCCAGCCCCATATTCTTGGCCAATTGCGAGCGGGCGGCGGCGTAATTCGGCGCTACCATGGGATAGCCCTGTTCCAGGCCCCACTTCTCCCGATACTGCTCGGGCGTCATGTTATAGTGGGTCATCAGGTGACGCTTAAGCGACTTGAACTTCATTCCGTCTTCAAGACAGATGATGTAGTCGTCGTGAACGGAGCGTTTCGGATTGATCGCCGGCTTCGGCTTGTCGCCCGCTGCCGCAGGCTCTGAACTTCCGCCGAGTCGCCCCAAAGCGGCGTGAACATCGGCAATCAGGCCGCCGAGTGCCGCCGCTGGCACCGAATTATTACTGTCGTAGGCTGCGACCACGTCGGCCGTCAGCCCGATTAGCGGGTTTCCATCTCCCGCAGAAGGCTCGTTTGATTCCATTGTTTTCAACCCCAGAGTTTCAGTGATCGGCTCTGCGGTCCGCACCGTCTCCACCACCAGACGAATGCCGGCGAACCGTAGAAGCCGCAGTGGTCATATCAAGGAGAATGGAAGCCGCCTAGCGATCGAACACTCGGAGCTGCATGAAAATGCTACAAGGTTCGCGACATTATACTGCAGGTTGTCGAGACAGCTCGGCATGCCGCAACAGGGTTGATCGCACCTCTGCATCCTTCCCTGCTCCATCTTCAAGCGTGCAGCCCGGCACCCTATCTAGGACTTATACAAGGAGACGAGTTCATGACGCATGACAGCGACACACCGGTCCAGAAGAGCGAAGAGCAGTGGCGCGAGCGCCTGACGCCCGAGCAGTATCACGTCACGCGCGAGCACGGCACCGAGCGTGCGTTCACCGGTCCCTATTGGGACAACAAGGCGAACGGGCTCTACAGCTGCATCTGCTGCGGCAAGCAGCTGTTCAGCTCCGAAACAAAATACGATTCCGGCAGCGGTTGGCCGAGCTTCTACCAGCCGATCGAGGCCGGTGCCGTGTCCGAGCACAAGGATCGCTCATTCCTCATGACCCGCACGGAAGTCCGCTGTGCCGAGTGCGATGCCCATCTTGGCCACGTCTTCAATGACGGCCCTCAGCCGACCGGCCTGCGCTATTGCATGAACGGCACCGCGCTCGACTTCAAGAGTGATGAAGGCGCGTCGTGAGCATTAGTGCGGAGCGATGTATTTCGCGCGCACCCATCCGAGGGTGAACTCGCCGGTTTGTGTGGGGTCATGCCAGATCTGACACCAGCGTCCCCGCACCGCCTTGATCTGCTTCGCTTTCGGCTGGCCTGCGATGTCGAGCAGATCGACCCCTCCCGTACATTTTCCCGTCATCTGCAGCACGGTTCCGTTGGTATAAGCACCTTGCTTCCGTGACGCGGCTGACGGGTACGCTCGAACGTTGAGCACGTCGCCGGCCGGAACATTCGTTACCTCCCAGGCTGCAAACACCGTTGCCTGTGCCACGCCGACCGGCATGAGCATCGAAACTGCGGCCAGCAGGATGCTCGCTGCGGTCACACGCGATCGCATTCTCATAATTGCAACTCCTCCCGAAACAGGCTTCAAGACCTCTCCTCCATCCTGGCGGCCGCCGATGAACCGGCCGTGAAGCCACTTTTCATCTCTTCAAGGGCACACATGACGGCCTCATCTTCCTTTGCTCTCGTTGAAGCGCCGGTGGCTGCCCAGCACCCGGTCGCCGACACCCGCCATGGCATCACGCGCGTGGACGAATATGCTTGGCTGCGCGCAGACAACTGGCAGGAAGTGTTCCGCGATCCCACCTTGCTGAACGAAGAAATCCGCGATCATCTGCTTGCCGAAAATGAATACCAGACCGCGCTGATGGCGGATACGGCAGAGCTGCAGAAGGTCCTCTTCACCGAGATGAAAGGGCGCATCAAGGAAGACGACTCATCGGTGCCGATGCCGGATGGTCCTTATGCCTACGGCTCGTCCTACAGGCTCGGCGGGCAGCAGCCTCGCTTCATCCGCACGCCGCGCGAAGGCGGGTCCGAGCAGATGTTGCTCGATGGCGATGCGGAAGCGGAGAACAAGGCGTATTTCCGCATCGGCGCGGCCGACCATTCGCCCGATCACCGGCTCCTGCTCTGGAGCTTCGACGATAAAGGCTCGGAGTTCTTCCGGCTCAAGGTGCGTGACATCGACACCGGCGCGGACCTGTCCGACGACGTGCCCGATACAGGCGGCGACGGCACCTGGAACAGGGAATGCAGTGGCTTCTTCTACGCCCGGCTTGACCCGAGCCACCGACCGTCCAAGCTCTTCTTCCATGCCTTAGGAACAAGCGTCGAGGAGGACCGCCTCGTCTATGAAGAGGCCGATCCCGGTTTCTTCATGAATGTCGGCGGCTCGCGCCTGCGCGACTGGGCAATCATTGCGATCAACGATCACGAGACATCGGAGTACCGCCTCATCGACCTGAGCGATGCGCTGGCCGAGCCGAGGGTAGTCGCCCCACGCCAGACCGGCCTTCAATACGAGTTGGAGGAAGGCGGAGACATCTTCTTCGTCCTCACCAATACGGATGGCGCCAAGGACTTCAAGATCATGACGGCGCCGACTGCCGACCCCGGTCGCGACAACTGGAGGGAACTCGTTCCTCACGAGTCGGGGCGGCTCATCCTGTCGATCCAGAGCTTCAAGGAATTTCTTGTCCGACTCGAACGCGCCGACGGCCTTCCGCGCATCGTGGTGCGCGACCGGCAAACGGGCCAGGAGCACGCGATCACCTTTCCGGAAGAAGCTTTCTCGCTCGGGCTATCCGGCTCCTATGAATATGACACGCAGCTCATGCGCTTCTCCTACTCGTCCATGACCACGCCATCGCAGCTTTTCGAATATGACCTGCGCACGCGCGAGCGGCGGCTCCTCAAGACGCAGGAAGTGCCCTCGGGCCACGACGCGGATAGCTATGTGACCCGCCGCCTCATGGCGCCAGCCGGCGATGGCGAGCTTGTTCCGATCTCGCTGATCCATCGCCGCGATCTCGTGCTCGACGGCGCGGCGCCCTGTCTGCTTTACGGCTACGGCTCCTACGGCATCTCGATACCCGCGGCCTTCAACACCAACAGCCTGTCGCTGGTGGACCGCGGCTTCGTTTATGCCATCGCCCATATCCGCGGCGGCAAGGACAAGGGCTATGGCTGGTACGAGGCGGGAAAGCGCGCGGAAAAGCAGAACACGTTCCGCGACTTCATCGCGGCCGCGCGGCATCTCGTAGCCCAGGGCTACACCTCACATGACCGCATCGTGGCGCAGGGCGGCTCTGCAGGGGGGATGCTGGTGGGCGCGGTCGCCAACATGGCGCCGTCCTCCTTCGGCGCGATCATCGCGGAGGTGCCCTTCGTGGATGTGCTGAACACGATGCTCGACGAAACGCTGCCGCTCACGCCGCCGGAATGGCCGGAGTGGGGAAATCCGATTGTTTCTGCTGAGGATTACGACAACATTGCCGCCTACTCCCCCTACGACAATGTGGATGCGCTCGACTATCCGCCGGTTCTGGCGGTCGCCGGCCTCACCGATCCGCGAGTGACCTACTGGGAGCCTGCCAAATGGGTTGCCCGGCTTCGCGCGAAGAAACGCGGCACCAATCCCGTTCTGTTCAAGATCCACATGGATTCCGGCCATGGCGGAGCATCCGGCCGATTCTCGCGGCTCGAGGAGATCGCCTACACCTATGCCTTTGCACTGAAGGCCACCGGTCACGTCGGTGCGAATCCCTTGCAGCGAGCGGTGTCCTGATGCTGCTCGTCGATGTTTATCTCGCGCCCTCCTCGCTGGAAGGCATGGGCGTCTTCGCGAAGCACCCGATCCCGCGCGGCACGCTCATCTGGAAGATGCTGCCGGACTATGACCGGCTCATCCCGGTCGCGGCCTACGAAGCCGAGACAGGTCCCGTGAAATCCTGTCTCGACCGATATGCCTATCCCTCGCGCGCCCATCCCGGCTTCATCCTCTTCGAAGCGGACGACGCGCGCTACATGAACCACTCCGACGCCCCCAACTGCGACGTGTCCGAAGAGGACCAACACCTCGCGCTGCGCGACATCGCCGCCGGCGAGGAACTCACCTGCGATTACAATCTGTTTTTCCCCGAACAAGGGTTCGAATTTCTCGGAACCCGTTGAGTCCCGGTCAAGCTTAGGGGTTCGCCGATTCCGGTGCAGGATACCCATTAGGGTGCGGCGGGACCGATTTGAGGTAGGCTGCCATTGCTGCTCGATCCTCGGCCGAGAGCTGTGCGGTGTTCTTTACCACATCGGCCATCGCGCCGCCGACCGAGTCGAAGTCCGGCGTGAAGCCGCTTTGCAGGAGTTCGGCGATGTCGGCCGCCGTCCAGTCGCCGATCCCGCCCTCCCCGCCGGTGATGTTCGGAACGATGCCGCTTCCTTCGGCCGCTGTGGCGCCGGAAAGCCAGGCATCTTTCCTGGGCCCACCCAGCGCGTTTCGCGGCGTGTGGCATTCGCCGCAGTGGCTCGGGCCCTCCACAAGGTAGCGTCCTCGCGCGATCTCCCCACCCGCGACTTCCGCCTCAGCGACGACCGGGCGTGGGTCAAGGTAAAGGAGCTTCCAGAGTCCCAGCCCGCGCCGGATGTTGAAGGGAAACGACACCTCATGTGCCGCAGCCTTGCCTGAAACAGGCGGCAGCGTCTTCAGGAAGGCATGAAGATCGGCAACATCCGAGGGCGTCATCCGCGCATAGGATGTAAAGGGGAATGCAGGATAGTAGTGCTGACCGTCGGGCGACACGCCTTTGAGCATCGCATTCGCGAGATCGCCCGCGGTCCAACGCCCGATGCCGTCCTCGGGGTCAGGCGAGATGTTCGG
The DNA here is from genome assembly GCA_963522145.1 of uncultured Mesorhizobium sp. Taxonomy (GTDB): domain Bacteria; phylum Pseudomonadota; class Alphaproteobacteria; order Rhizobiales; family Rhizobiaceae; genus Mesorhizobium_B. The sequence continues at coordinate 130,043 of CAUQXI010000003.1, read as the reverse complement.
TGCGACAAAGGTGCCAAAGTCGGTCTTGAGGCGCACGCCGCCCGCGAGGTTCAGTCGATCATCGCCGCTGGCGCCAGGAGCGGCGTGGCACGACGCGCACCCGCCTGCATAAAAGATGCGCTCACCCTTTGCAGCATCGCCCGGGGTCAGAGCTGCAAGCTCGACCTCGCTCAACATGCGCGGCGCAGTCAGTGCCCAACCTCCAGCAGCACCGATAATGCCGAGCATCACCAGAGCAAAGGCAAGCCGCCCCAGCAGTCGCATTTGCTATGCGATCACTTCTTCACCCGGTAGAGCTGGTGACAGCTTCCGCAATTGGCTGAGACCGTCCCGAACGCCGCCTGCAGGCTTGCTTGATCCTGCGGGTTCGCAGCGACTGCGGCGCTTGTGTCATCGGCGTATTTCGCCCAGGCCGCCTTGAAGCCGTTCATGTCTTCCCAGATTGCCGGCGACGCCTCGGTGCCGGCTTGGGAGCCCTCCGGGAACAGCTCCTCCACCGAGCCCTTCTTGGCATTGGCATCCAGCTTCGCCAGCAGGTCTCCCGCCGCTGCGGCATCGAACGCGGCCTCTCCCTTTGCCATCGGTGAAAGCTGGCGCAGCAGGCCTGCACGTTCCTTCATGATCGCCTCCCGATCTTCGACCGGGCCGGCGGCGGCGGCCGAGATGCCAAGAACAGCGAGTGAAAAGGTGATCAGAAGCTTCTTCACGGACAATTCCTCTGGCTGGCGGATGCTGGCTTCGAGGATGGCAATGCGGGACGGTGGCGGAAGGTTGCGCGGCACGCCTGAAGGCTGGAGCTAAATTCCATTTTTCCCACGAAAAACCCCGGCTCGTGGGCCGGGGTTCAGTGATTGGGAGACTAATTGGCTTCTCAGCCGCGCGCCTGCTCGAAGCGCTCAAGAACATAATCCCAGTTGATCAGGCTGTCGACGAACGCCTCAAGGTATTTCGGCCGCGCGTTGCGATAGTCGATGTAGTAGGAATGCTCCCACACATCGACGCCGAGGATCGGCGTGGCGCCATGCACGAGCGGGTTCTCGCCGTTCGGCGTCTTGCTGATCTCAAGCTTTCCATCCTTCACCGAAAGCCATGCCCAGCCCGAGCCGAATTGCGTCGTGCCGGCTGCGATGAAGTCGGTGCGGAACTTGTCGTATCCGCCGAGATCGTTGTCCACGGCAGTTTGCAGCGCGCCGGGAAGGCTCTTGCCGCCGCCGTTCTTCTTCATCCACTTCCAGAAATGGATATGGTTGTAGTGCTGCGCGGCATTGTTGAAGAGACCGGCATTCTTGCCGAACGACTGCTTCACCACCTCTTCGACGGAAAGCCCGTCCATCCCGGCCTCAGCCGCCAGCTTGTTGCCGTTGTCGACATAGGCCTTGTGGTGCTTGTCGTGATGATACTCCAGAGTTTCCTTCGACATGAAGGGCTGAAGCGCCTCGTAGTCGTAGGGCAGTTCGGGCAGTGTGAAAGCCATGACAATCTCTCCTTCGAAGCTGGTCGCGGGCATGATGGCAACCCGCCGTCACACGACGAGATAGGGGGCACCCGCCGGGCGGCAACGCTCTAGCGCGTCGCCCGGCCGCTGTCGAATTCGCCCCCTCGCCGGCGCGGATCACCGTGAACGCGTCGAAGGCTCGTTTGTCGAGAAATATTGTTCCCTCAAGCCCCGCCCCAACAACGTGTTATCGCATGGCGTCGATCGATCTTCCCCGCTCTCTTTGTTGCAATCGAGGCTCCGCAAGATAGTTTCAGGCCCGCGCTGCCCGCCCTCTCACAATCCAGCGCCCTCCTTGCGGAACGCCCCGATGAGCCATGCCGCCTATGTTTTCGACGCTTACGGCACGCTGTTCGACGTGCATTCCGCCGTTCGCCGCCACGCTGCGGCCGTTGGTCCGGATGCGGTACTTCTGTCGGAAATCTGGCGTGCCAAGCAGCTTGAATATTCCTGGGTGCGCTCACTTGCCGGCGCTTATGCGGATTTCTGGCAGCTGACGGAGAACGCTCTCGACTTCGCGCTCGCCCGCGTCCCCAGTGCAAGTCCGTCGCTGCGTGACAGCCTGCTCGACGCTTATCGCACCATCGACACTTACCCGGAGGTGCCGGGCGTGCTGCGCGCCTTGAAAAGCGCGGGTGCGCGGCTCGCCATCCTGTCCAACGGTTCACCGCGCATGCTTGAATCGGCTGTTCGGGCATCGGCGCTGGATGGCGTGCTCGACGAGATTTTCTCCGTAGATGCGATCCATCGCTTCAAGCCCGATCCGAGTGTCTATGATCTCGTCACTACGGCTTGGCGGCTTTACCCCTCCGCCGTCTCGTTTCAGTCGTCCAATCGATGGGACATCGCCGGCGCGACACGCTTTGGATTTCGGACCGTATGGATCAATCGCCTGAACCTTCCGGACGAATATTCCGACATCCAGCCCGATCTCGTCTTCCCCTCGCTGAGCGCACTCGGCGGCGACGTTTGATCACCGCTTCTAGGACTGTTGCTCGGAAGACACAGTGGCGGCGCGGCCACACCGCTGCCACTCTTTTCCCGTGTTTACACCGGATTGGGAACTCTTCTGGTGTGATAACGTAGCTGGATCAAATCGCGCTGCTTTCGCGGAGCGCGTCTGAGTGGGGTCTCATGTCGAGTTCAAATCCGTTTCTTTTGTCGCCATCGCGGCGGCAATTCCTTTCCGCGTCAGCCGCTCTCCTCGGTGGCGCGGCGCTTTCGGGCTGCACGACCATGCGCGATCCATCGCCGCGCTATGTCGACGCTCAACCGGCCGGCGGCATGCCGGCCGATCTTGCGGTCGGCTTCGACGATTACGCGACCATGTATGGCCCGATCGAGGATGAAGGCTTCCTGGTTCCGGCCGTGCCGATCGAGAAGATCGACAAGCAGTTCCTTCGTCAGGTCGTGGAAGACCCCACCGGGCAGCGGCCCGGCACTGTGGTGGTCAACACCGTCACACATCACCTCTACCTCGTTCGGGAGAATGGCTACGCCGTCCGCTACGGCGTCGGCCTCGGCCGTGCGGGATTCGAGTGGGCCGGACAAGGCGTCATCCAGTGGAAGCAGAAGTGGCCGAAGTGGACGCCGCCCGCGGAAATGATCGCGCGCGATCCTAGCTTGGCAAAATGGGGCGTCGATAATGGCGGCATGCCCGGCGGTCTGAAGAACCCGCTCGGCGCGCGCGCCAACTACATCTTCCAGAACGGCCAGGACACTCTTTTCCGCGTTCACGGCTCGCCGGAGTGGTCGTCCATCGGCAAGTCCGTTTCGTCGGGCTGCGTCCGTATGATGAACCAGGACGTGATCGATTTCTACGACCGCGTGAAGACCGGGTCCCCCATCGTGGTGCTCGGCACGCCGCAAAGCGGGCCTGTGGAAGATCCGATCAGCCTGACCTGATGGTCTCGCAGGCGGCATCTCCCTGCCGCCCGCGTCAAATCTGGATCGTCAGCGCCGCAGGCTGCCCAGTACGCCGCGCACCAGCGCGCGGCCGAGCGACGAGCCCATCGAGCGCACCACCGATTTGACGGCGGCCTCGGTGACGCTCTGGCGGTTTGACGGGCGCGGAGCCGAAGGCTCCCGCCGCGTCCGCCGAGGCTGCTGGTCTTCCTTTTCGGTCGCGCGGTCGCCCCATGGCCCCTCACGGAAGTCGGGAAGGGTCCAGCTCTCTTCAGGCTTCTTCCCTGCCTGGCCCGCATCGGCATTCGCGTTGCGCGGTTCCGCCGCGCGCTTTGCCAGCATCTCAAAGGCTGATTCTCGATCCACGGGATCGTCATACTTTCCGGCCACAGGACTCTGAGAAATCAACGCCGCGCGCTCCGCATCGGTGATCGGCCCGAGCCGTGACTCCGGCGGGCGGATCAACGTGCGCTGCACCATGCCGGGCACGGCCTTGTCTTCCAGCGTCGAGACCAAGGCTTCACCGACGCCGAGCTGGGTGATCGCTGCCGCGCAGTCGAAATCAGGATTGGGGCGGAACGTCTCCGCCGCCGTCCGCACTGCCTTCTGCTCCCGCGGCGTGTAGGCGCGCAGCGCGTGCTGCACCCGATTGCCGAGTTGCGCCAGCACCGTTTCCGGTATGTCGAGCGGGTTTTGCGTGACGAAATAGATGCCCACGCCCTTTGAGCGGATCAGCCGCACCACCTGCTCGACTCGTTCCACGAGCACCTTGGGCGCGTCATCGAACAGCAGGTGCGCCTCGTCGAAGAAGAAGACGAGCTTCGGCTTTGCAGGATCACCCACCTCCGGCAGTTCCTCGAACAGTTCCGACAGGAGCCAGAGCAGGAAGGTCGCATAAAGGCGCGGGTTCATCATCAGTCGGTCGGCGGCAAGCACGTTGATGGCTCCGCGTCCATCCACCGTCGAGCGCATGATGTCCGCGATGCTGAGCGCCGGCTCGCCGAAGAAGTGAGCGCCGCCCTGCTGCTCCAGAACCAGCAGAGCCCGCTGGATTGCGCCGATGGACGCCTTGGACACGAGCCCGTAGCGGACGGCAATTTCCTTGTCCCGTTTGGCGAGGTCCGCGAGGAGCGCTTGAAGATCCTTCATGTCGAGAAGAAGCAGGCCTTCCTCGTCGGCGATCTTGAAGGCGATGTTGATCACGCCTTCCTGCGCTTCAGTCATGTTGAGAAGCCGAGCGAGCAGCAGCGGCCCCATCTCGGATACGGTGGCGCGGATCGGGTGCCCTTTTTCGCCGAACAGGTCCCAGTAGATCACGGGAAACTGTCGCGGCTCGTAGGGGTCGAGCCTGACCTCCTCCGCCCGCTTGGTCAGCGGCTCGCCGGGAGTGCCCAAGGCGCCGATGCCCGAAAGATCGCCTTTCACGTCCGCGCAGAACACCGAAACGCCAGCGTCGGAAAAGGCCTCGGCCAGCACCTGCAAGGTCACTGTCTTCCCGGTGCCCGTCGCGCCCGTCACAAGGCCGTGGCGGTTGGCAAATTTGAGCAGGAGTTCCTCGGGCCGGTTGTAGCTGTCATCGGGCTTCCGGCTCGCGCCGATAAAGATCCGGTCGTCTTCGGCCATTCGCTGCGCTCCCGGCGGTGCCACCTTGCGGGCCGCAAGCTATAAAGGGCTCGCGTTGAGGCTACAATGCGGTTAACCCCGAACTGCTACTCCCGTCGCTCGCACGGGAAGGAGAACAGACGGATGAGCCAGAACAGCGAGATCGAAAGCAATCCGACTTCTTCCTCCGGCTCGGTTCATCCGCTGCGGGTGGTGGCGCGCGCCGACGCCAGTGATCCGCTCGCTGCAAACGCACAGATCACGCTCGACCTCGATGATGGCGCGACAGGGGTATCTCTGGTTTTCACGGGCGCGCCGAATGCTTTCGGCGGCGGCCTGCCGGTTTCCCCCGAAGCGTTGCAAGCTGTTCTCGCCGATGTGCCGCTCGACCGCATCCACCTTCGTGTCGACGTCCACCCCGCAAGCCGCGCCGGCGCAGAAGCCTTGTTCGCCTATCTGGGTGGAAGGCGCATTCCGCCGGAGCAGCTCGACATCTCGCTCGGCATCGATCCAGCCGCGATCTTCGCCGGCACGGGGCGGTTGCGCATGCCGATCGACGCGCTGGAAGCGTCGATGCCGCAATCGCTGTCGCACTTCTTCGCGCTCGGCCTGCCCGGCGTTCTGCTAGAGGCGGATGGCCGCGTGTTCCACAATGCCGGCGCCACGGAGGCACAGGAGCTCGGCGCGGTTCTCGCCTCGGCCGCCTCCTACCTGCGCATGTTCGCGCTCGCGCGCCAGTCGCTTCATTATGCCGTGCCCCATCTCGGCTTTGCCCTTTCCGTCGATGCCGAGAAGACTCGCAGCTCCGCCAAGATCCACGCTCTGCGCCTGCTCTGGAAGAGAATCCTTGATGCTTCGGGTGTCGAGCCGCTCCCCGTCCATGTTCACGCCGAAACCTCCTGGCGCATGCTCGACGCTGAAGATGCCGACCGCAACGCCGTTCTATCCGGCATAGCGGCTCAGGCTGCCGCTGAAGGCGGAGCCGACTCGCTCAGCGTGCTGCCATCCACGATTATCCACGGCATTCCCGTTCAGGCCGCGCGCCGTGACGCAATCCTGACGGGCTTGTCCGCCGCAAGCATAACCACGGCGAGCGAGGCGGACTGGATGCCGGCCGTCGAGTTGCTCTCCGATACCGCGTGGGAGGAATTCAACCGGATCGAAAAGGAAGGCGGCATCCTGCGCAGCCTGCTTGCCGGACATATCCAGTCGCGCATCCGTGCCTCACGCGACGCGTTGTCGAAAGAGGCCGGCCCGTCAGAGCGCAAAGCGGAAAAGATGGAATTCGCCGGCGACGCGGCGGTCTTCTGCGAGCGCCTTTCCCCGGTTCGTCTCGGCTGAACTCTCCCGCCTGACGGCAAGCAGCGGTCAGCGGTCGATCGCGACCACTTCCCACTCCACGCCGTTCACCACTGCCGTTTCGCCGATTTTTCTGCCGAACAAGGCACGCGCCATGGGCGACACATGGCTGATCGTGCCACGGCCTGCATCGGCCTCGTCCTCTCCAACGATGCGCCAGCGGTTCCGGCGCCCGTCCTCCGCCTCGACGCCGACGGTCATCCCGAACCGCACGGCATCCGTGTCGAGGCCTCCATCCACCAGTTCCGCGCTTTCGCGCCGCGCGGTCCAGTAGCGAAGGTCGCGGGAAAGCAGCGCGGCACGCTCCCGCTCGCTGGCTGGATCGGCGGAAGCGAGGCTCTCGCGCAGCCGGGCGATCTCGGCTTCCATCGCCTCGAGCCCGGAACGCGTCACGAGGTTGCGGTGCGGGCTGATGGGGCGCTCGCCGATCCCGCCCAGTCCGTCGCCGCCCTCGTCTTCCCTGGTGAACGCCCTGCTCAATCGGATTGCCTCGTATTTGAGGTGCATGGCCGGCGATCTTCGCCGACCATCTCTGAAGCTGTCACGCCTTTAAAGCAACGCTTCCGCGGGCCGCACGGCGCCCACTTCGATACCGTTCCAGTTCACCAGCTTCTGCATCGCCAAGGTTTGCAGTTCCGCCGCGAGATCATCGCCCGTCGGCAGCAGCTTTGCCAGCACCGCGGCCACCGCGGTCTCGGCGGCGCGGGTGGCGCCGTCGTCGCATTTCAGCGCGATGCCGAAACCGAGCTCGGGCACTGCCGCGCAGTACACTCCTTCCGCGCCCGTCTTGACGAAGATGCGGCCGCGCCCGGCTTCCATCATCAGCGTGTCGGCGCGGCCGGTGCCGGCGACATAGAACGGCTCGCTCATACAAGCGTGAAAAAGGCGGGCAGCGGCCTTGGCGCGAGCAGGCGAAAGCCCCTGCCCTGTTGCCAGCCGCGCAAAGCCCAGCGCGAGGCTCTTCAACGGCACCGCATAGGTCGGGATCGAGCAGCCATCCGTTCCGCGGCTTGCCTCGCTGTGCGGCGCGCCGGTCACTGCTTGGAGGCAGGCGCGAGCCTCCTGTTGCATCCAGTGATCCGCTTCCACATAGCCCGACGTTTCGCGCCCTGCAAGGCGGCAGGCGCACAGAAAGCCGGCATGCTTGCCCGAGCAATTATTGTGCAGCGCGCTGGGCCGCCTGTTCGCGCTCGCGAGCTCTCGCGATGGCACCTCCCTCGGCCAATGCGTGCCGCATTCCAGATCGCTCTTGTCCAATCCGGCACGGGCCAGCATGGAGGCCGCAAGTTCGGTATGTTCCGGCTCGCCCGAATGGGACGCGCAGGCCAAAGCGAGCTCGCGATTGCCGAAGCCAAGCGCATCCGCCGCCCCACCCTCCACCAGCGGCAGGGCCTGGATGACCTTCACCGCCGAGCGGGGAAAAACCGCCTGCTCGATATCTCCGACCGCGAGCACCGTGCGGCCTGTGCCGTCCACCACGGCCACCGCTCCGCGATGCCGGCTTTCAACAAGGCGCCCGCGCAGCACTTCCACAAGGACAGGGTCCATAATCTCGCTCGGATTTGATTTGAGGCTGCGTTGCGCCGGCCTCGCCGGACGACCACTTAAAAGCTGATCCCGCTTGTTGAAAAGGCCTCTCATGATGTGGCTGGCTTCGCGCCTCCTGCTATTCATCTTCGTCGTCTTCATCCTGCCCGCCCTCCTGACGCTCGGCTGGTGGATGATGCAGGACCGGCCGAACTCCTGGCGCTCCGCCGACTGGTCCGCGAGCGGTGTGCTGCCCGTGTCGCATGGGGCGCGGGACGCGGCGGTCTATGTGATGGCCGCGCGCACGGGCGGGCTCAAGGGCGCATTTTCCGTTCATAGCTGGATCGTCACCAAGGAAGCCGGCGACAAGCCTTATGTCCGCTATGACAAGGTCGGCTGGGGCAGCCCCGTGCGGCGCAACAACTACCCGGCCGACGCCCGGTGGTACTCCAACGAGCCGGTGATCGTGCATGCCGTGACAGGCACGCCGGCCGAGGCTCTGATCCCGAAGGTCGAGGCGGCGATCCGGTCCTATCCCTATTCCAAGTCGGGCGATTACCACATCTGGCCGGGGCCGAACTCCAACTCCTTCGTCGCCCATGTCGTGAAGACGGTGCCGGAACTCGGCGCGCACATGCCGCCCAACGCGGTGGGCCGGGACTGGGAAGCGGGATGGCTCGCGCTCGACTGGTATCCCCGAAGCTGGGACCTCCATGCCACGATGAACGGGCTGCTCGGTTTCTCCGTCGGCTGGGGAAGCGGCATCGAGCTGCACTTCATGGGGCTGGTGGCGGGCGTCGATCTCGCCCGCCCTGCCCTGCTCGTGCCGGCATTCGGCCGCGTTGAGCTATGGCCTTCCCGCAATGCGGTGGATCTCCAAACCTGAGCTGTCATTCAGCCTTCAAGGAAGCTTGCTTTAGCCAAACCCATCGGAAGTCGAACGCGAATCTTCCGTCGACGGGGTTACGCCATGGGCAAGCTTCTTCTGCTTGTTGTCGCTGCCTATCTCCTGCCGGTTGTCGTCATGACGGCGTGGTGGTGTGCGCCGAGGCGGTGGCATCTCTGGGACGGCAAGGATTGCGGCCCGACCGGCCTGCTTCCGCCTCCTTCCGCGGATGGAAGCGCAGCGGTTTATCTTCTCAGCGCCCGCACATCAGGCCTGAAAGGCGCGCTCTCCGTCCACAGCTGGATCGTCACCAAGCCGGCCGGCGCACATTCCTACACGCGGTTCGACAAGGTAGGCTGGGGCGGAGAACCGATCCTTCGCGATGCCTATCCGCCGGACGGCAGATGGTATTCCAACGAGCCGATGGTCATCTACTCCGCACATGGGATGGATGCTGAGCCACTCATCGTGGTGATCGAGCAGGCGGTGCGGGACTACCCCCATCGCCACCAAGGCGGCTACCGCATCTGGCCGGGGCCGAATTCCAACAGCTTCATCGCACACGTGCTGCGCGCTGTGCCCGAGCTTGGAGCGCTGCCGCCGAATGCGGTCGGGCGCGATTGGCGGTCCGGACTTGTGTCATGCGACTGGTGCAGGAGAAGCGGCCGGCTGCATTTGACGCTTTGCGGATTGTTCGGCTTTTCGCTCGGCGTCAAAGGGCAGATCGAATTCCACTTGCTCGGCCTCGTCGCCGGAATTGATCTGGCTCGGCCAGCCTTCCTGATTCCAGCTAAGGGACGTGTCGAGCTGCGGCCCAGGCGATCGGTCTCAGGCATTGGAGTTCAACGAAGCACCGCTCGCGGTAATGCACGCACCGTCATGGTCCGTGCCCAGGATGCCAGCAGCGACAGATGTCCTCGCGTCCGCGCAAGCGGCCGCCTGCATGGCTGGAAATCTCTTAGACGCACCCCCCGCTCCGCCGAGAGCACATCTTCAGACTTCGAAGCGGTGCAACTGGTCGCAGGCGAGTGACAGGTTCGGAGACAGCGAAACAGCTTGGCAACAGCCGCGCCCCAACTGGAACAGCCGGCTTGAAACGCGATGCGGAGCAGAAACTCACCGCGTTGCGACAGTCAGGCAAGAGATGTCCTCGATAGCGCGTCTCGCAGCCCCGTAGCCGGCATGGTGTTTTCTAGCTGGCGGACAAGCTTTGCTTACACGGTGACCGGATCCAGCGACGATGGCTGCTCCGGCAAAAGACTCCCACCCGTTGCTTTAATTGATTGGTCAGTCAATAAATGCGTGACGGGAGGAAGTCTGGATGTCGCGACTTGGTGTGGAGCCACTGCGAAAGCGCGCGCTGATCGATGCGGCGATTGCCGCCATCGGTGAGCGCGGCGCGCTTGACGTCACCATGTCCGAGATCGCCGGCCGTGCCGGCGTGTCCTCGGCACTTGCGCACCATTATTTCGGCGCGAAGGAAGAACTGCTGCTCGCCACCATGCGGCATCTGCTTTCCGAGCTCGCATCCGACATTCGTGCCGCGCTTCGGCGGGCGCGAACGCCCCGCGCCCGTGTTTCAGCCGTCATTTCAGTCAACTTTTCCGTGACGCAGTTTCGGCCCGAGATCATCGCGTCCTGGCTCGCCTTCTATGTGGAGGCGCAGAAGTCGGCTTCGCTGCGGCGCGTGCTCCGTGTTTATGCCCGGCGTCTGCACTCCAACCTGATGAGCGGTCTCCTGCCACTCATGCCTCGACGGGAGGCGGAGCGCTGCGCGGAGGCGGTCGCCGCGCTGATCGACGGGCTTTACATCCGGCGCGCCTTGAAAGACGGGCTGCCCAATTCGGCCACCGCGATCGCCCTCATCGAGGAGGTTGTGGAGGCGCGGCTCGTACAGGCGGCGGGATCGCGCCCATGACGCGCCCCAACATCCTCATCATCATGGTGGACCAGCTCAACGGCACGCTGTTTCCCGATGGTCCCGCGCCCTTCCTTCACGCTCCGAATCTGAAGGCTCTGGCTGCGCGCGGTGCCCGCTTCCGCAACTGCTATACGGCGTCACCGCTTTGCGCACCGGCGCGCGCTTCCTTCATGAGCGGGCTCTTGCCGTCGCGCACGGGCGTCTATGACAACGCGGCCGAGTTTGCCTCATCGATCCCCACCTTCGCGCATCATCTGCGGGCAGCGGGCTATCGCACCTGCCTTTCGGGCAAGATGCATTTCGTCGGGCCAGACCAGCTCCACGGCTTCGAGGAGCGGCTGACCACCGACATCTACCCCGCCGATTTCGGCTGGACGCCGGATTATCGCAGGCCGGGCGAGCGCATCGACTGGTGGTATCACAATCTGGGCTCGGTCGCGGGCGCGGGTACGGCCGAAATCACCAACCAGCTCGAATATGACGACGAGGTCGCCTTTCTCGCCTCTCAGAAGCTCTACGACTATGCCTGCACCTCAACGGAGTCCGGCTCGGCGCCGTGGTGCCTCACAGTTTCCTTCACTCACCCGCACGACCCTTATGTCGCGCGCAAGGAACACTGGGATCTTTACGCGGACTGCCCGGCGCTGGAGCCCGAGATCGGTTTCATGCCCTACGACTCGCAGGATCCTCACTCCCAACGCCTCTACAAGGCCAGCGACTACCACAGCTTCGACATCACGCCCGAGCAGGTGAGCCGGGCGCGGCGCGGTTACTTCGCAAGCATCTCCTATATTGATGACCGGGTCGGCGAGCTTCTTTCCGTTCTCGACCGCACAGGCCAGACGGAGAACACCGTCGTGCTGTTCTGCTCCGACCATGGTGACATGCTCGGCGAGCGCGGCCTGTGGTTCAAGATGTGCTTCTTCGAAGGCTCCGTCCGCGTACCGCTCCTGCTGGCAGGCGGCAGTGCTCCGGCCGGACTGATCGAGGCGCCGGTTTCCAACCTCGATATCTGCCCGACCCTGTGCGATCTCGCCGGCATCGACCTTGCCGCCATTGCGCCCTGGGTCGACGGACGCTCGTTGCTTCCGCTCGTCCGCGGAGGGGCGGATGCTGTTCCCGTACTCATGGAGTACGCGGCCGAGGGTTCGATCGCGCCAATGGCAGCGATCCGGGAAGGAAATTGGAAGTTCGTTCACTGCCTTGCCGATCCGCCACAATTGTTCGACCTCGACAACGATCCGCACGAACTCGACAATCTCGCGGAAGACCCGGATCACGCGGAACTGCTCGCCTCGTTTGCGGCCAAGGCTGCAGCGCGCTGGGACATGACCGCGTTCGACAGTGCCGTGCGCGAAAGCCAAGCGCGACGCTGGGTGGTTTATCCCGCCCTCCGCAACGGTGCCTACTATCCGTGGGACTTCCAGCCCCTGCGCCAGGCCTCCGAGCGGTTCATGCGCAACCACATGGATCTCAACGTGCTCGAAGAGCGCAAGCGCTTTCCGAGGGGCCGATGATCCGCGTCTGGGGCCGCGACACCTCCTCCAACGTTCAGATGGTGGTCTGGGCACTCGCCGAGATCGGCATTGAGTATGAGCGAGTCGATGCGGGCGGCAAGTATGGCCGCCTCGACACGCCCGAGTTCCTGCTGCTCAACCCCAATCGACTTGTGCCCGTCCTTGAGGACGGCGAGCTGGTGCTCTGGGAAAGCGCGGCGATCATCCGCTATCTCGCCGCCCGGTACGGCTCGGAACAGTTTTTCCCGCATGATCCGGCGGTGCGCGCGCCACTGGATATGTGGGCGGAATGGATCAAGACCACATTCGGTCCGGCGTTCCTGACCCACCTCTTCTGGCCGTTGGTCGGCATCCGCGAGGCCGAGCGCGACCGGGACGCCATCCGCGCGGCGGAAGCTCGCATGAAGCCGCTGGCGTCCACGCTCGACGCGCGCCTGGCGGATGCGGCCTTCCTTGGAGGGAACTCGCCCTGCTGGGCCGACACGATCGTCGGAACCCTGCTCTTCCGCTACTTCACCCTTGATTTCGACCGCGCCGAGACGCCTCATCTTCGCGCTTATTACGACCGCCTGGCCCGGCACGCGCCCTACGCGAAGCACGTCATGGTCTCCTTTGAAAGCCTGCGTGTCCGATGATTCCCACGCTCGATCACCTTCGCGGAGCCTATTCCGTCACGCGGACCGCCACACAGCTCACGCCGCTCCTGCGCTCGCCGGGGCTTGCTAAAATGACCGGCGCCGCGCAGGTCTTCGTGAAGCCGGAATCGCTGCAATGGGCGGGCTCGTTCAAGGCGCGCGGCGCTTATTGGCGGCTTACGCGCCTGTCAGACGACGAGCGCCGCCGCGGCGTGGTCGCTTATTCCTCCGGCAACTTCGCGCAGGGACTGGCCGCCTCCGGCCAGGCACTCGGCATCCCCGTCACCATCGTCGTGCCGGTCGATGCGCCGCTCGCCAAGCGCGAGGCAACTGCCGGCTACGGCGCGCGTGTGGTGGTCACCGAGCATGGCGCACGCCCGCGCGAGGAAGTTGCTTCGGCGCGTGCCCGCGCGATCGCCGAAGAGGAAGGGCTGACGCTGCTTCACCCCTTTGATGATCCTGAGATCGTCGCAGGCCAGGCAGGTGTCGCGATTGAAGCCTTGGACCAGCTCGAAGCCGTTGGCGCATCGGCTGACCTCCTCCTCTGCTCCGTTGGAGGCGGCGGACTGATCGGAGGCGTGGCGCTCGCCTTCCACTATCTTTCCCCCGACACCACGCTCTACGGAATCGAGCCGGAAGGCTTCGACGGCATGAGCCAGTCGATCGTCGCGGGTGCCATCCAGACCGTACCGCTTGTCGAGCCCTCTATCTGCGACGGGCTGATGGCGCGCCGCCCTGGCGAGGCGCCGTTTGCGGCCGTGTCGCAGACAAACCTCCGAGGCATGACGATTGGCGACGCGCCCGTACGCCGTGCCATGCGGGTTGCCTTCGAAAAGCTCAAGCTCGTGCTGGAGCCTTCGGGCGCCGCCCCGCTTGCCGCACTGCTCGAAGGCGGGCTCGATGTGGAAGGCAGGAGCGTGCTGCTGGTGCTCACCGGCGGCAATATTTCTCTGGCCGACTTCATGAGGCATGTTGCCGATGCTTGAGGCCGATTTCGTCATCGTCGGTTCAGGCTCGGCGGGTTCTGCGCTGGCTTATCGCCTCGGCGAGGGCGGGAAGCATTCGGTGATCGTGATCGAGTGGGGTGGCAGTGATATCGGCCCGCTGATCCAGATGCCGTCCGCCCTTTCCTACCCGATGAATATGAGCACCTACGACTGGGGCTTTTCGTCCGAGCCCGAGCCGCATCTCGGCGGTCGGCGCCTCGCCACGCCGCGCGGCAAGGTGCTGGGCGGCTCATCTTCGATCAACGGCATGGTTTATGTGCGCGGCCATGCGCGCGATTTCGACCACTGGGCGGAGCAAGGTGCTGCCGGCTGGGCCTATACCGACGTGCTTCCCTATTTCAAGCGCATGGAATCATCCCACGGCGGCGAAGAAGGCTGGCGTGGCACGGATGGCCCCATGCACATCCAGCGCGGCTCGCGCCGCAACCCGCTCTACTCCGCCTTCGTCGAAGCAGGGCAACAGGCGGGATTCGAGCTGACGGAGGACTATAACGGCGCCAAGCAGGAAGGTTTTGGGCCGATGGAGCAGACCATCCATCAGGGACGGCGCTGGTCCACCGCCAATGCTTATCTCCGGCCTGCCATGAGGCGCAGAAATGTTCGCGTAATTAGAGGCTTGGCTCGCCGCGTGGTGATGGTGAATCAACGCGCCATCGGCGTTGAGATCGAAGTTCGTAATCAGATTCAAGTTGTTCGCGCGAAACGTGAGGTGATCCTCGCCGCTTCCTCCATCAACTCGCCCAAGCTTCTGATGCTGTCGGGCATCGGGCCTGCGATGCAGCTGCGAACGCAAGGCATCGAGGTCGTTGCGGATCGGCCGGGTGTCGGCCAGAATCTTCAGGATCATCTGGAGCTTTACATCCAGCAGGAGGCGACACAGCCGGTCACGCTGCACTCGGTCCTTAATCCGTTCTCAAAGGCGCGCATCGGCGCCGAGTGGCTGTTTTTCAAGTCTGGTCTAGGCGCCACCAACCACTTCGAGGCGGCGGCCTTTCTGCGCTCGTCCCCGGGCGTGGAGTATCCCGACATCCAGTATCATTTCCTGCCCGCCGCGGTCCGCTACGATGGTAAGGCGACGGCGAATGTTGCGGGCTTCCAGGCGCATGTTGGGCCGATGCGCTCGAAGTCGCGCGGCAGCGTTTCGCTTCGCTCCGCCGATCCGCGAGAAAAGCCGGTCATCCGCTTCAACTACATGTCCCATTCCGACGATTGGTCGGAGTTCCGCCATACGATCCGCCTCACACGCGAGATCTTCGGCCAGCCGGCCTTCGATCCGTATCGCGGCCGCGAGCTTTCGCCGGGCGATGGGGTGCAGACCGATGACGAACTGGACGGGTTCATCCGCGATCACGCCGAGAGTGCCTATCACCCTTGCGGCACCTGCCGCATGGGTCGCGTGGACGACCCGATGAGCGTGGTGGACCCCGAATGCCGGGTGATCGGCGTGGAAGGCCTGCGCGTCGCGGATTCCTCGATCTTCCCGCGGATCACCAACGGCAATCTCAACGGCCCATCCATCATGACCGGGGAGAAGGCGGCCGATCACATTTTGAACCGTTCACCCCTGCCGCGCTCCAATCAGGAGCCGTGGATCAACCCGCGCTGGCAGGTCAGCGACCGCTGAACCTGTTATACTCCGAATCCATGGCGCCGAAGCAGAGGCAGCCGCTTTTGGAGACAAGCATGCGAACCAACACGCTCTACCTCATCATCGGCGCCCTGATCGTCGCCGTCGTCGCGCTCGGCATCTACGTTTATCGCGAGCAGTCGCGGCCAGATGGCGTGGAGATCAAGGTCAATGAGCAAGGCATCTCGGTCGAAGGCAACTGACTGAGCGGAAACCCATCCATGCGCGCGCAGCCCGAAGCCTCGCACTATGTGAACGGCATCTTCGTCGAGGATGCCAGCGGCACGGAGATGCCGGTCATCCATCCCGCCACGACGGAGGTGATCGCACGCGTCCATGCTGCCACGCCCGCGATCGTGGAACGCGCCGTGGAAACGGCGCGCGCCGCGCAAGGCGAGTGGGCGCTCCGCAAACCCGTCGAACGCGGGCGCATCCTTCGCCGCGCGGCCGACATCCTGCGCGCCCGCAACGAGGAGCTTGCCCGGCTGGAAACACTCGACACCGGCAAGCCGCTTCAGGAAACGCTGGTCGCCGACGCGGCATCGGCCGCCGACGCGCTCGAATTCCTTGGCGGCGCTGTCGCGAGCTTCGGCGGCGAATATACCGATCTCGGCGGACCCTTCGCCTATACCAGGCGCGAGGCGCTCGGCGTCTGCGTCGGCATCGGTGCCTGGAACTATCCGATCCAGGTGGCTGGCTGGAAGTCCGCGCCGGCGCTTGCGATGGGCAATGCGATGATCTTCAAGCCCTCGGAGAACACGCCGCTTTCCGCGCTGGCGCTGGCCGAGATCTATTCGGAGGCCGGATTGCCGCCCGGCCTCTTCAACGTGGTGCAGGGTTACGGTGATGTGGGCGCCGCGCTGGTATCGCATCCGGCAGTCGTGAAGGTGTCTCTGACTGGCTCCGTTCCCACCGGCCGCAAGGTGATGGCGTTGGCCGGCTCGCACATGAAGCAGGCGACGATGGAGCTCGGCGGCAAGTCGCCGCTGGTGATCTTCGAGGATGCCGATCTGGAGAATGCCATCGGCGGCGCGATGCTCGGCAACTTTTATTCGACCGGCCAGGTCTGCTCCAATGGCACGCGCGTGTTCGTTCATCGCAAACTGCATGATCGCTTCGTAGAGCGGCTTGTCGAGCGCACGAAGAGCATCCGCATCGGCGATCCGCTCGATCCCGAAACCCAGATGGGTCCGCTGATCAGCGCCGCGCAGCATCAGAAGGTTCTCGATTATATCCGCGTCGGTCGCGAGGAAGGTGCCAGCCTGGCGCATGGTGGTGCCGTGCCGTCGCTGCAGGGCTTCGAAAGGGGTTTCTTCGTGGAGCCGACGATCTTCACCGATGTTCGCGACGAAATGCGGATCGCGCGAGAGGAGATCTTCGGACCGGTGATGAGCGTGCTGTCCTTTGATGATGAGGACGAAGTGGTCGCGCGCGCCAACGACACCGAATTCGGCCTCTCGGCCGGCGTGTTCACGCGCGACCTTTCCCGCGCGCACCGCGTGATCGGTCGCCTCCAGGCGGGCACCTGCTGGATCAACACCTTCAACCTCACTCCGGTCGAGGTGCCTTTCGGCGGCGTCAAGCAATCCGGCATCGGGCGCGAGAACGCCCTCGCCGCTCTCGGCCACTACTCCCAGCTCAAGTCGGTCTTCGTTGAAACCGGAAATGTCGCGAGCCCATATTGAGCAGCGCGCTTGCGGGCCTGTGCCGGCTTCGCTATAAGCCGCCCACCTGGTCGCGGAGTGTAGCGCAGTCTGGTAGCGCACATCGTTCGGGACGATGGGGTCGCAGGTTCAAATCCTGCCACTCCGACCAGTTTTTCCCAAGCTTTCAAAATTGTGGCCAGCCCATTTGTCTTGCAGCGGCAGAGCGCCGTTTGCATCGGCAGGCGTGCGGTTGCCTTAGCCTCACCGGCCTCGAACGAGATCGTCGAGCTTGATAAGCTCTTGACCGCTTCTTAACCGATCAGGTCCTCAAGTCTTCCCTTGATGCTTGCCGAAAGCGAACGGGAGGACGCTCTGTCCCAGCCAGCGATGCAAGAAGCCTCCACCCGGAGGCGTGTTGATCAGGCAGATCTGACGGAGGACGGACGACTTTCCGCCTTGGATCGGCTCGCTTTGCTCGACACGCCCCGCGAGGAAGCCTTCGATCGCTTCGTCCGTCTGGTCCAAAACATATTCGATGTACCCATCGCGCTCATTTCGCTGATGGATGCCCATCGACAGTGGTATAAAGCATGTGCGGGACTGACCGAGACGGAGTCTGAACTGCGACATAGCTTCTGCCGGTACCCGGTTGAAAACGGCCAGCCTCTTATCGTTGCTGATACGAGCTGCGATGCGCGGTTTGAAGGCAGTCCGTATGTGCGAGGAAGGCCCGGCATCCGCTTCTATGCAGGGGTTCCGCTTCAAACGGAAGGCGGGGTGGTCATCGGAACGCTTTGTGCCATCGACACGAAGCCGCGCGACTTCGCTGCACGGGACTTGCAGATCCTGACGGACCTGTCCCAGGTCGTCACGGAAACAATCGAGTTGCGTCGCCAGGCCGAAACGGACGCACTCACGAGGCTCCTGTCCCGGCGCGCCTTCGAAGAGCATGGCTCACGCGCCGTCGCGCTTGCCCGGCGCCACAAGCATCCGCTTTCCTGCATTGCCCTCGACATTGATCACTTCAAGGCCGTGAATGACACGTTCGGGCATCCAGCCGGCGACGACGTGCTCAAGGGCGTTGCCGTTGCCCTTCAAACCCAGCTTCGAAAATCGGACATCGTGGGACGTCTCGGCGGCGAGGAGTTCGCCGTGCTCCTGCCCCATACGGAGCACGGCCGCGCTTGTGACGTGGCAGAGAAGCTCCGACGCGCGGTTCGGCGCAAGAGGACTGATCCCAACGGCGATTCCATGCGGGTTACCGCAAGCTTCGGTGTAGCGTCCCTCAATTCTTCGATAAAGGACATCGATGCGCTTCTGGCGGAAGCGGATCGAGCGCTCTATGCTGCCAAAGCCCAGGGGCGGGACTGCTGCGTCAGCCTCCAGAGAGAGGACAGGCCGGCCAGACGGCGTGTCCTCAAGGCCGGCCGCATCATCTTCAACGATCGGTTTTCCACGATCGACTGCACCATCCGCTCGCTGGGGGACGATGGTGCCGGCCTGGAGGTGTGGAACGCGCTGGACGTTCCCGACAGCTTCACGCTGATGATCGGCCCCGAGGCGGAAGAAAAGCAGTGCCGGGTGGTCAGCCGCACCGGCAAGCATATTGAGGCCGAATTCCGCTGAAGGCACGAAAGGCGGCGCGGCACGTGCTGGGCCGCCCGTAGCACTCGTCAGGCAAAGATCCGCTTCAAGGGCGAAACGTTGCGGATAACAAGAACATCGCACGCGACCATCAACGCGATCAGCAGGCCGGACAGTGGAAACGCGAGCCCGAACACGATCGCCATGGCCCAGAGCGCGCCGTACACGCGTCGGCTCGTCGGATACGGCGGAACGCCGAGGCGCCCCGACGGACGCCGCTTCAGCCACATGACGACGGCGGAAACGGAGGCGAGGATGATCGCAAGGCAGGTCGTCAGCATCAGGAGCTGGTTCGGCCAGCCGAACTCCTGGCCCTGATGGATGTTGATGCCGAGTTCGATCAGCTTCGCCTCCGTCCCGTAATCCGCGTAGCTGATGTCGACGATCGGCGCGCCGGAATACTGGTCGATGTGGATCGTCCTCGCCTTGTTCAGGTCATCAGGAAACACGGCGGCGGTATAGACGCCCTTCGCGTCCCGCGGCACCATAACCTCGAACCGGGGCGCCATTCCCCGGCTGCGCGCGATCTCCACCGCCTTGTCGAGCCCGATCGGTGCCATGTTCATGCCGTGAGACATCGGCATCGGCGACGCTTCCATCGTCCAGCCCACATTTTCCATCGCGTGATCGGCATGCTCGCCCGATGTCGGGACATTATCCCAGAGCGCTGCCGGATAGCCGGTGCCGGTTGCCGCCACGACATTCGTCAGCCTGCCGCCCCAGAAGGATGACCAGGGCAGACCGGTAAGCGCAAGGAAGGCGATGAGAATGCCGGCAAAGGCGCCTGTCACCGCGTGGGTGTCGCGCCAGAAGACCCGCTTCGACGGCGTGCCACGGACGGAGATGACGCCACCACTCTGCCGGCGTGGCCACCACAGATAAAAACCTGACACGACGAGGATGATCGCGAAGCCCGCGATCGCCTCGATGAGGCGGTTTGCATAGGGTCCGAAATATTCGAGACTGTGCAGCTTCCGGACGACTTCGTTGAACTCCTCGTTCTTTCCGACCGTGTCGAGCACCTCGCCGGTGTAGGGGTTCAGGAAGGCGTAGACGGTTCCCGCATCCGTGTCGAAGCCGACCCGGACGGATCCGGTCGGACCTGTCGGCTCACGATAAGCGGACAACCCCGCCCCAGGAAGCGCCGCTTCCGCATTTGCGACGAGCCGGCTTGGGAGCAGCGGTGCTTCCGCGCCAGCGGCAACGACGTTTCGATAGGCGAACGCCGAGTTGTCGATCTCATCGCGAAACAGATAAAGCGATCCGGTCACCGCCAGAAGGATCATGAAGGGAACGGCCAGAAGGCCGGCATAAAAGTGCCAGCGCCAGATGGCGCGGTAGGTGTCGATCGCGCGCGCCGGCGCGTCTGCCTGCGACAACGCAGTGATATCGGTCATAGCTTGTGCCTCGAATGCCCGGCCGCTCTGCACCTCCCTGTCCCCTCGGGACACGATACGGCGCGTCAGCAGCCTCCGAATGACGTGGAGCGGGGTCGCTCCTGTGAATCAGCTTCGGTTCGAGTTTGAAGGCGGGCCGCGGGCATGATGACGCCGAAGAAGAGGCTCCGTCGAACCCGGCGCCAAGCGGTCGATCGCCGTCTCGATGCGGTCGGCAAAGCGGATCGGAACGCCGATAGAATCAGGCGGCCACGACGAAGCCACCATCTGGGTGCCGGCTGCGCAAAGCTCCGCGCAGGGGCACTCGTGGCGATGATCAGGCTCGGAGGGCCGGTGCGAGCCATCAGGCGAAGACGTGCAGATGATAGAGAGCGGATCGGACGACGCCATTGCTGCGGCGGCGTGACCGGCAAAGGCGCCTTGAAGCATGAACGTCGCCATCAAGAGGACGCATAGAACGCCTCCAGACAGCCGATCCGCCACAAGCTCGCGCCAGAACTTCATTCATGCGGCATCGCACGGGGTGCAGCACCTTGTCGATGCACCACTTTGTCCCGGGAAGGCGTGCGACGTGGGCACTTCCTTCCGGGCTGCGAGGCTGGAACGCTGCGGGCTGAGCCGATCACGCGAAGCGCCTGGCGCCGGCGACGCACAGCACAACCAGCCCCGCAACCGCGATCATCGACCATGCAACAGGCTCGCCCAGAAGCAGCGCGGCCAATGCAAGACCGAAGAAGGGCTGAAGCAATTGAAGCTGCCCGACGCTCGCAATGCCGCCGATCGCCAGGCCATGATACCAGAACACGAAACCAAGAAGCATGCTGAAGACCGAGACGTAGCCGAGCCCGATCCACGCCGGCAGGCCGACGCCCGCGAAACTCTCCGGCAGGGTGCCGAGCGCGACAACAACCATGATGGGAAGCGACAGGATCAAGGACCACGAGATCACCTGCCAGCCTCCCAGACGGCGCGACAGGGCGGCGCCTTCCGCGTAGCCGAGCCCGCACAGGAGCACGGCCGCGACCATCAGCATGTCTCCTTCCAAGGAGATGCTCCCGCTCTGCCTGAAAGCGAAACCGGCGACAATCAGCGCGCCGGCAAGCGAGAAAAGCCAGAAGGCCGGCCTCGGCCGCTCCCCGCCGCGCAACACGGCGAACAAAGCAGTGGCAAGCGGCAGCAAGCCGATGAAGATGATCGAATGGGCCGAGGTGATATGCTGAAGCGCAAGCGCGGTCAGCAGCGGAAAGCCGATCACGACGCCGAGCGCGACGACAGCAAGGGAAAGCAGATCGCCACGTTTCGGGCGCGTCTGATGGAATATCAGCAGCAGCGCGGCGCCAAGAAGTGCTGCGATCGCCGCGCGCGCTGAGGTCAGGAACAAGGGCGTAAAGCCTCCGACGGCGACCCGCGTGGCAGGAAGCGAGCCGCTGAAGATGATCACGCCAAGCAGCCCGCTTCCCCACCCTTCCGTCGTTCGCTGCATCGAAATCCCCTGCTGTCGATATCCTCCAACTAGCGTGGCGAAGGTAGCCCAAACAGGAACAATGCCATACAGTTGCGCCGAACTGTAATGCTTCATGGGACCACACAGTTGACGCTAGCAAGAACGCGTACGCTCGATGTCATGGAGGAAGTTCGCAGGCGCATCGCGCTCCGCCAGCTGATGAGCGGTGAAAAACTGCCCTCGATCCGCAGCTTCGCGGCAACGATGCGTGTGTCACCATCAACGGTGGTCGAGGCCTATGATCGGCTGGCGGCCGAAGGGCTGATCCGGTCAAGGCCCGGCTCCGGGTTCTATGTCGCCGGTGCCTCGCTGCCGCTTCAACTTGCAGAGGTCGAGCCGCGCCTTGACCGCGCAATCGACCCATTATGGGTGTCGCGTCAATCGCTGGACGCCGGCGACAATATGCTTCGTCCGGGGTGCGGCTGGCTGCCGGCCGAGTGGATGCCGGTTGAAGCGATGCGTCGCGCGCTTCGCAGCCTCGCCCGCACCAACGAGGCGATCATGACGGATTACGGCACCACAAGGGGCTTGCGCGATTTACGCGGGCTGCTTTCGCGCCAGCTCGCCGCCGAGGGCGTCGACGCTCGGGCAGACCAGATCCTGCTGACTTCCTCCGGCTCGCAGGCACTTGATCTGTTTTGCCGCTTTCTTCTCAAGCCCGGCGACACCGTCCTCCTGGACGATCCGTGCTACTTCAATTTCCAGGCGTTGCTCCGCGCGCACCATGTGCGTGTGGTGAGTGTGCCCTACACCGCTACTGGGCCGGACGTGGCGCAGTTCACGGCCGCGCTTGAAGCCCATCACCCGCGCCTCTACGTCACCAATTCAGCCATCCACAATCCGACAGGTGCGACCCTCTCGCCGCAAACCGCGCACCGGATCATGAGCGTGGCCGCGGCCCATGACCTCACCATCATCGAAGACGACATCTTTGCCGACTTCGAGCCTGAGCCCTCGCCGCGACTTGCTTCTCTTGATGGTCTTGCCCGTGTGGTCCGGATCGGCAGCTTTTCCAAGACGCTATCGGCTTCGATCCGCTGCGGCTTCATCGCGGCGCGTCCCGAGTGGATCGAAGGGCTCATCGACCTTCAGGTCGCGACCAATTTTTGTGGCCCAAGCCCGGTGGCGGCGGAGCTCGTGTTCCGGGTGCTGAGCGATGGCAGCTACCGCAAGCATCTTGCCGGGTTGCGCGGGCGCTTGGCCCGCCGCCGCCGGGAGGTGGCAGCCGTGCTGGAGCCGCTCGGCATCGTGCCTTGGGTGGAGCCGCGCGGCGGCTACCATCTCTGGTGCCGCCTGCCTGCCGGACGAGATGCCGCCGATCTGGCGCGCATAGCCCTTGCGGAAGGGATCGTGCTCGCGCCGGGCAACGTCTTCAGCGTCGCGCAGTCCGCGCCGGACCTGATGCGGTTCAATGTCGCCCAGATGAGCCTGCCGGTGCTGGAACTTCTCAAGCGTTGTTTGTGAAACGTGCGCCACAATGAAAGAGGGAAGCGCCGAGACGCTCCCCCCATATCTTTGTCGTTCCTGAAAAGTGCCCGCTCCGCTCTGCGCGTCACGGGTGACAACAGCGCATTAACGCCTGACGGCCGTGTCACCCACGATCGGCGCAGACGGCTCGTTGCTGATCCAGCGGTAGAGCGCGCCGCCGGCTGCACCGCCAACGAGCGGGGCCAGCCAGAAAAGCCAGAGCTGCTGAAGGGCCCAGCCGCCAACGAAGAGCGCGGGACCGGTGCTGCGGGCAGGATTTACCGAGGTGTTGGTCACCGGAATGCTGATCAGGTGGATCAGCGTCAGTCCAAGCCCGATGGCAATCGGCGCAAAGCCGACCGGCGCCTTGCCATGCGTCGATCCCATGATGATGAAAAGGAACATCATGGTCAGCACGAGTTCGGCTACCAGCGCGGATGCCATACTGTACTTGCCGGGCGAGTGCTCGCCAAAGCCGTTGGACGCGAAGCCGCTCGCTACCGCATCGAAGCCCGCAGTTCCGCTGGCGATCACGTAAAGAACCGCCGCGCCGAGAACCGCGCCGACCACCTGCGCAACGATATAGGGCAGGATCTGCGAGCCGGGGAAGCGCCCGCCCACCGCCAGTCCCACTGTGACGGCGGGGTTGAGATGGCAGCCGGAAACATGGCCGATCGAATAGGCCATGGTCAGCACCGTCAGGCCGAAGGCCAGAGACACGCCAAGAAGGCCGATGCCGACCTCCGGAAAGGCGGCGGCAAGAACCGCCGAGCCACAACCGCCAAAAGTCAGCCAGAATGTGCCGATCGCCTCGGCCGCATATTTCCGCATGTCGGACATGAACTTCCCCCTTTTCAAAAGCAACTGTGCTTTGACGCAGAGGAACTATCGCTGCAAGGCTTGCGCGAGAATGATCATCGTGAAGAACAACCATTTCGTGTGGATTTTGGCGCACAACCCACATCATCGCCATTCTGTCATCCCCATCACCAACTGAAAGCGGCGCCGCAGCCATAGGCCGCGACGCCGCTTGATGATCAATGATTGTCGATCGATCAGCCCATTTTGGACTGCATCATGGTCAGGTGGTCGATGTGCTCCTTGATCTGGCCACGCGCCAGCTTGGTGACCGACAGATGTTCGCGATTGGCACCGACTTTGAGGTAATCTTCCTGGATCGCGAGCAGCTTCTTATGCCCATCGAGCTGCGCCGTGACATAGGCCTTGTCGAAGGCGGCCCCGCTCATGCCCTTCAGGTCCGCGAGCTTCTTCTTGCCTTCGTCATCGAGCATCGCCTCGACTTCCGACTCGCTCGGTGGGTGCAGCGCGCCTTCGACTTTCATGTCAGCCGATTCCATCGTCTTCAGAATGTCGGCGATGGTTTCCTGCTCGGCGACCTCCCACTTGGCGAATTCCTTTGCCATCTCGTTGCTGGCTTTCTCGACAGCGACGCGGCTCGTCGCAAGCGAAAGCCCGCCCATCATCTTGGTGTCCTTGGCATGCTTCATTTCGGCTTCACCCATCTTCATGGAAGACTGGGCGAAAGCCGCGGTCGCTGACAATGCGGCGGGAATGGCCGTCGCAACAGCGAGGCTCGTGATCATGCTTCTGCGGTTCATGGAGGTTCCTCTCAAGTTGTCGACCTCTACGGCCGGTCTGTCGCAACTGCGGCGTATAGGGAGGGTTCCAGAGGTCGGGTCGATTTACTGCAGTCATTCCTAGTTTGAACGGACTAAAGGAAGTGCGAGTGGTTGCAGACGTTGCGGGGGCTGCTATTGCCGGAAGAACGCTCCTGCCCACTTATCGACATGGCGCGGGGATGGTGCCGGAACTCTCAAGCGTGGGGATGACGATGTTTTCGCAAGCGTGGAGTCTGCTCAAGGACAGCGTGTCCGGCTTCATCGAGGATGAGGCGCTGAGCCGAGGCGCGGCCATGGCCTTCTTCGCCGTGACCTCGCTGGCGCCCATCCTCCTGCTCGTGATCGCCATTGCCGGGCTTGTCTTCGGCGAGGAGGCGGCGCGAAACGCCCTGGCATCACAGTTGACTGGCCTCATGGGGAGCCAGAGCGCGGACGTTCTGCAGAGCGCGGTCGCCGATGCGTCCGATGAGTCTTCCGGCATCTGGGCGACCATTATCGGCGGCGTGACGCTTCTGATCACCGCATCCGGCGTCTTCGGTGAAATGCAGTCCTCGCTCAACGTGATCTGGAAGGCCAAGCCGGAAGGCGGCACCGTGTCCCGCCTTGTGCGTGCCCGCGCCGCCAGCCTCGGCCTCGTTGCCTCGCTCGGCTTCCTCCTGATCGTATCGCTCGCGGTAAGCGCCGGCATCTCGGCGCTGGGAGGCTTCCTGAACGCTTACCTCCCGTTCGGCGACGTGATCCTCGCGATCATCAACGAGGTGATCTCGCTCGCGCTTATTACGGTGCTGTTTGCCGCAATCTACAAGGTGCTGCCCGACCTGCATCTTGAATGGCGCGATGTCTGGACCGGTGCTCTCGTCACCGCGATCCTTTTCTCGATCGGCAAGTCGCTGATCGGCTGGTATCTGGGTTCGAGCACGGTCGCGTCCTCCTACGGCGCGGCGGGTGCGCTCATCATCATTCTGCTTTGGGTCTACTACTCGTCGCTGATCTTCCTGCTCGGCGCCGAGTTCACCCATGCCTACTCGCTTGCTCACGGCAGCCGGCAGGACACGCCGGAAGCGACACAGTCCGACACGCCGGCTCCGGCTTCCTCTTCGGCGGCCGCGCGGTCTGTAAAAATGCCGGTGCGCAGGAACCCTGTCCGCGGACGGCCGTCACTGCTTGGAATGGGCATCGCGGTGGCGGTCTCAGAAGCTGTGCGCGCGATCCGCGGCCGACGATCCTGAGAGGCATCTGGTCGCGGATGATGGTCCTGACCTTGCGATGTCCTTGATCGTCAAGTGTCGCGTTCTTCCAGGAAAAACCCGACGCTTCGACCTTGAACGGAAGGCGCTTCTCCCAGAAGCGTGTCTTCTTCCACCAGTAGGCGCCACGACCAACCATCCCGAGCCGGCAGCTTGAAGGTAACCGACCCTCGCTCGCCGTTCACGCAGACCGCCAGCCTGCCGCCCTCCGCACCTAGGCTGAGAAGCATCGCGAGACATCGCCGTTCCGGGTTGTCCCAATCTGCCGGTTCAAGCGCGCCGCCATCCTCTTTCATCCATCCGACGTCGGGCAGGCCATCTGCGCCTTGCGCGCCCGTCAGCCGGGCAGTCCTGCCAAGCACGGGAAACGCGCCGCGCAGAACAGCGAGTTCGGCGACATAGGCTTCCAGCCCGTGGTCACGCGCTTCCCAATCGAGCCAGAAGGCTTCGTTGTCCTGGGCATAGGCATTGTTGTTGCCGTGCTGGGATCGACCCCACTCATCCCCTGCGGCCAGCATGATCGCGCCGCGCGACGCGAATAGGGTGGCGAGCATGGCGCGGGCATCCTGCGCTCGTGCGTCGCGCACAGCCGGGTCGCTCGATGGCCCTTCAACGCCGTTGTTCCAGGAATGGTTCTCGCTGTGGCCGTCGCGGTTGGCTTCACCATTGGCCTCGTTGTGCTTCTGTGAATAGGCCGTGCAGTCGAAGAGCGTCATGCCGTCATGGGCAGCAAGGAAGTTGACGCTCCGCGTGACCGGGCCATCCGTGAAGCAGTCGAACGAGCCGGCCAGCCGCGTCGCGAGCGTTCCGATCATCCCCCGGTCGCCTCGCCAGAAGCGGCGGACATCGTCGCGGAAGCGGTCGTTCCACTCGCCGAACGGCGCGCCGAACTGGCCGAGCCGGTAGCCGCCCGGCCCGATGTCCCAGGGCTCCGCGATCAGCACGCGGCCGCCGATCACGGGATCGGCGCGCAAGGCATGAAGCAGTCCGCCATCAGCATCAAAGCCGGTTGCGGTTCGACCGAGAACCGTCGCTAGGTCGAAGCGGAAGCCGTCCACGCCTGCCTGCTCCACGAAGTGACGCAGGCTCGCGAGAACGAGTTCGTGCACCTGCGGGTGGTCGCAGGCCAGCGTGTTGCCGGTGCCGGTGTCATTGATCAGCGTACCGTCTGCCGCGTGGCGAAAATACGCCCGCGCATCGAGCCCGCGCAGCGAGAGCGTGGTGCCCTGCGCATCGCTTTCCGCCGTATGGTTGAAGACAACATCGAGGATCGTGCCGATGCCTTCGCGATGAAGCGCCGCGACCGTGTCGCGAAGCTCCGCCATGCCGCCGGGCGCCAGGCGAGGGTCCAGCGCCATGAAGCTGACTGGATTGTATCCCCAGGCGTTGCTGAGCCCGAGAGGCGGCAGATGCCGCTCGTCCATCCAGGCCACGATCGGCAGCAATTCCACGGCAGAGACGCCCAGCCTGCGCAGATGGGCGATCACGGCCGGCTCCGCGAGCGCCGCGATCGTGCCGCGTTTTTCCGCCGGCACTTCGGGGTTCCGCATGGAGAACGACCGAACGGCAAGCTCGTAGATCAGGCCGCCGGGCGGAAACCGTGGCGGTGCGAGCGGAAGAGCAGGCAGATCGTCGACGACGATGGCTTTTGGCATCAAAGCTGCCGTATCGGCCCCCTCCCCGCGCCGCGAGCCCAGCCGCGCATCATAGTGGTAGGGCCGGTCGATCGCCTTGGCGAAGGGATCGGTCAGCAGCTTGTCGGGATCGAACCAGAAGCCGGACGACGGATCATAGCGACCATCCGCGCGAAAGCCGTAGCGGGCGCCTGCCTTCAGCCCCGATACATGCCCGCTGAAAAGCGTTTCATCCTCGCGGGCCAGTTCGACCCTTTCCGTTTCGCGCTCGCCCGCATCATCGAACAGCGAGACCCAGACCCGAGTCGCCGTTCCCGAGCGGACTCCGAAGAGCACGCCGGCGTCTTCCCGCGTAGCGCCAGGAAACAGATTGCCGTTCTTCATGCCGATCTGCCCTAATCTCAGTGACAGGCGGACATAGCAGGCTCTGTCGTCAGGTGACCACGGTCGGCGCGTCTCGGCCGGTCAATTCCCTGATATGCGCCACGTCTTCGGCCGCCTGGATCAGATCGGCAAGCGCCTCCTGTGTGTCGATGCCGTGCTTTGCCGAATCGGGCTCGAAGCGCTCGATATAGACACGCAGCGTTGCACCGCTTGTCCCCGTTCCCGACAAGCGGAACACCACTCGGCTGCCACCCTCAAACAGGATGCGGATACCCTGATTGCGGCTTACCGAGCCGTCCACCGGGTCGTGGTAGGCGAAGTCGTCGGCCGCAGCCACGATCATCCCGTTGATCCGGCTTCCCGGCAGCGAAGAGAGCTGACCGCGCAAGCCATCCATCAGCTTGTTCGCAGCCTCGGTTTCCACGCCTTCGTAATCGTGGCGGGAGTAATAATTGCGCCCAAAGCTTGCCCAGTGCGCCGTCACGATATCCTTGACGCTGTCGCCTCGCGCAGCCAGCACGTTGAGCCACAGCAGCACGGCCCACAACCCGTCCTTCTCGCGCACGTGGTCGGAGCCGGTGCCCGCACTTTCCTCACCGCAGATCGTGGCGAGGCCGGCATCCAGCAGATTGCCGAAGAACTTCCAGCCCGTCGGCGTTTCATAGATGCCGATGCCGAGTTTTTCCGCCACGCGATCCGCCGCGCCGCTTGTCGGCATGGAGCGTGCGATGCCTTTGAGGCCGTTGCGATAGCCGGGTGCGAGATGCGCGTTCGCGGCGAGCATCGCCAGCGAGTCGGACGGCGTGACGAAGATGCCGCGTCCGATGATGAGGTTGCGGTCGCCGTCGCCGTCCGACGCTGCGCCGAAGTCCGGCGCATCCGGTCCCATCATCTCGTCGTAAAGCGCCTTGGCATGAACGAGGTTCGGATCGGGATGGTGGCCGCCGAAATCTTCCAGCGGCACGAAGTTGCGCGCCGTGCCCTCGGGCGCGCCCAAGCGCCGCTCCAGGATTTCCTTGGCGTAGGGGCCGGTTACCGCATGCATGGCGTCGAAGGCCATCCGGAAGCCCGAACGGAACATCGCCTTGATGGCCCCGAAATCAAACAGGCTTTCCATCAGCTCGGCGTAGTCGGATACGGGATCAACGACTTCGATCACCATGCCGTCTGCAGCGGTCTCGCCCCGACGGTCGAGATCGACCGGGCCGATCTCGCTGATCTTGTAGCTTGTGATCGCTTTCGTTCGGGCGAAGATCGCGTCGGTGATCTTCTCGGGCGCAGGCCCGCCATTGCCGATATTATATTTGATGCCGAAATCCTCGTGCGGCCCACCGGGATTGTGACTGGCCGACAGGATGATCCCGCCGAACGCCTTGCGCTTGCGGATCAGGTTCGATGCGGCCGGCGTGGACAGGATGCCGCCCTGCCCAACCACGACGCGGCCGAAGCCGTTGGCGGCCGCCATGGCGATGACCTTGTTGATCACCTCGCGGTTCAGGAAACGGCCGTCGCCGCCGACCACCAGCGTCTGTCCCTCGAAGCCTTCCAGGCTGTTGAACACCGACTGGATGAAGTTCTCGGCATAGTGCTCCTGCTGGAACACGGGCACCTTCTTGCGCAGGCCGGATGTGCCCGGCTTCTGGTCATCGAACGGTGTGGTCTCGACGGTTCTGATCATGCGTCGCCTGCTTTCACGAAAGAAGGGAGCGGAACAGCGCGGCATAGCGCGCGGCGCTGCGGTCCCATGAAACATTGGCCTTCATGCCCTGGCGCATCAGGCCCGCCCAACCATCAACATCTCCGTAGGCGGCCACGATGCGACGCACGGCATGAAGCATCGCATCACCATTGTCGGGCGCGAACTGGAAGCCCGTGGCAACGCCTGCGGCGAGCGCGGCTTCATTGGCGTCGATCACCGTATCGGCCAGACCGCCGGTTCGTGCCACGGCCGGCACGCAGCCATAGCGCAGGCCATAAAGCTGGGTGAGGCCGCATGGCTCGAAGCGAGACGGCACGAACATCACGTCCGCACCGCCCTGGATCAGGTGAGACAAGGCCTCATCGTAACCGATCACGATGCCGACACGCCCACGATGCCTTGCGGCACCCGCCAGAAGCGCTGCCTCAAGCGCCGGGTCGCCTGAACCCAGCACCGCCAGCCTTGCGCCCGATGCCACCATGGCGTCCATCTGCGAAACGATGACGTCCACACCCTTCTGCCATGTCAGGCGGCTGACCACGCCGAGGATTGGGGCGTCGCTGCTCCAAAGATCGAAGCGGACCTCGACCGCAGCGCGGTTTACCCGCCGCTCTGCGAGCGCATCCGCCGAATAGGTCGCCGCCAGATGGGCGTCGCGCGATGGATCCCAAACATCTGTGTCGATGCCGTTGACGATGCCATGAAGGTCACCGGCGCGATGATTGATCAACCCGTCCAGCCCCATTCCAAAGGCAGGCGAGCGGATTTCCTGCGCATAGGTCGGGCTCACCGTCGTGATCGCCGACGCGGCTTGAAGCCCCGCCTTAAGGAAGCCCACGCCACCGTAATATTCGACGCCGTCTACGGACAGCGCGGCTTGAGGCAGCCCGAGCGCCGGGAAGATGTCCGAGCCGAACTGCCCCTGAAACGCGAGATTGTGCACGGTGATGACCGAGCGCGGCGCAGGCTCCCGACCATATCGGAGATAGGCCAGCGTCAGTGCGGCCTGCCAGTCATGCACCTGCACGATGTCGGGCCGGAAACCCTCGAGAATGCCTGTTCCAACCTCCGCGCCCACCTTGCTCAGCGCCGCGAAACGCCGCCAGTTGTCAGGCCAGTCATTGCCGTCGCGATCGGCATAAGGGCCGCCCGGCCGGTCGAACAAATGCGGCGCATCGAGCACCAGCAGGTCGAGCCCTTCCAGGTGGCCTGCGATCAGGGAAGCAGGGCCACCGAACAGCTCGGGATAGGAGTGAACTGTTTCGCCCGTAAGCGCCTTCATCACCGCCGGATAACCCGGCAGCAGCGTGCGCATCTCCACGCCCTGACGGCGGAGCGCGAGCGGCAGAGCGCCGGCCACGTCGGCGAGCCCACCGGTTTTCACCAGCGGAAAGATTTCGGACGCGACCGACAGAACCTGCATCGCAGCCGCTCAGTGACCCAGACGGTCGATCATGTCCTGCGTGATCAGGCAGATCCCCTTTTCGGACACGCGGAACCGCTGCGCATCAAATTGCGGATCCTCGCCCACCACCAGGCCTTCCGGGATCTTCACGCCATGATCGATCACCACGCGCGTCAGCCGTGAGCCACGCCCGATCGTGCAGTCGGGCAATACCACCGCATCGTCGAGATGGGAGTAGGAATTGATGCGTGCGCCCGTGAAGATCAGGCTTCGGCGCAGGCTTGCGCCGGATATGATGCAGTCGCCCGCGACGAGCGAGGAAACCGCCGAGCCGCGCCTTCCGTCCACATCATGGACGAATTTCGCCGGAGGCTTGATCTCCGCATAGGTCCAGATCGGCCACTCTCGGTCGTAGAGGTCGAGTTCCGGCGTGATGTCTGTCAGGTCGATATTGGCTTCCCAATACGCATCCACCGTTCCCACGTCGCGCCAATAGGCCTCGCGCTCGAATGACGAGCGGACGCAGGATTGCGCGAAGCGATGCGCCTGCGCTTTCCCGTGGTCGACGATGTAAGGAATGATGTCCTTGCCGAAATCCCGGCTCGATCCTTCCGTGGCAGCATCACGACGGAGCTGGTCCATCAGGAAGTCCGTCTTGAAGACATAGATGCCCATCGAAGCGAGCGCGACGCCCGGCTGGCCGGGGATGGCGGGCGGGTCCGCCGGCTTCTCGATGAAGGAGATGATGCGGTCGCTTTCGTCCACATGCATCACGCCGAATCCTGTTGCCTCCATGCGCGGCACTTCGAGGCAACCCACCGTCACATCGGCCTTCGAGTCGACGTGCTGCTGCAGCATCGACTCGTAGTCCATCTTGTAGATATGGTCGCCCGCAAGGATGACCATGAATTCGGGCGTGTAGGATTCGATGATGTCGATGTTCTGGAACACCGCATCGGCCGTTCCCTCATACCACTGCGTTTCAGACACACGCTGACTGGCCGGAAGGATGTCGAAGCTCTCGTTCCGCTCGGGTCGAAGAAAATTCCATCCGCGCTGGAGATGACGGATCAGCGAGTGCGCCTTGTACTGGGTAGCAACGCCGATCCGGCGAATACCTGAGTTGATCGCGTTAGATAGCGCGAAGTCGATGATCCGCGTCTTGCCGCCGAAATGAACCGCGGGCTTGGCGCGCCTGTCCGTCAGTTCCTTCAGGCGGCTTCCGCGTCCGCCTGCCAGCACATACGCCATGGCGTCACGCGCCAGCGGCGGGCTCTTGCTGTGTCCATTCATGCAATTCCTCCCCGACTAACTCTTATGCATCGAACTCGAACATCAACGTTGCGAGCGGCGGCAAGGCGAGCCATGCGGCGGCACCTCCTCCGTCCGCATCGAACGCCTCGATCGCGCCTCCATTGCCTTGGCCCGAGCCCCCATAGATCCCGGCATCCGTGTTGATAATTTCGCGCCACTTTCCCTTCTGTGGCAAGGGGATACGATAGTTTTCCCGAGGAACCGGCGTGAAGTTCGTGACCACCGCCACCGGCTTCTCGCCCGGAGCCAACCGCAGCCAGGCGAACACCGAGTTTTCGCTGTCATCGGCGATCAGCCAGTTGAAACCCTCGGGCTCGCAGTCGCGGGCATGCAGCGCGGGCGTGTCGCGATAGATGCCGTTGAGATCGCGCACCAGCTGGCGCACGCCGTCGTGGGCAGGTGCGTCGAGCAGCCACCAATCCAGCGCACGCGCCTCGGCCCATTCGCGGCGTTGGGCGAACTCCTGTCCCATGAAGAGCAGCTTCTTGCCGGGGTAGCCCCACATGAAGCCGTAATAGGCGCGCAGAGTCGCGAATTGCTGCCAGTCGTCGCCGGACATCTTGGCAAGCAGCGATCCCTTGCCATGCACCACCTCGTCATGACTGAGCGGCAGCACAAAGTTCTCGCTGAAGGCATAGACGAGGCCGAAGGTGATCTCGCCGTGATGATGCTTCCGGTAGATCGACTCACGCCCGAGATATTGGAGCGTGTCGTGCATGAAGCCCATGTTCCACTTCAAGCCGAAGCCTAGGCCGCCCTCATGCACGGGCTGAGAGACCTTCGGCCAGGAGGTGGATTCCTCGGCGATCGTCATGATGCCGGGATGCGCACCGTAGACGGCCTTGTTCATGTCCTGGAGGAAGCGCACCGCCTCCCAGTTCTCGCGCCCGCCCTGCTCATTGGGAATCCACTCGTCGTGCTTCCGCGAATAGTCGAGGTAGAGCATGGAGGCCACCGCATCCACGCGAAGGCCGTCGATGTGGTATTTCTCCGCCCAGAACAGGGCATTGTTGACGAGAAAGGACAGGACCTCGCGTCGGCCGAAATTATAGATGAGCGTGTTCCAGTCGGGATGAAAGCCCTTCCGCGGATCGGCATGCTCATAAAGCGCCGTTCCGTCGAAGCGGGCGAGCCCATGCGCGTCTGTCGGAAAATGCGCCGGCACCCAGTCGAGGATTACGCCAAGGCCCGCGCGGTGCGCGCCATCCACGAAGCGCGCGAAACCTTCCGGCTCGCCGAAGCGGGCAGATGGCGCGAAGAGACCGGTCGTCTGGTAGCCCCATGATGGATCGTAGGGGTGCTCTGAAACCGGCAGGAACTCGATATGCGTGAAGCCCATATCCACCGCGTAGGGGATCAGGCGTTCCGCCAGTTCGTCCCATGTCAGGAACGATCCGCTGTCATCCCGCTGCCATGAGCCGGCATGGACCTCATAGATCGAGATCGGCTGGCGGCGCGCATCGACCTCGCGCCAGTGGGCGCGGTGATCCTCGTCACCCCACTCATGCGCGGGAGGACAGTCGGTGACGGATGCCGTATTGGGCCGAAACTCCGAACGGAAGGCGAAGGGGTCGGCCTTCAGCGGCTGCGGCGCGCCATCCGCCCCGATGATCTCGTATTTGTAGGCGCGTCCAGCCTCGATGTCGGGAATAAAGGTTTCCCACACGCCGATATCCTTGCGAAGCCGCAAGCCGTGGCGGCGGCCGTCCCATTCGTTGAAGTCTCCCACCACCGAAACGCGGCGCGCGTTCGGCGCCCAGACCGCGAAGTGGACGCCCGACGCGCCTTCGTGGCTCATGAGATGCGCGCCGAGCTTGTCAAATAGGCGGAGATGCGAGCCTTCGGCGATGAAGTAGTCGTCCATTGGACCAAGCACGGGACCAAAGGAGAACGGATCGGTCAGCCACCACTCCCCGCCTGCATTGCGCGCGCGGAACTTCAGCGGCTGGCGCTCCCCGATCGGAACCGGTCCCTCGAAGAAGCCTGCATCGTGGCGGCGTGAAAGCTCGCCCAGATTTTTTCCGCCGAGGGTAAACGCAGCAAGGAATTCCGCATGAGGCACGAAGGCGCGCGCGACGAACCGGCTTCCGGCCTCATGCATACCCAGCACCGCAAACGGGTCCCCATGCTGCCCGACAACGATCGCATCGACATCCGACTGAGGCGCAGCATAACTTGCCGCACTTAGGCGCTTATCGTCGAGCACTTCCCCTTGCGGCGATGTCATGCCGTTCAGACCCTCCTTTGCAGACGCCGGCGGTTTTCCGGCTCCCTTCTATCTGGAGCGGCAGGTTCCCAAAACCAGACGGCGCAGAAGACGGCCTTCGGTTTATCGCCTCATGCGGTGGTCGGCGTATGCCAGATCTCGTCGGCATATTGCCGGATTGTGCGGTCCGAAGAGAACCAGGGCATGCGCGCCACGTTCAGCACGGCCTTGGCGTTCCATTGCGGACTGTCGATCCACAAGCGGTCCACCTCACGCTGAGCGGCGGTGAACGCATCAAAGTCGGCCGCCACCATGAACCAGTCACGCTCGTAGATTCCGTCCATCAACTCGCGATAACGATCCGGATCGTCGGGAGAAAACACGCCCGAGGAAATGGCTGAAAGCGCCTGCGCGAGCTCCGGCGACGCGGCGATCAGGTCACGGGGAACGTAGCCGTCGCGCCGCTTGGCGGCGACCTCCTCTGCGGTAAGGCCGAAGATGAAGATGTTTTCCTCGCCGACGCATTCTCGGATCTCGACATTCGCACCGTCCAGCGTGCCGATCGTCAGCGCACCGTTCAGCGCGAATTTCATGTTGCCCGTGCCGGACGCTTCCATGCCTGCCGTCGAAATCTGCTCGCTCAGATCAGCCGCCGGCACCATCACCTCAGCGAGGCTTACATTGTAGTTCGGCATGAATACGATCTTGAGCAGGTCGCGTACCGCCGGATCGCGATTGATCACGCGCGCCACGTCATTGGCGAGCTTTATGATGAGCTTGGCGTTTTGATAGCTCGGCGCCGCCTTGCCGCCGAAGAATTTCACCCGCGGCATCCAATCCTTCTCAGGCTGCGAGCGTATCTGGTCGTAAAGCGCCACCGCTTCGACGATGTTCAGAAGCTGCCGCTTGTACTCGTGGATGCGCTTGATCTGGATGTCGAACAGAGCGGAGGGATCGATACGAATGCCCATTCGCTCAGAGACGAGACCGGCCAGCCGTTCCTTATTGCGGCGCTTGACGGCGGCGAACTTCTCACGGAACGCACCGTCCTGCGCGAGCGGCTCCAAGTCCTTCAAGGCCGAAATGTCGTCCTCGAAGCGGTTGCCGATCGCCTCGCCGATCAGACCGGCAAGCCCAGCATTGCACTGCATCAGCCAGCGCCGGGGGGTGATGCCATTGGTCTTGTTGTTGATACGTTCCGGGTAAAGCCTGTGAAGGTCCGCGAAAACCGTTTCCTTCATCAGGTCGGTATGAAGCGCCGACACGCCGTTGATGGAGTGCGAGCCGGCAAAGGCGAGATTGCCCATGCGGACCCGTCGCCCCCCGTTCTCATCGATTAGCGAGATGCGCTTGACGCCCTCGTCGTCAAAGCGCTCAACGGCGCGCGCTTCGATCAGAAGCTGTGCATTGATGGCGTAGACGATCTGCATGTGACGCGGCAGCAGACGCTCCAGCAAAGGCACCGGCCAGCTTTCCAGCGCCTCGGGCAGGAGCGTGTGGTTGGTGTAAGCGAAGGTGCCGCGCGTGATGTCCCAGGCCGCGTCGAAACCCAGCCCGTGAACATCTGTCAATAGCCGCATCAGTTCGGCGACAGCGATCGCCGGGTGCGTATCGTTGAGATGGATCGCAGCCTTCTGGGGCAGAAGCGACAGGTCCCCATGCTGGCTGATATGCCGCTGAAGGATGTCCTGCAGGGAGGCGGCGGAGAAGAAATACTCCTGTCGAAGCCGAAGTTCCTGGCCGGCCTGATGGCTGTCCGCGGGGTAAAGCACGCGGGTAAGGGTTTCCGCGCTGTTGGATTCCCGAAGCGCGCCCGTATAGTCGCCGGCGTTGAATGCGTCGAGGAGGATCGGGTCGATCGGCAGGGCCGACCAGAGCCGCAGCGTGTTCACCCGCTTGCCGCGCCAGCCGACCACGGGCGTGTCATAGGGCACGGCGAGCAAGCGCTCGGTGGGCTTCCAGACATGGCGCTCCAGCCGGCCGTCCTCATCGGACACGGACTCGACCGATCCGCCAAAGCCAATCTCGAAGGAGCGCTCGCGACGCTCGAATTCCCACGGGTTGCCGTGATCAAGCCAATTCTCGGGCAGTTCCACCTGAAAGCCGTCGGAAAACTCCTGCCGGAACATGCCATTGGCATAGCGGATGCCATAGCCATGAGCGGGCACGTCGACGGTTGCCATGGATTCCATGAAGCAGGCGGCGAGCCGGCCGAGGCCGCCATTGCCGAGTGCCGCATCGGGTTCCAGCGCGGCCACCATGTCGATGTCCACCCCGAGCGACTCGAGCGCCGCGCGCATGTCATCCATCAGGCCGATATTGGAGAAGGCATCCCGCATCAGCCGGCCGATCAGGAACTCCAAAGACAGGTAGTAGACTCGCTTGCGACCCTGCTCGTAAGCCTTCTTGGTGGACTCGATCCAGCGGTCGACGATGCGGTCGCGCACCACGCGGATCGATGCGTCCAGCCAGTCGTGCGGCGTGGCGACGGTCTCGTCCTTGCCCAGGCGATAGCGCAACGCTTTCAGGATTTCGTCGGCGAGCGACTTCGGATCGGGGTTGAGCGTTGCAAGCGATGCGGCATCGAGCGAGGAAGTCATGGCGCCTCGAGGTCCTTCCATGGTCGCGTGAATAGCGGCGGGAACGCGGAGCGTCTCCCCTACCCCTGCTAAGATGACGACAAAAAGACTTCAATCGTTTCAAAGCAGCAGCCGAGAAGGTCAGGCAAGGGCGTTGCCGCGAAGCCACGCGTCAGGCAGCGAGCGCTTCTTCCGGCGGCTTCTTCGCGCCGGTCATCAGTGCCACCGCATCGGACATGGAGATCAGCTTGGGGTCGACCACGCAGAGCCGCCGGCCCAGGCGGTGGATGTGGATGCGGTCGGCCACCTCGAAGACATGCGGCATGTTGTGCGAGATGAGCACGATGGGGAGGCCGCGTTTCTTCACATCCAGGATCAACTCCAGCACTCGGCGCGACTCCTTTACGCCGAGCGCTGCCGTCGGCTCATCCATGATGACGACTTTCGAGCCGAAGGCCGCCGCACGTGCGACTGCCACGCCCTGCCGCTGCCCTCCGGAAAGCGTTTCCACCGCCTGCGAGATATTCTGGATGGTCAACAGGCCGAGTTCGGTCAGCTTTTCCCGCGCGCGCCGCTCCATCGCCGGACGATCGAGCATGCGGAACCACTTGCCCACCACGCCCGGGCGTCGGATTTCGCGGCCGAGGAACATGTTGTCGGCGATTGATAGAGCGGGCGATAGCGCCAGGTTCTGGTACACGGTCTCGATGCCCGCATCCCGTGCCTCCATTGGCGAGGAGAAGCGCAC
The DNA here is from genome assembly GCA_963522145.1 of uncultured Mesorhizobium sp. Taxonomy (GTDB): domain Bacteria; phylum Pseudomonadota; class Alphaproteobacteria; order Rhizobiales; family Rhizobiaceae; genus Mesorhizobium_B. The sequence continues at coordinate 92,048 of CAUQXI010000003.1, read as the reverse complement.
CGGCTGCCCGTCGAGCCTGATCTCGCCGCCGTCGGGCAGTATGGCGCCCGACAGTGCCTTGATCAGCGAGGACTTTCCCGCTCCGTTGTCGCCGATCACCGCAAGGATTTCGCCCGGGTAAAGGTCGAAGTCGGCATGATCGAGGGCGGTGACGCGACCATAGCGCTTGATCAAGCCGCGTGCGGAGAGAAGGGGCTGCGCGCTCATTGTCACATCGAAACCTTCCTGATCCACCGGTCGACGGCCACCGCTCCGATGATGAGGACGCCGGTCAGCAGAACCTTCCATTGGGGGTCGGCACCCAGCATGTTGAGGCCCATCGACACAACGCCCACGATCATGGCTCCAAACAGGGTGCCCAGAATCGAGCCGCGTCCTCCGAAGAGCGAGATGCCGCCGATCACCGCAGCCGTGATGGCCTGAAGATTGTAGTCGGTGACCGCGGCGGATGGAGAGATCGAGCCATTGCGCCCGATCGAGACCCATGCGGCGAAACCGGCGATCAGGCCGGCGATCGCATAAACCGCCAGAAGAACCTTCCGCGTCTGGATGCCCGACAGCTTCGCTGCTTCAGGATCGTCGCCCACCGCATAGACATGCCGTCCCCACGCCGTGTGGTTCAGCACATACCAGAGCAGCAGTACCAGAAGCACCATGGCGAGCACGCCAAGCGTCAGCACCGCCGCGCCGAGTTTGAAACTCGTGCCGAAAAGGTGCAGCAGCGGCGCATTCGCGCCCACATCCGCGTCGCGGATCGTTTCGTTGGCCGAGTAGATGAAATTCGTGGCCATCACGATGTTCCAGGTGCCAAGCGTGACAATAAACGGCGGCAGCCTCATGAAGGCGACCAGCCATCCATTGAGAAGGCCGCAGGCTGCGCCAGCGCCGAGCCCGGCCAGGATCGCAAGCGGCGCGGGCAAACCGTAGGTCACGGCGCAGTTGCCCATGATCACGGCCGAGATCACCATGATCACGCCGATGGACAGATCGATGCCCGCGGTCAGAATCACTAGTGTCTGCGCCGCGCCCAGAATGCCAACGATGGCGATCTGCTGGAGGATGAGGGTCAGCGTATAGGAGGAGAAGAAGCGTCCGCCGATGGTGGCGCCGAAGACGACGATCGCCGCGACCAAAACGATCAGCGGAACGGCGGCGGGCGTGGAGTGAAGAAAGTGCTGCGCCCGTTTGACGAGCGGCACGCCATGCTGATCAAAGGCAGCGACGCTGCGATCGCTTTCCTCGATCACCCGCTCGAAGTCCTGCGCCTGCGCCATTCTTCTTCTCCCGGCAGAACAGTTGGCGAGCCGCTTGTTCTTATTGCCTTTTCAACCGCCGATCACTCCGCGGCAAGTGAGACTAGCTCACATGCAGAAGCGCGATCCCGACCGAGACAGGGTCCCGGTCGGAGATGTTCGAAGCGCGCAGCCTTCAGCCCCAGCACTTGTCCGTGCCGGCTTTGGTGTCGATCGAGTCGACGCCCGATGCCGGCTTGTCGGTGACGAGCGCCACGCCCGTGTCGAAGAACTCCTTGCCTTCGGTGGGTTTGGGCTTCTCGCCGCTGTCGGCGAACTTCTTGATGGCCTCCACGCCGAGCGCCGCCATCTGGAGCGGGTATTGCTGCGAGGTCGCGCCGATGACGCCTTCCTGCACCGACTTAACACCAGGGCAACCGCCGTCCACGGACACGATCAGCACCTGGCTTTCGAGCCCGACCGCCTTGAGCGCCTGATAGGCGCCGACTGCCGCGGGCTCGTTGATCGTATGGATCACGTTGATGCCGGGATCCTTCTGGAGCAGGTTTTCCATGGCCTTGCGGCCGCCTTCCTCGTTGCCGTTGGTGACATCGTGACCGACGATGCGCGCGTCATCCTCGTCGCCGATCCGATTGGCATCCTTGGGGTCGATGCCGAAGCCGATCATGAAGCCCTGGTCACGGAGAACATCCACGGTGGGCTGGGAGGGCACAAGATCCAGGAAGCCGATCTTGGCATCCTTGGCCTTGTCGCCGAGCGTGGCCGCAGCCCACTGCCCGATCAGCTTGCCGGCCAGGAGATTATCGGTCGCGAATGTCGCGTCGGCGGCGTTGGCGGGTTCAAGCGGGGTGTCAAGCGCGATCACGAGGAGCCCTGCATCACGCGCCTTCTGCACCGTGGGCACGATGCCCTTGGTGTCTGAGGCCGCGAGCAGGATGCCCTTCGCGCCGTCAGCGATGCAGCTTTCGATCGCGGCCACCTGGCTTTCGGAGTCGCCATCGATCTTGCCGGCATAGGCCTTCAGGTTGACGCCGAGTTCCTTCGCCTTGGCGGTCGCGCCCTCCTTCATCTTCACGAAGAAGGGGTTGGTGTCGGTCTTGGTGATCAGGCACGCGCCGACCGCGTCCTGAGCGGAGGCGGCGGACGCAAAGAAAGAAAGCGAAACAGCAGATGCGGCGAACAGGCCGGCCTTGAAAAGGGTCTTCGTCACAGGTTCCTCCCAGTCAGTGTCGCCCCTCCTGCATGAGCAGGAGCAGCGGGCCGACACGTCCTCCCGACGGCCAAGCCTGATCAGGAGGAGACAACGGAGACGGATAGCTGTCAATAAGTAAATCAACGTGATTTAGTATTGACAGGGGGCATGGGGCGCAGCACTCCTCCGGCAGGCACGCTGGAAGGGGAGAACCAGTAAAGCGCCATGCTGAGCAGCGGAAATCCTGAAGGCCGCGCGAGCCGAACGACAGCTTCGCTCGGAACCAACCAGAGCGGCATGCGCGACGCCAATGAGCGGTTGGTGCTGTCGCTGGTGCGGCGCCACGAGGCGCTTCCCAAGAGCGACATCGCCCGGATGACGGGGCTATCGGCGCAAACCGTTTCGGTGATCATGCGCGGCCTTGAAGCCGATGGGCTGCTGTGCCGCCGGGAGCCGGTTAGGGGACGCGTCGGCCAGCCATCCGTGCCGATGGCGCTCGATCCCGAAGGCGCCTTCTCCTTTGGCGTCAAGATCGGCCGCCGCAGCGCCGAAGTCGTCCTCATCGACTTTCTCGGCTGCCAGCGCGGGATGCTGCGGAAAGCCTACAAATATCCGTCTCCCACCGAAACGGTGCAGTTCGTGACAGCGAGCGTCGCCGAGTTGCGCGGTGGGCTCACTCTGGCTCAGAACGGGCGCATCATGGGCCTGGGGATTGCCATGCCGTTCGAGCTCTGGAGTTGGGCGGATGCGTCGGGCGCGCCGGCCGAGGTTCTGGAGCAGTGGCGACACCGCGACATCCGCGCCGACATCCAGGCCGCGCTGCCGTTTCCAGTGTATGTCGAGAACGATGCCACCGCAGCCTGCGGCGCGGAGCTGGTGTTCGGCGATCACGGTCATTCTGGCGACTTCATCTACTTTTATCTCGGCGCATTCGCCGGCGGCGGCATCGTGTTGAACGGCAGCCTTTATGCGGGCCGGACCGGCAATGCCGGCGCGCTCGGTTCGATGCCGGTGCCGGGGCCACGCGGCCCGATGCAGTTGATCGATGCGGCCTCGCTTGCCGTTCTTGAAACCATGCTGGGCGAAGCCGGCACCGATGGCGGCCGCCTTTGGACAGCGCCGGAGGACTGGGAGGGGCTTGAGCCCAGTGTCGGGCAGTGGATCGATCGGGCGTCGGCGGCCCTCGCCTACGCCATCATGGCGGCGACGGCAGTGATCGACTTCGAAACTGCCGTGATCGATGGCTGGATGCCGGCTGATCAGCGACGCCGGCTGGTGGAAGCCGTGCGATCGGCCATGACGCGGATCGACAGCGAAGGACTGCAACTGCCCGCCATCCATGAGGGAAGCGTCGGGGTCCATGCGCGGGCGCTCGGCGCCGCCAGCCTGCCGCTCGCGGATCGGTTTCTTTTCGGCTCCGGCATTGCGTCACAGAAGTTTTGACGGGCGCGTGAGAAGCGAAGCCTCTTCTCTCAACCGCTGTTTGTGCGGGGCTCAGGGGTCGAGTCAGCCCCAGCGATTGCCAGACCCATCGCACGGAGTTAGGCCGCAATCGTTTGATGTTCTTTGTTCAAGTTGAGGGTTCTTCTCGATGATCGTCTGTTGCGGCGAAGCCTTGATCGACATGCTGCCCAGGGAAAGCACCGGCGGCGAACCGGCTTTCGCGCCGTACGCAGGCGGCGCAGTGTTCAACACGGCGATCGCGCTCGGGCGGCTCGGCGCGCCGGTCGAGTTCCTTTCCGGCATGTCCACGGATTTCTTCGGCGACATGCTGCGCTCCACCCTGGCAGCCAGCCATGTCGGCACGCGCTTTGCATCGATGTCGGAGCGCCCGTCCACCTTGGCATTTGTCCGGCTCGTCGGCGGGCAGGCGACTTACCTTTTCTATGACGAGAACACGGCAGGAAGGATGCTTTCCGAAGCCGACCTTCCCACGCTGCCGGAGGAAGCGACGGCCATGCTGTTCGGCGCGATCAGTCTGATCCCAGAACCATGCGGCAGCGCCTATGAAAGCCTGATGCGCCGCGAGCACCAGCGGCGCGTCATCATGCTCGATCCCAACATCCGGCCCGGTTTCATCCCCGACCGTGCCAGGCATCTCGACCGTATGCGACGCATGATGGCGATGGCCGACATCGTCAAGCTGTCCGATGAAGACCTGTCGTGGTTTGGCGAACAGGGCTCGCCGGAAGAGGTCGCGCGCCGCTGGCTCGAAAGCGGCCCAAGCGTCGTGATCGTCACGGGGGGCGCCAAGAACGCGACGGCTTACACCAGAGAGACTATCGTTTCGGTAGCGCCCGAATCTGTTTCCGTGGTCGACACGGTTGGCGCCGGGGACACCTTCAATGCAGGCGTGCTCGCCTCGCTTCACGAGGCAGGTGTGTTATCCAAGGCGGCGATCCGTCAGATCAGCGAAAGCACGCTCAAGGCCGCACTGTTGCTCGGCGCCAAGGCCGCGCGCGTAACAGTCTCGCGCGCCGGGGCCAATCCGCCCTGGCGACGCGAGATTGTATAGAGAATCAGCGACGCAGTAGCGCCGATGCTGCCGGAAGAAGCGAGGCTGCGAGGGCGAGCTTCACGAGGTCGGGGATGATGAAGGGCGCGACCCCGAAGCTCCAGGCTTTTTCCGCTCCGATCAGAACAGCCAGCCATCCGAAGCCGGAGGCCAGCATCAGCGCGTCTGCTACCAGCATGGCGCCCAACAGCTTGACGATGCTGCGGCTCCATCCGCGGTCGGCCGCCCAGCCTGCGATCGCCGCCATGGCGACGTAACCAAGCAGATAGCCGCCGGTCGGGCCGACCATGTAAGCGAGGCCGATGCCCTTTTCGGGTGTGCCCTGGAACACCGGCAGACCCATCGCGCCTTCAAAGAGGTAGAGAAGAAGCGTCGCGGTACCGAGACGCAGGCCGAAGGATGCGCCGATCACCAGCACCGCCAGTGTCTGAAGCGACATGTCGACCGGCCCGAGCACGAGCTTGTACTTGGCCGAAAGCGCCAGAAGCAGCGTGCCCGCCAAAACGGTGCCGAACTGCGCCAGTCGGCGCGCGCTGCCATCCTGAGGCAGGATACCGGCGACCAATGGTCCAGTGATTGTCGCGATTGCCATCAGCGTTTTGTCCCTCTCCAACATGCCTTCGCGGCGCAAAGCGTTTCGCTCGCCACGTCTACCGGCTTCCGTTCGAACCCGCAACGGTGCGGCTTAATCCGGCGTCGCGGGCGAAGCGGCAGCAGGCGATGTCGGGACAGGAGCGGCCGACGCCACGGCGCGCGTGTCGAGCTCTGCAAGGAAACTTTCGATGCGCGCGGCATTGTCGCCGAGATCGGTGCGGCCGATGCGCGAGCGAGAGCGCATGTCCACGAAGCTCGTTTCACCCTCGTCGGTGATCCGCACCGCCACATCGCTGCAAAAGCCCAGGATGGTGGTTCGCGCGACGGTTCTCAGCGCGATCTCCTGCGTGCCTTCGGACACTGTCGCCTTGTCCCAGCCGCGCTCCTCCATCATCTGCCCGACGATCTCGGCCATGCGGTCGACCGCCACGGGATAGCGATGGCCGCCGATTGCCGGGTACGCCTGTGCCTGCAAGCCCTTCGCCTCCTCACCAAAGGCCGCCGCGCGACGCTCGCCCGCAAGCGTCGGCGGGTCGTCCGGATCGGTGGTGATATCGATCAGCATCGGCTGCGTAGCGGCGAGCATTCCGGCCCAACCGAACGGCGCAAGAACAAGAAGCGACAGAAGCGTTGCCTTCACCATGTCAAAGCCGCCGCGCCTGCCCTTGACCCACACGCCGTGCCAGGCCGCGGAAACCAGCACCAAGGCCAGAAAGGCCAGAGCGGCAACGCCGCACAACACGACAAGGAAGGCTTGCGTTTGGAGGAAGCCGAAACGGTGCGACAGGCCGGACACCGCAAGCAGCAAAGCCGCAAACACCGCAACACGCTGCGCCCATGCGGCAAGGCGTGAACGCCGTGGCATCGGGATGATGATCCGCTCGGCCCAACTGCTCATGACGTCATCCGTGTGTCGGCAAGCCTTTGTCCATCAGCAACCCGGCAGCCTATAGTCCGCGAAACGCTCGCGCAGCAGAAGCTTGTTGATCTTGCCTGCCGCCGTATGAGGGATCTCTTCAACGAAGACCACATCGTCGGGCATCCACCAGCTTGCGACTTGGCCGCGGATGGCCTCCAGCACTTCAATCTTGGAAGGCTCCCGGCCCGGTTTCGGCACCACGATCAGCAGCGGACGCTCGCCCCATTTCGGGTGCGCTGCGCCGATCACCGCGGCTTCCGCGACTTCCTCATGGCCAACCGCGAGGTTCTCAAGATCGATGGAAGAAATCCATTCCCCGCCCGACTTGATCACGTCCTTGGCACGGTCGGTGATCTGCATGTAGCCGTTGGCATCGATATGGGCCACGTCGCCGGTGTCGAACCAGCCGTCCGGATCGAACTGCTCGGCGCCGACATCGCCATAGTAGGCCTTTGCCACTGCCGGCCCGCGCACTTTGAGCCGCCCGAAGCTTCGGCCATCCCAGGGCAGTTCCCGATCCTCGTCGTTTGTTACCTTCATCTCGACGCCGAAGGGCGCGCTGCCCTGCTTGATCTTCACGGCGTAGAGCGCGTCGTCCTCCAGATCTGCCACCTCCGGCTTCAGCGTGCAGAGCGAGCCCAGCGGCGACATCTCCGTCATACCCCAGGCATGGATCACTTCGACGTCGTAATGGCGCTCGAAGCGCTCTGTGATCGCGCGCGGGCAGGCGGCGCCGCCGATCACCACCTTTTTCAGGTGCGGCAGCATACTGCCCGTTTCCTCGAGATGCTGCAGCAGCATCAGCCAGATCGTGGGCACTGCGGCCGTGAACGTTACCTTCTCAGCGTCCAGCAGTTCGTAGAGCGATGCACCGTCCAGCTTCGCTCCGGGCAGAACGAGCTTCGCGCCGATCATCGGCGCGCTCTGGGCGAGCCCCCATCCATTAGCATGGAACATCGGCACGACCGGCAGGATCACGTCGCGCGAGCATAAGCCCATCGCGTCCGGCATGGCGGACATCATGGCATGGATGACGTTGGAACGATGACTGTAGACGACGCCCTTGGGCCTGCCTGTCGTGCCAGAGGTGTAGCACATGCCGGCGGCCGCGCTTTCGTCCAGCGCTACCCAGTCGAAGTCGTCGTCGCCTTCGGCAAGATAGTCCTCGTAAGCCACGGCATTCGGCAGCGTGGTCGGCGGCATGCGCGCGAGGTCGGTCATCACGACGACGCGGCGGATCGAGGGCACCTGCGGCACGAGCTTCTCGGCAAGCGGCACGAAGGTCAGATCGACAAACAGCGCCGCATCTTCCGCGTCACGCATGATCCAGGCAAGCTGCTCGGGGAAGAGACGCGGATTGAGCGTGTGATAGACCGCCCCGATCCCCATCGCGCCATACCACGTTTCAAGATGGCGCGCCGTGTTCCAGGCGAGCGTCGCGATCCGCTCACCCGCCTCGAACCCATCCGCGGCCAGCCGCGCCGCGAGCTTGAGGGATCGCATGCGTGCATCCGCATAGGTCGTGGAGACGATCGGGCCTTCCACCGAGCGTGAGACGATCGCGCGCCCGCCATGCTGGCGCGCCGCATGGTCGAGCACCTTGCCGCATAGAAGCGGCCAGTCCTGCATCAATCCAAGCATGGTTCGAGCTCCTCCGGCTTTTCTCCCTCCTTGCGTTATCGGGCTGCGGCAAAGGCGCTGTCCAGTGGGAACAGCCTTTGATCGCCAGGCGTTGAGACGTCGGCAGGATCAAACTTCAAGGAGCATCTCATGCAGGCGGCACTGAACCCCTCCCCCGGCTTCCAGCGCGACCCGAACCACCGGATCACCGTCGAGCCGTTTGATGGCACCGTGACGGTGACGCTTGGAAGCACGATCCTCGCGTCCAGCAAGCGCGCCAAGATTCTGAAGGAAGGCAGCTACCCGGCCCGCTACTACATCCCCTTCGAGGACATCTATTTCGAGCACTTGGAAAAGACCGACAAGCGCACCCACTGCCCCTTCAAGGGCGATGCCTCATACTGGCGCGCCAGCGCCAATGGCGAGGCGGTGGAAGACGCATTATGGGCCTATGAGGCGCCGTTCGACGAGATGGACGCGATCCGCGGCCACGGCGCCTTCACGGACAAGGGCGTGCGCGTGGAAGCCGGCGGCTCGCGAGCCGGCTATTCCGAAGATGCGGCGAACGAGACCGGATCGCCGATCTGAAAATAGAAGGGCCCTTGCGCGCCGGCGGAGGGGGCCTTTCTCTTGCCTTAAGGTCAGGCGACGGTGCTCGGTGCCTGATCCTTCGCTGCCTTGGCCGTCTTGGAGCGCAAGGCGGATTGCGCCGCAGCCAGCCGCGCGATCGGCACGCGGAACGGCGAGCAGGACACATAATCGAGCCCCACCTCCTCGCAGAAGGCGATCGAGGCCGGGTCGCCGCCATGCTCACCGCAGATGCCGAGCTTGATGCCGTCTCGCGTCGCACGGCCCCTGCTTGATGCGAGCCGCACGAGTTCGCCCACACCTTCCTGGTCCAGCGAAACAAACGGATCCTGCTCCACGATGCCGGCCTTGCGATAGGCTTCGAGGAAGCCCGCCGAGTCGTCTCGGCTAATGCCGAAGGTCGTCTGGGTGAGATCATTGGTGCCGAAGGAAAAGAACTCGGCACTTTCGGCGATCGATCCGGCCTGGATAGCCGCGCGCGGCAGTTCGATCATGGTGCCGACGAGATAATCGATCGCCTGCCCTGTTTCCGCTTCCACCGCTTTGGCAGCCGCGTCTATCCGGGCTTTCACGAAATCCAGCTCGGCCTTCATGCCGACCAGCGGAACCATGATCTCGGGCACGACCGGACTGCCTGACGTCTTTGCCGCTTCCGCCGCCGCCTCGAAGATCGCGCGCGCCTGCATTTCGGCGATTTCGGGATAAGAGATCGCCAGCCGGCAGCCGCGATGACCGAGCATCGGGTTGAACTCGTGCAGCGCCTCCGCGCGCTCGCGAAGCTTTTCAGCCGAAACGCCCATCGCCTCCGCTACCTCTGCGATCTCGCTTTCCGTCTTGGGCAGGAACTCGTGCAAAGGCGGGTCGAGCAGGCGGATCGTGACGGGTAGCCCTGCCATGATCGCGAAAAGCTCGGCGAAATCCGAGCGCTGCATGGGAAGAAGCTTCGCCAGAGCGGTGCGCCGTCCCGCTTCCGTATCAGCGAGGATCATCTCGCGCACGGCGATGATCCGCGTTGCGTCAAAGAACATGTGCTCCGTACGGCAGAGCCCGATCCCTTCCGCCCCGAACGAACGCGCGGCCCGCGCGTCGAGCGGCGTTTCCGCGTTTGCGCGAACCTTCATGCGCCGGCTTTCGTCGGCCCACTCCATGACCGCGGCGAAGTCGCCGGAAAGCTCCGGCTGGATCATCGCCACCGCGCCCCTGATCACCTGGCCGTTGCCGCCATCGATCGTGATCACGTCGCCCGCGCGGAAGGTTTCTCCCGTGACCGTCAGCGTTCCTGCGCGCGGATCGACGCGGATGCCGCCCGCGCCCGAGACGCAGGGCTTGCCCATGCCGCGCGCCACCACAGCCGCGTGGCTCGTCATGCCGCCACGTGTGGTCAGGATGCCTTGAGCGGCGTGCATGCCGTGGATGTCCTCGGGACTGGTTTCCACGCGAACCAGAACTACATTGCGGCCCTGCGCCTTCGCCTCCTCCGCATCGTCAGAGGTGAAGACGATCTCGCCCGTCGCCGCGCCCGGAGACGCCGGCAGACCGGTGGCCATCACCGCGCGGGCCGCGTTCGGGTCGATCGCGGGGTGCAGAAGCTGGTCGAGTGAGGCGGGATCAATCCGCAGCACCGCCTCTTCCCGCGTGATCAGCCCCTCGGCCGCCATCTCGACTGCGACGCGCAGTGCCGCGCGTGCCGTGCGCTTGCCGGAACGGGTCTGCAGCATCCAGAGCTTGCCGCGCTCAACCGTGAATTCCAGATCCTGCATGTCGCGATAGTGCTGTTCGAGGCGATCCGCGATTTCCACGAAGGAGGCGAAGGTTTCGGGCATCAGCTTCTGGAGCGAGGGCTTGTCCGAACCGGCCGCCAGCCTTGCGGCTTCCGTGATGTTCTGCGGGGTGCGGATGCCCGCCACCACATCCTCGCCCTGCGCATTGACCAGGAACTCGCCATAAAGCGCCTTCTCGCCGGTGGACGGATTGCGCGTGAAGGCCACGCCCGTTGCGGAGGTTTCGCCCATATTGCCGAAAACCATGGCCTGCACGTTGACGGCCGTGCCCCAGGATTCGGGAATGTCGTGCAGGCGGCGATAGGTGACCGCGCGGTGGTTCATCCAGGATTGGAACACCGCACCGATCGCACCCCAGAGCTGCTCGTCCGGATCTTGCGGGAAAGGCGCGCCGGCATCCTCGGCGAACTGCGTCTTGTAGAGTGCAACGACGGCCTTCCAGTCGTCGGCCGAAAGCGCGGTGTCCAGCTCCACGCCGAGCTGCGCTTTCCGGTCCTCGAGGATTTCCTCGAAACCTTCTGTGTCGATGCCTGCCACGACATTGGCATACATGGTGATGAAGCGGCGGTAGGAGTCCCAGGCAAAGCGCGGATCGCCGGAGTCGGCGGCAAGCACCTCCACCGTTTCGTCGTTGAGCCCGAGATTAAGCACCGTGTCCATCATGCCTGGCATGGACGCACGCGCGCCCGACCGCACTGAAACCAGCAGCAGGCTCCTCGGATCGCCGAAGTTGCGTCCGGTGAGCTTCGCGACATGGCCGAGCGCCGCTTCCACCTGCGTCTTCAGCTCGGCCGGGTAGGCACGGCCATTGGCATAGAACCAGTTGCAGGCCGCTGTGGTGATCGTGAAGCCGGGCGGCACGGGCAGGCCAAGGCTGCACATCTCAGCGAGATTGGCGCCTTTTCCACCCAGCAGGTTCTTGTCGCCCGCGCGACCTTCGGCGGCTCCATCGCCGAAGGTGTAAACCCACTTTTCCGTCATTCGTCTCGGCTCGCATCGAGGAAAGGTTGCGCGAGCGTTAGGCAAGGCGCCGCCGCGGTGCAACCGCGTGTCGATGGGCTTGGTTGTCAAAATCGATTAGCATGGCCGGGATAATTTCTTCGTTGCCGCGACTGCCTCATAGATATAGAACATATCATGAACGAAGGAGTCGGCGATGAAGCAGGATGGACAGCTCGATTATCTTGAGATGCCGGCGAGCCCGGGCACGCTCGACAGGGTGAAAGCGTTTTACAGCGAGGCCTTCGCATGGTCTTTCACCGATTATGGGCCGACCTATTGCGCCTTCGATCAGGGGCTTGAAGGCGGCTTCCAGGCCGATGCCAATGAGGCACCGGCCAAGCCGCTTCCCGTCATCTTTTCGGTCGATCTCGAACGAAGCATGGCTGTCGTTCGAAGCGCGGGCGGCACGGTCACGCGGCCGATCTTTCCCTTTCCGGGCGGCCGACGCTTCCATTTCACCGATCCTGCCGGCAATGAACTCGCCGTATGGAGCGATCATTAGCCCACGAGAATGATTGTGCTGTGCGCCCGCCTCTCCTATAAGGTGGCGCCCAGCCTGTGCTGGACGCGTTGGGGCGTCGCCAAGCGGTAAGGCATCGGTTTTTGGTACCGACATTCCCAGGTTCGAATCCTGGCGCCCCAGCCAATAAGTCTATACGCGATCATATAGGCGTGGACGTGACATCACTTCCCCGTAATGAAATACGGCATGATCATCGCAGCCGCAGCTGAAAAGTACGATAGGAGGCGCGCAGCAATTCGTTTGGTGCGGCTCCCTTCAAGTATCCAGGGTATCCACATAATCACGGCGATCTCCTCAGTTGCCTTCTTTAATCGGTTAGTAAGGTAGAGGCCGAACAGCACGAATGCGGCAACAAATATAGCGCTCGCATATCGAAGCGGCCATATACTTATAGCTTCCCATTTCTGAACGGTTATACCAATTGCCAACCAAATAGCAGAAACGGTGAGAAGCATCCTTGCAAAGTCGAAAGCGATCTTCTCGTCTTCGATAATTTCAGCAAGAAATTTTTTCCGGAGGGCTCTATTGCGTATTGGGTCTTTCAGAAAATCCGAATCCATTTTTTAACACTTCTAATTTCTCGGTCGATGACGTTGAGGAGAGTGGGACATTATCGAATTTGCGTTCTCTATCAAAACTGAAATAGTGGAGGTATGGCTTTGCTAAGATGGTTTAGGAGAAAAGCACCTACGGTTGATGAAGACACTGTCTCGATAGCGGCCACAAAGATTATTCAGGGTTATGGCGCCTTCCTCGAAGAGCATCCGGTTGGAGGTGAAATCAGAGACGAGATCATGCTGCCCTACCCTAAAGAGACGATCCTAAACGCCATCTATCTAGCGCTGGCGTCCACAACGCCAAATGGTTCGATACGCGAACACTTCTTCAGTTCTGGGTTGGCTTTAGCGAGCTTTCAGAAAGGTGTTGGGCCTCATACGCTGCACCCGCTTGGGATAGACCTAACTTGCTTTGACACGGAAGAGATGTCAGGCGAGAATTTGGCAAGACTTGTGCTGAGCCACCCAGCAGGCAAAGAGCGCTACGATCTTTTCCGACCGTTGGTGCTCGCGGACATCAATCGCATTGCTAAGAAACTAGACAGCGCCACAATGCGCTAGGCGCGGAGTAAGCCGGATCTTTGTTGATGCAATAGGCTATGGTCGCCGCTTCGAGCGATAAAGTTAGTACGTGTCTCGAGAGTTCAACGGTATCCTGCTGAGCTTCATAACGTCACAGCTATCCTCGCCGAGCACTTCTCCCAAGCGCCAATAGAAAAAACCCGCCTCGACGGATCGAAGCGGGTCAAGCGTCTTGGGAGTTCGCAACAGGAAGAATGGCACTCTGTGCCGCCGGGCTTGCGCGAGGCTGGAGAGGTGTTAGCGGCATTCCATCCGCACACGTCCTTCCGGAGGCGCGTCGGTCCGGCAGTCGTAGAGGTGAGATTCCTGCGGTGAACGCGATGACGTTGCGCGGGCCTTCGTTCGCCGCGGCGCAGAGCCGCGGTAGGAAACAGGAGCGTCGACGATCGCAGGCTCGGGCGGAGGCGGAAACACCGCCGCCTCGTTCGGCTCCAGTTCGGGCGAGCGCTCGATCACCGGCATCGGCAGCATCGCGCTTTCGGTGACGCCCAGGCGGTAGGTCGGAACGAGCGAGCCGTCATTCGTGCGCGTGCAGCCGCCTGCCCCCAGCAGGACAAGCAGAAGAACGCTGCAGGAAAGACGAAGCCCGATCATGAGGTTGCAGATAGCGCGATCCGAGCCCTCTCCGAAAGGGCTGATCCATTCAATCTCCACGACACTCTATTTCGGATCGTGAGCTCATGTATGCTTGCGCAGCTTCTTAGCTGCCTCCTCCGGAACGCGAGGCACGAGCGCAGGGAGATGAACCTCACCCCGCTATAGCCCAGACGATTCAGCCGTCAGGCTGGCAGCAGGCTGTCGATGACCGCCGAAATCTGCTCAACCGTCAGCGCCCCCTTATACATCGTCCCGTTGATGAAGAAGGTCGGCGTGGAATCGACCTTGAAGTCGTTCGCGGCGCGGTCCTTTACGGATTTGATCTGGTCAAGCAGCTTCTGGTCGGTCAGGCAGGCTTCGAAGGAGGCCTGGGAGAAACCGGCGAGCTTGGACAGCTGCAGCAGCGCTTCACGCGCATTGTCGCCGCCGGCCCAGCTTGCCTGCTGGCTGAACAGCACGCTGACCATGGGATAATATTTGTCGCCCGCGCAGCGCGCCAGCATGAAGCCGGCCTCGGCACGCGGGTCGAAGGCGAATTCGCGCAGGATCAGCTTCGCCTTGCCCGTGTCGAGATACTTTTCCTTGATCGTCGGAAGCGTGGTGTCGTGGAAATGCGCGCAATGCGGGCAGGTCATGGAAGCATACTCCACGATGGTCACTGGCGCATCCGCCTTGCCCATCACCATGTCGGGCAACTGGCCGGGCTTGAGCAGCTCGGCCGTATCCACCGTGCCCGAAGCGGCAGGCAGCGCGGCAGCGGGCGCTGCGGGGGTGGCGGGCGCGGCCGGCTGAGCCGCCGTTTGTGCTTCCGACTCCGAGCATGCCACCAGCCAGGCGCTTGCGGGACCGAGCGCGATCGCCGTCAGAAGCGAGCGACGGGAAAAAACGGACATGCGAATCACCTTGGTGTGGATCGGAGAATGGAGGTTTTCTGCACCAAAACCGGCAACTTGGCATGAAATATGGCAGTCGACGGAGCGTTCACCGGACGAGGACCAAGTCTGCTCAGCGCCTGCGCGCGATCACGGAAGCGCCGAGCCTTTGAAGTGCCGCGCGCAACCCATCATCCTCCACCGGCGCCACCTGGGCCGCGAGCTTCGTTCCTTCCTCCGCGCTCAAGGCTCGGACTGCGGGGCGCGGCGGCGGGTCCCAACGAAGGATCGGCTTCTGCACCAGCTTCACGCTGTTGATCGCGGGATAGCCGAAGAAGTTGTTCACGCGGGCGATGATCTCGCTTGTTTCGTGCTGGATCTCGAGCGCGGCCGCGCTCTCGCAGGCGATCACCAGCGTTGCGGGCTCGGTGCGCCCGCCTTCCCGCACGCGTTTGGGCCACTGTATCTTTTCGGGTCGCGACCGTCGGCCTACATGTGCGCCTGCGATCTCTTCCCATGACTGGATCAGGGCGACGCTTACCCCGGCACGCTTGCGCATGACCGGATCAAGCACGCCGCTCGCGAGATCGCTCAAGGGCGTCGGCTGGGATCGCCATGTAGGAGGAGCGTTGTTGGCCGCCATGCGGATGCCTTTCTTGTTGCCTCAAGATGGCCAATGAAGGCTGGTCGATCAATGCAGGGTGACGAGCAGCCGCAGCGTGGGGGCTCGGCATGGCCTCCCGCCGAGATGAGCGCCCGGTTGCTTGACTGGTACGATGTCCATGCCCGTGCCCTGCCCTGGCGCGTATCGCCCAAGGCCCTGAAGGCCGGCCAGCGTCCCGATCCTTATCGCGTATGGCTGTCGGAGATCATGCTCCAGCAGACCACGGTGGAGGCGGTGAAGCCGTTCTTCAACCGCTTCACCGCGCTCTGGCCCGACATTGCGAGTCTGGCAGGAGCGGAAACGGACGACGTGATGCGCGCCTGGGCGGGGCTCGGCTATTACTCCCGCGCCCGCAACCTCGTCGCCTGCTCGGGCAGGATCGCGGAGACGCTCGGCGGCGCCTTTCCCGAAACCGAGGCAGAACTGCTCAGGCTGCCGGGCGTGGGCGCCTATACGGCCGCGGCCATCGCCGCCATTGCCTTCAACCAGCCGGCGGCCGTGGTGGACGGCAATGTGGAACGCGTGATCGCGCGCATCATGGCGCTGCCGGTTCCGCCCGCAAAAGCCAGGACGGAGATCAAGGCGGCTGTGGCTGCGATGGTGCCAGAAGCGCGACCGGGCGACTTCGCGCAGGCCACGATGGATCTTGGCGCCACCGTGTGCACGCCCAGGCGTCCCGCCTGCATCCTGTGCCCGTGGCGCGAGCCCTGCCTTGCGCGAGCGCGGGGCGAGCAGGATCTTTACCCGGTGAAAGCGCCCAAGCCGCCCCGTCCGGAGCGGGTCGGCGCCGCCTTTGTGGCCGTGCGGCGCGACGGCGCGATCCTATTTCGCAAGCGGGTGGAGCCGGGTCTCCTGTCGGGCATGGCGGAAGTGCCCACCAGCGGATGGAACGCGCGCGCTGACGGCGACCAAACAGCGAAGGCCGCCCCCTTTCATGCCGCGTGGCGCAAGGTCGGCACGGTGCCGCACGTCTTCACCCATTTTTCGCTCACCCTCGATGTGTTCCGCGCCGATGGGGTGGAAACGGCAAAGGCGCCACCGGGCCACTGGTGGTCGACCGCGGCCGAATGGGAGCAGGCGGCACTGCCGACGCTGATGAAGAAGGTCGTGCGCTGCGCCGTGCCTGCCGCCTTCGCCCCTTCCGCAAAAGCCCGTTCGTGACCCGCCGATCCTGACGATCAGCCGCCCGCGCGCTCCATGCTGAGGCGGGCGATGCGCCGCAATTCGTCGATCTGGGTCAGGCCGCCATTGCGCTCATAGTGCCAGAAGGTCCAGCCATTGCAGGCATCCAACCCCTGCAGGTCGGCTCCTACGCGGTGGATGGAGCCTGCGAGATTGCCCACGGCGAGCGTTCCATCCGCGCGCACCCGGGCAGAGAACCGGCGGCGTGCGTCGTACAGCATGGTGCCGGCTGAGATCAGCCCGGAATCGAGCAGGCTTGCAAAAGCCACGCGCGGCTCGGCGCGCTTTCCGGCGATCGGCGTCGCATCCTCGAGATCGAGCGGAACAACGGCGTCGATGCGGACGCGGGCCGCGTCGATATAGTCCTGCTCGCGCTCGACGCCCACGAAATGCCGGTTCAGCCTCTTGGCCACCGCACCGGTTGTTCCCGAACCGAAGAACGGATCGAGCACCACGTCGCCGGGCTTGGTTGAAGCAAGGATCACGCGGGCCAGCAGCGCCTCGGGCTTCTGGGTCGGATGAAGCTTGCCGCCATCGCTGTTCTTGAGCCGCTCGCCGCCCGTGCAGATCGGAAACAACCAGTCGGACCGCATCTGGGTGTCGTTGTTGGCGGCCTTCATCGCCTCGTAGTTGAAGGTGTAGCCTTTCGCCTCGCGGTCTCGTGACGCCCAGATCATCGTTTCATGCGCGTTCTGGAAGCGCCGTCCACGAAAGTTCGGCATCGGGTTGGTCTTGCGCCACACCACGTCGTTCAGCACCCAGAAGCCGAGATCCTGGAGAGCAGCGCCGACGCGGAAGATGTTATGGTAGGAGCCGATGACCCAGATCGTGCCATTGGGCTTGAGCACGCGGCGCACGGCAAGCAGCCAGGCGCGGGTAAATGCATCATAGGCGGCGAAGCTGTCGAACTGGTCCCAGGCATCGTCCACGGCATCCACCTTGGACTGGTCCGGCCGGTGAAGGTCGCCGCCGAGCTGGAGATTGTAAGGCGGGTCCGCGAAGATCACATCGACACTTCTGTCGGGAAGCTTTTCGAGCGCGGAAACGCAGTCGCCCTTGATCACCGTATCTAGCCAGGCGGGCTTTGCCCCTGTGCGTGGCGAATCGTTCGGGACGGAGGAGACTCGGGCTGTGAGCGACATACTGACCTGACGAATACGCGTGACTTCACCAGCCGTTATGGTTACCGGGCGCGGTAAAAATTGAATGAAATTCGCGCGGGCTCTGCGTCGGAAATCGTCCGTGCTTCCCCTGATTGAGGTTTTCTCATGAAGCCGCAGCTTCTGATCTTCTCGCTGGAAGGCGTGCTGGTGGAATCCACGCGGCTGTGGGCTGAAGCACGCGCCCAGGCATTGAAGGCCGCCGGCGTTGCGATCGAGGCCGACGAGCTGATCGAGGACTATGGCGGCGCGGCGTTCAAGGACATCCTCCTCAAGCTCGAGGAGCGCGCCCAGGTGCCGCTTCAGGCGTCACTGCTGGGCGCGGCCGACACGGTGCTCGACCGTCGCCTCTCGCGTGAACTCCGGGCGACAGAGGATGCGCGCGATATGCTCGCACGCCTTCCCACTCCGTTCTGCGCCGTGTCAGACGAGCCGACCGCGCGGGTGGAAAAGATGCTGGGAGCGAGCGGGCTGGAGAAGTTCCTTGCAGGGAGGGTCTTTTCCTCCCCCGCAGAAGAACTCAAACCGCGCCCTGCCCCTGATCTTCTCCGCTTTGCGGCAGAAAAAGCGAAAGCCGCGCCTGAAAACTGCTTCGTCATTGATGCGACGGCAGCAGGCGTTGCTGCGGCGAAAGCGGCGGGGATGCGCGCGGTCGGTTTCAGCGGCGGGGAAAACAGCTATCCCGGCCTTGCCGATCGCCTGACGGAAGCCGGCGCCGAAACCGTGCTGCGCCGTCTCAGCGCTCTTGCGCCGACACTGGCCGCGCTGTCTGACTGGAGCGATCCGGGCTGAAGCGCCTACTCGGTCGGATCTGCCTGCTTCTTGGCCGGACCCTCATCGAAGCCCGCGAAGATGCGAACGCCGCGACCGGCATCGGGGAAGGTGACCGCCGGATCGGTGAACAGGAACTGGGTCGCCTGGCCCGTGCTCGCCACCTGCACGGAGTATTGGTGAAGCTGGGAGTAAAGCACCTCATCCCCATTGGTGACGGCAATGCGGATCGGCACGGTGACCGAGCCCGTCTTGCCGAGCGGTCCCGGAACGACGCGGCCGGCAACAGCGACCTTCACGGATAGCGTGCCGTCCGAGCGCGTGCAGGAGCGCGTCGCATCGAAGATCGAGGTCTGGTAGATCAACTTGGTGCGGTCGCCGTCAGCACCCTTTTCGAAGGAGTTGAAGAAGGTCGTACCCTCGCGAAGCACGACGGGCGGACAATAGGCGCGCAGCTCGGTTTGCGTAACGGGTGCCGGCTTGGCGCTGTCCCCCCCGGTCGTCTCGCCTTCCCCATCGGACTGGCAGCCGCTGACAAAAGCAAGCATGCCGAGCGAAAACAAACCGGCGGCCAGGCGCCGCCCCGAATGAGACTGCGGATCGAGCATCAGCGGACACTTCCCTCTCACTTTGCGCCTGCCCTATAGCAACGCGGCGGCGAAAATGCGACTGGGCGGGCAGTGGCTGTCCACCGCCGCGATGCGGTTACCGATGGCCCCGGAAGCGGAGACAATGAAATGCGCTATGTGAGCACGCGCGGCGAGGCGCCGGCGCTCGGATTCGCGGATGTTCTGCTCGCAGGCCTCGCGCGGGATGGCGGTCTTTATGTTCCGGCGGAGTGGCCGCAGTTCAGCGCAGCCGAGATCCGCGCGATGCGTGGCCTTGCCTATCCCGAACTCGCCATCCGCCTGCTGATGCCATTCCTGGGCGGCGACATTCCCGGTGCCGCCTTCGAGCGGATCATCGACGAGGCCTATGCAACCTTCCGGCACAAGGCCGTCTGCCCCCTCGTGCAGATCGCGCCGAACCGCTTCCTGCTCGAACTGTTCCACGGGCCGACGCTTGCCTTCAAGGATGTGGCGATGCAGCTGCTCGCTCGGCTCATGGATCATGTTTTGGCCGAGCGCGGACAGCATGCCACGATCGTCGGCGCCACATCCGGCGATACGGGCGGTGCCGCGATCGAAGCATTCGCGGGAAGAAACCGCGCCGATCTCTTTATCCTGTTTCCGCACGGGCGCGTATCAACTGTCCAGCAGCGGCAGATGACCACATCGGGAGCGGCGAATGTTCACGCGCTCGCGATGGACGGCAATTTCGACGACTGCCAGAACCTCGTGAAGGAGATGTTCAACGACCTGCCCTTCCGCGACCGCGTCGGCTTGTCGGGCGTCAACTCGATCAACTGGGGCCGTATCATGGCCCAGGTCGTTTATTTCTTCTCTTCCGCCCTTTCGCTGGGGGCGCCGGACCGCCCTGTCTCCTTCACGGTGCCGACCGGCAATTTCGGCGACATCTTTGCGGGCTTTGCTGCCAAGCGCATGGGCTTGCCGATCGATCGCCTGGTAATCGCCACCAACGACAACGACATTCTGGCCCGCACGCTCGCGACCGGCCGATATGCGACGGAAGGGGTGGTCGCGACCACGTCGCCTTCCATGGACATCCAAGTCTCGTCCAATTTTGAACGCCTGCTGTTCGAGGCTCATGGGCGTGACGCGGATGCCGTTCGCAACAGCATGGCAGGACTGAGACAGAGCGGCGCCTTCACGATTGCCGGGCCTGCCATCAGTGCCATCCGCGCCGAGTTCGACGCCGGTCGCGCAGACACTGCGCAAACGGCCGCGGCCATCGAGGATACGCTGCGCCACAGTTCGTACCTTCTCGATCCGCACACGGCGACGGCGGTCCACGTTGCCGAGGCCTTTGCTTCGCCGGAAACACCCATGATCGTGCTCGCCACCGCGCATCCGGCAAAGTTTCCGGATGCGGTGGCCGCGGCCTGCGGAATGCGCCCGCCGCTGCCGCACTGGTTTGCCGATCTCATGGATCGGCCGGAAGGCTTCACAAGGCTTCCCACGGATGTAAAAATGGTAGAAGACTATGTGGCGAGCCGCACGCGGCGCGCGCGTCAAGGAGAGTAGACTATATGGGTGTTGAGGTAAGCCGTCTTTCCAACGGCCTGACGGTTGCCACTGAAACTCTTCCCAGCATCGACACCGTGGCCATGGGCGTCTGGGTCAAGTCCGGCGCCCGCGACGAACGCGACGAAGAGCATGGCATGGCCCACCTGCTCGAACATATGGCCTTCAAGGGCACCACGCGCCGCTCGGCCTTCCAGATCGCCTCTGAGATCGAGAATGTGGGCGGCGAGATCAACGCCGCCACCAGTGTCGAGACCACCAGCTTCTATGCGCGTGTCCTGTCGGAAGACCTGCCGCTGGCGGTGGACCTTCTTTCCGACATCCTCACCGAAAGTCGCTTCGATCCTGAAGAACTCGAGCGCGAGCAGCATGTGATCCTTCAGGAGATCGGCGCGGCGCATGATACGCCGGACGACATCGTCTTCGACCGCTTCACCGAAACAGCCTTCCGCGACCAGACGATCGGCCGCTCCATCCTGGGCACGCCTGAAACGCTGCAATCCTTCACCTCGGCCGACCTGCACCGCTTCATGGAGCGTCAGTATGGCGCCGATCGCATGGTGGTGGTGGCCGCCGGCGACGTGAACCACGACAGCTTCGTGCGCGAGGTGGAGAACCGCCTCGGCGATTTCCGGTCGACTGCGACAAGCGTTCCCGCGCCGCCCGCGCGCTATCTCGGCGGTGACTTCCGCGAGACACGCGACCTGATGGACGCGCAGATCGTGCTGGGCTTCGAAGGCCGCGCCTATCACGTGCGCGATTTTTACGCCTCACAGGTGCTTTCCATGGTGCTCGGCGGCGGCATGTCCTCTCGCCTGTTCCAGGAAATCCGCGAGAAGCGCGGGCTGTGCTACTCGATCTATGCCTTTCACTGGGGATTTTCCGACACCGGCCTGTTCGGCGTCCATGCCGCAACGGGACGCGAAGACATCGAGGAACTGGTTCCCGTCATCCTGGCCGAGCTTGCCAAAACCGGCGAGCACATCGACATCCAGGAACTCGACCGCGCGCGCGCGCAATACCGGGCGGGCCTCATCATGTCGGCCGAAAGCGCCGCCTCGCGCGCATCGCAGATCGCGCGGCAGCTCCTTCTGTTCGGCCGGCCCATCGGGCGTGAGGAATTGATGGACCGGCTATCTGCGCTCAGCGTGGATCGCCTCACTGATCTTTCGACGCGGCTCTTCTCCACGCGCCCCACCGTGGCGGCCGTGGGCCCCGTCGATACGCTGGCCGGCTTCGACGCCATCGCGGACATGGTTGCACCGCCTGCCGCGCCAGCCCGGCGGCTCGCCGTCTGACCAGCGGCTTCGGCCTTCGTGTTCGGCCTGTTTCTTTCCCGCGCGAAAGGCCCTCTGCTCAAGGGCGAACGGATCATGCTGCGGCTGCCCACGCGCCGCGATTTTCGGGAATGGGCAGCCCTCCGCCGCGACAGTCGCGCCTTTCTGGAGCCGTGGGAGCCGCGCTGGGCGACCGACGAGCTCGAGCGATCGAGCTGGCGTAACCGGCTTCGACGCTACGCGCAGGATTATGAGGCGGGTGCCGCGGTTTCGTTTCTCATTTTCGACCGGAAGACCGACCGTCTCATCGGCGGCATCACACTTGGTAACATCCGCCACGGCGTGTCCCAGTCGGCGCATATCGGCTACTGGGTGGGCGAACGGCATGCCGGCAAGGGCTACATGGTGGAGGCAGTGCGGCTTGTCGCCGGATACGCTTTCAACACGCTCCGCCTGCATCGCCTGGAAGCCGCATGCATCCCGAGCAATCATCGCTCCGTGCGCGTGCTTGAAAAAGCCGGATTCCAGCGCGAAGGCGTCGCGCGATCCTTTCTTCGGATCAATGGGGCCTGGCACGATCATCTTCTGTTCGCGCTGATTACAGGCGACACGCTGGCAGAGAAGGGCTGACAAAGGGTGCGATTCCAGTTCGCGTCTGTGCGCACGCTTGTCGCGCTTATCCTCCTTCTCGGCACGGTTCTGCCCGCTGCGGCGCTCGAACCTATCCGCATCTCGCGTGATGATCGTGCGCTCGACCTGTCCGGCGCCGCGGAAATCTTCCGCAACAAGGGCGACAGCTTCCAGGTTTCCACGGCGCCCGGTCCAGACGGCATCGTTCGCCGCATCGAGGTGGAGGCCAAGGACGCGCGCGCGAGCGGTGACTGGGCGGTGTTCGCGCTGGCCAACACCACCGACACCCAGCTCGACAGGCTGATCGTCGCGCCGCATTTCCGCCTGGTCGGCTCCGGCTTCTTCTGGCCCGACCTGGGCTCCACCCGCATCGCCGCCATCACGCCGAGCGAGGGTTTCGCGCTCGACCGACAGGCGAGCGCGGATGCCGATGTTTTCCTGCTGACGCTCGATCCCGGCGCGGTGGTGACTTTCGTGGCCGAGCTTGCCTCTCCGCGCCTGCCGCAGGTCTATCTTTGGGAGCCCGAGGCCTACAAGGATTCGGTCAATTCCTACACGCTGTTCCGCGGCATCGTGATCGGTATCGCGGGGCTGCTTGCGCTGTTTCTCACCATCCTTTTCGTGGTCAAGGGAACCTCGATGTTTCCTGCAACGGCCGCGCTGTCATGGGCCGTGCTCGCCTATATCTCGGTGGATTTCGGGTTCCTCAACAAGGTGATCGAGGTTTCGCCCGGCAACGAGCAGATGTGGCGCGCGGGAACAGAGGTCGCGCTCGCCGCCACCTTCGTGGTGTTCCTGTTCACCTATCTGAACCTCAACCGCTGGCATGGCCATTTTTCCTATGGCGCAATCGCATGGGTGCTCGGGCTGGCGGCGATCGCCGGCGTCGCCGTGGTCGACCCGCCGGTCGCGGCAGGCATCGCGCGCTTCTCGTTCGCCGCGACCGCGATCGTTGGCATCGCGCTGATCATCTATCTCGGCATCCAGAACTACGACCGCGCCGTGATGCTGATCCCGAGCTGGACCATGGTGCTGGTCTGGCTGGCCGGTGGCTGGCTTGCCGTGACGGGCACGCTCGCCAATGACGTGGTGCAGCCGGCAATCGGCGGCGGGCTTATTCTGATTATCCTTCTGATCGGCTTCACGGTCATGCAGCATGCGCTTGCCGGCGGCGCGCTTCATCACGGGCTGTTCAGCGATGTGGAACGGCAGGCGCTCGCCGTGATTGGCTCGGGCGACGTGGTCTGGGACTGGGACGTGCTGCGCGACAAGGTCGTGACGCGACCCGACATTAGCGGAATGCTCGGGCTGCCGCCCAACAGCCTCGGCGGGCCGGCCCGCAACTGGCTTCCCGTGTTACATGCGGACGACCGGGACGCCTTCCGCACGACGCTCGACGTGGTCCTGGAACATCGGCGCGGCCAAGTCTCGCAGAGCTTCCGCCTGCGCGGTGCGGACGGCCATTATCACTGGTTCGCCCTGCGTGCCCGCCCGGTGGTGGGCTCGGACGGCGAAGTGATGCGCTGTGTGGGCACGCTGGTGGACGTGACAGAGCAGAAGAAGTCGGAAGAGCGCCTGCTCCACGATGCCGTCCACGACAACCTCACCGGGCTGCCCAATCGCGAATTGTTCATGAACCGGCTGGAAGCGATGGTCGCCATCGCCAGGGGCGAGCACAAGATCCGCCCTTCGGTCTTCGTGATCGACATCGACCGCTTCAAGCAGGTGAATGCGGGCCTGGGCATCTCGGCCGGCGATACGATCCTGCTGACGGTCGCACGCCGGCTTCACCGGCTGCTAAAACCCAGCGACGCGCTGTCCCGCTTCGGCGGCGACCAGTTCGCGCTGATGCTCCTGTCCGAGCAGGAGCCGGCGCGCATCGCCGCAGTGGCGGATGCGATCAAGCAGGCGATCCGCACGCCGATCAACTTCGCCAAGCGCGAGATCGTGCTCACCGCCTCCGTCGGCCTCCTGAGCTGGACGGCGGGCGAGATGTCGGCAGAGGACATGGTCAAGGACGCGGAGCTTGCCATGCGGCAGGCCAAACGCTTCGGCGGCGACCGCATCGAGCCCTTCCGCCCCGCCTTCCGCTCGGTCGGAACCGACCGTCTGCAGATCGAATCGGACCTCCGGCGTGCGATCGAGCGGCGTGAACTGACGCTCGCCTATCAGCCGATCGTGCGCCTGGAAGACCGGACGGTCGCCGGCTTCGAAGCACTGATGCGCTGGGATCACCCGCGCCGGGGATCCATTCCGCCTTCCGACTTCATCCCCGTTGCCGAAGGTTGCGGCCTGATCGTGCAGCTCGGGCTTTTCGCCATGCAGAAGGCGGCGGACGACCTGTCGATCTGGCAGGATCAAGTCGGCGAGCAGCCGCTTTTCGTTTCCGTCAATCTGTCGAGCCGGCAGCTGATCCGCCGCGATCTCGTGAGCGACGTTCGCTCGGTGGTCGCGCGCGCCGGGCTCAAGCCGCGATGTTTCCGGCTGGAGCTGACCGAGTCGCTGGTGATGGATAATCCCGAGCAGACGGCGCACATGCTGCGCAAGCTGAAGGCGCTTGGCATCGGGCTTTCGCTCGACGATTTCGGAACGGGTTACTCGTCGCTCGCTTATCTCACCCGCTTTCCGTTCGACACGATCAAGATCGACAAGAGCTTTGTCGACGATCAGTCGCCCAAGCGCGGCGTGCTGCTCAAATCGATGATCTCGATGGCCCACGAGCTTGGACTATCGGTCGTGACGGAAGGCGTCGCAGACGAGAACGACGCGTTGCAGCTCCGTCAGATGGGTTGCGAATATGTCCAAAGCTTCCTGTTCGGCGTTCCCATTCCCGCCGATGCCGTCCAGAAGCTGCTCCGCGAGCAATCCCGGCTGGCTCAGGCTTGAAAGCCGGGAAGTCCGACGTTCGCGAAGCGTGACCCGATCAGGCGTGTCCGGCGACGGGGCTCAGCCGTGCGACATCCACCCCGATGGAGGAAAGCAGCCGGGCATAGGTTTCGTCGAGATCGTTATCGAACAGGAATTCCGGGCTGGCAGGGCAGGTCAGCCAGCCATTGGCGGCGATCTCGAGCTCGAGCTGGCCCGCGCCCCATCCGGCATAGCCCAGAGCCATCAGGGCGTGCTCAGGCCCTCGTCCGGTGGAGATCGCGCGCAGCATGTCGACGGTGGCGGTCAAACAGATCTCGTCCGAAACCGCCAGCGAGGACTCGACGCGAT
The DNA here is from genome assembly GCA_963522145.1 of uncultured Mesorhizobium sp. GTDB lineage: Bacteria > Pseudomonadota > Alphaproteobacteria > Rhizobiales > Rhizobiaceae > Mesorhizobium_B. The sequence goes on along the minus strand of CAUQXI010000003.1, from coordinate 66,409 downwards.
AATCCCCGGAATGAAGCACGAAGCCACGGCTGCGATCCACCGGGCCGCCGTTGCGCACGACGAGGTCGCGCGTCCGGCGCGGCAGCCGGATCGCCGCCTTCTCGTCCATGATGCCAAGCTGCACGAGAAGATCGGGGAACAGCATCGATTGGGGCTGGTTGATGATCAGTCCCATGGCCCCTTCCTCCGAATGGGCGCAGACATAGATCACCGCACGGGAAAAACGCTCGTCTTCCATCCCCGGCATGGCAATCAGGAACTGATCGTCCAGAAAGCCGCTTGCCGCTTCCTTCTTCTGGCGCAGGATGTCCATGCCCGTCACGCTCGCATCTTCTTCCGGACCGTCAAAAGCATGATCGCTGCTCTCGCCATTTCGTCAACTGGAGTGACGCGATTTTTTGTCCAGCCTTTCCGGGCAGCAATTTCCCTGACTCTGCTGGCGCTCTCCGCGCTCCCGTTTGTCGCGGATGCTCACGCGGCGGTGACGGGATGGGTCAGGATGGAGGGCGGCAGCATCCGCTTGGTCACAATCGCACCGGCTGCGGGGAGCACACACTTCAATGGCGTGATTCAGATCGAACTTGAGCCCGGGTGGAAGACCTATTGGCGCAATCCCGGCGATGCTGGCGTTCCACCGAACATCGATGTTTCGGCCAGCACCAACATTGCCGGCGCAGTTTTCGACTATCCGGCTCCCGAGCGGCATGATGACGGCTACGGCGCCTGGACGGGCTATTCCGCCTCGACATCGTTTCCCGTCACGTTCTCCATCGCGGCGGCGGGTAAGCCCGTCCAGATCGAGGCGGACCTCTTCTTGGGGCTCTGCCAGACGATCTGCGTTCCTGTTCAAACGCGTTTTTCGCTCGACCCGCTCGCCGGCGACGATGAAGAAGACAAGGCCGAGGTCGAGGCTGCCCTTGCCGCGCTTCCCCGGCCTGCTGACGAGCGGTTCAACATTCGACCGCACGGACGTGACGGCGCGCTTCTGAGCTTCGATGCCACGCTGCCAGAAGGAGAAGGCGCACCGGAGCTGTTTCTGGACGGCGGTGGGAAGATCGTCTTCGGGGTTCCGCAAGGCTCGAAGCGTGATGGTAGTTGGCTCTTCATGGTTCCTGCCCTGTCCGAGCCGGCATTCGACGAAAGCGGCAAGCCGGTCTTCTACACGCTGAAGAGCGATCGCGGTGCGGTTTCCGGCACTGTCTCTCTGCCGTGAAGGCCTTTCCGTTCTTGCCTCACAGCGCTATCTCGCCGTGACGCTCCCCCGGCGGGACCAGACCGGAGAAAAGTTCGATGACGATCACCGCAGGCGAGCGCATCCCGCAAGCAACCTTCAAGATGGCGACGCCTGATGGCACCAAGGATGTCACCTGCGAAGAGCTGTTCGCAGGCAGAACGGTGGTTCTGTTCGGCGTGCCCGGCGCGTTCACGCCGACATGCTCCAACAACCATCTTCCGGGCTTCCTCGAGAACCACAGCGCGATCCTGAACCGTGGCGTGGATGAGGTCGCCGTTGTCTCGGTGAACGATCATCACGTGATGGGCGCGTGGGCGCGGTTTTCGGGCGGTGAAAACAAGATCACCTTCCTCGCGGACGGCAATGGCGATTTCGTCAAAGCGCTCGGGCTCGACGCGGACATGAGCGCAGGCGGCATGGGCATCCGCTCGCGGCGCTTCTCCATGGTGGTCAAGGACGGCGTGGTGAAAACGCTGAACATCGAGGAAGAGCGCGGCAAGGCCGAGATCTCAGGAGCGGCGCGCATCCTCGAGCAGCTCTAGGAATCGCGGCCCGAAACGTCGGCATTGACGGCCCGCGGAACAGCCCGTCCTATTCGCCGGCAACCCGTCCCCTGCCCCGCTTGAACGGTTTCATTCCTTCCCGCGCCAGTTCGTCGGCCCGCTCGTTCTCAGGGTGGCCGGCATGGCCCTTCACCCAGTGCCACGTCACCGTGTGCCGCCTGCGCGCCTCATCCAGCGCCTGCCAAAGCTCGGCGTTCTTCACCGGCTTCTTGGCCGCCGTCTTCCAGCCATTGCGCTTCCAGCCCTCGATCCAGCCGGAGATGCCGTCGCGCACATAGTTGCTGTCCGTATAGAGCTCGACGGCGCAGGGTTCTTTCAGCGCACCGAGCGCGTTGATCGCGGCGAGCAGTTCCATGCGGTTGTTGGTGGTGTCACCCTCCCCGCCGAAGAGTTCGCGCTCGATCCCGTTGAAGCGCAGGATCGCGCCCCAGCCGCCGGGACCGGGATTGCCGGAGCAGGCCCCGTCCGTCCAGACTTCGACGTTTTTCACGACAGGCCGTATTCGCTGGGCGAGGCGATATCGCGATGGAAGCGCAGCCTCCGGAGATATTCAAGCGGATCGCGCTTGCGGATCAGGGGGCCGTCCGGAACCGTCAGCCAGTCGTAAAGCCGCGTGAGCATGAAGCGGAGGGCCGAGCCGCGCGCGAGGATCGGCAATGCGTCACGCTCCTCCCGCGAAAGAGGACGCACCGCCTGATAGGCGCTGAGCATCGCCCCTGCCTTGGTGATGTTGAAGGAAAAATCCTTTTCGAAGCACCAAGCGTTGAGGCAGGTCGCCAGATCATAGGCGTAAAGGTCGTTGCAGGCAAAATAGAAGTCGATCACGCCCGACAGCCTCTCGCTCAGAAAGAACCCGTTGTCGGGAAAAAGATCGGCGTGGATCACGCCGCGCGGCAGACCGGAGGGCCAGCCACTTTCAATGGCGGCGAATTCCGCTTCCACTTCGGCCGCAAGGCCGGGCTCAACCTCGTCGGCGCGTGCGCGGGATGCTTCCCACAACGATTTCCAGCCGGGCAGCCCCAGCGCGTTTTCGCGCCGGCCGCTGAAATCGGCCCCCGCGAGATGAAGCGCGGCCAAGGCGGCGCCAACCTCGCGGCAATGGGTGACGGTCGGGCGGCGCACCCACACGCCTTCGAGAAAGGTGACGAGGGCTGCTGGCCGGCCGGCGAGCGTGCCCGTCATCGCGCCGTCTGCCCCACGAACCGGCTGCGGGCAGGAGATGCCACGCGCGACCAGATGCTCCATCAGGCCGAGAAAGAACGGCAGATCAGCCTGCTCGACCCGCTTTTCATAGAGCGTCAGGATGAAGGAGCCGCGCCCGGTGTGAAGCAGGAAATTCGAGTTTTCGGTGCCTTCCGCGATGCCCTTGTAGGAGAGCAGTTCGCCGACATCGTAGCGCGCGAGGAACGTGGCGAGTTCGCCCTCTCCCACATCGGTATAAACGGCCATCAGGCGGAACCGTTGACAAAGGCCATGTCGGCTGCCTCGAGCGGCACATCGCGAAGTGCGCGCATCACCGGGAAGTCTTCGGTTTCGACCCGCGTGATGGCGAGATCGAGCGTCACTGCAAAGCGATCGCGAAAGGCTTGCACGATCTCATCCACGATCACCTCGGGCGCGGAGGCTCCGGCGGAAAGGCCGACCACCTGAAGGTTCGCGAGTTCGTTCCACGGGATTTCCGCGGCGCGCTGGACAAGGAGCGCATGGCGCGCGCCGGCACGCGCCGCCACTTCGACGAGCCGTTTGGAGTTGGACGAGTTCGGCGCGCCCACGATCAGGAACAGGTCGGTGCCCGGCGCCGTTTCCTTCACCGCGTCCTGACGGTTGGTCGTGGCGTAGCAGATGGAGTCGCTCGACGGCGCCTGGATGAACGGGAACCGCGCTTGAAGTGCTGCGATCACGCCCGCGGTGTCATCCACCGAAAGCGTGGTCTGGGTGACAAAGCCGAGTTCCGTCTCGTTTCTCAGGGCAAGCGCCGCCACATCCGCCTCGGTCTCGACCAGCGTCACCGCGCCGGGCGGCAACTGGCCCATGGTGCCGATCACTTCGGGATGCCCCTTATGGCCGATCAGCAGGACATGGCGGCCGAGCCGCTGGTGGCGCATGGCCTGCTTGTGGACCTTGGAAACCAGCGGACAGGTGGCGTCCAGGAAGAACAGGTTGCGCGCCTGCGCCTCCGCCGGCACGGATTGCGGCACGCCATGGGCGGAGAAGACGACCGGCCGGTCGCGATGCGCATCGGGAATCTCGTCCAGTTCCTCGATGAAGACCGCGCCCTGCGCCCTCAGCCCCTCCACGACAAAGCGGTTATGCACGATCTCATGGCGCACATAGACAGGCGCTCCGTGCTTCTTGAGGGCAAGCACCACGATCTGGATCGCCCGATCCACGCCCGCGCAGAAGCCGCGCGGCTCGCACAGGCGCAAAGTGAGCGGCGGCTTGGATATGTCGGTCCGGGTCAGCATTCGCGGCTGACATGGAGGCCCTACCCCGCCACTGTCAAGGCTGCGGCGCTGACGGTTCCGCGCTGTCCTCGGCGAGCGGCACGTAATGCAGGAAGCCCGCGCGCACCGATCGGCCGTCTTCACGGTCGGACGGATGAAGGATGCCGTCCTCCACCGGGATGCAGGCGAAGTCGAAGGGGCTTTTTCCTTCCAGGCATGCCACATTGACACCAAGCTCATCGGGGTTCGAACGGCGCTGATGGTGGGTGTAGATACCGCAGACGGAGCAGAAGTGATGCTTCGCCGCGCCGGTGTTGAAGCGGTAGAGGGTCAGCTTGTCCCCGCCGCTCAGGATTTCCAGTTCGCCCACCATCGCCGTGACGACCACGGCTCCCCGCATGGCGCAGAAGGAACAGTTGCAGCGACGGGCGGTGCGGAAGCCTTCTACAAGCCTGACGCGGAAGCGTACTGCCTTGCAGTGGCAGGCGCCGAGGATCGCGCCATCGTCTTTTCCCGCGTCAGCGTTCACGAGCATTCCTTCGGCCTTTCCACACGGATGCGGCGCACACGCCCGCAAGAGCCGCCGCCAGCCCGAACCAGGTCACGGCATATTGCAGGTGATTGTTGGGAAGGTCGATGATCGTGACACCGCCGACTGGCCATCCGCCGGGCGCCGCCCCCGGACCCGCATCGACAAAGAACGGCAGCAATGCCGCACCGGTGTCGAGGCCCGCACTCTGCGCCATCGCATCGCGATCCTTCCAGTAGAAGATGTTCTTGGCCGGATCATTGTCGGGCAGGATGGCGGACGGCTTTCCTTCAAGAGGATTGCGCGCGAGGCCGGTGATCGTCGCCAAGCCCGGAACCTGCCCGTCCGGTCGCTTCTCCGCATCCTTCAGATCATAGGGAACGAAGCCGCGGTTTACGAGCAGCGCTCGGCCGTCAGCCAGCCGCAGGGGCGTGTAAACGAAGAACCCGGACTGGCCCTCATGAGTGGCAAGAAAATGCCGCTCCTTGTCGTGCTCGAACCGGCCGGGCACCGTCACAGGCCAGTATTCGACATCGCTTGTATCGATAAAATGCTGCTCGATCTCGGCCAGTGGCGCGGGCGCCGAGGTGGTGCGTTCGGCGATGGAGGCAATCAGCGCTTCTTTCCAGTGCAGACGCTGCACCTGCCAGGAGCCCAACGCCAGCAACACCGCGAAGACAAACCCCGCGACCAGCAGCAAAGCCCATCGCGCAAGCGTGGAACGTGGAGCAGGTCGCTCGACCGAGACGCTCACGGTCGGCCGTCCAACCGCCCTTCCGCAGCACGATTGCGGTATTGCAGCGTCACGAGCACGCCCTTGGTCAGGCGCAGCACCAGAAGGCCAAGGACGATCGCGAGCGGCACCCACAGGCTGAAATGCAGCCAGAGCGGCGGCGCGAAGCGCACTTCCGTCCAAAGCGCCAGCCCAACCACGATGAAGCCGACGATCAGGATCACAAAGGCTGCCGGTCCGTCGCCCGAGTCGGCAAAGGAATAATCGAGATCGCAGGATTCGCAGCGGTCAGCGAGCTTGAGAAAGCCTGAAAAGAGACGGCCACGCCCGCCATGAGGGCAGCGGCCCTTCAAGCCCGCGGCGATCGGCTCAACGGTTTTGCCGTCCGACGCGGGATCGGGAGGAAGGCTCATGCAGCGCGAGCCGCTTGTCGTTGCTAATGGCCTTCCGCGAGGGGTGCGCCGATCGAGGCCCAGACATAGATCGAGGCGAAGAGGAAGAGCCACACCACGTCCACGAAATGCCAGTACCAAGCGGCGGCCTCGAAGCCAAAATGCTGCTTGGGCGTGAACTCGCCCTTCGCGGCGCGGATCAGGCAGACCAGCAGGAAGATGGTGCCCACGAAGACGTGGAAGCCGTGAAACCCCGTCGCCATGAAGAAGGTCGCGCCGTAGATCGAATCCTTGAAGGTGAAAGGCGCGTGCATGTACTCGTAGGCCTGCACGAAGGAGAACAGCACGCCCAAACCGACGGTCAGCACGAGACCGGAGATCAGCCCCTGGCGGTCATTGTGCAAGAGTGCATGGTGCGCCCAGGTAACGGTGGTTCCCGAAAGCAGCAGGATCACGGTGTTGTAAAGCGGCAGGTGGAAGGGATCGAGAACCTCGATGCCCTTCGGCGGCCAGACACCACCGGTGAAGCCGGTGCGGAGCACCTGGTTGATCTCGCCGGGAAACAGGCTCGCATCGAAAAAAGCCCAGAACCACGCAGCGAAGAACATCACCTCCGAAGCGATGAACATGATCATGCCGTAGCGGAGGTGGAGCGACACCACACGCGTATGGTGACCCTGGTGGGCCTCCTTGATCGTGTCCGACCACCAACCGATCATCGCATAGATGACCACCGCCAGTCCGATGAAGAACAGCCATGGATTTGCAAGCTCGAGCCCGAAGAGAGGGAACGACCCGCCCTTGAGATACTGCATCCAGGCCACGCCGCCGAGCGCAAGCACGAGAGCGCCGACGGAGCTGACAAGCGGCCAGGGGCTGGGATCGACCAGATGGTAGTCGTGATGCTTGGCGTGCGTGTCGGCCATCTCAACCTCCGATTGACGCGGACAAAGGCTCCCGGGCTCGCGCCTGCGCGGCCGCCTCGGGCTCCTCGTTCGACGGGAAGAACGTATAGGACAAAGTGATCGTCTGGATGTTTTTCAGCTCGGGCACGTTGACGATGTCGGGATCGACATAGAACACGACCGGCATCTCCAACTCTTCACCTGGCTTGAGCTCGGTATCAGTGAAGCAGAAACATTCCAGCTTGTTGAAATAGCTGCCTGCAAGCTCAGGCGTGACGTTGAAGCTCGCGCGGCCGCGTGTCGGCTTTGAATAAGTGGTGGAAGCCTTGTACTCCGCCTTCACCGTTTCGCCGATCTTGATCGTTACCGAGCGCGCTTCAGGCGCGAAGTTCCACGGCAGCCCGCCCGCCACATTCGCATCGAACCGCACGGTAATCGGCCGGTCGAGGATGACGTCCGAGGCCTGCTCCACGCGCTGCGTCGTGCCGCCATAGCCGGTCATCTGGCAGAACAGCTTGTAAAGAGGCACCGAGGCGTAGGCCGCGCCGACCATGGCGCCGAAGAAGGCCAGGCAGGAAAATGCGATGATCCGGTTGGCGCCGGTTTTGTCCCGCTCGGAGGAAGTCGGCTGAGCGCTCATCCTCGCCTCACAAGGACCGGTTGAAGAACGCGGCGCCGAATTTGAGCACCGAGCCGACATAGACCAGCAGGACAAAGGCCGCCAGCGCCAGCCCAATCGCCATCGAGCGGGAGCGTTGCGCCTTCTTCTGGCGCTCCGTCTGGATGATACGCTCTTCGATCACCAATCAGGCTCCCATGCCGAACTGGTTGAAGACGATATCGGCGAGGTAGAGCGCGAAGATCGCGAAGAGATAAAGGAGCGAATAGCCGAACAGCGCCTTGGCCGGCTTCATCACCCGGTCCTCGTCGGACATGCGCCATACCTGCATGGCGTACCAGACGAAGCCGATACCCAGCGCGGCTGCGGCGGTGCCATAGAACGCCCCGACATAGCCCAGCCACCAGGGAAGAACGCCGACGGACGCGATCAGCAGGGAGTAAACCAGAATCTGGAAGCGGGTGGAGGCATGGCCGCGCACGTTCGGCATCATCGGCACGCCGGCGCGCCCGTATTCCTCAGCCTTGAACAAAGCAAGCGCCCAGAAATGGGGGGGCGTCCAAAGGAAGATGATGAGAAAAAGGATCACGCTTTCCAGGCTGACCGAGCCGGTCGCAGCAGCCCAGCCGATCATCGGAGGAAATGCGCCTGCCGCCCCACCGATCACGATGTTCTGCGGCGTCCACCGCTTGAGCCACATCGTGTAAATCACGGCATAGAAGAAGATGGTGAAGGCGAGCATCGCCGCCGACAGCCAGTTCACTAGCAGGCCGAGCGTGAACACGGCAAAGGCCGACATCACGACACCGAAAGCCAGCGCCTCGCTAGGCATGATGCGGCCGGTGGGCAGCGGACGGGACGCCGTGCGCGACATCATCCGGTCGATGTCGGCATCGTACCACATATTGAGCGCACCGGATGCGCCCGCGCCGACTGCGATGGCCAAAACGGCGATGATCGCAAGAAGCGGGTTCGGTGCGACGGGCGCAGCCATGAAGCCCACGAACGCCGTGAACACCACGAGCGACATCACACGCGGCTTCATGAGCGCAAAGAAGTCACCCGCCGTCGCCTCCGACAGGCGCGGCAGAACCCCTTCCAACTCCGTGCCTTCGATCAGCGCCATTCGCTCCGTCTTCTGATTTCAAAGGCCGCTCGACAAATAATCAGAGCGGCCTCTTTCCAGCTTTATCCGTTTGACGCGCTCACCTGATGCGCGGCAGTTCTTCCCACTGGTGGAACGGCGGCGGTGAGGACAGCTGCCATTCCAGCGTGGTGGCACCTTCGCCCCACGGATTGGCGCCAGCAATGCGCTTCTTCTGGAAGGCTTCGAACACGCCATACAGGAAGATAAGCACAGAGATGGCGGACAGATATGAGCCGTAGGAAGACACCATGTTCCAGCCGGCGAACGCATCCGGATAGTCGATGTAGCGGCGCGGCATGCCCTGCAGCCCGAGGAAGTGCTGCGGGAAGAAGACGAGGTTCACGCCGACGAACATCATCCAGAAGTGGATGCGCGCGATGATGGCGGAGTACATGTAGCCCGTCATCTTGGGGAACCAGTAGTACCAGCCGGCAAAGATCGCGAAGACCGCACCGAGGCTGAGCACGTAGTGGAAGTGGGCCACGACATAGTAGGTGTCGTGCAGCGCACGGTCGAGGCCGGCATTGGCGAGCTGAACGCCCGTCACGCCGCCGACGGTGAACAGGAAGATGAACCCGATCGCCCAGAGCATCGGCGTGCGCATGGAGATCGAGCCGCCCCACATGGTGGCGATCCAGGAGAAGATCTTCACGCCGGTCGGCACCGCGATCACCATGGTGGCGAAGACGAAGTAGCGCTGCGTGTCGAGCGACAGGCCGGTCGTGTACATGTGGTGCGCCCACACCACGAAGCCGACCACGCCGATCGCGACCATGGCGTAGGCCATGCCGAGATATCCGAAGATCGGCTTGCGCGAGAAGGTCGAGACGATGTGGCTGATGATGCCGAAGCCCGGCAGGATCAGGATGTACACTTCGGGGTGGCCGAAGAACCAGAACAGGTGCTGGAACAGGATCGGATCGCCGCCGCCTTCGGGCACGAAGAAGGTGGTGCCGAAATTGCGATCCGTCAGCAGCATGGTGATGCCGCCTGCCAGCACGGGCAGCGAGAGAAGCAGCAGGAAGGCGGTGATGAGCACCGACCAGGCGAAGAGCGGCATCTTGTGCAGCGTCATGCCCGGCGCGCGCATGTTGAAGATCGTAGTGATGAAGTTGATCGCACCCAAGATCGACGACGCGCCAGCGATGTGAAGGGAAAGGATCGCCAGATCCATCGCCGGCCCCGGCTGCCCCGAGGTCGAGAGCGGCGGATAGATCGTCCAGCCGCCGCCGACCCCGTGCGCGCCCGGCGCGGACGGCATGAAGGCTGACAGGAGCAGCAGCAGGAAAGCCGGCGGGAGCAGCCAGAAGGAGATGTTGTTCATGCGCGGGAACGCCATGTCCGGCGCGCCGATCATGATCGGCACCATCCAATTGGCAAATCCGCCGATTAGCGCGGGCATCACCATGAAGAAGATCATGATCAGGCCGTGCGCCGTGGTGAAGGCGTTGTACATCGACTTGCCGGCATCGATCGCGGCGTCGCCGTCGACGCCATAGACCATGGAAGCGAGGCCATGAAAAATCTGGATGCCGGGCTCCTGCAGCTCCCAGCGCATCATCACCGACAAAAAGCCGCCCATGATGCCCGCCGTGATCGCGAAGATCAGGTAGAGCGTGCCGATGTCCTTGTGGTTAGTCGACAGGAACCAGCGCGTGAAGAAGCCGAGCGGCCGATGGCCGTGATCGTCGTGGGTGTGAATGACTGCGTCCGCCATGGATGGCTCCGTCCCTAAACTCTTTCCGGCTCTACTCGGCCGCAGCCAGCTTGCTGGCGCCCTCGACCGCAGCCATCAGCGCGCGGTTCGCGCCGGGCAGGTCGGCCTGCGCCGCAGCGAGCCATGTGTTGTACTGATCCTGCGACACTACGCGGATGCCGATCGGCATATAGGCGTGGTCCTTGCCGCAAAGCTCGGAGCACTGGCCGTAATAAAGGCCCTCGCGCTCGGCGGCGAACCACATCTCGTTTACGCGGCCCGGAACAGCATCCGCCTTGACGCCGAAGGCGGGCATGGCAAAGGCATGGATCACGTCGCTCGCCGTCACCAGCACGCGAACGGTGGCATTCACCGGCACGACCAGTTCATTGTCCACGGCGAGCAGGCGCGGATATTGCGCGCGGTCTTCCTTGCCGAGCGCTGCGCGATCCTCGTCCTTCAGCAAGGGCGCAGAATTGAACGAGAGAGGCGTTTCGGTCTGATATTCGTAGTCCCAGTTCCACTGGTTGCCGGTCGCCTTGATGGTGATCGAAGGCTCCTGCGGCGGGGTATATTGCGCCGTCAAAAGCTGGAAGGAGGGAACCGCCAGAAACAGCAGCACGACCACCGGGCCGATCGTCCAGATCACCTCGATCGCCGTGTTGTGGCTGGTGCGCGAGGGGATGGGGTGAGCGCTCGACCGGAAACGGAAGATGCACCAGGCAAGCAGAAGCAGAACTAGAAGCGTGATCGGGATGATGAACCAGAGCGTGTATTTCTCGAACCACACGATCTGTTCCATGATCGGCGTGGCCGCCGGCTGGAAGCGCGTTTGCCATGCCTCCGGCTGCGCCGCATCGGCCGCGCTCATGACGAAGCCCGAAAGGAGGCTGGCGAGCGTTGCGGCTCTAAACAATCTCATTGCTCTCAACATCTCCGGAGACAGCGCGTCGGATGCACCGAAAAAACGACGTGGGCGGACAGAAGGTCACCGACCCTCCTCCCTCCGACCGGTTCAAACCATACTCTTTTTCGCAGGGCAAGAATGGACCATCTGCGCCGATGCGTCATTTTGCAGCCGTCTTCCCGCATGTTCAGGAGGCGAGAGTAGCGCTTGTAATCATTCACGGTCGCAATTCGGACGGATTTGAACGAAAAATGCGCCGGGCCTGCGCCTTGCTCTGGCATGTTCTCCAACCGCGCCTTTATGGTGGCTCGCCCAACGGACGTGCCGATTCGGCCGGGCGAACAAGAGTTGCAACCTCGTGGAGTCGATATGCGTCTGGGCAGTTCCGGCAGTCTCGTGAACGCCGCACTTCTGGGTCTTCTTCTTGCCGCGCCCGCTCACGCGCAAACCCCGCAGAGCGGACAGGTGCGCTCCACCCATGGCGCCTGGTCGATCATCTGCGACACGCCGGCCGGGGCAACCGCCGAGCAATGCGCGATGATGCAGAATGTGGTGGCGGAAGACCGGCCGGAGGTCGGTCTGTCTGTCGTGGTGCTGCGCACGGCCGACAACAAGGCCGAGATCCTTCGCGTTCTTGCCCCGCTGGGCGTGCTGCTGCCCAACGGGCTCGGCCTCAACGTGGACGGCAAGGATATCGGCCGCGCTTATTTCGTGCGCTGCTTTGCCGATGGCTGCTATGCCGAGGTGATCCTCGAAAAGCCTTTGCTTGATACACTTTCCACCGGCAAGTCAGCCACCTTCATCGTGTTCCAGACACCTGAAGAGGGCGTGGGCATTCCCGTCGCGCTCAACGGCTTCGCGGACGGTTTCGCCGCTCTGCCGAAGTAAGCCCGCGCATTGCGGCAAGGGCTGGCGCAGCCTACATCGGGGCGAGACATGCTCTTGCCCCAGGCCGCTTCATGAATTCCCTTCTCGATCAGTTCGACGTTTCTGCCGACGCAATCCGACGGATCGTGGCCGACACGATCCACGGCGCGGATGACGGTGAACTGTTTGTTGAATACAGCGAGAGCGAAGCGCTGATGTTCGACAATGGCCGGCTCAAGACGGCCAATTTTTCCACGGATCAGGGTTTTGGCCTGCGCGCTGTGGCAGGGGAAGCGACGGGTTTCGCCCATTCAAGCGAATTGACGGAAGCCGCGCTCCTGCGCGCGAGCGACGCGGTGTCGGCGGTGAAGAGTGGCTATTCGGGCGCGCTCGCAGCAGCCCCGCAGGGCACAAACCGTCATCTATACGGCGAAGAAAACCCGATCGGCGAACCGAGCTTCGCCGCCAAGGCTCGGCTGCTCGAGGAGATCGACGCGTTTGTGCGTGCGGAGGATCCGCGCGTTCGTCAGGTCACCGCGTCGCTCGCCGCCTCATGGCAGCATGTGGAGATCCTGCGTGGGGACGGAACGGTCGCTCATGACGTGCGCCCGCTGGTCCGCGTCAATGTCTCAGTCGTGGTGGGGGAAGGCGACCGGCAGGAGACCGGCTCCTACGGCATGGGCGGCCGCAAGGGCTTCGGCGAATTTGTCGCCGAGCAGTCGTGGAAGGATGCCGGCCGCGAGGCGTTGCGCCAGGCGCTCGTCAATCTCGCCGCCATCCCGGCACCTGCGGGCACTTTCGATATCGTGCTGTCGTCAGGCTGGCCGGGCGTGATGCTGCATGAAGCGGTGGGCCACGGGCTTGAAGGCGACTTCAATCGGAAGAAGACTTCGGCCTTTGCGAGGCTGATGGGGCAGAAGGTGGCGGCGAAGGGCGTGACCGTGGTGGATGACGGCACGATTCACGAACGGCGCGGCTCGCTGACCATCGACGACGAGGGCACGCCCTCGGCGCGCAACGTGCTGATCGATGACGGCATCCTCGTGGGCTACATGCAGGATCGGCAGAATGCGCGCCTGATGGGTGTAGCCGCGACCGGCAACGGCCGTCGCGAATCTTACGCGCATCAGCCGATGCCACGCATGACCAACACCTTCATGACTGGCGGGGACAAGACGCCTGAGGAGATCATCGCTTCAGTCAAAAACGGCATCTATGCCGTGTCGTTCGGCGGCGGGCAGGTGGACATCACTTCGGGCAAGTTCGTGTTCGGCTGCACCGAAGCCTACATGATCGAGAATGGAGTCGTGACCCAGCCGATCAAGGGCGCCATGCTGATCGGCAATGGACCCGACGCCATGCACCGTGTCTCCATGATCGGCAACGATCCGAAGCTCGATACGGGCATCGGCATGTGCGGCAAGGCTGGACAGGGTGTGCCAGTCGGTGTGGGCCAGCCGCATCTTCGGATGGATCAGATGACTGTCGGCGGCACCCGGACCTGAGGTCCGCCATTAGAGCCAGGAGGCCGGCGTTTTCGGCATCCTGTCATCCGGATCGACGATCTCGAGCCGTGGCGCGTTTTCGGTGTTCCAGCGCCATAGCGCCACGCAGCTCCCGCCCGGCGACATGAAGGACGGGTAGACTACCCCGTGCCATCCATCCTTCAGCAGCTTTTCGCGCAGGGCATAGGTGGGTGGCACCTTGTTTTCATCCAGCAGCGCACGCCATTCGCATTGGTGAATTTCGGAGATGACGCCCAGCGAATGAAGCACGTCATCCTCGGTCAGCTCCGCAAGGCGCGCGCCTTCCAGGCGCAGCTGTGCGATCAAGGCCGGGTGCTGGACAAAGCCCTGATTGTATTCCGCCCAGGCGGTGGAAAGCTCGCGCGCGGCATAGATCGTCGGCGCGCCGATCGGGTTCCATCGCCCGCCGAAGCGCGCAGCGCCCTCCCCCGATAAAGGCAGATGCGCCCAGCGCGGCACATAGGCCCGCCAAAGCGTGAGCGCTTCAGGCATAAACGCCGGAGCGCACAGCCTCCAGATAGGCGAGAACCTTGTCTGCCTTCCCGTCACGCACCAGGTCGGATGCGGTCTTGCCGGCCCAGCCCGGCAGCGGCTGGTGCTTGAACCAGATCGCCGCCCGCCCCTCGCCGCCTGCCATCTCCTCGGCCATTGCCAGGATGCGGACCACCGGGCTCAGTGCCGCATCCACCTTGCGGGCGCCGGACTTCGCAGTGAGCGTGTTGCGCGCCACGCCGACCAGCCCGGCGAGATCGGTCAGAGTGAGACCGAGGCGCTCGGACACGCGGCGGGCGGACAAATGAGGCCCCTCCCCGAAAAAGGCGGCGCTGGCTGACAAGCTCATTGATGCGTACCTTGAGCAGATTTCTTCGTTGCTGCGCTTAAACTAGGCGCAGATCGTTAAGCATTCAAGCGCGTCCACGTTTCGGCTTCTCCAGAAGTGCCACTGCTTCGACATGGCTCGACCAGAGAAACTGATCGAGCGGCGTGATGCTTCTGAGCTGATAGCCTCCATCGAGCAGGATGCGGAGGTCGCGCGCCAACGTGGCGGGATTGCAGGAGACGGCGGCCACGCGCCGGACGGACGACTTCGCAATTTCGCGGGACTGCGCCTCGGCGCCTGCGCGCGGCGGGTCGAAGACGATAGCGTCGAAGGCGTTCAGCTCCTTGGCTGTCAGCGGGCGGCGGAACAGGTCGCGCTTTTCGGCGGCAACTGGTTTCAGGCCCGGTGTGGAACGCGCACCGCGATCGAGCGCGGCAAGCGCAGGGCCGTCGCTTTCGACCGCATGGACGCGGGCATCTCGCGCGAGGCGCAGGGCAAATGCGCCGCAGCCGGCAAAAAGGTCGGCCACATGGCGTGAGGCGCCAAGATGGTCCGACACAAGTGCGGCCATTGCAGCCTCCGTGTCGGCGACGGCCTGGAGAAAAGCCGCGGGCGGTGGTTGGACCGCCGCCGTACCGAACATCACCACCGGCTTTCGCGGCTCCACCACGATCTCCTCGTCGATCGACAAACGCGCCAGGCCGGTACGCACCGCAAAGTCGCTTGCTGCGCGCCGTTCTTTTTCGGAAAGGCGCCCCGAACCTTCCGCGGCCACGTCGAGGCCGGATGCGGTGGCGGTGACAAGAAGCCGGAACGTGTCCGGCACCTTGGCGATCTGCGCCACCAAAGCGCGCAAGACGGGAAGCGCATCCACGATCGCGGGAAGCGCGATCCAGTTCTCTGAAATGTCCACGATCTCGTGGCTGCGCATCCGGTTGAAGCCGAGCAGGGCGCCTTTCGCGACAAGCCGGGCGGAAAAGGCCACGCGCCGGCGCGAATGCGGCGCGCAACGGACGAGCGGCGCGACCTCCACCTCGATGCCCTTCCCGCGCAACGCGGTGACCACGCGCTCCCGCTTCCATGCGCGATAGGCAGTGTCTTCCAGATGCTGCATCGAGCAGCTGCCGCATGTGCCGAAATGCCGGCAGGGCGGAGTCACACGCAGAGGGGACGGATCGCGAAGGTTCAAGAGGTGGACGCCGTCGCGATCGCGCTCGATCTCCGCTTCTTCGCCGGGCAGCGCCAGCGGCACATGGATCGGAGCGCCAGATCGTTCCGCGACGCCGTCACCGCCAGCGCCAAGATGATCGATGCGCAACCACTCGCTCATCGATCTTTCACTCCGCCGAGCAGCCACTCACGATTTCCGTCGCCGCCTTCGATGGGCGACGGAACGAGGCCGGTCGCGCGCCATCCGGGCTGCCGGTCGAGCCAGCCGCGCAGAGCTTCCGCGACACGCTCCCCTTCCGCAGGATCGCGCAGGATGCCGCCTTTGCCGATCGCATCGCGGCCTGCCTCGAACTGCGGCTTGACGAGCAGCACCGCCGATGCGCCGGCAGTTGCCAGGTCCAGCGCAGGAGGAAGGGCAAGGGTCAGCGAAATGAAACTCACATCGGAGACGACCAATTCCGGGGCTTGGCCGCCGAGGTCAGACATCGTCAGATCGCGAGCGTTGAGCTTCTCGATATTGGACACACGAGGGTCAGACCGCAACGGCGCTGCCAATTGACCCGATCCCACATCCACTGCCCAAACATGCGCCGCGCCGCGTTCCAGAAGCACCTGGGTGAAGCCGCCGGTGGATGCGCCGATGTCGAGCGCGTTCAGGCCGGCTGGATCGAAGGCGAACGCATCCAACCCCGCAATGAGCTTGAGCGCGGCTCGCGAAACATAGCGGCCAGCGGGATCGTTGATGGAGATGCCACTGCTTTCGGCGGCTGCGATGCCGGGCTTTCGACACACCGCTCCGTCGAGCATCACCGTTCCGCGCAGGATCGCATCGCGCGCCCGAGAACGCGACGGGGCAAGGCCGCGTTGCACCAGCAATTCGTCAAGCCTCAGTCTGGGCGATCGATGGTGAAGCATCGTGGTCCGGGCAGAGATCGAACTGCATCGACTCCATGTAAATGCGAGGTGCGGTCACGCTCGCTTCACCGACTGTCCAGCGGCTCAGTTCCCACCGGCCGGCCTTCACGGGACAGCCTGATCTTCTCGACCTTGTCCTCGGCCGCTTTGAGCAGGCGATCGCAGTGAGCTTTCAGGGCCTCGCCGCGCTCATAGATGCGGATGGATTCGTCCAGCGCCACGTCGCCGCGTTCCAGATGGTCGACGATGCGCTCCAGCGCTTCCAGCGCCTGCTCGAAGCTCATCGCCTTCACATCGTCGTTCTCGGTCTTGTCTTCGGGCGGCACCCTCTATCCCTTCATCAGCCGGGCCACATGCGCGGAAGCTGATTGCGCGAGCCCTTGGAGATCATAGCCGCCTTCGAGGATGCTGACGAGCCTGCCCGCCGCATGCCTTTCCGCGAGGTCCATCAGGCGGCCTGTCGCCCAGTCGAAGTCGTCTTCCACGAGATCGAGCCCGCCGAGCGGATCGAGATGATGGGCGTCGAAGCCGGCCGAGATGATCACGAGATCAGGTCGGAATCCTTCAAGCGCGGGAAGGATCCGGCTCTCGAATGCAGCGCGGAACGCCTCGCCGTCCGCCCCTGCGTGAAGCGGCGCGTTGACGATGTTGCCGACGCCCGTTTCGTTTTTGGCGCCCGTGCCCGGATAAAGCGGCATCTGGTGGGTCGAGCAGTAGAGCACGGACGGATCGGACCAGAAGATGTCCTGCGTGCCGTTGCCGTGATGAACGTCCCAGTCCACGATCGCCACGCGCTCCGCGCCATGCGCCTTCTGGGCATGGCGGGCAGCGATCGCCGCGTGATTGAACAGGCAGAAGCCCATCGCCGTCTGGCGTTCCGCATGATGGCCCGGCGGGCGAGATGCCACGAAGACATTCGCGGCATCTCCTGTAAATACGTCATCCACGGCGGCGCAGGCACCGCCGACCGCGTGCATCACCGCGCGCCAGCTTCCCGGTGAGAGAGTGGTGTCGCCGTCGATGCGGGTGATGCCTGTTTCCGGAACAGCCTGCCGGATGCTTTCGATGAAGGCCAGCGGATGGGCAAGGGAGACCTGCTCCACGGTGCCTTCAGGCGGCGGCTCCCGATCAATGTCACGAAACTCATCACGCCCCAGCGCCTCGGCCAGGGCGCGGATACGTTCCGGCCGCTCGGGATGGCCGGGCGGGTTGAGGTGCTCGCCGAAGACCGGATCGGAATAAAGACGTGTGACCATCCGTCACTCAGATAGACGAGACGACGAAGTTTGCCACGCCGAATGTGCCTCTCAGGCAGTCACAGTTCGATTGATGCGGATGCCGAAGCCTTCCAACCCGACATAATGGCGTTCGCGGGACGCAAAAAGCTCGATCGAGGCGATGCCGAGATCCTTGAGGATCTGCGCGCCGAGCCCGATCTCGCGCCATTCCGTCTCGCGCGCGCGGGCCTCGGCGTGGATCTCACCGTCACGGCCGCGCTCGCTCGCGGCGCCAAGCGAATCCTTGCGCAGGTAAACGATCACGCCGCGCCTGTTCGAGCTCATGCGCTGCATGATCTCGGCAAGGGCGGAACGGTCGCCGAAAACGTCGCTCACCACATCCTCGGCATGAAGACGCACGGGCACGTTCTCGCCGTCGCGGATGTCTCCGAAGACGATGGCGAGATGCTGCATCGGGTCCCAGGGAAGCCTGTAGGCATGGGCCTGCGCGCGGCCCGAAGGCACTTCCACATCGAAGCTCGCCACACGCTCGACCAGCGTTTCCTGCCGCTGCCGCCAGGCGATCAGGTCGGCCACCGAGACCTGATGGAGGCCGTGCTTGGCGGCGAACTCCTCCACCTCGGGGCCGCGCGTCACTGTTCCATCGTCATTGACGAGTTCACTGATGACGCCGACGGGCGGGAGACCGGCGAGTTTGCACAGATCGACCGCCGCTTCCGTGTGGCCGGAGCGCATGAGCACGCCGCCCTCGCGCGCGATCAGCGGGAAGATGTGGCCCGGGCGCACGAAGTCCGAGGCGCCGGCGTTAGAATTGGCGAGGTTGCGCACGGTGAGCGTGCGGTCGTCAGCCGAGATGCCGGTGGTCGTGCCGTGGCGAAAGTCGACGCTGACCGTGAACGCGGTGGTGTGAGCCGAATCGTTCTCCGCAACCATGGGTGCGAGATTCAGCCGGCGTGCTTCCGAATGCGGCATTGGCGTGCACACGATGCCGGAGGTGTGACGCACGATGAAGGCCATCTTTTCGGGCGTGCAATGAACGGCGGCGACGATCAGGTCACCCTCGTTCTCGCGTCCGTCGTCGTCGGTGACCACGACGATCTCGCCGCGCTCGAAGGCGCGGATGGCTTCCGCAACGCGCGTCTGGTCGAAGGGCATGGCGGAAACCTCGGATGATGAAGATAAACGGTCAGCGGCCAGTCTGGCCGCGGTGACGAAGAAAGTGGTCGGCAAGCGCACAGGCCATCATGGCTTCACCGATCGGCACCGCGCGAATGCCGACGCAAGGGTCGTGACGGCCCTTGGTGAAGACATCGACCTCCGTTCCATCCACGTCGAGCGACTGGCGTGGCGTCAAAATGGAGGAGGTGGGTTTCACCGCGAAGCGCGCCACGATCGGCTGCCCCGTCGCAATACCGCCCAGGATGCCGCCGGCATTGTTGGACAGAAAGCGCGGTCCGTCCTCGTTGGCCGCGCGCATCTCGTCGGCATTGGCCTCACCGGTGGCGCGCGCGGCTGCGAAGCCCAGCCCGATCTCAACGCCTTTCACGGCATTGATCGACATCAGGTTGGCTGCGATGTCGGCATCGAGCTTGCCATACAGCGGTGCGCCCCAGCCTGCCGGCACGCCCTCCGCCACGATCTCGATCAGCGCACCCACCGAAGAGCCGGCCTTGCGGATTCCATCGAGGTAGTCGGCGAAGACAGGCACGGACTCGTGGTCGGGCGTGAAGAAGGGATTTTCAGCGTCCTGCACGAAGTCCCAGTCCCATCGGCTGCGATCGATCTCCTTCTCGCCCATCGCAACCAATGCACCTCGCACGGAAACGCCCGCGATCACCTTGCGGGCCAGTGCGCCTGCCGCCACGCGTGCGGCGGTCTCTCGTGCTGAGGAGCGCCCGCCGCCGCGATGATCGCGCAGGCCGTATTTCGCCTGATAGGCATAGTCCGCATGGCCGGGACGAAATTGCTGCGCGATAGCGCCGTAGTCCTTTGAGCGCTGGTCCACATTCTCGATCAGCATGGAGATCGGGGTGCCGGTGGTCACCAGTGTGCCATCCGCTTCGTCGAGAACGCCCGACAGCAGTTTCACCTCGTCGGGCTCACGCCGCTGGGTGACGAAGCGCGATGTGCCGGGCCGCCTGCGATCGAGATCCTTCTGGATATCGTCGCGGCGAAAGCGGATGCCGGGCGGGCAGCCATCCACGACGCAGCCCAAGGCCGGCCCGTGACTTTCGCCCCAGGTGGTCACCCGGAAAAGATGGCCGAAGCTGTTGTGGGACATGGCGCCGTAAATAGAACTCTTGGAACGAACGGTCGCGTTTAACCGCTGCCTCGATGTTCGTCAAAGCGGCTGGAAGCGGCTGGCACTTCTTTCGCCATATTCGCCGGATCATCTTCGGCACGGTGGATAAACGGCTTCAGGAGCCCGGAGGACGACATGAAGAATAGCGCGGTGATTCTGGCTCTCGGGCTCGTCTTCGCCTTTCCTGCGCTTGCCGCGCAGACGGAAGGGCGCATCGCGTCGGTCGACCGCGATGCGCTCACCATCACGCTGGACGATGGCGAGTCGTTCAAGCTGCCCGGTGAGATCGACCTCGACGCGTTACAGGAAGGAATGGACGTGGTGCTCGCCTATGACGAGGTGAAGGGCGAGAAGCTCATCACCGACATGCAGATCGACGAGTAACCTCTTTCATATCCATTCAAGCCGGCCGCGTTCCAGCCGCAGGATCCGATCCTGCGGCGTATCGGTAACGGCGGCCTCTTCAGGTGTCATCGCACCCGCCAGCACGAAGATCGTGCGGATCACCCCGCCATGGGTGACGCAGACGGTTGGACGTGTGATCTCGCGCAGCACGGGCGCGACGCGTGTCAACAGCATTGCGTAGCTTTCGGCGCCCTTACCCGGAGGCACGAAACGCCACTTGTCGGCCATGCGCTCGGCCGTGATGCCAGGATCACGCGCTTCGAGTTCGGCATAGCTGAAGCCCTGCCATTCGCCGAAGTTCAATTCAACGAGGCGCTTGTCCGTGCGGTAGGCCTGCGGATCGAGGTCCATGGCGACGCGAAGGCGCTCCATCGTTTCGCGCGTGCGCCGCATCGGGCTTGCGACGAAGTCGAAGAGCGCCGGGTCGGAGATGAGACTTCGGAGGCTCAGGCCGTTCGCATCCGCCTGGGCGCGTCCAACCGGCGAAATATCGATGTCGGACTGTCCTTGAAGCCGGTTCTCGGCATTCCAGGGCGTCTGGCCGTGACGCACGAAATAGCTGATCGGCAGGCCCGAGAAGGCCCCCTCGGATTGATCCGCCATGGGAGGAGGCTCAGTCCTTGACGGTGGAAATGTCGGGAGCGTCCACAGCCTTCATGCCGACCACATGGTAGCCCGAGTCGACGTGGTGTATCTCGCCCGTCACCCCGCGCGACAGATCGGACAGGAAGTAGAGCGCCGAGTCGCCCACCTCTTCGGTAGTCACGGTACGCTTCAGGGGCGAGTTGTACTCGTTCCACTTCAGGATGTAGCGGAAGTCGCCGATGCCGGATGCCGCCAGCGTCTTGATCGGTCCCGCCGAGATCGCGTTTACGCGGATCGCCTTCGCGCCGAGATCGACCGCGAGATAGCGCACGCTGGCTTCGAGCGCCGCCTTTGCCACGCCCATCACATTGTAGTGGGGCATCACCTTCTCCGCGCCGTAATAGGTCAGCGTCAGAAGCGAGCCGCCTTCCGTCATCAACGCCTCGGCGCGCTTCGCTACCGCGGTGAAGGAATAAACGGAGATGTCCATGGTGCGGGAGAAATTGTCCCGCGTCGTTTCCACATAGCGGCCCGTCAATTCATCCTTGTCGGAGAAGGCGATGGCATGAACCACGAAATCGAGCTTGCCCCAGTGCTTCTCGATATCGGCGAAGACGGCATCGAGGCTCGCGGGGTCGGTGACATCACAATGGCCGGCGACATGCGCGTCCAGTTCGGCTGCGAGCGGCTCGACTCGCTTCCGGAAGGCCTCGCCCTGATAGGTCAGCGCGATCTCCGCGCCGTGATCGCGTGCCGCCTTGGCGATGCCCCAAGCAATGGACCGGTTGTTGGCGATGCCGAGGATGAGGCCCCGCTTTCCGGCCATCAATCCTTTGCCGCCTTCTCCTCCCGCACCCGCCATTCGCTCCGCTCCGACGCTCGCACCACTTGTTCGCCCTATCGCATAGGGGATGAAGTGCTTCAAGCCGGGCTCAAGCAGCGCTGGGATCAGGCGCGCCCCTTCATCAGCGATTCCAGATCCGGGTCGCCGCCCTCGGGAAGCATGATCCGCAAGTGCGCGTAGAGATCGGCCTTTCCGCCGCCGCGTTCAGGCAGACCCTGACCCTTCAGGCGCAGCACCTTGTCCGAACTCGACCAAGGCGGAACCGCCACGGCGAGCCGGCCGGCCGGCGTATCGACCGATACCTTGGCGCCCAGCACCGCGTCCGCCAGCGAGATCGGGACCTCGGCATGAACGTCGCGGCCTTCGAGGCGGAAGCGGCTGCTCGGCCTGATCCGCAGCTTCACCAGCGCGTCGCCGGCTCCGCCCGGGCCTGGCTCGCCCTGCCCTTTCAGGCGGATCGTCTGACCGTCTTCCACGTAGTCGGGCAGCTTCACCGCGATGCGCTTGCCATTGGGGAACAAGGCCGTCACGCGGGCGGCGGTGGCAGCTTCCTCGATGCCGATCTCGAGAACGGCACTGAGGTCAGCGCCGGTTTGAGGAGCATGGCGTGCATTGGCGCCCGCCCCTGCAGCGCCGCCGCGTCCGCCGGCAAAAGCCTGCCCGAAAATCTCGCTGAAAATGTCGGGATCGAATCCGCCGGCACCGCTGGAGCGATGCTCCCACCGCATCCCCTCGCCGCCAGGCGCGCCACGCCGAAAGCCTGCAAAAGGATCGCCGCCCGCCGACTCGAAGCCCTGGAACCGCTGCTTGCCTTCGGCGTCGATCTCGCCGCGGTCGAACGCCTTGCGCTTGTCGTCCTCGCCGACGATCTCGTAGGCCTGGTTGACGGCCGCAAACCTGTCCTTCGCTTCGGGATCATCCGGGTTCTGGTCGGGATGATACTTTTTGGCGAGCTTGCGATAAGCCGATTTGATGTCCTTGGCCGAAGCGTCCTTCTTGACGCCCAGCACCTCATAAGGGTCGCGCATCCGTGCCGCCTCGAAAGAAGATGATTGCTTGCCGCTTATATGCGGTCACATTCCCGCGAGTTCCAGACAAGGAACCGGGAAAAAAGCGGGAACTTACAGCGGCTTGAAGTCGAGCATCCGCCAGTCGCCGCTTTGCGCCTTGCAGGCCTCGCCCTTGAAGAGGGCCACGCCGTCATAGCTTTCTCGTGAGGTGGTGAAGCGGCGGCACAGGCGGCCTTGTTCCTGATGCTCATCCAGCGCCGTGATGGCGCCGCGCGAGCCGGTTTCGGTATTGGCCCAGGCCAGCGCCGTGCCGCTCATGCCCTGGATATCGGCAGCGGACACCGCGTTGCGGATGGTCGCCTCGTCGGAAACGCGCTCAGGCTCGGACGCTTTGGGATCGGCGGCGACATTGCTCGTGTAGAGGGACTTGTCGACATCGGCCTGTGCCAGATCAACGCCTTTCGCCGCGCAGGCGGAAAGAGTCAGAACGCCGAGACCGGCGCAAAGCAGGCTCGGCCATATGCGGCGTCCACTGCAGGCCTCCCAGTCCGAACCTTGCGCGAAGCCCGTCAATCGGCAATCTCCCGTTCGGCTTTCCTTATACGGGCGGGACTATGAGCGCGACAACCTTAACCGAGAATGACTTCACGAAACGGAGAGAGCCGTTCGCCCTGTTTGCCGAGTGGCTGGAAGAAGCGACGCGAAGTGAAATCAACGACCCGAACGCGGTCGCGCTCGGCACAGTGGACGCAACCGGATTGCCGAACGTGCGCATGGTGCTCCTGAAAGGGGTCGATAGTCGCGGCTTCACCTTCTACACCAACCTCGAAAGCGCCAAGGGGCGCGAGCTCCTCCGCTCCATGAAGACCGCCATGTGCTTTCACTGGAAGTCGCTGCGCCGGCAGGTGCGCATTCGCGGTGCGGTCGAGATCGTGTCAAACGAGGAAGCCGACAGCTATTATGATACCCGTCCGCGCAACAGCCGTGTCGGCGCCTGGGCCTCACAGCAGTCGCGGCCGCTTTCCTCGCGCGAAGAGCTTGAAGGGGCGGTGACGCGCGAGACTGCGCGGTTCGGCGACGGCTCAATTCCGCGGCCTACGCACTGGTCAGGCTTCCGCCTTCTGCCCGCAGAAATCGAATTCTGGCACGATCGCCCATTCCGCCTGCATGACCGCATCGTCTTCACGCAAACAGCAGATGGGTGGGAGACGACGCGGCTTTATCCGTGATCGCCCCTCAGCTCCGGCTGCGGTTCATGAAAGCGCTAAGCGCCTCGCGTGCTTCATCGGAACGCAGGCGCTCGGAAAACAGCTCTCCCTCTTGGCCGATCCTTCCCAGCACCGCCTCGCGGGAGGGCTTCAGCAAGGCGCGAGATAAGCGCAGCGCTTCGGGCGGCTTGGCGGCAAGTTTCTTTGCCAGCTCCATCACCGCGTCTTCGAGTTCGTCCTCCTCAGTGATGCGGTAGATCAGGCCCGCCGAGAGCGCGTCCGCAGCACTCAGGGCTTCACCCGTGCAGAGAAGCGCAAAGGCGCGTTGATGGCCAAGCACCACCGGCCCCAGCAGGCTCGAACCCGCTTCGGGCACCAGGCCGAGATCGACGAAGGGCGCGCGGAACACCGTTCGCGGCGTCGCGATTGTCAGGTCGCAATGCAGGTTGAGCGTCGTACCGATCCCGACTGCGAGGCCATCCACGCCGGATAACACCGGCTTTTCCGTTTTCGCCAAAGCTTCCAGGAAGTCCCACACCTCGCGCCCCGCTTCGCCGCCCGTCGCCACGCCGAGGAAATCGGCGAGGTCGTTGCCGGCAGAGAACGAACCCGGCACGCCGAAGAAGACATTCACGCGGATTTCGTCGTCGCGCTCGCCCTCCACGAGAGCGTGCGCCATGGCGCGGTACATGGCGCGCGTGATGGCGTTCTTCTTGGCCGGGCGGTTCATGCGGATCACCTGAACCGCGCCGCGTTGCTCGATCAGAACATCTTCGGTCATCATCGGCCTCACGCAGACAGAAGCAGCGCATCCGCCGCCTTTCGGAGGCTTTCCGCTCCTCCGGTGACGCGCGCCCGGAGAGCGGCAGCTTCACCAATCAGGTTCTCCGCGAAGAAGCGACACAGGGCAACACGGCTTTCACCCTCATCGGCCAACGCGCCCTTGGCGAGCAGCGCGCCGCCAAGTGCCAGACCGAACAGCTTCAGATACGGCGTGGCGCCAGCCAGCGCGTCCTCCGTGCGACCGTCGCTTATCGCTTGCTGGAGGAAGCGCGTCGCACCCGTGAGATCGTCCAGCGCATCCGCGAGGCGGTCGGCCGTTGCACCAAGGCCTTGCCGGTTCGATGCGTGTATCTGATTCGCGATCTCGCTCATTTCACCGATCAGCCCATGCACATGCTGACCGTCATCCAGCGGCAGCTTGCGGGTAACGAGATCGACCGCCTGAATGCCGTTGGTGCCTTCATAGATCGGCGCGATGCGGGCGTCGCGAAACAGCCGCGCGGCTCCTGTTTCCTCGATGAAGCCCATGCCGCCATGAACCTGGACGCCGAGCGACGCCACGTCCACGCCCACATCAGTGCAGAAGGCCTTTGCGATCGGAGTGAGGAATGCACCGCGGTTCCGCCAGAACCGGTCACCGCCCTCGCCCATGTCGAAGGCAGAGGCGCAAAGATAGCTGATCGCACGCGCGGCACTCGTCTGCGCCTTCATGGTGAGCAGATTGCGCTGCACATCCGGGTGGCGGATGATCGGCGCCATGCCGTTGCTGTCATGGCCACCGGCCCTGCCCTGACGGCGCTCTCCCGCATAGGCGAATGCCTGTTGCGTGGCGGCCTCGGCGACGGCCACGCCCTGCATGGCGACCGCGAGCCGTGCAGTGTTCATCATGGTGAACATAGCGTTGAGGCCGCGATTGGCTTCGCCGACCAGCCAGCCGACTGCACCCTCGCCTTTTTCGCCGAAGACCATGGTGCAGGTGGGCGAGGCGTGGATGCCGAGCTTGTGCTCGATGCCGGCGCATACCAGATCGTTGCGCGAGCCGAGTGAGCCATCCTCCGCGACAAGGAACTTCGGCACAAGGAAAAGCGAGATGCCTCGTGACCCGGCCGGCGCATCCGCCAGACGTGCCAGAACGAGGTGAACGATGTTCTCGGTGAGGTCATGCTCGCCATAGGTGATGAAGATCTTCTGGCCGAAGATGCGGTAGGTGCCGTCGCCCTGATCAACCGCGCGTGTGGTCAGCGCCCCCAGATCGGAGCCGGCCTGCGGCTCGGTCAGGTTCATGGTGCCCGTCCATTCGCCCGATACGAGCCGGGGCAGATAGAGCGCCCGAAGCTCCGGCGAGGCATGGCGAACAATGGCTTCCACCGCGCCCGTCGTCAGCGTCGGGCCAATGCCGAAGGCCATGGACGCGCCGTTCCACATTTCCAGCACGGCCATGCCGAGAGAAAGGGGAAGCCCCTGCCCGCCATAGTCCTCCGGTGCGGAGAGCCCGTTCCAGCCGCCGGCGATCCAGTGCCGGTAGAGGTCCTTCCAGCCGTCGGGCATGGTCACCGCACCATCGCCGAAGCGGGCGCCCTGTTGATCGCCGACCGCCGCAAGCGGAGCAGCCTCGTTGTCGGCAAAGCGGGCGGCCTCGTTCAGGACGGCGTCGAGCAGCTCATCGTTCAGGCTGGCGAAGCGGCCTTGTTCCAGGCTTTCTCCGAGGCCGGAAACATGTTTGAGAAAGAAGGCGATCTCGGAAACCGGCGCTCGATACATGCTGGCTCTCCCACCGCAGGCGCGGCCAATCGCGCAGGGCTAGTTTCTTCGGTTGACCCCGTCAATGTGCGGCGAATGCGGGAGGATGGCGACCGTCAGCCCCGTTCCTGTTCCCTCGCGATCGCACGCCAGCCGATATCTTTGCGGCAGAAGCCACCCGGCCAGTCGACTCGCTCCACAGCGTGGTAGGCGCGCGCCTGCGCTTCACCCACGCTCGCGCCGTTCGCCGCGATGCTGAGCACACGCCCGCCCGCTGCCACCAGAGCACCATCGCGCAGAGCCGTCCCGGCGTGAAACACATGCGCACCGATCTTCTCCGCCTCTTCCACGCCCCGGATCGGGCTGCCCTTGAGCGGCTCGCCGGGATAGCCGCTTGCCGCCATCACCACCACCAGGGCCGGGTTGTTGTGCCAGCGCGGATGCGCTCCGCCAAGATCGCCCTTCGCGCTTCCGAGCAGCAGCGGCAGCAGGTCGTCTTCCAGCCGCAGCATCAGCGTCTGGCATTCGGGATCGCCGAAGCGGACATTGTACTCGATCAGCTTGGGACCGTCCTTGTCGATCATCAGCCCCGCGAAAAGCACGCCTGTGAACGGCGAACCTTCGGCTGCCATGCCCTGGATCGTCGGCTCTATGATGTCGCACATCGCGCGTTCCAGCATATCGCCGTCCATGACCGGCGCCGGCGAATAGGCGCCCATGCCGCCGGTGTTCGGTCCGGTATCGCCTTCGCCTACCCGCTTGTGGTCCTGTGCAGTGCCAAACGGAACAGCGATGCGCCCGTCGCAGAGGCAGAACAGGCTCGCTTCCTCTCCGTCGAGGAACTCTTCGACCACGACCTCGGCACCCGGCTCGGCCAGGCAGGCGTCGAGCGCCTCGAGGGCTTCGGGGAGCGTCGTGGCAACAGTCACGCCCTTGCCAGCCGCCAGCCCATCCGCCTTGATCACAATGGGGGCGCCCTGCTCGCGGATATAGGCTTTCGCCGCCTCCACCTCGCTGAAACGCGCATAAGCGGCGGTTGGGATATTGTGGCGGGCGCAGAAATCCTTGGTGAAGCCTTTCGAGCCTTCGAGCCGCGCCGCTGCGCGTGATGGGCCGAAGACGAGGATGCCCTCATTCCGCAAATCGTCGGCCAGTCCGGCCACCAGCGGCGCCTCCGGCCCGACCACGACAAGGCCGATGCCATGTTCGCGGCAGAACGCGGCCACCGCGGCATGATCTTCCACCGTAAGCGCCACGCAATCGGCGCAGGCCGCGATGCCGGGATTGCCGGGCGCGGCATAAAGGCGATCGAGCAGCGGCGAGGTCGACAGCTTCCACGCCAGCGCGTGCTCGCGCGCGCCCGAGCCGATCAGCAGAACATTCATGCGCCCGCACCTTTCTTCGCCCGGCGGGGTTAGGCGAGCGGCGCGACAGGGTCAATCTCTCGGCTGGATGGGCGATCGTAGGGCGCCGCTTGACCGGCGTCATGAGCCCTGCCACTCCCCTCTCATGATCGATACGATCCAGACCGTGGGAAAACAGGGGCGCGTGGCGGATGCGCCGAGCGGGCACTGGGTGTATCGCGCCTTGCCGCGTGCCATGTGGCCCTACGCGCAGCTGGCGCGCTGGGATCGGCCGATCGGATGGTGGCTCCTGCTCTGGCCGTGCTGGTGGTCGGCGGCGCTCGCGGCTGCCGCGTTTCCACAGAATGGCGAGCCGCTGCGAAGCCTGTTGCCCGATCCGTTGCATCTTCTGCTTTTTCTGGTCGGCGCCATCGCCATGCGCGGCGCGGGATGCACCTATAATGACATCGTGGACGCGCGCATCGACGCGCAGGTGGAGCGCACCCGCTCACGACCGCTGCCGTCCGGCCAAGTCACGAGGCGCGGCGCGTGGGGCTTCCTTGTCGCACAGGCGCTGATTGGCCTTGTTGTGCTGGTTCAGTTCAACCGCTTCGCGATCCTGCTCGGCCTTTCCTCGTTGCTGGTAGTCGCCGCCTATCCCTTCGCCAAGCGGATCACCAACTGGCCGCAATCGGTGCTGGGGCTGGCATTCTCCTGGGGGGCGCTGATGGGGTGGGCAGCGCTGCATGGCAGCCTCGCGCCGCCCGCCTTCCTGCTTTATGCAGGCAGCGTGGCGTGGACGATCGGCTATGACACGATCTACGCGCATCAGGACAAGGAGGATGACGCGCTGGTGGGCGTGCGATCCACTGCGCGGCTGTTCGGGGACGACACCAAATCGTGGCTCGCCGCCTTTTACGCCGCGACGCTGATCCTGTTCGCCGCCGCATTCACGAGCGCGCAGGTGCCGGTTCCGGCATTCGCCGGCCTGCTGGCGGCGGCCATCCATATGGCGCGGCAGATCACTGCACTCGACATCGATGATCCTGACCAGTGCCTGTGGCTGTTCAAGTCCAACACCCAGGTGGGCTGGATGATCTTTCTTGGTCTGATCGGCGCCGGCCTTTGGGCGGGACTGAAGCCCCTGCTATGATGGGTGCTTAGTCGGCCGCGATGATCTCCTGGCCGTCCACCACAAGCCGCATGCCGAGCGAGCCGACCTTGCGGCGCGCGAGGAAGCGGGAGCGCCTCCCATTCGTGGCGCGACCCTGGCGCCGCTCCGTGCCGCCTGCCGCGCGAGCCACCGCACCGAGCGATTCTTCCAGCGTGCGGGCCACGCCATCCGATTCGATCAAGAGCATCGGCAGCCTGTAGGCTTCGGCCCACGCACGCCAGTCGGCGGCGATGTCGTCGAAGTCATGCGCCACCAGAAGCGGGACGCAAAGCATCGGGTCGGCGTGAAGAAGTTCCAGCGACACGGTGACATTGCCCATATCATCCTCGATCGCGCTCGCAGCCACGCCGCGAAAGGCGTTGGCGGGCAGCGCGACCGCAGCCGGAAGACCGCTCATCGACAGCCGGCGGCGGACGGTGGCTCCGCGCCGATCGACGGTAAACGAGACCTCGCCAAACGCATCATGCTCCGTGAAGCTCATCGCCTGCGGCAGGCGGAACGGATCGAGACGCATGTCCCGGCCCAAGCCAAGGGGCCGGACGGCCTTTCCGGTGTTCATCGTGTGGTCGCCTTCCTGTTGCTCTCCTGAGAGCGGCTTTGCCTCTCTCCGGACCAGTTTTCCCGGTCTCTATGAAGCCAGAATAGGCGGGCCTTCTCCCTGCGCGCTTAAGAAGTTGGGTTAAATTTGTTCTGTGTTTTCTATGGTTACGAGAGGCTGAGCGAACCGTTGCCAAGTTCTTTCAAGCCACACCGGCGCCGTTGCTTTGCTCGTCCTCGCGACCACGCGGCGCAGCAGCTCGCGCCAGTCGGTCATTGATTGCTTCGCCGAGCCCGACGAACGGGATCGGCGCCACGGCGATCACGTCGGCACCGCTCCGATCGAGTTCCGCTAACGCAGCAAACAGGTTGCGCGCCGCCTCGCGGAGATTGCCCGATGGCGAAAGGTTGAAGACCGCGCGGGCTTGCGCTTCTCCCCCGACAGGTTGGGGTCCGAAACGCAACAGGGCCTCCCCTGGAGCCACCTCGCGCGCTTCGAGCCGCAGCCATGCACGCGGCGCATAATGCGAGAGCATCATGCCGGGTGCCTCGATCGTGCTGCCGTTGCGGCGTTCGACAGGAACACCGAGACACGCCTCGATCTCGGCGGCCGCGATGCCGCCGGGGCGCAGCAGCCGTACGCCCTCTTTTTCCACCTTCACGATGGTCGATTCTACGCCGACCACGGCCTCGCCTCCGTCCACGATCAGCGGGATGCGGCCGCCGAGCTGATCCAGAACAGCGCTCGCGGCAGTGGGGCTGATTCGCCCGGACCGATTGGCGCTAGGCATGGCGAGGGGGCGGTCGAGGGCAGCGATCAGATTGTGGGCGAACCCTCGCGGCGCGCGCAGGCCGATTGTCGGCAGCCCGGCAAGCGTCAGCGGGTGAACAGCACCCTCGCGCGCGGGCACCACCAGCGTCAGCGGTCCCGGCCAGAAGTGTTCCGCGAGCTTTCGCGAGAGCGGATCGAACACGGCTAAGCGCTCGGCCATGGCGAGGCCGGACACGTGGGCGATGAGCGGATTGAAGCGCGGTCGCCCCTTGGCCTCGAAGATGCGCGCGACGGCGTTGCCGTTCGTGGCATCGGCCGCGAGCCCATAAACGGTTTCCGTTGGCAGAGCGACCACTTCGCCCGCGCGCAGAAGTGCGAGCGCTTCCGCCTCTGCTTCGCTTCCGGAAAGCAGCCGGGTTTGTCGCGAAAGTGCATCTGAAAACGCTGCCGGCACGACGGCTCCGATCGTCAGTAGATGGTATGATCGCGGGTAGGCAGCCGGCGAGAAAGCGCCCGACGCTTCATTGCCGACCGCGTCAGCGCGCTGTTGCGAGCATCAGGCTCTAGTCCGGCACAGTCCGGTCGGCAAGCCACGCCTGAAAGCTATAATGCCACCCCAAGCCGCAAGGGAACGTTCACATCGGCGGATTAGGGTTGGCCCATGATGAGCCTGCTCGACAAGAAACTGCGGATCGGCGCAGCCGCTTTGTGCGGGAGCCTTCTCTCAAGCCTTGCGGCCGAAGCCTCGTCCATCGCAGCGGTTGAGCCGCCGCGTGAAAAAATCTCGGCTTCCATGATGGAAATCGGCGCGCCGAAACTCGCAGTCGTGCCGCCTACGGCGCCGATCCCCTCCGAAACAAACCTCGCCATCCTGCCAGCCGACCTGCTGCCTGCGCCGAAGGATGCGTCCGCGTCGGATGAAGCGGAACTCGTCGCGGTCAGCCCGTCCGTGCTCGCCATGCGCGCGCCTGAGGAACTGCCGGCCGGTGTGCCGCCTGTCTCGAACGAGGCCGTGGCCGCGATCCCGCAGGCATCGCCGAAGGCGCCCGATCCATTCCGCACGCCAGTGGTGATGCGCGGCGGCATCGTGGACGATGCGACAAGCGCGGCGCCAGCGGCTCCGACTCCGGCAGCCGGCACGCCTGCGCCGACAGGAGCCTCGTCGCCCAAATCATCGCCTGCGCCGAGCGAGGAAACTGAGCCCGCCGCTCCGCCACCTCCGCCCGCCGCCTTGCCGCCCAGCGGCCTGCGCGGGCCGGAATGATCAGCCCGCGATCCGGCTGAAATCCGCCACCTGACCGGTCGCCCACCGGATGCGCGCGAGCAGCGCCAGCCGGTTGGCGCGGACTTTTGCATCCTCATCATTGACCAGCACCTGGTCGAAGAAGGCATCGACGGGTACGCGAAGCTGCGATAGCGCACGCATGGCGCCGGCGAAATCCTCTTCCTGGATGGCCTGCGCCGCGTCCTGTTCCGAGCGGGCGACCGCGTCGAAAAGCGCGCGCTCGGCGCCCTGGCTGAACAGCGTGGGATCGACGCTCTGGGCGATCTCCGTGCCCTTCTTCTCCTCGGCGGCAAGGATGTTCGCCGCGCGCTTCGCTCCGGCAAGCAGGTTCTTGCCATCGCCGCTGTCAAGCAGCGCGCCCAGCGCCTCGACGCGGCGGACGATGGACAGCAGGTCGTCGTTTGCAGCGCCAGATGCTTCCGAGGGATTGGAGCGCGGGTCCGGCGTGGCGGCGTTGCGCGGGATGCCGATTTCTCCGTCAGCCTCGCTGACGCGCTGATCGCCTGAGGGCCGGATCGAACCGGCCGCAAGAACGGCATCGATCAAATCGTGCCCCGCGCCTTGGTCGCGAAGATAAACCTTCAGACGATCGTGAAAGAAGGAGAGAAGATTAGGCAGTGCCTCGTCGCTGTGCGGCTGCCGTCTTGCTGTTGGCAGGTCATTTACAAATGATCTAAGACGCCGCGATCTCTCCTCAAGTGTAAGCTGAAGAGGTTTCAGGGATAGAAGATACTGCTCGACGGCGAGCCGATCTTGTGAGTTCTCGTTTAGGATCGTCTGAATCCATGCCAATTGCATCGATGGCGAGAGTGGAAACCGCGCCTGGTTCTCCACCACGATCCTGATCACCCCCAGCGCTGCTCGTCTTAGCGCAAACGGGTCCTTGCTTCCTGTCGGCTTCTCGTCGATGGCCCAGAAGCCTACCAGCGTGTCGAGCTTGTCGGCGAGCGCCACCGCGATGGAGACCGGATCGCTCGGCACGGCATCAGACGGTCCCTGCGGCTTGTAATGCTCCTCGACCGCCGCGGCGACGGATGGGTTCTCGCCTTGCAGCGCGGCGTATTTGCGGCCCATCAGACCCTGGAGCTCGGGGAACTCGCCCACCATCTCGGTTTGCAGGTCGGCCTTGGCGAGCACGGCGGCGCGCTCGGCCAGATCCGGATCGGCGCCCACCAGCGGAGCGATCTCGCGGGCCAAGCGGCGGATGCGATCCACGCGCTCGCCTTGCGTGCCGAGCTTCGCATGAAAGGTGACGCCGAGATGATCGAGCCGCGCCATGCGCTGATCGAGCGGCTTCGACAGGTTGAGGTTGAACTTCTCGGCTGACGACTTGAGCTGTTCGAGGTCCGGCACATCGGCCTGATCGGTCTTCCAGAAGTAGAGCGCATCCGAAAGGCGCGCGCGCACCACCTTGCCATTGCCGCGCGCGATTTCGGCGCCTCCGTCCTTCGCCTCGATATTCGCGGTCAGCACGAAGCGGTTGGCCAGCCCGGTCCCGTCCGCGTTCGGCGCACGCGCGGGGCGCGCGACGAAGCATTTCTGATTGGCGCGGATGGTGAGCCGGATGACCTCGGCCGGGATGTCGAGGAAGCTCTGCTCGAACTCACCCATCAGCACCACCGGCCATTCGACCAGCCCGGACACTTCCTCAAGCAGATCCTGGTCGGGCACCAGCTCGAGGCCATTGGCGAAAGCAAGGTTCTCGGCATCCGTACGGATGATCTCCTTGCGCCGGTCGGCGTCGAGCACCACGCGGGCGCGTTCCAGCTTTTCCGCATAGTCGTCGAAACGCTTGACGGTGAACTCCTCCGGCGCATGGAAGCGGTGGCCCGCGGTGCGGTTGCCCGCGCGAATGCCGCCGACCTCGAACTCCACCACCGCCGGCTCCTCGGTCTCTGGACCGAAAGTACACAGGATGGATTGTAGCGGACGCACCCAGCGCAACGCGCCGGATTTCGCGGATGCCGCGCCCCAGCGCATGGATTTCGGCCACGGGAAGTCACGGATGATGCCGGGCATCACGCCGGCGATGATGTCTTCCGCCGCCTGTCCCGGCTTGACGAGGTGAGCGACATAGAAGTCGCCTTTCTTCGGGTCGGAATGCACATGCGCTTCCCCGACCGTGGCAAGCCCCGCCTTGCGCAGAAAGCCCTGCACGGCAGCCTCGGGCGCCTTCACGCTCGGCCCCTTCACCTCCTCGCGCACGTCGCGCGAGCGCGCGGTCAGCCCACGCAGGTCCAGCGTCAGCCTGCGCGGCGTCCAATATTCGCGCGCGCCCTCATAGGTCAGGCCGGCTTCTACCAGCGCGTCGGTCACAAGCTTCCGGAGGTCGCCCGCCGCCTTGCGCTGCATGCGGGCGGGGATTTCCTCCGAGCGAAGTTCAAGCAGAAGATCGGGCATGGATGACTGGCAGGATTTTGGAGAAAGTTGGCCGGACCTCTAGGCGCTTGAAGGCCGGGGGTAAAGGTGTGATACTGTTCGACGTCATTCACGGGGGGATGCCGATGACGAGACGGGCGAAGCGCTTCCTAAGCGCAATGGTTGTGTGTGGAGTGCCTTTCGCCGCGCCCGCTGCGTGGGCCCAAGCCGCCCCGATGACGGTTGAGCTGCAGCCTGGCGTAACCGCCAAGGTCATCGATCTCAAGCACGTGCCAGGCCAGGACATCGTGCAGCTCGACTACGAGGTCACCAACAACAGCCAGACGGCGGTGAGCCTGGCCGAGATCGGCATCGGCCGGGTCAGCTACGGGCTCAACGAGATCACGCTCTACGACTTTCCCAACAGAGTAAGCTTTAAGATCGGCGTCGCCAGCGAGTGCCTTTGCACCCAGCCGCCGGAAAAGCCGCTCGGCCCGGGCGAGACCTTCAAGGCATGGGCATGGTTTGCGCCGCCCGCCACAAGCCCCGGCCCGTTCGCGGTGCGCTTCGGCTCCACCCTGCCGATCATGGACGTGCCCGTGCAATGAGCATCGGCGCGCGCTTCCTGCCTGCGGCAGGTGTGCTCGTTGCGCTTTCCTGCGGCCAGGCGGGCGCGCAGGATCAGCCGCCATCAGCCGTGCCGCCGAACTTCTCGGCTTCGACGCCGAGCATCGGCTTTTCGTCGCCCTCCATCGGCTTTTCGACACCCAGCATCGGCTTCAATTCACCGAGCATCGGCTTCACGTCGCCGACCATGACGGAGGAGGAACTGGCTTTCGCGCCGAAGCCCCCTGCCTCGCCGATGCCCGCTGTGGAAGGACTCGCCGTTACGGAAGAAGCCGGCGGCGTGCGCTATACGCTTTCGGCTGACATCCTCTTCGACTTCGACAAGGCAACGCTCCGGCCCAAGGCTGCAACCGCGCTCAAGGCCATGTCGGCCGACGTGCGCCGGCGCTTCTCCGATCCGCTCTTCGTGGTAGACGGCTACACCGACAGCAAGGGCAGCGACGCCTACAATATGAAGCTCTCGGTGCGCCGCGCCGATGCGGTGAAGGCCTTCCTCACCGAGAAGGAAGCGTTTTCTTCCGATGCGGTGGAGACCGAGGGTCGCGGCGAGGCAAACCCCGTGGCGCCCAATGAAACGCCCTCGGGCGAGGACGACCCCGAAGGCCGGCAGAAGAACCGCCGCGTCGAGATCCTGGTGAAGCAGCAGTCCTGAAGATCAGGCGGCGACGAAGCCGCCGGCATCGGTCAGCAGAAACGCTTCGCCGCACGCCTTGGCGAGATCGCGCACGCGCAGGATGTAGCTCTGCCGCGCGGTAGGCGAGATCGCGCCGCGCGCGTCGAGCAGATTGAAGGCGTGGCTGGCCTTGATGCACTGGTCATAGGCCGGCAGCACCACGCGGTGGCGCTCGCCCTCAGCCTTCGGCGCGCCGGCATCGAGCAGCGCCTGGCATTCCTTCTCCGCATCCTCGAAATGGCGCAGCAGGAGGCCCGTGTCCGCGTGCTCGAAATTGTGCCGCGAATATTCCTGCTCGGCCTGAAGGAACACGTCGCCGTAAGAAACCTTCTCGGCGCCTTCCCGGCCGTTGAAGTTGAGGTCGTAAACATTGTCCACGTTCTGGACGTACATGGCGAGGCGTTCGAGGCCGTAGGTCAGCTCGCCGGAGACGGGCGCGCATTCGAGGCCGCAGACCTGCTGGAAATAGGTGAACTGCGACACTTCCATGCCGTCGCACCAGCACTCCCAGCCAAGGCCCCAGGCGCCGAGCGTCGGGCTCTGCCAGTCATCCTCGACGAAGCGGATGTCGTGAAGGAGCGGATCGACCCCGATCGCCTCGAGCGAGCCGAGATAAAGCTCCTGAAGGCTGGACGGATTCGGCTTCAGGATCACCTGATACTGGTAATAGTGCTGGAGCCGGTTCGGGTTTTCGCCATAACGCCCGTCCTTGGGCCGTCGCGAGGGCTGCACATAGGCGGCCCTCCACGGCTTCGGTCCGAGCGCGCGCAGGGTCGTGGCCGGATGAAAAGTGCCCGCGCCGACTTCCATGTCATAGGGCTGAAGCACCGCGCAGCCCTGCGCCGCCCAGAAGTCGTGCAGGGTCAGGATCAGGCCCTGAAAGGAGCGGGTCGGGTCGAGATGCGCGGGGCGGGACAAGGCGGAACCGGATGAAAAGAGAAGGGCTCGACGAGTGCCGAGCCCCTACAAAAGCGGAACGAATGCGTCAAGGACGCCGCAGGCTCAGCGCGCGGTAGGCAGAACCAGTTCCTGTCCGGGCTGAAGCCGGGCGGGGTTGCCCCGCAGCATCGGGTTGAGGTCGAGAATCTCGCGATAGCGCTTGCCATCGCCGAGCGCATCGTCGGCGATAGACCAGAGCGACTGGCCGGCGCGGACGGTGTAGGAGGCCGGCACGGCGGTCGGCGCGGCCGCGGGCATCGCTGCAGCAGCGGGTTCCACGACCGAGGGCGAAGATGGCGATGTTTCCGTCTTCTTTTCAGGCATGACGGCAGGCGCCGGTGACGCGGGAGGTGTCGCGGGCACGGTCGCGCCGGCATCCGTGGTGGCAGCCTTTTCCACCGGCGGCAGGCCTTCCTTGATCTTCTTCTGCACGGAAGCGAGCACGGCCGGTTCCGGCTTCAGGTCGCGCGCATGCGCCCACTGGAAGGAGGCTTCAAGCTTGCGGCCGACGCGCCAGTAGGCGTCGCCCAGATGATCGTTCAGCACCGGGTCGTCCGGCTTCAGCGAGACGGCGCGCTCAAGCTCCGTCACGGCTTCGGCAAAGCGGTTCAGCCGGTAATGGGCCCAGCCCAGACTGTCCACGATATAGCCGTCGCTCGGGCGCAGCTCGACCGCCCTGCGGATCATCTCCAGCCCGCGGTCGAGGTTCATGTTCATGTCGACCCAGGAATAGCCGAGATAGTTCAGCACCTGGGGCTGATCGGGCTGAAGCTCCAGCGCCTTGAAGAAGTTCGGCTCCGCCTTGGGCCATTCCTTCAGCCGCTCATAGGCGATGCCGCGCTGGTAGAAGACGTTCCAGTCCGCCTGCTTTGGCTGCTTGAGCCGCTCCACCGCCTGGTCGTACAGGTTGGCGGCTGACCGGAAGTCTTCCTTCGCGGCATAAACCCCACCGAGCGCGAGATAGGAGCGCATATCATCCGGATCGGCATCCCGCAACTTGGACAGGTGCAGGATCGCCTCGTCATAGCGCTTGAGATCGGCGAGGTTGAGGCCGAGCTGCATCTCGGCGGCCCGCTTGAGCGGCGAGGTGTCCGGGATGCGCCGGTAGAGCGCGATGGCGCCCTCGGCATTCTCCTGCTGCTCGTCAACGGAAGCGAGCTGGATCAGCGCTTCGTCGCTGGCCGGGCGCAGGGCCAGCGCGTAGGAGAGATAGAGCCGCACGAAGGGCTCGCCGCCGCTGCGGTTCAGGGCCGAGGCCATGTTGAGCAGGATTTCGGAAGCGCCGTCGGAGGGAGCCGCCACCGGCGCATCAACCTTCTCGTTCTTCTCGATCTTGTTGCGCAGGAAGCTCGTGGATACGCGGCCGGGCGCCGCTTCGCCGGCACGGTCAAGCACGGCCAGCGCATCGGTCTTGTTGTTCTGGCGTGCCAGGAAATTGGCGTAGGCCTCGGCTCCGCGCAAAAAGGTGTCGGGCGCGGTCGCTGCGGCATCGGCGTCTTCCACCAGCGCAGCAAAGGACTTGCGTGCCTCGTCCTTCAGTCCGGAAGCATCCGCGATCAGCGCGCGATGATAGGCGGTGAAGACGCGGAACCACTCCGGCCCCTTGATCTTGTCGATGGCAGCCAGCGCCTCCTTGCCGTCGCCCCGACCTTCCACGGCCCAAGCGCTCATGATTGCGGTGACGAGGCGATCGAGGTCGGATTCCAGCGCGAGCTTCAGCCAGTTCTCGGCCTTGGTGAAATCCTTCTTGCGGAAAGCGTCCACCGCGAGCGCCAGGCGCGAGAAGCGCTCGACTTCCGGCACCGTCTTGAGCTTCTCGGCAAGCGGTAGCGCCTTGTCGAACTGGCCGCCCGAGATCAGCACCAGCATCAGGCTTTGCTGGAGCTGGCGATTGCCGGGATCGAGCAGAAGAGCACGGTTGTAATAGTCTACCGCCGCGTCGAAATCATTGTCGACCTCAGCGACACGGGCGGCAAGAAAGGCACCGGCATAGGAGTTGATGCCGGTCGCGTTCTCCGCCCGAAGCGGGAGGGTAGCGGCGAATAGCGCCGTGCCTGCCGCCACCGCGGCCTTGAAGGCCCTGCCCAAATTCATGCCGATCCCTTTCCCGGCTGATCTTCGTCCATGCGACGCATGCCGCTCGATGCTGCCGCTGTGAAGCCGTCAAGGATGGCCTTTTTGCGGTGACGGAACAAGGCGGCGCATCATCACGATCCGCTCACACGTATCGGCGGAGAAAGGATCGACGGCAGCTCAAACGACGCGGCTGATCGAGAAATCGATCACGTCGAGCAGCGCCTGCTTCTGCGCGGTAGATTCCAGCGGAGCGAGCGCATCACGCGCGATGCCGCCGAAATGCCGCGCGCGGCCGATCGTGTCGGTGATCCCGCCGTGGCGGGTCATGTATCCAACCGCCTTTTCCAGGCTGACATCGTCAGTGGCGTTGCCTTCGATGGCATCGCGCCAGAACTGACGCTCGGTGCCCGTGCCACGCCGGAAGGCGAGGATCACAGGAAGCGTCACCTTCCCCTCGCGGAAATCATCCCCGACATTCTTGCCGAGATCGGCGGATGAGCCGCCGTAATCCAGCGCATCGTCGATCAGCTGAAAGGCGAGGCCCAGATTCATGCCATAGGAGCGGAGCGCCGCACGCTCGTTGCGCGAGGCGCCGGCGACCACCGGTCCCACTTCGGCTGCCGCCGAGAAGAGCGCCGCCGTCTTGGCCTTGATGACGGCCAGATGCTCGTCCTCGGTCGTTTCCAGGTTCTTTGCCGCCGCAAGCTGCATCACCTCGCCTTCCGCGATCACGGAAGCGGCCGTGGACAAGATGTCGAGCGCCTCGATCGAACCCACTTCCACCATCATGCGGAAGGCCTGGCCGAGCAGGAAATCGCCCACCAGCACGCTTGCCTGATTGCCCCAGATCATTCGCGCGGTCTTGCGCCCGCGTCGCAGGTCGCTTTCATCCACCACATCGTCATGCAGCAGGGTCGCCGTATGCATGAACTCGACGGCGGTCGCGAGCTTCACATGATGATCGCCGCGATAATCGAACATCTGCGCGGCGGCGAGCGTCACCATGGGCCGGAGCCGCTTGCCGCCGGAGGAAATCAGGTGATTGGCGATCTCGGGGATGAGCTCGACATCCGAGCCCGCCTTGGACAGGATCAGCTTGTTGACCCGCTCCATGTCGGCGGCGGTCAGGCCGACAAGGCTCGCGACCGAAGCCTCGCGCTTTCCCGACTCCAGGTTGAGAACCACGCCCATCGTGAAGCGCTCCTTGTTTGCGCCTAAGCGGCCCGCCGGGTTTCCGCCGGAGCAGCCAACCGGCACCATCGGAACCGGCGCACCCTCTCCGGTTGAACTGCCGCTCGACGGCCTTGCCATTCTATCGGCCCGCCCGCAAGCCAGACAAGCGACAGGTTGGCGCATCTTCATCGTCAGCCGATGCGATCATCCTGGCATGGTGAGCGAGGCAACCCGGGCGTTTACTTCTGCGCCCGAAGCTGCGAGCTAAGCCGCATGATCGAACTCATCCGCACCAATGATCCCGTGGTCATCTCCTTCGCTGAATCGCTGCTGCGCGATGCGGATATCGACTGCCTTGTCGCCGACCAGAATATGAGCGTGATGGAAGGCACGATCGGCATCATCGCCCGACGCATTTTGGTCGCGGAGGACGATGCGCCCGCCGCCCGCCGCCTGCTCCAGGATGCAGGAATCGGCGGCGAGATGCGGCAGGACTGACACGTCTTCGGAAAGTGGGCGTTTGCAAGACATGCCCGACGATCGCACGCTCGACGCCTTTCATCGCGGCGCATTCTGGCTGGTACAGCCGCGCGAGAAAGGGCATCGCGCCGGCACGGACGCGATGATGCTGGCCGCCGCCG
The DNA here is from genome assembly GCA_963522145.1 of uncultured Mesorhizobium sp. Lineage (GTDB taxonomy): Bacteria > Pseudomonadota > Alphaproteobacteria > Rhizobiales > Rhizobiaceae > Mesorhizobium_B. The sequence continues at coordinate 26,229 of CAUQXI010000003.1, read as the reverse complement.
TGCCGTCGAATTTTTCCGGAGAGCTGGTTGATTTCGGCGCCGGCGCAGGTGCCGCCGGCCTCGCCGTTGCATCACGCTGTTCAAACGCCAGAGTGCTGCTTGCCGAGCGAGCCGCCGAGATGGCGGCGTTCGCGCAGGCCACGCTCGATCATACGGCAAACGCCCATCTGCGGCCTCGCGCCCGTGTGCTGGTGGCAGATGTTGCGCTTTCCGGCCACCAGCGGAACGCCGCCGGCTTAGCGGACAACGCGTTCGATTTCACCATTATGAACCCGCCCTTCAACGGAGCCGACGATCGACCCAGCCCCGACATGCTTCGTCGCGAGGCGCATGTGATGGAGCCTGATCTGTGGGAACGCTGGATCCGAAGTGCCGCCGCCGTTACGCGGCCGCGCGGCGGCCTGGCCGTGATCGCGCGGCCCGCGTCGCTTCCCGCCATCCTTGCCGCCATTCAAGGACGTTTCGGCGGAGCACAGATCCTTCCCATCCAGCCCAAAGCAGAGTCGCCCGCGATCCGCGTCGTTTTGCGCGCCTGGCGAGGCAGCCGGGGCGGACTGGCGTTGCATCCCCCGCTCGTGCTGCATGAGAACGGCAGCCACACGTTCTCCTCACGCGCCGATGCGCTCAACAATGGCCTCGCCTCACTGTTCGGCGACTGATCCGGCTTCCCGCATTGTGAGCGCATCAGAAATGCCTACATCGGGGATCGAACCCCGGAGTGCCCGCTTGAACCGCTTCCTGCGCCGCCTGCTTCCCGCTTCGCTTCGTCCCGAGGGCGTCACGATCCCCGTGGTGCGTCTGCACGGAACGATCATGGCCGGCGGCGGGCAGCTCCGGCCATCGCTCAACCTCGCCTCCGTTGCGGGCGTGCTGGAAAAGGCATTCAGCTTCACCGAAGCGCCGGCGGTCGCGCTGTCGATCAACTCACCCGGCGGCTCACCCGTTCAATCGCGCCTGATCTTCCAACGCATCCGCGACCTTGCCGCCGACAAGAACAAGCGCGTGCTCGTCTTCGTGGAGGATGTCGCGGCATCTGGCGGCTACATGATCGCGCTCGCGGGCGACGAGATCATCGCCGATCCATCCTCCATCGTCGGCTCAATCGGTGTGGTTTCAGCCTCATTCGGATTCACCGAACTGATGCGCAAGCTCGGCGTCGAACGCCGGGTCCATACGGCCGGCGAGAACAAGGCGGTGCTCGATCCGTTTCAGCCGGAGAAGCCTGAGGATGTCGAGCGGCTCAAGGTACTGCAGCTCGAAATCCACGACACGTTCATCGGCATGGTCCGGGAACGACGCGGGACGAAGCTCGCGGAAGATGCGGACCTGTTCACCGGCCTGTTCTGGACCGGCAAGCGCGGGCTTGCGCTCGGCCTTGTGGATGGTCTCGGCGATATGCGCGGAACCTTGCGCGCGCTCTTCGGTCCGAAGACACGGCTCAGGCTTGTCTCGCCGCCGCGCTCGCTTTTCTCTCGGCGCCTCGGGCTGTTCGGCGTGGGCGATCACGCACTCGCAGATGCGGCGACTGGCCTTGCGCAGGCAGCGGAAGAGCGCGCGCTTTGGAGCCGATACGGTCTTTGAAAAACCGGAAAGCGCAGGATAGGATGCTGTTGTCCGATCGGGGAGCCCCGCCATGCCGCAACTGATCTTCTTCGCACTGATCGCGCTTATCGCCATCATGGGCTATCGCGCTTTCATCCGCGAAGCCGAGCGCGTGACGGCCCGCATCCGCCGCGTGGAAAAGGAGCGCGCAGCCTCCTCCAACGGCACGCTCGTCAAGGATCCCAAGACGGGCGAATACAGGCTCGCGCGCGATTGAGCGATCACGTCGCATTGTCGCCCGAGGTCATTTCCGAGCGGGCGCCGGCGAAGATCAATCTCGCGCTGCATGTCACCGGCCAGCGCGCCGACGGCTACCATGAACTGGAAAGCCTCGTTGTGTTCGCCCAGGCAGGCGACGTCGTGGAAGCCCGGGCTGCGTCAAGTGACGCCTTCGAGGTTCGAGGCCCGTTCGCGGCACAGGTTCCGCTGGACGGCTTCAATCTTGTGCTGCAGGCGCGAGACGCGTTGCGGGCGGCCACTGATCCTAGTCTCGCACGATCGGTTTCCATTCGATTGGAAAAGAATCTGCCGGTCGCCTCGGGAATTGGCGGCGGATCGAGCGACGCCGCCGCGGCACTTCGCGCGCTCGCTCGGCTCTGGAACGTGCCGCGCGCGACGGAAGCAGTCAGCCTGCCACTTGGCGCGGACGTGCCAATGTCCATGGATCCGCGCCCCCTGATCGCGTGCGGTGTCGGCGAGCGCATCGAGCCGCTTGCGCGATTCCCGGAACTCGCGCTGGTGCTGATCAACCCGGGCATCGCCGTTTCCACGCCCGCCGTCTTCTGCGAGCTTCAAAAGCGCGAGAACCCGCCGCTTCCTCCTTTGCCGGCAGGGCAGAGCTTCGGGATGCTGGTGGATTGGCTGCACATGACGCGTAACGATCTGGAGCCGCCGGCCATCGCGCTTGTTCCCGCAATTGCCGATACGAAGGCGGCGCTTCTGGCTCATGGCGCCGCATTCGCGCGCATGTCCGGCTCGGGCGCGACTTGCTTCGGGCTTTTTCCCGCGGCCAGCGCGGCAACGAGAGCAGCCGAAGCAATATCTAGCGCCATGCTCGGCTGGTTCGTGCTGGCAACCGCGACAACCCCTGCCCCGAGCCCGTCATGACCTCCGCCGAACGCGCATTCATCTCTCTTTCGATCGCCGTGCTCACCGTTTCCGACACGCGCACCCTTGCCGATGACCGTTCCGGCGACACGCTGGCCGAGCGCTTGCGTCAGGCCGGGCACCAACTGGCCGCGCGCGCGATCGTGCCGGACGACAAGGAACAGATCGCCGCCCAAGTGCGCGCCTGGACGCGCGACCCCGCGATTGACGTGGTGATCACCACCGGCGGCACCGGTTTTACCGGCCGCGACGTGACGCCGGAGGCGCTCGAGCCTTTATTCGACAAGCGGATGGACGGATTTTCCGCCATCTTCCACCGCATCTCCTTCGAGAAGATCGGAACCTCGACGGTCCAGAGCCGCGCCACGGCGGGCGTAATGGATGCGACCTTTGTCTTCGTGCTGCCCGGCTCACCCGGCGCGTGCCGCGATGCCTGGGACGGCATCCTGAAGGCACAGCTCGACTACCGGCACCAGCCGTGCAACTTCGTGGAAATCATGCCGCGGCTCGACGAGCACTTGCGACGCGAGGGACGTTCCGCCTGAGGATCAACTCGCCGGTACGATGCGTGCGGCAAGGCGCTGAGGCCGCAACCCGCTCAAGCCTTTACCGCCCTCGCGCAAAAGCGGCCGAGCCTCGCTTCGCCTGATCAGAAGCCCGTGCGAGAAAGGCGTCCTGTTTCGCCGCAGAAATTCCGCGAGTGCCCAGACGCCCGCGCTGTCTCGCGACAAGCAGGCAGGCCTGCTCGACCTCGCCGCGTGGATGAGCAAGCTCTCCTCCCAGCCGTCGAGGATGCGCGCGCCGGGCTCAAGAAACAGGAGCCAGTCGGACTTGGCATTTTCGACCGCGGATCGCAGATCGCCGCTGATCCGGCACCCAGCATGATCGGCAACCTTGGCGATGCCAGCCGGATCATCGTCAGCGATCACGATCACCTCGCGCACCGCGCCTGAAACGGCCCCGCCCACGAGCGATCCCAAGGTGCGGGCCAACCGCTCCTCGTTTCCCGCTTTCGCCTCGATCACCACGGACAGCATCAGAATTTTCGCTTAGCCGAATTGATCAGGCAACGCCACCGCAAGACCAGCAGGGACAAATGTTCTTGCTTTGTTCGCATCGCGGTCCTACATCTGCATCACGCGAATCGCGCTGTCTCGGCAGGCAGGGCAAGATCGGCGGAGAGGACGATGGAGCAGATCGTGCGCGATCGCCGCGATGCTTTTGGAGGCGCGGCTACGCAGCTGGATGATACTTCCGGCTCGACAGGGCTTGTGATCGATCATGGTCGCCGGCGCGGCCGTGGGGCAGCGACCAACGATGCCGGCCGCTTCGAGCCGCTTGCCCGTTCCGCGTTCGATGATGGCTGGAACTCGCTTGAGGATCTGCCGCCCTTCAAGACGGAGGTGCAGGCCGAAAAGGCGCGCACCATCATCACCCGAAACGATTCGCCCGACATCTCCTTCGACCGCTCGATCAACCCTTATCGCGGCTGCGAGCATGGCTGCTCCTACTGCTTCGCACGGCCGACCCATGCCTTCGTGGGTCTCTCGCCGGGCCTCGATTTCGAAACCAGGCTCTTCGCCAAGCCGGATGCCGCATTGCTCTTGGAGCGAGAATTGTCGAAGCCCGGCTATCAGCCGCGGTCGATCGCGCTTGGAACCAACACCGATCCTTACCAGCCGATCGAGAAGCAGCAGCGGATCACCCGCGCGATCCTGGAAGTTCTGGAGGCTTTCTCTCATCCCTTCGCCATCGTCACCAAGGGTGCGCTCGTCACGCGCGACATCGATATCCTGTCCCGCCTGGCGGCGAGGGGCCTGGCGAAGGTAGCGATCTCGCTGACGACCACCGATCGCACTCTGGCACGTGCGATGGAGCCTCGCGCCGCTACGCCTTCCCGCAGGCTGGGGGCAATGCGCGAGCTGAGCGATGCCGGCATACCCGTTTCAGTGATGGTGGCTCCCGTGATCCCGGGCCTCAATGACGGCGACATCGAGCGACTGCTCGAATCGGCACATACGGCCGGCGCGCGGGAAGCGGGCTATGTGCTCCTTCGGCTGCCGCTGGAAGTCGCACCGCTCTTCAAGGACTGGCTGCTGCGTCACTATCCTGATCGCTATCGGCACGTGATCTCGCTGATCCGTTCGATGCGCGGGGGCAAGGATTACGACGCAGAATGGAACCAGCGCATGAAGGGCGTTGGGCCTTATGCCTGGCAGATCGGCCGACGCTTCGAGATTGCCGCGCGGAGGCTCGGCCTCAACACCGAGCGTCGCCAGCTGCGCGATGATCTGTTCACCGTGCCGAACAAGCCGAAACCCATGGAGCAGTTGCAGCTGTTCTGACAGTCGCAGACTGTGCGCCGGCTTGGCGGAACGTCGAAACGTGCCTGGCTCTCCCCGGTCGGGCATGCTGCCCTGCTTCCTCCCGCCCCAGGAGCGAAGCCGGGTCTTGCGGAGGATCGGAGGCGGTGCCAAGCCTTGCCGCAACATGGCTCGCGCGCCCTCCGATTCTCCGCTTCCTTGCCCCAAACCCGACTTCACCGAGGAGGCGGGGGCCATTGCCCGCGGCTTGTGGCCGGTGGCGGGGCTGGACGAAGCAGGGCGCGGGCCGCTCGCGGGGCCGGTGGTTGCGGCGGCGGTGATCCTCGATCCGAGCAACCTGCCGGAAGGCCTCGACGATTCCAAGCGGCTTTCAGCGGCGGAGCGCGAGCGGTTGTTTGCCCTGATCCTGCAGACCTCGCTCGCCGTGTCCGTGTCCTCGGCCTCGGCCGAAACGATCGACCGGATCAACATTCTCCGGGCAAGCCTCGGCGCCATGTGCCGCGCGCTGGACGGGCTGACTCTCGCGCCGAAGCTCGCGCTGGTGGATGGCCAAGACGTGCCACCGGGGCTCTCATGTCCGGGGCATGCGATCATTCGTGGCGACCAGCGTTCGCAATCGGTCGCTGCGGCGTCGATCGTCGCCAAGGTGATGCGCGACCGGATGATGGAATGCTGCGGAAGCCATCACGCGGCATTCGCCTTCGAACGCCATAAAGGCTACGGGACGGCGCGGCACCAGACGGCGCTCCAGGCGCATGGGCCGATCACGCGGCTCCACCGTCTTTCCTTCGCACCTGTCAGGTCTCAGGCAGCCCTGCTCGCGGGCGAATGACCGGCTCCGGTCGATAATCGAGAGCGCGGACGGGCAACAAAAAGGCAGGCTTGAGCCTGCCTTTTCAGCGGTGTAGTGCCTGCCGCCAGGAGTGGTCATTGGGCTTAAGCAGCGCCACATCCGCGAAGACATTGTCTCCGCCTTAAACGCAGGAGACCGAGGGCAGCGCGTGCCTCAGGCTTGAGGATTTCCCGGCTCCTCAGAACCCATAATCTCGCCGCACCTTCCGAGGACGAAGCGAGTTCGCTCCGCCGAAAAGCGCATCTCACGCCATTCAGTTGAGCTTGGTTCTGATCTCGTTCAACGAGTTCTCGAACAAGCTGGAATTCAAGCCTTCATCCCCCCGCGCGGCGAGGATCTTGCGCGCTGCTTCCACCGCAATGTCAACGGCGCTGGCCCGGACCTCGTTGACGGCATCCCGCTCGGCCTGGCCGATTTTCTGCTCGGCGAGCGCAGTGCGGCGGGCGACATAGTCCTGCGACTTTTCACGGGCTTCCGCCATGAGGCGCTCGGCTTCCCGCTGCGCCGAAGCCAGAAGCTCCTGCGCATCACGCTCGGCTTCGGCCTTGCGGCGCTGATATTCCGCAAGCAGGCCTTGTGCCTCCTCGCGCAGCCGGCGCGCCTCTTCCAGATCGGCACGCACGCGGTTCGCGCGCTCGTCGAGCTGGCGGGCAAGCATCGCCGGCACCTTGAAATAGATCGCGACGGCAAGAAAGATCAGGAGCGCGACAAAAGCCCAGAATGTTGCGTCGAATGCCATCTTCGTCACCCTTGCGAGGCTGACACGGCAGCCTGCACGGCCGCACGGTCGATATTGTTGCCGGTGAGGCGCTCGATGATCGCCTCGGCAGTGTCAACGGCGATCGTGCCCACCTCGCCCATGGCCGAAGCCTTGATCGCGGAGACACGCGCCTGCGCCGCGTCGAGGCGGGCATCAAGCTCGGCCTCGATGCGCTTGCGTTCGGCTTCCGCATCGGCTTTCGCCGCATCGCGCGCGCTCTGGCCGATGCTGTTGGCCTTTGCACGTGCCTGGGCGAGTTCCTGCTCATAGGATGCGACGGCCGCGTCTGCTTCCGCCTTCGCCCGAGACGCCTGTTCGAGATCGCCGGCGATGCGCGCCTGGCGGTCGGCGATGATGCCGGCCAGCCGAGGCATGATCACGCGCTTCAGGAACAGATAGAACAAGCCGAAAGTGAGCGCGAGCCAAAGCAGCTGCGAGGGATAATAGGTGCTGTCGAAGGGCGGGAAAACACCGGACCCGTGATGCTCGACCGTTCCGGCCTCGCTCACGGCGCCATGGGCTTCGGTTTCGGCGGGAGCAGCCTCCTGCGCGTATCCGGGCGTCACAAACATTTACGCTTCCCGCTCTGGTCGCTGGTCAATAAAGGCCGGCCGCAGGTGTCGCGGCCGGCATATCGTGTCGGCTCAGACCACGAAAAGCAGCAGCAGGGCGACGAGCAGCGAGAAGATGCCCAGAGCTTCCGTCACGGCGAAGCCGAACACGAGGCGGCCGAACTGGCCGTCGGCGGCCGACGGGTTGCGCAACGCGCCCGACAGATAGCTGCCGAAGATGTTGCCGAGGCCAAGAGCCGTGCCGGCCATGCCGAGGCAGGCGAGGCCTGCGCCGATGAACTTTGCTGCTTCTGCTTCCATGGTGAACTCCTTTGTGAAGCGAAAAACGAGAGTGAACTACTGCGATACAGCCTAACGACCGGGCTCAGTGCCCGCCGGGATGCACCGCGTCGTTGAGATACATGCAGGTGAGCACGGTGAAGACATAAGCCTGCAAGAATGCCACGAGAAATTCGAGCGCGGTGATTGCGACCGTCATCAGAAGAGGCAGGAACGATCCCAGCACGCCGACCGCACCCAGCGCGCTCATCGAGGTGACAAAGCCGGCGAAGACCTTGAGCGTGATGTGGCCCGCGAGCATATTGGCGAACAAGCGGATGGAAAGGCTGATCGGCCGCGACAGGAACGAGATCACCTCGATCATCACGATCAGGGGCACGAGCAGGCCCGGCACGCCGGACGGAACGAAAAGCTTCAGGAAGCCGAAGCCGTGCTTCATGAAGCCGTAAACCACCACCGTTCCGATCACGAGCAGCGCGAGCGCGACAGTGACGATGAGCTGGCTCGTGATGGTGAAGAAATACGGCACCATGCCCAGCAGGTTGGCGGTGAGCACGAAGGTGAAAAGCGAGAAGACGAACGGGAAGAAGCGCATGCCGCCCGAGCCAGCCGCGTCGCGCAGCATGGAGCCCACGAAGTCATACGCCATCTCGGCGACGGACTGGCTGCGGCCGGGCACGACGGCGCGCCGTGACGTAGCGAGATAAAGGAAGCCGGCCGCCGCAGCGACCGTAATGGCCATGAAGGCCGCGGAATTGGTGAATGAGAAATCGAGCCCGCCGATCTCGATCGGCACGATCTTGCTGATCTGGAACTGATGGATCGGATCGTTGGCCATTCCCGGACCTTTGCGCTTACGGACGACCGCCCGAACCGGGACGGTTGATTGTGTTCGAGGCGCCCGGCTCTCCCGGTCCCCTCACCGCCGATTCCGCGACGCGCCCCGCGGAGCGGAGCACGTTGAGGACGCCGGCAGCAAAGCCAAGCAGAAGGAACACGATCAAGCCCCAGGGCGTGGTGCCCGCAAAGCTGTCGATCAACCATCCCAAGCCCGCGCCCACCACGATCGCCGCGATGAATTCGCTGGAAAGCCGCAAGCCGTAGGCCATTCCGGCCATCCCGCTTACAGGTGCTTCCGTTCCGGCTTCGGCTTTCGGTTGCCGCGCGGCGAGCTTGGCGTCCAGCTCGCGCTTTCGGCGCTCAAGCTCGGCTTCACCCAGTCCCGGTGCGGCAGCGCCCCGACCTTCCGGCTGCAACGGTTCAGCCATCGCAACCTCCCTGCCAGACCATCAAGCCAAGCGTCCGGCATCCGCCGGCTGTTCGCCTCGAAGTCGGCCGCAACATAGTGGGGGGTGCATCACAGGTCAAGCGCACGGATGAAGTCTTCCGGCGCGGAAAATATCCAGTAGATCCAGGTACTTACCGGGCAACAGCCTGAGCACCTACCGAATCAGATAACCGGGACGGTCAGCTCCATCCGCCGCCATAGGTGCGGTAGAAGATGTGTCGACCGATCTTCTTCATCTTCTCCATCGTGCGCGCCCAGCCCGGACTCACATAATCCGCGTAGTAATGAGTGGAGGAGCCGATCTCGGGAATGAAGATCTTGCCGGCGGTCACTGCAAGCGCGACATCCTGAGCGACCTTGTAGTGCGCAGGACTGGTGATCCGGTCCTTGATGCCGTCGCAGGCAAACGAGAACTGGCAGCGGTTTTTCCACGAATCGTTCTGGTAAACGACGCCGCAAATGGTCTTCGGATAGGTGGGGTTGCGCACCCGGTTGAGGATGACCTGCGCCACTGCCGCCTGTCCGCGCAGGCTTTCACCACGCGCCTCGAAATAAATGCCGGTTGCCAGGCATTTCTGCTCGGCGGCCGAGAAGACTTCCGCCGGAAGCGGCGTTCCCATCCAGGCATGGTCGCCGCGCTCGATCGGAGGCACGAAGCGCCCGCCCTCTGCATCACTCGTGCCGAGCAGGCTCTCGAAAGGAGACGCCTTGGCATAGTCCGGCTCGGCGGAAGCGTAGGCGGTCGCCAGGATGTCGGCCTTGTCGCTGGTGACGAGGCTGGCGAGGAATGCGGGCACTGTGGGATCGTTGGCCGGATCCTTGCGGTCGGGATGGAAGGCCGCGGCGATGCGGACTTCCTGGCCTTTGATCTCGGGCTTGGCGAAGGCCATTTTCAGTTCCGGCTCCAGTCCAGGCCGGAGGATGGAGCTCGTCCGCTCGAAAACGGAGCCAGCATTGAAGTTCCTGGGCGGAGCGACAGGCACGACCTTGACGATCCGTCCCGCCTTGTCGGCGCGGGAGACGCGGGTTTCATCGGGAGAATCGGAAGATTTGATGCCCTTGGTGCGGAAGGCTACGGTGCCGAGGCCGCCACCTTTCAGGCCTGCGCCGGAAAGCGCTTCTCCGCGCACCGTTCGGTCGATGAAAGGCATCTCAGCCGCATGGGTCGAGCCTGCCGCAGCACGCTGCACAAAGGCGTTCCAGCGTGTGGCGGTTCCTTCAGCACCGGAAACGAGGCTGCTGATATCCTGCTGCGCGGCAAGCGTGGGAAAACCGATCCAGATGCCGAGCCCGAGCAGCAGCGGGGAAAGAAGCGAACGGTTCTGAAACACGCGCGCACAGGCTGCCGGCATCAATCGTGCTGTCACCGAAACACTCCGAAACTCTAAGCAACCCACCCTTGTTTCTGAAAGTGAAGCATTAACCTTGATCACCGGTTAACGGGCTGCCGCTTGGGTCGCCCCGGCGCGTGACGTGGTCGTCGGGTGTGGAGGAGCGCGCGGCGTGAGAAGTGCTGGGGGATGGGTCGAGATGCTTCTTCAGGTGGAAGCATCAAAGCGAAAGCTGACCGGCTTTATTCAGCCTGCCTTGCGCGCGCGGCCGGCAAAAGGATTGTCGCTTCCGCGCAGCATGATGCGGATGGGCACGCCGGGCATGTCGAAGGCATCACGCAGGGAGTTCGCAAGGTAGCGGATATAGGCCTGCGGCATGGCCTCGGGCCGCGAGCAGGACACCACGAAGCCCGGCGGTCGCGTCTTGGCTTGGGTGACATATTTGATTTTCAGCCGACGCCCGGCCACCGCCGGCGGCGGATGATGGGCCAGCACGCCTTCGAGCCAGCGGTTGAGCCGTCCGGTGGATACGCGGGAGTTCCACACGCGGTGGGTGAAGAGCACCGCTTCCATCAACTGGTCGAGGCCACGGCCGGTCTCGGCCGATAACGGCACCGCGCGAATGCCGCGCGCCTGCGGAAGGAGCCGCTCGGTTTCTGTGCGAAGCTGGGCGAGCACCGCCTGGCGGTCCTCGATCAGGTCCCATTTGGAGAATGCGATCACGGGCGCGCGGCCTTCGCGCACCACGAGGTCGACGATCTGCAAGTCTTGTTTCTCGAAGGGGATCGTCGCATCGAGCACCACCACCACCACTTCGGCAAAGCGGATGGCGCGCAGGCTTTCGCCGACCGAAAGCTTTTCCAGCTTCTCCTGCACCCTCGCCTTTCGGCGCATGCCCGCGGTGTCGGAAAAGCGGATGCGCCGGCCGCGCCATTCCCAGTCGACGGCGATCGAGTCGCGCGTGATGCCCGCTTCCGGGCCGGTCAGCATGCGCTCCTCGCCGATCAGGGCGTTGACGAGCGTTGATTTTCCCGCATTCGGCCGGCCGACAATGGCGATCCGCATCGGCTTGGTTTCATCGTAGGCGGGGCCTTCCGCTTCCGGGTCGGCGATGTCCTCGCCGATCAGTTCGCCCCCAACAGCCGGTGTCTCATCCTCGTCTTCATCGGCGAAGGCGCGCTTTTCGCCGAGCGCTGCGATCACCGCCTCGCGCAGATCGGGCAGGCCCTGGCCGTGCTCGGCCGAGATCGGCACGGGATCGCCCAGGCCCAGTTCCCACGCCTCGAGATAGCCGGCATCGGATGCGCGCGACTCGGACTTGTTTGCAACCAGCACCACCGGCTTGCCCGAGCGCCGCACCACCTCGGCGAAGGCGCGATCATCGGGCAAGATGCCGGCCTTGGCGTCCATTACGAAGAAGACGAGATCGGCCTCGGCCACTGCCTGCTCAGTCTGCGCGCGCATTCGTCCGGCGAGGCTTTCGGGCCCGGCCTCCTCGAAACCCGCCGTGTCGATCACCTCGAAGCGGAGATCGTAGAGCTTGGCGTCGTGTACCCGTCGGTCGCGCGTCACGCCCGGCGTGTCGTCCACCAGCGCGATCCTGCGGCCCACGAGCCGGTTGAACAGCGTGGACTTGCCGACATTGGGCCGGCCGACGATTGCAGCGCGGAAGCTCATCCCGTCATCAGGATGCCGAGCCCGATCCGCGGATCAGCTCGGCCATCAGGTTTGCACGCTCGCGGATGTCGTCGGGCGCCGCCTCGTCCTCGCGCACGCTGTCGAACAGCTTGAGCGCATCGGCAGCCCTGCCCTCCTTCCAGGCGGAAAGGCCCAGCGCCTCGCGCGCCGAATGGCGCAGCGGATTGCCGTCGGTCGAGAGAGCTTCGGTGCGGGTCGCGACATCCGCATAGGAGCCATGATCCACCAGCAGGAAGGCTGCCCGCAGGCGCGCCGCATCGCGGATCGGCTCCGGCACGCCCGTGTCAGCGGCCACCGCGTCGAAGCCCTTCACCGACCCGGCGAAATCCTGCTTTTCAGCCAGCACGGTCGCGGCGCGCATGCGAGCAAGGATCGGGTACGCGCCGTAGCCGTCCTTTTCCAGAGCCTCGAAGGCAGCCAGCGCCTCATCGGGCTTGTTGTCGCGTGCCAGTATGAGCGCCTGGCTGAAGCGGTCGCCGGACGCGTTCGCGCGCTCGGTCGTGAAATAGTCATAGGCGACCCAGGCGGCCGTTCCGACCACGACCAGCACGGCGATGCCAATCAGAAACGGGCCGAAGCGATCCCAGATCGCCCTGGCCTTATCCTGCCGGATCTCCTCGTTCACCTCTCGGTAGAAGCTGTCGTCGGTCATCCGTCTCCGCCTGCCGCGCCTGTTTGCGTCAGCCTATGGGATAAATTCGCGCTGGTTGGAAGGGGCGGCCGCACTCAGCCGCCCGCATGATCACGCTGCCGGCTGCTCCTCCGGCGGCACTCCGGCCTCTTCGCGCGCCAGATAGCGGCGGTCGATGTCGGGCAGAGGCTCGCCCTTGATTGTTGCTTCAAAGGCGTCAAGACGCTTGTAGATTGAAAGAAGCTCAACAATCGTCGTCCAGGAGCTCACGAGATATTGGAACGAGGAGGCGACCTGCGTGAAAGCCTGTCGCACTTGCTGGAAGATACCGAAGGTAATCTGCCCTGCCACAATGGTGGGAATAAGCACGATCAGCGAGAATATGACATCCATCTGGAGATATCCGAACCTCGCAACATTGAAGTACAGATAGTGGAAGTACAATACGAAATAGTTTTTGCGCACGTTGTCGAATAACTCAGCGAGGGTCGGGGGCTGCGCGCGATCCTCATGATCCTCGCCAAATACCAGTTCCTTGCGGTAGGCAGCTTCAACTCGTTGGTTCCGAAAATTCAGCCCCGGAAGCTTGATGCCTATGACCGCGAGAAGCAACGTCCCAAATATCGCCCATCCGAGCGCCGCCCACACGAGGGCATATGGAACAGCACCGATAATCGGCAGATCGGTTGCGTATGCGGAGAGAGTAGCAAGAACCGGAAGAAAGGCGAACAGCGTCATGATAGAGTCTACGAGGCTGATCCCCAACGATTCCATGATGCTCGCAAACCGCATCGTGTCTTCCTGAACACGCTGCGACGCTCCCTCAATATGACGAAGACGCGGCCAGAATGCCACGTAGTACTCGTTCATGGCCGTTCGCCATCTGAATATCCAATGGCTAACGAAGAACAGATTTGTTACAGCTACGATGATGTAGACGGCAGCTATGGATATAAATACGAATATCAGTCCGTAAAATTCTTCAGCAGGTATGGTATTGCGCGTGGCTGGATCAAGCGCCTTCTGCACTAGATCATACATCGCGCGGTTCCAATAGTTAAACAGCACGCTTACCTGAACCGAGAAGTTGGTCACAAAGATAATGAGGCCTGAGCCCCAGAGAGACCAAAGCGACCACTTATGTGGCGCAAACCATGTCCAGAAACCGCAGAAAAGCACGATCGCTGCCCAGAAATACAGGTAGAACCAGATGAAAGCGGGCGAATAGAGAAGATAAAGTCCGATCGGTAGGGAGGCAGGATCAGCCTCCCGCGGCATTCCAAAATTTGCGCCAAGATCCTCCCCTCCAAGATACCAAAAAAGCATCGCGATGCTGCTCCACACGACAGCGGACGTGAAAAGCAGACGGGGGCGCGGAAAAAAGGAAGGGAACAAGGCGGCAAATCCTTTGTCGGCCGACTGGCCAGTTCTTTTGAACCATGCGACGGCCGCGAGGGGAAGCGCATAGCCAGACCTAGGGCGCGCCCACGCGCCTCAATCGTGGCGGATTTCGGATGACACGCCGTTAACCCTGTTCCACAACCTGAAGACTTTCTTTGGTTGTAGCGGTTTGCTATGGCCGTCGCACTGCTTCGATCAGGCTGTCTGACGGAGTGGTTCGAGGGCGAGACATGGAAGGCCGGTCGGTGCAGGATTCCAGCGCGTTACAATCTTCCCTCGTGGAAAAACTCCGTTCCAGAACGGCGCGGATCGGCATTGTTGGCCTCGGCTATGTCGGCCTGCCGCTGGTTCTTCGCTACAGCGAAGTGGGCTACCAGGTTCTCGGCATCGACATCGATCCGGTAAAGGTCGATGCCTTGCAGAATGGGCAAAGCTACATCGAGCATATCGGCGCCGACCGCATCGCAGCGGCACGCAAGAATGGGTTCGAGGCGACGACCGATTTCTCGCGCGCAAGCGAAGTGGACGCACTGATCCTTTGCGTGCCGACCCCGCTGAACAAGCATCGCGAGCCCGACCTCCGCTTCGTGCTCGACACCACGGACGCGCTGGTTCCCTATCTCCGCGCCGGCCAGGTGCTGTCGCTCGAGAGCACGACCTATCCCGGGACAACCGACGAAGAACTGCGCCCGCGCGTCGAAAGCGCCGGACTTGCAGTGGGCGCGGATGTGTTCCTCGTCTTCTCGCCGGAGCGTGAGGACCCCGGCAATCCGAACTTCACCACGCGTTCGATCCCCAAGGTGGTGGGCGGCTCCACGCCCGCCTGCCTCGAAGTGGGGCAGGCGCTTTATAGCGAGGTGATCGATCGGCTCGTTCCCGTCAGCTCCACGCGGGCGGCGGAACTGACCAAGCTGCTGGAAAACATCCACCGCGCGGTGAATATCGGCCTCGTCAACGAGATGAAGATCGTCGCCGACCGGATGGATATCGACATCCACGAGGTCATTCGCGCGGCGGCCACCAAGCCGTTCGGCTTCGTGCCCTATTATCCCGGTCCGGGGCTAGGCGGCCACTGCATCCCGATCGACCCGTTCTATCTCACCTGGAAGGCGCGCGAATACGGCATCAACACCCGCTTCATCGAGCTGGCCGGCGAGGTGAATTCCGCCATGCCGGATTTCGTTGTCGGCAAGGTCGCCCATGCGCTGAACCAGGCGAAGAAGGCGGTGAATGGAAGCTCGATCTTGGTGCTGGGCATCGCCTACAAGAAGAATGTGGACGACATGCGCGAGTCGCCTTCCGTGGTGCTGATGGAGAAGCTTCAGGCGCTCGGCGCGACGGTCGCCTATAGCGACCCGCATGTGCCGGTTTTCCCCAAGCTCCGCGACCACGCGCAGTTCGATCTGTCGAGCGTGTCGATCACGCCCGAAGCGCTCGCCTCCTATGACTGCGTGCTGCTTGCCACCGATCACGATCGCTTCGACTATCAGTCGATCCTGGCGCATTCGCCGCTGGTGGTGGACACGCGCGGGCGCTTCCTCGCGCCGGCAGCGAATGTCGTGAAGGCCTGAACGTCGAATATGGCAAGCGATTCTCCTCCCCTGCCTGCAATCACCGATCGCCGGATCCGCTTCGCGCTCGCCGGCTGCGGACGCATCTCGGCCAATCATTTCGCGGCGATGGAGCGCCACGCGGAGCGGGCGGAGCTTGTCGACATCTGCGATCCCGATGCTGCTGCCCTCCGCGCCGCGACCGAGAAGACGGGGGCGGCTGGGCACCGAAGCCTGACCGAGATGCTGGCCGCCACGAGCGCCGACGCGGTGATCCTGACCACTCCGAGCGGGCTCCACAGCGCCCAGGCCATCCAGGTCGCGGCCGCTCGCCGTCATGTGGTCACGGAAAAACCGATGGCGACCCGCTGGCAGGATGGCGTGGACATGGTGCGCGCCTGCGACGAGGCGGGCGTGCGGCTCTTCGTGGTCAAGCAGAACCGGCGCAACGCCACGCTGCAGATGCTCAAGCGTGCCGTCGAGCAGAAGCGCTTCGGCCGCATCCACATGGTCAACATCAACGTTTTCTGGACTCGCCCGCAGGCCTACTATGACAGCGCACCATGGCGCGGCACCTGGGAGTTCGACGGCGGCACCTTCATGAACCAGGCCAGCCATTATGTGGACCTGCTCGACTGGCTGATCGGCCCGATCGAGAGCCTGCACGCCTATACGGGCACGCTCGCGCGCGACATCGAGAGCGAGGATACGGGCGTGATCAGCGTCAAGTGGCGCTCGGGCGCGCTCGGCTCGCTGAATGCCACCGTGCTCGCCTATCCGAAGAACTTCGAGGGCTCGATCACCATTCTGGGCGAGAAGGGTACGGCGCGCGTGGGCGGCGTCGCCGTTAACGAGATCAAGCATTGGGAGTTCGCCGACAAGCGCCCGGAGGACGAGCAGGTGGAGACGGCGAGCTATGCCACGACTTCCGTTTACGGCTTCGGCCACCCGCCTTATTATGACAATGTCATCAACGTGCTGCGCGGCGAGGCCGAGCCTGAAACGGACGGCCGCGAAGGGCTGCGCTCGCTTGAGGTGCTGATCGCCTCCTATCTTTCCGCGCGCGACGGGCGCCGCGTCAGTCTTCCCCTTGTTCTTTGAGGATGCCTGTTCTTTGAGAAAGAGGCCCTGATGGGATACAGCGCCCACCAGACGGCGATCATCGATGAGGGCGCGCAGATCGGCGACGGCACCCGCATCTGGCACTGGGTCCATGTCTCAGGCGGAGCAAAGATCGGCGAGCGCTGCTCGCTTGGTCAGAACGTTTATGTGGCCGGTCAGGTGGTGATCGGAAGCAACGTCAAGATCCAGAACAATGTGTCAGTGTATGATGCGGTAACGCTTGAGGACGACGTGTTCTGCGGGCCGAGCATGGTCTTCACCAATGTCCACAATCCGCGCTCGGCGATCACGCGGAAAGACGAGTACCGTCCGACGCTGGTGAAGCAGGGCGCGACACTGGGCGCCAACTGCACGATCGTCTGCGGGGTGACAATCGGGCGCTATGCGTTTATCGGCGCAGGCGCGGTGGTGAGCCGCGACGTTCCCGATCACGCGCTGATGGTGGGCGTACCGGCACGGCGGATCGGCTGGATGTGCGAGACGGGCACCCGTCTCGAAGGCATCGGCCGCGTGACAAGTGCCGCCGGCATCGCCTACGAGATCACGAAGGAAGGCTGCAGACGCCTATGACCGAAAAAATCGAGTTCATCGACCTCAAGGCGCAGTATCGCGCGCTGCGTGAAAGTGTCAATGCGCGCATCCAGGCCGTGCTCGACCATGGACAATACATCCTCGGACCGGAGGTTCTCGAAGCCGAGCAGAAGCTCGCGGCTCTCGCCGGAACGAGCGAGTGCATCTCCGTCTCATCCGGCACCGATGCGCTGCTGATCAGCCTCATGGCCCTCGACATCAAGGCGGGCGACGAGGTGATCACCACGCCCTTCACCTTCGCGGCCACGGCCGAGGTGATCGCGCTGGTGGGCGCCACGCCGGTTTTCGTAGACATCGAGCCCGACACCTACAACCTCGACGTCAAGCTCGTCGAAGCGGCAATCACGCCCCGCACCCGCGCCATCATGCCCGTGTCGCTCTATGGCCAGGTGGCCGACATGGACGAGCTCAACGCACTGGCCGCCGCGCGCAACATTCCGGTGATCGAGGACGCCGCGCAAAGTTTCGGCGCCTCCTATCGCGGCCGCAAGAGCGGTGGCGTTTCCACGATCGGCTGCGCATCGTTCTTTCCGTCCAAGCCGCTCGGCTGCTACGGCGACGGCGGCGCGATCTTCACCAATGACAAAGCGCTTGCCGCAATCATGCGCGAGATCCGCGTCCATGGGCAGGAGCGCCGCTATTATCATACGCGCATTGGCATCGGCGGGCGCATGGACACGATCCAGTGCGCCGTGATCCTCGCCAAGCTCGAACGCTTCGACTGGGAGATCGAGCAGCGCATCGCGGCTGGCGCCCGCTACGGCGCGCTTCTCAAGGGCAGCAACAGCATTACGGCGCCGACCGTGCGCGCCGACCGTGACTGCGTCTTCGCGCAATATACGGTGCAAGTTGATGATCGCGATGGTGTGGCGCGCAAGCTGAGCGAAGCCGGCATCCCGACCGCGGTCCATTATCCCATGCCGATGCATCATCAGCCAGCCTATTCAGGGATCTCCCGCATCTCCGGCGGCCTCGCCCATTCAGAGCAGGTGGCTGGACGCGTGCTGTCGCTGCCGTTGCACCCCTATATTAGCGAGGAAACGCAGAAGCGCGTGGCGGAAGCGCTGATCGCCGCGGCCTGACGCCAAAAGCCGACACTCGGCTTTTGGCACAGGCAGCGGCGCCGTCAGTTCCAGTCAGCCGCGCCTCCTCAACAGGATGGCCTTGAGCCTGACGGAGTCCCCGGGGTTCTCATCGCGGGAAGGATGCTTCAGGCGGGAACGAAGAGCGCTTCCAGCCCGAACTCGCCTTCCATGCGGACCTTCCCGCGCATCGTGAGATCTTCCAGATGCGCCAGCACGGTGAGACCCGCCGCGCCATGCAGCGCGGGAGGCGTGCTGCGGTAGAGTGCGGCGACGATCTCCGGGATTGCACGGTCACCGGCTTTCAGCCGGGCGAGGATGGCCCTTTCGCGCAGCTTTCGGTGCGCCCGAAGGTGCCGGACATAGGCCTCCGGCTGCTCGATCGCATCGCCATGGCCGGGCAGGTAGAGGCGATCATCCCGGCGCAGCAGCTTGTCGAGCGAAGCCATGTAATCTGCCATCGAGCCGTCAGGCGGCGAGACGATCGTCGTGGACCAGCCCATGACATGGTCGCCGGAAAACAGCGCCCCGCTGCCTTCCAGCGCATAGGCGACATGGTTCACCGCGTGGCCCGGCGTATGAACGGCACGCAGCGCCCACCCCTCCCCGTGCAGCACCTCGTCGTCGGCAAGTGCGATGTCGGGCGTGAAATCGAGGTCGCAGCTCGCTTCGAGTCGCTGCCGCATCTCATCCGGCACCGCGCGGGTAAATCGATGCGGCCCCTCGCCCACAGTTCGCGCACCCGTCGCCTGGGCGAGACGCGGCGCAAGCGGCGAATGATCCCGATGCGTGTGGGTGACAAGCACATAGGTGACCGGACGATCCCCGATACTGGACAGGAGAAGGTCGAGATGCTTCTCGTCCAGCGGCCCCGGATCAATGACGGCCAAGCTTTGCGCGCCGACAAGGTAGGTGTTGGTGCCGAAGCGAGTGTAAGGGCTCGGATTGCGGGCTGTCACGCGAACCACGCCGTGAGCGACGCTCACCGCCCCGTCATAGACCGGTTCATGCGTGCTTGATTGATCAGTCATCGCGCAACCGCCTGTAACAGGAGTGAGGATATCTACCCGCTACCGCCGGCGCGAAACCAAGTCGAGGGGCTGGAAGACCAGCCCGGCACATAGCTGAACGGAAGTGGAGAATTACGTGATTGGCGAAACGATCAACTTACGCGCAGTCGGCGTGTGGGGTGGAATGCGGCACAAGTCGCCCGGATGGCAAGTGACTACATGACGCCGTGCCCGGTCGGGTCAAACGCTCGAAATCATTCCCACTCTAATATTTTTCCTACCCTAAGGAATTGATTTTTCTACGAAAAATTTTCTTTGGGCTCTCAGCGCCGTGACCGAGCCCGTCAAAAAGTTAGCCTCTTGATTTTGCTATGATTTTTGGAATTTTAGG
Source organism: uncultured Mesorhizobium sp. (assembly GCA_963522145.1). GTDB lineage: Bacteria > Pseudomonadota > Alphaproteobacteria > Rhizobiales > Rhizobiaceae > Mesorhizobium_B. Next base: position 6,637 of record CAUQXI010000003.1, on the reverse strand, counting down.
GCTGAAAAAAATTCAGTGAACTATCGGCATCTATTGGCCGTTTCGCGATGAGGCATCGACGGCAAACGTCGAATCTGGCGCCCCGATAAAGTACCGTCAAAACCGGCAAAATCAATACACCTACCTCGATCCCGGATTGCTGGGATGGCAGGCTGGGATCGAACACATTGCACGGACGACAGAGGTTGAGAGGGTGAAGACAGTTTCTCGGGAAGAGCTTTACGAACAGGTTTGGTCCAAACCCATGACCAAAGTTGCCGCAGATTACGGTGTTACGGGTACGGCGTTGAAGAAGATCTGCGATCGCCACCACATTCCAACACCGGAACGTGGGTACTGGGCAAAGCTAGAATACGGCAAGCGGGTCACCAAGGAAGCACTACTGCCTCTGACCGAACCAAACCTGGCTACGGTGAGGATATCAGGAAGTTCGGAGCAGCATCTGTCTCCGTCGGTCCGCGAAGCCCAGGAAAAAGCGAGAGACAAGCTCCACAACCACTCTGCGGCTAAGCCGCTTCTGGTCCCCGCATCGGAACTGACGCTAAGGATCGTTGAACCGCCGTATCTTGCTGTCACAAGGCGCACGATTTTGAAAGCCCGTCCCGACGACCAGGGTTTCGTCGCGGTCCGGTCGAAAGGCGTTGTCCCGCTCAAAATTGCTCCGGCTTCCATTGAACGGGGAATTCGGGTTCTAAGCCAGTTGTTTGCTCTCGCGGAAACCCAAAGCCATTTACCCAGGGCAACCGAAGACGGGTTGGTGCTCGTTGTCGAGAATGAATCAATTGCGTTCGGCCTGGAGGAACAGCCCGAGAAAACCTTGCATCAACCAACACCCGCAGAATTGAAGCGGCGGGATGAAAGGATGCGCTGGGGCTACACCACCGACCCGTGGCCCAAGTACGACCAAGTTCCATCCGGCCGACTCGCCATCGTTATTCACGCCAACCCGTATTCAGGTATTCGCCGCACTTACTCAGACGGAAAGACGCAAGTCCTGGAACGCATGCTGCCGGACTTATTGGCAGGTTTCGTCGGGCACGCCGCGTACATTAGCGAGCGCAGGAGAGAAGCCGACGAGCGGGAGCGCCGCCACCGGGAGGCCGAGGTTCGACGCCAGCGTGAAGAGGCATTCAATAGCCGCGAGAAGCGCCGCATGGAGTTTGTGGATGCAGTCCATGAGCAACTGACCCAACGGGACAAACTTACTGCAGTGCTGCATCATCTCGAAAATGCAACGTCTGAGGATGCTGCAAGAGTGAGTACAATGGCGACTTGGGTCCGGCAGCGTCTGAAACAGATTGATGCCCTGATCAGTCCCCATTTCCTCGACATTTCGGCGAGATCGTCGAAAGTCGATTGCGCCGAGCCAGGTCCTGAACAGGACGCTGAAAGGGGCAGCTATTACTATTCTCCCCCCATCACACTCCAACTCTGGTCTACCGACGACGCAAAGGGGCTGGCCACCTCCTACTCGCCGCTGGAGTGGACAGACGCCTTGGCCTTGCCGCTTGAGGGAGCCGAAGGTGGATAGGCCGCTCCGACTGGCTGATACGAAACCGCGGTTTCAGCCATTAGAATTCGAGGACTTGGTACTAAGACGAGGACTGGGGGTTTGCCATATGCCGTATTTGCTAACCGACGTGACGCTAACGGGGATATTTTCAAACTAGCGACTGGTTTGAATATGAGCTAAAAAGTTCACCATGAGTGAGCAAAGCGCAGGAAAGCTGAAACAGCTTGAGCGCCTCCTCCCGGAGGGCTTGCTCGTTGATTCCGCGTGGCTCTCCGCGCGCAACTACTATGCTTCCCTGCGCACCAAATATGTCGCCTCGGGCTGGCTCGAACAGCCGGCGCGCCGGGTCTATCGACGCCCCCGCGGGCAGTTGAGCTGGCAGCAGGTCATTATCTCACTCCAGACGCTCCTCGGCCATCGCCTTGTCGTTGGTGGCCGGACAGCTCTCGAGCTGCAGGGCTATGCCCATTATCTCTCGCACGGCGGTTCTGAGGTTTATCTTCACGGTCCAACGAAGCCGCCCAACTGGCTCACCGCTCTGCCACTCAAGGAGGAATTCGTCTACCGCAATAGCACACCGCTCTTTGGGAGCGACCTAGACGAGGTTGACTTCCCTCCCCTCGTTCCGGGTGCCGGCAAGCAAGGCGACCAGCCTCTCCAGGAGGCCGGATTGCGCTCGCTTGCGTGGGGACAATGGGATTGGCCGCTGACGGTTTCAGCATCTGAACGTGCGATCCTCGAGCTTCTCGACGAGTTGCCCGATCATGAAAGCTTCCATCAGGTCGATGTGCTGATGGAAGGACTGAGCGATCTCGCGCCGCGGCGGCTGCAGAAGCTGCTGGTCCGCTGCCGAAGCGTGAAGGTGAAGCGCCTCTTCTTCTTCTTCGCCGATCGGCATCGCCACGCATGGCTCAAACACATCGAGCGCGCTGCGATCGATCTTGGCTCGGGCAAGCGCATGCTGGTCAAGGAGGGGCGCTACGATCCCGCCTACCAGATCACCGTGCCGAAAGAACTGGACGAGGCACCCTGATGGCTTTTGCTGATGCCTACCGCAACCAGGTAGCGCTCCTGATCCGCGCGCTGCCTTCAGTCGCAGCAGAAGAGTGCTTTGCGATGAAGGGCGGCACTGCCATCAATCTCTTCATCCGGGACTTGCCACGGCTCTCGGTCGATATCGACCTCACCTATCTGCCGGTTCAGGAACGCGCGGCCTCGCTAGCTGCGATCGACGCGGCGATGCTGCGCATCGCCGAGCGCATCACTGAAGCGGTTCGTGGCACCCGCGTCGCGCCATCGCGCTCGCGCGAAAACGTCATCACCAAGCTCGTGGTTCGCAGCGATAGTGCGCAGATTAAAATCGAGGTTACGCCGGTACTGCGAGGCTGCGTATTCGAACCAGGAATTAGTCCGGTTTCCTCTCGCGTCGAAGACGAGTTTGGTTTCGCGGAAATGCGGATTGTCTCCTTTCCGGATCTCTACGCCGGGAAGATCGTCGCCGCGTTCGACCGGCAGCATCCACGTGACCTCTTCGATGCGCGCGACCTCCTGGCAAACGAAGGCATCGACGACGCGCTGCGGCGGACCTTTCTCGTCTACCTCGTCAGCCACGACCGGCCCATGGCCGAGGTGCTTGCGGCGCGCCGCAAAGACATCAAAGCTGAGTTCGAGCGCGGCTTCGTCGGTATGACGCGGCAGCCGGTCGCACTCGACGACCTTCTGGCGGCGCGTGAAGCGCTCATTAGCGAAGTCGTTGGCTCAATGCCTGATCCTCATCGCCGATTCTTGTTGGCGTTCGAACGAGGCGAACCCGATTGGTCAAAAATCGGTTTGGAAGCGGCCGCCGATCTGCCGGCCGTGCGATGGCGGCAGCAGAATCTCGATAGCCTGAGTGCTGAGAAGCGGAGAACGCTGGTGAAGCAGCTTGAAGAGGTCTTGGCGAGATAGGCGAAGCGATGGCGGAGATGGGGGGTGTCTGGACCGGGGAGCAGAACGACGCGATCGTTGCGGACTACTTCGCAATGCTCGCCGACGACATCGCCGGCCGCGCATACAGCAAGGCCCAGCACAACCGGCTGCTGCAGGCGGTAATTGGGCGGCCTCGGGTTCCATAGAATATAAGCACCAGAACATCAGCGCGGTGCTAAAGGGCCTCGGGGAAGATTGGATCCCTGGCTATAAGCCGGCCTTCAATTTCCAAGCTTCGCTCGTCGACGCGGTGGTTCGCTGGCTGAATCGTCATCCGGATTGGGTCGTATCCACCGCACGGATGGCCATGAATCCGTCGCCGTCAGCGCTTCAGGAAGATGCGATGCTATGGATCGGTCCGCCCCCGACGCACAGCAATGCGCCGCCGCCCAACGAACTTGAGCAGATGACAGCTATCGCCCGGAAGTACGATGTGGCCGAGCGCGATGCCGCAATCGCGCGCTGGGTCGCGCCGGCGAGGAGCGGATTCTCGCCCACGAGCGCGCCAACCTGCTTGCCGCCGGCCGAAGCGATCTCGCAGGCCGCATCCGCTGGGTGTCGCAGATTGATGGCGATGGTGCCGGCTACGACATCCTTAGCTTCGATCCCGACGGCCGCGATCGGCTGATCGAGGTGAAGACGACCAAAGGCTGGGAGCGAACGCCGTTTCACATTACGCGTAACGAACTGACCGTTGCTGAGGAACGCCGCGCGGATTGGCGGCTAGTGAGGTTGTGGAATTTCGCGCGGGAGCCGCGGGCATTTGAGTTGCGGCCGCCGTTGGAGGCGCATGTGTCGCTGATGGCAACCAGTTATCAGGCCAATTTCTTGTAAAGGCCGGCACCCGACGGGTACCTTTCGACGTTCGACTTAGCAAAGCTGAGATTCAGATCGCAGATGTCGCCCTCACAAAGATCTTGTGCCCAGCCATCAAATTATCGTTCGAAGAGCTTGAAGCCGAAGCGATACCGTTTTCTGATCAGAGTGGACAATCATCGGCAGGTTTAAATCAGGTAGGGTTCGGAAATAACGTTCATTTCCATTGTCTCTACATTTATTCTTGGAAGAGCAAGCAGTTGCGAGCGGATGGGATGGGCAAACAATGAGCGAGTCCAAGCGAAGCTATTTCAATGACAGCCCTATCGAGGCAGCCGACGATGATCGCTATGGCGTGACCGGTTTTGCGGAATCGATCGCGAAGAGCATCACGCGAATGCAAAAGCCAGTTGGAACGACCATTGCACTCAATGGGCCGTGGGGGTCGGGCAAAAGCAGCGTCGTCAACCTCATCCGCGCTGCGCTAGCACGATCCGGCAGCGACAAGCTGGTGGTTTCGGATTTCAAATGCTGGTGGTACCGAGGTGAAGAAGCGCTGGCGCTCGCCTTTCTGCAAAGCCTGAACGGAACGTTGCGAACCAGCCTGGGCGACAAGGTAAGAGACCTGATCCCCAGCATCACTCAACGCCTGCTTCAAGCTAGACCGACTATCGGCGCAGCAGTGACTCTGGCAAGCGGCGCGCCGTTGACAGCGCTGTTCACCGGCGGCTCGAAGTTTGTGAGCACTTTCTTTCCCCAGGGCGATACTCTCGAGAAGACATTTCAGAAGCTGGCAAAAATCCTTGCCGATGAAGATCGTCGATTCCTCGTCGTGATCGACGACATCGATCGTCTCTCGCCCGACGAAGCGATAGCGATATTCCGGCTGGTGAAGTCCGTCGGCCGCTTGCCCAATATCATGTACCTGCTGGTGTTCGACCGCGATCTGGCCGAAAAGGCGGTGCAGGAGCGGTTTCCTTCGGAAGGCCCTCACTTTTTGGAGAAGATCGTCCAAGCAGATTTGAAGTGCCTGCCCCTCTCCAAACAGACTTGAACCAAGCGGTCCTTACCGCAATCCAGGAGATTTGTGGCGACCCAGAAGAGGCTCAGATCGTCCGTATCATGAACCTGTTCTACGATATCGTGGCTCCATACATGGCGACCCCTCGGCATGTGGCAAGATATCAGAATGCGATCAGCGTGACGTGGCCCGCCGTTGCAGGCGAGGTGAGCTTGGCCGACTTCATAGCTCTGGAAGCACTGCGCCTGTATGAGCCTGGCTTGTTTCGGGCGATACGCTCCCGAAAAGAGGAGGCGTGTGGTGTCTCCAATCAGCATAACGGCAATCAGAATCACGATGATCGTCTGGAGCCGTTCTTGGATGATGTTCCTGTGTCACGTCACGATCTAGCCAAGGTAGCATTGCAGCGCTTGTTCCCTAGGCTCGAAAACATGGGCTACGGCGGCGATTGGATTTCACATTGGGATGCCGAACGCCGCGTATGCATCAAGGCTCATTTCGATACCTATTTCCGCCTCACCCTGAGTGACGAAACACTTCCGACAAAGATCATTGAGGAGATGGCAAGGCGGGCTGACGATGCCGATTTCATCAAGATGACGATGCGAACGGCCGCGAAAGCGATTCGCCGCAACGGGAAATCGATGGTGCCCGTCTATCTAGACGAACTGACGACACATGCCGCTCGCGTCGACAAAGGCAAAGTAACTGCGTTTCTCGGGGCACTATTTGAGATCCACGATGAGATCGACCTCGACGTCGATTCCGAGCGCGGCTTTGGCGGAATGGCAAACACGAGCCTGCGCTATCACTGGCTACTACGCCGCGTTACGCACGAGCGCTTCACGCCGGAGGAACGGAGCAATGTCCTCGTTGCGGCGATTCAGAATGCGGCCCTCGGCTGGCTAGTCGATTTTGCTTCATCAGCCATTGGCGATCATGAGGAGGAACGGAAGCAAGGTAAAAAGCGGGACGAGGATTGCCTTGTGCAAGCCTCCGCCATCGAGCCTGTGCGCAAACTAGCATTGGATACCATCCGTACGGCCGCGGCGAACGGCTCGCTGATTGACCATCGGGATCTCGTCTATGTCCTTTATCGTTGGCGTGATCTGCTCGGCGGCGACTCGACCGAAGTGCGCGAGTGGACGGGCGCGCGTATCCTCGAATATCCTAGCCTTGTCGCACTTGCTCGGGATTTCACGGGACGCTCATGGTCTATGGGAATGGGCGGATTCGGAAGCCTCGGTGATCGCGTTTCCAAAGCCACGGTGGTGGCACAGATCAGCGACGAGCCCGAGATTATCGACCCCGAGGCATTT
>CAUQXI010000002.1:0-273358 GCA_963522145.1 uncultured Mesorhizobium sp. | reverse complement strand
CGGCCGATGCGCCGACAGCGTCACTGCGAGCCCGCGCGAGGCGGCGATGATCAGCCGCCGTGCCGCGGATTCCGAAGGCCGCACGAGCCGCAGCACGGCATTGCGGAGACGGCGCGGCAGGGTGGCCTGCGTGCGGCTCAACCCGGCCATGGCGACAAGCGCCGCCACGATGCGCTGAAGCACCGCCCGGTCGTGCGCAATCGCCAATGCTCCGTCCACCGCTGCCTCCGTTCAATCGGGCGGCGGGAGTGTGGGGCGGATGGGAGGAAGGTGGATGAAAGTTTCAGTTCTTCAGGTGGCTGTCACGACATGCCGGCGCAGCCACCCGTCCAGCACGTTCTTCCGGAATGTTCCGGCTTCCAAGTGACCGTAGATGAAGGCGATCACCGCTTCCGGCTCGGCCTCCAGCCGTGCGCCGTTGAGGCCGAGGAAGATGTCGGTGCACGCAAAGGCAACGCGCTTGTTGCCGTCGATGAAGCCGTGGTTCATCGCGAGGCTTTCCCACAGCGCGGCGGCTTGCTCGACCAGATCGGCATAATAGCCGGTCTGCGGACGAAGCAGCGCCGACTCGATCAAGCCAAGGTCACGCACACCCGGCGCACCGCCGAACATCCTGATCTGCTCGGCGTGGATATAGAGCGCGTCGTCAAGCGAAAGATATTCCACCTACTTTGCCAGCGACTCGTAGACCTTGGCCCAACGCTTGGCGCTCTCGGCATGAAGCTTTTGTACCGCGGGGCTGATTTTTCCGCTTGCGGCTCCGGAAAGACGGCGAAACTCTTCCGGCGACAGCACCACCGCCACGTCGCGGCCTTGCCGTTGCACGCGCACGGGCTCGACTTGCGCCATGTCGATCAATTCGCCAAAACGGTTCTTGGCGTCAGTGGCGGTCAGTATTCTCATACACGAACATTAGCTGAATTGGCTAGTTTGGGCAACGCGCGGCTGCAACGTCGCTTCCTAGGCTCTCTTAACTCAGCGCCAAGCAGGAGCCGCAGCATGGCATTGCGGAGACCGCGCGGCAAGGTGGCCTGCGTGCGGCTCAACCCGGCCATGGCGACAAGCGCCGCCATGATGCGCTGAAGTTCATTTAAGCTAAACCCGGCACATCAAAGAACGGAATCCCCCTAAGATGTTTGAACGTATTTCTAATCTTCTTCACATCTTGAGGTGGGAGGTCCACATTCCTCAAAATTGTATGTAGGACAAGCCACTTTCCGATGCGTATACCACACGGAAAACTCTCATCTCGAGATTTGAACTTTCCGATTGCTGGCCTTAGAAAGTTTAAGTCAGTTCGTAACTGATAGTGAAAGTCGAGAACTGATATAGCGCTTTCGTTGAGCGACTTTCTTAGCAACTGAGCAAATTCAGCATAGCACCCATCACGCATTGCAACAGGCGCCAGCGCACCTATGATCCGTCCGAGATGATGATCATGCCGCCATTTTGCTACATGATCATTGAGTTTTTTTAATGTGTCTCCAGTATGCTCAAAACGGGACGATAGAATTATACCGCAGTACAACTCGTAGAAATCGTCACTCCACAACGAGTTGCAGAACTCCCTAAGAGTCTCTGCGCTTTTAGCATCGGCAGCGATCCTACCGTGCAGAACGGAACTAGAATAATCAACTCTGAAGGCATCGTCGCACACATGCCCATCTGCAATTATCTTACTGATCGCTCCGAAATCGCCTGCATCATATCCTGTATGAGCGAGATATCTGAAGCCAGTCTTTCGGATATTTGGGCGCAGCCGAATGAACTCGTGCACCATTGCCTTGTCCAACTTCGCCTTCGTGGATGTAGAAAAACTTAAGACTCTCTTCAGTATCTTTTCTCCGTTTCCATCGTCAAATACCTTTCTTCTTGACCATTTCTCGACCATCTTCGGAAGCATCTTAGCCGCAGCCTCCTTGTTACCAACCAATATCTTCTTTTCAAATTTCTTTAGGACTCTGTTTTCAAGAACGCGAAAATGTCGTCTAGCCTCTTTATACGTTAATATTCTCGTTTTTCCCGAGTTTAACCTTAACTGCCTAGTCTGAAGCGTCATATCAATAGATTTTATTATTTTCTTCGCCTCAGCAATATTATTTGCTCCTGCATCAATATCGTCCATGAACCTCGCGTAATTAGAAAATTTCATATCCTCCATCACGGCGTCGAGCTCGAAAAGGAAGCAATGCGCTAGCAACCTAGGCGCATCAATGTCGATTTGCGGCATGCCCACCTCTCGGCCTGGCATGTAATCGGGTTTCCAACACATTCCCGACAAAATATACATAGGGAAGCCAATTATCGGCTCTCGGATAGTTGCAACTGACACTACTACATTTCTTAGATGACCAAAATCTATGAAATCATAATAGTTTGCGATGTCGGTCACAATTATATATTTGTTTTCTTGAGAGAATCCCAGTATTTTTCTCTGAAAATCGAGCCAAGCCTTCACTGAACCATATTCCGGTTCGTTCGCGTCATTTCGTGAGAAACTGTGATCTTTTGGCTCGAAGAACGCGTTCTTAGAGGGTGACTTTGACTTTATCTCTTTCCAAAAGACATCAGCCAGACACTGCAATGTAAGCGCGTCAGCTACCGAAGGTAGGGTCATCTGCCGACAGAGGCCCTTAGATTTTTCAACCGTGTAGCGCTTAGTGCCAGAGACCGAGTACTCGCCTGCTTTGATTTTACTAACGATTCTAGCACAGACATCATTAATGGATATATTGACATCAAGATAGTCCACCAAATCCGTCAGGAAAAAATTCCGAAAGTCAGTATGCGTTTTTTTCTTCCAGGTGCTTACTAATGATGAGTGATTCACGATTTCTGCTATGGTCTTCTCGCGTAGGAAGAACTTTGGAGATCTCTGGCTCATAGACGCGTCGGAAGCAACATGATCTGATTATATACCCAAATGGAGTGGTAATTACTGGCAACTGGGGTTGTGGATTCCATTGCGCCTATAGACCCAATTAGGAATTAGGTTGCCGATCTACGCGCGACCGTCAAGCGTCCGGTGCTGGAGGCGAGTAAACCACATACTTACAAAGTTCGACGGACTTCCACTCCGAGCCTTCTGAAGGTGACAAAGTGGTGTTGATCAAAACCGTTTCTTGCTCCGACCGCCTCGCTGCTTCTTCAGAGGTTCTCGCCTATGCGCATCGTCGCCGGTACTCGCGGCTAAGCGGCCTCACTCAGGGCGTCGGAAGGCAGCTGCGAGCGCGCGTCGAGAAGTTCGATGCCAACAATGTGGCCGTCGGCATCGTAGTCGAAGACGATACCGGGCGAGACCTCGGCGCTCTCCAAGACCTTTGCACTGCTGAGGCGGACATAGGCGGCATTGTCGGCGGGCCGGTATCTGATCGTCGGCTTCATTGCGGCTGCCTCGCGTCACGGTCGAAGAAGGCCGTGACTATACGGATTTCCGTCGCCGTTTCAAAGCATGCGACGCGCAGGATGCGATTGCCGAAGGCGGGGATGACACGAAACCTCTGGTCGACGCCGGGGCGACGCAGGTCGGGCTCGCTCCAGTCAGGCTCGCGAACGGCCTGCTCGATCCACTCCGGTGCAAGCTCGCGTTCCTCGATGGCATCCCGTGCGTGCTGCGTCCATGTCAGCGGCTTGGCAGGCACCGCCCGTCAATTATCCCCCATCTTCAGCGCTTCGATGAACGCCGCTTGCGGGATGTCCACCTTGCCGAACTGGCGCATGCGCTTTTTGCCTTCCTTCTGCTTTTCCAGAAGTTTGCGCTTCCGGGTGACGTCGCCGCCGTAGCATTTGGCGGTCACGTCCTTGCGGAGGGCGGAGATGGTTTCGCGGGCGATGACCTTGCCGCCGATGGCCGCCTGGATCGGGATCTTGAACATGTGCTGGGGGATCAGCTCCTTGAGCTTCTCGCACATGGTGCGGCCGCGCTTTTCGGCCGCCGCGCGGTGCACCAGCATGGACAGCGCGTCCACCGGCTCCTCGTTGACCAGGATCGACATCTTCACGAGATCGCCCTCGCGGTAATCGGTCAGGGCATAGTCGAAGCTCGCATAGCCCTTGGAGATGGATTTCAGGCGGTCGTAGAAGTCGAACACCACCTCGTTGAGCGGCAGGTCATAAACCAGCATGGCGCGGGTGCCGACATAGGACAGGTCGGACTGCACGCCGCGGCGCTCCTGGCAGAGCTTCAGGATGCCGCCGAGATAATCGTCCGGCGTGAGGATGGTGGCGCGGATCCAGGGCTCCTCGATCGTGGCGATCTTCACGAGGTCGGGCATGTCGGCGGGGTTGTGGAGCTCCTTCTGGGTGCCATCGGTCAGGTTCATGCGGTAAACGACGGAAGGGGCGGTGGCGATGAGGTCGAGGTCGAACTCGCGCTCCAGCCGCTCCTGGATGATCTCCAGATGGAGCAAGCCCAGAAAGCCGCAGCGGAAGCCGAAGCCGAGCGCGGCACTCGTTTCCATCTCGAACGAAAAGGACGCGTCGTTGAGGCGCAGCTTGCCCATGGCGGCGCGCAGATCCTCGAAATCGGCCGCGTCGACGGGAAACAGGCCGCAGAACACCACCGGCTGGGCGGGCTTGAAGCCGGGCAGCGGATGCAGCGTCGGGCGGCGATCCTCCGTGATGGTGTCGCCCACGCGGGTGTCGGCCACCTCTTTGATGGAGGCGGTGATGAAGCCGAACTCGCCGGGGCCTAAGCTCTCCACATTGACCATCTTGGGGGTGAAGACGCCGGTGCGCTCGACGGGATAGCGCGCGCCCGTGCCGACCATGCGGATCGTCTGGCCCTTCTTCAGCACGCCGTCGATCACGCGCACGAGCACGATCACGCCGAGATAGGCGTCGTACCAGGAATCGACCAGCATGGCTTTGAGCGGGGCGTCCGGATCGCCCTCGCGCGGGGGCGGCAGGTCGCGCACGATGGCTTCGAGCACGTCGGGAATGCCTAGGCCCGTCTTGGCGGAGATGAGGACGGCGTTGGACGCGTCGATGCCGATCACCTCCTCGACCTGGGCGCGGATGCGCTCGGGCTCGGCGGCGGGAAGATCGACCTTGTTGAGGACGACGACGATCTCATGGTCGTTGTCGATCGCCTGATACACGTTGGCGAGCGTCTGGGCCTCGACGCCCTGGCTCGCATCCACCACAAGCAGCGAGCCTTCGCAGGCCGACAGCGAGCGGGACACCTCATAGGCGAAGTCGACATGGCCGGGCGTGTCGATGAGGTTGAGCACATAGGTCTCGCCGTTTGCCGCCTTGTATTGGAGGCGCACGGTCTGCGCCTTGATGGTGATGCCGCGCTCGCGCTCGATGTCCATGTTGTCGAGCACCTGCTCGGTCATCTCGCGCAGCTCCAGCCCGCCGGTGGACTGAATCAGGCGGTCGGCGAGCGTGGACTTGCCATGGTCGATATGGGCGACGATGGAGAAATTGCGGATGTTGGCGATGGGGGTGGTCATGGCCGGCGCTTTAGCAGGCGAAGGAGGCTGGCGACAAGGACGGGGCGACAAGGTAGTGTCTCAGTTTGAATTTGGTTTTGTTCGGAAGCCTGCTGCGATCCAAGCCGTGACCAAGATCGCTAAGCCAACCAGCGCGGGTGGCAAAACGCAGCCGATTGCCAGGGCAATGTAATAGTGCCCGTTGCGGTAATTGCACCAGGGGGCGGCCTCACCCACAAGGCAACTGAGAGCGCCACTATCAAGGAACACATATCCAGCCCAACCTACTGAGCCGACGATCCAGAGCCGCAACAACCCTCGCCTGAGGTTCATGGGTTGTCAGAGCACAGCGCCAGGGGGCGGCTTCACGTTCTCCCACTTCTCAGCAATATCGCCACATACCGCCTTCATCTCGTTAAACTTATAGATTGCTTTGCTTGGCGCTGTATGTGTTTCGCCAGACACTGCATCGAACACAATGCATAGTTTATCTTCTGGCTTCGCTTCTTCAATAAAAGGCCAAGTTGCGAAGTAGCCGTATATGAACGCCGTCTGGAACTCAGCAACCTCTTTCTCTACAGGCGTTGCTTTGGCGTAGCGGTACATGATGCCGCCAATTTTTTGAGTGTTCGCCTTGGTTTTGCGAGAGGTCAACAAACTTGGCTTGAACTTAACTACCGTCCCGTTGAACGTCGGATGCTCAAGCTTTACCGGGGCGACTACGTCGAATGAAGAAAGATCAAGCTGGGGGCACGCAGCGACGAATGCTTCCACAAAATCAGCATTGTAACCGTAGAGCAGGCTTTCAAATTCCGAGTCGGCTAGCATATTCCGAATGTCAGTTGCTTTTGACGCTAGGTCGCCTGGGAAGGGATTCCCATCCAGAATGTGATCGGATATCGTTTTGCGAGCAATCTGGTGCTGGAAGACGCGTCCGAGGGACTTGAACTTTGCCTTCTGAACGATCCCCCGTCGAGCTTGGTTCGATGCGTTCATGTAATCCGCGAGATACTGCAATGGTATCTCTGGAGAGGCTACAGCGTAGTGCGTCTTTTTCGGCTTGCCCTCAGGCATGCGAGCTGACCTATTACAGCGGGGAGGTTGATGGCGATACAACCATCAGCATATCTCCTTTGACAAGCTCTCAGGCAAGCCTCGCTGGCGAGGAATACGCACAAGTCGGGGGATACTTCATCTACCGGACTAGGCGGTCCGATCCACACTCAATAGAAGTCCTTGCGCACATCCGCTCAGATGATGCCGCCTTCCAGCTAAGCCGCCTCTTGGGGCTTGAGTGACTTCCGATAGGGTCCGCGCGGCTTAGGTGTTTCCGCTCGCGCGTCAATTAAGTTGACGATCCATTCCACGTCCCGCAGCGTGGAGCTTACCCCAGCCGCCATTGCGGGTGTCATGCGAAGCGTTTTGTGCATCCGGCAAAAGTTGTAATGCACAAAGTAGAGGGAGAGCATGTGGATATGGTTCTCCAGCTTTTTGGAGAATGCATTTGTGAGCCGGGTGAAGCGACGGTTCCCCATGCGGATGGAAAGGTTGCTGCGCTCCACGTAGGACGTGCTGACGTGCTTGGGATCGGGAGAACCTTCCACACGCGTCTTGCGGATGCCGGTGCATTCTGCGGGGCTGTAGCGGCCTTTCCCGCCATCGGGAGCCGCACCATAGAGCTTCACAAGCTGCGCATAGTCCACGTCCGCGCCGAATGCTTCTTCCACCGCGTCTAGGTAGGCCTTGTGGCCGTCTGTGGTGAGCTGCACTCGCTTGGCGAGGCGCTGCCGAACATTGTCCATGAACTCCAACGCATAGTCGCCGTCACGCCCGCCGACGAGGTAGGAGACAATGAGCTTGCTGTCGGCATCCAGGGCGGTCCACGTCCACACGTCGCCAGCTTCCTCAGGCGCAGCCTTTGCAGCGGCAACATTCTTCGCCTTGGCGTAGCAGAATGACCAGATTTCATCGCACTGGACGCGCTTGGCATGGACGTTGCGGACAGTCTCATCGTGGTAAGCCGCGCAAGCCTCACCAGCTTCGACCATAAGCTTTGTTACGGTGTTGATAGAGATGCCAACCACACGGGAGATTGCCCGCATGGATGAACCCTCGACCAGCATAGAAAGGACTTGGATGCGCTTGGCGAGAGGCAGCTTGTTCATGCCCTGAATGCAGCACGATCTCCCATCATATCAAGCATTTTTGTCAGTTTCATTTTTGCTCGAAAGGCCTAGTCGGCTTGCTGACAAGCGGGCAATTCCCGCTCCTACCGTTCCTGAGAAGAGCAAGTTTTTCAAGGCTTCAAGTCTTTGCTCAGAAAGGAACAACCAACATGCTGGCGCTACAAAATGAAACACTAAAACGACTACAGCGATAGCTATAAGCAGGGCAGCTAGATATATTAATCCACGCAGAGCAACGTTAAGCGCGTTTTCCAGAGCGTCTTTTCTAACAATCTCATTAAGTTGAGCAAGTTCGCTTGCACTCGTAATGTCCTACCGATATGCTAGTGCTTCCGCTTGTTTCGTAGCTGTTGCACTTTCTTCTTGCTGTGGTGTCGTTTGCCCAAGAGCGTCTAGGTCATCACTCGGTTGCGACTTCTCGCCGTTCTCCTCGTCCTCGGACATTCCGCTCCTCAGCCAACGCCTCAAAGTGGCGCTTGAGAACTCTATTGCTTATGACGCTTCCAGGCCCCTTCTTACGCGTCTCAGACCAAGGCGTTCCATCCTTGTGAGTAAGCTCCGAAAGCTGGATCCCGTTATACTTCTTGTACGATTTGAACACAGATTTGATGATCTTAAGGGCTTCATCATCAACTTCTACGTCATCATCAAGCATCTCAGAGGCTGATAGTGGAACGCTAGTGACAGGCGACCCCTTAAACTTCTTTAATGCATGATAGAGGGATGGGAATACCGGTCCATATGTCCAGGCCTCGGCCTTCTCGTTCACAAGAGATACACCATCAAGGCCCAAACTCCAACCGTGCGCCAAATATGTCAGCTTGATGAGTTCTAAGGGGGTAAGAGGTCTTTGTTCCTTGGTTCCAAGCTTCCAGAGTTCGCGAGCTATTTGCGTGGATGAGAACGCCATCACGTCCACCTCGCGTCAGCCGCCCTCCGAGCAATGTCGCTGCGCTCGTCGGGTGTCAGTTTCTCAGCGCGTGCCGCCGCGCCAGCCTTGCCGGACTTCACACGGCCCGACTTCTCGTTGTCCTCGATTTCGCCCGTCGCAATCTTGGCGACCATGACCGAAATGCCGATCATGTCACTGGGGCGCTTCTGTCCCTGCGGTCCTTTCGGCATTTGCAAACTCCCATTGCACCAACAGAAAGAGCGCGTGCTGACGATCTGTCAACACGCGTTTCACGTATTATGATTGCACATATGCAATGAAGGGGGTGGATAAAAGAGCGCCCGTCGTCGCGGTCAAATTCCAGCCTGAGAGCGGGTCAGCGGCGCTCAACTTCCTCAGCCGCCACCCGACCAGTTCCCTTGCACGTATCGCATTCAACCTTCGGCGCCTCTGGGACGCGCATTGAAGGCCCTATGTCATAGGCACCATCAACCACCCCGCTGCCGCCGCAACGGGGGCAGATCTTGCCTTCACGCTCAGTCAGCATCGGCGTCGTTCTTTGCTTCAACAGCGTCTCTGAGATTATTCACCGCACTGATAAGCTCCAACAAAAAATGCCCGAGGCCCTCGAACGCAACCGGCATCATTTCTTCAGCCGAGTCCAGCCGCTTCATGCGCTGCAGGTAATTGTCGAACTCGAAGTCGAGTTGTTGTCGGCTTGCCATTGCGTCCTCCCTGGTTCTCGTTAGGCATACCGGAGACCGAGGCCGCCAACCACTATTTCATGGCAGCGCCAACCAAATTCAAACTGAGACACTACCGGCGACAAGGACGGCTTGACGGGAGCGGAGCCGGCGCGGCAAAGCCGCCCATCGTCCGATCACGCCAACGGAGCTGACACGTTTTGTCCCTGTCCGGCCTTCTTCAGCTCGGCTTCTCGACGCTCGTCTTCCTGGCCGCCGCCAGCGGAGCCAAGGCTTGGGCGCTGTCGCCGTCGATGCCCAAGATGATCGGGACGCTGGCGCTCTACACGCTCGGCAACCTGATCATGCTGCGGCTGATCCGGGAGTTCGGCATGGGCGTCGCCTTCAGCCTGTCGGCGGTGATCCAGCTCGTTGCCGTCAACATCGTGGCGTTCACGGTGTTTGGGGAGCGCGTGGGAACCGTGGAGCTGGCCGGGATCGCGCTGGCCATCGTCGCGGTCGCGGTGATCACGCTCGGGCCGACGATCGCGGGACGCTGACGCGATGTCGGTTTTCACCGTCGCGCGGTGGCGGATCGAGTTCAGCGTTCTTGTCGCCCTGATCCTCGCGGCGGGCGCCGCATGGGGCTTCATCGCGCTTCTGGACGTGGCGGGCGAAGTCAGGCCGCACGCGCTCGACGAGCGGATCCTGCTTGCCTTTCGCGTGCCGGACCGGCTCGACGATCCGATCGGTCCGCCATGGGTCGAGGAGGCGGTGCGCGATTTCACGAGCCTCGGCAGCGTCAGCGTGCTCGTCTTCATGGTTCTGGCCGTGCTTTTCTACCTGCTGCTGGCGCGCAAGGCGGGAACGGCGCTGTTCGTGCTCTTTGCCGTGCTGGGCGGGCAGGCGCTGAGCTCACTCCTGAAGCTGACGGTCGATCGGCCGCGCCCCGACCTCGTGCCCCATATTGCGGAAACCTTCACGCTGAGCTTCCCGAGCGGGCATGCGATGCTGTCGGCGGTGACCTATCTCACGCT
Source organism: uncultured Mesorhizobium sp. (assembly GCA_963522145.1). Classification (GTDB taxonomy): domain Bacteria; phylum Pseudomonadota; class Alphaproteobacteria; order Rhizobiales; family Rhizobiaceae; genus Mesorhizobium_B. The sequence goes on along the minus strand of CAUQXI010000002.1, from coordinate 263,125 downwards.
CGGCTCGCTGCTCGCGCGCGTTCTTCCCGGACGATGGCTGAAGGCCTATGCCATGACGGTCGCCGTGACGCTGACGGTGCTGATCGGCGTGAGCCGGCTTTATCTCGGCGTCCACTGGCCATCGGATGTGCTGGCCGGCTGGTGCGCGGGCGCGGCCTGGGCGGCCCTTTGCTGGCTGCTCGCGCGGCTCGTCTCCAGCCATCGGCAGGCGGGTGAAAGCCTCGTGGAGTCGGCCGAGCGAACGCCGAGCTGAGGCCGAGACCCGGCCAAGAAAAAGGGCCGGCGCGAGGCCGGCCCTTGATGCTTACCTTGAAGACAGATCAGGCTGCCTGGAGGTTCACGCCGCCCTCGGCGAGCTGGGTGAGCTTCTTGTCGGTGGCTTCCTCTTCGGCCAGCGTCTGAGCCAGCACGGAGGCGCAGTCGTCGCGGCCCAGTTCCTTGGCCCAGGCGATCAGCGTGCCGTAGCGCGCGATCTCGTAATGCTCCACCGCCTGCGCGGCAGCGATCAAGGCCGCATCGAGCACCTTCTTGTCGTCCACCTCGCCGGCGACCTCGTTGGCTTCCTTGATGATACCGTCAATGGCCGGGCAGTTCACGGCCTTGGCCTTGACGTCGTGCATCTCGAAGACCTGCTCGATGCGCTTGACCTGATTTTCGGTCTCCTTGAGATGCTTCTCGAAACCGGCTTTCAGATCGGGCGCGGTGGCCTTCTTGATCATGTCGGGCAGCGCCTTCGTGATCTGCATCTCGGCGTAGTAAACATCCTGGAGCTGATGGATGAAGAGGTCGTTCAGCGTCTTGATGTCCTTGGTGAAAATGCCCATGGCTCGTGCCCTTCCTTCGCGTACTGATTTGATGGCGGATCCTTTGGCGTGATGCCGATCCGGGAGGGTGGAGTGGTCCACCGCTTCAAGCAGGAAACGCCGAGGGAAAAAGCGAGTTCCGCTCTGCTGCGGGGAATCGGGCCGATCAGCGGTGTTGCGCGGGCGACACGGATGGATTTTCCCGGAGCGGCATTGCGGCCGGAACGCCCCGCGACACAATCCCGACATGCTTTCACGCGCAGAGGGGAAACGCGACAAAGCAGCGGGTCAGCAGCCCTGTTCACCCGGGATTCACCAGTACCTGCTTAACTGTTGCATGTCGGCGCCGCGATGCCGGCGAGGTTCAAGCTTTTTCGGAAACGGGTTCCATGACTCTGCTGCGCCAGGTCGCGACATGCGCCACCGCCATCCGCGAATTCATCGCCCCGCGCTACCGCCCGGAATGCCACTACATGCGCGGACCCGGCCCCGCCTGCGCACAGCGCAGGGGTGAAACGACGCGCACGGCAGTTGCCGCTGGCTGAAGAGGTGCGTCACGGAGTTTCCCACTTGTTTGACGGCGAAGCGAACACGCTTCCTTGAAAACGCTGTAGGCCGCAGGCTCATAAACCGGACGGCTGAAGCTGGTGGTCAGATGCCTATCCGTTCTTAGGCGCCCATGATGTAAACGGACGTTCCGCTGTCATGGCTGTCGCTAGGAACTCGGCAAATCTCCTAGCGTTGGATCGAAGCTGACGACATCCTCCAGTTCTTGCTTAATTTCCTTAGGGCGACCTTTGATAATGTAGGTGCACCCAATCCTTTTCGCCTCTTCCGACACTGCAGGATCGCGATGAACTGAATAGATAACCACCTGCCTATCCCGGTGACCTTTGTTCCGGGCGTAGAATGCGACATACAGGCCAGGATATTTTCCGTAAACCCCACCCTTAGCAGTAACCCCACCGATCAAAGGCTCCAATACCGGAATATTAAGATCTACAACTACCGCCCGATAGATTTCCTTCTCCAGTATGCGGACAGCTTCATTCGCATTTGATGCGGTGATGGCTTCAAACCCTTTCGAATGCAGGTAGTCTAACATCCAACTCATATTGTGGATTTCGTCGTCAATCACTACAATCGTCTTTGGCTTCGTCGTCCTTGCCATAATGACCCCTTATTCATGCGGGTAATTTAATTACAAAGAGAACTTTACCTTGTGATCCGGCCTCGATGTAAAAGATCCCGCCCTGTTCTTCTACAAGTTTTTTACAGATATAGACCCCAAGGCCACTTCCAGACGCTACAAGTTTCCTTGCATTCCGCCCGCGAAACCCCAAGGTACCGATCTTACTTAGGTCGTCTTGGTCTATAGGAAATTCTGAGAGTCCCCTAATCTCAATAATAGCCATTCCAGAAGATTTTTGAATACGCTGATCAACTTCTACCGGGTGCCCCCTCTGTCCATATTTGATAAAATTATCAAATATATTCATGAGAACTTGGCGAATAAGCTCGGGGTGCCCCGAGATTGTATTCTGGGTTTTGCGGTCGAGGAGGTTAATCTCAATCCCTTTTGATTTTCCGTCCTCCTGAAAAAACATTGCTGATTCGATGATAACCTGCGGAAGAACAATCTTTCGACGATTGTCGTCTGCAACTCCACCGCTTCCCTGCGCCAGAAACGCAAGGTTCCTTATTAGAGTGATACACTGTTCCAACTGTGCCCTGGCGGCGTTCAACCGCTGATGTCTGCGTTCCTCCCTCTCAATTAACCCGCCCGCCAAATTATCGAGCGTTCCTGCAACACCGTTCAAGGGGTTGACTACCTGATGGACGAAGTTCGCGAGCAGGGTCAGATCAAGATTGTTTTCCGATATCGGTTGGTCAGCCAATGTGCCCTCCACTGTTTCTCAGCCGCGTGTCGATAAGATGATCGAGTATTTCGAGATATTTTCAATCTCAATATCCGCCCACATTGCGATCTCGGTGAACGTCTTCTCGGTGGTAGCAGCAATTTCGAAACGCGCGCCCTCCAACTTCAATTCGAGCCGCTTCTGATGCGAAACCGCCTGTATGGTTTGTGAGCCCGTGAGATATTTGGCGATGGTGAGGAGCGCCCTAGTCCCAACTTCGTCCCAGCCATCAGCGGGCCCAACCCAAGTCAGCCAATCAAAGTTTGGTGTCATAGCGTTAGTAGTGGTCGCCACAATCCTTCCATAGGCTCTCATCTGCGATTGGCGCGCAGATATCAATTCAGCGAGGGCGGCATTCGCTTCCAGCGATGCTGCGGCGGAAAGGCCCAACTCGTGCGATACATACGAAGACTGCGCCAATTTCATCGCCTCGGACATCAGACCTTGCAGACTCAATTCAGCCTTGTGTGATGTGCCGAGCAGGCCATATTTTGCAGCAACATGAGGATAATTAAGAAGTATGTGCTGTAACTCGTACCCCCTCCATACGCGTACTGACAAACTGTTGTTACAAGCATTCCAGTTCGCAATTTCCGTCTCACAAGCAGGAGACGGATTGGAGTTTGTCACGAGAAGTAGGAAATTCGCCTTCCGGCTGTCTGCATAGGCGATCTTATTCCAGACAGTGGGCCAATCGATCGATGTTGTGTATCGCTTACATTCAATATACCATTTCTGCTGGTAATAATAGCTGCTGAAATCTACCGCTGTGTAAGTTCCTTCAATATCCCTGCCTCCATCGGCACCGGGCGTACGCCAGACGAGTCCCTTCAACCCCGCCGCCTGCAGTAGATCAAACGTCAGATTCTCAAATCGATCCGGTAACAATTCGGTGAAATCCATACTTCACCTTTATCCCGCATCGCGGCTGGCCGCCATCCCAACTCACGCTCGCAGATCGCAAATGCATGGCGGACTTCCGAACACCCAAATCCGTCAGTCCGCTACGGCTCGATCACTCCGGCAATTGATTGCTGAACAAATGACAGGTTTTGGGCAGTAACGCAGGGAGCGGAACGACAATGATGGGTCGTTTCCCGCCGTGCCGGTCCACCACCTAAGCGCCCAGCCCCTCGAAGAGGATCGTGGAGAGGTAGCGCTCGGCGAAGGACGGGATGATGACCACCATCGTCTTGCCGGCGTTTTCCGGCCGGGAGCCGACTTCCACGGCCGCCTGGAGGGCCGCGCCGGAAGAGATGCCGACGGGGACGCCTTCGAGCCGGGCCACGAGCCGGGCATTCGCGACCGACTCGTCGTTCGAGACGGTGATGATCTCGTCATAGATGCCGGTGTCGAGCACTTTTGGCGCGAAGCCGGCGCCGATGCCCTGGATCTTGTGCGGGCCCGGCTGGCCGCCCGACAGCACGGGCGAGGCTTCGGGCTCGACCGCGACAATATGCAGGTCGGGCTTGCGCTGCTTGATGACCTGGCCGACGCCCGTGATCGTGCCGCCCGTGCCGATGCCGGCGACGAAGATGTCCACCTTGCCCGCCGTGTCGTTCCAGATCTCCTCGGCCGTGGTCTGGCGGTGGATCTCGGGGTTGGCGGGGTTCTCGAATTGCTGCGGCATCACCGCGTCGGGAAGCGTGGAAACCAGCTCCTCCGCCTTGGCGATGGCGCCCTTCATGCCCTTGGGGCCCTCGGTCAGCACGATCTCGGCGCCAAGCAGCACGAGCATCTTGCGGCGCTCGACCGACATGGTTTCGGGCATGGTGAGCACGAGCTTGTAGCCCTTGGCGGCGGCGGCAAAGGCGAGCGCGATGCCGGTATTGCCGGAGGTGGGCTCGACCAGCGTGGTCTTGCCGGGCGTGATGCGGCCGTCGCGCTCCAGCGCGTCCAGCATGGCGACGCCGATGCGGTCCTTGACGGAGGCGATCGGGTTGAAGAATTCGAGCTTCACCAGAAGATCGGCGACGATGCCCTTTTCCTTCGCGAATTTCGACAGGCGCACGAGCGGCGTGTCGCCGATGGTCTGCGTGATCGAGTCATAGACACGGCCGCGACCCGGCGCGCGGGATGACCCTTCCGAAGCCGAGCCTGGATTGAAAGCCTGGTTCACCCTGTTTCTCCCTGAACGACGATCTGGTTCCGCAAGCTTCCAAGATAGGGCTCGCGCGGGAAGAATCCCAGCGGCGTGGCGTTATCTCAATCCGCGCTGAGAGAATGCGTTTCTCCGTAAAGCGCAATTCTCGGAAAATTCTTCCCTCACGCGCGCTGGCGCCTCACGACGCTGCCGCAACCGCCGCCGCCCGGATCGCCCAGCGCGCAGCCGTCTGCGGCTTGATGAAGACGCCGGAGATTTCCGGCACTTCCGCCTTGAGGCGCGCCTCGACGCGCTCGACGCAGGCCTCGACCTCGTTCACGCTGGCATGATCCTCGAACTCGACGGACAGCGAGGCGACGATCTGGTTCGGGCCGAGATGAACGGTGACGACGCCGTTGGCGCTGCGCACCGCCGGATCGGCCTGGACGATGGCGAGCAGCCGGCTCTGGATCTCGGGAGACGCGGCCTCGCCCATCAGCAGACCTTTGGCCTCGCGCGCGAGGAACACGGCCGTGGCGGCAAGCAGCAGGCCGATGCCGAGCGAGGCCACGCCGTCGAGTTCGGGGATGTCGAAGGCGTGCGCGGCCGCGATGCCCGCGAGCGCGATCAGCAGGCCGATCAAAGCGGCCGAGTCCTCGAAGAGCACGGTGTAAACGGTCGGGTCCTTGCTTTGCCGGAACGCCTGCCACCAGCCGAGCGCGCCCTTGGCGTGGCGGAACTCCTTGAGCGCCACGAGCCACGAGCCGCCCTCGAACAGCAGCGACAGGCCCAGCACCACATAGTTGACGGTCGGGTTCTCGACGGGTTCGGGATGGAGGATGTGGACCACGCCTTCATAAAAGGACACGCCGGCGCCGAGCGCGAAAACGAGCAGCGCCACGACGAAGCTCCAGAAATAAAGCTCGCGCCCGTGGCCGAAGGGATGCGTGCGGTCGGCCGGCCGCGCCGCGCGGTGGAGGCCGTAAAGCAGCAGAAAGCCGTTGCCGGTATCGACCAGGCTGTGGATGCCTTCCGACAGCATCGCAGAGGAGCCGGTGAGGAAGGCCGCGACGAATTTGGTCGCGGCGATCAGGAAATTGCCGATCAGCGCGGCATAGATGACGGTTTTCGAGCCGGACTGGGACGCCATGTCATGATCCTCGGGGGGAAAAGCGAGCGATAAACCCTCGCCCGTCCAAACGGCTCAGCGCAACATGCGCGAGATCAGTTGCGCGGTGTAGTCCACCATCGGCACGATGCGGGCATAGTTGAGACGGGTCGGCCCGATCACGCCCAGCGCGCCGACCACGCGCGCATTGCCGTCGCGATAGGGCGCGACCACGAGGCTCGAGCCCGACAACGAGAACAGCTTGTTTTCCGAGCCGATGAAGATGCGCACGCCGGAGCCTTCCTCGGCGAAATCGAGAAGCTGCATCAACCCGTCCTGGGTTTCGAGATCCTCGAACAGGTGTTTCAGCAGATCGAGGTCGGCGCCAGCCGAAACGCTGTCGAGGAGGTTGGCACGCCCGCGCACGATCAGGCGGGGCGGCAAACCGCTTTCCGCGCCCGCCCACACCGCAAGGCCCTTCTCGACCACCTCCTGCGCCAGCGCGTCGAGCGCTGCGCGCGTTTCATCGCGCAGGCGGGCGATCTCGATCCTTGCCTCGGCCAGAGTGCGGCCCCTGATATGGGCGTTGAGGAAGTTGGAGGCTTCCTGAAGCTGGGAGGCGGTGATGCCGACGGGCAGCTCCACCACGCGGTTCTCGACCTCGCCGTTCTGGCTGACCAGCACCGCCAGGCCGCGCGAGGGCTCGAGCTGGATGAACTCGATGTGCTTGAGCGCCGTTTCCCCCTTGGTGGCGAGCACCAGGCCCGCGCCGCGCGACATGCCCGACAGGAGCTGGCTCGCCTCCGTCAGCATGTGCTCGACGCTGGCGCCCGTGCCAGTCGCTCCGATCTGGTGCTCGATGCCCAGCCGCTCCTCGTCCGACAGCGTGCCGAGCTCCATGAAGGCGTCCACGAAGAAGCGCAGCCCCTTCTGCGTGGGCAGGCGCCCCGCCGAAACATGCGGCGCATAGATCAGGCCCAATTGCTCCAGATCGCTCATCACGTTGCGCACGGTGGCGGGCGAAAGGGCCGCGGGCAGCATGCGCGCGAGATTGCGCGACCCGACCGGCTCGCCGTCGTTCAGAAAGGAATCGACGATCCGGCGAAAAATCTCCCGCGTGCGCCGGTCCAGCGCACCGAAGCCGGGGTCCATGGGGGACGGGTGAAGGGGACGGTTCATCGCCGAAGGGTGACGCCTGCCTGCGCGCAAAGGGAAAGAGTGCGAGGATATAAGGGCCGAGGCTTCGGACGCAACCGTGCACGCTTCCTGGTGATCGGATCAGTCTTCACGCGCGCCAGCCGAGCAGCCATTCGGCCGGGAGCGAGAACGCCGCCGCACATCGCCGCTCCGGTAAACCGTGCACGCTACAGGCAGATGTTCGACCGCAACGCCCTGCCGAAGATCTGGTTGGGGCGCCAGGGGGACCTGAACCACTTCTACCTGGCGGAGGGACTGGAACGCGAGGAACTCATAGCGGGCCCGGCGGCCATGGCCGCTCGCAGTCAGTTATCGCCCAGCCATAGCCCTGCGAAGGTGAGGGTGGCGGAATAAACCGGCTGGCCCACCTCATCCTTCACCATCACCGTGTAGGCCTGCCGATCACCGTCGGCCGACACCTCATCCTTTGCGATGGCGGGAAGCGTTTCCATGGCCGCCATGCGCGCCCCGTCCGGAGAGGCGCATTCCGTTCCCACCTCGTCGAGGGTGCAATTGCCGTTGGCATGGATATCGAAGAAGTAGCGTGGCATGCCGCCAGCATTGCATCCTCGCCGCTCGGCCAAAATCACGAATGTTAATGAGTGCCGACGTTATCCGCTCGCTCGTGATCCATCACGCCGTGATGCGGTGTCACGAACGAGCTTCACCTCGGGCGCGCGCAAGGAGCCTCCAGACCGAGATAGTCGGCATTGAAGTCTGCAAGCGCATGCAGCTTCGGCCAGTCGAGGATGGTCATGCTTTGTCGCTGCGTCTCGATGAGCCCGCGCGCACGAAGCTCCTGAAGCGTGCGGTTGATGTGAACAACCGAAAGGCCGCTCGCCTCCGCAAGCTCGGACTGCGTGACGGGCCAGGGAAAGGTGCGGGCGTCTCCCCGCTGTTCGACAAGGCCCACGCTTTCGAGCCGCGCCCACATCTCGCAGAACAGGTGCGCCAGCCGCTCGGTCGCCTGCCGGTGCCCGACATTGACCACCCATTCGCGAAACACCGCCGCGTCCACAAGCGTGTCGCGCCAGAAGGGATAGGCGAGGCTCGGCACGCGCCGCAGAAGCTCGAGGATCGCGGCATGCGGAATGAAGGCGACGGAAGCTTCAGAAAGGGTAGTGATCGTATGATCCGACACCGGCACAAGCAGGCTCATGAGATCCGGCATGTCGCCGGGAATGTGCAGGGCGATGATCTGCCGCTTGCCGGATCTGTCCGTCTTCCAGCGGTAGGCCCAACCGTCCACGATCACCGCGCACTGGGAGGGCCGGTCGCCCTGGCGGACCAGATCCTGATCGGCCCGCAGGGCGCGCGGCATAAGAGGAAGGCTGCGAACCGCCGCGATGTCCTCGTCGGACAGGCGAGACACGCTTGTGAGCTTGCGCAGCATGACGTCTGCGGCTGTTCCACCGGAAGCGGCCATGGTGTTCCCCTGCATTGCAGGCGGAAGCGCATGTCTCTCCCAGCCACCGGTGCCTGTGATCGACGTGACCAGCGATTGTTCAGCTATACCTCATCCGAGGCCTGCGGTATTCACTTATGTGTGCGCTCCGCGTTAACATTGACGCTCGAAAGACTTTTCAGGTAAGGTTCGTGCATCTCCGGCATATCGCATCGGCGTGCCGAGACTGAGAGACGAGACAGCGCTCCCGCCCGACAAGGGGAGCTTTTCATGCCTCGCTTTTTCTTTCACGTCATGGACGGCAATGCCTTGATCGACCAGGAAGGCACGGAACTTGCCGACATCAGCCATGTCCGCAACGAGGCCTTGTCCATGGCAGGCGAGATGCTCAAATTCGACGGAACCGCCCATTGGGTGGGCAACACATGGCACATGTCGGTGGCGAACGAGGAAGGCCGCGTTGTTTTCTCGCTCCGCTTCGAGGCATCCGAGCGCGTGGAATGACGGCGCAAGAAAGCGCAACGTCAGCGATACCATTCGCGGAAGTTTCCGGCTGTCCTAAACGTTTGGCTCGATGAAGCGTCCCCGGCTTCGACACCGGGTGTAGGTGGACAGCCCTCCCGGACTCGATGTTCCGCCATTGCCCTCGATGATCTCCGGTGACGACCAAGCGTAAGATGCGCTGGCATCATCAACGACCGGCCAGCGCAGAAGAAGGCGGACGCCTTTGAGTGCGGGGCGGATCACCGCCGCCGCCTTTTCCTTTGCGCGGGGTGGCGCGGCGGGGTAAAGGCGGGCGATCCGTTTTAGTGCTGGATTCTCTTATGCGCCCTTCCAATCGCGAGCCCGACGAGATGCGCGCGGTGAGTTTCGAGCGGAGCGTGTCGCGCCATGCCGAAGGCTCGTGCCTCGTGCGGTTCGGCGACACGCATGTGCTCTGCACCGCGAGCCTCGAGGAGCGCGTGCCGCCCTGGCTGCGCAACGCGGGCAAGGGCTGGGTCACGGCGGAATATGGCATGCTGCCGCGCTCCACGGGCGAGCGCATGCGGCGCGAAGCCTCGTCGGGCAAGCAGGGCGGGCGCACGCTGGAAATCCAGCGGCTGATCGGGCGCTCGCTTCGCGCCGTGGTCGATCTCCAGGCGCTCGGCGAGGTTCAGATCACCGTGGATTGCGACGTGCTCCAGGCGGATGGCGGCACGCGGACAGCCGCGATCACCGGCGGCTGGGTGGCGCTGCATGACTGCCTCCGCTGGATGGAAGCGCGCAGCATGGTCAATGTCAGCCGCGTGCTGAAAGACCATGTGGCGGCGATCTCCTGCGGCATCCACAGCACGACGCCCGTGCTCGACCTCGACTATGCCGAGGATTCCACCGCCGGAACGGACGCGAATTTCGTGATGACCGGCAAAGGCGGGATCGTGGAAATCCAAGGCACGGCGGAAGGCGCGCCGTTTTCGGAGGAGGAGTTTTCGGCCCTGATGGCGCTGGCGCGCAAGGGGATCGCGCGGCTCGTCTCGCTGCAGCAGATGGCGGTGGGATGACGCCGGCGCGCGTTCTCGAAGCCGCGCTCTACGCCTCCGATCTCGCGGCGGCGGAAGTGTTTTACGCGGATGTGCTGGGGCTTTCCGTGATCACGCGGCTGGAGGGGCGGCACGTGTTCTTCCGCTGCGGCGAGACGGTGGTGCTGGTCTTCAACCCGGAGGCGACGAAAGTGCCGCCCGCGCCAAACGCGCGCCTGCCGGTGCCGCCGCATGGCGCCCACGGGCCGGGGCATCTTTGTTTCGCGGCAAGCGGCGCAGAGATCGACGTGTGGAGGGCGCGGCTCGAAGCGAAGGGCGTGGCGATCGAGGCCGATTTCCACTGGCCGGCGGCCAAGGACGAGCCGAGCGGCGGTCGCTCGATCTATTTCCGCGATCCGGCCGGCAACTCGATCGAGATCGCGGAGCCACGCATCTGGGGGCTGTCATGACCGCGGCGCTTTCGGACAAAACGCTCGTGATCGCGACTCATAATGCGGGCAAGCTTCGCGAGTTCACCGAGCTGCTCGCGCCGTTCGGGGTCGCTGCGCGCTCGGCCGGAGAGCTGGGGCTGCCGGAGCCCGAGGAAACGGGCACCACCTTCGAGGAGAACGCCTTCATCAAGGCCCTGGCCTCCGCGCAGGCGAGTGGGCTGCCGGCGCTCTCGGACGATTCCGGCCTGTGCGTCGATGCGCTGGGCGGCGCGCCGGGCGTTTACACGGCGAACTGGGCGGAAGCGCCGGATGGCACGCGCGACTTTTTTCGCGCCATGGAGCGGACGGAAAAGGCGCTCGGCGATGCGGGGGCATCGGCTCCGGACGAGCGGCGCGGGCGCTTCGTTTCCGTGCTGTGCCTGGCCTTTCCGGATGGCAGCGCGGAGTATTATCGGGGCGAGGTGGAAGGCGCGCTGGTCTGGCCGCCGCGCGGAAAGAAAGGGTTCGGCTATGATCCCGTCTTTCTGCCCAACGGCTATGACCGCACCTTCGGCGAGATGGACTCCCACGAGAAGCACGGCTTGCGCGCCGATGGCGGAACGCCCCTGTCGCACCGGGCGCGCGCCTTTCAGGCATTCGCCCGCGCGCGCCTCGGGCTCGCGGGATGAACGCGCCGCTCGACCAGGTGGCGGCGTTCGGACGAGAGAACCGCGATCCGGGCTTCGGCATTTATCTTCACTGGCCCTTCTGCGCGGCCAAGTGCCCGTATTGCGACTTCAACAGCCATGTGCGCCGCACGCCGGTGGACGAGGAGCGCTTCGTTCGCGCCTTCGCACGCGAGCTCGAAACCTTTCGCGCCCGCACCGGCCCGCGCGCGGTGACGAGCATCTTCCTTGGCGGCGGCACGCCCTCCTTGATGAAGCCCGAAACGGTGGGCGCGCTGCTCGACCGCGTGGCCGCGCTCTGGCATGTGAACAGCGATGCGGAGATCACGCTGGAGGCAAACCCGTCCTCGGTGGAGGGCGAGCGCTTTCGCGGCTATCGGCTGGCGGGCGTCAACCGCGTGTCGCTCGGCGTGCAGTCGCTCGACGCGCGCGACCTGCGTTTTCTCGGCCGGCTTCATTCGGTGGAGGAGGCCCTGCGCGCGATCGGACTGGCGCGCGACACATTCCCGCGCATGTCCTTCGACCTGATCTATGCCCGGCCCGGCCAGACGCCCGAAGCCTGGGCGGCGGAGCTTCACCGGGCGATCGATCTGGCGGCCGACCACCTGTCGCTCTACCAGCTCACCATCGAGGAAGGCACGCCCTTCCATGCGCTTCACGCGGCGAAGAAGTTTGCCATCCCCGATCCCGATGCCGGGGCGGAGCTTTATCGCGTGACGCAGGAGGTGACGGCGGCGCGCGGGCTGCCCGCCTATGAGATCTCCAACCACGCACGGCCGGGCGCGGAAAGCCGGCACAACCTGACCTACTGGCGCTATGGCGAATATGTCGGCGCCGGGCCGGGCGCGCATGGGCGCTTCCGCGAAGCAAACCGCCGCGTCGTCACCATCACGGAACGGATGCCGGAGGCCTGGGCCGCGCGGGTGGAAGCGCACGGCCACGGCATCGTGGACGGCGAGGTTCTGGGGCGGGAGGAGGAAGCCGACGAGTTTCTCCTCATGGGGCTCCGGCTCGCAGAAGGGATCGATCTTTCGCGCTTCGAGCAGTTGTCGGGGCGCACCCTGTCGCACAGGGCGCTGGCCGGGCTGCAGGAGGAAGGGCTGGTCGCCTCGGTGGGCAATTCGCGGCTCAGGGCCACGCCCGCCGGGATGATCGTGCTGGACGCGCTGGTCGCCGACCTGGCGCGCTGAGGCGCTTTCCGGGCAGAAAGGTTCGCGGTGACGGAGGACGCAGGGCCGGAAGACAGCCGAAGCTTCGTGGTGGGCGGCACGGCCATCCGCGCGCGGCCGATGGAGCCGGGCCTTTATCTTGTCTCGACGCCGATCGGCAATCTTGGCGACATCACGATCCGCGCACTCGAAACGTTGGCGGGTGCCGACATCCTAGCCTGCGAGGACACCCGCGTGACCCGCGTGCTGCTCGACCGCTACGGCATCCGCCGCCGCACGATGAGCTATCACGAGCACAATGCGGGGGACGCGGGGCCGAAGCTTCTTGCTGCGCTTCAAGCGGGGCAGAGCGTGGCGCTGGCATCGGATGCGGGCACGCCGCTCGTGTCCGATCCAGGCTTCCGGCTGGTGGCGCAGGCGGTCGAGCTCGGCATCCGGGTCGTGCCGGTGCCGGGACCGTCTGCCCTGCTCGCGGCGCTGGTGGCGGCGGGATTGCCCACCGACCAGTTCACCTTTGCGGGCTTCCTGCCGCCGAAGGACGGCGCGCGGCGCACGCGTCTCGAGGCGCTGAAGGGGGTGGGGGGCAGCCTCGTCTTCTTCGAATCGCCGCGCCGGCTCCATGACACGCTGGCCGCCATGGCTGAGGTGCTGGGCGCGACACGGGAGGCCGCGGTCGCGCGCGAGTTGACCAAGGCCTTCGAGGAGTTCCGGCGCGGCACGCTCGGCGCGCTGGCGCAGGCCTATGAAGGCGAAAGCCCGAAGGGCGAAGTCGTGATCTGCGTCGGACCGGCGGTTGCCGATGGCACGACCGTGGCGCCCGCCGAGGTGGACAAGCTCTTATGCTCGCTCGCGGGCGAGATGCCGGCGTCCCGCGCCGCCGCGGAGGCCGCGCGCCTGACGGGCCTGCCCAAGGGTGAGCTGTTCCGCCGGCTGGTGGCGCTGAAGGACAAGGCGAGCGGCGGCGATGACTAAGGACGGACGGCGCCTTCAGGCCGGCTTATGGGGGAAGCCCGAAAGCAGGAAGCCGAAAGCTGTCCCAGCCGACCCGAAGCGCATCAAGGCCTATCGCAGCGGCCATCACGGCGAGTGGTGGGCGGCGCTGGCGCTGATGCTGAAAGGCTATCGCATCGTGGCGCGGCGCTTCCGCACGCCGCTCGGCGAGATCGACCTCGTGGCCCGTCGCGGCAGTCTCGTTCTGATCGTGGAGGTGAAGCGCCGCTCGAGCCTCGACGCCGCGATGGAAGCAGTCGGACCGCAGGCACAGCGGCGTATCGCCGGGTCAGCCGACCTGTGGCTGTCGCGGCAAAAGGATGCCGGACGGCTTTCGCTGCGCTTCGACCTCGTGGCCGTTTTGCCGCGGCGCTGGCCGGTGCATGTGCCGAACCTGTTTTCCGGCTGAGCGTGCGGTTCAGCGGCAGCGGATGTAAGCGGCCAGCGCGTAGCCGTTGGGCGCGCTCGAATCGGTCAGGGCCACGAGATGCCAGAGCCGGCCCTTCGCGTCCCGCGCGCCCTCGCCGACGAAAACCTGAAGCGGTGAGCGGTTGGGCGCGCGCGCCACGATCCTGCCATTCGGCGTCAGCCGGATATTGAGCGGCGTTCCGGTCGGATCAGCGACCTGGCAGATGCGCGATTTGGCGACAGCCGGCGTGGCAGCAAGCGCGACGAGAAGGGCGGCAAGCACGGCCCGTCGGCTTCCCGGAGCGCGGGAAGTCAGCGATGCGTTCACAGCCGCGCGCCTTCGCGCAACGGGATGTCGATCGTCACGCAGGTGCCGACCGCGAGACGCTCCACCTGAAGCGTGGCGTCGAGGCCGCTGACAAGGCTGCGCACGATGCGGCCGCCCAGGCTTCCGCTTTCCGGCCAGTGGCGATCCGCCGGCAGTCCGACGCCGTTGTCCGACACCTGGAGCCGTGTCAGGCCTTGCCCGGGCCGGAGCTGCACCGCCACCCGGCCCTGACCGCGCCCGGCAAATGCGTGCTGATAGGCGTTGGTCAGAATCTCGGACAAGACGAGCCCGATCTGGGCCGCAGCCTCCGGCGAGCTTTGCACGGGAGCGGCGTCCACCACCGTTTCGATGCCTCCGTCGCTTCCAACCGACGAGACCGCCTCCGTCACGCGCTTCACATAGGCGTCGAGGGAGACCCTGTCCTCGCTGACCGTGCCGACGCCATTGTCCGACATTTCATGGTAGAGAAGCTGGAGCGACTCCACGCGCCGGGCCAGCGTGGCGAAATCGGGCTGGACCTCCACTGAGGAGGCGCGGGCCTGGGTGCGGATCATGCTCACCACCATGGCGAGGTGGTTCTTGACGCGGTGCGTCACCTCGTGAAGCGGCACATCCTCCGAGCCGCCGGCGATCGCCGCCTCGCGCCGGCTGCCGAGCACGCGCTGGGTGCCCATGAAGAACTGGAGGTTGCCGCTTTCGTCGTAGAGCGGCTTGACGTGGACACGATTCCAGAACGGCGAGCCGTCGGCGCGATAGTTCAGGAGATCGACGGTCGCTTCTTCGCCGCGCCAGAATTGTTCGCCCAGTCGAACCGCCGTTTCCCGGCTGCTGTCGGCACCCTGAAGGAAGCGGCAATTGCGGCCGAGAGCGGCCTCCTTCGAATATCCCGTCACCGTTTCAAACGCATGGTTCACATAGATGATGGGATTGTCGTCGAGATGCGGATTGGTCAGCACGATCGCGAGCGGCACATGGGCGAGCGCCAGCGCGTAAGCATCCGCTTCGCTCAGCCGCGCCACATGCCGGTCCATTCCATCCTCCACTCGAGCGCCACTGCATATCTGCATGCCGACGACCATAGCGTGTGGAAGAGCTCCGGTCATCCCGCCCGCCGTGCCTGCTCCCCGCCCATCTTTGCATCGTGCGTTGCATGCCTGCGTGCATCGGCAACGAAAAGCGGCGACGATGACAAATTGAACAAATCAGTCTGCAACCTTCTTCACCTTGGCGAGTTCGAGCCTGTCCTGACAATATCAAATGATAGCGGGCGGGGATGGCTTGCAGAGTGCTGGTGGTGGAGGACGAAATCTTCGTCGCCATCGAAATCGAGAACCTCGTGGCCGAGCTCGGCCATGATCCGATCGGCATTGCGGCCGACGCGCGGACGGCGCTCGACCTCGCGCATGACGCGGATGTGGCGATCGTCGACCTCAACCTGCGTGACGGGCCGACCGGCCCCGATATCGGGCGCATGCTGGCCGAGCGCGGCATCACCGTGATGTTCATGACGGCCAATCCTTCGCAGCTAGGCGACGGGGTTCCGGGCACGATCGGCGTGATGGCCAAGCCGGTGATGGACGATGACCTGCGCGATGCGGTGGCCTTCGCGGTGGCAACCCATTCCCGGCAGGCCGCCGTGCCGCCGCACAGTCTTCATCTGTTCCACTAGGCTCAATCAGAAGAGCAGGCGGAAGGTCCGCGTGGGGGCTAATCGGCGTGTTGCACGCGCAGGCGCCCTGACCTGCTGAGAGCGGCGGTGTGGATGATAATCTCGAGCCGCAGCCCGTCTGCTTCCCAGGCGCGTTCGACGCGACCGCCGAGCTGGCCTTCAACGGAGAGCGCCATCAGCCGGGAACCGAAGCCCTGGCCGATGCGTGACGGCTCCTTCACGGTAACGGCCCTTTCCTTCCAGGTGATGCGCGTGTTCTCGCCCTCGCTGGCTCCCGTGATCGTCACGGTCCCGTCTTCTGCGGCGAGCGCGCCGTATTTGGCAGCGTTGGTGGCGAGTTCGTGGAAGAGAAGCGCGAGTGGCGTGGCGGACGCGTCATCGATCACCGCATCCTCGCCTTCGAAGCGGATGCGGCCTTGTTTGTCGTCGAAAGGATCGAGCAGCAGCTTGATCAGCGTTTGGAGCGAGCTTTGCCGCGCGCGCGGCTTGGAGGCCGCGGAGTGGGGCCGGACGAAATCATGCGCGCGGCCCATGGCGAAGATGCGCTGGCGTAGCTGCTCGGCGAAACTCTTCGCCTCAGGGAACGAGCGCGCGGAAAGCGCGATGATGCCCGTCAGCACAGAGAAGATGTTCTTGATGCGGTGCGACAGCTCCTGCGCCACCATCTCGCGCTCTTCCGCGGCGAGCTTGGTTTCGTGGATGTCGGTGCAGGTGCCGAACCAGCGGAGGATCGCGCCCTCCCCGTCGCGCAGCGGAAGCGCGCGGCCGAGCGTCCAGCGATATTCGCCCGAATGGTGGCGCAGCCGGTATTCGATCTCATAGGGCTCGCCGGTGCGAAGCGAGTGGCGCCAGAGTTCCCAGGCCCGCGACTGGTCGTCGGGATGGAACATGTTGTTCCACCCCTCCCCGTCCGTAGAGCCCGAGGGCACGCCCGTGAACTCGTACCAGCGCGCATTGTAGTAGTCGTGGAAGCCATCGGGCCTGGTGGACCACACCATCTGCGGCATGGAATCGGCCAATGCGCGGAACTTGGCCTCGCTCATCGCCAGCTCGGCCTGCATCGCCACGCTGCTTGTCGTCTCGTAAACGATGCAGAGCATGCCTTCGGAGTGCCCGCTCCCGTCGATCAGCGGCGTGTAGTCGAGATCGACCCAGATCTCTTCCGGCGTTTCGTTGCGGCGAAGGGTGAGCGGCTGGCTTTCCAGGAACAGGGCTTCGCCGCGCATGGCGGTTGCGATCACGCCGCGGTTGAAGTCGGCGATCTCCGGCCACGCCTCGGTCGCCGGCAGGCCGAGGATGCCGGGATGGCGCGCGCCGGCGAACCGCGCGTAGGCGTCGTTGTAAAGGAGGATGCCGTCCGGCCCGACCAGCATCACCATCGGCGTGGCCGAGGCGATCGCGAGGCGCAGGGTGACGCGCAGAGTTTCCGACCATCCGTTCGACGGCCCGAGCGGCGTGCTCCCCCAGGGAAAGCGCGCGATGCGCTCGGCCATGTCCGTGCCGCCCGCACGCTCCGAGCCGGGCAGCGGAGCGGTGGACGAAGAAGGATCTGCTGGCATCGGGGGCATGGACGGGGATCGATTTGCGGGCTTGCGCGGTTGGCGCGGTCAGGCAGGCAACGAGTGCCAGGCAGGCTTTGTTCCGCATGAGGTTGAGGAGGGGAAAAGCCTGAAAAGCTTGGAAAAATGCGCCGCAAGGCCTATATACAGACGGTTCCATCCAAGGGGCGAATCGACTGAGGTCCACCCGGTCCCGCACCTGTCAGCTGAAAGCACTTCATGAGCGAGACGGCACGCGACATTCCCGCAGAACCGCAGAATGAATATGGCGCGGATTCGATCAAGGTCCTGAAGGGGCTGGACGCCGTTCGCAAGCGGCCGGGCATGTATATCGGCGACACGGATGACGGCTCCGGTCTTCACCACATGGTCTACGAGGTGGTGGACAATGCCATCGACGAGGCGCTGGCCGGACATGCGACGCTCATTACCGTGACGCTCAACGCCGATAATTCCTGCACCGTGACCGACAACGGACGCGGCATCCCGACCGACATCCATCCTTCCGAGGGCGTGTCGGCGGCTGAAGTGATCATGACCCAGCTTCATGCGGGCGGAAAATTCGACCAGAACTCCTACAAGGTGTCGGGCGGCCTCCATGGCGTGGGCGTGTCGGTGGTCAACGCGCTTTCGGTGTGGCTGAAGCTCAAAATCCGCCGCAAGGGCAAGATCCATGAGATGAGCTTCACCCATGGCGTGGCCGACGGGCCGCTTCAGCCTGCGGGCGATGCGGGCAACGAAACGGGCACGGAGGTCACCTTCCTGCCTTCGTCTGAAACCTTCACCATGACCGACTTCGACTATGGCACGCTGGAGCACCGCCTTCGCGAGCTCGCCTTCCTGAATTCGGGCGTGCGCATCCTCCTGTCCGACAGGCGCCATGCGGATGTGAAGGAGATCGAGCTTCTTTATGACGGTGGCCTGGAAGAGTTCGTCAAATATCTCGACCGCGCCAAGAAGCCCCAGTTGACGGCGCCGATCGCCATCCGCGCGGAGCGCGACGGGATCGCCGTCGAGGTCGCCATGTGGTGGAACGATTCTTACCACGAGAACGTGCTGTGCTTTACCAACAACATCCCGCAGCGGGACGGCGGCACTCATCTCGCCGGCTTTCGCGGCGCGCTGACGCGGCAGGTGACGGGCTATGCGGAAGGCTCGGGCCTGATCAAGAAGGAAAAGGTCAGCCTTACCGGCGAGGATTGCCGCGAGGGGCTGACCGCCGTGCTTTCGGTGAAGGTGCCCGATCCGAAATTCTCCTCGCAGACAAAGGACAAGCTCGTCTCCTCCGAGGTGCGGCCGGTGGTGGAAAGCCTGGTCAATGACGCGCTCGGCACATGGCTCGAGGAGCATGCGAGTGAAGGCAAGGCGATCATCGCCAAGGTGATCCAGGCCGCAGCGGCGCGGGAAGCGGCGCGCAAGGCGCGCGAAACGATCCGCAAGGACATCATGAGCGTGTCCACCCTGCCCGGCAAGCTCGCCGACTGCCAGGAAAAGGACCCGGCCAAGTCCGAAATCTTCATCGTCGAGGGTGACTCCGCCGGCGGCTCGGCCAAAGGCGGACGCTCGCGCCAGAACCAGGCGATCCTGCCCCTTCGCGGCAAGATCCTCAACGTCGAACGCGTGCGGGTCGACCGCATGCTGTCGTCGGACATGATCGGCACGCTGATCACCGCACTCGGTGCCGGCATCGGCGCGGAAGGCAAGAGCCCGATGCCGTTCAACGCCGACAAGCTGCGCTATCACAAGGTCATCATCATGACGGACGCCGATGTGGACGGCGCACATATCCGCACACTGCTGCTCACCTTCTTCTTCCGGCAGATGCCGGAGTTGATCGAGCGCGGGCACCTCTTCATCGCCCAGCCGCCGCTCTACAAGGTGTCGCGCGGCAAGAGCTCGCAATATATCAAGGACGAAAGCGCGTTCGAGGAGTTCCTGATCGGATCAGGTCTGGAAGACGCCTTGCTGCAGCTTTCCTCCGGCGAGGTTCGGACCGGCGCCGATCTGAGGGGTGCGGTGGACGACGCGCTTCACCTGCGCACGCTGATGAACGGGGTGCATTCGCGCTACAACCGCGCCGTCCTCGAACAGGCGGCAATCGCGGGCGCGCTTGACCCCGAACTGTTCAACGATCTGGGGGCGGCCTCGCGCACGGCCGATCTTGTCGCCGAACGGCTCGACGCCGTTGCCGAGGACATCGAGCGCGGCTGGACGGGGCGCCTCAACGCGTCCAACGAGGGCCCAGGCGGCTTCGTGTTCGAGCGTACCCTGCGCGGCGTGCGCGAACTGGCCGTGCTCGACATGGCGCTGATCGGATCGGCTGATGCGCGCGCCATCTCGCGGCTGTCACCACGGCTCGGCGAGGTCTATGCCGCGCCGCCTTCCCTGCGCCGTCGGGAAACGGTCGAGACGATCTCGGGACCGCTCGCGCTTCTCGATCGGGTTTTTGCGTCCGGCCGCAAGGGACTGACCATGCAGCGCTACAAGGGGCTCGGCGAGATGAATGCCGACCAGCTTTGGGAGACCACGCTCGATCCGGATGTGCGCTCGCTTCTCAGGGTTCGCATCAATGACGCCACGGACGCCGACTCGCTGTTCTCCCGCCTGATGGGCGACGATGTGGAGCCCCGGCGCGACTTCATCCAGGAAAACGCGCTTTCCGTCGCCAATCTCGACGTCTAGCAGGGCGGTCGAGCCGTGGCTGACGCGAGCACGCCGTTCCGCATCAGCATGGCCGGAGCGGGCGGGCTGCTGCTCGACGTGGCGGGTGAAACCTTCAGCGAGGCCTTGCAGGATCGCCTCCATTCGCTGGCGCGCATGATCCGCGCGCAGGGGGATGTGCGCGAGGCGGTGCTGGGCATGAACAATCTGCTGGTGACGTTTGACGCGCTGACCATCGACCCGGAGGTGGTAGAAAAGCAGCTGCGCGCGCTTTGGGCGCATGCCGCGCCTGATCCTTCAACTGCCCGCGAATGGGAGGTTGCCGTGCGCTATGGCGGCGCAAATGGGCCGGACCTCGCCTTTCTCGCGGAACACACCGGATTGCGCGTTGACGAAATCGTCAGCCGCCACGCCGGCGCGGTTTACCGGGTGGAGGCGGTGGGAGCGATGCCGGGTTTCGTTTACCTGTCGGGGCTCGATCCCGTGCTCGCCTGTCCGCGCCGGGCGTCGCCGCGTGCGAGCGTGCCGCAGGGTGCCGTGATGATCGGCGGGGCGCAGGCCGGCATCATGCCCTGCACCGCGCCTTCGGGCTGGCACATCCTCGGCATGACGGACATGGTCTTGTTCGATCCGCCTCGCGACCCGCCGGCCAGTTTCCGCCCCGGCGACCGCATCCGCTTTTGCGCCCAGCCATCATGATCGAGTTGCTTTCCACGGGCTTGCCCAATTCGGTGCAGGACCGGGGACGGTTCGGCTATCTCGATGCGGGCGTCAGCCTGTGCGGGGCCATGGATCGGCCGGCGCTGGAAGCGGCCAATGCACTGGCGGGTAATAAAGCTGACGAGGCGGGGATTGAGGTCGCGCTGTTTCCATTCCGTTTGCGCTTCCACGCGGCGGCGCGGTTCGCGGTGACCGGGGCGCTCGGCAATGCCACGCTCGACGGCCTTCCCCTGCCGCCCTGGTGGACGATCACGGCACGTGAAGGACAGGAACTACGGCTCGAGCGGCCGAAACGGGGCGCGCGCAACGTCATTGCATTCGCAGGCGGAATCGATGTTCTCGCCGTGCTGGGCTCGCGCTCGACCGATGCGAAAGGCGGCTTCGGCGGAATGGATGGGCGTGGGTTGAAGCGGGGCGACCGGCTGCCGCTCGCGCAACCCGATCGTGCCGGCTTTGGCGGCGAGTTCGGCGTGACGCCACCCTGGCTCGACACGGACTGGACGACCCTGCGCGTGCTGCCTGCCGCCGAATTCGACGCCTTTACTCTGGCCTCGCGCGACGCCTTTTTCAACGAAAGCTGGACGGTGAGCGCGGAGGCCAACCGGCAGGGCTGCCGGCTGGAAGGACCGGTCCTCACGCGCGAACAGCCGCGCGAGCTGTTCTCGCACGGCATCGTGCCGGGCACGGTGCAGGTGCCGCCGGCCGGACAGGTGATCATCCAGCTTGCCGACGCCAATACCTGCGGCGGCTATCCCAAGCTCGCCACCGTGATCGAGGCCGACCTGTGGAAGCTCGCCCAGGCGGGGCCGGGAACGGGCTTTCGCTTCGCGGAAACGACGCGGCCGGAGGCGATCAGCGCGCTGCGCGAGCTTGAGACGGGCATCCGGATGATCCGCGAGGCGGCACGCCTGGCGCTGCGGGCCTGAGGCTGGAAACCATCGTTGCTCCCGCCTTGTTTGAAGGCCAAGCAAACCCCCATCGCGGGAGACCGTTCTACTCCAGACGAAAAAGAGGCGTTCCAAATCCCACCGTCGCGCCTTCCTCGACGAGGGCCGCGCCAAGCGTTGCGGCGGCGGGTGCGCGCACGGGTTGAAGCACCAAGCCGGACTGGACGAAGCCGATCACATCGCCGTCTTGCAAGGCTGAACCGGCACGCGGTTCGGTGGATGCTCCAACAAGCGGATGCGACCCGCGGAAGAAGCCGACGCCAAGCGACGAGACGACGTCTTGCCGGCTTTCCATGGAGTGCGGGGCGGCCGGAGCAACATTGCGCTGCTGTGCCTGATCGAAGCGCAAATGCAGACGGGCGCCATTCTCCTCGATCTCGAACGCCGTGACCCTGTTCTGCTCGGCCAGTTGGAGGATCGCCTCGATGCGCTCCACGGTCATGCCGGCAGATGCTTCGGAGATACCCGTCATTTCTCCGCCTCGATCACGAAGAGCAGCGCACCGGCCTCCACGGCCTCGCCATTCGATGCGGCGATCTCGCGGACCACGCCGGCGCGGTCGGCCTCGACCGGGTTCATGGTCTTCATGGCTTCGAGGATGCCGAGGATGCGGCCATCCTCGACGGTCGTGCCGACCTCCACGAAGGGCGGCTGGTCGGGCGCGGATGCGCAGTAGAAAGTTCCGGGAAAGCCGGCGCGGATTTCGTGACGGCGGGAATTTTCGCGCACTGCCGGCATCTCGTCTGGCGTGTGAGCGGAGGGGGTTGCCAGGCGGGTTCCGTCCGCATTCTTGACGATCCTGATCCGCGTTTCACCCTGTGTGAGTTCCAGTTCGCGCACGCTCGACCGCTCCACCAGCGCGAGCAGGCGGGCGAGGAAGTCGAGATCTGTCACGCGAAAGCCCGGACGGTGATCCCTGCCCCTTCGAGAGCAGCGCGTACCTGCCCGGCGATGGCAACCGCCGCGGGCGTGTCGGAATGGACGCAGATTGAATCGATCGCAGTGGGAAGCTGCCGGCCCGAAACACTCTCGATCGCACCGTTCTGCACCATGCGGACGACCCGGCGCGCGGCCTCGTCGCCGTCATGGATCACGGCGCCAGGCAGCTTGCGCGAGACGAGGTGACCTTCATCGGTATAGGCGCGATCGGCAAAGATCTCGGACACTGTCGCGAGGCCCATCTCGCGCGCGATTCGCTCCTGATGGCCGAGCGCGATGCACAGGCAGGCGAGCGTCGGATCCACGGCCTTGACCGCGCGGCAGATCGCCCGCGCCACATCGGCGTCCGTCTGCCCCTGATTGCCGAGCGCGCCATGCGCCTTCACGTAAGTGATGGGATGGCTCGCATAGGCGGAAAGCGCCTGCGCGGCCCCGATCTGATAGGCCACGAGGCGCTCGATCTCGCCGGGCGTGTGCGGGATCACGCGGCGGCCGAAGCCCCACAGATCGGCATAGCCGGGATGGGCGCCGACGCTGACGCCTTTCTGTTTCGCGAGCGCGAACGTTCCCGCCATCACTTCGGGATCGCCGCCATGGAAGCCGCAGGCGATGTTGGCGGAGGACACCACCGACAGCATGGCCGCGTCATCGCCGGAGGTCCAAGCGCCGAAGCTTTCGCCCATGTCGGAATTGAGATCGACGGTTGTCACGCGCGCTTCTCCCCACCGGTGAGCTTGTCGGCGACAAGGCGCGCCAGACGCCATGCGACCTCGCGCTTGGACATCTCGGGCCAATCTTCGACGCCGTGTTTCGAGACCAGCCGCACGCGGTTGTTGGCACCGCCCATCACGTCACCGGACACGTCGTTGGCGACAATGAGGTCGGCACCCTTGCGGGCAAGCTTGGCCTGGGCGTTGTCGAGCAGGTTTTCGGTTTCGGCCGCAAAGCCGATCACGAGGCGGGGGCGGTTCGGGTGATGGCCGATGCCGGCGAGGATGTCGGGGTTTTCGACAAGGGAAAGTGCGGGCGCGCCGGTGGCGCCCTTCTTAATCTTCTGGCTTGCAGCCTCCACGCGCCAGTCGGCGACGGCGGCGACCATGATCGCGGCATCGGCCGGAAGAGCGGCTTCGACAGCCGCCTGCATCTCACGGGCGGTCTCGACGCGGGTCATGTGGATGCCGACCATGTCGGGAAGCGCGGTAGGACCGGAAATGAGGTGGACGTCGGCGCCCAAAATTTCGAGCATGGCGGCGATGGCATAGCCCTGCCGGCCGGAGGAGCGGTTGGCGATGTAGCGCACGGGGTCGATCGGCTCGTGCGTCGGGCCGGCGGTGATGACCACGCGCCTGCCTTTCAGCGGTTGTTCGCCGCGCGCGAAAAGCACTTCGACGGCATCTGCGATCTCGTTGGGCTCGGCCATGCGGCCCTCGCCCTTTTCCCCTTTTTCCGCCATCTCGCCGCTGTTAGGACCGACGAAGCGGACGCGATCCCCTTCCAGCGTTTCGCGGTTGCGGCGTGTGGCCGGATGATACCACATGGCCGGGTTCATGGCCGGGGCCATCAGAACGGGGATGCCGGCCGCCAGCAGCACCGCGGAGGCGAGATCGTCGGCGTGACCGTGCGCCGCCTTCGCCATTAAATCGGCGGTGGCGGGCGCGATCACGACCGCGTCGGCCTCGCGCGACAGGCGGATATGGCCGACATCGTGCTCATCGATGCGGTCGAAGAGGTCGGTGAAGACGTGGCCGCCCGCCAGCGCGCCGGCCGCGAGCGGCGTGACAAATTCCTGCGCGGCTTTCGTCATCACCACGCGCACAAACGCGCCGCGATCCTGCAGGCGCCGGATCAGATCGAGGCTCTTATAGGCCGCGATGCCGCCGCCGATGATGAGCAGGATCCTTTTTCCGGTGAGAAGCCCGGTTCCTGCGAGAGAGCTGGCCTCATCGTGAAGGGCTTCGGTGATCGGCGTGGCCATCGCGCCGAGGTAGCATGAGGCCGGTGGGGGTTCAATCAAGCAGGAAAGGTCAGGGCAAGCGGAAAGGGTCAGGCGAGCTGCCAGCCGATCCAAAGCAGCGCTGCCGCGATCACCCAGAGCGCCCAACGCCCCGAGCGTGCCGCGCGGGCTTCGGCGCGTCCGATCGTCTCGGCCGTGGCGGCATCGAAGCGCAAACCGTTCTCGGCCATGGCGTCGAGCGCGCGGCTCAGGCGCTCCGCGCGGGCGGCAAGCTCGGGCGCCTGACGAGCAAGCGAGACCAGCGCGGACAAGCCGCCGCGCGCGTCCTTCAAGAAAGCGCTCGGGCCGAGATTGCCGCGGATCCAGTCGCCCACCACGGGCTCGGACGCCTTCCACATGTTGAAATGCGGATCGAGCGAGCGGGCAACGCCTTCCACCACCACCATGGTCTTCTGGAGCAGCACGAGCTCCGGCCGCGTTTCCATGTCGAACAGGTCGGTCACCTCGAACAGCAGCGTCAAAAGGCGCGCCATGGAGATGGTTTCGGCGGACTGGCCGTGGATCGGCTCCCCGATCGCGCGGATCGCCTGCGCAAACGCATCCACATCGTGCCGGTGCGGCACATAGCCGGCCTCGAAATGAACCTCGGCCACGCGGCGATAATCGCGCGTGATGAAGCCGAACAGGATCTCGGCCAGGAACCGCCGCTCCTTGGCGCCCAGGCGGCCGGCGATGCCGAGATCCACCGCGACGATGCCGCCATCCGCTTCCACGAAGAGGTTTCCCGGATGCATGTCGGCATGAAAGAAGCCGTCGCGCAGCGTGTGGCGCAGGAAGCTTTGGATCAGGCTGGCCGCAAGCAAAGGCAGGTCATGTCCGGCCACACGCAGGGCCGCGACATTCGACATCCTGACGCCGTCGATCCATTCCATGGTGATGACGTCGCGGCCCGTGCGCTCCCAGTCCACGGCGGGCACGCGGAAGCCGGGATCTGCCGCGGTGTTCTCGCCGAGCTCGGACAGCGCCGCCGCTTCCAGCCGCAGGTCCATCTCGATCTTGGTGGTCTGGGCGAGAAGGGCCGTGACCTCCACCGGGCGCAAGCGCCTCGTGGCGGGCATGAAGCGCTCCTGCATGCGGGCGGCGAGGAAATAGGATTCGAGATCGCGCGCGAACTCCGCCCGCACGCCGGGGCGGATCACCTTCACCGCCACTTTTTTCGTGACCCCGTCCACCGTCACTTCGGCCGGATGAACCTGCGCGATGGACGCGGCGGCCACCGGCTCGCCGAAGCGGGAGAACATGTCACCGAGCGGGCGGCCGAGCGACAGCTCGATCTCGCGCCGCGCGGGCTCGATGCCGAAGGTCGGCATACGGTCCTGCAGCTTGGCGAGGTCGCGCGCCACCGCCTCGCCCACCACGTCCGGCCGCGTGGCGAGGAACTGGCCGAGCTTGACATAGGACGGTCCGAGACGCGCCACCGCATCCGACATGCGCTCGGAGCGGTCCCGCCGGCGCGCCGAGCGCGAGGTCATGAGGCGGGCAAGCCGCCAGCCGAAGCGGGGCAGGCCCGTGAGGTCATCGCCGGGAACGGCTGCGATCACCCCCTCGCGGGCAAGGATCCAGCCGGCCCGGACGAGCCGGAAGGCAGCGCCGGGCCAGATCATCGGGAAAGCCTCAAAGCTTCCAGCCCGAATGCGCCGCGGCGATGCCGCCCGAATAATCCCGCCAGGTCACGCGCTCAAAGCCGGCGCGCTTCACCATCTCGGCGAAGCGCGGCTGGTTCGGGAAGCGGCGGATCGATTCCACGAGATAGGAATAAGGCTCGCCATCGCCCGTCACCAGCTTGCCGATGCGCGGGATCGCGTTGAACGACCAGGCCTCGTAGAGCTTGTCTAACCCAGCCACGTCGACTTCCGAGAATTCCAGGCACAGAAAGCGCCCGCCCCGCTTCAGCACCCGGAACGCCTCGCCGAGCGCGACCTCGATGCGGGGCACGTTTCGGATGCCGAATGCGATCGTATAGGCGTCGAAGCTTCGGTCGGGAAACGGCAGTGCTTCCGCATTGGCCTCCACGAAGTCGAGACTGGTTGCGATCCCGCGCGTCTCGGCGCGCGCGCGGCCTACTTCCAGCATGGACCCGTTGACGTCGAGCACCGTCACATGGGCCTGCCCGCGCGAGGCATCCACGATGCGGAAGGCGATGTCGCCCGTGCCGCCCGCCACGTCGAGGCTTTTCCAGCCCGGCCGCGCGGGCGGGTTGAGCCAGGCCACGGCAGCACTCTTCCAGGCGCGGTGCAGGCCCGCCGACATCAGGTCGTTCATCAGGTCGTAGCGGGAGGCGACGCGGTGGAACACCTCGTCCACCAGCTCCTGCTTCTCGCCCGCATTGTTGACCTCGCGGAAGCCGTAGGCGGTTTCCATGCCGCCCGCTTCCGCCACCCGCATGTCTGACATCTTCGTGACCCGTTTCAAGCGGGGCGAACATAGCGGATCACGGAAGGGGGCGCTACGTTCACCCTGTCACAGCGCAGGCGGGGACGGATGACGCCGAAAGCCGAGCTTCACTGCCATATCGAAGGCGCCGCCTCGCCCGACCTCGTTCTCAGGCAGGCCGCGAAATACGGCGTGGACGTGTCTGCGCTCATCCGGAACGGCCGCTATGTCTGGCAGGATTTTTCGAGCTTCCTCCAGGCCTATGACGTCGCGGCGAATCTTTTCCGCAGCGAGGAAGATTATGCGCGGCTCGCGGAAACCTACCTGTCGAGCCTGGCGCGCGAGGGCGCGATCTATTCCGAGTTCTTCACCTCGCCCGACCATGCGCGCCGCGCGGGGCTTTCAGCAGAGAGCTACCATGCGGGGCTTGCCGAAGGCATCCGGCGCGCGCAGGCCAAGACCGGCATCGAAGCGCGCATGATCGTGACCGGCGTGCGGCATTTCGGCGTGGAGGCGGTGGAAGCCGCGGCCCGCTTTGCGGCGCGCTCCGGACATCCGCTGATCGCCGGCTTCGGCATGGGGGGCGACGAGCGCTTTGGCGAGACGGAGGATTTCCAGCGCGCCTTCGAGATCGCGCGCGAAGCGGGCCTCGGCATCACCGTTCATGCCGGCGAGTTCGGCGGCGCGGAAAGCGTGCGCGCCGCGCTCGACGCTCTTCGCCCGAGCCGGATCGGCCACGGCGTGCGCGCGATCGAGGACGCCGACCTCGTGCGCCGCATCGCGGCCGAGGGCGTGGTGCTCGAATGCTGCCCCGGCTCGAATGTGGCGCTCGGCCTTTATCCCGACCGGGCGAGCCACCCCTTTCTCCGGCTCCGGGACGCGGGATGCAAGGTGACGCTCAACTCCGACGATCCGCCCTTCTTCGACACCACGCTCGGCCGGGAATATTCAAGCGCCGCCGAGGCCTGGAAGCTCGATGCCAAAGCGCTGGCCGGCGTCACGCGTACCGCGCTGGAAGCGGCTTTCGTGGACCGCAAGACGCGAGCGAGCCTGCTGGCCCGCCTGCCGCCTGCGCGCTGAACGGCTTTTCCACCTCTCCTTCGGGCGCAACGGTTTCGCCCCTGCTTCGAGCCGGCTATGGTCTTCGCAGCATTATTGCCGGAGGGAGCTTTCCGCATGAAGGGCGTTACCGTCGTCGACCACCCCCTCGTGCAGCACAAGCTCTCGATCATGCGCGACCGGGACACCTCCACCGCCGGATTCCGCCGCCTCCTGCGCGAGATCTCGCTGCTGCTCGGCTATGAGGTCACGCGCGATCTGGAGCTGACCACCAAGCGGATCGAGACGCCGATCGAGACGATGGATGCGCCCACGCTCGAAGGCAAGAAGCTGGTCTTCGCTTCCGTTCTGCGCGCCGGCAACGGGCTGCTGGAAGGGCTGCTCGACCTCGTGCCGGCCGCGCGGGTGGCGCATGTCGGGCTCTACCGCGACCATGACACGCTTGAAGCGGTGGAATATTTCTTCAAGGCGCCAAGCGATCTTCACGACCGGCTGGTGATCGTGGTGGATCCCATGCTCGCCACCGCCAATTCCGCGATCGCGGCAATCGACAAGCTCAAGGGACGCGGCGCGACCCAGCTTCGCTACCTTTGCCTGCTCGCCGCACCCGAAGGCATCGCGCGCTTTACGGCGGCCCATCCCGACGTGCCGGTATTCACCGCCTCCATCGACCGCCAGCTCAACGAGAAGGGCTATATCGTGCCCGGCCTCGGCGATGCGGGCGACCGCATGTACGGCACGAAGTGAGTTCCGCAACGATCGGTTAACCGAGGCGGCGAAAGCCGCTCGTCCCGTGCGCCCGGATTAAGGACGAGGTGAGGGCAAAGCTGCTAGCGATGGGGAAACCCTGCGCGACGAACGCCCATGCTCCGCCATCTCCTGATTTTCGGCATCTGCGCCGCCGCCTCGGCCTCCATCCCGATCCTGCTCGAAACGCGTCCCGGCCTGCTGGCAGGCTGGACGGAGGCGAAGACCGATGCGCCGGAGATGGTGCCGGTCGATGCGCCGCGATCACCTAAATCGGTCACCGGGCGCAAGGCGGTGGTGGAAGCGGATGCGAGCGGGCATTTCGTGGCCGAGTTCCGCATCAATGGAAGGCGGGTGACGGGCGTGGTCGATACGGGTGCGACCTATGTGGCGATGAACGCCTCCACGGCGCGCAGCCTGGGCATTGCGCTCAAGCCGGCCAACTTCTCCCATGAGGTCAACACGGCGAATGGCAAAGCCATGGCGGCTGCGGCCATCATCAAGACGATCGAGATCGGACGCGTCGAGGCGCGCGACGTGCAGGCCGTGGTGCTGGAGGACCGGGCGCTCGACACCACGCTGATCGGCATGAGCTTCCTCCGAAGCCTGTCCAAATACGAGGTCTCGAACGGCGCCCTGCTTCTGGTGCAGTGACTTGGCCCGTCACGCGCCGGCGCCGACCCTGCGCTGGACGGGCCTGGCGCCCGGGGCCCGGTCGGGCGTGAGGCGATAGGCAGCGCGCACTGCCAGGATCGCCGCGCGCGCCTCGTTCTCGCTGCGCGCATGAACCAGCGCGAGCGGATCGCCCGCCCGGATTTCCGTGCCGATCGGCGCAAGGGCGGAAAGGCCGACCGCGCCGTCGACCTCGTTCTCGGGCTTGCGGCGTCCGCCGCCGAGTTCCACCACGGCGAGCCCGACCGCGCGGGTGTCGATGGCTGAGACGAACCCATCCACCTCGCTCAGAACCGGCAGTTCCATCGGCGCTTGCGGGAGGTAGACACGCGGACGCTCCACGAAATCGGCGGGGCCGCCGAGCCCGTGCACCATTCGCCCAAAGATCTCCGCCGCTCGGCCCGTGTCGAGGGCGTCGCGCGCGAGGACAAGCGCATCGCGGCGGGACGCCTGCCCGGCGCCCGCGATCATCTCGGCGGCAAGCGCAAGCGTCACCTCTTCCAGGCGCGGGTCGCGGCGGGCGCCGGTCAAAAACTCGACCGCGTTCAGCACCTCGACGGCGTTGCCGGCAGCCGAAGCGAGCGGCTGGTCCATGTCGGTGATCAGCGCCGTCGTGCGAAGCCCCGCTCCGTTCGCCACCTCGACCAGGCTTTGCGCTAGCCCGAAGGCCTCGCGCATGGAGGGCATGAAGGCGCCGTTGCCGCATTTGACATCGAGAACGAGGTTCTGGAGCCCCGCCGCGAGCTTCTTGGACAGGATCGAGGCGGTGATCAGCGGCACGGATTCCACCGTCGCCGTTACGTCGCGGACCGCGTAGAAGCGCTTGTCGGCCGGTGCGAGGTCCTCCGTTGCGCCGATGATGGCGCAGCCGACCGTTTCCACGACCTGGCGGAAGGTGGCTTCGTCGGGCCGGCTTCCATAGCCGGGGATCGTGTCCAGCTTGTCGAGCGTGCCGCCTGTGTGGCCGAGGCCGCGACCGGAGATCATGGGCACGTAGAGGCCGCAGGCGGCCGCAATCGGCGCCAGTATCAGCGAGACATTATCGCCCACGCCGCCGGTGGAATGCTTGTCGGCCACGGGGCCGGGCAGGTGCGACCAGTCGAGCACGCGCCCGGAGTCGCGCATGGCGAGCGTGAGCGCCACCGTCTCGGAAGAGGTCATCCCGTTGAGCAGGATCGCCATGGCGAGGGCGGCGACCTGGCCTTCCGAGAAGGAGTTGTCGGTGAGCCCGCGCGCGAAGGCGGCGATCTCACCCTCGGCGAGCGGCTTACCGTCGCGCTTTTTGCGGATGATCTCCTGCGGGAGCATGGTGGGTTACCTCCTCATGAGACGATGGTGTTGCCCCTCATCCGGCTGCCGCCACCTTCTCCCCGTGAACGGGGAGAAGACACGCTGCCGCCTACTCTGGGCAAACGATGACGGTAGGCGAAAGCGGAATTGAGGGCTGTCTTCTCCCCGCGTGCGGGGAGAAGGTCCCG
This sequence comes from uncultured Mesorhizobium sp., assembly GCA_963522145.1. Lineage (GTDB taxonomy): Bacteria > Pseudomonadota > Alphaproteobacteria > Rhizobiales > Rhizobiaceae > Mesorhizobium_B. Next base: position 232,261 of record CAUQXI010000002.1, on the reverse strand, counting down.
GCAGGGGGATGAGGGGCAGCGCCGCCGATCACTCAACCAGCCACGCCTCCCCCACCGCGCGGCGCAGGATGGCGGCGAGCTTGCTGCCGCCTTGCGGGGCCATGTTTTTCGTTTCCGTGTGGCTCAGTTCGGCGCCCGTCATGCCGGCGGCAAGGTTGGTGATGACGGACGCAGCCGCCACCCGCAGCCCCAGGAAGCGGGCGAGGATCACTTCCGGCACGGTGGACATGCCCACCGCATCCGCACCGAACAGGCGCGCCATGCGGATTTCGGCCGGCGTTTCGAAGGATGGCCCGGAGAACCACATGTAGACGCCGTCATGCAGCGTGATGCCTTCGCGTTCGGCCGCAGCCTTGAGCGCGGCGCGCATCGCGCCGTCATAGGCTTCGGTCAGCCCGACGAAGCGGCGGTCGCTTTCTTCGCCGAAGAGCGGATTGGTGCCGGAAAAGTTGATATGGTCGGTGACGAGCATCACCGAGCCCGGTGGCATGTCGGCCCGCAGCGAACCGGCGGCGTTGGTGAGGACCAGTTGCTCGACGCCGACCGCCGCGAGCGCTTCCAGAACAGGACGCATGGCTGCAGCGTCACCATGCTCGTAGTAATGGGCGCGGCCGGCGAGCATCAGCACGGGTTGGCCCGCGAAGCGTCCGGCAACCAGCGTTCCCGCGTGGCCCGACACGCCAGACCGGGGAAAGCCGGGCAGGTGGGCATAAGGGATGCGGATCGCGTTCTCCACCTCGTCTGCGAGCTCGCTCAGGCCGGAACCGAGCACGATCGCGAGGCGCGGTGCGAGGCCTGCGAGCTTTTCGCGCAGATGCCGCGCCGCCTCGCTCATTTGAGGATGTCGCCGCGGAAGCCGTAGGGCAGCATGTCGCCCAGCCGGACCGTCTCGACCACGCCCGTCTCGTCGCACAGATGGAGTGCGGCGTCGGCGCCTGCGAACTCGGCCAGGCGCTGGCGGCAGCCGCCGCACGGCGTGATGCGCGGCATCCGGCTCGCCACCACGGCGATCTCCGTGATGCGTCCGCCGCCGCCCATCACGTAATGCGCCAGCGCCGTGGTCTCGGCGCACCAGCCTTCGGGATAGGAGGCCACCTCGATATTGGCGCCGGAAAAGACGCGGCCGTCTTCCGTGCGGATGGCGGCGCCGACGGGAAAGTGGGAATAAGGCGCATGGCATTTCGCCATGGCCTCGCGCGCGAGGAGAAAGAGGTCGTGGGCCATGAGGCGCTTATACTCCGAAACGGAAGCCGACGTCATTTCGGGTCACACGATCCTCCTCACCGCTCCTTCACGTAGGGCACGCCCCCGGCCCTCGGCGGAACGGCCTTGCCGATGAAGCCGGCGAGCAGGATCACGGTGAGGATGTAGGGCAGCGCCTGCATCAGCTGCACGGGCGCCCTGCCGATACCGGGAAAGGCTACGCCTTGATAGCGGATCGAGACAGCGTCGAGAAAGCCGAACAGCAGGCAGGCCCACATGGCAGGCACCGGCTTCCACTTGGCGAAGATGAGCGCGGCGAGCGCGATATAGCCGCGCCCCGCCGTCATGTCCTTCACGAAGCCGGCGTTCTGCGACAAAGCGAGATAGGCGCCGGCCACGCCCGTGAGCACGCCGGTGCAGATCACCGCGCGATAACGCAGCCAGGGCACGGAGATGCCGGCGGTATCGACCGCCGCCGGGTTCTCGCCCACCGCGCGCAGGCGCAAGCCGAAGCGCGTGCGGTAAAGCACCCACCATGTGACCGGCACCATGGCGAAGGCGAAATAAGCGAGCAGCGTCTGGCCCGAAACGATCTCAGACCAGATTGCGCCGAGGAGCGGCACGTCACGCAAGGCATCCGCGCCGGGCAGGTCGAGCGGGCCGAACCGGCCGGCGGGAGGGAGCGACGGCGTGCGTCCGCCCTGCGCGAACCAGGCCTGGCCGAGGATCACCGTGGCGCCGGCTGCGATGAAGTTGATCGCGACGCCCGACACGATCTGGTTGCCGCGATGGGTGATCGAGGCGAAGCCGTGCACCAGCGCGAGCAGCACGGCGATGCCGATCGCCGCGAGCAGCCCCGCCCAGGCGGAGCCGGAAACGGCCGCAACCGTGCCCGCCGCGAAGGCACCGGCGAGCATCTTGCCCTCGAGCCCGATGTCGAAGAGGCCCGCGCGCTCGGAGTAGAGCCCTGCGAGGCAGGCGAGCAGAAGCGGCACGGACACGCGGATCGTGGCGTCGGCGAGCTGAACGAAAAGGTCGGGCGACATGGCTCAGCCCGCTCCCGCAGCAGCGGCCGGCAGCCGGTTCGGCGACGCGCGCGCGAAAACGGCCTGCACGGCGGGGCGGAACATGTGCTCGAGCGCGCCGGCAAACAGGATCACGAGGCCCTGGATGATCACGATCATGTCGCGCGAGATCGCCGGCATCTCGAAGGCGAGCTCCGCCCCGCCCTGATAGAGCGCGCCGAACAGGATCGCGGCAGGCACGATGCCGGCCGGGTGCGAGCGGCCCATCAGCGCCACCGCGATGCCGACGAAGCCCGCGCCGGAAACGAAATCAATCTGCACCTGATGCTGGTCGCCCATGATGGGGTTGAGCGCCATCATGCCTGCCAGCGCGCCTGAGATCATCATGGCGATGATGATGATGCGCGTTTCGGAGATGCCGGCATAGCGCGCGGCCTTCGGACTGAAGCCGAAGGTGCGGATCTCGTAGCCCAGCCGCGTGCGCCAGATCAGCGCCCAGACGAAGACCGCCATGACGAGGGCGAGCAGGAAGGACAGGTTGAGCGGCGCGGAGCGGATCGTCGCGCCGAACAGTTCCAGCATCCCGTTGAGCTTCGGCAGCTGCGCGTTCTCGGTGAAGGTGCGGGTCTGCGGACCCATGGCGGCGGCGGGCTTCAGCACGTCCACCAACAGATAAACCATCAGGCTCGCCGCGATGAAGTTGAACATGATGGTGGTGATGACGATGTGCGAGCCGCGCCGGGCCTGGAGCCAGGCCGGGATCAGCGCCCAAAGCGCGCCGTTGCCGGCCGAAGCGAGGATCGCCAGCGGGAAGTTCACCCACCACGGAAACACCGCATCGAAGGAAAGCGCCACCAGCGCCACGCCGAGGCCGCCGATATAAGCCTGCCCCTCGCCGCCGATGTTGAACAGCCCGGCATGAAAGGCGACGGCCACCGCCAGCCCCGTGAAGATGAAGTTCGTCGCGTAATACAGCGTATAGGCGACATACTGCCCCCGCCCGAATGCGCCCTCGACGAGGATCGCCGCCGCGCGCAAGGGGTTCTCGCCCACGATCAGCACGACCAGCCCCGCGACGATGAAGGCGACGGCGAGATTGACAAGAGGGATCAGGCCGTAATCGGCCCAGGCGGGGAGTTTCGCGTAAGGGGTGCTCACAGGGAAGCCTCCGCGGGGCGCTCGTAGCGCGCAAGCCGCTCGGACAACGTGCCCGTGTGCAGTTCGAACATGTGGTTGTCCATGTCATAGAAGTAAAGTGAACGGCCCTCGCCCTTCACGCGCCGGCGCGGCGGGCGGATGTCGAGTCCGAGCTGCTTCACGCGCAGCGCGTAGAGGTCGAAGTCGGCGTCGTCGATCTTGAAGGCGATGTGATTGTAGGTGCGGGCAGGGAGCGGCTCGCCTTCCATGATCGCGATCCAGATATCTCCGATCAAAAAGAATTTTTCGCGGGAGACGGAGAAAGTGGCGTCGCCGCTCGCATAGATTTCGCGCGCGTCCAGAATCTCGGTGAGGATTGTCGTCATCCGCTCGAGATCGCGGGTCATGAAGGTCATGTGCGACAGGCCCTGGATCATTCCGCAGCCTCCGCCCGTTCGACGCCCGCCATCAGCAGTCCCAGCTCGCCTTCGGTGGCGTCGGCGCCGCGTTCGCCGACGATGCGGCCGGAGAACATCACGAGGATGCGGTCGGACAAGGCGCGGATCTCGTCGAGCTCGACGGACACCAGAAGCACGGCCTTGCCCCCATCTCGCATGGCGATGAGGCGCTTGTGGATGAACTCGATGGCACCGACATCGACGCCGCGCGTCGGCTGGCCGACGAGAAGCACGCCGGGATCCTGCTCGATCTCGCGGGAAAGCACGATCTTCTGCTGGTTGCCGCCGGAGAAGTTGGCGGTCTTGAGCCGGCAGTCTCCGGGGCGGATGTCGTATTTTCCGATCTTGTCGCGCGCGTCGTCGCGGATGGCGGCAATATCGAGAAACGGTCCGTTCAGGTAACCCGCTTCGTCGTGATAGCCGAGGATCGCGTTCTCGTTTTCCTCGAAGGCCAGCACGAGCCCGACATGATGGCGGTCTTCCGGCACATGGGCGAGGCCCCGGTCGCGCAACTCGCCGGGGTCGGCCCGCCCTGCGACATCGATCGGCCTGCCGTCGAGCAGCACCGTGCCCGACACTGCGCGGCGTATGCCGGCAAGGGTTTCAAGCAGCTCCGACTGCCCGTTGCCCGCCACGCCCGCGACGCCGACGATCTCGCCGGCGCAGACATCGAAGGACACGTCGTCCACCATGGTCACGCCACGTGCATCCTTCACCGTCAGGTTGCGCACGGAAAGCTTCGGGGCGCCTTGCTGCGCATTCTCCTTCTGGACGCGAAGCAGCACGCGGCGGCCGACCATCAGTTCGGCGAGTTCCTCGACGCCCGTTTCTGCTGTCCTGCGCGTGGCGACCATCGCGCCGCCGCGCATCACCGACACATGGTCGGTGACGGCCATGATCTCCCGCAGCTTGTGGGTGATCAGCACCACCGTCTTGCCCTGCGCCTTGAGCTGATGAAGGATGCGGAACAGGTGGTCGGCCTCGGCCGGGGTGAGCGCCCCGGTGGGCTCGTCGAGGATCAGGATATTCGCGCCGCGATAGAGCGCCTTCAGGATTTCCACACGCTGCTGAAGGCCGACCGGCAGGTCCTCGACCAAGGCGTCGGGGTCGACGTCGAGACCATATTCGCGCTCAAGCCGCGCAAGCTCCGCGCGGGCCTTGGCGATGCTTCCCTTCAGCAAGGCCTCGCCTTCCGCGCCGAGGATCACGTTTTCCAGCACGGTGAAGTTCTGCACCAGCATGAAATGCTGGTGCACCATGCCGATGCCGGCCGCGATCGCATCGTTGGGAGACAGGATGGCGACCGCGCGTCCATCGACCCTGATCTCACCGGCATCCGCCTGGTAGAAGCCGTATAGGATCGACATCAGCGTGGACTTGCCGGCGCCGTTCTCGCCGATGATGCCGTGGATCGTGCCTTTTTCCACGACGAGGTCGATGTCGCGATTGGCGCGAACGGCGCCGAAGCTCTTGGAGATGGCGCGGAGTTCGATGGCGGCTTCTGGCATGGGCGATCGCATTCCTCGAAGTTACCGTCGCCCGTTTGCGCCGATTGCGCGCTTTTCGAGGCCGCCGGAGGGTTCCGCAGGCCGCCGGCTACTCTCGACAAAAGGCCACACGCTTGTCAATTTCCGTGACGGTGCTTCGGCCTTTCCGTTGAGGCGCCCGCGGCGGAAAGGAATGAGGTCGGATTGGAACGCGGCTCCGAACAGATCACGGCGCTCGAGATGCGGATTGCGGAGCAGGATCGCGTGATCGAAGAGCTTTCGGCTGAAGTCGCCAAGGCCTGGAAGGCGCTTGAGCGGATGCAGGCGAGGATGGCCGTGTTCAGCGAGCGCTTCGCCTCGCTGGAGGATGCTCTTCCGCCCGCCCCCGTCGCTCCGCCGCCGCACTGGTGAAGGTCGAAGCATGGCAGGCGAAACAGGCGGCTGGATCAACAACACGAAAGCAGGGCTTCTGGCGGAAACCGGGCGCTCGCTTCGCGCGGAAGCCTATGTGCTCGGACGCATGGGGCACCTCGAACGCGAGCGGGCAGAAATCGACCTCGAAGAGGATGCGCCGTTTCGCGACGCGGTTCTTCAGGCGGCACTCCGGCTGGGCTTCGATGGGCAGAGCCGCGGCCGGCAGCCCTTCCAGTCCGACGCGGTGCGCAAGCCGGCCACGGCAGACGCGGGCTGGGCCGAAATCGCGGCGCATCTGACGGCCCTGCCGCATATGGGAGCGATCCCGGTATCACGACACGCGCCGCGCGCCGCAACCAAAGGCGCGCTGCATGGCGCGGGCCCGAAAGGCAGCCCGCTGGAACGGATCGCAAGCTGGGCGCGCGACAAGGCCGCGCAACTGCTGAGTTCCTGACCGTCGAGGACGATCACTGCGGCGGAAAAGCAAAACGCCGGATCGTTCGACCCGGCGCTTCACGCAATCACAGGTTCTTTCAGCTCGATCAGTAAGGGCAGGTATTGTCCGACATGTAGTCGTGCACGGCCACCGTGCCGGCGATGATGTCGGCCTTGGCCTTTTCCACCGCCGTCTTCATTTCCGGCGTGATCAGGTTTTTGTTGTTGTCGTCCACGGCATAATCGACGCCGTCTTCCTTCAGGCCGAGATTGTTGATGCCGGCGGTGAACTTGTTGTTCTTCGCATCCATGAAGGCGTTGTAAACGGCCACATCCACGCGCTTGAGCATGGAGGTCAGGATCTTGCCCGGCTGAAGGGCGTTCTGGTTGGAGTCGACGCCGATGCCAAGCTTGCCGGCATCCGCCGCCGCCTGTAGCACGCCCACGCCCGTGCCGCCCGCCGCCGCGTAAACCACGTCCGCGCCCTGATCCATCTGCGAGCGGGCGATCTCGCCGCCCTTGGTCGGGTCGTTCCAGGCAGCAGGCGTGTCGCCGGTATAGACCTGGATCACATCGGTCGCGCCGGCTGCCTTTGCCCCGCCGGCATAGCCGCAGGCGAATTTGCGGATTAGCGGAATATCCATGCCGCCGACAAAGCCGATCTTCTTGGACTTGGACGCCATGCCCGCCAGCACGCCGACGAGGTAGGAGCCTTCGTTCTCCTTGAACACCACCGAGCGGACATTCGGCAGGTCTACCACCGCGTCGATAATGGTGAACTTCGTGTCCGGATAATCCTTGGCGACCTTCTCGAGAGTCGTCGCCCAGTTGTAGCCTGCCATCACGATCGGGTTGTTGCCGTCCTCGACGAATTTGCGCAGCGACTGCTCACGCTGGGCGTCGTTGGAGATCTCGAACTCGCGGAACGCGGTGCCGGTTTCCTCCTTGAACTTCTTCGCGCCTTCAGACGAGGACTCGTTGAAGGACTTGTCGAACTTTCCGCCGAGATCATACAGCACCGCCGGCGTGAAATCCGCCGCGAATGCGGGGAAGGAAACGGCAGCGGCGGCCAAAAGGCCCAGAATTATTCGCTTCATGTGATCCACACCCTGTCGGTTTTCTTGATTGTTCTGTCTGCCTGCTAGGAGGAGCGGCGCGGACGCGGTTTGTTCCGCTACGCCCCCGGGCGAGGCTCTCACAAGCCCGCTCAGCGCAAGTTTGTGGCATGGGCCGAAGCCGATTTCACGCGGAATCTTGGAACGACCCGCACCTGGCACTCACACCGTGGCGGGCACCGGCACCGCGCAGGTCACCCCTGTGCCCTGCAGCCCGCAATAGCCGTAAGGATTCTTGGCGAGATATTGCTGGTGTTCGGCCTCCGCGAAGTAAAAGGCCGGTGCGGGCTGGATCTCGGTGGTGATCTTCGCCTTGCCGGCCGCGCCAAGCGCCGAATTATAGGCGTCGCGAGATGCCTTGGCGGCCTCAAGCTGGCGCTCGCCGAACGTGTAGATCACCGATCGGTAGGTCGTGCCCACATCATTGCCCTGGCGCATCCCCTGCGTGGGGTCGTGCGATTCCCAAAAGGTCTTGAGCAGGTCGGCATAGGAAACGAGCGCCGAATCGAACACCACCAGCACTACCTCGGCATGACCGGTCAGCCCCGTCGTCGTTTCGTGATAGGTCGGATTGGGCGTCAGGCCGCCGGCATAGCCGACCGCCGTGACCCATACGCCGGGCATCTGCCAGAACAAGCGCTCCGCGCCCCAGAAACAGCCCATCCCGAACATTGCCGTTTCCAGCCCCTCGGGATACGGACCTTTCAGCGGTCGGCCGGACACGAAATGGCTGGCTGCGGTGGGGATCGCCTCGGCGCGGCCGGGCATCGCATCGCCGGGCTTGGGCATCTGCGTCTTCTTGTTGAGAAGGTCGCTCAGAAAGAACATGGTCGGGCTCCTTGGAACACGGAACGAAGTGATGCGGTCAAACGCGCCTGCGCCGCATCGGCTGCACGGCATTCCTGCCGAAGCCCGAAGGCCGCTCCTCGCGCTTCCAGCCGACCGCAAAAAGCAGGAAGGAAAGGAGCCCGAGCAGGAAAAAGCCCGGCACCCCGAGCAAAGGCGCGATGATGCCGCTCCAGACGCTTTCCCCCGCATGGGCCTTGATGAAAGCCTGAAACGTCGCAAAGGATTGCGGCAGGGCGGAAGCCCAGCTGTCGCTCAGCGCAGTCAGCACCAGCGCGGAGGCCGCCACGGTGCGCGTGGCATCGAGCACGGCGAGGATCACGGCGACAACAAGCACCAGCGCGCCAGCCAGGCGAAACAGAAAGCGGATCATGGCTCCTCTCGAAACAGCTCGGTGCCGTTTCCCCGCCGGCCGCTCGCGCAGCGGGGTGGGAAACGATCGCTGTCACCTCCTCAGAGATATGGCGTGGAGAGCGCTTTCGCAATCTGCACGTGCCTCGCGGCATCGGCCCCTCACGCCATCCCTCCTCTCCCTGTCTCCACCTCCATCCGAATGCCGGCGCAGATTTTTCCCGCCGCCGCATTTGGCGTCCGGATGCGCTTGGCACGGTCAACTCAATCGGCTAGGAACCGCCCCGCACGCCTGCCGCGCCGACCGGCCGTCCAGCGTGACACGGACAGATGGCCGAGTGGTTTAAGGCGCACGCCTGGAACGCGTGTATACGTGAAAGCGTATCGAGGGTTCGAATCCCTCTCTGTCCGCCAGATTCCTTCGCTAAGCTACTGATTTGCATGACGTTTCTCTATCTCAGCAACTTCTGATACCACAAGATGCCCACATTCAAATTGGATGTGATTAGACATAGCTGGAGGCCGATGCTGCATCTCACGGTCGCGCTATGAACTGTGTCTCTTTTGAGAACGTCGCAATTGCCAAGGCGTATGGTGCCGCGTCGCGCGGCTGACATCCAGCAGCAACCTTTGATCGGCCTAAATCCGCCTCATGCCCTCGCGATCGCGCTTTCCAGGTACTCGGCTAGGATCAGCGGCGCCCGCTCCCTAAACCCGACGAGCTGCTGGAAGATGCGCGGGTTTAGATCGGAGAGATTCTGCTCCGCCTTTCGGGCGTAAGTCCAGAAGGTCCAATCGCGCGGGTCGTCTGCCTCTTCGAACCGCTCCTTGCGCAGGAACAGCGAGACAGCGCGGTCGAAATCGAAGTTCTCCCGCAACCACAGCGCGGACTTGTCCCGGTAGCGCCGCACATAGCCCCATGTCATGCCCTGCGCCCTGCTCTTGAACTTGCGGTTCAAGTTGCTGAGCGTCTTGTCGCGTAGATAGACGCGCGCACCGTCATAGCGGAAGCCGAGGTACTCGATCCCGTTCCTGGCGGACATCCCCGCCTGGAAGCCATTCGGCACCTCATCGAGACCATACCGGCCTGTGCTGATCTTCGAGTCCTTGATCTTCAGCTCACTGCCGTTGGCGGCCACTGCAACCCGGAGCATGTCGATGATCTGGCCGTCCGTGGTCGAGTCACCGGGGACGACGCAGATGATGTCGTCGGAGTAGCGCTGGTAGAAGCCGCCACGGCACAGGCACCACTCGGCGACCTCGCGGTCGAACTCGATCATGTAGATATTCGCTAAGATGTCGGAGATCGGCAACCCTTGAGGGATGCCGAAGGTGGCCTTGTGCTTGTATATGGGGACGCTCGTGGGGCCCTTTCCGGCGAGAAGGGCACGCAACTGTGTCATGGAAGCAAGCTGCTTCTCCATCTCGCTGCGGGGGTGTTTGTAGACCGTCTTGCCACCCTTCACCTCGGCGAACCCGAGCGCGACATATAGGTCCGTCTGGTCGATCGTCCGGTACTTGGTCGCTTGCTTGAAAAGCGCGAAGTGATCGGCCGGCAGTCTGGCTACTCCGAGGACATCTGCCCATCTCTGACGCAGAAGTTCATGGTCCATGGACTCGAAGAACGAACTGATGTCCGCCACTGCTACAACGCATGGCGAGTTGTCCCGAATGAAGCGGAAGGCATCTCGGGCGAAGTGGATGTTGGACTTGCCTCCCCGGCCTGCGGTGTCCTTGATCCGGCGGTAGCCGACCACATGAGGAGACAATCCACTAGTAACAAGGCGCTTTTCATAGCTCTCGGAGAGCTGTACGCGGTAGCAGGCGAATATGGCTGCATCCTTGCGAGCTGCATACCGCAGCGTCCGCACCTTCTTGTCGCCCCCTAGGCCTCTATACGGCTGCCATGAGCGATCGAACTTAATGAGAGGGAAAAACGCGTTGATGGCTACAGCTTTGGGGTCATTCGCTATCTCCACCACCTTCGCTCTGGTAAGTGGGGCATCGAAGTGCGGATAATGTTTCAGGTCCTTATCGCGCGGCGTCCACATCCAGCACACTGCCTGAACAAGTGTCGAGTGGGGACAGAAGCACCGAACGCGATCCGGTTCACCCCCTGTCCCCGCCGTTATTGCGCTGAGCGAACCCAGCTAGACGCGCGTTAGTACAACGCATTGTGCTATACTGTAAGTGGGATACCGTTTCTGTTCGGCAGCCCGAGCGAAGCTGATGCAACCACACTGGAGATTGATATGACAATCCGCCTAAATATGGCAGCTATTCTGCCAGCCCTGCTTGACAGTATAAACCATAAGCTCAAGCTCCCAATCGACGCCGATTGATTTCACATGATGATGATGCAGCTACAATGCAAGGGGCACTGCATTAAAAAGAGTCAGCACACCCTCTAACCCTTTTGAGCTTCCAGCCGGCCTGCATGGCCCGCCATGCGCACCCAAGGCTGATCTTGCTCATCTCGTTCTCATTAAAGCCGTTCGCTGCGATCAACGCCTTGACAGCTTCCCGAGCATCCCACCGCACGCGACAATTGCATCGTCGGCCATCATCCCCAGCTCGCCCATTTTCAAGTCAATCGCCGCTACGCTGTTGTTGCTTCCACTTAAAATCATCCTCTGACCACTTGGCCAGCTAGGGCGGCGTTCCTCTTTTGCTCGCATGACACAAGGCGCTGGACCAATTCTCTGAGGCGTGTTCAATCAGGGTATCGGTGCCACACCTTGCATGGCGCTCGGCGTGTAGGTACGCTTCAGCGGAAGCATTGCTTTGAACTGCGGCTCCAATCGCTCGTAGTTGTTGAGGACAAGCTGAACAAGTTCCGTCCCCCGGATCAATCTTAGATTGGTCCGGCTGCTCTCGATCTTCTTAGCATCCGGTGAGTAGTCGCCCAGTGTCACGAATAGTGCGAAATCTCCGTCGTGAACCGCGCCAAGCAGTTGCTGCACTGTAGGCCCACCGATGGTCGAGAAGACCTGCTTGCACTGCGCCTTGACGATCGGAGGCTCGAAGCCAAGCTCGTCCTTATGCGCGATGATGTCTCATGTCTCCGTTGCTCGCCATCGGGCACAACGAATAGTCAAAAAAGTATCAGAAGAGCTTTCGGTTCGTGGTGGCGGGCTTGGAGGACAAGCGGTAGCGTTCATCTTGCCGGTTAAGTTCCACAACGCGGAGCCAACCCGGTTTTGAATTGGCAATGGGAGAGGAGCCCAGCCGGTTCGGGAGGAATGCATATGGAACCAGACTTGGAACTGGTCCAGATTCGCCGTGGGGAGTCGTTCACCGCGTGGGCGCACGGCTACCCTTACCACACGGTGCGCTGGCACTTTCATCCGGAATACGAGATCCACCAGGTCGTGAAGACCCGTGGCCGCTACTTTGTTGGCGACTTCATCGGCGAGTTTGATGAAGGAAACCTCGTTCTGACCGGGCCCAATTTGCCCCACAACTGGGTCAGCGACGTGCCTGAGGGTGAGGCAGTGCCCCTGCGCTGCCGCATCATACAGTTCAGCGAGTGCTTCATCGGCGACGCCGCGCAAGTGTTGCCTGAGCTCGCCTACCTCAATCCGCTCCTTGCTTCCTCGCGCCGCGGCGTTCTGTTTGCGGCCGAAACGAGCCGATCGGTTTGGCCGCTCATGGAGGAAATCCAGAGCGCGCAAGGGTTTCGCCGTCTTGAGCTCTTCATGATGATTGTCGGCCACCTCAGCCGCGCGCGAGACATCAAGCCGCTCGCAAGCGCAAAATACTTGCCCGACCCATCGGGCTACATGTCTGCGGGCATGAACAAGGCGATCGCCTTTATCCGCGAAAATCTCACTCAGCCCTTTGACGAAGCGGACCTGGCCGCCATTGCGGGCCAGTCAACCGGGGCATTCTCGCGCGCGTTTCGCCGACATACCGGCATGTCGCTCGTGCAGTATCTGAAGCGTCTGCGTATCAATCTCGCCTGCCAGATTCTGATGAGCGAAGAAAACGCCTCGATCACCGACATCTGCTTCGAGGTCGGCTTCAACAATCTGTCCAACTTCAATCGCCAATTCCTGGCGGAGAAGGGCATGCCGCCGTCGCGCTTCAGGCGCCTGCTCGGCGAGAACATCCACGCCGCCCAAGCAGCCTGAACACGGGAGGCATGGAAGGACTGTACGACCACCAGACGTAAAATGTCGTCGCTGTGACGGCCCATCACTACGGAGGAGAATGGAAATGGCCTATGTGAACAGATTTCGGGTATCGGCCGCTTTGGGTGCCATCGCTCTCGGCGCCGCCGGCACCTTGAGCGCGCTTGCTCAGGGCAACGAAACCGCGACCGTCGCCTTCCTGATGCCCGATCAGGCTTCGACCCGCTACGAGCAGCACGACTTTCCCGGCTTCCAGGCCGAGATGAAGAAGCTCTGCCCGAACTGCACGGTGATCTACCAGAACGCCAATGCCGACGTTGCCTTGCAGCAGCAGCAGTTCAACTCGGTGATGTCGCAGGGCGCGACCGTGATCGTGCTCGATCCTGTCGACTCCAGCGCGGCCGCTTCCCTGGTGCAGCAGGCACACAGCCAGAACGTAAAAGTTATCGCTTATGACCGGCCGATCCCGGACCAGCCGGCGGACTACTACGTGTCGTTCGACAACAAGGGCATCGGCCAGGCGATCGCGCAGTCGCTTGTCGACTACCTGAAGAAGCAGGGCGTTGCGGACGGAGCCGGCGTGCTGCAGATCAACGGTTCGCCAACCGACGCCGCAGCCGGTTTGATCCGCGACGGCATCGACGCCGCACTGGATGCCTCGACCTACAAGACACTGGCGGAATTCGACACGCCGGAGTGGGCACCGCCGAAGGCGCAGGAATGGGCGGCCGGCCAAGTCACTCGCTTTGGCGCCGACATCAAGGGCGTGGTTGCCGCCAATGATGGCACCGGCGGCGGGGCAATTGCCGCGTTCAAGGCGGCCGGCGTCGACCCGGTTCCGCCAATTACCGGCAATGACGCGACGATCGCCGCCCTGCAACTGATCATCTCCGGCGATCAGTACAACACGATCTCCAAGCCGTCGGAGATCGTCGCCGCAGCGGCGGCAGACGTGGCTTACCAGTTCATCACGGGCAAGACGCCAGAGGCGAAGACAACGCTCTACAACACGCCGTCGGAGTTGTTCGTCCCGGCGGTGATCACGGCCGAAAACATCAAGGCCGAGATTTTTGACAAGGGCATCACGGCCGTGGCTGAGGTTTGCACCGGAGACTACGTGGCGGCCTGCGACAAGATGGGCATCAAGTAAGAGCCCACGCTTACCCGGCCGTCTCTTCCCGACGGCCGGGTTCTTGCACCTTCATCAACGAGGTCCGCCATGAGCGATGCCGCATCCAGTCAGAAAGCACCGCGCAGGCCGCGAGGCGATCCCGTCATATCGCTGCGCAACATTTCCAAGAATTTCGGCGCTGTCTCCGCGTTGACCGATATCGATCTCGACGTTCACGCCGGCGAAGTGGTGGCGCTGGTGGGCGACAATGGCGCCGGCAAGTCGACGCTCGTGAAAGTACTGGCCGGCGTTTTCCAGCCGTCCTCCGGCACCATCAGCTTCATGGGCAAGGAAACCACGCCGGACGGGCCCGCGGCAGCGCTCGACATGGGCATCGCGACGGTGTTCCAGGATCTTGCTCTTTGTGAAAATCTTGATGTGGTGTCCAACATCTTTCTCGGCCGCGAGAAGAGCCCTTGGGCACTTGATGAAGTCGCCATGGAGGTGCGCGCATGGACCCTTCTGAACGAACTCGCCGCGCGCATCCCTTCTGTCCGTGAGCCCGTAGCCTCACTGTCGGGCGGCCAGCGCCAAACCGTTGCCATCGCCCGGTCGCTGCTGCTTGAACCCAAGCTGATCATGCTCGACGAGCCAACGGCCGCGCTCGGCGTGGCACAGACTGCGGAGGTCTTGAACCTTATCGAGCGGGTGCGCGACCGAGGCCTCGGTGTGATCGTGATCTCCCACAACATGGACGACGTGCGCGCCGTGGCAGACCGTATCGTCGTTCTGCGCCTTGGCAAGAACAATGGCGTCTTCACGCCGCAGGACACCCATCACGACCTGATTGCCGCCATCACTGGTGCGGTCGAAAACTCGGTTTCGCGACGTGCTGCGGCTAAGGGGCAGCCAGGTCCGACCGCTTTCGGGGAGGAGCTTCAATGACCGTCAATCCGAACTCCGTTTCCGGGCGGGCACTCGATCGCGCCGACGCACGTCTGCGCCAGGACGAAGGGCTCGGCGGCGCGCTGCGCGGCTTCATCGACCGTGTGCGATCGGGCGATCTCGGCATGATCCCGGTCGCCGTCGGCCTGGTCGTCATTTCGATCATCTTCACGTCGATCAACCCGGTTTTCGTACGCCCGGGCAATGTGTCGAACCTTCTTTACGATTGTGCCACCACCGGCATCATCTCACTGGGGATCGTGTGCGTCCTGTTGCTCGGCGAGATCGATCTTTCGGTCGGATCGATGTCAGGCCTCGCCTCGTCCATCCTTGGAGTGTTGTGGATCAACAATGGCTGGCCGGTCGCCGGAGCGATCGTCGTTGCGCTGGGGCTGGGTGCGTTTGTCGGCGCGCTCTATGCGACGCTCTTCAGCCGTGTGGGAATGCCTTCCTTCGTCGCGACCCTGGCGGGACTTCTCGCGCTGCTCGGACTTCAGCTTTACCTGTTGGGCAACACCGGCTCGATCAACCTGCCGTTCAGTCTGGCGCTCGTGCGCTTCGGACAAAACGCCTACATGCCGAACTGGCTATCGTTTATCCTTGCGTTTGTTCCGGGTGTCATCATCCTCTGGTCCGGCGCGAAGGCTCGTGCGCAGCGCCAAGCCGCCGGCCTGACCGGTAGCGCGCTGAGCGTGGTCATCGCCAAGGCAGCGATCCTGACGTTCGCGCTCCTTGTGGTGGTGCTGTACCTCGCGCAGGGTCGAGGCGTTCCGTGGATGTTCGGCCTCTTCGTGGTCCTGGTGGCCGCGATGGATTACGCCCTCACCCGCACGAAGTGGGGACGCTCCATGTTTGCGGTTGGCGGCAATCGCGAAGCTGCGCGGCGCGCGGGCATCAACGTCAAGCGCATCTATCTCAGCGCTTTCATGCTGTGCTCAACGTTTGCCGCCCTTGGCGGCATCCTGTCGGCTGCCCGCCTTGGCTCCTCCTCGCAACAGGCGGGTGCCGGCGACGTCAACCTGAACGCTATTGCCGCAGCGGTCATCGGCGGCACATCGCTGTTCGGCGGGCGCGGCTCCGCCTATTCGGCGCTGCTCGGCATCATCGTCATCCAGGCCATTTCCAACGGATTGACCCTGCTCAACCTGTCATCCTCGCTGCGGTACATGATCCTGGGCGGCGTGCTTGCGCTGGCGGTGATCGTTGACTCCCTGGCGCGTCGCTCACGCGCTTCCCACGGCCGCTAAGGATCACGCAAAGATGGCACAGACACTCGAAGGCAAGGTCGCTGCCGTTACCGGAGCTGCCTCCGGCATAGGACTGGAATGCGCACGGGCGATGCTGAACGCAGGCGCAAGGGTTGCGCTGGTGGATCGAGCCGGTGATCGGCTCGAGCAACTCTGCTCCGAACTCGGCGCCGCGGCCTTTCCGGTGGTGGTCGATCTGCTTGATCCGAAGAGCGTCGGCACCATGCTGCCCGCCATCCTCGATCAGGCCGGGCAGCTCGACATCTTCCACGCCAATG
Source organism: uncultured Mesorhizobium sp. (assembly GCA_963522145.1). Lineage (GTDB taxonomy): Bacteria > Pseudomonadota > Alphaproteobacteria > Rhizobiales > Rhizobiaceae > Mesorhizobium_B. The sequence goes on along the minus strand of CAUQXI010000002.1, from coordinate 216,076 downwards.
CCGGCGCCTATATCGGCGGCGACGTCTCCGAGGGCGATCCGGATGCCTGGGATCGCATGCTCAATCTGAACATCAATGCGGCATTCCGCTCGGTGCATGCCGTTCTGCCGCATATGATCGGGCGCAAGACGGGCGACATCCTGATGACCTCGTCCATCGCCGGCGTCGTTCCCGTAGTGTGGGAGCCGATCTACACCGCGTCAAAATTTGCCGTGCAAGCCTTCGCCCACACGGTGCGCCGGCAGATGTCAAAACACGGTATCCGCGTCGGCGCGGTTCTGCCGGGTCCGGTCGTCACAGCGCTTCTGTCGGACTGGCCAAAGGCCAAGATGGAGGAAGCGCTCGCCAACGGCTCGCTGATGGAGCCCACGGAGGTCGCGGAATGCATCCTGTTCATGCTGACCCGGCCACGCAACGTGGTCATTCGTGACCTCGTCATCCTGCCCAACAGCGTCGATCTTTGAGGTCCGTCAGGAATATGGCGCCGATCTTCATCGGGATTGACGTTGGAACGGGAAGCGCCCGCGCCGGCGTGTTCGATGCAACGGGAACGATGCTGTCGTCCGCCAAGCGCGACATCGCCATCTGGCGCGAAGCCGGCGAAATCGTCGAACAGTCCAGCGACGATATCTGGCGCGCCGTGTGCGAGGCTACACGCGAGGCCGTCGCACAGGCTGGTGTTCCACGGGAAAGCGTGGCCGGCGTCGGCTTCGACGCGACCTGTTCGCTGGTCGTGTCGGGCGATGGCGATCAGCCGCTCAGCGTCAGTCACTCGGGCGACCCTGCGCGCAACATCATCGTCTGGATGGATCACCGCGCGACGAGGCAGGCACAGCGCATCAACGCCACCAAACACCAGGTGCTCGACTATGTCGGCGGCGTGATTTCGCCGGAAATGGAAACGCCGAAGCTGCTTTGGCTGGCAGAAAATCTGCCCGAGACGTTTGCTCACGCATCCGCTTTCCTGGACCTTACCGATTTCCTGACCTGGAAGGCCAGCGGCAGCCTGGCGCGGTCCTCTTGCACCGTGACATGCAAGTGGACCTATCTGGCGCACGAGAAGCGGTGGGACGAAAGCTATTTTCGTCTGGTGGGCCTTGGCGCGCTGGCCGATGAGGGCTTTGCGCGCATCGGCACGGACGTTGTCCCGCCAGGAACAGCGCTTGGCAGGGGTCTGACGGATCGCGCCGCAACAGAACTCGGCTTGAAAGCCGGCACCGCTGTGGCTGCAGGCCTGATCGACGCCCATGCGGGCGGCATCGGCACCGTCGGTGCGCTGGGTGCGGCCGGCACGGTGGAATCCCGGATGGCCTATGTCTTTGGGACATCCGCCTGCACCATGTCCTCGACGACAGAGCCAGCATTTGTGCCCGGTGTGTGGGGTCCGTACTACTCGGCGATGGTGCCCGGCCTCTGGCTCAACGAAGGCGGTCAATCCGCCGCGGGTGCGGCCATCGACCATTTGGTGCGACACCATCCGGCAGCCGCAGAAGCGGCAGAACAGGCGCGATCAGAAGGCATCACCCTTACAGCCTTGTTGTCGCGCGAGGCGGAAGAACAAGGTGGGGCGGCATCAGCTCCCAAGATCATCGGCCAACTGCACGTTGTGCCGGAATTTCTCGGGAATCGCGCTCCGTTCGCGGATCCGGATGCGCGAGGCGTGATTGCAGGCATGGGGATGGATTTCGGGCGGGAAAGCCTGATCGCGCTCTATCTTGCGGGGATGTGCGGGCTTGGTTACGGGGTACGCCAGATCGTGCAGGCCGAGCGCGAAAAAGGCCTGGGCATCGACACGATCGTGGTCAGCGGCGGAGCCGGCGCCAGCCGGCTTGCCAGGCAGGTGCTGGCCGATGCCACCGGTCTTCAGGTCGCCGCCTCGACCTGCCCGGAGCCGGTGCTGCTGGGTTCTGCCATCATCGCCGCAGCAGCAAGCGGCCGGTTCTCGGATATCCGTTCGGGAATGCAGGCCATGTCCAGCTTAGGCGAGATATGCTCGCCCGACTGCACGACGCAGGACTGGCACGAAAAACGCTTCCAAGCCTTCCAAAAACTCCAGGAAGCCGGTCGGATGATTCGTTAAGACGCTAACGTTGGTTTAAGGCTTAAAGCTGAGTTCTGGCTCGGCGGAACGTTCGCTTCCGGGAGAAGGCAAATCTTGGCTGGGATGGCTGAGATGGGGCGCAACGCTGGCATCGCAGCGCGAGTGAGGCACACTCGATCCAGAACCGCTTGCGTCTCACCCGGCGCGAGAGTCGGACGGGAACACTCGCTCCATCACTCCTTGCTTGAGGCGCAAGAACTCAGCCTCGTCGAGCACACCCTGATCGCGCAAGGCGGCGTAGCTGGTCGAGCACATCAGGCCGGCAGGTAGGCAAGGCGGTGGGGCGAGCAGCGGCGGATCAACGCGCACTCGCGCGACATCGTTGGCGAGAACGTTGAGGCCCGACTCGCCGCCATTGCTGCCTTGAGGGTCGTCCGTCAGGTGCACCGCCTTGCACGCCCAGACCAGGCAGCCGAGCCAGACGATCACCGTCACGCCGCATACCGCGTTGAGGATTAGGATCACCCAGCGATTGGGGTGGCGGCGAATGAAGGCGATCAAGCTTGGCAGCATGTAGAGGGCAAGCGCCAGAAGCAGGAATGCCATCAGCCCGGGTGTGGCGTCTTCCTTCTCCTTCAATCTCTGGGCAAGCTCTGCTGCCAGCTCCTTTGCGCTCTCAAAGCAGATCGTCGCCCGCTGATTGATCCAGCAGCCATCCGCGTACCGCATTGCCTCAATGGTTTCGGTCGCATGCGAGCCGCCGGTCGGTCCCGTCCACAGCCCGGTGAACTCTCCGTCAGCCGTCTCGTCGAGATAAAGGTAGCCAGTATCCGCCCAACGCACGGCGGCACCAAATGACCCGATGTTGATCTCGCACGAGCCAGATGCATAGGTCTTGCCGTCCACCTCAACCCTGCAGGCTTTGTCTCGCGGCTCAGCACCGGCGGGGTTCATCGAGCCAAGCGCCACAAACAGGCTCGCGAGCAGAGCAACAGGAAGGATGCCCCGGAAAGCGCCGGCGACGATCTTCGGCATGAGCCTTCCAGCCAGTCCGCACAAACGATCGCCCCAGCGCGTGCCGATCACGATGCGCTGCCTTGCAGGATGTTCCGCTTGAGGCGGGTGAACTCGGTCTCATCGATGGTGCCTTCGGCGCGAAGGGCGGCAAGCTGCTGCAACTGGTCGAGGGGCGGCTGGGACGAAGGCCGGGGCGCGGGCAGGTCGTGATCGGGCATGAAGTGGTCGCCCGCCGATGCCCGTAGCGGCCCCTGCGAGCCCCGTGGGTGAGCGTTCCGGCCAAAGGTGGCATCAGGGCCCATGCCGGGCTGCGCTCCGAAGCGGTTGGGCCCCGGCGTCGATGGCAGGCAGGCGATCACGAGCAGCGCCACCTGACCGATCACGGGGATGAACGCCAGAAGCAGCATCCAGCCGCTGCGGTCAGTGTCATGCAGGCGGCGCACGGTGACCGCGATCGAGGGCAGCAGGTGGATGAGGTTGGCGATGCCGGTCAGCACCAACGCACTTTCGGGGTCCGTGCCGAACACGTTGGTGTCGATGACCGCGCACGCGACAAGGATCAGAAAGGCGGTCAGGGTGAATAGCCAGAACTGCTTGCGGGTCGAGCGCCCGCTGAAAGTGGCATAGCGGCGCATGGCGTCGAAGTAGGCGTTCACTGAATGGTTCCTCTCAAGGTTGGACGCGGTGCGTGATCCTTGGTCCTCGCGGTTGCGGGAGTTGACCAAGCAGGTCGCGCGTAAGTTGCTAGAATAGGGGACTATCAGTCCGTCGATTGTCAAGCCGCGGTCATGTTCCTGATCGGGCGTGAACCTGCGACAAACCCTCGGCTGGAACCTGCGCCATCATCGTGTGGCGCAAGGGCTCTCTCAGGAGCGCCTTGCCCTCGATGCGGGCATCGATCGCTCCTATGTTGGCCGCGTCGAGCGCGGCCGGGAGAATGTGACGCTTAACACGCTCGAAGCCCTCGCCAAGGTGCTTGGCGTTGATGTGCGGGCTCTCTTCGAACCGGTCGAGCCGGGTGCAGGCGAGCGACCCTCCTTGCCCGCGGGTCGCAAACCCAAAGCGGGCTGAGACAAGCATGCCCCAGCCCGGTTGCCGTATGATGCAGGCACTTGGCATCAATACTCGTCCGCCCGCATGACGGTGATCACGCGGGTGGTGCCGGCAGGATCGCTCGGGTCCGGCGAGCCGAACTCCAGGTCGGTGTCGTAGGCGTCGATCTTCCAGAAGTAGCGATCGCCCTCATGCTCGACTGCGCCGAAGTCGTGATCGCCGTGCGGGTCGTTGCCGGGATCAAAGCGGTCGAATGCCTGAACCGCCCCAAGCAGCGCATGCAGGCCGCCCTCGGGCAGTGCTGCCACCCCAGCGGTCAGCATGACACGTCCGCCAATGAAGGTGCGCCGGAAGGCATCGTTAAGGCAGCGGATGCGCTCGGCCTTGCTGCCGGGCTCATGTGGCATCGCCATGGCGACGAGTGCCGCCCGCGTGACAACAGGCGGCGTGTGACGGGGCATGATGGAACTCGTCATCGTGCGCCTCCCGTCACATGCCGCGAAAGGCAGGGTGAAGCAGCGCCAACTGCTCGGCCCGGCGCAGAAACAGGTCGTGGGCGCCCTCCACCCACTTGAGCACGAAGAGCCCGTCGCCCTTTGATTCCATCACCTCTGCGGGCCACCAGCTGTCATAGCCCTCTATCGTCGCAAGAACGATGCTGAGCGGCCTGATCTCGGACCAGTCGTTGGGAAACGCGCCCGCCTTGATTGGCTTGCCGGGGATCAGCTCTCCCGATGGGGCAGCATCAACCGGCGCGTCGGCCACGGTGGGTGCCTCCGGCGATGGTGCCGTGGCAGGCGCGTCACCTTCGGCCTTCCCGCCGCCCTTGGCGCCCTTTGCCGGAGCCTGACGTTGCCCGCCGGGGGCCAAGGCGCTTCGATCCGCGATCGGGGTGTAGCTCACCAGCTTGTTGAAGAGGGTGGCGCTGGCGAAGGGCACGAAGGCCTTGCCGCTGGCAAACAGTCTTCCGGCCGGCAGCTCGGCGGCAAGCTCGGCCAGCGGCCCGCCCGTCACGGGCAGAACCACCATGTTCATCAGGGCGGCGGCGTGAGCGACGGAATCCGCATCGCAAGCATCGAAGCGCGAGGCATGCGGGCGGTCCTTGTCGTCGCGACCGAGCAGCAGCAGCGGTGACGGGCTGGTCGTCGGGCTGTCGATCTCCGGTGCGGCGGAGCCGCCATCGTGTTGCTCAAGCGGACCGGCCATGTCCGCGCCGGCAAGCAGGTCGGCCACGAACGAGGCAGCGCCCTTGCGCCTGCGGTGGGGCAAAGCAGGGCGAGCGGCAGGGGGTGCGACGAGGGTCAAAGCAGTCATGAACGTATCTCCGAAACGAAAGAGGGAGCCGCTGGGGCTCCCTCGAAGAAGGTTAGGTTATGAAGGGCCGCCGACGCGGGTGGCCGAGGCGATCGATGGTCGGCCGTTCGACGGCGCATGATCAAACTCCTAAGCGTCACTGCGGGGCGACGACGGTGAGCGCAGCCGAAGCAGCGCCCACCGGCATCATAGTAGGAATATAGTCCTTTGTCAATGATCCGTATCGGAGGGCGTTTAGCGGCGTTCTCGCGGTTCACTTTTCAGGCGACCTGCAATGAACGCCGCGGACGTCACGGCCACGCAGCCCGCCGAGTGGCGCTGCCGTCCTCAGTGCGCCTTGGAGCCACTCTCATGGCCTTCGACACGCTGCTTCGAGCGCCGACTTACCTTCCGAACAGCGGAAGCCTTCACCACCGCCGCGCTGACCGTCTGCGGGTTCTTCGACCGCGCAAGGCTCCAGCCATGTTGCGTTCCATCGAGCACGTGGAGCTTGGTCGTTCCTGCCGAGGTAAGGAGTGTTCCAAGCGCTCCGCGGACGGCCTCCGTGCTGCTGCATGTGACCCGCGTGAACGAACAGCGCGAGATGAGACCCGCAGTGTCGAGCGTGTCGGCCCGCCATAGCCGCAGCGTTTCCATACCCCGCTCATTGGACGGCGGCGGCAGAAAAGCCAAGACACTGCAAATCGTGCACTGCCGCCGCTTCGCGTCTCCCCGGCGCCACTCTCCCGCCTGCTCGGCGGCATCCAAGACAACAATCCAAACGGGGTTGTGCGGGCGCCTCGACGACATCGTCGTTGAGTTGAGCGTAAGTTCGGCGTTGAGACCTGCATACAGCGCCTCGAGCGCCTCAAGGACCTGCCGCTCGGAAGTTCCTTCCGAAGTGTCGGGGTGATCCACGTGCAAGGTGAGGACGTAAGGGGTCCAGCCTTGGCTCCGCATCCGACGCGTCATGGCCAAGAACATGTCAAACAGCATTTTCGAGATAGGGTGATCGTTCATCATCGTTTCGTTTCCTTTAGGCCGCCGTAGCGGGCCGGGGTGGCGCGATGCGCAGAGTTCGGCCTTTCCGAGTTCTGCTTCGCTAACCCCTTTACCGGCCTCTCAGAGCCCGTCAGCGGACAGTCCAAACCGGCTTCAAATTCCTGTTCTTCGTCATCCAGCGCGCCCGCTCTTCGGCTTTGAGCGACCTGCGCTCCTGCTCGGCAAAGCGCCGCTCGGTTTTCGTCATCGTCGGCATTTCCGAGTGCGAGCGCGGCAGGATCAGCACGTCACCCGGATCGATGCGCCGGCGCGTGATCGACTTCAGGCCGTAGCCGACCACCTTCTCGGGCGTGGCGGTCATCTCGGCAAAGTTCATCTTCATGATCTTGCCGTGCGGGGGCCGGTACAACTGCTGGTGATCGTCGATGTGCATGTCGAGGCGCGCGCCCACTCGCGTTCCCGGCGGCAGCAGCGCGATGGCGTGCATGTGCAGGCCGTCATTGAGTTGGATGTTGAGCAGGCGGTCGCGATTGAAGCCAATCTTCGGAACCGGCCAATCCGGGCTGGCCAGCCACAGCGGCATGTCGAAGGTGTCGATCTTCTTCAGATCGCGGTAGGCGCGGGTGAGGAGGAGCGCGTAGCAGCGTTCCACCTCCTCGAACATCTGCTTCTTCTTTGCGTTCTCATTGCCGGCAAGGGCGTTGAACATGAAGGTCAGGAAGGTCCCTGTGTATCCGCGCCGCAGGTGTGACATGACCATGTCCGCATAGGCTTCGGTGATCAGGCGCAGGTATGCTTCTGGCCTCAGGACCAGTCGTCGGCGCCGCAGCGGGCCAGCACGAGCGAAACAGCTGCCGGCATTCGCGTTGCTAAGCTGGAGTGCTTGTTTATCACGGGGCTTTCTCAGCTTCTTCAGGAGCTCTTGGTCGACCAGCCGCGAGACGATCGGGTGCAGGCGCAGCGGCGCCTCCTTCGGTGATAGCGCAGCATCGCAGAGACAGGGGTGATCGGTGCTCGCGTTCCGCCTTCATGCGAGCGGCTGCAACGGTCCACACCGCGCTGGCAAGATCGCCCACATCCCGGTCTCCGGCAGCACCTTGCTTGTGCCTTAGTGGTTCCTACCGGCGCTGCCAGCCTCTGCGCCATTCTCCCGAACATCGGACCCGAAGCCTCTGTCGGCGTGTGACTGGCCGCCCGCTAGCGCAGGGCCTTGCGGAATGCGCTGGCGTCGAAACGGGCATGGCGCTCGTGGAATACCGGGGGCATCATTCGGCCGAAGAACCTTGCCATGCGCTGCTGCGCGAGGAAGGGAAGCTGCGCTGCGTCGTCGAAGGCCGACAGGTGGTGGAGAAGAACGACGCGGCCGCCGGGTGCGAGTTCACGCGCCATCAGCCGCAGAAGCATCTGGAGCTGGCGGAGCGGCAGGTAGTACCCGATCTCGGACGCGACGATCAGATCGAAGGGGCCGCGCGGCATCGCCTGGGGGAGCGGCGCCACGTCAAAGCGGAGATGCGGCCTTTCACCATACCGCCGTTCTGCTTCCCTGATGGCGGTGGGAGAAGAATCCACGGCCAGAAGGCGCAGGCAGCGCGGGGCGAGAAGGCGGGAGTTCTCGCCGATGGCGCAGGCGAGTTCCAGGCCCCTGCCATGGATGCGGTCGCCGCAGGCACGCAGAAGCACACGGCGCTTGAAGGCTTCAAAGGGCGACGATCCATAATCCATGGATCGATGTTCAGTTGGAACTTCGCTTCAAACCCGGCGGCATCGATCGGCTTCACGGGAACGGCTTCCAGTAGGCTTCCGCGGGCTTGACCAGACGCTCGATCGTTTCACCCGACAAACGGAACGCGTGGGGATCATCATCAATCAGATCGGTGGTCTGCGAAAGATGGGCCTCCACCGCATTGCGCTTCATCGCCAGAACCGGAGCGATATCGAACAGGATGCGTTCCGCCTCGTTCTGGCGTGGCCGGTCTTCCTCTGCGCCAAGCTCGTCCAGCCAGATGGCATATTCGAGCATGAGTGGAGACAGGCAGGCTTCTGCCAGCGCGTCCACGGTGAGTTGCCAGGAGTCACGATGATCGCAATGCGGATCGCGCCGCCACGGCAGGAGCACGAGGTCGGGCTGCAGATCGCGCAGGATCGCGCCGAGCGCGGATCGTGCCTGCCTTTCCTCGGCAGACGAGCGCATCGGCATCGCGGCATCCTGCAAACGCAAGAAGCTGCGCGGTTCGGCTCCGATCCCGAGCCGGCGCAGCGCTTCTGCGGCTTCCTCTTCGCGCAGCGCGGCGAGGCGCGCCCTCGGCCAGCTCGGCGAATTGAGGTGCGAGGCGCCGCCATCCGTGGTGAACACCACATGGAACCGGCAGCCTTTTTGTGCGAGCGCGGCGATCAGCCCGCCGCAGCCGAGCGCTTCGTCGTCGGGATGCGGCGCGACGACGAGCACGCGGCTGGCCTCAAGCTCGTGCGGCTGGCGGATCATGCGGGCAAAACTCCGTCATCATCACCGGGACTCCAGCGGTTGTCGGCGATGGCCGATCCCAGAGCGGCCAGGGCGCCGTCCGGATTGGGCTGGCGCAGATAGGTGCGCAGGTCGCGGATGCGGCGTTCCAGCGGATGGGGCGCAAGCAGACCGATCAGCCCCACCGCCCGCTCCGCTTCTTCAAGAACGAAGAGGGCGCATTCCTCCACGGCCGAACGCGCGGCATTGGCAACCGCGATCGCCCGCTCGCCTGATGCAGGCTGATCGTCGCGGATGGCGGCCCAGGCCGCACCGGCGCGACGGAGCCAGCCATAGCCTGTTTCCACCGCGATTCCCATGCGGGCGATGCGGTGTGCCTGGTAGGGCGCGCCGGCGCGTCCCGTTTCGCGCAGATGGCGAAGGGCGATGTCGAACAGGCCATGGGTGCCGCCCACCTGAACGGCGGCAAAGCGGATCGCGCCGGCCGAGAACCATGGCTGCCGGATGTAGTCGTCCGGCTCTCCCAGCATCCAGTCCGGTTGAACAATCGTGCCGGTGAAGTCGACGACATGGCTGCCCAACGCGCGCATGCCGAGCGGTTGCCACTAGGTGCGATCGACAGGCAGCCCGTCCAGCGGCACCACGATCATGCGTCGCCTATCCCTGTCCGGAACGGTGACGATGGCATGGGCCAGGCCATCCACGCCGGAGGAAAAGTTCTTCTTGCCAAGAAGGCGACCGCCTTCGAGACGCAGCGGATCATCGGGCATGTCCGTGTTCCACACGCCGAACAGGCCGTTGCCCGCGGCGACGCCGTTGAAGTGCTCGATCTGGCGTGCGGTGCCGTAGCTTCCGATCAGGAGAAGGGAGTTGACGTGGCCCTCATAGATGCGGCCGACGCTCAGATCTCCGCGCCCCACATCCGCGAGCAGCCGCAGCAGTTCCACGATCCGTGCCTGCTCCAACGGGGGATGAGCGACCATGCCGGCCGCCGCGAGAGCCGAAAAGGCGGCCGCGGGAAAGCGTCCATCGGCGTCGCGCGCCGCTGCATCCGCGGCGATCGCATCGATCAACTCGGCGCGCCGTTTCGCCCTGACACGGTCAGGCTGCAACACAGGTGCTCTCCCGCTCGGCAACCAGTTCCGACAAGCGGGCGATCGCGGCTTCGATCGGCACGGTCGCGGGCGCATCGGGTTCATCGGGCGCGAAGCGTTCCGCAAGGGCGATGCCGTTAAGGCCGGCGGTGCGTGCCGCCTCCAACGCCGCGGGATCGATGCCGAGCTTATGCGCGGCGGCATGTTGGCTATCCGCGCCCTTCATATCCAGATGGCGGAGAAGGAAGCGCCGCGTTGCGCGTGCCTCCACTTGCTCGGGCGCCTCGACGAGCTGGGGCACGTGGTTCGCCTCTGCTTGAACCCAGGCCTTCAGGGTTTCCGCCATGCCGCCGGGCGCCCGGCCCTCGAGCCCTGCCGAGACATGCACCCGGACCGCCGGATCACGGCGCAAACGGAACCCTGCCGAGCGGGCACGGGAAACCAGGCCCAGATCCTCCCGGAAGGACAGCGCCGGAAGCCCGCCGACCGCCTGCAGAACATCGCCGCGCACGCACAGGCTTGCTCCCGTATGGTCGTGATGGCGCGGCCAGGGATCAAAGGGAAGCGGATCGATCAGGGAGGTCAGTTGGTCGGCCAGGGCGGCATAGCGCGCCTGCAACTCGGCGCGGCGCAGGAAGCCCTCGCCCAGAGCGGCCTCCTCCGTTTCGTCGCCGATGATCAGCCCGCCAACGAGATCGGCGCCTCCGGCCAGCGCCAGAAGGTTCTTTTCCACCCAGTCGGGGACAGGAACGGAGCCCGCGTCACCCGTGAGGACGGCCGCCGTTGACGCAGGGCCCGCAGCCTTGAGCGCACGCTCGGCCGCGAGCCGGCGCGCCTGACCGACATGGGCCGCAGGGCCGTGAAACTCGACCTCGACCAGGTCGATCCGAAGCCAGGGCTGTTTTGCCGCCGCCTCACGAACGGCGTCGCCCGAGCGGTCGGAGCAGTTGTTGAGGACGATCGTCACGGGCAGGACGCGACTTGTTGCGGTGATCCATGTCTGCTGCCCGAGCGCTTCGATCAGTTGTGGCAGACGCTCTTCTTCATTGCGCGCGGGGATCGCGATGGCCGGGTCGAGCAAAGCTGTCACGAAGACCCCTGCATGGAGCAACACCTCAGAAAAGCGGTCGGATTGAAATGCTGATGGCAATATGGAGCAGCATGCGGATGAGTCACCCGCTGTGCTCAAACAGCGCAAAGAATCTCGCGGGCAGGCGAGACGCGCGACCCCGGCATGATCGCAGGCACCGGCCACTTGATGGCCTGAGTTCGCCGTCCTTCAGCCGGCGCGGAAGCCTCGATAGCCGGCGGCTCCGCAACTCGTCCCGTAATCAGGAAGAGACCCTGACCCGTTCAGGGCAGAGGCACCTCGGAATCGACAAGCCCCTCGCCGCGCAGGTCGGCCCAGAACCCGGCCGGGATTTCGGCGGCGAGATGGGCGACGTTCTGCTCAACCTCGGCTGGCGTCACGGCGCCGAAGATGACGGAGCAGACTTCGGGCGCCGCGAGCGGGAACTGCAGCGCCGCCGCTGCCAGCGCCACGCCATGAGCGGCGGCGACGGCCGACAATCTGCGCACCCGCTCGATGACGGCAGGCGGCGCGGCGCCATATTCATACTTGGCTCCCTCGACAATCCCGGTGGCGAGTATCCCGGAATTGAAGGCGCCGCCGACCACCACTGACGCGCCGCGCTTGCCCGCTTCGCGGATTTCATCGGGGTAGATCGCGTGTTCGAGCAGCGTGTAGCGCGACGCGACAAGGAAGACGTCGAGGTCCGCCGCTTGGAGAAAACGCCGGATCATGCCGCGCTCGTTGATGCCGGCCCCGATGGCCTTGACCTCGCCCGTGCGCTTCAGCTCGTTGAGCGCACGGTAGCCGCCGCCCCTATCCAGTTCGCACAGCTTCTCGTCCAGCGCCTCGGGCGTGCGGAAATAGCCGCTGTCGAGATCATGGATATAGAGCGCGTCGACCTGGTTGATCCCGAGGCGCTGGAGGCTGTCCTCGTAAGAGCGCATCACGGCATCATAGGTGAAGACGTGATGCGGCTCGAATGCGAGCGGCGCCTGCCAGGCCGGAGGATCGAAGCCTGCGCGGTCGCGAGGCGCGCGCAGCACGCGGCCGACCTTCGTGGTCAGCGTGTAATCGCCGCGTGGGCGATCGAATAGCGCGCGCCCCGTTCGATGCTCCGCCTGGCCAAGCCCATACCAGGGCGCGGTGTCATAGAGCCGGAGACCCGAGTCCCATGCAGCCTGGTAGGTGGCGCGCGCCTCGGCCTCGCCGATTGCGGCATAAACGCCTCCCAGAGGGCAGGTTCCAAGACCGAGAACCGGGATCTGAAGGTCTGTTCTTCCGACAGGACGGCGGTCATGCGGCGTCATCTCATGCTTCCTTCAAACAAAAAGAGGGTTCGAGCACGGCCCACGGGGCTGCCCCGAAAGCGTCTGCGGCAAGACGCATCATCTCGTCCCTTGTTCTTCGAGATACAGCACAGCGTAGGCGTCGAGTGCTTCAGGCGACTGCTGCGCGCGCGGCGTGGACGCGGCCGGGTCGCGGGCGAGACCTCCGAGGCTTGCCGCATCGAGCAGCAGCATCAGCGGGCGGTCGAACGGCACCTCGGACAGCGGCTGCGAAGCAGGCGTCAGGTTGGCGATCAATGCATGGCGCCGCCCCCGTTTGCGCCAGACGAGCCTTGCCACCCCGTTTCGGGTCTCGGTCTCCAGCACCTCGCCGCCGCCGGCCGCCGCCACGATGCGGGCCACTTGATAAAGCGGATACAGCGCGCCTTCGGGCAGATCGTCCCAGAACGACCGGGAGTACTCTTGACGCGTCGAGATCAGGCCGAAAGCGCCGGTTGTCGCGCCGAAAGCAAAGCGTGAGGGCGCGAAGGGGGCGATTTGGGTCAGATAGCCGGTGATCCAGGCGGCGGCGAAGAGCCCGCGCTGACGCGGATCGCGCGCGGCCATCCCTTCCCGCGTTTCCGGCGGGTTGATCGAAGGCCCAGGCCCGTAGGGGTTGATGCGCGCGCCGATGCCCGTGGGGCCGACGCCAAGCGGGAGACCGCCGGAAAGCGCCTGAGCCGAGGCGAGGATATGCGGCAGGGATTGCAGGGTTTCCATCACGGACGCGTCGTCAGATGCATGAACCACCGGCGTCGTCGCGAAGCTCAGCCCTTGCCACAGCGCGGGATCGGGCCGCTTGCGGTTGAACTCGGTGAAGAAGGCAGGCGTACCGCCGATCCGTTCAGCCGCGGAAAAATGCTGTTGCAGGCTGGCCGCGATCGCCGCTTCCGAGGGATGCGGCGGACGCTCCTCGACGGGCTGGAAGCTCTGCTCGTCGATCTTCGCGAAAGCACCGATCCGCTCGGGCACAATTCCTGCAGAGGTGAACCGCGCGGCGAGCGCCGCGATCTCCCCTTCGGCCGCCTCGTCTGAAAGGCCGGCCAGAATCGCCTGCACCTCGAGCTTCGCGCCTGTCAAAGCCAGCAGCTTTGCCAGCGGTGAAAGGTCGGCCTCCCTTGTTTCCAGCGTCGCGTCATGGCGGAGCAGGAGCCAGCCCGGAGCGAGCGCCCGCATCGCGTCCGGCCAGGCCAGCGCCGCCGCCGCATCAGCGAGCCGATCGAGCGGCAGCGCATATTCGGGCAGGTGCCGAGGGGCGTCTGCCGGCGTTTCGACCACGGCTGCCGCCTGAGCTTCAACGCCATGATCGGTCAGCGTCACCGTCACCGACTGAACAACCGGCGCGTCTGGCGTCAGCGTGTAGGGATAGGGAAGACCGATCGGCCGGCTATAGGTCTTGAACGAAGCGTCGGACCAGTTGCGGTGATCCTCCATCTCGAAGACATCGCCGTCGAAGCGTGTCTCCGCCGCGAGGCCGGGAACCGGACGATGGGTGATCGCGCGCATGTCCATCACCGGCTGGCCGGGCGAAATCTGCGCCGGAATCACGAGATCGCGCGCTGGCGCCGAGGCGTGATCGACGGAAGCTTGAGTGCCTGCGAAGCCATCGAGCGGGTGCAGGATCACGAAGCCCGTGCGGTTGGTGTCGAAAGGAGCCTCGGCGCGAATGTCGGCCTCGGCGCGCAGCCGGCCCGAGGCCTCGCCGGTCAGCCGGATTCCAACCCGGACGCCCTTTCCCGGCAGCCCATAATGCGCGTGATAGCTCACGGAAAAGCCCGAAGCCTCCTCGCTGACCGCAAGAGCGGTCATCGCCGGCGCCGGCGTGCCCCAGCCGGGGGTGCGGACAAGGAACATCAGCCCGCGCAGAACCTCGATCCCGTTCCAGCGGATCCAGCGCAGGGCTCCGGCATCGAAGGTGGCCTCCAGCCTGCCGGCCTGCAGGAGGCGGGTCGGGCTTTCGGCGAGGGAGGTCCCGGTCAGGAGAACGGCGCGGCTCATCTGCTTTGCCTCTTGATGAAGTGGTCGAAGGCGACGGCAGCCACGATGATCAGCCCGACGAGGATTTGCTGCGTGTAGGGCGAAACATTGAGGATCACGAGGCCGTTGAGCAGGACGCCGGTCAAAAGCGCGCCGATCACCGTGCCCGCCACGCCGCCCGTGCCGCCATAAAGGCTGGTGCCGCCGATCACGACAGCCGCGATGGCGGTCAGCTCATAGCCGGTGCCCGCAACCGCCTCGGCCGAGTTCAGCCGCGAGGCGAGGACGAAGCCGCCCAGCCCCGAGCAGAAGCCGATCAGCCCGTAAACGGCCACCGTCACGCCGCTGACATTGATCCCCGACAGCCGCGCCGCCTCGGGGTTGGACCCGACCGCATAGACTGCGCGCCCAAAGCGCGTCTGGGTCAGCACCAGCCAGGCCACGAGTGCCACGGCGGCAAAGATCAGGACCGGCACCGGCACCAGTCCGATCATGCCCCTCCCCCACCAGCCAAACGCCTCGTCGAAGCCCGAAATCGGCCCGCCATTGCCGATCGTCAGCGCGATGCCGCGAAACACGGTCATGCCGCCCAGGGTCACGACAAAGGCCGGAACCGACAGCCAGGCGACCGCCACTCCCTGCAGGAGACCGGCAAGCGTGCCGACCAGTATCGCGGCCAGCGCGGCAAGCGCCCAGTGATGCCCGCCGCCGCCCGACGGCAGCGCCAAGGTCGCGTCGATCCGGCCGCTTGCGACCACCGCCGCGCACAGCCCCGACATGGCGACCAGTGAGCCCACGGACAGATCGATGCCCCGGATCAGGATCACAAACGTCATCCCCACCGCGATGATGCCGTAGATCGAGACTTGGCGCAGGATGTTGAAAAGGTTCAGCGGCATCAGGAAGCGCGGCTGCAGGCTGGCGAAGATGATCACGAGGATCAGCAGGAAGATCAGCGGCGCGAGCCTGCCCAGCAGGGCGAACAGCCGGGCGCGTGTCAGGTTGTCTGCCGGGCTGGCGCTCATCGTGGTGGTTCCTTCCATCCCGGCGTGTCAGTCGCGTCGGGTCATGCCGGCCATCAGGCCCTCGGCCGTGGCGGCCGCAGCGGGTTGATCCGACGTGGTCTCACCTTCGCGCAGGGTGACGATCCGGTCGGAAAGGCTCATCACCTCCGGCAGATCCGACGAGATCAGAAGCACGGCAACGCCTTGAGAGGCAATGGTCCGGATCAGCCCATGGACATCCTCCTTGGCGCCCACGTCGATGCCGCGCGTCGGCTCGTCGACGATCAGCACTGCGGGCTTCAGCGCGATCCAGCGGGCGAGGATCACCTTCTGCTGGTTGCCGCCCGAAAGCGTCGTCATGGCAGCGCGCGGGCCGGAGGCGCGGATGCCGAGCCGCTTCACGAAATCATCCAGAAGCCGCCCCTCGCCACGCTTGTCGTTATAGCCGAGCGGGCCCGCAGGCACCGCCCCCGTCAGGGCGAAATTCTCAAGGACCGAGCGGTCGGGCAGGATCGAGAGGCCTTTCCGGTCCTCGGACAGATATGCGATCCCGTTCTTCATCGCCGCCGCCGGCGACGCGGCCTGAAACGGCTGTCCTTTCAGCAGGATCTCTCCGCCGCCGACCGGATCGAGGCCGAAGATCATCCGGGCGGTTTCGGTCCGTCCAGCGCCGACGATGCCGGCAAGACCGAGGATTTCGCTCGCGTGAAGGGTGAAGCTCACATCGCGAACGCGCCGGCCGCCGCGGATCGCGGGGCGCGAGGCAAGGTGTCGGACCTCCAGCACGGGGGCGCCGGAGATACGCGGCACCCCGCGAGCGCCGAATGTCACCTCGCGTCCCGCCATGTCGCGGATGAGCGAGGCGGTGTTTGTCTCCGCGACATGGCCCGACGACACCGCTTTGCCATCGCGCAGAACGGTATAGGTCGAGCAGAATGCACGGACCTCATCGAGCCGGTGGCTGACATAAAGCACCGCGACCCCTTCCCGGGAAAGCTGCGCGATGATCTCGCCCAGATGCGCCACCTCGTGGGGCGACAGGGAGGCGGTCGGCTCATCCATGATGACGACCCTGGACCTGCGGGTCAGCGCGCGGGCGATCTCGACCATCTGCTGCTGCGCGACCGAAAGGCCCGCGACCGTGGCGCGAACGTCGACGGCAAGCCCGAGCCGCGCCAGCGCCTTGCGGGCGGCGTCGCGGATGCGCTTCCAGTCGACGAGGCCGAGAGCGTTGACCGGCAGATGGCCGGCAAAGATCGCCTCGGCCACCGTCAGGTCGGGAAACAGCGAAAGCTCCTGCCGGATCACGCTGATCCCGGCATGATCGGCCTCAAGCGGGCGCGCGAAGCGCACCGGCACGCCGTCGAGCCGCAACTCGCCGCCGTCGGGCTGATAAACGCCCGAAAGCAGGTTGATCATCGTGGACTTGCCCGCCCCGTTCTCCCCCAGAAGCGCGCGGACCTCGCCCGGAACGAGCGTCAGCGAGACGCCGTGAAGCACGGTGACGCCGAAGAAGCGCTTCACCAGCTGATGCGCTTCCAGCACGGCTTCGCCTGACAGGCGAAAGCCGGGGCTGCTTGCGCGCCCCGGCTCCTGTTCCTTCCCCGGAAGGGAAGACGAAAGGCTCATTTACCGATCAGGCCAACCCGCTCGGCCTTGTCGAGATTGTCGGCGGTGATCGCCACCGGGGAAACCAGCACATTGTTGCTTTCCGGCTTTGTGCCTTCGCGAATGAAGGCAACCAGAGTGTTGATGGCGGTGCGGCCCTGCAAGCCCGGGAACTGATCCACGGTCGCAGCGAGAGCGCCGGACTTCACCGCCTTCAACGCATCCTCCGAACCATCATAGCCATAGATCGCGACCTTGCCCTTCAGGCCGCGGGCCTCGACCGCCTGGGCTGCACCGAGCGCCATGTCGTCATTGGCGGCGATGATGACCTGCGGCGCCTCGGGAAGGCCGGTCAGGATGTTCTCGGTCACCTCCAGCCCCTTGTCGCGGGAGAAATTGCCGGCCTGCTCGGCAACGAAATTGTACTTCTTGCCCGCCGCGTCGAGCACCTTGTGCGCGCCGCCATTGCGGTCGTTCGCGGTCTTGTCGCCCGGAATGCCCTGCAGGTTCACGATGGTCGCGCCATCGGGGAACGCCTTGACCACGGCTTCACCCTGCGCCTCGGCTCCCTTGAAGTTGTCGGCCGCGACATTCGCCAGCACCTCCGGCACGCCGTTGACCGGGCGATCCACGGTAACCACGGCGATGCCGGCGTCGATCGCCTGCTTCACCACCCCTGCCAGCGCGTCGGCTTCGGCGGGAGCGAGGATGATGCCGTCTACGCCCTGGACGATGGCGGCCTCGATGTCGGCGATCTGCTTCGGGGCGGAGAGCTGGCCATCCGCGACCACGATATTCACCTTGCCGAGCTTGGTGGCCTCATCCTTGAGCTCGTCGGTCAGAAAAACGAAATGCGGGAAGGCAAAGGTCAGCGGCGAGACGAGAATGGTCACCTCCGCGTCCTTGCCTTTCGGCGCGCCGATTGCCGGCAACCCCAGAGCACCCACCAAAGCTGCGGCGGAGGCCGCGAGAAGGAACGAACGTTTCAGCACGATAACAACTCCTGGTGGTTTAACCACAATCTGATAGTGCAAGGATAGCAACGCCACTTACCATACCGTTTCCCACACACCTGCAAAACAAAATCATTCCAGAATGTGCGGTCAGGCAGGTTTAATAATCCCCGCCTCTACAAAAAGCGCGCCTTTTCCATCGGAGAAAAATAGACGCGTCGGCATGGTTCTGCGTGCTGTCGGCATAGCCTTCCTTGCAATGGGGCACGAAAAAAGCTTTGCCTTTCCTCCGGACGGCAAGTGAGAAATGCTTGCCGAACACTCACGCCTGCCACGCAGCACGGGCCCTTCCGGCGCTGCACGAGGAAATGCGACATGTCCAGCTACCTTTCAGATCTGTTCGGGCTCGGCGGAAAGACCGCGCTGCTGGCAGGGGGCGCCGGAGCCATCGGCTCCGCCATCTCCGAGGGACTTGCCCGCGCCGGCGCGACCGTGATCATCCATGACCTTTCGCAGGAACGGCTCGACCGCCTCGCGCAGGATTTCGCGGCAAAGGGGGTCGAATTCACCGGCCTTCAGGCCGATCTCAGCACGGCGGAAGCGGCGGGCGAGCTTGTCGCCCGCGCAAAGGAAATCACCGGCCGCATCGACATCCTGGTCAATCTTCAGGGCGCCAACCGCCGCAAGCCGATCGCCGAGGTCACGCCCGAGGACTTCGACGTGATCACCTCCGTCAACCTGCGCTCGGTTTATTTCCTGTCGCAGGCGGTGCATCCGCTGATGAAGGCCCAGCGCGGCGGCAAGATCCTGCATTTCAGCTCGCTTTCGGCGAACACATCCTTCGACACGATCTCGGTCTACGCCGCGACCAAGGCCGCGGTCACGTCGCTCACACGCTCGCAGGCGCATGAATGGGCCGATGACAATATCCAGGTGAATGCCATCGAGCCGGGCTTCGTGCAGACCGAATTCACCCGGCCGCTCTGGGACGACGACTATCGCGCAGAGTGGTTCGCCAACTTCATCCCGCAGGGCCGGCTGGCGATCCCTGAGGATCTCGTGAGCACCGCGCTTTATCTGGTTGCCCCGGCCACGCGCTACATCACCGGCCAGAATGTGGTGATCGATGGCGGCGTGCTGACCGGCGCAAGCTGGGTCGAGACCCCGCGCCGGCCCGGCATCGAGCGTTGAAAGGGCGATCATGAGCGACTGGCTGATCGAGACCGATGAACTTGCCACCCTGCTGGCGGCCGAACCGGACGCCGACCGGGTGGTTCTGGATTGCTCCTGGTATGTGCCTGATGCCGGACGGGATGCCCGCGAGGATTTCCGCGCAGGGCATATTCCCGGGGCGCGCTTCGTTGACCTGAACGACATCTCGGATGCGCATTCGCCATACGTCAACATGCTGCCCTCCCCGGAGGTATTCGCCGAGACGATCGGGAGCTTGGGCATCGGCGCGGACACGCAGGTGATCATCTATGATGCGGGCTATGTCTCGGCTCGGCTCTGGTGGATGTTCCGCACCTTCGGCCATGATCGGGTGCGGATCCTCAACGGCGGCTGGCGCAAGTGGCTGGCCGAACAACGCCCGGTCGAGAGCGGCGACTTCGCCGCGGTCGCGCCCCGGAACTTTCCGGCCCGGCTGGCGGAGGGCCGCGTCGCGGATATCGGGGACGTGCGAAAAGTGGTCGAGCATGGCGGCGCCGCGATCATCGACGCGCGCACCGCCGCGCGATTCGACGGGCATGAAGGCTCGGGCTATCCCGGCGTTCCTTCCGGCTACATGCCCGGCGCGATCAACACGCCCTGGGCGCTCTTCTACGAGCCGGCGCCCTCGCATCGTTTCGTCAGTGCAGAGCGGGCAGCACAGATTTTCGCCGAGCACGGCGTCGATCTGTCCGGCGAGGTGATCACCACCTGCGGCTCCGGCGTCACGGCTTCCATCCTCGGCTTCATGCTCGAAGCGACTGGCCATTCCCATTGGCGGCTTTATGACGGCTCCTGGCATGAATGGGGCCAGCAAGAAGACACGCCGAAGCTGATTAAGCCGCTCTGACCTCCGCATTGCGGTTGCCGCGCTGTCGGCAGCCGGGGCGAAACAGCGAAGCGCGCTTCCTGTTCTCTCCGTCGGCTGCATCGAAGCGGGCGGGTTCAGAGTGACGGGCACCGTCTTTCCGTGACAAGAGGTTTCACGCCGTAGTCGCGAGCGACGCGCGCTATCAAGGAAAGAGAATGCCGAAGACGGTTCTGGTTACAGGAGGCTCGCGCGGCATCGGCGCGGCGACCTCGCTCGCCTGCGCACGGAGCGGCTGGAGGGTTGTCGTGAACTACCGCTCGGCGAGAACCGAGGCGGAGGCCGTTGTATCGGCAATTCGTGAGACCGGCGGCGAGGCCTGGTCCATTGCGGGCGACATCAGCCGCGAAGAGGATGTGGTCGCGATCTTCGAGGCGATCCGCGAGCGTCAGGGACGGCTCGACGGTTTGGTGAACAATGCCGGCATCCTGCCCCGCATCGGAAGGCTCGAGGACATTTCGCTTTGTCGCTGGCAGCAAACCCTGGCGGTCAACACCACCGGCACGTTTCTGTGCTGCCGCGAGGCGGTGAAGCTGATGGCGCCGCGCCACGGCGGGAGCGGCGGTTCGATCGTCAATGTTTCCTCCATGGCCGCGACGCTGGGCGCAGCGGGCGAGTTTCTCGACTACGGCGCGTCGAAGGGCGCGGTCGAGACGCTGACCGTCGGCCTTTCGAAAGAGCTGGCGCCGGATCAGATCCGCGTCAATGCGGTGCGTCCGGGGCTGATCGCTACCGACATCCACGAAAGCGCCGGCGACGCCTCGCGCGCCGAGCGGCTCGCAAGCAATGTTCCACTCGGCCGGATCGGCTCCGCCGCCGAGGTGGCCGAAGGCATCGCCTGGCTGCTTTCGGACGCCGCAAGCTATGTCACCGGAACATCACTGCCCGTCAGCGGCGGCCGCTGAAGCGTCCGTTCGATCATCCAGGAGGAAAGCCATGCCCGTTTCCGTCAATCATACCGGGATCACCGTAAAGGACCTCGACCGCGCGGAGGCGATCTTCCGCGATCTGTTCGGCTTCGAGACATTCTCACGCGCGCCGCGCGATCCGGCGGTCATCTCGGCCGTGACCGGCGTGCCCGGCGCGGCGGTCGAGATCGTTTACATGCGCAACGGCGCCGCCAATATCGAACTCCTGTGTTATTCCGGCCCCGATGACCGGCAGGACTTCCGGCCCCGGCCCGTCGACCTCGGCTCGCTCCATATGGCGATGAATGTTTCCGACATGGACGAGATGCTCGAAAAGGCGCGCGCCTGGCCGATGGAGCAGGTCGGAGAGGTGATCGCGATCGACCAGGGGCCGAACACCGGATCGCGCATCGTTTATTTCCGCACCCCCGAGGAAGGCCTGATCATCGAGATGATCGAAAAGAAGGCTCTCTGAATCTACGGGCCTACGGTTCGCTGCCACGTCCAGCCCTTTCAACGACGAATTGCCGCGCGGCAGCATCGCGCCGCGGACCGGTCATCGCACAAGAATTGACGCGCTGCCGCGACATAGGTTTCTGACGGGTCGAGCAGGCTCGGCGACGTTCAACGCCTGTTTCAATCTCACAGGCGCAAGTCTCATCGTCTCAGCATGCCTGCTGAACGAGAAATCGTTCTAAGCCCCTATTTCTCCACGTTTTTTGTCTGGCATGCGGCTTGCAAGAGTTGTGTCAGGACCATCGACCACGTTGCTGAGGTTTCGGCGACTGAGGATGCAAGACGGCCCGAGCCGGAGCCAAACAGGAGAAGGAAAGACAATGGAACTCGGCATGTTCATGCAGCCGCTACACCGCCCGTCGCGGAGCATCACCGAAATGCTCGAGCAGGACCGTGAAGCGGCGCTCTACATCGACAAGATCGGCTTCGACGAAATCTGGGTCGGCGAGCACTACACATCGGCGATCGAACCGATCGTGAACCCGCTTCAGTTCCTCGCCTCGATCATGTCCGAGACCAAGATGAAGCTGGCGACAGGCGTGCTCAACCTGCCCCAGCATCATCCCGCACAGGTTGCCGGCGATGTCGCCCTGCTCGACCATATGTCGAAGGGCCGCGTGATCATGGGTGTGGGCCCGGGAGGCCTGGGGTCGGACTTCGAACTCTACAACACGATGGACAAGAACCGCGCCGAGATGATGCTCGAATCGCTCAACATGATCCATCAGATCTGGGCATCCGATGCGCCGTACAATATCTCCGGCAAATACTGGAACGTGAAGGTCGAGGACACAATTCTCGAGAAGCTTGGCTTCGGGCCAATGCTGAAGCCGTTCCAGAAGCCCTATCCGCCGGTTTACACCTCGATCATGTCGCCGAATTCCAAGAGCGCCTATTTCGCGGGCGCCAAGGGTCTCGGCATTGCTTCCGCCAACTTCATCCAGTCGATCTGGTCAAAGTCGCACTGGGAGCAATACGCAGCCGGCTGCGAGTCGGCGGGCATCCGCCCCGACCGCAACAAGTGGCGCGTGGGACGGTCGGTTCTGGTGACAGAAACGGACCAGGAGGCCGAAGATTACCTGGCACAGGAGGACAATACCTACGCCTGGTACTACGACTTCGTCATCGACGACATGCGCACTTTCAACATCGAGACCGTGCTCAAGCATGATCCGAACATGCCGAGCGACGAAATCACGCTGAAATACTGCCTCGACACGATGGTCACTTCCGGCTCCCCAAAGACCGTCTTGGACAAGATGGTTGCCCTCGTCGACTATCTGGGTGGACCCTTCGGCGGCTTGCTCATCGGCTTCAAGGAATGGGCGGACCCAGAAACCGAGAAGCGTTCGCTGCGCCTGCTGGCCCAGGATGTCATGCCGAAGCTGCGCGAGTACTGCGCTACAAAGAAAGTCGCCGCCTGATACAGGAGGCTGTGTCCGGCCACAGCTTCCTCGTCCCCGCAAACGCGATCAGTTGATGCCCGATGCGCTGCATCGGGCATTTTCGCACGATCCAAGAACGGCATGACGCATATCGTTCACGTTCAGCACAGGCGGCAGTGGGCGACCCGGCTGGTGCTTTTCAACTTCGGCTTTGTGCTGTCGACATGGGCGCCGCTCATCCCCTTTGTCCAGGCAAGGCTGGAGCTATCCGACGGTCAATTGGGGTTGATGATCCTTTGCTTCGGGACAGGATCGGTGGTGGCGATGCCTGTCTCCGGCATGCTGTCAGGACGCCTGGGCTGCCGGCCGGTGCTGGACGCCGCCTTGGCCCTTGTATGCGCAAGTCTGCCGGTACTGGCGACATCGTCGAACGGCATCGCGATTCCCATCGCGCTTTTCCTGTTCGGCGTCTGCGTCGGCACGCTCGATTGCGTGGCAAACCTGCAAGCAGTCGCGGTCGAACGCGAGAGCGGCCGCAAGATGATGTCCGGCTTTCACGGCCTCTTCAGCGCCGGCTGCATCCTGGGTGCCGCACTGACCAGCCTTTGGCTCACTTTAGGCTTTGGCACACATGTGGCAGCGACATCTACCTGCATCCTTGTCGCCGCTATTCATCTGATCATCAGAGACGGCATACTGGCGCGGCGCATCGAACGTGGTGCCGTTCGTTTGGCATGGCCCAGCGGCTCTATCCTGTCTACCGGCGCGCTTTGTTTCATCGCCTTTCTGGCGGAAGGATCCATTCTGGATTGGGGCGCGGTCTTCCTGGTCAACGAGCGTTCAATGGACCTCCAATTTGCCGGTATAGGCTTTGCTGTGTTCTCCATCGCCATGATGACTGGTCGCCTGACAGGGGACCGCCTGTGCCTACGCTTCGGTGAAAGCACAATCGTCATTGCAGGCGGCATGCTGGCGGTTGCGGGTTTTGCGCTCGCGCTTGTACCGTCGAGCGTCCCCGTTGCAGTGGTGGGGTATGCGTGGATCGGATTGGGAATTGCCAATCTCGCGCCGATCTTCCTGAGCACCGCCGGGCGCCAGACCGCTGTGGCGGAACAAGTGGCCGTACCGCTTCTCGTCACCATGGGTTATTCCGGTATCCTCGCCGGGCCGGCACTGCTGGGTCTCATTTCGCATTTGAGCAGCCTGACGGTGGCCTTCGCGATGGTTGCCGCCCTCCTGCTGCTGCTCTGCTTGGCCGTCTCGGCCCGACGAATATAGAGCGGTGGCGGCATGGAACTTGCTTGCAATCCGGAAAGAGAATGAAGCGCGAGAACAGCATGCGTGACGGCGGAGAGTTCGACTACATCGTCGTGGGCGGCGGTTCCGCCGGCTGCGTCGTTGCTTCGCGACTCTCCGAAATGCCGGGCGTAAAGATACTGCTCCTGGAAAAAGGCCCTCGCGACTGGCACCCGTTCATTCATATGCCGGTGATGTTCTACAAGACCGGCACCGGCAACCTGGTCGAACGGTATCATTACCTTGACGGCGCCGGCTCAAACCAGATGCACGAGAAGCTCACCATGGTGCAGGGGCGCGTGCTCGGTGGCGGCAGCTCCGTAAACGGCATGGTCTATGTGCGGGGCAATCCGAACGACTACGAGGCGTGGGCGGAAGCCGGCGCCTCCGGCTGGGGCTACAAGGACGTACTGCCCTACTATCGCAAGGCGGAGGACAATAACGAGTTCTCCAACGAAGTGCATGGCGTCGGCGGACCCCTGAAGGTTTCGCAGCAGGTCAACGTGCACCCGCTGACCCGGCAATGGCTTCTGGCGTGCCAAGAAGCCGGTTTGCCCTATAATCCGGATTTCAACTCCGGGAATCCGGAGGGCTGCGGTTTCTACCAGATCACGGCGCGGGATGGCCGCCGCTCAAGCACTGCTCAAGCCTATCTCAACTCCGCCAAGAGGCGCGGCAATATTGAGGTGCGGACAGACTGCTTCGTCAACAAGGTGGTTCTTGAGGGCAGCCGGGCGACTGGCATCGAATACGAGCGCGGCGGCCGAACCTTTGTTTCCAAGGCGCGGCGCGAAATCGTGCTCAGCGCCGGTGCGGTCACGTCACCGAAGATCCTGATGATGTCAGGGATTGGCAGCCCAAGCGATCTTGCGACGCATGATATCGCGGTGAAGGCCAATCTGCCGGGCGTGGGCCGTAATCTGCATGATCACGTCGAGGTCTCGCTGGTCTATCAGCTACGCGACCGCAACAGCTATGACCGTTATAAACGAATGCATTGGCAAGCACTGGCCGGGCTGCAGTACCTGCTTTTCCGCGGCGGTCCAATTGCCTCGAACATCATCGAAAGCGGCGCGTTCTGGTGGAGCAAGCAACCGGCGGAGATGCCGGACCTGCAATATTTCTTTCTGCCGGGCGCCGGCGTCGAGGAAGGCATGGGCACCGTTCCCGGTGGTTATGGCTGCACGCTCAGCATCAGCCTGGCTCGCCCGAGGTCACGCGGCTATGTCACGCTGCGAGGTGCCGATCCAAAGCTGCCGCCGGTCATCGCGCCGAATTATCTTGCCGACCAGGATGACCTGCAAAGGCTGATCGACGGGCTCTATTTCGGTGACGAGCTGATGCAGCGCCCGAGCATCGCCAAGCACGTTGCAGCCCGTGCTCACCCAGCCAAATCCTTCAGCAGCGACGAGGAGGTCAAGGCCTTCCTTTTCGATCAAAAGCGGCCTGGCCTTCATGTCTGCGGCACATGCCGCATGGGGACCGACGACATGGCCGTCGTTGACCCGTCCCTGCGGGTGCGCGGCATCGCGGGGTTGCGCGTCGCGGACGCCTCGGTCATGCCCTCGATCGTGTCGGCAAACACAAACGCGGTCACGATCATGATCGGCGAGAAGGCGGCCGATCACATCAAGGGCGTGATTTGAGGCTGGCGGATACCTTGAACCCAGTCATTTATCGGGGTGTGGAAAGCCCAGCCTGCCGCACAGCAAGCCGGGGTCTCGCGCTTGTTTGTTTGCTGTTGCCCGCTCAGCCTGCGGCTGCGAGGTAGTCAAAGCACAGAAACTCGTCGATCGCCGCCCGGTCGACCTCTGCGCCCAGGCCCGGAGCGCGCTGGACCTCGATCTGGCCATTCACGATCTGCTTTTCGGGCGGGTTTTTCAAAACCTGAACGTAACCGTTGGCTTCAAGGAAATACGGGTAGGTTTCCAGGGGCATCGGATTGGCAGCTGACATCCAGGCCTGAATCGACGCGGCGGTGCACAGTCCCGAGGCGCAGTTATGCGGCGAGACCCGCGCGTTGTAGGCCTCTGCCATGGCGGAAATCTGTACGATTTCGAAAATGCCGCCGCAGTTGCCGACATCAGGCATGACGACGTCGACGCCAGAATCGAGAAGATTTCTGAAGCCGTTGCGGGTGTATACGCGCTCGCCCGCCGCGATCGGCACGTTCCAGCGGCCGGAGATGTCGCGCATGCCTTTGTGGTTGAAGGGGTCGAGCGGCTCCTCGACCCAGGAAACGCCGACTTCCTCGCACAGGCTCATATAGCGAACGAGCTGGTCGTTGTTGAGGCCGCCGCTGAGATCGATCAGGATCTCAGCCTGATTTCCCACAATGTCAGCAAGGAGCTTGAGCCGATCGACGGCCACCTGGAATAGCTCGGCGCTCAACATGCGCCGCTGCACATGCCTGAGCGTGCCGCCCGGCAACCGCATCGCCATCGGGTATGCCTTGACCATCTTGTAGCCTTCGCGAAGCGGCCGCTCGACCGCGCGGGACCACTCCTCAACATCGTCCTGCCTGTAGTTCCATCCATTGGCGTAGACGGGAATGGTGTCCTTGAAATTGGCGCCGAACAGCTCGTGGACCGGTATGTCCAAGCTGCGAGCCTTGATGTCCCAAAGCGCCTGGTCGATTGCGCTGATGCCAGCGAAAACGATCGCGCCGCCGCCCTTTGTCCAGAACGAGTTGTCGTAGATTTCGTGATAAACGTTTCTGGGAAATGCAGGATCAGCGCCGATGACCTTCGGGCTGACGTCTTCGATCATTCCGGCGGCGGCCTTTGCACCGATGCCATATGCGACAGCGGCCTCGCCCCAGCCCGAGATGCCCTCATCGGTCTCGAGTTCCACGATGACGGGATGAAGCTCACCACGGGTGATACGGTAGACTTTGACGTTGGTTACACGCATTTCTGAGCTTCCTTTCCCTGTGGATCCCGTGCGAAGGCGCACGATCGATGCGCGCAGCCCGGTTTTAGCCGGCAATGCACGACAACCATACCGGTGTTACAGATCATGCCGCGCTGTATGACTGCTGTCGGTCCGTCAGCACTACCCGGAGGCTTTCCCGAGGGACGACAACGGCGATCGTGTCACCAGCTTTGGCGTCCGTCCGGTCGACGACGATGGTGAGTTTCTCGCCGGCGACATCCGCATAGATGTTGGTGTTCTGGCCAAGGGGCTCGACGAAATCCACATGGGCCGCAAGCGTATCCGTGGAAGGCCCCGCGGCCAGACGCAGCCGCTCCGGCCTGATTCCGATAAGATAGCTGGAACGCTGCTCAGCCCTGATTCCAAGGCGCAGGAACTCCTCATTCGGGGTCAGCGCGGCGAGCTTGGCGAACAGCGAGTTCTCGTCTCTTTCTCCAAACAGGTTCATTGGCGGCGAGCCGAGGAACTCGGCCACGAACTGCGTCCGTGGGCGATCATAGAGATCAAGCGGGCTGGCGATCTGCACCATGTTCCCGGCGTTCATGACACCGATGCGGTCCGCCATCGACATGGCCTCGATCTGGTCATGGGTGACGTAGATCGTGGTGATGCCCAGTCCGGAGACAAGCTGCTTGATCTCGCTCCGCATCGTTGCGCGCAGCTTGGCGTCGAGGTTGGAGAGCGGTTCGTCCATCAGGAAGACATGCGGGTTGCGCACCAGCGCACGGGCCAGCGATACGCGCTGCCGCTGACCACCGCTGATCTGACCGGGCTTCCGGTGGGCATATTGCTCGATGTCGAGCTTTCGGGCGATGTTGCGGGTCTTGATCTCGCGTTCGGGCTTCGGAACCTTCCGGATCTTCAGCGGAAATTCGATGTTCCCGAACACCGTAAGGTTCGGATAAAGGCCAAAATCCTGGAATGCCATGGCGATATCGCGGTGGCGTGGCTCCGCATAGGTGACGTCGCGGCCCTTGATCCAGACCTCGCCCCCGGAGGGGACATCCAATCCCGCGATCATGCGCAACGTCGTGGTTTTCCCGCAACCCGACGGGCCAAGGAACACAAAGAACTCACCATCCGCCACATCGAGGTCAACATCGTTGACTGCCCGAAAGGCCTGATACTGCTTGCGCAGTTTCCGAACCGAAACGCTCATCGTCTAGCCTTTCACTGCACCAAGTGTCAGGCCGCGAACCAGATATCGCTGCGCTGAAAGAACAATAATGACAACCGGCAGCGACATCATCACTCCGGCGGCGCACGCCAATCCCCATGAGATGGACTTCGGCTTGATGGCATTTGCCGCCAGGATCGGCAGTGTGCGCGCTTCCGACGAGGTCAGCATGCTGGCGAAAAGGTACTCGTTCCAGGCGAACATGAAGATGATCACCAGAACGGCCGCCAATCCGGGCAGAAGCAGCGGCAGGGTCACGCGATATAGAACCTCATATCGCCCACAGCCGTCGATCAGCGCAGCCTCTTCGATCGATTTCGGCAAGTCCTGGATAAAGACGCGCAGAACCCATACGACGAATGGCAGACCGTTCAGCGCGTAGATGGCGATCAACAGCCAGGGGGTGTCGAAGACCCCCATCGATCGGGCGATGATGAATAGCGGTATGACGCTGACGATCGACGGGGTCATGCGGATCGTCAGGAACTGGAAAGCCATGAACTCCCGGTTCTTCATCGAACATCTTGCCAGAGCGTAGGCCGCCATGGTTCCCATGATCATTGCGAGCAGGGTGGCGATGGTGACGATGAAGAAGCTGTTGTAGAGCGCCGTCCCGGCATCGAGTTCGGAGAACAGCTTGTGATAGTTCGCCAGTGACGGCTCGAAGAAGAACTTCGGCGGATAAGCAGCGACGTCGCCGTCGCTCTTGATGGATGACAGGACAAGCCAGACCAGCGGGAGCGCGAAGAAGGCTGTCGCAAGCAGAGCGGCTGCGTAAGCAAGAGCCAGCTTGAACCAGTTCCGCTTCCCGAGATTTCCGTCAATCGTCGCAGATGACATCTGTTTTCCTATCGGGAGTTCTGGTTGTCGGAGATCACCTTCAGAAAGCCACTCCAGCGGACGTAGAGGATCACCACGATCGACAAGAGGATCAGGTAGATCCACGACAGTGCCGCGCCATACCCGAAGTTGAAGAACTGGAAGTTCACCCGCTGGAGGTAGATGGAGCTGAGGTCGGTCGCGAAATTGGGGCCGCCTCGCGTCAGCAGATAGACCGTGTCATAGGTGCGGGCGGCATCGATCAGCCGCAGCAGGACCGCGATCGTGATTACGGGCTTCAGCATCGGCAGCGTGATCAGCCTGAATATTTCCCAAGGCGACGCGCCGTCCACCGCAGCAGCCTCAAACGGGCTCCTTGGCAGCGCGCGCAACCCTGCCAGAACGATGATGAACACGAAGGGCGTCCATTCCCATATGTCGACCAGAAGAACGGATGCGAAGGCCGTCGCCGATCCGTTGACCCAGACCTGAGGTCCGAGTCCGACAAGCGACAGGAGATAGTTGAGCAGACCCTGCTGCGGATTCATCATGACGCGCCATACGATGCCCACAGCAATCGGAGTCACAAGCATCGGCACGAGGACGACCGTCCGGAGCAGGAAAAAGCCCGGCAGATCCATGTTGAAAAGCACCGCAAGCGCGATCGCCAGGATGAGTGACAGAAGCACACTGCACGCCGTGAAGATCGCGGTCATCAGAAGCGCGTGCCAGAGTTGCGGATCGGTCAGCCCGTTGGTGTAGTTGGACAAGCCAACAAACTGATATGCAAATCCATTGCTGGCGCTGTAACCAGTGAATGAAATGTAGATCGAGTGCAGCAACGGAAAGAGGCCAACCAGCGTCATGAATATGAGCGAAGGGGCCAGCAGGACAGTTCCCGTCCTGTCAGGTGCAGGCGCTGTCTTCGCTGGAGTCATATCACTGACGGCCAATACCAAAACCTGTTCTGTCATGGGTTCACTTTCGGGAGTGAAGGAAGGCAGGCAAGCCGCCTTCCTTCATGCGTGCGTGATCAGGCTGCCTTCAGCTTGGCAACACGATCCTGCGCCGCAGCCATGGCGTCCTTTGACGATTTCTGACCGGTCAGCCCCGCCACGATCTCCTCGTAAAGCGCGCGCTGCGCTTCCAACGCGTTCTTGACGCGATAGAACTGGACCGCGCAACTGGATAGACCAGCCGAGTTGAAGGCCTGGAAGGCCTGCAGCATCGGTATGGCTTCGATGTTGGAAGCATTGTTCACATCTTCAGCAAAGACGAGCGATGTCTCTTTGCCTGCGCGGAAGTATCTGTAGCCACCATCCGCCAGCCAAGCCAGGAACTTGTACGCTTCTGTAGGATTCTTGGAGTTCTTGTTGGCGATCAGCTCCATCCCGCCGACCTGGGACTGCTTGAACTTGTCGAGCGGGGCTACGGCATATCCAAACTTACCCTTATGCGGTCCGTCCTCGATCCCGACGACGCAGTCGGACCACGTCACGAGCATTGCCGCGGCACCTTGCTGCAACACGCTGGTACCGTCGGGATAGTCGAAGTTCTCGAACCCTGCCGGGCAGTACTGGGTCAGCTCCTTCAGGAGCTCCAGCGCGGCCTCACCCTGCCCTTCGGTATTGAATACGGGATTGCCCTCCGCATCGGTAAATCCATCGTCCTGCGGATTGAGCTTCACCATGCTCATCAGGCGGGAGCCAAAGTCGCCCGAGCTGAAGGAATCCTGGCCGCCGGCGAGAAGGCAGGCGCCCGCGGTTTCGGTCGAATGCATCTTCTTGGCGGCGTCGAGGTATTCCTTCCACGTCGCCGGCGCCTTTTCGATACCGGCTTTCTCCAACAGGTCCTTGCGATAAACCATCACCGGCATGGAGCACGTCATCGGCAGTCCATAGTGCTTGTTGTCGACCGTCACGTAGGACAAGGCCGGCGGAATGATGTTGCCGTAATTGATGTCGGGCAAAGACGGATCGGCAGCCTTCATGTCCTCTAGGCACAGCGCCCAGTTGCTCGAAACTGCCTGCCGAATCCACATGCAGTCCAGGTTGAGGAAGTCGTATGTGCTCGATCCTTGAGACAGCTCAACTACTGCCTTCGTGTAGAGGGCGTCATAGGCATTCTGGTCGACCGAAATATCGACGCCCGCTTCCTTTTGGTATTCCGGCGGCACAAGGGTCGCCAGCGCCTCGCACCAGGCTTGGTTTGCCGTCATGAACTTCAGAGTGCGCTCATCTGCGAATGCCAGGCGGCCGCCCATGGCAGCAAATGCAGAGCCGGCAGCGGCGATCTGCAGCATATTCCTGCGATTGAGAGTCAGCGAATTTCCCATTGTTTAATTCCCTTTGTTGATTGAGGGTTCCCCGTATTGCCTTCCATCAGCTTCGGCTGAGAATTGCCAACCATGCAAAGCAAGCACCATGCCAGTTGAATGCGACGCATGGGGCTACGCGCACGCTCAACCAGCCCCCCCCCTCTCATCATCACGAGTGCCCGGGCACAGCGTTGACGAGAAATGGAACCGGCCGCGAGCCTCCCTTAAGTCTCTGTCGCGCCGAAATGCTGCACGATCGATTGCTTCTACCCGCCAACCAGACCCGAATCGCCTGACCTCGGACAGACGTATCCACAGATCAGGCCTTGAGGCATCCGATCATGCGGCTCCCTTTTCTCGGCTCCTGACGAGCTCATTGCTCTGGTGATAGCGCCTTCCCCGCCAAAGCAAGGTGTTGCTTTCATCACTGGAACTCAGAGTGATGGTGCGAATAGCGCCAACAAGTATGCTGTGGGAATAGCCGTCCAGCTGTTGCGCGATCGTGCAATCCAGGCTGACCAGCGCATCCTTCAGCAGGGGCGCTCCTCCATCCTGCTGCAACCAGACCGACCCATCAAACCGGGACAGCCCCTGGCTTCCATCGATTCCCGCGAAACGGTCCGCCACCCAGGCTTGGTCCGGCGCCAGCACATTCACGCCGAAATAGCCGTTGGCTATAATGGAGTCATGCGCGCTTGCACTGGAATTGACGCATACCACGATGGATGGCGGGCTGGCGGACAGGCTGCAGACCGCCGTCGCGGTAAGGCCACACCGCTTATCACCCTCGCCTGTCGTGATCACGGTGACAACACCGGTCAACCGCGCCATCGCTTCTCGGAACAACAGCTCCATCCCAATTCTCCTGGATGCTCGTCGAGCAGCAGCAGCAAGAAGGAGGCCAACCGGGTTTGAAGTCTCTAACCCTCTGATTTAACTATACAGATTGGTGTTTTTCTCCCCGCCGGATCATGCGGAAGCGGAGTGAGCTCGCCTCACTCCATCGGTTGCCGATCGTCGCATCTCAAAACTCTTGAGATTTCAGCCCTGCGATTTTCGTCAGTCACTACTGACGGTTTTCACGAGCGCCTTCAGGTCGATTTCGAAATGCGAGATCCTTCGGTACAAGGTAGCTCGACTGACGCCAAGCTGCTCGGCAGCGGAAAGGATGTCGCCGCCAGCCTGCAGAATCGCGTCGACAACCCTCTCGCAGTCGATGCTCGAGCGACCGGGGGCCGAAGCGGCGACGGCGGGCTTTGCAACAACCCGCTCGGAACGATCGAGCGGTCGAAGCATGAGGTCATGTTCGGTGATCACATCGCCGCTGGCTATCGCCGCGGCACGACTGAGCACATGACCCAGTTCCCTTATGTTGCCCGGCCAATTGTGGTGCAACAGCCTGCTGCGCACCGCGCGGTCCAGGGTCATCGGACGATCGGCTACTCTGACCAATATCCGCTCGATCAGTTGTTCGAGATCGTCGCGTTCCCGCAGCGCCGGAACATCGACCACCATTCCCGCGAGCCTGTAATACAGATCCTGTCGGAACTGCTTGGTTCGCACCGCCTCTTCCAGATGCTGGTTGGTCGCCGCGATGATCTGGATATCGACGCTGCGCGGACGGCCCGAGCCCAGCGGCATGACTTCCCTGGTTTCAAGCAAACGCAGCAGCCGTGTCTGCAACGTCAAAGGCATATCGCCTATTTCATCCAGAAAGAGCGTGCCGCCATCGGCTTCCACAACGCGTCCCGCATTGCCCTGCCTGTTTGCGCCGGTGAAAGCGCCCGGCGTGTAACCGAACAACTCACTGTCTATCAGCGTTTCGGGCACCGCGGCGCAATTGAAGGAAACGAACGGCCCACTGGCGCGCCGGCTCTCCATGTGGATGGCGCGGGCCAGAGTGTCCTTGCCGACGCCGGTTTCGCCAAGCACGAGGATGGGAAGTTCCGCTTTCGAAACACGGCGGATCATCGTCACCTGCTGGCGGAGCTTGGCGTCTGCTCCAGCCCAATCATCCAAACCGATCTTGTCCGGAAGCTTCGTCGCCACGGGAACCGATCGGGTGCGCTCGCCCGCTTCACGCACATTGATGACTTTCGGCACATGCTGGATGTAGCCATTGATCAGCCGGCCGCTATCCTTCAGCTTGAATTCCGCAGGCTGGCCGGCTGTCGAACGCGAAGCGCGGAAGGATTGCGTATCGCGCGTGACATACTTCCATAGCTGTGCCTGCCCAAAGACCGCTGCGTCCAAACCTAGAACCTGGCGTGCAGCGCCATTGGCACCCAAGATGACCTGGTCATCGCCGAGCGCCACCAGCGCCGTCATGTCGTCAGGCGTTTTGAACTGGAAGAGCGAACTGTCCCGGAAGGCACGCTTGAACATACGGTTCGAAAGCCGCTCAGCGTATAGTTTGGTGACAACGCCGGCGAGATGGTGCGTTTCCGCCATCAGTTCCGCCTGCTTGATGGAGATGTTCATCACCCCCCAGAATTCGCATTTGGCATCAAACAAAGGTGCCGACATACAAGCCATCGGTCCGAGCGCGGCAAAAAAGTGCTCGTCCTGGAATACGTTGATGACTTCCTGGGTGTGCAGGCATGTGCCCACGCCATTGGTTCCGCCATGCTCCTCGGTCCAGATGGTGCCGGGACGGTCGAACTCGCAGAACGTTTCCGAATTATAGTCTGCGGTATCGAGAAGAATGACCCCGCTTTTATTGGCCAGCGAGGTCGAATAGCCGATGCCACGCACGATCGTGAAGAGACCGTCGATCTCCTCTTTCGCGATAAGCATGTTCTCATCGAGCTCGTCGCGCGCATCGAGAAGCGCGCGATGGCTGATCACCGGAAGTCTGGGCGAGCTTTGCGGATCGAGCCCGTACTCATCATTACAGCGTCGCCAGGATTGAGAAAGAAAGGGGGCCACGCCGCTGACAGCCGACAATTGGTCGCTATTGTTCAGAAAGGCGGCAACACGATTCGCATGCGGGTCATGCGTTGGCATCGGCATTTTCCTGTGTCGGATGCCCATCGTGCAACGTTTTACCCGGTGCTTGTCAACTCACATGGTTCAGAGTTCCGCCGGAACGAGATCAATCCGCCGCCATCGATGGGTATGGGCGGCATTCTCACGAACGCCATCGCGATGAGAATGAGACGAGATCGGCCGCAAGGGCGACAATCCCCTTAGGCGAGAACATACGACAGACACGCCAAGCCCGCAGATGGCACGGCACTTGCTCTGAGGGACAATAACCGGCTTCGCGCCGACCAGTCCAATGAGCAGTGCCATGCTTGCATATGACTTTGATTTCGATCCGTTTGCGACGGTCATGCCGTTCCCTGGCAGGGCAGGGTCGACAAGCCCGATGGCATCGACATCGGAACTCATCGCAGAATTGAAGGCCGGCAGGATGGTCGTGCTGGTTGATGACGAGGATCGCGAAAACGAGGGCGACCTCGTCATGCCGGCAGACCTCGTGACGGCAAAAGACATCAACTTCATGATCACGCATGCGCGCGGCCTGGTTTGCCTCACGCTCGCACCGGAGCGCGCAGGCGCGCTCGGCCTGAACATGATGGTCGAGGACAATGAATGCCCGCACCGGACGGCATTTACCGTCTCGATCGAAGCGCGGCATGGCGTTTCCACAGGGATCTCGGCCGCTGACCGTGCCCTCACCATCCGCACCGCCGCCGAGCCGTGCAACGGGCCCGAGTCGATCATCTCGCCCGGTCACGTCTTCCCGCTCATCGCCCGCCACGGCGGTGTCATGGAACGACAGGGGCACACCGAGGCCTCTGTGGATCTGGCGAAGCTTGCCGGCTTCGGCCCTGCCGCCGTCATTTGCGAGATCCTCAACGAGGACGGCACGATGAGCCGCCTCCCGGACCTCAAGCGCTTTGCCAACAAGCACGGACTGAAGATCGGCACGATCGCGGACCTTCACACGCAAACGAGCCTCGGACAGTTGGCCGCGCCAACATCTGCTTATGGCGGCGATCGCCGCTCATCGACCAGGCCCGCAGGCGGATCATCGATCAAAGGAATCTAGGATGCTCGACATCAAGCAACGCGCTCCGCAAGGCGAGGCTCATTTTGGTTATCGCAAGCTGCTGATCGATGGGAAATTCGTGGATGCCGTAGACGGATCGACCTTCGAGTCGCGGAATCCGGCCAATGACGAATTGTTGGCGACTGTCGCCCGCGGTGGTGCCGCCGATGTCAAGCTGGCGGTTGCCGCGGCACGCAAGGCATTTGACGGCCCCTGGCGCAGGATGAAGCCGGTCGAGCGCCAGCGCATCATTCTTCGATTCGCCGACCTCGTGGAAGAAAATTTCGAAGAGCTCGCCATGCTCGATACGCTGGACATGGGCGCGCCCATCGCCATGACGCGCGGGCGCAAGACGCGTGCGGTTGGCCAGATCAGGTTCTATGCCGGCCTTTCGGCAATGATCGAGGGCCGCACGATCCAGAATTCGATCCCCGGGAACTTCCTGACCTATACGCTGCGGGAGCCAGTGGGCGTGGTCGGCGCGATCATTCCGTGGAATGCACCGATCATGTCATGCATCTGGAAAATCGGTCCGGTTCTGGCAACAGGCTGCACCTGCGTGCTGAAGCCTGCGGAACAAGCGCCGCTTTTGGCGCTCCGGCTCGGTGAAATGCTGCTCGAGGCAGGCGTTCCGGACGGTGTCGTGAACATCATCACCGGCTTCGGAGAAGCAGGTGCGGCGATCGTCGAGCATCCTGGTGTGGACAAGATCGCATTTACCGGGTCGCACCTCACGGGACAGGCGATCGTCGCTGCTTCCAAGGGCAATCTCAAACGACTGTCGCTGGAGCTTGGCGGCAAGTCCCCGGATATCATTTTCGCGGATGCGAACCTCGACAAGGCCATCCCGATTGCGGGCATGGGCGTGTTCGCAAATGCCGGCCAGATTTGCAGCGCAGGCACGCGCGTCATGGTTCAGCGGCCGATCTACGATGAATTCATCGCCCGCGTCACCGAATTCTCAAGAGGGCTGCGGCTCGGAGCGGGCAGCGATCCGAACACCCAGATCGGGCCGCTGGTTTCCAGCGAGCAGCTGGATCGGGTGCAGCACTACTCGAAGATCGGCGCGGACGAAGGTGCTCGTGCCGTCACGGGCGGCAGCCGGGTCATGAGCGGCGAACTTGGAAAAGGCTACTTCTTCGAGCCGACCGTATTCGCTGATGTGAACAACGAGATGCGCATCGCCCAAGAGGAGATTTTCGGCCCCGTCATGTCGGCGATTCCTTTTGATACCGAGGACGAGGCTGTTGCAGTCGCCAATGACACGATCTTCGGTCTTGGTGGCGGTGTCTGGACCCAAGACGCCGGACGTGCGCTTCGCGTTGCGCATGGCATCCGCACCGGAACAGTCTGGGTGAATTCCTATGCTTTCCTCGACCCGGCGGTGCCGTTCGGCGGCTTCAAGATGAGCGGCTATGGCCGCGAGTCCGGAGCCGAGCATCTCGACGCCTATCTCGAAACAAAGGCTGTCATGATGGACCTCGGCTGACTGCAAGCAACCAGGAAAGCAAGATGTCGCAAAGTTCTGAAATCGTCCGCATCGATGCCGGCGAACGCCTGTCAAAGGTCGTTGTCGCTGGAGGAGTCGTTTACCTTTCGGGCCTGACTGCTCGGAACAAATCACCGGATATCGCGCTGCAAACGCGCGATATCCTTGGGCAGATCGAAGAGTATCTGGAAAAAGCCGGGTCGAGCACAAGCAAGCTGCTTCGCGTCAATATCTGGCTGCACGACATGTCCGATTTCGACGCCATGAATATGGTATGGGATGGCTGGGTAGATCCCCACTGCCAGCCTGCCCGCGCGACGGTCGAGTCACGTCTTGCCGGGAACGGCGTCAATCTGGTGGAGATGATGGCCACGGCGCTGGCGTGATGACCACCGCCGCCGCAACGCATCGGATGGCTGAAAACGGCCGTAAGGTTCGTGCTTCGGACGTGTCGTGGTGGCTTGACGACGCTCTCGAACACGAGGGCAATCCAGCGCCGCAGCATGCCCTTCAAGGCGTTGACCGGGCCGACGTGGCAATCGTTGGTGGCGGTTATACCGGCCTGTGGACGGCGATCCACCTCAAGACCTTGCGCCCCTCGCTCGATGTCGTGTTGATTGAGGCGGGCATCTGCGGAAGCGGCGCCAGCAGCCGCAATGCGGGAAAGGTGCACGGCTACTGGATGTCGCTTCCGACGCTGACCGCGATGCTTGGTCGGCAGCGTGCGCTTGAGACCGCGCGGCTCGGCAGCACCGCGCAATGCGCGATCCGGGATTTCGCCCGGGAATGCGGCGACGACCTGTGGTGGATCGAGGGCGGCGGACTGAAGATCGCGACCACACCGGCCCAGGAACAAAAGCTTGTGGATTTTTCTCGGGCCATGGTGGAGCTCGATGCATCCACTATGGCGCGGGCCGTTCGGGGCGCCGAGTTACGGGGCATGATCGACTCGCCGATGTTTCGCGCCGGCCTGTTTTTTCCCGAGGAAGCGACCGTGCATCCGGGACGTCTGGTCCGCGCGCTTCGCCGCAAGGCGCTCCAGCTGGGCGCGCGCATCTATGAGCACACGCCGATGACCGGCGTGACGCCGGGCGCTTCGAACCTTGTCAGCACCGCACAAGGCGAGATCCATGCCGGCGAGGTCGTGCTCGCCACCAGTGCGGCCCTGGCAGGGGAGCGCAGCGTGCGCCCCAATCTCGCGGCGTTTTCAAGCTTCGCAATGGTTACAGCGAAAGTCGACGACATCGCAGAGCGCAGCGGCTGGCTGGCGGATTGCAGCCTTTCGGACGCGCGCATGTTCCTGAACTATGCGCGAAAGACCCATGACGGCCGCATCCTGTTCGGCGCCGGGTCCGGGCCTATCGGATATGGCGGGCACACGCAGGCCTACAGCCTCAGCCATGACCAGAAGACAGTCGATCGGGTCGAAGCGGCAATGCGACGCTTGCTGCCGAAGATCGGTGATCTTGCCGTCGAGCGTGCATGGGGCGGTCCGATCGACGTGTCTTCAGACAGAATGCCTTATGCCGGCACTCGCACGGACGCGCGGATCCATTACGGGTTCGGCTATTCCGGCCATGGCGTGAACCCCTCCTATATCATCGGGAAATGCCTGGCGTCTTTGGTTCTGCGCGAAGAAAACGAATGGACCCGCTCCGCTTTCTGTCAGCGGCGGCTTCCAGTTCTGCCGCCCGAGCCCTTTCGCTACATTGGCGGTCGCATGATCCGCTCCGCCATTCTGTCTTGCGAAGATGCAGAAGACGAGGGAGCCAGGGCATCCCTGTATGCAAGAGCGGTGGCACGCCTGCCTTCGCTTCTGAACCTCAGGATTGGTGTCAGGTAGCAATCGGGGACGACATATGCCGGACTTTATCATTGTTGGCGGCGGCTCGGCCGGTTGTACGATTGCCGGCCGACTGAGCGAGGATGCCTCGGCCACCATCGAACTATTCGAGCAAGGGCCGAGCGATTCCAGCCCCTGGATCCATATGCCGGTCACCTACTACAAGACCTGCAAGACAATGCTGCAGCGCTACAAGTTGGAAACGCTGAGGCATCAGGGCGATGCCGAGACCGATACCGGCCAGGCGCGTGTCCTGGGCGGCGGCAGTTCCGTCAATGCGATGCTCTATATCCGTGGCGCGCCGCAGGACTATGATGGATGGGACGCGAGCGGCGCGACCGGTTGGTCATATCGCGATGTGCTGCCATATTTCAGGAAGGCCGAGTCCAACGAGACATTTGCCGGCGAGGTGCATGGTCAGGATGGACCGCTGAGCGTGTCCGACCAGCGCCATACGCTGCCACTCTCAAAGGCATGGGTGAAGGCCTGCCAGGAGGCCGGCATTCCCTTCAATCCTGATTTCAATTCAGGCGAACAGAAAGGCACCGGCTTCTATCAATTGACCACGCGAGACGGCCGTCGCTGCAGCGCGGCCGTTGCCTATCTCAACCCTGCGCGCAAGCAAGGCAACGTAAAGGTACATACCGGGCACGAGGTCACACGCATTCTCGTTGAAAGCGGTCGTGCGGTCGGCATCGAGTATATCAAGAACGGCCGCGCTGTTCAGCTTCGCGCAGAGCGCGAGGTTATCGTCTGCTCCGGCGCACTTGGATCGCCAAGGGTCCTGCAACTATCGGGGATCGGTCCGGCAGCGATGCTGGAAAAGGCCGGCGTGCCGGTCGTCCATGATCTTCCCGGTGTCGGCGAGAACCTGCAGGATCACACCGATTGCTTCCTGATCTACGAACTCAAGGCTGCGAGCAGCTACGACAAATACAAGAAGCCGCACTGGCAGTTGGCGGCCGCGCTCGAATACGGCTTGTTCCGCCGCGGCCCGATCACGTCGAATGTTTGTGAGGGGGGTGCGTTCTGGTACGGCGACAAGTCCGATCCGCTGCCCGATCTGCAGTACCACTTCATGGCCGGCGCCGGTGTCGAGGAAGGCACGGATACCGTTCCCAGCGGCAATGGATGCACCGTCAACGTCTATGTCTGCCGGCCGAAGTCCCGCGGCCGCATAAGCCTGCGTTCAGCCGACCCGCGCGCCGCTCCCGTTGTGGACACAAATTATCTGTCGCATCCCTACGACGTTGACCGCCTGATCGATGGCGTCAAGCTCGGCGAGGACATCATGTCCCAGCCGGCGATGCAGAAATTCGTCAGCCATACCTACCAGCCATCGGAGCCGCTCAAGACGCGACACGAGTATGAAGCGTTTGTGCGCAAGCATACCCAAGGCGCGTTCCATCTCAGCGGCGCATGCCGAATGGGCACCGACGATATGGCCGTCGTGGATCCGCAGCTTCGCGTTCGCGGGATAGATGGCCTCCGGGTCGCCGATTCTTCGGTCATGCCGAATGTCACGTCCGGCAATCTGAATGCGCCCACGATTATGATCGGGGAGCGCGCCGCAGATTTCATTAAGGGCAATCGGATTTAGGTTTCCAACCGACTCCCGACCATCTTTGGAACTTCCAGAATGAGTGGCACTGCAATTGCCGACGCCTCGTCGCGTGCTCGCGGCAAGTCCGTCATTGTCATCGGTGCCGGCGTGGTCGGGCTCCATGCCGCGCTTGCGCTTCTGAGAAAAGGCTTCTCGGTGACTGTCCTGGAGGCCAGCAGGCCTGCCGCGGGCGCGTCGTACGGCAATGCCGGGACGCTGGTGGAACTGGCGATCCCCACTGCCCAGCCGGGAATGACGCAGAAGATCCCGGGCTGGCTCCTCAATCCCAATGGACCACTGGTCATTCGGGCCAGGAGACTGCCTGCGGCGCTTCCCTGGGTGACACGGTACTGGCTGGCAGCCAGCCGTAGGCAATTCTTCAAGACCGCACAGGCTGCACACGCTTTGCAGCGCACGACGCTGACCGGCTGGCGTGCTGCACTGGGGGATCGGGACTATCATCGGTTCGTGCGGGAAACCGGGCAGGTGCATCTTTGGGAGGGGCCCGGCACACTTCCACCCCGCTCGATCGAGACCGAGGTCCGCAAAAAGCTTGGCATCGAGAGCGAGCCGCTGTCCGCCGAGGACCTTCGCCGCCTCTTCCCAGGCATTTCCAAGATAGCATCCTTTGGCATCATGCTTCCCAGCAACAGCCTGTCGGTCAATCCCGGCGCGATGGTGCAAGCGCTCGCCGACACTTTCATTGCCGAAGGCGGCAAGCTGGCTCTGGAGGCTGTGCACCGGCTCTGGCCTGGTGAAAGCGGGAACTGGTCGGTCATGACCAATTTCGGGCAGCACCGCGCCGACGGTATCGTAATGGCTGCGGGCATATGGTCCGAGCGATTGCTGCGACCAATGGGCCTGCGCATTCCTCTGGAAAGCGAGCGCGGCTATCACGCCATCCTTCCCGGTTCGGGTCTCAACCTACCGATGCCGATCATGAACAAGTCCGGCTATTTCGGCCTGTGCTCATTGGAAGACGGTCTGCGGGTTTCGGGTACGGTCGAGATCGCCGGGCTCGACGCCGCGCCGGATCTTGGCCGCGCCAAGGGCCTCGCCGCACACGCACGCAGGCTGTTCCCGGATACCGGCGGTGAAGAGATTTACTGGATGGGTCATCGGCCGTCCCTGCCGGATGGATTGCCTATGATCGGCGCAGTCTCGCGATATCCTGGTCTCCATCTATGTTTCGCGCACGGCCATTCCGGACTGACCGCCGCGCCGGAAAGTGCCCGGTTGCTGGCCGACCTGATGGTCGGGAATGCGCCCGCGATCGATGCCCGTCCGTATGATCCTGCCCGGTATATTCATTGACGCGCGCCAGGCGCCCGGCTGAAAGCCTGAATATCGGCGACTGCCAGGAGATGGTGCTCATCCAAGGCTCGAACTACTCGGTGGCGCAATCGCATCGCTAAGCGGGGCAGATTGACGTCGAAGCGTCCGGAGACATTCGAGCACCCTGCCCGGAACGCGCCATCTACATGGATGGACCAAGAAGGCAGGCAGCGAATACAAAGCAGCGAAAGGCAGGCTTTCGACTGCCGCTGCCGAGCCGGAAGTTGCTCCCGGTTGAGGCACCACCATCAGACACAAGGGATGCTCACTTGAGAACTGTTCCGAGCCGTGCCCAAACGAAATTGGTTCCTCGCCGGTAAAATCACGCGGCACTTCCGGCCGACCTGGCATAAGGTCACTTGTGACGAGCGGGCGGTTGCCTTTGCCTTTCCTCTGGCGTGATCGAAATCTGAAGATGTCGAACGGCGGTGCCTCGCCACTTTCTACCGACGCCGGCGCGGTGCTGCGCCTTGCCGGCGAGGTGCTTGCCGTGAGCCCTTCAGCCGGTTCGACGGTGCGCCTTCGCGACAGGTTGCGCGAGGAGCCGCAGCTTGTTTCCGGCCTCTTTGATTTTGCAGCCGCCGAGCGGCTCACCTCGTCGCTGGTCCATGCACTGTTAAATCGGCACCTGATCCTCGGAGGCGGCGGAGTCGCGCAGTGGCTGCATCCGGCGGGCGTCGCGTGGCGAGATCACGTCGCGCGAAACAGGCTGATGCGACAATGCACGGTCGATCTTGTCGCTCGCGCAAACGCAGTGGGCGTGGAGCCAATCCTCCTCAAGGGCGGACAAGCGCTGTGGACCGGTAAGCCGGAATGGCGACATCTTCGCGACCTCGATCTGCTTGTCGAGACCGAACACGATGCGCAACGCCTTCAGGACCTGCTGGTCTCGGCCGGCTTCGCTCCCTATCCCGGCCGCGGCGAGCGCCCTTCCCGGCACCATCTCACACCGCTGTTCCGTGACGACTTTCCCGGCTGGATGGAGGTGCATCGGCGAGCCGGAAATCCTGATGCCGAGCGTGTTCTCGGCACAAGCGAGCTTCTGCGCGCAGCGATGCCCGACACACGCGACGGCGCGACCGCCAGGGTGCTGCCCGCCGGTTTGGCGGCGCTGCACGGCATCGCGCATCATCATGTCGGACATTCCGCCTTTGCCCGGCAAACAATCTCGCTGAAGGGGCTGCATGAATTCGCGGCTGCGGTCGCGGAGATGAGCGAACCCCAACGCGTCGGCATGGCCGAGCGCGCGGATCGCTCGCCCCGGCTCGCGGCCATGCTCGATCTCTGGCTTGCTGCCGCGCATGATCTCTTTGCGCTCGAGGTCGCACCGCCCTTTCGGCTGACCGCCGACGCATCGAGGCGTTGGGCTTCAATCAAGGCAGATTACGGCAAGGCCGCAGAAAGAACTCTCACCGGATATCGCGAGGAGGCCCGTATGGCACTGGACCGGCAGCGGATCGCG
Organism: uncultured Mesorhizobium sp.; assembly: GCA_963522145.1. Taxonomy (GTDB): domain Bacteria; phylum Pseudomonadota; class Alphaproteobacteria; order Rhizobiales; family Rhizobiaceae; genus Mesorhizobium_B. The sequence goes on along the minus strand of CAUQXI010000002.1, from coordinate 172,958 downwards.
CGAGCACGAGATGCTCACGCATCACCGATCATGCTGAGGCTGGGCGTGTTGGCGTCGCTCTTGCCGACACCGTTCAGGCCGAAGCGCTAGACGTTCCTCGCCTCGCGGCCTGAGCGCGGGCGGCGGCAGCCTTGACGCGGTAGGACATGTCTTTCGGAGCGTAGCCTGACGCCTTCTCGAAGGCTTCGGCAGCTTCTGCGAAACGTTCCAGCTTCATGAGGGCGATCGCCTTCGCCTCGAAGGAAAGTTCGCCGAAGATGCCCCGATCATAGGCGGTCATGGGATCGAACACTGTATCCGCGTCGATGGCGAGAAGGACATCCAATGTGGGAAGAGCCTCTTCGGCGCGGCCGGCACGGATGAGCGCGCGGCTGTGCGAGAGACGCAGGCTGTAGTCCGCCGGGAAATGGCTCAGGCCTTCCTCGATGAAGTCAAGCGCGTCGCGCTCGTCGGCCAACATGACCAGCGCCGCAGCGCTCCATGCCGCGCGCATGTCCGCGTTTTGCTTGCGGCCGGATGCCGCGAACCCCACGCTGATCGCCTGCCGGTACATTTCCAGCGCTTCATCGATCTCGCCGAGACCGGCCAACGAGTTGCCGAGGTCATGCCAGTTGAAGATGCGGTTCGGGTAAGCCTTCACCGCCTCTCGCAGGAGCGGCAGGTTGCGACGATATTTATGGGTGAGGTCGCCTTCATAGCCGTGATGAACAAGTTCGATCGCGCATGACGCGACCCGCATGCCATCGCTTTTGCAGACCTCGACGAGGCTGGAGTGGACTTCCTCGTGGATCAGGGCCTTGAAGCGGATACGCGGGTCGTTCCGGAAGATCCGCAATTCCTCATAGGGCGTCGCATTCACCCGCGGACGAAAGCGCAGCATGTAGCCTGCGACATCCGGAACTGTCAGAAGGTCTCCAAGCTGGAGATCCTCGCGAGCGATCAAGCGCTCGTCCGCGTCGATGTATAGAATCCACTCGCCATTGGCGGCATCGAGGGCCCAGTTGCGGGCCTCGGAAAAATTCCCTGGCCAAGCGCGCTCGATCAGCGTCGCGCCAAAGCGCCGCGCGATCTCGCAGGTCGCGTCGGTCGAGCCGGTGTCGACGACGATGATCTCGTCGACATGATCCCGGATGGAAAGCAGGCAGTCCTCGAGGAAACGCTCCTCGTTCTTTACGATGAGGGTGGCCGACAATGAAGCCGGCCGCCGCTCCTCAAACGTCACGAAGAGGTCGCGTTGCCGTTACCGTTGCTGACTGCGGCCAGCGCGCGGCTCATAGAAATGGCGTCGACGCTGAACGAGGATACCACCGGCACCGTGAAGGCGGCGGCGAGGATCATCTTGCGCAACGTATCCCGCTTCGAAGCGTCGATCTCGTCGAGATTGACGAGGCCGCTATTGTCCATATCGCTCACGTTCGCTCCTCCAATGCCCATGATTGGTTGCATGATACTCATCATAATCACGCAGAGCCGACAAGTATTCCCCGCCAGGCAAGCATGAAAATTAATCTGTGTGGCTGACCAGAGACAGGTCCGTCTAGGCAGCGAGCAGCCGCGACAGATGCCGCTCAGCGCTTGCCGGCGAGCCCAGGGAAAGCCGCCAGCTTGCGGCGCGGGCAACAAGCATGCGCAGACGAGCGACGCACAGGAGCATGCCTGCATCGGCAATGGCCACATTCTTCATGAGGTGCGCAAAGGCTTGATCAACGCGCAGCGGCTGCATAACGGAGTGGCCGCCGTGATTGCTTTCAATGAAGACGAGAGCAGAGATCGGACCGCGCTCGATCGTCCAGGGCCGGCCAGCGATCTGCGGTGCCCATGAATAAACGAGGCCGCCATCCGGATGAGGCAGAGCGGGCGCAGCGAGGACCTGATCGCGCAGTCCGGGGATCAGGCTCAAGCTGCCCTCCTTGATGCGAAGGTTTCGCGGCCGAGTCAGCGCGTCCTGCTCGAACACGGCGATATGCTCGTCGCCCTCGATCTCATATCCAGCAGCCAACATGTGAAGCGAGAGCGTCGTCTTTCCCGAACCCTTCTCCCCGATCAGCACGATCCTGCCCAAGCGCCCCTTGAACGTTGCGCCATGAATGAGGGCCGCACCGGGAATCTCATCCGCCAGCCGGAAAGCAAACAGCTGATGCAGCTTGTTGACGATGTGGATGGCGCTGCCTTCCATGACAACGCCCGTCGGCAGGCGAAGCTGTCCCAGCCCGCGCACAACCGGAATCTCGATGTCCACCGGCGCGAGCGCGATGCCTGGCATCGAAGGCCTGGCCTCAAGAAAGGAAAGCTCACGCGTAAAGCCGGGATCATCGGTGTGCAGCCGGTATTCCCGACCAAAGCTGCGGACAATCAGGGTTTCGATCGGACGAGGACCTTTTGTTCCTCAAGACTGGCCAAGCATGTCACCACATCATCGAGCGGCGGCTTGCCAAGCTCGTAAAAACCAGCAAGCAGCCGCGCGATCGCCTCGGCATCCCGCTTTCCGTCGCAGAGCTCGAAGATCACGACTGCCGAGGGGCTGAGATAGTGGACCTTGCTCCCGCCGGCTTCGTAAACCACGTAGCCATCCGGCACTTCGGTCGTTTCGATGCCTTCGGCCGGCATGAATACGTCGCTGCCTGAAACGTCGATCGCCATCGGACTATGTTCTCCCCCGGGCCAAGAGTTGTTTCACCTCTTCCGCAAGCCCAGCCACGACCTTGTTCCGGTCGTGACGATCGGCGACGAAGGCTGCAGCCACGGAGGCACGCATACTGCGCGCGGCCGGATTTCTCAATGCGTCGAGAACGGCCCGGGCGAAGTCTGATGCTTCGTCGGCTTGCCAGCAGGAGCCCGGCGGAAGATCGAGGCCGGCCAGAGCAGCGGAAGTGGCCACCACGGGCACCCCATGCGCCGCGGCCTCGAGGATCTTGATGCGTGTGCCGCCGCCCGAGCGCATGGGGGCAATGACCACCGCAGCATGGCGATAGGCATCGCTCAAATCCAGCACGAAACCGGGAACGGAAATGGATGCGCCGGCCCAAAGCGTCGCGGCATCCTCGGCGCCACGGCCGATGATCGTCAGGTTCGCCTTTCCCTCGCTTCCGATCACGGAGGGCCATACCTTGCGGACGAACCAGTCGACGCCGTCTCGATTAGGCGGGTAGTCGAGCGCGCCGACGAAGAGCACCGTCCGGCTTCCATCTCTTTCCACCGGAACAGGTTCGGGGATAGCAACCGCATTCGCAGCCACCGCTAGGTGAAGCGACGGGTGCCGCTCCGTCACCTGCATGGCGTCCGCCTTGCTTGCGATCCACAGACGGATGAAACGTCCAGCCTCGCTGGCCAGCACCTGGTCGAAGCCGGCGGCTTCCAGTTCCATCCATGCCGCGCCGAAGGAGCCGCTGTGCAACAGCCGAGCTTCGCTGAGGCAGGACGACGCATCGTCCTCGTCGAGGTCCAGCGTGCGGATGGGCGCCGGCATGACATCTGCGAGGCCTGCAAGATAGAGACGCGACACATGCAGGAGGTCGTAGGGTCCGGAGGCGCACTTTGCGATCTTCGCAGCGGTTTGAGGCGTCGCCCAGGCGGCAAGGCTGGGACGGCGGTATTCTTGAAATGCCTTGAGCCGATCGCCTGGATCGCCCGACATCGTTTTCAGGACAAACAGCGTTTCTCGTGCGAGGGTGGCGAGATCGAGTTCGTTTATGTTGAGGCGAGAAACGAAGTCGCGCGGCGCATCGATGTCGCCCGCTGCGGGGATGATCGCGAGATCGACCTCGCCCACACGGGAAAAAGCTTCGAGAAACAGCCCCAAACGCATCGCAAGCCCGTTGCCGCGGTCGGACGGCACCGCCGGCGCGATCATCAGGATGCGCGGGCTCGCGCTCATTGCAGATTGAAGATCGATTGGTATTCCTCGGAGAGCAGCGCAGCACCGCTCCGTAGCTTTCGCCGCGCGGTGCGCGGGATCAAACCGGCCAGCGCCGAGAGACGGGGATCCATTGCTGCTTTTCGGTCGAGTTCCTCCACGATCGCCGGCTCAACCTCGGCGATGAGTTCAAGCGCCGCGCGGAGCCTTGCATCCTCGGCAGGATCGCGTTCGGGGAAGCCGGCTGCATCGAGCAAGCCGTCGAGCAGGGTGCGCGCAGGCGGTGCATCCTCGTTCCGGCCGTGAAGGACCGCGACACTCGGTGTTACAAGATCGGGCTCGATCTCGATCCACCGGCCTTCGCCGTCGCGCGCGAACCGCATCGTGACCCGACTGCCGGAATGAAGGGCGAGAGCCAGCCGGCGGTCGGCAAGTTCGTCGCAGTGCCAGTTCTGGCGCATTCCATTGCGGCCGACGCCGATCTCGCCGTTGCGCAGCAGCGTGATCGTCTTGTCGTCGCTTCCCGCGCGCGAAAGAAGGAGCGTTCCGCCGACGAGGTCGGCCTCGCAGGCTCTCGCACGCATGCTGCGCGCGGGCGGGTGAAAAATGCGTCCCGACCACAGCTTCCGGATCTCATCAATGGCATGAAGGCACGCCGCCTCATGCGCGAACCCGTCGATGAGTAGCTGATCGCCGGCATATTTCCACTTCGCCTGCGTGCGATGCTGGAACATCGGCGTCCCGTTCGGCCCGTATTGAAGCAGCCCATAGGTGGTGATTGCCGGGCGGCGCACGACCAGATGGAAGGAGGCTTCCTCCAGAAGCCAGGCAAGAAGGAAAGTGTCCTTGTCGCCATAAACGAGCTTGTAGAAGCGCTCTGCATCTTCGTTGATGGCGAGTGCAAGCTGAAGCGAGGACCAGTGCCGCCGCTTGTCGACGAGGAGCTGTCCGCTCTCGAAGCTCGCCATGGAGCGCGGCGCAATGCCTGTCTCACGCCAGATCGCTGCATCGGTCTTGAGGTCAACAATATCCGGCCAGAACAGCGCTCCCGTCGCGATATAGTCCTCCGCATCGAACAATGCTGCGGGATCGCCGACGCAAACCTGATCGGCATCGAGCAGCAGCACTTCGGCAAATCGTGCGTAAAGAAGGGCGTAAGCCTTGAGCTGCCAGCCGTCCACGATACGCGCCGGCTTCTCGCGCATCACGTGATGGGCATCCACGATCGTGACATCCAGGGAGCTCAACTGGTCTGCGACCGTGGCGCTCATCTCTTCCGCGCCGAGGTGCCAGACCTCGATCGGCAACGTGCAGCCGAGCACACGACGCAAAACGCTGATGGACACCCAAGCATTGAGGAGCATCAAGGCCCCGCCGGCGCAGATCACGATACCCCGACCTGAAAGATGTGGAGGCGGGGTTCTTTCCAGCTTCTGGCGTATCGAAGAAAGCGGTTCGACCGTATTGTCAGGCAAATGCGCGATCGTGGAAATCAAGCAATGACCTCAGATGTGCCGCGTGTGCTGATCCTGACGCCGGTCAAGGATGCTGTAGATCACCTGTCCCGATACGTCGAGTGTCTAGCGGATCTCGACTATCCGCGCGAGCGTTTGTCCCTGGGGATGCTCGAAGGCGACAGCGCGGACGAGACCTTCGCCGAAATGCAGCGATTGCATCCTCTTCTTGAGGGGCGTTTCGCGCGCGTCAGCCTCCACAAGCGCGACACTGGCTTCAAGTTTCCTCCAGGTCTTCCGCGCTGGACGGCCGCATTGCAGCTTGCGCGACGATCCGTCCTTGCCCGCGCCCGCAACCAGCTACTTTTTCGAGCGCTTCGTGACGAGCACTGGGTTCTCTGGCTTGATGTGGACGTCATCTCCTACCCCTCGGACATCCTGAAGCGCATGATCGCGCTCGATCTCGACATCGTGCATCCCCACTGCGTTCTCGAGGCAGGCGGGCCGACATTCGACCAGAACGCCTGGGCCCACCACGGACGCCGGATGGATACGATGCGCGGCGACGGGCGGCCGGTGCGGCTCGACGCCGTCGGCGGGACGATGCTGCTCGTTCGCGCGGACCTTCACCGGGACGGGTTGATCTTTCCGCCCTTTCGCTTCGGCGTTGAGAGCGCGGTCGCCCGCCCGTCACATCCCGTGTGGGGCAAGGGGGAGATCGAGACGGAGGGGCTCGGCATCATGGCGCGGGAGATGGGCTCCCAATGCTGGGGCCTGCCGGACGTTGAAATCATCCACAAGCAGGGGTGAAATACGCGGCTGATTCAAGCAAACTTTTCCCTTCGAGCCAGATGTGTCAGGCCTGTGTTGATGGCAGCTTCCTCGGGATTCGGATCAGCTCTTCGGCGGCTGAAGAACAGAATGGCCGGTTCGCAGTTTCGGCCGCTCGATTTCGACGACCCGCCCCCGTGTCTGTGGTCGAAGGGATTCGCTCGCCACTGCGACATCCGCGGCGGCGAGAGCTACTGGACCATGCCGACCGAGCATGTGCAGGATCCGGCCTTCTTCCGCGAGCATTACTCCCGCGCGTCAGGTCTCGTGTGGGTGCGGCTGGGCACGCGGTCGCGGGACGGAGAACCGGTTGATCTCGACCACTTCGTGCAAGCCGCGCTGCCACTGATCCGACATCCCTTCATCCTCGTGACGTCCGACGGCGATGCCACGGTTCCGTCGGACCTGCGCCCCGACACGACGCGAGCGTTGCTTTCCTCCCCCTGGCTGAAGGCGTGGTACACGCAGAACCATGACGGCTCACGGCCCGAACGTATCTCGCCCTTCCCCATAGGCCTCGATCTTCATACGCTCCGACCCGCCACAAGCCCGAGGAAACTTCTCGCAGAACTGCGGCGCATCCGGGCGGCACGTCGACCTCTCACCGATGAAAGCCTCACGATATTCAGCGACATCGGGCTGAGTTTAGCCTCGCAGGATCGCGTGGACGCGATGCGCATTCTTGCCGACTGTTCCCATGTCAAAATGCAAAGGCACAGGATCAGCCAGACGGCGATATGGGAGCGCTACGGGTCCCACAGCTTCGTCTTGAGCCTGCGAGGCAACGGGCTCGATTGCCACCGGACCTGGGAGGCTCTTTATCTCGGCGCCATCGTCGTGACCCTTTCGTCATCGCTAGACAGGCTGTTTCAAGGACTGCCGGTCGTGATGATCAAGGATCTCCGCGAGTTGAGGGAGCCGGCCAACCTTGCTCGCTGGGTGAAGCGCTACCAGCATCTGACCCGCGCAGACTATATCCGGGAGCGGCTGAGCTCTGCACGGATCGCCGGGGAGATGCGTGCCAGACTGGATGCCGGCAGTGTCTCGGCCTGAGCGCACAAGCTTCGTTGAACGCGCCCGAAACGCGGGTGATCCATGATGCGATTCTTGAAGGATCTGCTGGCGCTGAAGAACACCCCGCTTATCTTGCTCTATAATAGCTGCTTCGGCAGCTATCCGGACTATCGGAACTTTGACTGCGAGGTTTCCTGCAAGTTCACGACGAACAGGCGGCACTTCGAGGAGGCGGACGCGGTCGTCTTTCATCTTCCCACGCTCGAACAAATTCCGCGGCAGAAAAGACAGGGGCAGCTCTGGGTCGGCTGGTCGATGGAAAGCCGCGCCCACACTCCGATCAGGTCGAACCCGGTGCTGATGCGCTATTTCGACCTTTCGATGAACGTCGAGCGGGATGCGGATGTATGGTGCCCCTATCTTCCTTCGCAGGAGGATTGGACCGAGAGCCTGAGTAGCCGGCCTGCTGCGAAGACGGCGGCTGACCCGATCGCGCTCTTCCAGTCAGCCGCCAAGGATACAAGCGGGCGCAACGGCTTCGCCAGCGAGCTGATGCGCCATATGCCGGTAAGCTCATACGGCCAGTTCATGAACAACCGGGCCATGCCCGCTCCAGATCTTGGCACGGCGACCAAGATGCAGGTCATCAGACATTATCCGTTCTGCCTCGGGCTCGAGAACACGATCGAACGGGATTACGTCACCGAGAAATTCTTTCAGCCGCTGCTGGCAGGCTCCGTCCCGGTTTATCGCGGAGCGCCCAATGTGGATGACTTCGCGCCAGGCGACCACTGCTATATCGATGCCGCATCGTTCGAGGACGCCAGGTCGCTTGCGGCCTATCTCCTCGACCTGACGCATGACCCGGGCGCCTATGCCTGGTACCACGAGTGGCGCTCGAAGCCTCTGCGGGAGGAATTCGTCGCGATGACAAAAGCCAGCGGCACCGAGGCTTTCTGCCGTCTTGCCCGGCTCGTGGCAAGCCGCAGGGGCGCGCCAGAGCGATCCGGCAGCGCGGGTAGAGCATAGACTCTACAAACGCAGACCGTCAGCTCGACAGTTCCCTGCCACGCATCCAGACACTTCGAAGATCGAGCTGCCTGCCGAGCACGACCACACTGGCGCTGCGGCCCGGAGCGATCTCGCCGAAATCCTTGAGCCCGAGATATTCCGCCTGCCGGGTGGCGCAGAGTTCGGAGGCGACGGCGATCGGCAGACCGACCGAAACCAGGTTCCGGAAGGCGTCGAGCATGGTGATGGAGCTGCCGGCCAGCGACGAGCCGTCGGCCAGCATGATCGTCAGGCCTTTCTTGACGATCGGGTGATCGCCGCCGAAGTTGTAGTTGCCGTCGGGCAGGCCAGCGGCGGTCGTCGCATCAGTGATCGCATACAGCCGCGGGATGGCGCGATAGGCCGCCATCACCATTGCGGGATGGACATGGTTGAGGTCGCAGATCAACTCCGCATACCGCCCATGGGCCAGGGCATAGGCTGCTGCGCCGGCATCGCGGTGATGCGTGCCGGACATGCCGTTGAACAGGTGGGTGAAGCCGGATAGCCCGCGGGCAAAGGCCTCCGCGCATTGATCCGCTGTCGCCAGGCTGTGGCCCACCTGGACCCTGCAGCCGCGGCTCGCCAGAGCCTCGATGACCTCCATGCCGCCTTTGATTTCCGGGGCAACCGTCGCCACGACCAGCGGGCATAGCGCATTCCAGCGAAGAGCGAGATCCACATCGCCCTCGAGCGTCACATCGCGCTGCGCGCCGAGCTTGCCCGGATTGATGAACGGCCCCTCAAGGTGGGCGCCGAGCACCTGAGGCTCCCCGGGCTTGGGCGAGTTCCGCACCTTCTCGATGTTGCGGAGCGCATCCTCGATCACATCGACCGGCGAGGTCGAGGTCGTCGGCGCAAGCGCCACGGTGCCCTGGCTGGCATGATAGCGGATGAACTGGCGGATGCCGTCCTCGCCGCTGGCAAAATCCATCCCGATCGCACCGTGTATATGCAGGTCGATGAAGCCCGGCAGGATGATCGGCTCATCCAGCCCGTCGATCGTCGCGACCGGCTGCCCCTCGATGCGCTCGATATGCTCGCCATTGATGTGGATGCGTCCACGCATCCAGCCGGCCGGGGTGAGGATAAGCCCGGAGAGTTGGTCGGATGTCGATCCAGTCATGATTGTTCCTTTGCCGAGTTCCCGAAGGCCGGCGCTTCAACCGTTGCGCCAGCCGAGAGGGCTGTGTGATCGGGCTCGATGTCGCGCGCGAGCATCGCCGCGCCGCGCACGCCGCTCGCGTCGCCGAATCTCGCAACGGCGACAACCGGAAAGCGCATGCCGTGGATGAGAGCGAGCGGCATGCGCTCCTCGATCAATTCGACGATGCCGCTCATACGCGACAGCCCGCCGCCCAGAACCACGCAGTCGGGATCGACGGTCGACTGGATCGTACGCAGCAACTCGCAAAGGATGTCGGCCCAGACCGTCATCACATGAGCGCAGTCGGCATCGCCATTCGCGCCACGCCGGTTGATCTCCTCCGGCGACAGGTCGATGCCGTGCAGATGCCGACCCAGGGCGACCAGACCCGGACCGGAAACGAGTGTCTCGTAGCACCCCATCCGCTCGCAGGCGCAGAGCAGCAACGGCAGGTCATATTTCGCCATCACCGCTGCGGAGACACCAAGATGTCCGACTTCGCCCGGCAGGCCGTTGAGGCTGCCGACGAGCTTGCCGCTACGGCAGACGCCGCCGCCGCAGCCGGTGCCAAGGATCAGTCCGAACACAGTGTGAAAGCCGTCACCCGCGCCGCCATTGGCTTCCGAGAAGGCGAAGCACTTGCAATCATTCTCCGTAGGCACAGGAAAGCCGACACGGGCGGAAAGCTCGCGCCACAGGGAACGGCCAGCCGTGGGCAGGTTCGACGCCAGCGAATGACCGGTTCGGCTGTCGACCACCCCCGGTATGGCGACGCCGCAGCGCAGATCGGGTCGGCCGGATTGTTCGCTCAACCAGCCATACTGATCAACAAGAGCATCGAGCAGCGGCTCAAATGCATCGCGCGGCGTCGGCACACGGCGTCGACTGACCTCGTTGAGGTCGGCGTCGAACAGGCAGGCCTCGATCTTCGTTCCGCCCAGATCGATGCCGCCCAGCATTATCGCGCGGCCTGCGGTTCGAACGGGTAGATCGGCACGCCGGATACGACGCGGGAGAGGTTACCTTCCACGAAGGGATTGTCGACGTTGATGCCGAGCGCGTTCGACCAGGCGACGGCCTGAACCTGTGCCGCGAGCACATAAAGAACACTGCTCCAGGCGTCGTTCCCCACCAGCGGGACGGGAAAGGTCACATCCTTGCCCGAGCCAAGCGTCACGATCGACGCCGGCCCGAACTGCCGGGCGATCTCGGCTGCGGCATCAAGGTCGTAGCGGCGGGTATGCGGGTCGTTGGAGGCAAGCAGGAAGACCTTCGTGCCGTCGCCCATGAACGCTTTCGGTCCGTGCCTGAAGCCGAGAGACGAGTCCCAGCTTGTCGCGATCCGGCCGCGGGTGAGTTCGAGAACCTTCAGCGCGCACTCGCGCGCGGAGCCGGTGAGCGCGCCCGAGCCGAGAAATACCGCCCTCTCCGGGGGACTCGATTCTTTTGCGGCGAAGGAAAGCGCGTGCGCGAGAAGCTCCTCGGCTGCATCGGCCAGCCTGGATAACGCATCGCCGATCGGCAGCGGCGCGGCTTCGTCCAGGCAGGCCAGGGCGCTCAAGAGCATCGTGCTGTAGCTCGACGTCATGGCAAAACCGGTGTCGTTGGTTTCGTCAGGCAGCACGATCGTTTGCTGCTTTCCCGGCCCCGGCGCCTTTCTTCCCGCGAGCGCGCCGTCGCGATTGCATGTGAAATGCAAGCGGTCCGCACCGGGCATGTGCGCGTCGAGCAGGTCCAGCGTGCCGAGTGTTTCAGGGCTGTCGCCGCTGCGGCCAAAGGAAACCACGAGAATTTTTTCGTCCGGACGCAGGTAGTTCGCGGGGCAGCCGACCAGATCGGTGGTGGCGATCGCACGAAAACGCGGCCGCCGCGGCGGCGCGTTCAGATAGGCGCTCAGCGTTTCGCCGATAAAGGCGGAGGTTCCGGCACCGCACAGCCAGATCTCGTGGTAATCGCGATCATGCAGCCACGCTTGGACACTTCTGACGTGCTCGGTGAGCTCGCGAACCCAGCCACGCCAGATTTCGGGTTGGGCCATGATTTCCCGAAACGTCGCCCAACGCGACAAGTCCGCATCCAAATTCATGCTGCTCACTTCAACGATCTTCGGCAGCGGGTTTGGCGATCAGAAGATTCACGCCGCGCTGCCGGATCGATTCCTCGGTTTCAGGTGCGAGGCCCGCATCTGTGACGATCGTGTCGATGCGGTCCATGCCGCAGAACCGGTGCAGGCCGGGTGCGCGGAACTTGGTGGAATCCACGAGAACCACCACACGCTTGCTCACCTCGGCCATGGCTGCATTCTGGTGCGCCTCGTCCTCGTTGAAGGTGCTCAGGCCTTCCTCCGGGTCGATGCTGTCCGCACCGAAATAGACCGTGTCGAAGCGCATGTTTTGAAGCGATTGCTCCACCATGCGGCCGGTCAGCGCGCGCGCATCGAAGCGGATGATGCCGCCCGGCATGATCACCGTGTGTTGCCGACAGGCCCAAAGCGTTTCCACGATGTTGAGGCCGGTGGTCAGGATCGTTCGCGGCGGCATCGTGCGCAGCGTGTGGGCGAAGCATTGGAGGGTCGAACCGGAATCCAGGATGAGCGACCGGTCCCTCGCGAGGAGTTGCGCAGCCTCGGCGGCTATAGCGAGCTTGGCAGTGCGGTTGACGATCGCCTTGTCTGCAACCGTCGGCTCCAAAAAAAGGCCGCTCGGACCAGCACTCTCCGTCGCCAGACACATGGCGAGCGCGATGCGAAAGTCGGGCACGCCGTTGAACCCGTAATGCCTGCAAAACCGCACGACCGATGGCTCGCTCACGCCGGCCGCAGTCGAAATCTCCTGGACCGAGGAGGTCATGAAAAGCGAGGGGTCGGCGAGCAGAACATCGGCAAGCCGACCAAACGCCCTGGTCAGCTCAGGCCGCTCCCTGCCGATCCTCGCGATCAACGACCCGTTCGCCTGCAGTGATTTCGAATCCATCACGATGCAGGCGCCTGATGAAAGCAGGCACCATGAACAGCGGCGATCAAGATCAAGCGCTCCTCCTGGTCATGTTCCTGCCGTTGGCGTCGAAGACCGCGGCCTTGTTCAGCGCGAGCGGCACGGTGTCCCCGCTGTTGTAGCGTGCCTGGCCAGCCGCGCGAACGGTCATGCGCTGTCCGTCGGCAAGCTGCCCGTAGAGGATGGTCTCGTTGCCGAGGTGCTCGACAACATCAACAATGAGCAGCAGGCCACCGTCGGCAGACGAAATCGTCGCATCTTCAGGGCGGATGCCAAGCTCGACAGTTTCGGCACCGCGCGCGGTCTCGGCAATGGGCACGCGAATGCTGCTGTTGCCGGGGAGAGTGAGCAGGGCATCGCCGGATTCCACCCGGGCGCTCTGCACCTTGATGAAGTTCATCGGCGGCTGACCCAGAAACCCGGCCACGAACTTGTTTGCGGGATGGTTGAACAGTTCAAGCGGCGCGCCGTACTGCTCCACCACGCCGCCGTTCATGACCACGATGCGATCCGCCAGCGTCATCCCCTCGACCTGGTCATGCGTGACATAGATCATCGTGTTGCCCAGGGCCGCGTGCAGCTTGGCGAGCTCGACGCGCATCTCGGCGCGAAGCGATGCATCCAGGTTGGACAAGGGCTCATCAAACAGAAAGAGCTTGGGACGCCGGGCGAGCGCCCGCCCGATGGCGACACGCTGGCGCTGACCGCCCGACAAAGCGCGCGGCTTGCGGGTGAGCATGGTTTCCAGCTTGAGCAAGCGGGCAATTTCCAACACACGGGCGCGGATCGCCGCCTTGTCTTCGCCTGCGATCCGCAGGCCGAAGCCGATATTCTCGGCAACCGTCATATGCGGGTAGAGCGCGTATGACTGGAACACCATGGCAACGCCACGCTCGACCGGGGTCGCTTTGGTGATGTCCTGCCCGTTCTGCAGAAAGGTGCCCGACGTCACCGGTTCGAGCCCCGCGATGCAGCGCAGCAAGGTCGACTTGCCGCAACCTGACGGCCCGACCAGCACGACGAACTCGCCTTCCTGAACAGTCAGGCTGAGGTCGCGGATGATCTCGAATTCGCCGAAGGATTTCCGGATATTTCGAAGTTCGAGACCGTCCACGGCGTTCCTCATTGATCTCGCTCGATCAGACCGCACGGCGTGCGCTTGGCCAAGGAATATCCCAAATTTGTAGCTTTACAACAAAATTGTTGGCGCTTTGATGCGCCTTCATCCGCCACTTATCGCCAAGTCTGTAATTCAACATAAATCGATGTTGCGCAGTTACAAATTCCGGCTAGAGTGACGTGGCAACCGCTCAGGGTTCAGGCTGCCGGCGCGATGGCGGCCCTAAAGAACAAAGGGGAAGTTCTATGTTTAAGCCGCGTCACTCCATATCGGCGATTGCCCTTGCTTCGGCGATCTCGATGCACGCCAGCGCATCCAGCGCGGCGGAGCTCGTCTTCTGGTCCATGTGGAACGAGCCCGAGCCGCAAGCGGCTGCCCTGCGCAGCGTCATGGACGCCTATACGGCTGCTCATCCGGAAACCACGTTCAAGGCGGTCTGGAACGGCCGTGGCAACCAGACCAAGCTGCGCTCAGCGCTGCAGGCCGGCACCCCGGTCGATTTCATGGATCAGGACGGCGACCAGCTTGCGGGCGGGCTGCAGAAGCAGGGGCAGGCACTTCAGCTCGATGATGCGCTCGGGGCGAACTTCAAGGACGACCTCCTACCCGGCGCCTATGATCTCTACGCTGCCGACGGCAAGCACTATCAGGTGCCCTACATCTACAACACCGTGAATTTCTGGTACAATAAAGAGATGCTGTCCGAGGCCGGCGCGCAGGCGCCGAAGACCTGGGACGAGCTGCTGAGCGTATGCGACGCCGTTCGCAAGCTCGACAAATACGCCCTGGTGGTGGAAGGCCTCGATACCTCCTACACCTTCCTTTACTTCTCCAATCTCGTTGAGCGGAAGCTTGGCGCCAACGCCCTCATCAAGGTGTTCGAGGACAAGACGGGCGACAGCTGGCTGAAGCCCGAGATCCTCGATGCGGCCAAGATGGAACTCTCGCTCTGGGGCAAGTGCCTGCCGGAAGACGCGCGCGGCTTCCAGTATCCTGCCGGCCAGCAGACGATCCCGCTCGGCGACTCCATGGCCGACCTCAACGGTTCCTGGCTGCCCACCGAGCTGAGCTCGGCAGCCGGCGACGACTTCCCGTGGGGTGCGTTCAATTTTCCGGCCGTGGAAGGCGGCAAGGGTAAGCAGTCCGACCTCCAGGTCGCGCTTCTGTCCATGATTGTGCTGAAGGATTCCAAGAACGCTGCGGAAGCGACCGACTTCCTGAAGTTCCTCGTCAGCGAGGAAGCCCAGAAGATCCTCGTGGAGCAGGGCAATGTCGGCGTGACCAACAAGAACGTGGCATGGCCGGGGCTCCTGTCGGACGCCTACGAGGCTTCCAAGAACGCCACCGAGCTCAGCAACATCTATGGCGGCGTCGGGCTCAACTATGCCGACTTCTACACCAACATCCTGCTGGCCCAGCACAACACGATGTTCCTTGGGCAGGGCACGCCGGAGGATTTCGTGAAGAACATGGCGGCCGAAACCAAGAAGTACTGGGCAGGCAAGTAAGTCCGGCCAAGATGGCGGGCGGCGTTCGGCGCCGCCCGCTACCATCCTCGCCTGTCGTTTCAAGATCTCCAGCAAGGGCATCGATCGTTGCGCCGCCGTATGATCTTCGCCTTCCTGGCACCGGCCCTGCTGCTTTATCTCGGCTTGGTTGTGCTGCCTGCCATCCAGGCCTTCTATCTCAGCCTCTTCGAGACGTCCGGCTTCGGCGAGGAGCCGCGTTGGGTGGGGCTGGCGAACTACGCGGCGCTCGCCAGCGATCCGGTGTTCTGGACCACACTCGTCCACATGCTGATGATCCTGTTCGCCGGCGGCATCGCCGTCTTCGCGTTCGCCTTCCTGTTCACCATGCTGATCAACTCCGGCATCTGGGGCAAGAAGCTGTTCCGCGCGCTGATCTTCATGCCGAACGTGATCGCGGTGGTCGGCATCACCACCTTCTTCTCGTTTCTGTTCGCGCCGCGCTATGGCATGCTGACCACCTTCTTCAAGCTGATCGGCTGGGACAGCATGGCGCGCATCACCTGGACCGCGCCCGAGCACATCTTCTGGTCGATGCTGGTCGGCGTGGTCTGGATCTTCGCCGGTTTCTTCACGATCCTGATCCTCGCCGGCGCGGACAAGATTCCGACCGACATGTATGACGCCGCCCGGATCGAAGGCGCCACCAACCGGCAGATGTTCCGCATGATCACGGTGCCCATGATCTGGGACGTGATCGTGATCACGCTGGTGCTGTGGGTGATCGAGGCCATCAAGATGATGGAATACCCCTATGCCTTCGGCGGCCCCAACATCGATCAAAGCCTTTACACGCCGGCGATCTACCTTTTCATCACCGGCTTCGGACAAAGGCAGCCCGTTTACATGCTCGGCTACGCCACTGCGATCGGCGTGGCCTTGTTCCTCTTCACCGTCGTCGCGGTGCTGGTTGTCGGCCTGCTGTCGCGCCGCGAGCGGGTGGAGTTCTAGATGTCCGTCCAGCCCATGCGCTACGGCTTCCGCCTGAAGTCCGGGGTCAGCTACCTGATCCTGGGGCTGTGGGGCGCGTTCTCCATCTTCTTCGTGCTCTGGATTGTCCTGGCTTCGCTGAAATCGACGCGCAGCCTGTTCGGGCAGCCCTGGAGCCTGCCCGAAAAGCCGGCCTTCTCCAACTTCGCCAAGGTGTGGATCTCGAACCGCTTCGAGGAATACTTCCTGAACAGCTTCATGGTGGTGACCGGATCAGTCATCCTCCTGCTGATCGTTGCGCTGCCGGCTGCCTATGTGCTGAGCCGCGGCAACTTCCGCGGGCGCCGTCCGCTGCTCGCGATGTTTGTGTTCGGCATGGGCATCCCCGTGCCGCTGCTGTTCATCCCGCTCGTCATCATCACCACGGAGTTCGGCCTGGTCGATACGCTGACCGGGCTCAGCCTGGTGTATGTCGCGATCTCGCTGCCGTTCACGATCTACGTCCTGCAGGGCTTCTTCTCGTCGCTGCCATCCGACCTTGAATCCGCCGCGCGGGTCGATGGCTGCAGCGACTGGCAGATTTTCTGGCACGTGATGCTGCCGCTCGCCGCGCCCGGCGCCGCAACAGTCGCGATCCTCAACTTCGTGGGCCTTTGGAACGAGTACCAGCTTTCGCTGGTGCTGATAAACAGCCCGGAAAACCGGACGATCTCTCTCGGCATCTACTCGCTGATCTCTTCGATGCAGTATTCCGGCGGTAACTGGCCGGGACTGTTCGCGGGCGTGACCATGATCATGGTGCCCACGATCGCGCTCTACATCTTCCTGTCCGAGCGCATGATCAGCGGCATCACCATGGGCGGCGTGAAATAAGCGCGATTGCCTGCGGGGAGCTGGGCGCGCGAGGACGTGAACCGGCCTTCGCGCAGCATCGTGGAGCAGTTCCATGCATCGAAACCGTGATGTCGTGCATTGCAGGCGCATGCGCATCAACTCGGCCTTTGCTCTTCCGCTCCTGCTCCTGACGACCGCCAATGCAGCGTCTGGCGAGGCCTGCAAGAGCGCGTGCCGCTCGTGGCCCGTGACGTTCTTCAACGGGAGCACCGCTGGGGAGGGTCGCCTGCATGTGCTCCTCCTGCCCGGTCGATCAATCCACGTTCGAAGCACCGGCCGGATGACGAAGGACGGAACCCTGATCCTTCAGCAAACAATCAGGCAGGACAGCGAGGCACCGACGACCCGCGAATGGCGCCTGAAGGAGACGGGCGGCGGGCGCTATGTGGGCACATTGACGGACGCAAGCGGCCCTGTGACCGGCGAGGTGTCAGGCAAACGCCTGCATCTGCGCTACACCATGAAGGGCGCGTGGCGGGTGCAGATTGAGCAATGGATGGACCTGGAGCCCGGAGGCGCCACGGTGCAGAACCGGCTGAAAGCAAGCAAGTTCGGGCTGCCCGTCGCGAGCCTGCGGGAAACGATCCACAAGGGGAAGCCCAAGCGCGGGTGAGACGGGCGGACGGCGGGGAACGCGGCACCTCTTTTCGGATTGTCTCGCCATGAGCAGTTTTCAAGCCGTCCGAACCGTCACCGCCAGCGCAGGCGAGGTCGAGAAACTGGATCTCGCCATCGCGCGAGAAGCGGGCGACCAGCGCGGCAACCCGCTGGTCCGGCTGGGCGGCATGCTCAGCGAGGTGGCGGATCAGCCGCAGATGACAGTTCTCTGCTGCGTGACGCTTGCGGCTGGCGTTTTTCGACGTGACGCCCGCCTGACGAGAACCGGCCTGCGGATGCTGGCAGCGCACGGACTGGCGACCTTTACCAAGTCCTGCATCAAGCATTCAATCAAACGAACGCGACCCGAGGTTCTGCTGGACGGCGGCCGCTACGAGATGAAAGCAGGCAAGGCGCAGGAAAGCAGAGAGGGCTCCTTCCCTTCGGGCCACACGTCCAGTGCGGTTGCAGTAGCAGGCGTCGTGGCGCTCGACTATCCCGTGCTGTCCGCGCCCGCGCTGAGTGCCGCATTGGCGATCGCTGCCATTCAGATCCCTCGCGGCAAGCACTATGCGAGCGACCTTGCCGCCGGCGCTCTGATCGGCTTGGCGGCTTGCGCCGTCACGGAGATCGGCTTCGGCATGGTTCCGGGACTACGGGACGGCCGGGAATAAGAAAGAGCCCGAGCGGGGCGGCAGATCGTTCCCCGGACCGTTTTCGGCTTGGCATCGGCTGGAGATTTGCGCCAACTCGATGCGCGCCGGATGACGGCACTTCCCAATGCCGCGCAATGGCGTATCGTCGGAAAACGGGAACAACCAGTCGCGATGACGACGCTCGAAAGAGCTATGGGAGGAAAATCATGCACCGAAAGCCGGCAAGTCCCCTTTCGCTCGCGCTGACACTCGCAATCAGCCTTTTCCCGCTTGGAAGCGTGTTCGCCGCGTCTCCGGCTCCTGTCGAGGGCGAGCATGGCATGGTTGTCACGGCGCAGCACATCGCGTCGGAGGTCGGCGTCGAGGTCTTGAAAAGCGGTGGCAATGCCGTGGATGCGGCGGTGGCAGTCGGCTATGCGCTGGCGGTTGTGTATCCGACCGCCGGAAATCTCGGCGGCGGCGGCTTCATGACCATTCGCCTGAAGGACGGCAAGACGAGCTTCCTCGATTTCCGGGAACGCGCGCCGCTCGCCTCAACCAAGACGATGTATCTCGACAAGGACGGCAATCCCGTTCCGGGCGCCAGCACGGACGGGTATCTTGCCGTTGGTGTTCCCGGCTCGACAGCGGGTTTTGAACTGGCGCGGGAAAAATACGGCAGGAAGACGCGGGCCGAGCTTCTGGCGCCGGCGATCAAACTGGCGAAAGGCGGCTTCACGCTCGAAGCCGGCGACATCGCCTCTTTCGCCGAAGGCAACGAGATGCTGGCCAAGGACGAGGCCGCAGCGAAAATCTTCCTGAAGGACGGCAAGCCGCTGGAGCTTGGGACCACTCTCGTGCAGCCCGATCTTGCCGCGTCCCTGACGGCCATTTCCGAGCGAGGGGCCGATGCCTTCTACAAAGGGGAGATCGCGGACAGGATCGTCGCGGCAAGCACGGCGAAAGGCGGCCTCTTGGCAAAGGCCGATTTCGAGCAGTACCGGGTGCGCGAACTCGAACCCGTCAAATGCAGCTATCGCGGCTATGAGATCGTTTCCTCGCCGCCGCCTTCGTCAGGCGGCGTCATCATCTGCGAGATCCTGAACGTGCTTGAGGGCTACCCGCTCTCCTATCTCGGCTATGGCTCGGCCGAGACCACCCGCCTCATGGTCGAGGCGATGCGCTTCGCTTTTGTCGATCGCAACGCATCGCTGGGCGATCCCGATTTCGTCGACAACCCGATCGAGAAGCTGCTCAGCAAGGACTATGCGGAGGAAATCCGCGGCAAGATCGATCCGTTCAAGGCTGGTGTCAGCCAGGACCTCATGCCGAAGGGTTTCGGCGAGTCCAAGGAAACGACGCATTATTCGATCATCGATGACGAAGGCAATGCGGTCGCCGTCACATACACGCTGAACGGTTCATTCGGCACGGGCGTCGTGGCGCCCGGGACGGGCATCCTTCTCAACAACGAGATGGACGATTTCACCATCAAGCCGGGCGTGCCGAACCTTTACGGCCTGGTGCAGGGCGAGGCCAACGCGATCGAGCCGGGCAAATCGCCGCTTTCCTCCATGAGCCCGACGATCGTTTCCAAGGACGGCAAGCCGTTCATGGTGATCGGCAGCCCCGGCGGTTCCCGCATCATCACCATCACGCTCGAGGCGATCATCAACGTGGTCGATCACGGCATGAACCTGCAGGAGGCGATCGACGCGCCGCGCGTCCATCATCAGTGGCTGCCGGATAAGGTGTATATAGAGCCCAACGCGCTTTCTCCCGACACGCGCAGGATCCTGACAGGGATGGGATACGACGTGAACATCGATCCGGACTGGACGATCTGGGGCGAAGCGGCAGGCATCCTCGTCGGCGGCGCAAGCGTGGCGGAGATCGAGAAAGGCGGCGGCGCCCGCTTTTATGGAGCGATCGATAGCCGGGCCACGGCGGGCAAGGCAGTCGGATACTGAGCGAGGCTGAAGGCTGGCCCAACAGGCTCCACGCTTTTCAAGCCTGGAACGATTCCCCGTTGGCAGCGACGGAGATTCAGGCCGAGCGTTTCGGCTTGCCGCCCTTTGGCCGGCGCGGAGGGTGCCAATCCGCTGCGGCAACTTTCTGCTTGCGGCCTGGCCTGCCGCCTTCCTTGGGCTTCGCCTTTGCCGGCGCCGGCCTTCCACGCGTTTCGCCCGCTGGCGCGATGATGATGCCCCGTTCCATGCCGCCGGGACGCTTGAGCTGTTCCGCGAAGGCCGCAGCCTTGTCGGCGGCGATCTCAAACCGCGTCTCGGTGTCGTCGATGCGGATCGAGCCGACATCACGCTTCGACACACCGCCGGCCTTGCAGATCATGGGCAGCAGCCATTTGGGATCGGCGCGCTGCTTGCGACCGAGCGAGAGCGTGAACCAGACCCCGTTTTCCATGTCCGCGCGGCGTGGCTCGTGCGCGGGCGGCGGCCCCCGATCGTCGCCAGCTTCCGGCCGGGTGAACTTCCTGCCTTGTGTGGTGCCCACGGGAAGCGGCGAAAGCTCCTCCGGCACGGGACGAGCGGCAAGCTGCTGGCGGAGGAAAGCCGCCGCGATCCGCTCGGGCGCGACCTGGGCCAGCAACTCGGCCACAAACGACGCTTCCGACTCGTCGGGCTCTGCGGCGGAAAGCACGGCATCGAGGATGTTCTTGCGGGCGCGCGCCTCGATCTCGGCGATGCCCGGAGCCGCGCGCACCGTCGCCGCCAGCTTGGCGAGCGCGAGCACGCGCTGGGCTGCGCCGCGCCTGTTCTCGGGAACGATGAGCACGCAGACGCCCTTGCGCCCGGCGCGGCCCGTCCGGCCGGAGCGGTGAAGCAAGATCGCCGGATTGCTCGGAACATCGGCGTGGATCACGAGGTCGAGGTTCGGAAGGTCTATGCCGCGCGCGGCGACATCGGTGGCCACGCAGACATGCGCGCGGCCGTCGCGCATGGATTGCAACGCGTTGGTCCGCTCGGACTGCGCCATCTCGCCTGAAAGCGAAACAACCGAGAAGTTGCGGTTGGCGAGGCGCGCCGTCAGGTGGCGGACGGCTTCGCGCGTGTGGCAGAACACGAGCGCGCTCGTGCTGTCGGAATCGAGCAGCGTATTGATGACCGCGTGCTCGCGCTCGTCGCGCCGCACGAGCATCATCTGATACTCGATGTCGGCATGCTGCTCCGCCGTGGCCGTTGCCGCGATCCGCAGCGCGTTCTTCTGGAACGTCTTGGCCAGTTCCGCGATCCCGCGCGGTACCGTCGCCGAGAACATCAGCGTGCGACGCTCCTTTGGCGCCGCGCCGAGGATGAATTCGAGGTCGTCGCGGAAGCCGAGGTCGAGCATCTCGTCGGCTTCGTCGAGCACCACGGCGCGGAGCGCGCCCAGGTCGAGGGCGTTCCGGGTGATGTGGTCGCGCAGGCGTCCCGGCGTGCCGACGACCAGATGCGCGCCGCGATCGAGCGCGCGGCGCTCGGTGCGCATGTCCATGCCGCCCACGCAGGTCGCGGTCTGGATCCCTGCGGGCGCATAAAGCCAGTCGAGTTCACGCTGCACCTGCACCGCGAGCTCACGCGTCGGAGCGATGACGAGGCCGAGCGGCTGGCCGGCCGCGCCGAACCGCTCGGCGCCCCCAAGCAGCGTCTGCGCGATCGCGATGCCGAAGGCGACCGTCTTTCCCGAGCCGGTCTGCGCGGAAACCAGAAGATCCGCCTCGCCGCGCCCGTCATCGACCATCTCCATCTGAACCGGCGTCAGCTGGCTGTAACCCTTTGCCGCAAGGGCGGATGCGAGCGCGGGATGGATGGCGGAAGGCAGGGATGTTTCGAGTGCAGCGTCGGTCGTCGTCATGGTCGCGATCTCTGTGAGCGCGCCGCTTAACAGCTTACCCGCCTTTTGGGCAGCGATTGTTCGGCTTGGCTATGCGGCGGATGGGAAGGCCCAGTCTCGCACGTATCGTGGCATCCGCCGACGCGGCCGTGATCGGACAGGACACCCTCATCGGGCGACTGCCCCCGGCATTCGCATTCCAGTGACGTAGAACGATCAACCCCGCCGCGCCGCCTCGATCGCGGCAACGTCGATCTTCCGCATCTCCATCATGGCCGCGAACGCGCGCTTCGCTTCATCGCCTCCGGCAGCCAGCGCCTCGGTCAGCACGCGCGGCGTGATCTGCCAGGAGATGCCCCAACGGTCCTTGCACCAGCCGCAATCGCTTTCCTGCCCGCCATTTCCGGTGATGGCATCCCAGTAGCGGTCTGTTTCCGCCTGATCATCCGTGGCGATCTGAAACGAGAAGGCTTCGTTGTGCTTGAAATGAGGCCCGCCATTGAGGCCGAGACAGGGAACGCCCGCAACGGTGAACTCGACCGTCAGCACGTCTCCCGCCTTGCCGGACGGGTAGTCGCCAGGAGCGCGGTGCACGGCACTCAACGCGCTGTCGGGAAAGGTTTCCGCATAGAAGCGGGCTGCCGCCTCGGCATCCTTGTCGTACCAGAGGCAGATCGTATTCTTGGCAGTCGCCATTGCTTGTTCCCTTGCGTTTCTGAAGCCTGTCGCCGTCCAGCGAGGCTTTCCAGCAGCATCCCCATCTCGCACGCGTCAAGCAAGCGGAAAGCTTATCGTGCCACGCCGCGAGATCAGGAGGAACCTGAGGCATCCATCCGCCGCGCAGGTTCAGTCGCGGTTGAGCCAGAGCCCGGCGAAGCTGAGGGTTGCCGAGTAGACAGGCTTGCGATCCTCGTTCGTGACCAGAACCGTATAGGCCTGCCGGTCGCCATCGCGCGGCACTTCATCCTTTGCAATGGCGGGAAGGGAGACCATCGCCTCCCGCCGCACTTCCTCGAGACTTTCGAGTTCCGTTCCTGCATCGTCATGGGTGGCGTGCCATTGACATAGGTATCGAAGTAAAAGCGGGGCAAGGACGTTCTCCTTCATTCCGGTCGAAGGCTCTTGCGAGAGGCTTCGACACGGATCAGTGTTCCGGCACTGATCACAAACAATACCTGCGAGACCTGTCAGCGACGGCAGAGAGCCATGCGGTTGCTATTTCCCGCACGATTGCATTAAATTGGAAGCTCGACGGGGGATTGATCGTGCCGCAAGCGTTCATTCGCAAGATGGAAATCTTTGCCCCGCTTTCCCCCGACGACCGCGCCTATCTGGTTGAACTGTCGACCCAGACACGGGAGGTCAAGAGCGATCAGGATCTCATCCGGGAGGGCGAAAGGCCGGAAAACGTCATTCTGATCTTGGAGGGCTTTGCTGCTCGCTACAAGATCCTGCCGGACGGCAACAGGCAAATCTTTGCGTATCTGATTGCCGGAGATTTCTGCGACCTTCACGTGGCGCTTCTTGACGAGATGGATCACAGCATCGCTACCGTCAGTCCATGCCGCGTCGCCAGCATCCCGCGCAGCATCGTGACAGAAATCACGGAGCATCGTCCTGCCCTGGCGCGAGCCTTCTGGTGGTGCTCGCTCGTTGATGAGGCGACGCTCCGCGAGTGGGTGACCAATCTTGGGCAGCGCCCGGCCGAGCAGCGTATTGCGCACCTGTTCTGCGAACTGCACGCCCGCATGGCGGCCGTTGGCCTGACGCGCGACGGAACGTGCACCCTTCCGTTGACCCAGGTCGAGATCGGCGACACGATGGGCCTTTCGGTTGTCCACACCAACAGGAGCCTCAAGACCCTGCGAGACGAGGAACTGGTTGTTCTCAAGGGGCAGCAGCTCCACATTCCGGACATCGAACGGCTCAAGGCCTATGCCGACTTCAACCCGAACTACCTGCATCTGACGAGACGCAGGCCCGACCCGCAAGTCAGCGGTTGAATAGCTCGCCAACTCACTTCGTTATTCAGTGACCTGCCTGTGCCGCCCGGTCTTTGCGATCTCGGCGCCGATTTTCACCAGTGCTTGCTCGACGTCGGGCAGCGCGGACTTTCCCCCGTCTTCGCGCATCAGGGAGTGGGCGAGAAGAAGATGATCGGCGATCCGGTCGAGCGTTCCGTGTGCCTGGGTGGCCGGATGCGGCGGCGGCGGGTCGAACGAGCCGATGTGGACGCGCACCTCCTCCGAACGCGGAGCATCCGTCTGGGTGACTGAGCCGAGATAGCCGAGAAAGCGGCGGTCAGGAGGGCCGAAGGAAGGCACCGCGCCGGCAACAACCCAGATGAAATCGCCTGTGGCGCGCTTGAGACGGAACTGGATGGTGAGAGAAGCGTGCTGCTTCGCGCTTGTTTGAACAGCGAGCATCACGGTGGCGCGATCGCGGGGATGCACGCTGTCCAGCCAGCCGGAACCTTGGGCGCTGTCCAGTGAGTGCCCTGTCACCTGGCGCCATTCACGGCTGACATAGGTGATCGCACCCCAGGAGTCGGAAACCCAGATCAAGACCAAAACATCTCCACTGTGTTTTCACACCGTGGGCGCGCAACAATCCGAATGCATTCACAAAGGTTACAGGATCGAACAAAAAGAGGCCTGAATCTGCTGAACTGGAAAATCTTACAGTATTCCTGGCCTTTATTCATTCAAGGCCGGGAGAGTTCAGGCTTCCCGGCATGATGGAACTTGTTTTCCCGTCGCGTACCAAAGAGCTGCAGGGTTTCGAGATGCTCCCGCTGGGCGCGGTAGAAGGCTGAAAGAAAGGCGAGCTCGCGGCCGGGCTTGACGGTCGTGTCATAGCCGATCTTGCGGATGATGGTGCGCGCGATCGCTTTGATCTCCTCCGCGTCCGAGCCCTTGGTCGGGTCACGCAGCACGTCTTCCAGCGTTTGCAGCTCGTGGCGCCCGTAGACCTCGAGCTCGGCGGGCGTGAAGTCGAACTCTTCCCCCGAGGTCGGTGCGGGCGTCGCGACGGCGAGGTCCGGCAGCAGGACGGAGCGGGGATTGTCGACCACCAGCGTGCCCGCGATGATGTCCCCGAGCCGCTGCCGCCGCCGGTTCGCCAGAGGCACGATCGCGATCACCAGAACCCATGCGAGCGTCAGGGCGATGCCCCAGCCCGACATGTCGGGAGCCGCGAACACCAGGGTCAGGGGCGTGAAGAACTCCACCTCCTTCATGAGGTTTCTTGCCGTGACCTGATGGGGCGTAAGGCGCCGCCCCTCCACATTGACCACGCGCACGCCCACGATCCGCTTGCCCAGCGTGCGTCCGTTCCAGATCAGTTCGGACAGGATGTAGTAGGGAACGCGAAGCAGGAAGGCGAGCAGGACGATCAGCGTCGATGCGGCCTCCATCGGCAGCATCGCCCCCCAGATCAAAGCAAAGGCGCAAAGGAGAACGACCAGATAGGTGAAGATCAGATCGAGGCACTGCGCGCCCAGCCGCGCCCCGAGCGAAGCGACCGCAAAGTCGATCGGCACGCCTTCAGGCGGAACGAACTGCTCGATGCGCCTGCCGTCCTGAGTGATCCGGCTCATCGCACGGGCTCGGGCTTGGCCTTCCAGTTGCGACCGGAAAGCAGCAGCCAGCCCGCCCAGAAGGCGCCCATCCCCCAGCCGATGGCGAGCCGCAGCGCGGGAGGCTGAACCAGCTGGCGCAGGAACCCTTCGATGAAGGCCGCCGCGACGAGCATCAGGCCGGCGAGGATGACGAGCTTGACGGCATCGCGGCCCTCATGCCGCAGCGCTTCCCGGCGGCTGCGCATGCCCGGCAGCAGGACGGCGAGCCCGAGCCGCGCGCCGCCCGCGCAGGCGATGGCGATGGCCGCGAGTTCGGTGACGCCGTGGATCGAGAGCCACGCGAACAGGTCATAGCCCAGACCCTTTCGGGCGAACATCGCGAAGAATGCCCCGAGAAGCAGCCCGTTATAGAAGGTGAGAACGAAGCTCGGCACGGACAGGAAGATGCCGAGCGTGAAGATTAGAATCGCGATCTGCGTATTGTGCGAGAACAGAAAGGATGCGAACGCCGCGAGCCTGTCGCTCCCGTGATCCTCGTCGCCATAGATCGTGGAGCGCAGATATTCGGCTGAGGCCTCCGGCGTCCGCATGTCTGCGGTGTCCGGCGGCACAAGCGTGTAGAACCAGCTCGGATCAGTGGAAAACAGCTTGTAGCCCGCCGCCGCGCCCAGGATGATCGCCAGGAAGCCGATAAAGAGCGGCAGGGCCGAGCGGCGCACCGCCTGCGGGATCCCGTGAGTCAAGAGGCGCGTGAGCAGGCCGGCGAGGCTTTCCTGCGGCGCATAAACGATCATGTAGGCGCGAGAGCACAGGCTCTCGAGATAGGCGAAGAGAGCACGGTCGAGCGAGATGTCGCGCGCCACGCTCAGCGAATTCATGGCCTGGCGGTATCCGGCCGCGAGCGTGCGCGTTTCGTCGTAACTCAGCGAGCGGATGCCGCCTTTTTCCGCGCGCGTGACAAGCGCGTCCAACTCGCGCCAATGCTTTTCGCGCTCGACGCGGAAGCGCGCGGAACGCAGCCTGTCGCCTTCGCCAGGGCCGGGGCCGGGGCCGGCATCGGTTTCCGGCCGCGCATCCATGTTCAGCCTGTCGGCGGAAGCGGCATCCGTCATATCAGCTCGCGCGATTTGATGTCGATATAGCGCGACACGAGGTCGGGCGTCAGCGCTTCCGGCGTGGTGTCGAGGCAGAGGACGCCGAGGCGCGAGAGCTTCTCCAGCACGGCGCGGCGCTCCTGCAGGATCTGGCGGGCCGCAACCGAGCGGGCGACCGCCTCCAGGCTCAACGCTTCGGGCTCGGCGAGTTCCGCCAGCACCGGATCGCGCAAAGCGACATAGATGATGAAGTGATGCCGCGTGAGAACGCCGATATTCTCCATCATCAGCTCGGCCGTGATGCTGTCCACGAAATCGGAAAAGATCACGACCAGCGAACGCCGCTTGAGGCGCCCGGACAGGTGCGTCAGTCCCAGCGTGTGGTTGGTTTCCTGCGTCTCGTAACGCAGGCCCGCGCAGGCCGTCTGCAAACGCGCGAAGGCGGCGCGTCCCGGCAGGGCAGGCAGGAAAAGGCGCGGCCGGCTGTCGAAGCTATAGAAGCCCACGAGATCGCCGGCGAGGCCCCCCGCCCAGCACAGAGCGAGCGCCGCATTGATGGCGCGGTCGAGCTTGGGCAGGCCGGCGAGCTGCTCGGCCATGAGACGCCCGGAATCGACGCACAGGACGATCTGGTAATTTTGTTCGGCCCTGGTTTCGCGCACCACAAGGCTGCGCTTTCGCGCCGAGCGCTTCCAGTCGATGCTGCGCGGATCCATGCCCGGCACGAAATCGCGAAGCTGGTGGAACTCCGATCCCTCGCCGCGCAGCCGCATGTCCTTCTGGCCGTTCTCCAGCGGCAGCATCTGCGTCTGGATCGCGCCGGAGAGGATCGGCGACAGATCAGGCAGCGCGGCGATTTCCTTGTTCAACGGCGTGGAGGAGATGATGTCGAGCAGCCGCAGGCGCGACGGCCATTGCAGCCAGAGGGCATGAACCGCATGGCGCCCGCGCCGTGTCGGACGCAGACTGGCCGTGGTTCGGGCGTGCCGCCGGCCCGCATCGGTCAGGGGCACGGGAAAGGCATTGAATTCCGGCGAAAGCTCCGGCGCGAGATCGAGGCGCGCCAGGATCGTTTCGGGCAGCATGCCTTTCCGGGGCCGGACATTGATCGTCATCGGCACCGGATGGCCGACAAAGCCCTGCGCCGGAACCTCGATGTCGGCACTGAGCCGGCGCGGCGGGATCGACAAGACCAGATCGGCCAGCACCAGCGCGGCCGCGCCGCCCCATCCGACGATCAGAAGCCAGGCCGCGTCCGTCCACCAGATGCCGACGACGATCGTCGCGGCGGTCAGGAAGAGGGCAAGGCCGACAAGAAGCGTGGACGGCCGCATCTAACGAGGCGCATCCACTCGATTTCTGATGTTGGTCAAAACCTGTTCCGCCGTGCGGCCGTCGATCTCGGCCGCCGGCGAAAGCACGATGCGGTGGCGCAATGCGGGGATCAGCAGCGCCTGGACATCGTCGGGAAGCCCGTAATCACGCCCTTCAAAGGCGGCCCGCACCCGAACCGCCGAGGCAAGGGCGCCAGCCGCGCGGGTCGAGGCACCATGAAGAATGTCGGGGTCCGAGCGCGTGGCGCGGATCAGGTCTACCACGTAGGTCAGGATGGCCTCGTCGAGATGGATCGTGTCGACCAGCGCCCGCCCTGCCGCCAAGGTTTCGGCGGAGACGAGCCGCTCGATCCCCGAACCGCGCAGGTCCGATTGAAGCGCGCGGCCCGCATGGCTCGACAGGATGGAAATCTCTGTGTCGCGGTCGGGAAAATCCACGACGAGCTTGAACAGGAAGCGGTCGAGTTGGGCCTCCGGCAGCGGATAAGTGCCCTGATGCTCGATCGGATTCTGCGTTGCCAGCACGAAGAAGTTCCCGCCCAGCGCGTGGTCAGCGCCATCGATCGTGACGGTGCGCTCGTTCATGGCCTGCAACAGGGCCGACTGCGTCTTGGGCGGCGCACGGTTGATCTCGTCGGCGAGGAGGATGTCGGTGAAGACCGGCCCCTTTGTCAGCAGGAACCGGCTCGCTTGGAAGTCGAACAGGCTGACGCCTAGAACGTCGCTCGGCATCAGGTCGGGCGTGAACTGGATGCGGCGATATTCCAGATCCAGAACCGCCGACACCGAGCGCGCCAGCAGGGTCTTCGCCGTGCCGGGCGGGCCTTCCACAAGGCAATGGCCGCGCGCGAAGATCGAGATCAGGACGAGGTCGATCAGCGCGTCCTGGCCTTGAACGACTTTTCCGATCGCGCCGCGCACGGCAGCAACCAGACGGCGGAACTCCTCAAGATCCAAGATCGGTGCCCTTCAACAATGTTCTGAACGTTTCGAGATGATGATGCAGTTCTGCCCGGCGCATGTTCGGTCCTTTGTCGATCAGCGCCTGGGACGTGGATCGCAACGCATTCGCCCCGGTCTCATCGCGGCGTGACAGACGCTGGAACAGCCGCTCGACGCCGGCCTGATTGTTGGCTGTCGGACCGAACACCAGAGCCGCCTTGTCGGCAAGGAAATGCTCGACGAATTGCGCCGCCATGCGGCCGTCATTGCCCGACAGGCGCAAAAGCCGCGCCATGGCCTCCACGGCCACGGTCTTCGAGATCCCGGCATCGGATGCGCGTGTTTCGAGCGGCGGCCCGAAGCGATAGGCGCCGCGCCAGAAGCTGATCATCGTCAAAAGCAGGATCGCGCCCCAGATCAGCGTCAGCGGATAGTCGAAAAGCCGTTTCAGGTCGCTGGCCGAGCGCTCATAGGTGCGGCCCTCGTCATCGGCGGTATCCTCGTCGAGCAACCGAGGGTCCGTATCCAGATAGACCGGAAGGGTTTCGCCGGCTCCGCGCAGAGAGCGAATGAGGGACAGCGCGAGAGCGGCGTTTTCCCCGCGCGCCAAACCGTGATTGTTCAGGAGGTCGGGGTCGGACAAGAGATAAACGGTGAAATCATCCTCGCAGCGCAGAACCAGCGCGCCGGCGGTCACGCCCGCCGCCTCGGCGCAGTTTTCCGGCAGGCTGGCGCGATCAAACAACTGGGCGCTGTAAAGCGCGAGTTCTTGAGGCCCGTCCGGTGCAAGCGAAACGCCCGCTTCCTCGAAGTTGGCCCCGAGGCGCTTGAGGCGCAGGTCGGGCAGATAGATCTGCTCCAGGTCGCGATAGATGCCGCCCGGCGGAACCAGCATCGCCTGCTGTGCGATACCTTCCTTCAAAATCCCTTCGCGCCATTTGGGCAGGATCACCAGCGTGGGCAGCTCATAAAGCTTATCCACCAGAATGTCGGGAGCAAACCGCCCTTCCGCCGAATCTTCTTCTTCGTCACCACCAGCCGGAGCATAGCGAGGGTCGCGCAAAGGCAGGATGCGCATCGACAATTCCGAGGGCGCGCGCGCCACATGGGCATCCGACCGGACGACCGGAATGCCCTTGGCCTGCAGCCAGACCTCGAGCCCTTTCACGCCGAGCGCGGAACGGTCATACGCTCCGCTCTGCCACGGCGCGAGCAGCAGCAATGCCGCCAGGCCGAGCAGCAGAACGACAAAGAGCAGCGGGCCGGCCTTACGCATGAGCCGGCGCGGACCTGGAAAGCAGGCTTCGTGCTGCGGCGAGCAGGGTGGCGAACTGGGGCTCCGCGGGAACGCGGCCGCCGTAGTGAACGAGTTCCGTTTCCCTCAGCAGGGTTTCGAGGCGGTCGCGATCCGGCACGGTCGGCGGCAGCCGCTGGAGCACGGCGCGTTCCGTGTCGTAGCGGAAGAGCCGCGTTCCGGTGATGTCGGCGGCATGAAGGAGACAGCGCCGAAGCAACTGGACAAGCGCCTGCCGTCTGTCCCCCATGGCAGCGATCCGCCGGAGAAACTGGTCTGACGATTCTTCAGCCTCCGCTGCGCCGGAGTGCCAATTCTCGGGCGCATCCCCCCGCCGCGACTTCAACTCGCGCGGCGCGGAGGACAACAAGACGCCCCCGCCCCCGAAGCGCATCCAGAGGCCGACAGCGAGAACGAGCCCGACCACCACCAGCAAGATAGCCAGCGGGCCATCCACGATCGGAACCACGGGGCCGATCGATGGCGCCCGCTTGGGACGCTCGGGCTTCTCGCCGTAGACCAACGTGCAGCGCAGGCCATGGCGCCAGCATTGCGCCGTGTATTCCTCGCCGACGCGGCTCTCGGCGCCGGCTGCCCCTGCATGGCTCGCGCCTGTCTGCGCCGGCCAGGCTGCGGTCGACATGCCCAGCAGTGGGCCGAGCAGCAGGCCGAGCACCGACAGGCCGGCGACGCGTGTCGCCACGGCTCAGGCGAAGACGTCGGCGGTCGCTTCAGGACGCAGCGGGTCGGACCCGAACCTGTTCGGTCCCTGGGTGCCCTCCAGCACGGAGATCACGAGAATGGCCAGGCTTGCCAGAAAACCGACGTAAGGAATGGCCGACAGCACTGCGAGCACAAGATACCACCAGCCGGCCATGTTGCGATCATGGAAGCGGCGCACCTGAACCGCAATCAGCGGCAGCAGCATCGCGAGCGCAAAGATGCCGCCCGGGATCATGATGAGAAAAAAGAGGGGCGACATTTCATCGCCGCCGCTGCTGAGCAGCGCCGCGACCGCAACAGGAAGGAGGATCAAGACGAGCAAAACCAGCCAGTAGAACAGCTGAAACCACCAGTATTCCGAGCGGGAGGCCCGACCACGAAACGTGGCATATTTGTTCTTCACAACAGTCCGTACGGATTCCGTGAACCCCATCTCAATCCCCTTTCAAATCAATGATCCGCACAAGAAGCTCAAATTCGAGCGTCTTTCTGCGCGCAGATCAGCCGCGAAACACGAAAAGCTCATCTGTTCCAAGGTGCCACGCATAGAAAGTTGAAGCGGGGTCCGCAACCGCGCAGCCGCCTTTTTCCACGCGCGCGTTCCAGCCCGGTGCGCCCGAACGATAGGGCCCACCGGGCTTCACTGGGACCGGGTAGGTGCCACGACGAAGACTGCGTTGAGCGACGTCGGGGGCCATTCCGATCGCCAGTTCCTGAGTTGCGGGCGCACGACCGGAGGAATGCGCAGGAGGGTCGCGCAAGACCGAAATTGATGAAATCCAATAGAGGAAATTGATGAAATCCAATAGAGAATGCGTTTCGGCGGCGCTCATAGAATCTAGCCGGCATTGTTTCCTGCTCACAGTGAATCTCGGTTCGTCGTTCCTGTGCTGTGAAAGACACACTTTGAATCGATATCGTCGCGAGTTCAGATATCCGGCGGAATCACTACAACCTGACATTGACTCCCGATGCCACGCCACTCCAAGGGGTAGAGAGGGCAGATTGAACGTCGTCGCAACGGCTTGGTTGTTGCGAAGCAAATGGGGGGTTTCAATGACGAATGAACATCACGTGGGATGCGAGAATAGAAGCCGCATGGCTTCAAGGTTTCGGCGCTCGCTTCTGGCCGGCACGGCAACAGCGACTCTGGTGGGAGCCGGCCTGTTCTTTCCGACCTCGGTGCAGGCCGCAAATGAATGCGGCAACATTCCTGCCGGACCGAACTCAACGGTCGAGTGCACGAGCGTCACAATCAGCACAAGTGTCCGATACGAACCTGTCCAGTCGAACGAGACCTTCACCCTGAACATCGGAGATGGGACGGAGGGTGGACAGGCGTTTGTCACGGCTCAAGGTTTTGGCGCAAGCGGCGTCGTGATTGGCGATTTGAACTTTCTTGGAGTTCTGACGGGCGGCGTCAACGCCACCTCGGTCCTGAACGTCAACGCGTTCTCCGAAGTCACTGGCAATTCGAATGGCGTGATCGTCTGGACCGACGGTGCCGGAAACGACGCCACCGTCAATAATGCCGGACAAGTTGTGAGCTCAGGCGCGGGCTTTGGTTCTACGGGCATCGCGATCAATGTCATCGCCGGCAATGCGTTTGGCGGTCCGGCTGGAAGCGGCAATGCCTTCGGTACGAATTCCGGCACGGCCTCATCCCGCAACACCGCGCTCAATGTTTATTCGACGAATGGCAACGCGACGGCATCGAACAGTAACACGCTGACCTCGCAGAACGGCAACGGCATCAATATCGGTGATCCAACCACGGGCCTGCTTCCAGTTGGCGGCACCGGAACGGCAACGAATTCCGGCACGATCACGGCAAATGGCGCCAACGGTAACGGCATCCGGATCACCAGCAACGGCGATGCGACGGCGACCAATCAAGCCGGCGGCGACATCAATGCGGGCAATAACGGCATTCAGGCCTCATCCATTGCGTCCTCGTTCGTGGCAAACAATGGAGCAGTCACCGCGACGAATGGCACAGGCATCCTCGCGCTCGGCGGGATTGCCGGCGGGGCCGGCGGCGTCACCGTCGACACCACACCGGGCCTCACCGAATCGACGAACGGCTCCGGCATCATCGCCGGTGCCGTGGGGTCCGGCGCAGTGCTCGTCGACGCGGGCGACATCAATGCCGGCGCGAACGGACTCGCGCTTCCCGGTCCGCTCAGCGCGCTTGCGCTTGGCGGCGGCGCGATCGGAGTGTCGAACTCGGGAAGCAGCACCGTCAATGCGCTCGGCGATATCGCTGTCTCGGCAGGCGGCCGGTTCGGTGCTGCGGCGATCAGCGTGTCGGGCGCAGCAAACCTCAACTTCATCGGCGGCAACGTCAATGAAAGAACCGTTGGCGACGGCGGCCCGGATGTCGGCGGCGCGGCAATCGTCTTGAGCGACGATGCGGACGCAACGATCACGGTCGGGAACACCGAAGCGCCGCACTCCCTCATCCGCGGAAACGATGTCGGCCTCCTTGCATCCAACAGCGGCACGGGCGATGCGACCATCGACGCCGATGCGGTAGGCAGCGACGGCCAGCAGCAGGTGGATGCCGGCGGGACCGGCATGATCGCTCTCGGATTGAACACCGGCGATGCGGTGGTTGACACGGGCATCATCAACTCCAACCTGAATGGGACGGGCGGGGTGGAAACGCTGTTCGGCGCGCTTCTGTCCGGCGATCCGACCGCGCTCGCAACGGCGCTGCCGGATAGCGGAAGCGGCGCGATCGCGTTCGCCACGGGCGGCGGCAATGCAATCGTCACCAACTATGGCGAGATCACCGCGAATGACGGCGCGTTCGGGGCAGCGGCCATCTCGTTCGGCGGAAACGCCACGGTTCGGGCACGGGCAGATATCGACCCACCGGATGTCGGCATGTTCCCGTTCTCGGTCGGAGGCGGCAATGCGCTTGGCGAGGTCGCGGACGGCGTCACGGTTGACTCCAACTATGTCGGCATCCTCGCAGGCAATATCGGCACCGGCAGCGTCGTCGTGAATGTCGGCGAAGGCGGCGAAGGTGAGGCCGGCGGAGCCGTGACATCGGGCGGCGTCGGCGTCTTCCTTCTCAAGGATGGCGGCGTGGACGGGACCGGCGAGGACGAAAACCCCACCAATAGCGGCAACGTCATCAATGTCCGCGCGAACAGCAGCATCATCGGCGATGCGGCCGGCATCGTGATCTCCGCCGGACTCGCCAACGGCAACGGCAACAGCGCGACGATCAACAATGAGGGGCTTATCCAGGGCAATTCCGGGGCGATCACCCTTCCTGCGCCGCTGCCCCCGATCCCGTTGCTGCAGGTCGGCGTGATCAACTCCTACACGAACGGCACGCTGACCATCAACAACGGCTTCGACGGCGTGATCCGTGGCGACCTCGCGGCCGCTGCCGAAGGCACACCGGATGAATTTACCGATGCCGATCTTGGCGCCTTCGAGCTTGCCCTGGCCGCTTCGGGCGGAGCGGCGACGGTCAACAATAACGGTCTCATCGCCGGCAATGTCGCGCTTTTCAGCAACGACAATAATACGGTCGACAACAACTATTTCGGATTCTGGAACACCGCGGGCGTCAACTTGATAGGAGGCGGCGACAATGATGTGCTGAACAACAATGGCATCATCAGCACCCATCTTATCACGGCATTCGTCGGCCTGGAGAACTTCAACAACTACAATGGCGGCCTCCTCACCATGCAGGACGGCATCGTGAACGACATCACGACGACCGACGGCAACTTCAACGGAAGCGCCGGGGGCTTCAGCGGGACACTTGCTTTCGACGCCTATCTGAGGCCCGGCGGCACCGCCGATCTCCTCGTCATCGGCGCGGGGACCGACATTGCCGCCGGCAACCTGACCGGTGAGACCTTCGTGGATGTGAACGATCTCGACAACGGGCTTGGCCAGTTCGACCCCAACGGCGTTCTGTTTGCTCTTGAAGGCGGTTCGCCGGAGGATGGCGGGCGTTTCTACACGGATGGCGGCATCGACAAGGGCTTCTTCCGCTACGACGTTTATTACCGCAGCCCCGAAGCCACCCAGAACGATCAAGGTTACACTGAATGGGTGCTCGCGAGCCTTCCCGATCAGGAGGCCTATGAGTTCCCGGTGATCGTGTCGGGCGCGGCAGAGTTGTGGAACCAGTCGACTGGCACATGGCTCGACCGCACGGCCGACCTGCGCACCGCGTTCGGCACGACGGCGGGCGGCACATCCTTTAACGCCGACCTGCCTGAAGAAATGGCGAGCCCGGCCCGCTCCACCGGCGCCTGGGCGCGTGTCTATGGCGGAACGCAGGGCCGCGACTTCTCCAACACGGTATCGGCGGCCGACTTCGATCTCGTCGGAGCTGACACGACCTTTGACTCATCCTATGACCAGAGCTTTGGCGGGTTCACCGCCGGCTTTGACTTCGTCCGGGCGGGGCAAGGCGACTCCGCATGGATCTTCGGCCTGATGGCCGGCTACGGTGCGTCGAGCCTCGACTTCGACGGGTCGGACACGGATGTGGACTACCAGGCGGGATCGGTCGGCGGCTACGTCACCTACCTCAATGGCGGACTCTTCGTGGATGCGACCGTCAAGGCCGATTTCGGCAACATCGACTACTCCACCGATGCCGGCGGAGGCGCCAGCGGCTCCTTTGACACCGACTACACGGCTGTGGGCTTCGTGGTCGATACTGGTTACCGCATGAACATGGCATCGGGCTGGTTCTTCGAGCCGAAAGCCACGATCTCCTATGTCAATGTCGACATCGACGAGGCCTCGGTCCTTGGAACCGACGTGTCCTTCGATGACGGGAACAGCGTTCGGGGCCGTCTTGGAGCGCGCGTAGGCAACAAGATGCAGAGCGAGAACGCCGTGTTCGAGCCGTTCGTGGAAGCAAGCGTCTGGGGCGAGTTCGACGGCGATTACTCAGCCTCGCTGGGGAGCGGCGGCTTCGAGCCTTCCGTGAGCCATGACACGGGCGGCGCCTATGGCGAAGTCGTCGGCGGCGTGAACGTCTTCGGCACCAGCAGCAGCTGGAGCGGCTTCGCCAAGGGCGCGGTGACGTTCGGCGACGACTCCTTCCTGGGCGTGACCGGCAATATCGGCATCCGCAAGGACTTCTAAAGCCTTCCTTCCTGCTGACACAGCTTAAGGGCCCGCTGCCGAAAGGCAGTGGGCCTTCTTGTTGTTCCTCCAAGCAGAGATTGTCCTTTTCTTCCTGCTTACAGCGAGTGTCTCACCTGAGGCGTTTGATGTGCGGGCGGATGGTCTGGAAGATCTTTTTGCCAAGGTTCGACGCTGCCATTAAGCGGAAGGAAGCAACTGATCGGCATGATCCATGGCCGGCGGACGCCTGCGACAATGGAACATGCTGATGAGCACGATCGACATCATGGTGACGGAAGACGATGTGCGCTCCGTGCATCTGCTTGTTGCCGGGCGACTTGCCGAGAGGGGCCACGATGTGGCGCTGGTCGGAGTTGACGTGCCCGGCATGCCCTGGGCGCTGGACCAGATTCTTTCGCTCGAACGAAAGTCCTTTCGCGTTCGGGAAGGTGACCTTCTCAGCCGCGTCAACGGCGCAAGGCTGGCTTCTGCCCGCGCGGACGCCGCGCTCCGCATCGACCTGTCGGGGTCTGACCTGCCCCTGCCCTCCCCCGCTCTCCGACCCTGCTTCGCCGGCTGCGCCTCGCCTGCTCAAGCGGCACGGCTCCTGATGTCGGCGCGCCTGCCGGATGTCGAGATCATGCTTGACGGCTTACGCGTCGCGCTGGCCGCTCCCATGGTGGACAGCCGCCTTTCGATCCTGCGCGGCCTCGATGATGTGCTGGCGCGAATGGTCACGCTGCTGGTGGACAGCGCCGACCGCTTCCTGAAAGGCACGATGATCCACTCCGGAGGTTCGGGCATTTCGGAGCCGGCGAACAACCCGACGAATAGGGAGCTGATGAGTACCTATCTTCTTTCGGCGGTGCCCCGTCAGTTGACAGGTGCGGTCAAGCGGCTCGGCTTCCATGTCAACAGGTGGCGTGTCAGCTATCGCTTTCATTCGGGCGACACGATCGCGCAAACCGGGTTTCTTTCCGGAGAAGCGTGGACGGACCTGCCCGACGGCGGCAACCGTTTCTATGCCGACCCATTTCCCTTCGAGTGGCAGGGCCGGTATTTCATCTTCTTGGAAGACTTCCGGCACGGCGACTCCAAGGCCGTGATCTCCGTGGCGGAAGTCTTTCGCAATGGCGCGCCGACGGTTGCCAAAACCGTGATCGAAGAGCCTTACCACCTCTCCTATCCACAAGTGTTCAGCCACGCCGGAGAAATCTGGATGCTGCCCGAAGGCGGCGCGGGCAATAATCTGGTTCTGTACCGGGCCGAGGCCTTTCCCGACCGCTGGGTCAGGCATTCCATCCTGGTTCCGAACCGCGCGCTGTTCGACGCGACCCTGCTGGAGCACGGCGGGCGCTTCTGGCTGTTTGCCACCGAACGCGACGGCTATGGCAGCGCCTGCGACACGCTCGTTGTTTATCATGCGCCGACCCTCGAAGGGCCGTGGCTGCCGCATCCGAGCAATCCGGTCAGAATCGATCGCGCGGCGGCGCGGCCTGGCGGCAGCTTCGTGCGCGTCGGCGACCGCCTCGTGCTGCCTTTGCAGGACGGCACGGTGACCTATGGCGGCGGCCTCGGGCTGGCCGATCTTGTCCAGCTCGACGAAACCACAGTGCGGCTAACCCAGCCGGTGCCTGTTCTCGCATCCGCCAGGAACCCGTATCCCAAGATCCACACGGTGAATACCAGCGCGCATCTCGAGGTGATCGACTGCCTCGCGCCCGCCTCCAGGGCAAGGCTCGGCAGGGTCGCGTGAGCGCACCGGGGCGTATCCGGGTCCTGTGCGTGGTGCCGCGCGGCCTGAAGGGTCGCGGCGGCATCGAGACATTGTTCTCGCATGTCGACGAGCAGCTGCGCGCACGAAGCGGCAGCACAATCGAGATGGAGTTTCTCGCCTCGCGCGGCGATGCTTCCGGCGCGGGCTGGATGGCGCACTTCCCCGTCGCGCTCCTGCGCTATGCCTGGCTGCTGGCGACCTGGCGCCCCGACATCGTCCACCTCAATGCGGCGACCAACGCATCGGCCTGGCGCAAATGGGTGATGCAGGAGATGGCCCGGATTGCAGGCGTCGCCACCGTCATCCATTTCCATGGCTCGGCCTTTCCCAAGCCCGGACAAGCGCAGCCGAAATGGGTATCCGTTCTACGGCGGGTCTTCGAGCGCGCCGATGCGATCATCGTGCTCGGCACCTACTGGCGCGGCTTCATCGCGCGCTTCTACGACATGCCGCCGGAGCGCTTTTTTATCGTGGCGAATGGCGTCGCCGATTTCGCGCCCGACGCCCCGCAGCCCCGAAGCACTGGGGCTCCGGTACGGCTGCTGTTTGCGGGCAACCTGACCGATGCGAAGGGCGCAGGCGTGCTGCTCCGGTCGCTTGCGCTGCTGCCGGCGCATCTGCCGCCGTGGCAGGCGGTGTTTGCCGGCTCGGGCGATGTGGAGAGATTTCGGGAGCAGGCGGCGGAGCTGGGGCTCAACGGGCGTGTCGAGTTCACCGGCTGGGTCACGCGCGAGGCGATCCTGCCGCTCTACCGGCAGGCCGACATCGTCGTCTTGCCCTCGCGCAACGAGGTTCTGCCGGTCTGCCTGCTGGAAGGCGCCTGCGCCGGCGCGGCGCTCGTGGCAACGCCGGTCGGCTCCGTGCCCGATGTGCTGCGCGAGAACGAGAACGGCTTGACCGTCAGGCCGGACGATCCGGAAGGGCTCGCGTCGGCGATCGCCGCCCTCATCGGCGACGGTGCGCGGCGGGAGGCCTTTCGCGCCGCATCGCGCGAGATCTACCTGTCACGCTTCCGGCTCGAAACCATGATCGAGGCTTTGGAAAACGTCTACCGAAAGGCGTTGGCCGCGCGCCGGTAGATCGTCATGCCGCCTTCGGTGCGGCCTCTTCGAGCGCCGGCTTGAAGATGCGGAAGAACTGCTCGAGATTGGCAAGGGCCCAGAGAACCTTCTCATGGTTCTGCGCGCCGCCGAGATGCTCGCTCACGAGGCGGTCGATCTCGCGGGCATTGCAGACGCGGCGCACGGCAGCGTCGCCGCTTTGCAGCAGGTCGCGAAGCTGGCCGGACATGCGCGCGCGGAACCATTGCTCCACGGGCACCCGGAAGCCGACCTTCTTACGCTCCAGGATATCACGCGGGAGCAGTTGTGCAGCCAGCGCACGCAGCACGCGCTTGCCCTTCGGCGCGCCGGTCAAAAAGGCATCGGGGAAGCGCGCGACGAGTTCGGCCAGCCCCGCATCCATGAAGGGCATCCGCCCCTCGATCGAGCCGGCCATCATCATGCGGTCGCCGCGCTCGAGGAGGTTGTCCGGCAGCCACGAGGTCTGGTCGAAATGCAGCATCCGCTTGAGCGCGCTGCTGGCACCCTCCGAAGAGAAGGGCAGCGGATCGAGATCGCGCGTGGGCGGGGGGCCGGCATAAAGCGCTTCCGCCTGTCCGCCATCGGCACCGCCGAACCAGGCCACCATGCGCGCCTGCGTGTTTCGGATGCCGGCGACGCCCGCGAGGATCTTCAGCCGCCGCGCGGCATAAGGCAGAGCGCGCGCGCCCGGCCCCACCAGCGCATCATGCAGGCCGCCCGGCACCAGGTTCTGGTAGAGCGCCACCCACGGCTCGGCGCGGTGCTTGGGGTAGCCGCCGAGCAACTCGTCGGCCCCCTCCCCGGTCAGCACCATCTTGACGGTGCGGCTCGCCATCCGCGACAGAAGCAGGACGGGCAGGTCGGAAGGCTCCGAGACCGGCGCGCCGCGGCGAAGGACAGCTTCCTCCCAGACGGAGGTGAAGGCGTTCATGTCCACCACGAGCTCGTGATGATCGCTGCTGAACGCCTTTGCGACCTGCGCGGCATAAGGCAATTCGGAAGAGCCCGGCACGTCGAAGCCGACCGAGAAGGTCGAAACGGGCCGGTCCATGTGCCGGCTCATCAGCGCGACGATCATGGAGGAATCGAGCCCGCCCGACAGATAGGCACCGAAGGGTGCGTCTGAGCGCAGTCTGAGCCGCACCGCCTCGTCGAGCTTCTTCCCGAACAGCGACACCGCCTCGTCGAAGCTTTCGATGTCGGGCGTGGTGCGCGAGAACGGCGTCGTGAAATAGCGGCCGGTGCGGACGCGCGCGCCGTCGATCACCATGAAGCTTCCGGGCGGCAGCTTCGAGATGCCGCGAAAGAAGGTGGCTGGCCCCGGCACATAGCGGTAGCTGAGGAACTCGCGCAGCGAATCCCCATCCAGCCGGTCGTCGATCCCGCTGAAACGGCGCAGCGGCTCGATCTCGGACGCGAAGACATGCGCGCCCTCGCGCTTCGCCACGAAAAGCGGCTTCTTGCCGAACGGATCGCGCGCGGCGACGAGGCTGCCGGTTTCCGTATCCCAAAGAAGAAAGGCGAACATGCCGTTGAGCCGGGAGAGGCAGTTCTCGCCCCAGGCGCGCCAGGCCTCGATCAAGACCTCGGTGTCGCCCTCGGTGTTGAAGCGATGGCCGAGCCCGACCAGTTCTTCCCGAAGCTCGATATAGTTGTAGATCTCGCCATTATAGACGACGACATAGCGGCCGTCATGCGCGTGCATCGGCTGCGGGCTGCCTTCGAGATCGAGGATCGACAGGCGCCGATGCCCGAGCCCGACCTGCCAGTCGCCGCTCCCATCATGCGCGACAAAGGTGCCGCGCCCGTCCGGGCCGCGATGGGCGAGCAGGTCGGTCGCCGCATCGAGCTCGCCGGCGAGTGCCATGCGCGATCGAGCGTGAAATCCGATGATGCCGCACATGATGCGAGACCCCCAACCTAATCCCAGGCTCTAGCCCTGGCCGTGCCGCGCTGCCGGCTGCTGGACCGCGCGACCGCTTGTTTGGGGGGAGAACAGGGCATCATAGGCCGCGAGCAGCTTGGGCGCCTCGTGCGTCCAGGCGAGTTCGTTGCGCACCCGCCCGCGCCCCTTGGCGCCCATAATCGCACGACGCTCCGGATCGTCCAGAAGCTCCCCGATCTTGTTGCCGAAATCCGCCGGATCCGTGCATGTGGCATAGAGTGAGGCATCCGCCGCCGAGAAGCGGCCCTCGCGGAGGTCGTATTGAACGACCGGCTTGCCGAGCGCCATATACTCCATGATCTTGTTCATGGTGGACTTGTCGTTCATCGCGGTCGGCCGGTCGGGATTGACGCAGACATCGCTTGTGGAGAGCGCCGAGAACAGCGTCTCGTCCGAGCAGCGGCCGGTGAAGGTGACATAGTCGCCGAGCCCCCTCTCCTTGGTTTCGGCCATGATCGCGTTCAGCTCCGGCCCGCCGCCGCAGATCACGAACTGGATGTCGGACCGCTTCCGCGCATTCACCAGATGATCGACAGAGTCGAGCAGAAGGTCGAGCCCTTCCTGCTTGCCGATCACGCCGACATAGCCGACGACGAAGCGGCGGCCATTCCGCCATTTCTCGTCCGGCGGCACCTCCCGAACGCGATCGAGGTTCGGCCCCGAGCGGACGATATGCACCTTGTCCGGGTCCATGCCCCCGCGCGTGATCGCAATGTCGCGATAGCTTTCATTCGTAGCGATCGACAGGTTGGCGGTGCGGAAGGACAGCCGCTCCAGCCAGACCATGAGCTTCCAGCCCCAATCGCGGCGCCCGAACTTCGCTTCATAAAGCTCGGGATTGATGTCGTGGTGGTCGAACAGGAACTTCTTGCCGAAGAGCCGGTAGAAGCCGCCGATCAGAAAGATCGTGTCCGGCGGGTTGCAGGCATGGACCGCATCGAAGCCGCGCTGCCACAACACCTTGAGCGAAAGCAGGAACTCCCAGAACAGCGCCGCGCTGTATTCGAGCGCATAGCCCAGAGCGCCTTCCGCATCGAGCGGCAGCGAGTGGCGGTAGATATGAACGCCGTCGATCACCTCATAGTGCGCGGTCGCGCCCTTGCCCTTTGGGCAGATCACCGAGACCCCGTAGCCGGCTTTGACCAGCGTCGTCGCCTCGGACCAGACGCGCCGGTCGAAGGGAACCGGCAGGTTCTCGACGATGATGAGGACGCGCCTACCAGTTGATGCCGTCATAGATCCCCGCGATCCGGTTCGTGTTCGGCAGCCGCGCCATGTCGAGCAGGATCTGGTCCGGCCGCATCTTCTCCACCACCGCCTCATATTCGGGCGAGCGGCTGGTCGCGACGATGACGTCCGAATGGGTCACGACATCCTCGATGGCGGGTACCATCAGCTGCGTGACATGCGGGATCGCGTTCATCAGGTACTTCTTGTTGGCACCGACGAGCTTTGCCAGCGACACGTTCTGGTCGAAGACGCGGATGTCGCAGCCCTTGCCGATCAGGCGCTCGATCAGCTCCAGATAGGGGCTTTCGCGCAGATCGTCGGTGCCGGCTTTGAAGGAAAAGCCGAGAAAGCCGATATTGCGCTTGTTCTGGCC
Source organism: uncultured Mesorhizobium sp. (assembly GCA_963522145.1). GTDB lineage: Bacteria > Pseudomonadota > Alphaproteobacteria > Rhizobiales > Rhizobiaceae > Mesorhizobium_B. The sequence continues at coordinate 130,594 of CAUQXI010000002.1, read as the reverse complement.
GAGCACCCATTCGAGCGCGCGCTCGATCTGCTGCTTGTTGGACGGCATGAGCGATTTCAGGAGCGGCGCCTCGACATCATTCTGAACCGCATAGGCGTTGATGGCGCGCACGTCCTTGGGCAGGCAGGAGCCGCCGAAGGCATAGCCCGGCAGAAGATAGGCCTCGGAAATGTTGAGCTTGGTGTCGGCGAAGAACACCCGCATCAGCTCGTGGCTGTCCACGCCCGCCGCCTTGCAGATATTGCCGATCTCGTTGCCGAAGGCGACCTTCAGCGCGTGCCATGTGTTGTCGGTGTATTTCACCAGTTCGGCCAGACGCGGCTCGGTCACGATCAGCCGACCGGGCAGCCCCTGGTAGAGCTCGATCAGCCGCTCGCGGGTCACGGGATCGTTGGTGCCGATCACCGTCTTGGCCGGGTTGTTGAAGTCCGCGACGGCGGAACCCTCGCGCATGAATTCGGGGTTGGACGCCGTGCCGAACGCCTCGCCCGCTTTCTTGGACGAGGCTCCCTGCAATGCCGGTATCACGATGTCCGACATGGTTCCCGGCAGCACGGTCGAGCGCACGACCACCGAATGGTAGCTGTTCTTGCCGGCGAGCGAGGAGCCGATCTGGCGCGACACCGCTTCGACCGCCCCAAGATCGAGCGAACCGTTGGGACGCGAGGGCGTGCCGACGCAAAGCAGCGAGAGATCGCTCCCCATCACCGCTTCCTCCGTCGAGACCGTCGCCTTCAGTCGGCCCGACGCCACATGGGCGGAAACGAGCTCGCCGATATCCTTTTCGATGATGGGGCTCTGGCCGGCATTGACCAGATCGACCTTCGATTCGCTGACATCGCAGCCGATCACCTCATGGCCGCGCTCCGCCAGGCAGGCCGCGCAAACGGTGCCTACATAACCAAGTCCGAAAACGGAAACCTTCATCGCTGATCAACCGCCCTGTTTTCCCGCCGGATAGCTCAGCTTCCGGCGTGTTCGTTGACCCAACGTCTAGTGCGGACAGGTGAAGGTCAGGTTAGCGGATTGATCAGTATTGAACTTCTCCAGCACATCTGTTTGGCGGGGGCGCGAAAGATGGCCGTTGCAGTCTCCTGAAGCAGCCCAAAGCCCGGTGAATAAAGGCCGCGGCCGGATGTTTGATCCGCTCGAACGATCGCGATCTCCGCTCCTTCGGGCGCGACAAGCGTCAGCTCGGGACGGTTGTCGCGCCGCGCGACGACGCGATCGCCCTCGACGGACAGGTCGAGGTCCGGTGCGAACAGGAAGGCGATCTCGGCATGGCCGGCGGGCTCCATGCCGGTCAGCCGGTCCGTGAGTTCAAAGCCCGCCCCGGTTTCCACGATCTCGCGGTGGTGAGTGACGCCGAAGCGCTTGGCGTAGCCGTCATGCGACGCTGACACATGGAGCAGCGCGCCGTTCGCGACAGAGTCGAGCGTGGCGCGGGCACGGCGCGGCATCCAGTTGAAGGCGCCGGACGGCTCGCTCTGGCTCGCGCCGTCGAGCGTCAGCGTGTTATGCACGGCGCTGACGCGGAAACGGCGGCGGTTCTCGCCTTCGGAATGGTAGAGATGGGTGCCAGCATCGACAAGCGCCGGCCTGCCGTCGATCGCCAGCCAGACCGCCAGCGCATCGGCATGGCCATGCGCGGCAAGCGCACCGAAGCCGAGCGGTCCGTGATCGAAGACGAGATGCACGCGCCGGCCGGCAATCGCGCCGCGCCGGATCGTATAGCCGCCCTGGCGGAAGGTGGTGGTTCCATCTGGCGGCAGCGGCTGCGAGGGCGGCGTGGCGAAAACGAGAGCGCGCCAGTGCGGATCGCGGATCGCGGGCGCGAGTTCAAATCGATGGAGAAAGCCAGCGATCGCGCCGGCGATCGACGCCGCGTAGCGCGGTTCTTCGCTTCCAAAGGCAAGCAGCACGCGGCTCTGGTCGTCGTCGCCGATCAGGGGCACCTGCCCGGCATCGTCTGCAAAGGCGCTCAGCGCGCGGGCGGCTTCCGCCAGGCGCTCGCGCACCTGCCCTCCCGGCGCATCTTCGCCGAGAACGCCGAAGCCGATCAGCAGCATCTCCAGCGTGAAGGCGCTGTAAGCCGGCGACTGTTCCGCGCCCACGCCGTCCGGGTGAAACAAGGCAAGCGCGCGGTCTTCCAGATGCCTCCGCCCGTTTGCGGCCCAGGCGGATGCGTCCGGATGTTCCGGGAGCATCCGCGCGGCGAGAACAAGGCCCATCGCCTCGGCCACGAGATGGTTGTTGGCCGAGGAGTGAAGGGAGGGAAACCGCGCCAGCCAGGCGCCATGCGCACTCACGAAAGAAGCCAGCCGCTCGCCGGCAGCGGCGTCGATCCACGGGTCGAGCGTGGCCACGATGACCGCCAGGGACACCAGTCGGTAGCCGGCTTCGATGCCTGAATACCAGTTGACCCCGCGCCCCGGCGGATTGGCCTCCATCCATGAGAACACGGAGCCGAGAATAGCACCGGCAAGACCCGCATCCCGTGTCCCGCGCGCATGGATCGCGGGCGCCGCCAGGAAATGCAGACGGTTCGCCTCGGCGACATATTTCACGTCGCCATGCCCGCCTTCGAAACGGAAATCGACCTCGAAGGCCGACCGTTCTGCACCCGGCCAGCGCGCGCCGCTCACCGGATCGAGATGCCAGACAGCCGGATCGATGCAGCCGGAACTGTCCAGAACCGAACTCGGCCAGTTTCGATTGAGCAGCCTCAAAGTCCCCGAGCGGAAGGTGTCCGCAGCGATCCGCACCTGTTCCGCGACCGGCGCGGGCAGCTCTGCACCAAACAAGGGCGCGAACAAACGCAGCGCTTGAGGGCGCACGCCGGGCATCCCGAAGTGAGACCAGTCGCGACGCTCGCGCCGCGCCCGTCGCCGGGCGAGATGCTCGCGCAGCCGATGTCGGATTTCGCCGCGCTCCATCACGGCAAGGCGTCGCGCATACCAGGCCAGTCGCTTCAACATGATGGAGGCTTTAGCGGAGCGCCGTTGCGCGGTGATTAACGGTGCGGCTTCCGGCTCGCGAAGGCGCTGCGCTAACCGTGATCGGCATCTTTGCGGCCGCCTCCTCGCGCGCGGTGAAGAAGCATCCTATCCTGCGCCGGCCAAGAGGAACCCTGCTGTCATGTCGCTTTCACGCCGCGCGTTCCTTGCCGCCTCAGCGGCCGCGCTTTCCGCACCGTCAAGCCTGCGTGCGGCGCAGGAGGCAAAGGTCCGTTTTCGCCGGGGCGGCGCCATCCATTCGATGATGAACTGGGGCATCCCGCGCGATGACGATCCCACCCGCTACCTGCCGCGTCCGTTCGAGACGCCGCGCAACGCCTTTCCGGCCGCGCTGGTGGCCGATTTCGCCCGCGTCGGCTTCGATTTCATGCGTCTTTCGCTGGATGTCGGCCCGTTCATGCAGTTGCAGGGCGGAGACCGAACGGCGCTGGAGCGGAAGCTGCTCGACAACATCCAGCTCTTTCACGATCAGGGGCTCGACGTGATCGTCGATTGCCATCCGGTCGAGCAGGTACCCGCCTACTCCGCGCAGACGGTCCTGAACGACCTCGAGGCCCAGCCCTTCGCCGAATACACGGCGATGATCGGACGGCTGGCGGCGCTGCTCGGCGAATTGCGGTCGGAGCGCGTCATGCTGGAGTTGATGAACGAGCCGGTGGTGCGGGATGCGAGCCACCGGACCCAGGTTCAGGTCTGGGGCGCGGCGCAACTCGTGCTTCACGACGCTGCACGGCGCGCTGCGGTCGATCTGCCGCTGCTGCTCACCGGCGCGAATTACGGCGGCGTCGCGGGGCTCGAAGACCTCGATCCCTCGCCCTATATCGGAAGCAACACGTGTTTCTCCTTCCACTACTACCTGCCTCTCAGCTTCACGCATCAGGGCCTCGACTTCGGCACGCCGGACGCCCCCGCTTCGCCCTACATTGTCGATCTGCCCTACCCCTACGACGCGGTTCCGCCTGAGGAGATCATGGCGAAAACGGAAGCGCGCATCGCCGCCGATCCCGCTCTCGACGCGGCGGGCAAGGCCGCTGCGCTGGATCATACCAGACGTATCCTCGAAGGCTTCCTTTCCGAGGCCTGGAACCGCGACAGCGTCGAGAAGGACATGGAGCGCGTCGCGCAGTGGGCGGACGGTCACGGGATCGATCGCCACCGGATTATCCTGGGCGAATGCGGGGCGACGCGGCGCAGCGCACGCTTCATCGGAGCCGAGCCCGTTTATCGCCGGCGCTGGCTGTCGGACGTGACGGGCGGCGCGCAGGCGCGCGGATTCGGCTGGGCGCTGTGGGAGATCAACACGCCCCAGTTCGGCGTGCAGTCCCTCGAGGACGAAAACAAGACGGATCCTGAACTCATTCAGGCGCTGGGACTGCCCGGCTGAGCCGGCGTGATCAACCGTGCTTCAGCTCGGCCTCTGCGAGGCCGCTCTGCGCCGTTGAGGCACGTGGCTCATGGCCGGCCAGCAGGCAGGCATAGACCTGCTCCAGCGCGTCGGCGAGGCCGGCATAGTCGCGGTTGGCCTTCACCCAGGCCGGGCCACGTGCCCCCATCATCTCGGCCATTTCCGGCTGGTCGAACAGGCGGGCGACACCCTCCGCCATCGCTTTGCCGGAGTAAGCCGTGACGATGCCCGCGCCGCTTCCGTGGATGACCTCACTCTGGTCGTAGTGGACTGTGGCCACCACGGGACGCCCCATGGCAAGGTATTCCACCAGCTTGGTGGGCGTCGCGACCTGCTGGGCTTCATTCATCTCGAAGGGTGACAGGCACACGTCCGCGCGCTTCACCCATCCCAGCGCGTCGGCCAGCGGCAGACGCCCGGTGAAGATCACGCGGTCGGCCACGCCAAGCGTTTCGAGTTGCGCCCCGAGTTGCTCCCGCTCATGCTCCGAAACGGTGCCGATGATCACCAGCACCGCGTCATACCCGCTTGCGACGAGCGCCTGCAACGCCTCGAAGGTCAGCCGCGTCGTGGTGCTGAAGACATCGGCGCACATATAGGCCATGCTCTTTTTGCCGGCGAGGCGGGGTTCCTCCACAGGCGCGATCGAGGCGGTATTGTAGCGCTCGACCGTCACGCCCATCGGGACTGGCGTCATCTTCTCCCTCTTGATGCCGTGCTCGGCGACGCGCTCGCGCATCCGCTTCGACTGGACGATGACGTGGTCGGCCAGCGGCAGGGTGATCTTGTAGAACAGCACATTGCCTATGATCGCGTAAGCGAGGCGGATCAAACGGGCGAACAGGCTCATCGGAACGAGGTTGTGGAGGGCGATGCGCTTGCGCGCGTCGAGCACCGGATAGCTCATCCAGAACACGTATGGCGTGCCGGAAATTTTGGCCGCGATGCCGTAGGTGATGCCCCAGAGCGGCTGATCCCGGATCTGGATCAGGTCGTAGTCGCCGCGCAGGGTTCGCCAGGCGAGCTTCAGGCGAAGCCTGGCCTCCGCCATCATGTAGCGGAGCCTGCCGAATTTCTCCGACATATGGCGGCGCGCCAGATAAAACCTTTCCGCACCGCGATCATCGACCCCGTTTGGTCCGTCCTCGTAAGGGCGGAGGCTCCAGTCGACCGTCAGGCCCCGGCCGACCAGATGGTTGGAGAACAGCTCGACGAGATCGACGCGGAAGGGCGGATAATCGTCCGGCGCCACGAACAGCATGTGCGTTCCCGCCAGCGGGCTTCGCGACGCTTGCGCCTCGCTGCCATTTGAAACGGGTGGCTTTGTAGCAAGGACGTTCATCCGGCGCTCACGGGGCTGCGGCGCGACAGGCGATCCCGCAGCGATTTCAGGGACTGCCAAAGGGGCTCGTTCCGGCGCACGAGGTTCTTGCCCGCCTCGCCGAGCCGCGTTGCTGCGACCGCCGCCGAGCCGAGCGGCGTGAAGGCCGCATAGACGTCGTCCAGTTCATGAACCACATCGCACCATTGCGTCTTGTAGTCCTCGTATCCGATGCCGAGGTCATAGGCGCTCATGCCGCGCTTGCAACATTCCTCGATATGCCTGAAATTCAGCACCTGGCCGGGGCTCTGCGCCGTCAGCTCGTCCTTGGCGAATGCCATGAAATACACGTTCACGCGGCCGCGATAGATCGCGGCACCGTTGACCGCGCGCATCTGTCCGTCCACCGAAAGCTCCGCCATCTCCAGCACGGGCTCGCGCATGGTTTGCGAGCGCTCGAGCAGGTCATGAAAGAACTCCATCACCCCCGGCGCGGCGAAGCTGTTGGCGCGACCCTGCTCGCTAAGCCTCAATGCCTTCTGCGCTGCGAAGAAGTCGAGTGCCGTGTGAGCGCGGTCGCGATCGCGCACGATCCCGATATCGAGCGCGCCTGCCTCGCCCATCTTGCGTTCCCGAGTTACGATCTTCTTTCGGCGCGACTTGCCGTTGGTTCTTTCCAGCACGCCTGCGAAGCCGCCGGCAAGGCTGAAGGAATAGCCTTCGGTCGCCGATGGACTGCGCGGAAGCTCGGCAAGCGGCTGGGCAACGTCGTCCTGCAATCGCGGGGTCCGCCCAAGCACTGCGCAATCAACGCCCTTCATCGCGCTTCTCAACAGGCGCGCGATCTCGCCGCCCGTCATTCCGGCCACGACGGCCGCCGCTTCATGGCTCCAAAGGCCGAAATTGTAGCTTGAATGGTTGCCGCCGATCCAGCGGGCGACGCGCACCGGACCGATCCGCGAAACCGACAGCGGCAGGATGAAGGCCGGATTGCCGTGGAGCCGTCCAAGCACGATGAGGGTTCGAGCAGCCTCGTGCGGCAGCACATGCCTGACATAGGCGTCGACCCAGTCATAGCGCTGGAACACCGTTCCGACACCGCTCGCTTCAAGCTGCCGCCATTCCCGCTCGATCGCGGACGGCTGGGAAAAACTTTCGACTGCGAAGCGCGCACTCGATCGGTCGAGGGCGACAGATCGATCCGCTGCTTCGGCAGGCGTATCCAGCCGTGAGTTCATGTCACATGACCCCTGAAGCCGCGCCGCAAGGCGATGGGCGTTGACCGAGCCGTTGGATTGCACCCTCGGAAAACGACGCTGGCCTAGCGCGGGACGGCTTAAGGAATGGTCTAGCAATCCGGGAAAATCGGAGTCTCGCACATCGTTCGCCTGGCATTCCGGCGATGAAAGCACCGCGCCGGTAATCGCCGGATCATACATTGCTGCTAACGCTCGAGACGAGTGAGCGAACAGGCAGCATAAGAGTTGATCTCCTCCTTTAGGGCATTGATCGCGCGGTCGGCCGACCTTCGCGTCTTCGGCGCAGGTCTAATATGGTCGACCCTTGGAACGGTGATCGTTCGGCTGACGCCGATGATCACCACCATCCTGATTTCGCACTGGTTCGGCATTGAATTCGTCGGCCGGTTCGGCGTGACCTATGGCACGCTTGTTTCCGGCAGCCTGCTGGCCGCGTCCGGCGTGAGCCTGATGGCCACGCGCAACGTCGCCGCCTATGCCGAGACCGATCCAGGTCTCGCGGGCCAGCTTGCCGGCATGGCGCTGCTTCTCGCCGGCGGCACGGGCGCTTTCATCGGCCTGATGATCTTCCTGTTGTCGGACGAGATCGCCGGCCGCCTGCTGAAACAGCCGGAACTCGCCTTTTACCTCCGCGTCATCGCGCCGATCGTGGTCGTGAGCGCATTGAACACGGTTCAAACATCTATCCTGAGCGGCGTCCAGGCATTTCGGACAATCGCGCGCCTGAATATGATCTTTGGCGGATTGATGATCGTCGTTGTGCCTTTGGGCCTCTACTTCTACGGTCTCGCCGGCAGCTTCTCCGCGCTCGGCTGCGCCTATCTCGCGGGCTGCCTGATCGCCTATCCTGCGACAACCGCCGCGCTCCGGCGTCGCGGCATCCGCATCTCGTTCCGGAATGCGCTGTCGCAATGGCCGCTGGTCGTGCGCTATGCCCTGCCGGCGCTGATCGCGAGCGTCCTGTACGAACCCGTGAACTGGATCTGCACGGCGATCGTGGTCAACAATCCCGACGGCCTTGCGCAGGTGGGGCTGTATTTCATCGCCATGCAGCTCGAAACGCTTCTGCTGTTCGTGCCGCAGATCGCGGTTCAGGTGATCATCCCGATGCTTTCGACGGCCTTCGGGGCAGCGGACCGGCGGCGGGTGCTGCATGTGCTCGGCATCGGCATCGGCACGAACATCGCCATCGCTGTCGGCTTCGTGGCGGTGATGCTGCTGTTCGGCCACTGGTTTCTTCTGCTGTTCAAGCTCGATCCTGCGCAGCACTGGCCGATCTTCATGGTCGTGGTGTTCGCCTCCGCGATGATCGCGGCGGCGTTGCCGCTGGGCCAGGTGCCGGTATCGGCCGGCTACATGTGGACGGCGCTTGTCATTACCGGCGGTTGGGCCGCGACATTCATCATCGGCACATGGCTGCTGCAGGACCACGGCGCGCTCGGGCTGGTGATCGCCCGCGCGACAGCCTGGGGCCTGCAAACGCTGATCTATCTCGGCTTCACGCGGCTCGCGATCAGTCGGCTGGCCGGAGCGTCAGCCTAGAAGCGGCTGAACCGCTTCATCCAGCCTTCACATAGCGGTGCATCCTTGTCAGCGCCCACGGGATCAAGGTGCCGATGACGCCGCCGGCCGCCTTCACCAGCATGTCTTGAACGCGCGCATGGCGGCCGGGATCGATCAGCTGCAGCGCCTCCAGAACCACCGCGACAGTGACAACCACGCCCCAGCAATAGGGCAGCCGTCGGGGAAAGCCTGTTCCCAGCGCAACACCGAACAACAGATAGGCGGCCCCGCGTTCCAGCGAGACATGCCCCGTCTGCGGCCTCCACTCGATCGGAGACAGCGTGACCAATGCGATGACAATCAGGATAAGGACGCAGGCGATGCGCGAAAAACGGACCATGGCCGGCTATATCCCAGCCCTGACCGGCCGGCAAACGAAGGGCGGTGTTCCGCACTCGCAATCCCGGTGGTGACTGTTCAGCATTGAAGCCAATCGGGAACCTTTGATCAAGGATAAGTTCAAGCAGATCACAGTGTTAACCGCCTGCTGGAACTTCCGGCGTATTGATCGGCTCGACAAAGCTTCGGAGCCGGCATCCCATGATTGATCGCATTCGCTCGCTGTTCGCGCGGAACGAGGCGCTTCCGTTCGACATCAATGCACTGACCGACGAGGACAACCTGTATGATGCGGGGATGACCTCGTTTGCTTCCGTCCAGATCATGCTCGCGATCGAGGAGGAATTCGACACCGAGTTCCCCGAGGAGATGCTGACGCGGCGCACATTCGCCTCCCTCGCCAACATCGCCGACGCCGTTTCCACACTCACCCGGCAGGCGGCCTGATCCAATGAACGTCGCCGAAACAAGCGGCACCTTTCCAGCCACGATACGCGGCGAAGACGCAGTGGCGCGCATGGCGCGTGTCACTGTTGCGGCCGCCGAGGCGTCAAGTGCGGTCGATCGTGACGGACGCTTCCCTCGCGAAACGGTGGAGGCGCTGAAGCGCGAGCGCTTGCTTAGCGTCGCCGTTCCGGCTGAACTCGGGGGCGAGAGCCTGTCCACGGCGGCGGTCGCCGAACTGATCATCCAGCTCGCGCAGGCCTGCGGTTCCAGCGCGATGATCTATGGCATGCACCAGATCAAGACGTCGAGCCTGGTGAGCCATGGAACGGAAAGCGAATGGCACAGCAGCTTCATGCGCCGCGTCGCTTCCGAGCAACTCCTTCTGGCTTCCGCGACCACGGAAGCCGGCATCGGCGGCAATCTTCGCAATTCGATCTGCGCGGTGGAGGTGGCAGACGGCCGCTTTTCGCTGACCAAGGACGCCACCGTAATCTCCTACGGCTCCCATGCCGATGCCATTCTGGCGACCGCGCGGCGGGCGCCCGACGCGGCAAGCACCGATCAGGTGATGGTGGTCATCCCCGCGGACGAGAACTGCGTTCTCGACCGCAAATCGGTATGGGACACGCTCGGCATGCGCGGCACATGCTCGGACGGCTTCCTCCTGACCGCCTCCGGCAGCGACGCACAGATTTTCCCCAAGCCGTTTTCCGAGATCGCCTCGCAGTCGATGCTCGCAAGCTCGCACATCTTCTGGGCGGCGACCTGGTTCGGCATCGCGGCCGACGCCTTCGGGCGCGCCCAGACCTTTGTGAAGCAGGCCGCGCGCAAGCAGCCGAACGCGATGCCGCCGGGAGCGCTGCGCCTGTCGGAAGCGGCCGCGAAGCTGCAGGAGATGAAGGGCCATCTCGTTGCCGCCATCCGCCGCTTCGAGGCTGCCGAGCGGAACGAGGACGACCTGTCCTCCATCGGCTTTGCCGCCGAGATCAACGCCCTCAAGCTCGCGTCGAGCGAGAAGGCCGGCGAGGTCGTGCGGCTGGCGATGCTGATCACCGGCATTCTGGGCTTCAAGAACAACACGCCGTTCAGCGTCGGGCGGCATCTGCGCGACGTTTCCTCCGCACCGCTGATGATTTCCAACGACCGCATTCACGCGAACACCGCAACGCTGCTCCTGATGAGCCGCTTCGACACGACCTTGCGAGGCTGAGATGGACACCGAAACCTTCAGCGCGAAGAGCCTGCTCGACAATCTCTTCGACAATGGCATCCTGTTCGAAACCGGCGTCGACGGGCTTTACGGCCGCTCCGGCACATTCGAGGAGGTAATCGAGCGCTTCGAGCGGCTGGTCACCCGCCTCGGCGCGCCCGATCACGCGACCCGCATCCATTTTCCGCCCGGCATGAGCCGCGCCACGCTCGAAAAAAGCGGCTACATGAAGAGCTTCCCGCAGCTCGCCGGATGCGTGCATTCCTTCTGCGGCGGCGAACGCGAGCACGCCAGGCTGCTCGGCATGATGGCGGCCGGCGAGGACTGGACGGAGCTGCAGGAGGCCACCGACGTGGCGCTCACGCCCGCCGCCTGTTACCCGCTCTACCCGACGGTGGCGGCGCGCGGGCCGGTGCCCGCGGACGGGCTCCTGTTCGAGCTTTCATCCTATTGCTTCCGCCACGAGCCCTCACAGGACGCGGCGCGGATGCAGCTTTTCCGCATGCGGGAGTTCGTCAAGATCGGCACGGCCGATCAGGTGCGCGGCTTTCGCGAAAGCTGGCTCACACGCGGCAAGGCGATGATTGAATCGCTCGAGCTGCCCTGCGAGGTCGATCTCGCCAATGACCCGTTTTTCGGGCGCGGCGGCAAGATGATGGCCAACAACCAGCGCGACAGCGGGCTGAAATTCGAGCTTCTCATCCCGGTCAGCAGCGTGGAAAAGCCGACCGCCTGCCTCAGCTTCAACTACCACCAGGACCATTTCGGCCAGACATGGGGCCTTCAGTTCGCCGATGGCAGCCTGTGTCATTCGGCCTGCGTGGGCTTCGGCCTGGAGCGTGTGGCGCTGGCGCTATTCCGCCACCACGGCCCGGATGTGGGCGCCTGGCCGCCCGCGGTTCGCGCGGTGCTTTGGAACGACTGAGATGACGGCTGCGATCCCCGGCCTCGACCCGGCAAGCTACAGGCCGCACACGCTGCATGACCCGGAACGGCGCTGGCCGCAGACCAACTGCTATGTCGATCTGCTGATCGAGGTGCTGCACGCCACCGGCCACGATCCGGTGGCGGCGCTCGGCTTCACGGTCCTGCAGGACTTCGAGGGCGACCAGTTCACCTTCTTCAAGTTTCCGACCGCCGACCTGCAACAGCTCGCCGGCTGGGACATCCAGGAACTGGCGATCTTCGAGGGACTGGAAACGCATGTTCTCGCCCAGATCGAACGCGGGCGCCTGCCGCTCGTGGAGGTCGACGCCTTTTACCTGCCCGACACGAAGGGCATCACCTACCGGCTAGCCCATTCCAAAACGACAGTCGGCATCAATGCGATCGATCCGCAAAACAAGCGGATGGCCTACTTCCACAATGACGGCTTCTTCGCGCTGGACGGCGACGACTACGACGCGATCTTCGCCTCGCCGGACGCGGACGCTCCCGGCGTGTTTCCGCTTTTTCCTTACACAGAGTTTGTGAAATTCGATGTCGCGGCACCCGCGCGCGACAGCGCGGGAACGGCCGCTGCCCTGCTTTCGCATCACCTGTCGCGTCGGCCGAAGCATAATCCGCTTCGGGCCTATGCGGCGGCGTTCGGCGGCCATATCGAGGCGCTGGCCGGCCGGCCGCCGGAGTATTTCCACACCTACGCCTTCAACACGCTGCGGCAGGTCGGCGCGAATTTCGAGCTTCTCGGCAGCCATCTCGAATGGCTGGAGCAACATGGCATCGCGGGTCTCACGGAAGCGGCACAGGCCGCCTACAGCATCGCCGAGGGCGCCAAGGTGATGCAGTTCAAGCTCGCACGCGCCATGGCCCGACAGCGCTTCGAGGGTCTGGAAGCAGGGTTGGAGCCGATGGCCGCGGCCTACGACGCCCTGATGAGCGTCCTTGATGCGCGCGTGGCAAGCAGGGCAGAGGCGGCCTGAGGACACGCCGGCTTCGTGGCCTGGAACGGATCGATGACAGCAGCGATCTCCATCGCCTCGCCCGAGCGGCTCGACACAGGATGGCAGCTTGCGCTGTCGCCGGCCGGTCAGTGGCAGACCCCGAGCGACATCGACGCTTCGGCCGAATGGCTTGACGCGGCCTGCCCGGGAACCGCGGCCGCCGCGCTTGAGGCGCATGGGCGATGGGATCGCCGCGCGCCCATCCCGCTGCACGACAAGGATGTCTGGTATCGACGGAGCCTCGACGCCACAGGGCCGGTGCGGCTTGTCTTCGAAGGGCTCGCGACGATCGCCGAGATCTATCTCGACGACCGGCTGATTGGCGCGTCCACCTCCATGTTCGCGCCTTGCGACGTTGCTCTGACATTGAAAGGCGGCGAAACGCTTGCGATCGCGTTCCGCAGCCTCGATGCCCATCTCGATGGCCTCAAGGGTCCACGTGCGCGCTGGAAGCCGCGCATGATCGACGATCAGCGCCTGCGCTTCGTCCGCACAACCGCGATCGGCCACATGCCCGGCTGGTGCCCGGCCTTCGACGTGGTCGGACCGTGGCGGCCGGTGCTGCTGATGCAGGAGGATGCGGGCGTTCGCCTCGCCGACGTGACGATGCGGGCCGATCTCGATGGAACGACCGGCCTGCTCGATGTCGCGCTGACGCTCTCCGCGCCACTCGTTGAAGGTCAGCCTGCTTCCGTTGCCTGCGCGGGAACAAGCGCCATGCTTGCCGGCGATGGCGGCACGCTAACTGCGCGTCTTGCCATCCCGGATGTCGCGGCCTGGTGGCCGCACAGCTATGGAGAGCCGTGCCTTCATCCCGTGACCGCGCGGATCGGAGAAACGGAGATCGCCCTCGGACGCGTCGGCTTCCGCCGCATCGAGTTGGACAGGGGCGCGGACGGGCGCGACTTCCGCCTCCTCGTCAACGGCGTTCCCGTCTTCTGCCGCGGCGCGGTGTGGACGCCGGGAGACCCCGTGTCGCTCAACGAGGATGCTGCCACGCTCGACGCCGCCCTCTCGCTTGCGCGTGAAGCGGGGGTGAACATGCTTCGGGTGGCTGGCACGTTCACCTACGAGTCGGATGCTTTCCACGCCTTGTGCGACGAGCTGGGCATCCTGGTCTGGCAGGACCTGATGCTGGCCAATTTCGACTATCCGGCGCGCGATTCGGCATGGTGCGACGCGCTTGGGGCGGAAGTGGAGGCGCTTCTGCGCCGGCTGCGCCACTCGCCCTCGCTCGTTGTGCTGTGCGGCGGCAGCGAGATCGCCCAGCAGGCGGCGATGATGGGGCTGCCCGCCGCTACCGATCCGACGCCGTGGTTCGACGCCGTGGTGCGCCCGCTGGTCGAGAAAATCCGGCCCGACCTTGTGCCCGTTCCCTCCTCGCCCCATGGCGGCAGCCTTCCCTTCACGGCGGAGGCCGGGCCGGTGCATTATTACGGGGTGGGCGCCTATTGCCGGCCGCTTGAGGATGCGCGGCGCGCCGAGGTGCGTTTCGCCAGCGAGTGCCTCGCCTTCGCCAATGTGCCCGACCAGCAGACGCTTGACGCCCATTTCCCAGTCGCGCCCGTGCACGATCCGCGCTGGAAGGCCGGAACGCCGAGGGATGCGGGCGCATCCTGGGACTTCGAGGATGTCCGGGATTTCTACCTCGAAACGCTTTTCGGCGTGAACGCCCGCCGGCTCAGGCTGGAAGACGCCGCGCGCTATCTCGACCTGTCGCGCGCGGCAACGGCGGAGGTCGTGGAGCGCACGATCGATGAGTGGCGCCGGCCTGCGTCGCTGACGGCGGGGGCGCTGGTGCTGTTCTGGAAGGATTTGGCGCTCGGCGCCGGCTGGGGCGTTGTCGATGCGACCGGACGCCCGAAGTCGGTATGGCACGCGATGAAGCGCGCATTCGCGCCGCTGCGCTTGATGCTGACCGACGAAGGCGTGAATGGTGTCTATGTGCACCTGCTCAATGAGGGCCCGAAGGCTGCAGTGGGCACCCTTACCCTTTCCTGTCTGCGCGATGGCACCACACCGGTCGTCTCGGGCAAGCGTGAGGTTTCGGTGGCGGCGCATGGTGCCTGCACATTTTCGGCATTCGAGTTGTTCGGCGCCTTCTTCGACATCTCCCACGCTTACCGGTTCGGGCCGGCCGCGCATGAGGTGAGCGTGGCGCGGTTCACGGATGCCGATGGGAGTCAGCGCGCGGAGGCCTTTCACGTGCTGCCCGGTGCGATGACCGCGCGGCGGGATGTCGGCCTCTGCGCGCGTATTGAAGCGGACGCCACGGGCTGGCGGCTACATCTCTCGTGCCGAAGGGCGGCTTACTACGTGCATGTCGGCGCGCCGCTCCATCGTGCCGAGGAGGATTATTTCCATCTCATGCCGGGGCGCGAGAAGAGTGTGCGATTGATCGGGCCGGCGTCGGCGTCGGCAGGAACCGTTTCCGCCCTGAACGCCGAGCGGGCGATCGATTTTGGTCTGGGCGATACGCCTCTCGACTCACACAGTGTTTCAGGCGCAGAAGTTCTGTTGTGAGACCTGTCGTCTTCAATCAAACCATCGGCTGGCTCCACCCTGCGGCGGGCACCCGCGGCGTGGTGGTGGCGGGTGCGCATGGCTTCGAGGATCTGTGCAGCCGGCGTTTTCTCACGCTTCTGGCGCGGCGGCTCGCGGAAGCCGGCCTGCCCGTTCTCCAGTTCGACTATCCGGGATGCGGCGACGCGGCCGGCGATCACACCGAACCGGCCCGCGTGCCCGCGTGGATCGCCAGCATCGGGCAGGCCATCGAGCGGCTGAAGGCGGAAACAGGCGTGTCGGATGTGCTGGTGGTCGGCTTCCGGCTCGGCGCGCTCCTTGCGCCCGCCGCGATCGCCGGGCGCGATGATGTTGCCGGCCTGGCGCTGCTTGCGCCGCCCTCGTCGGGCAAGGCCTATGTCCGCGAGATGAACGGGCTGTCGCGCATGATCGATGGGGCTCTGCCGCCCGGCACGAGCGGAAGCGCGCGGTTCGATGGCATCGAGGCTGCCGGTTTCCGGATCAGCGCGGAGACCGCCGCCGATCTGCGCGCAATGGAGTGGCGGGACCGCACGGCAAGCGCCGGCCTCGATCTTCTCTTGATGCCGGCGCAGCCGGCGCCGCTGCATGCAGAACTCGCCGAGCAGGTGGTGGCGCTCGGCGGCGCGGCGCGGGTCGAGCCGTTTAGCGGCTTCACGCGGCTGATGAGCAGCCCCACCGCCAACGAGATTCCGCAGGCCGCGCTGGACACGATCGTGGGATGGGCCGCCCTGCGCGGCAGGCCCACAGACAGAACCATCGAGCCGATCATGGGCGCGCCGGCGATGCTGGAGGAAGACAGCTACCGCGAACTGCCGGTGGTGCTCGACGCAGCCCCTGAAATCTGCGGCGTGCTTTGCATGCCGGCCGATGGTCCGCCTGGCGGTGAGGTCGTGCTCATCCTTAATGCCGGCGCGATCCCGCATCTCGGCTGGGCGCGGGGCGCGGTCGACATGGCGCGCGGGCTTGCCCGGCGCGGCATCGCGTCGATGCGGGTCGACCTTCCCGGTCTCGGCCAAAGCGGAGAACCGGACGACAAGCGGCTCTTTCTTTACGATGAGCGTGGCCGAAACGATGTGATCCGCATCGTGGACTGGCTCCAGCAGCAAGGCATTGAACGGGTTTGCGCGATCGGCACCTGCGCGGGCGCCTATCAGGCTTTTCACGCCGCACGGTTCGATCGCCGGATCACCCGTCTCGCGATGGTCAACCCGCTCTGCTTCTGGTGGAACAGTTCCTATGCGCTGGACATGGGACTGGCAAAGATCAGGGACAATGCGGGCGGCTCGCTCAAGCTCGACGAAGATGCCGAACCGGCGGAGGCGCCGGCGCCGTCATCGTCGCGCCGGCGTTTGACGTTTATCCTGTCGTGGCTCGCCCGGCGCGCGCTGCGCCTTTGTCTCGAAGTGCTGAAATCCGCGCTGTCCAGGGCCGGGGAGAAGCGGAGCGGACGCGGTCAGTCGGTCGAGCGCTGGATGCGGGATCTGACCCGGCGCGGAACTCGCGTTCTGCTCGTCAGCGCCGAGGGCGATCTGAGCTTCGGCGAGATCGCGCGGCATTTCGGTCCGGACGGACGGCGGCTGAGGCGAATGGAGGGCGTCACCCTGACCCGTCTTAAGGCCGCCGATCACACGCTGACGCCGCTTCACGCACGGAACGAGCTTTTCGAACTCGTTCTGCGCCTGCTGGGTCGAGCTGACGCGAAGTAGCTGCCGCGCTTCCGTCCGGCACTTTGCGCCTACCTCGTCCGGCGTAACCCAATATTAAGCACGTTCACTCAATGATTGCCGATAATCGAACGGACGGCGCCCGCGGCGCGGCGGAGACGATGTCATGGACACCCCCATCGGCGGGAGGCCGAACGCTCGATATGCCGCGGGGCAAGCGCCCGTCGATGCTTCGGTCAACCTGCTGGGCTTAGCCGATACACTGATCCGCCGCCGCTGGGTGATCCTGATCGTCACCGTGCTCTTCGCCGGCCTGGGACTCTTGGCGCTTTCGATGATCGCGCCGCGCTTTACCGCCACCACGCGCATCTTCATCGATCCGCGCGAGCAGCGCGCGATCGAGAACGAGGTCGTGCAGCAGGGCTTCGGCAGCGACATGGCGCTGGTGGACAGCCAGGTGGAGGTGATCACCTCCGAAGCCGTGCTCAAGCGCGTGGTGCAAAATACCGGTCTCGCCAGCGACGCCGAGTTCTCGCCGCCAGGCACCGGCGGCCATGATCCGGCGGTGACGGCACTCGAAGCGCTGGCCCGAGCGGTGAATGTCACGCGGCCGGAAAACACCTATGTGCTTCAGATCAGCGTTACCAGCAAGGAGGCCGCGAAGTCCGCACGCCTCGCCAATGCGGTGGCAACGGCCTATCTCGGCTACCAGGCCGACACGACCGCCGGCACCGCCCGCGACATCAGCTCATCGATCCGCAACCGCCTGCTCGAGCTGCAGACCGAGCTGAACAAGGCGGAGGAAGAGGTCGAGGCATTCAAGCGCGAGCACAATGTTTCGCAGTCCGAAGGGCAGTTGCTCGGCGATCGCAGGCTCACCGATCTCGCGGCGCGCCAGTCGGCGGCGGTCGCGCGCGTCAACGAGACCAAGACGCGCTTCGAGGTCATGCAGGACGCGCTGAAGACGCGCGGCGACATCAGCACGGTCGTAACCGGAACTGCCAGCGCCATGGTGTCTCTGCGCACGCAGCTTGCCGAAGCGCGACGGAGCCTGGCCGAGCTTCAAAGGGTGCTGGGACCGCGCCATCCGCGCGTGATCGCCGCTTCCGCGGAGGTTGCCCAGGCTCAGGCGACGATCCGCGCCGAAAGCGAACAGCTGGTGCGGGCCGCGCAGGACGATTATCGCGCCGCGGTCGATACGCTGAACCAGGTCAATGCCGACCTGGAACTGGCGAAGACAGCCGCCTTCGAAACGAACCAGGACCTGATCAAGCTGCGCGAGCTCGAGCGCAAGGCGCAATCCAGCAAGGTCGTTTATGAGGCCTTTCTGGTGCGCGCCAAGGAAACCGCCGAGCAGGAAAACATCTCGGCGCCCAATGCGCGCATCATCGCCGATGCCGCGGTGCCAAGCTCGCCTTCCTACCCGCCGCGTACGCCGTTGCTCGCCGCAGCCGTGCTGCTGGGTCTGTTTCTCGGGGTGCTCGCGGCGATCCTGTGGGATCTGGCTGCCGGGATGCTCGCGGCGCGCTCCCCGGCGAGGATTGCACCGGCGCCCGAGCCGGCGAGTGCCGGCGGGCTCGTGATGGTGGTGGCGGCCGACGATCCCGCGCTTGCCCGCCAGGCCGCGCTCGAGATGGCCGGTGGCGCGCATGCGGCCGACCGCCGGGTGATCTTTCTCGATCTTGCGCATGACGCGCCTTCCGACAGCGCCGGCTTTGCCGAACTCGCGACCGGCCGGGTGCCGGCGGCGAAGGCGGTGCGGATCGACGGAGAACTGGGAATCCAGACCCTCAATGCGGGCCAGCCGGATGCGATCGCGGCGCTGTCGCGCGATCAGGCCGCCATCGTGCTCCGCGCCATCATGCTGGGTTATGACGACATCGTGGTCAATGCGGGAGCGCTTGAAGCAGGTTCGAGCATCCTCACAGACGCGGCCTCCGGTTATTCCCGGGAAACATTCCTGGCGGTTCGTGACGGCGTTCTCGGCCCCCGCGAACGGCAGGCGATGGCGACCCTCAGCGCCGGCGGAGACAGGACGGTCTCGGCCGTGTCGGTCGAGGCAGGCGAAGGCTTGACCGAAGCCGCGTGACGTCTGGCAGAAGCTAGTCGCCAGCCGTTTGATCACGACGCCTGCACATCCGCATCGCAACCGTCGACCAACGCACAACGTTTGGCATCTGTGACGATCGTCCGAGGTTGCCCGCAGACGACGGCGCTATCGCAGCGCCAGCGCCAAACCTCCCGTCATTGCCTTGATACAAGTCCGCATAAGGAACGTCCTTGCTCCTACGCATGGCAGGCAACGCACGTTGCGCTGCTTGACAACCGGCTCCATGCCTGAAATGTTCCATTCATTGGAATTAATTGCGGGGCGGTTGTGGCCTTCGTCGACGTCAGGAACGCGCAGAAGCGCTTCGGCTCGGTGGAAACGCTGAAGGGCATTTCCTTTGAGGTCGAGCGCGGCAGCTTCGTGACACTGGTCGGCCCGTCGGGATGCGGAAAATCGACCCTGCTGCGGATCATCGCGGGGCTGGAGCCGCTCAGCGGCGGCGAGGTGGTCATCGACGGGCGGTCGATGAACCGTGTGCCACCGCGTGACCGCGACATCGCCTTCGTGTTTCAGAGCTATGCGCTCTACCCGCATCTGACCGTGCGCGAGAACCTGTCATTCTCGCTCCTGATGCGGGATGTTCCCCGCGAGCAGCGCGAAATCCAGGTCATGGAAGCCGCGCGGGCGCTCGGCATCGACACTCTGCTCGACCGTTACCCCAAGCAGCTTTCCGGCGGACAGCGACAGCGCGTCGCCATGGGCCGCGCCATCGTGCGCGATCCGAAGGTCTTCTTGTTCGACGAGCCGCTTTCCAACCTCGACGCCGAGCTGCGCGTGCGAATGCGCTCTGAAATCCGCAGCCTGCACAACCGGCTGAACGCGACGACGATCTATGTCACCCACGACCAGGTCGAAGCGATGACAATGTCGGACGTGATCGTCGTGCTGCGCAACGGGGCCGTGGAGCAGATCGGCGCACCGCTGGAGCTTTACGACAAGCCGGCCAACACCTTCGTGGCGGGCTTCATGGGTTCGCCTGCGATGAACTTCTTCCCGGTCGTCCGCGACGCCGGCGGCGCGCTTCGCTTCCGTGACAGGCCGCTTCCCGGCAGCACGACGGGATTCCCCTCGCTGCCCGACGCGCTGCTTCTGGGCGTTCGGCCTGAACATGTCACGATCGGCGACGGGGTGCTCGAGGGCAAGGTTCAGACGGTCGAGATGCAGGGCGCAGACACCATGTTCGTGGCGTCGATCGACGATGTCGAACTCACGGTCACGCAGCGGGAGCGCTTGGGTCTTTCCGTCGGCGACACGGTACGCCTCGGCTTCAAGCCGGGCGCGGGACACCTCTTCGATGCCGTTTCGGGCATCCGGCTGGTTGGGTTTTGATCGTGCTGAACATTCCCAGCCACAATCGCCCGGCGCAGCCGCTTCTCGCCGGCATCGATATCGGCGGCACCAAGATCCTCGGCGGCCTTGTTTCCGCCGAGGGCACGGTTTTGTTCGAGAAGCGGCTTCCCAGCCGGCGCTTGAAGCTGGTTGAAGACACGCTCGCGCTTGGGCAGCTGCTTCTGGCCGAGGCGAGGCAGCGCGGGCGTTCCATCGCCGGCTTCGGCATCGGCACGACGGGCTTCGTGGACCGCTCGACCGGCATGCTGTTGAGCTCGATGAACATGGGCGTTCGAAACGTGCCGCTCGGGTTCGCGCTGGCGGAGCACACCGGCCTGCCGGTGGCGATGGACAATGACGTGCACGCCGCCACGCTGGGCGAGCTTTATTTCGGCGCCGGGCGCCGCTACCCCGACTTCCTGCTTTACAATGCCGGCACGGGGCTGGCGACCGGCATGGTGTTCAACGGCCGGCTCCATCGTGGCATCAGCAATGCGGCCGGCGAGAACGGCCATATCAGCTCGCACCAGGGCGGCGCCACGATCTGTTCCTGCGGCATGAGCGGCTGCATCGAGATGCTGCTGCTCGATGCCCGCAAGGGGCTGCCGACCGTTCCCGCCTGGCTCCCGAAGATCGAAGCGCCGGCCAACAAGGAGTTCGGCTATCTCGCGCTGAACCTCGTCCAGCTCGTCAATCTTCTCAATCCGGAAGCGATCGTGCTCGCCGGCGGCATGTTCACCGGCGATCCGGGCATGACCGAATGGGTGCGCCGCGCTGTTCGCGCCCATGCCCTGCCCATCGCGGAGCAGGGGCTGAAGGAGATGCCGCTTTCCGCCACCGCCCCCTCGACGGGGCTCGTCGGCGCAGCCGCCCTCGTTCTCGAAGCGGGACATGCGAACCAAGAAACTGAACACGCAAGCAGAGCCTGACCCATGCCGACCTTGATGCAGCAATCCATCGACGAACAGCCGGACGCCATCCGCCGCCTGCTCGAGGCAGGGCTCAAGGCGGAGGCTTTCGTGGACGCTTTCCACAGCCGCGCCATCCGCAAGGTCTGGATCCTCGGCTCGGGCACCTCGCTTTTCGCCGCCATGATCGCTGCCCGCTCCTGGCAGGACGAGCTGCGCATCGATTGCGAGGCGGCGAGCTCGCTGGAGTTTCTGGACGAGACCGAAGCGGGTGGGCTTGGCCCCGAGGTTCTGGTGCTTGCCATCTCCCAAAGCGGGGCCTCGCTGATCCTGCTCGACGGCATCCGCCGCGCAAAGGACAACGGCGCGCTGACGGCAGTGATCACGGCGCATCCCGAAGCGCCGATCCCGCTCGAAACACACCATGTGATCGAGACGCATACCGGGCCTGAGGTCAATATGGGCAAGACCAAGGGCTTCACCACGACGGCCGCTGCTGCGGTCCTGCTCGGACGCCGCATCGCGCTCGGGTCGGCCGATCACGCGGATGCCCTTTTGGCCTCGCGCTATGCCGGACTGCCGGATGCCTTTGCAAGCACCATCCAGGCGAGCCGCGACGCCATGCCGGCCTGGGTGGAAAAGTTCGGCCGGTGCGACGCGCTTTACGTGGTCGGCGCCGGCACGCAGGTGCCCACTGCCCTTGAAGGCGCGCTGAAGGTTCTGGAGGTGGCCAAGATGGTGGTCGTTCCAAAGGAACTCGAGGAAATGATGCACGGCCCGTTCAACGGCGTGGGACCGAGCACCGGCATCATCCTCGTTGCGGACGAGATCGCGCAACAGCACCGCGTCGCGGCCTTCCTTGAAGGCGTGAAGCTGATCGGCACCGCCCATGTGGTGATCGCCGCGTCGGAAGCCGCCGAAAGCCAGACGGGCAAGGCCGATCTGGTGCTGCCCGCCGAAACAGACTCCGCCATGCGCGCGGTGCTGTCCGTGGTGCCGTTCCAGGTGCTGGCCCATGACCTCGCCGCCAGGCGCAACATGCCGATCGACACCGCCCGCTACCCGCAGCTTTATCCCGTCTTCGCGTCGAAGAGCATCCACAAGTAACCACAAGCAACAAACGGAGGGTAACATGACCAGACTGAAAACCACTTCACTGCTCGGCCTCGCATTGCTCGCTTCGGCAGCAGCGATGCCGGCCTATGCCAAAACCGAGATCCGCGTGATCGCCGCGCATTTCAGCGACAGCACCGTCAAGACCTTTGAAAATGCGGCGCAGCGCTTCGAGGCTGCTCATCCCGACGTCGACGTGATCATCGAGGACGTCAGCTGGGACAACCTCCAGCAGCGGCTCGCAACCGATATTGCGGGCGGCACCGCGCCAGACGTGTCCGTGATCGCCACCCGCTGGGTGCTGGACTATGTCCAGAACGACATCGCCGAGCCGCTGGACGGCTACATGACGCCCGAGTTCAAGGCGCGCTTCTACGAGAACCTGTTCGCGCCGGGCGTGGTGGAAGGCAAGACCTATCTCCTGCCCATCCTCGCCTCGACGCGAGCGCTTTACTACAATCAGGACCTGTTCGCGAAGGCGGGCGTGGCGGCTGCGCCCAAGACCTGGGATGAACTCCGCACAGCCGCCGAGGCGGTGAAGGCCAAGGGCGAAGGCGCTTACGGCTTCGGCGTGCAGGGCAAGGAGATCGAAACCGACACCTACTGGTATTACCCGTTCTGGACCATGGGCGGAGAAATCGTCGTCAACGGCAAGTCGGGCATCAACTCCGAGGCCGGCGTGAAGGCGACCACGCTCTACAAGTCGATGATCGATTCCGGCCTGACCCAGCCGAGCCCGACGGGTGCCAACCGCCAGGACGTGGAAACCCTGTTCAAGCAGGGCCGTGTGGGCGCCATCATCAGCGGTCCGTGGCTGCGCGGCCAGATCAAGACGGAAGCGCCTGATCTGAAATACGGCATCTCAGCCATCCCGACCGGCACGACGCAAGCGACCTGGGCCGGCAGCGACAGCATGATGCTGTTCAAGTCGAGCAAGAACAAGGAACTGGCGTGGAAATTCATCGAGGAAGGGCTGTTCGCGAAGGAGACCCGGCTCGAATTCACGCTGACCGAAGGCTTTCTGCCGGTGCTCAAGGAAGAAATGGAAGATCCGCGCCTCGCCGATGACGCGTCGCTCAAGACCTTCGCGGACATGCTGCCTTACGCCAAATTCGCTCCGCTTCTGCCGCGCTGGGAAGAGATCGTCGCGGTGACGACCTCCGCACTCCAGCAGGCCTATCTCGGACAGGCGGAGCCGAAGGCCGCCCTCGACGCAGCCGCGACGCAGATCGACGGTCTGCTCGCCGGCCAGTAAAACACGCGATGTCGCGCCCCGGCCCGCTCCTGCCCCTCGCCATGCTCGTTCCGAGCCTGGCGCTGGCGCTGTGGATCATCGGCTATCCCATCCTCGACCTGATGCGGATGTCCGTTTCGGCGGTCAACCGCTTCGGGCAGGTCGGCGGGCTTGTGGGTGCGGTCAATTTCGGCAAGCTCTTTGCCGATCCATTGTTCTGGGCAAGCTTTCAGCGGACGATCGTCTGGACCGTGGTGGTGACGGCGGGCACGACGCTCATCTCCATACCCGTCGCCATGATGCTGACCCAGGACTTCGCCGGCCGGGCCATCGCCCGGCTGGTAGTCCTGCTGCCCTGGGCCGTGTCGGCAACCATGACCGGCATCGTCTGGCGCTGGACGCTCAACGGGCAGTTCGGCATGCTGAACGCGATCCTTCTCAATCTCGGCCTCGTCGATCAGCCGATCGAGTTTTTGGCGACCGGCGACATCGCCTTTCCCGTCGCCATCGTGATCGGCATTCTTTCTGCCATCCCGCTGACGGTGATCATCTTTCTCGGCGCCTTTTCGTCGCTTCCGAGCGAGGTGATGGACGCGGCGCGGATCGACGGGGCGGGCGAATGGCGCGTCTTCCGCTACATGACGCTGCCGCTGATCCGGCCCTTCATCAACATCGCCGTGGTGCTGAACGTCATCTACGCCTTCAACAGCTTCGCCATCATCTGGGTGCTGACGCAGGGTGGGCCGGCCAACAGCACGGACATCCTTGTCACCTATCTCTACAAGGTCGCGTTCCAGTATGGACGGATCGCCGAAGCGTCAGCCATGTCGCTGATGATGTTCGCCTTTCTGCTTGTCTTCAGCCTCATCTATGCGCGCTTCGCCATGCGCGAGCGGCCATTCTGAAGAGGCCGCCATGACCCGCACAAAACGCAGCATCGTTTACTGGCTGATCCTTTCACCGCTGCTCCTGATCATCCTGCTGCCTTATGCGGTGATGATCACGACAGCATTGAAGCCGGCAACGGAAGTCTTTGCCTTTCCGCCCACCTGGCTCCCGCGACAGCCGACGCTGGCGAGCTTCGCCGCCATGTGGACGAAGACGGGATTCGGCGCGGCCCTGTTCAACAGCCTTTATGTGAGCGTCGGCGCAACGCTGCTCAGCCTCGTGCTCGCGATCCCCGCCGCTTATGCGATGGCGCGCTATACCTTGCCCGCCAAGGGCGCCCTGCGCATGGTGCTGCTGCTCACCCAGATGATCTCGCCCGTGGTGCTGATCATCGGCATCTTCCGGATGATGTCGGCGCAAGGGCTGATCAACCAGCATCTCTCGCTCATCTTCGCCTATTCCGGCTTCAGCGTCGCTTTCGCGGTCTGGATGCTGCAATCCTATTTCCAAACCATCCCGCGCGAGATCGAGGAAGCCGCGTGGATCGACGGCGCGACCTGGTTCGGCACCATCCGGCGCATCTTCCTGCCGCTCGCCATGCCGGCCATCGGCGTGACCGCGATCTTCACCTTCATCACCGCCTGGACGGATTTCATCCTTGCGTTTACGCTGCTGCGCACGCCCGAGAAGCTGACCGCCACCATGAAGGTCTTCTACCTCGTCAGCGGCACCTATCATGTGGACTGGAACGAGGTGATGGCCGCTTCGCTCGTCGCGACTGTTCCCATCGCGGTGATCTTCGTGCTTCTGCAGAAGCAGATCGTGGGCGGCCTTTCGCTCGGCGCGGTCAAATAGGGTCAGCCATGACGATGAATTCGAGAAACGCCGATGTGCTTGCGCGCCTGATCGGAAGCGCACCCTCCGGCCTCCGGGCAATACCTTCCGTATGCACCGCCCATCCGGAGGTCCTGCGCATCACGCTCGAGCATGGCAAAAAACACGACATGCCGGTGCTGATCGAGGCCACCTGCAACCAGGTCAACCAGGAAGGCGGCTATACTGGCCTCGACCCACAAGGGTTCCGCGACCTCGTCGCCGGGCTGGCTGTCGATTGCGGGTTCGATGCCGGCAGTTTGATCCTCGGCGGCGATCACCTCGGCCCCAATCCATGGAAGCATCTCCCTGCCGCGGATGCCATGGAAAAGGCCGAGGCGATGGTGGCCGCCTATGTCGCCGCGGGCTTTCGCAAGCTGCACCTCGACACCAGCATGGGATGCGAAGGCGAACCGACGGCACTTTCCGACGAGGTCGTCGCCGAGCGCGCCGCGCGCCTCGCACGCGTGGCGGAGGCAACGGCCAATTCGCTGGCGCTTGCCCGCCCGGTTTACATCATCGGCACCGAGGTGCCTCCTCCGGGCGGCGCCACGGAAAGCCTCGCGCATCTCACGGTCACGCGCCCGGATGCCGTGATCGAGACGGTGGAGACGCACCGGAGAGCCTTCACAAAGGCGGGCGTCGAAGGCGCGCTCGAACGCGTGATTGGCGTGGTGGTCCAGCCAGGCGTCGAATTCGGCGACGACTCGGTTGCGCTCTACGAGCCGGAAAAGGCAAAGGCTCTGAGCGCCGCCCTTTCGCACCTTCCAGGCATCGCCTTCGAAGCTCATTCCACGGACTACCAGCCTGCGTCGCTGCTTGGCCAACTTGCGGAAGACGGCTTCGCGATCCTGAAGGTCGGGCCGGGGCTGACCTTCGCCTGGCGCGAGGCGATCTATGCGCTCGATGCGATCAATGCCGTGCTCAGCGGCGAAGCGCTTCGGCTGATGCCGGCCATGGAACGGCTGATGCTGGCCAACCCGCGATACTGGGCTCCCTACTATGCGGGCTCGGACAATGACTGCCGGATCAAACGGCATTTCAGCTACAGCGATCGCATCCGCTATTATTGGCCCCAGCCGGAAGCGGAAGGTGCGGTGACGGCACTTCTGCAGGATCTCGGCGAACAGCCCCTGCCGCCGACGCTGGTCAGCCAGTTTCTCGGCGCGCGCCTGGGAGGTGGCGCGCCTGCCGGACTCACCGCCCGCGCCCTGCTCGACGCCCATGTGGGCGCCGTGCTGGACGACTATCGCGCCGCTAGCCTTCGTTAAAGCGAGGCCGGGGACTCATACCGAAGCGGCCTTCGGGATCGGCTTGGCGTTCTTCTTGAACAGAAGAGAAAGATCGGCGCTCGTCGCATCGAACAGCGCCAGCGAAGCCGCGCCCATGGCCGGGATTTCCGGCCCGATGCTCGATTTGATCACACGCTGCGTGTCGCCTTCCTTGCGGCTGGCCACCGTTCGCGGAAGCGGCTGGATGCGGTCCACTATGATGTCCAGCAAGAGCTCCGGGATGATGCCTCCCAGCAGCACGGCCTGCGGATCAAAGATATTCTCGAGGTTCGTGATGGCGGTGCGGATGTGCCCCACGGCTTCATCGATCCACGCTCTCAACCCGTGATCCTCCCTCAGCAAGGCCCGGAGGATGCGGCTATCCGGCGTTCCCGATCCCGCGTCTCCCGCGATGGACTTCAGCGCCGAAGTCACCGAAACATACTGTTCAAGGCAGCCGCGATTCCCGCATGGGCAGGGCCTGCCGCCCGGGGAAACCACCATATGGCCGAACTCCCCGGCGCGCCCCCGGCTACCCCGCAGAGGCTGGCCGCCATTGATGATGCCGCCGCCCACGCCGACCCCGAAATAGATGTAGATGAAGGTGCGGTGCCGCCGTCCCTCGCCGTAAAGCGCCTCACCGACCGCCGCCGCCCGTGCATCATTGTCCGTGAAGATGGGCATCGACAGTTTCGCGCGCAGTTCCCGATCGAGCGGAAAGTTCTGCCACAGCTCGGTCGCGGGGTCGGGCGCCAAACCGATGAATTTGCCTTGTGTGGTAAGACCGGACATGGCGATGCCGGTCCCCAGGATGCGGTCGCGCCAGGCCGGCACCTGCTGCAGCAGACCGTCGATCGTTGACGCCACGGCGGGCAGCACCTTTTCGGGTTCCGGCTCGGCAAGATGTTTCTCGGCCTGGCACAGCTTGTTGCCTGCCAGATCGACCGCCACTGCAAACAACCGGTCATGATCGATCGAGACGCCGAACGCGCATCCGCCGCCAGGGTTGAGCTTGAGATCGGTAGCGGGCTGTCCCCGGCTGCCACCCTGCCGCTTCTGCGACAGCAGCAGTTCGGAGTCGATCAGCGCCGCCGAGATGTTGGAGATCGTTTGCGGCGCTAGCCCGGTCAACCGGGTCAGCTCGGCGCGGGAAAGAGCGCCATGCACGCGAATGGCTTCAAGCACGAGCCGCCGATTGAAGGCCTGCCCCTGATCGAGATTCGTGCCGCCGAAATGCATGGCGCCTGTTGCGATGAAACCGGCACCGAATCAAGGCGCCGCGCGTTTGATCGAGCGCCAGCTCAGGAAACCGCCTGAAGCGACGCTCTCAGTTCGTTCATGTCGAGGTGAGGCTGCGCGGCTTCGATGTCGGCGTGGATCTGCTTCCAGACCGGCAGAGCACCAAACAGGAGGGCGTGGCCCGCATTCGTCAGGCGAAGCCGCCTGTTCCGGCCGTCCTTCGTGTCGCGCTCCACGCTGAGGAGGCCGCGTCGTTCGAGCGGCTTGATCGCGGCACTGAGCGTGGTGCGGTCCATGGCGAGAAGCTGCGCTACCGGCGTCATGGTCGGCGGCTCGGGCCGGTTCAGCGCCATCAGCAGCGAAAACTGCTGGTTGGTGAGCCCGACCGGCCGAAGCGCCTCATCGAACCGGCGGGCAAGCGCGCGGGCCGCACGCTGGGCATGAAGACAGAGGCAGGTGTCACGCACCTCCAGCGTGGCGCTGAAAGGAACAGTCTTTGACATGCCTCATATGTATTGATATCAACTCATTTTGTCAATGGCGGCACGGGATGCCGCGTTCGGTTCGCAGCAACGTCACACGGAAGAGGATGCCCCTGATGACCGCCTTGCCATGCATCACCACCCTCGGCTGGGTGCCGGAATTCGCGCGCGGCTTCGTTCGCGACATCCGCCCGCGCTGGGCCTTCGAGGAGGTCGGTTGTTCTTACGAGGTCGATCTGATCAGCGATCCCAAGACGGCCGAGCATCGCCGCTTCCAGCCCTTCGGCCAGATACCGACCTACCGCGACGAGGAGATGGAGATCTTCGAATCCGGTGCGATCGTTCTGCGCATCGCGGAACGGGCGGGACTCCTGATTCCAGGCGATCCGCAAGGGCGGATGAAGGCGATCCAGTGGCTGATCGCTGCGCTCAATTCGGTCGAGCCCATGGTGATGGAAATCGCGCTGAACGATCTTTTCGAGGCGGATCGCTCCTGGTCCGCAGAGCGGCGGCCGGTCGTGCTGGGCTATCTCGACAGCCGGCTCGAAGGGCTGCAGGCCCATCTCGGGAACCGGACCTGGCTCGAGAACGAAACCTTTACCGTCGGGGACCTCATGATGGTGTCGGTGCTGGGCGGACTGCGCGGAACCGGCATCCTCGACCGCTTTCCCAAGCTCGCTGCCTATGTGGCGCGCGGCGAGGACCGGCCGGCGCACCGGAAAGCCATGGCGGATCATCTCGCCGTCTTCGACAAGCCGGCGGCGGCCTGAACGACAGTTCCCGTTCAAACGAGATCAGGAGACTTCATGCCGCTCACGCTCTACGCGCATCCCTTCTCCTCTTATTGCCAGAAGGTGCTCGTCGCACTCTGGGAAAACGAGGTTCCGTTCACCTACCGCCATCTGGAGGAGCCGGGCGCGGCCGAGGAGCGTGCCAGTCTGTGGCCGCTCGGCCGCTTTCCCGTGCTCCTGGACGAGGAAAGGACCGTCGCCGAGTCGAGCATCATCATCGAGCATCTCGCGCTGCATCATCCCGGTCCCGTCCCCCTGCTGCCTTTGGATGCCGGGGCCGCGCTCGACGTGCGCTTCATGGACCGCTTCTTCGACAACTACGTCATGACGCCCATGCAGAAGCCGGTATTCGAGGCACTGAAGCCCGGCGGAGGCCGCAAGGAGGAAGCCTTGGAAGAAGCGCGGCAGGCGCTGGATATGGCCTATGCCTGGCTGGAGGAGAGGCTGGCGGGACGGGTCTGGGCGGCGGGCGACACGTTCAGCATGGCGGACTGCGCCGCGGCTCCCTCGCTATTCTACGCAGACTGGGTTCACCCCATCGCGCCCGTCTTTCCGCGACTGCGCGACTACCGCTCGCGGCTGCTCGCCAGGCCGTCCTTTGCCCGGGCCGTCGAGGAAGCGCGCCCGTACCGGTCCTATTTTCCGCTTGGAGCACCCGACCGGGACTGACTGCCCGGCGCGATATGCGGCCTGGCTCAGACCGCCTCGAGCGCCAGCGCGATGCCCTGCCCGACGCCGACGCACATGGTGGCTAAAGCGCGCTTCGCTTTGCGCTCCCTGAGCTCGAGCGCCGCCGTTCCCGTGATGCGCGCGCCTGACATGCCAAGCGGATGGCCGAGCGCGATGGCGCCGCCATTGGGGTTGACGTGCTCCGCGTCCTCAGGAAGGCCGAGCCCGCGCAGCACGGCGATGGCCTGCGAGGCGAAAGCTTCATTCAGTTCGATCACGTCGAAGTCGGATGCGGCGAGGTTGAGCCGCGCCATGAGCTTCTGCGCGGCGGGCACCGGGCCGATGCCCATGATGCGCGGCGGAACCCCGGCCGCGGCGCCGCCGAGCACGCGTGCGATCGGGGTAAGGCCATGTTTCCGCGCGGCCGGCTCGGACGCGATGATCAGCGCCGCCGCCCCATCATTGACGCCGGACGCGTTGCCCGCCGTCACCGTACCGCCCGGCCGGAACGGCGTCGGCAGCTTCGCGAGGCTCGATACGGTCGTGCCCGCGCGCGGATGCTCGTCCCTGTCCACCACGAGCGGATCGCCCTTTTTCTGTGGAATGAAGACGGGCACGATCTCCATTGCCAGACGGCCGCTTTCCTGCGCCGCCACAGCACGCTCCTGACTGCGAACGGCAAAGGCGTCCTGATCGGCCCGGCCGACAACAAAGTCCTCGGCCACGTTCTCGCCTGTCTCTGGCATCGAATCGACGCCATACTGCTTCTTCATCAGCGGGTTGACGAAGCGCCAGCCGATGGTTGTGTCGTGGATCTCCGCGTGGCGCGAGAAGGCGGTTTCTGCCTTTGGCAGGACAAAGGGCGCGCGGCTCATCGACTCGACGCCGCCGGCGATCATCAGATCCGCCTCGCCGGCCTTGATGGCGCGCGCCGCCTGGGTCACCGCATCCATGCCCGATCCGCAAAGGCGGTTGATCGTGGTGCCCGAAACATTCTCCGGCAGGCCGGCGAGAAGCAGGCTCATGCGCGAGACGTTGCGGTTGTCCTCCCCAGCCTGATTGGCGCAGCCGAAGATCACATCGTCCACCGCCGCCCAGTCCACCGACGGGTGGCGCTCCATCAGCGCGCGGAGAGGCACCGCGCCCAGATCATCGGCGCGGACAGACGCCAGCGCGCCGCCAAAGCGGCCGATGGGGGTGCGAAGATAGGCGCAGATGAAGGCTTCGGGCATGTCAAACTCCAAGGCAGTCAGCGCGCCACCCTGCCAGTGAAGCAGGAACTCGCCGCCATGGCCGATTGCAGAGGGTAAAGCGCCAATCCGCTTCATCCCGCAAGCTGCCTTGTGCACCAATAGGTGTTTGTTCGCTTGTCGCGCACCGAGGCAAGGTGGCGGACATCGGAGATGTCGCCACATGCGACACGCGATGAGGATCGCCCGCACCGCGTTAAACCTTCCGGGCGTCGGGGCTTCTCACAACGAGGCCATTATCGCTATCAAAGCTGCCTGATGAAGGGGCGCAACCGCCCCCGCAGACGACGGGCAGCCCGCATGACAGGCTACAACAAGCGACACTGGATTCTCGCCACCGGGCTGGCGGCGCTTGCCGGCTATGTGGACGCGATCGGCTTTCTCCAGCTTGGCGGGCTCTTCGTGTCGTTCATGACAGGCAACACGACGAGGCTGGCCGTCGGCCTCGTCGCCCGCTCCGAGGTCTCGCTTCTGGCGGGCGGGCTGATCCTCGCTTTTCTTGGAGGCGTGGTGTCGGGCGCGCTGATCGCAGCCATCGCCGCGTCGCGCCGCAAGCCGCTGGTGCTGGCCTTTGTTTCGAGCCTTCTGACCCTTTCAGCGCTGTTGGGACAGGCTGATGCAGGGCACCTGCCGTCATTCATCATGGCCGCGGCGATGGGTGCTGCGAATTGCGTCTTCCTGCGCAATGGCGAGGTCAGCATCGGCGTCACCTATATGACGGGAACGCTGGTGAAGCTCGGGCAGCGCATTGCGGCGGCCATCCTCGGCGGCGACCGGTTCGGCTGGGTGCCCTATCTGCTGCTCTGGTGCGGGCTGCTGGCCGGGGCATTCACCGGCGCGAGCCTCTTTTCACTCGCCGGTCCCGCAAGCCTGTGGGGCGGCGCTGGCGCGGCGGCTCTCGCAGCGGTCGTCGCTTTCTCCTTCGGCCCGGCTGCGCCTGTTCCTGCCCCTCGTGGCAAACGAGACGGAATCGGAGCATCCAAGTTGAAGCAATAGGCGGGAACACGCGGAACCGGGGCGGCGGAAGCGCATTAGCCGGACATGTCTCGCCGCGATGACTCGGCTTGCTTATCGGGATGCTTCACATGGAACCGGCCGCTCCTGGGATGCTCATCAGGCAGATCATCGCTGCTCCACCGCCCCTCGATCTCCAGGCGATGCGTCAGGCGGTGCGCCGGCTCGGCGGCTACCGTGACGATGAAGCGCTCGACAGCGAATGCGAGAGCCTGATCGCGCTGGTTGAGATGCTCGACAACACCACGGCCTATCATGTGCCGAAGGCGACGGTCAGAAGCATGCGGGAAGACGCGATCGAGCTGGTGGAGCGCATCGAGCTGCGCGCCGCCTGACGCATCGCCTCTTTCAAGCCTTGACGGCCGTCGCCAGTCCGGCGAAAGCCTTGCCTCGTAAAGCCTGTTATCATCGCGTTCGACGCGGCTGCCGGCGTTTGGAGACGGTTCTTGGCTCTTCGTCCTTTTTCTCTCAAGCAGGCTCTCGCCCGCAGGCGGGAGCGCCTCGCATCAAAGCGCATGGCGCTGCGGCTGGCGATCTTCCTCGGGGTGGTGATCGCGGCGGTATTCGCCTACTGGCAATTCCAGGTCCATCAGGCGCTGGAAGCCAATTCCGAAGCCGAAACCATGGCGGACCAGTGCGCCGATCTCGAGGAAACCAACGAACTCGTCGAGAGCGAGGATGAAAGCGCGGAAAGCGTGAACCAGGCGGCGCTCGCCGCGCGCCTGGCGGACTGCGAGGACGAGGGCCTTGCCGACGCGCCGGACGACGCTGACACTGACGCCGCTCCTGACGCCCCAGAAGAATAGAACCGCGCAGGCCTGGCGCGAAGATATCAACAAGTTGACGGGAACAGCGCGCTCCCGTCAGGAACCCCGCCCCGGCATCCCTGTTGATGATGCCGGGAGGATCGTTCCGATGACCATGGCTCTTTACCGAACATCCTTTGTCGTGTCGGCAAGTTTCGTGCTGATGACCCTGCTGCTTTCCTGATCGCCGAGGCGAAGGTATCGAGTTCAGGGTTGCTGCTTGCTTTCCACGACGCCACTGGAAACTGCTGCCGAAGAAGCGGCTGCAGACTGCTTCATCTCTGCCCGAAGCGCCCGCAGCCGCTCCGTCTTGGCGCGGCTGGCATCCCGTTCCGCCTCGAGAATGGCAGTTGCGGCGCTATCGGTTTCGGCCGCCTTTTCCATCCTGTACTGCGCCGTTCTGATCCAGATTTTCGCCTGCCTTTGCATCGCTCCTCCTTGAGAAGAAAAGATAGGAGGCGGAGGGGATCAGCGGATACACCATTTGTTAGGAACGACCGAAACCCGGCGACTCCGACGCTGCAAACAGGCCGTCCAGCGCCGGATCGGGAACCTCGACGCGCTTGCTTGGTTCCTTGTCGGTCTTCGCACCGAGCGAAGGGCGCCACGAGGAGAAGGGATATCATGGCCAAGGAAAAGACACTCAGCGATCTGTTTCACGACACGCTCAAGGACATTTATTATGCCGAGCGCAAGATTCTGAAGACGCTGCCCAAGATGGCGAAGGGCGCGCAGTCGCCTGAGCTGAAGGCGGCTTTTGAAAAGCACCGCGACCAGACCGAAGGCCAGATCGAGCGCCTGCAGCAGGTGTTCGAGATCTTCGGCAAGCGCGCGCAGGGCAAGACGTGCGAAGCGATCGAGGGCATCGTCGCGGAAGGAGAGGAAATCCTCGACGAGTACAAGGAGACCGCGGCGCTGGATGCCGGCCTGATATCCTCCGCGCAGGCCGTCGAGCATTACGAGATCACGCGCTACGGCACCCTCAAGCGCTGGGCAGGTCTGCTGGGCTTGGACGATGCCGCCGCGCTGATCGACCAGAACCTGGAAGAAGAAAAGCAGACGGACGCTGATCTCACCGCACTGGCGGATGCTTCCGTCAACGAAAAGGCCGCCTGAGTTTCGCCGGACCGATCGAAAAGCCCGCCCGCGAAACCAGCCGGCGGGCTTTTTTCTTTGGTGCAACGCTGCCCATCTCCGGGGAACCGCAAAGCCTGTCCGCGCGTCTCTGGGGCTCATCGAACAGAATGCGAGAGTTCTTTCATGGCCGACATCGTCATCAAATGCCCCGCGACCGGCGAAACGGTCGCCACCGGAATGACGATGGAGCGGGGGGAGTTCGAAACAGCCGAGATCGGCATGAACACCTTTCAGTGCCCGGCCTGCGACGAGGTGCACACCTGGAACAAGCGTGACGCCTTTCTGCGCGACAGCGACGACGGCATGGACTGAGCCGCGTCCACCGATTGTCAGGCCCTATCGCTTTCCTTCAGCAGAACCGATGCGAGATCGCGCAGGAGCTGAGGAAGCGTGTCGAATGCGTATGGCACGTGAAGGCGTTCGAGCGGCGTGTGATAATCACGGCCCCAGGGCCCGAGATTGATTGTCGGGATGCCGGCGATGCCGCCGCTTGCGGGCCAGCGAAGCTCTTCCCGCCACATCGGCGTGTTTGCGGCGACCACGCGCAGGTCGGCCTCGTCGGCCTCGCCGAAGAAGCTCATATCCGAGATTGCCGGGAAATAATTCACGCAGCGGACGGAAACGCCATGTTGCTGGGCGGCTGCCGCGGCGACTTGCCCTGCCGCGTCGCGGAGGCGGCGGGCGGCCGGCGAGGCGGAAAGATCGGTTGGAAGATAGGGGATCGAACCAAAGCCGATAAGAACCGCAGGCCCGCTCAGCCCGCTGAGCATCCAGGCCGTTTCGGTTAGCCGGCGGCACTTTTCCGGCAATGAACGATGTTCTCCGGCTAGCGCGCGTGCCGCATCGCGCAGACCTTCCCTGTTCCGGTGATCGCGCGAAAGTGCCGCCGCCTCGACCGTCTCGTAGCGGAGCACGGGAATCGTTTCCGGCAGCACAGCGCCGGCGCGTTCGCACAACTCAGCGAGGTAAGCCGTCGAAGCCTGCGCGCACAGGCTTTCGAAACGCTGCATCACCTCGTCCGGCTTGCGGCGGAAGCTCAGCACGTTGAAGGTCGCAAAGGCGGTGGACGGCGTGGTCACGTCATAGCCGAGCTTTCCGTCCCGCAGGCTGAGCAGGCTCGGCGGCGTGCCGACCGTTTCGTCCGTCAGCTCGGACGACCACTCCACCCTCGCCGCGATGGCTCCCGCGAGCGCCCCGGCATTGATGCCGTTCCGGGGAAAGCCGCTATGGGTGGGAACGCCCACCACGAAAGCGGTGGGAAGGAGCTTGCCGACCGTGCCCAGCGCGATCGCCCGGCCGTCTTCTCCCGCGCCGTCATCCGCGATGGCGTCGAGATTGACCACGGCCACCCAGTCCAATCCGTGTTCGCGCGCGATTCCGGGAAGCGCCTGTGCCGCGCATTGCGCTCCGGCCGAGTTGTTCTCCTCATCCGGAACGGCGATGAAAAGCAGGTTGCCTTCAGCCTCGTGGGCGGCCGCAAAGGCCGCGCAGACGGCCAGACCCGCGGCCAGCCCGGCCTTCATGTCGAGGAGGCCGCGACCGGGCAGGAAATCGGCGGATGCGAGGTCAGCGGCAGCCCGTCGCGCGGCGGGCGTGTCGGCATGGTCGGCGAGTTGCGCGGACAGCGCCGCTGCGAGACCCTCCGGCTCGGTGGCGAGCCCGCGCAGGCTGCCGTAATCCTCGATCGACACCGTGTCATAGTGGCCGGTCAGGATCACTGTGCGCGCGCCGCTTCTGCGCAGGAGCATGGCAACGCACTGGCGCGGATCGTTCACTCCTACCGGCATCGTCCAGATCAGTGCGTCGCGGAAAGCGGGATCGGCCTTCAACTCCCCCGCCAGCCATGGTCCGAACGCGGCCTCATCGCTCGTGCCGGTGACGCTCGGCTGCCTTGTCAGCGCAAGCGCCCAGCGCCGCGCGTTTCGCTCCATCTGTGTGACTGGCAATCGATCCTCCGGTTGGCGAGGCATGACCCTTGTCAGCGATATCCGGGTTGAAGGCGGCGTGGAAGGGCTTGCCTCACTGAGACGAGCGCGCAAGTTCGGACGCGCCCGGGAACAAAGGCGGGTCTTCAGCCTTGTTGCCCTTGCTGCGCCGCTCGGCTGCGGCCCGCAGGCGTTTGCGCGGATTCCAGCAGCGCGGGGCCTTTGTTGATCGGCATGAGCGTGTGGAAACAGAAACTGGGTTTGGCAAGCTGGTGGGCGAAACGCGGCAACTGGATCGCCGCATCCTTTCTGGCGCTGGCCGTGATCTTCACCTTCTGGAACTATGCCGGCTCGAACACTGACCGGCGGCGTGCTAGCGCCCAGACCAGCGCGATCCTGAGCCTCGAGCGCCTGCTGTCCATCGCTCGCGACATCGAAACGAGCGGTCGCGGCTATGCCCTGGTGGGCACCGACAGCTATCTGGAGCCCTTCCGCACCGCCACCGCCTCGTTGAACGGAGAGCGCGAGGAGGCACGCCGACTTTGGGCGGAAAGCGAGGGCGCGGACGACGAGGTTGTTCCCGTCTTTAACGCGCTCGACCGCAAGGTCGACTTCACCGAGCGCACCATTGCCGCACGCCGGGAGCAGGGCACCGAGGCGGCGGCCGCCCTGGTGGCTGCGGGCGAAGGCAAGGGACTGATGGACGCGCTGCGCGAGCGCGTGGCCGATCTTCAGGAGCAGGCGGAACACCGCCGCGTGGCGATCACGACTTTCGACACGCAGCGCTCGGTGGTGCTGACCGCGCTGTCGCTGGTGTCCACGATCCTGGCCTGCGCCATGTTCGCCTGGCTGGCATGGCATCGCAGGCGGCTCGTGCAGCGCTCCGAGCGTGAACTGTCCGGCCTCGGCGACCGGTTCCGGACGCTTGCCGACAACATCCCCCAGCTCACCTGGATGGCCGACACGGAGGGGCGCATCTACTGGTACAACAAGCGCTGGTACGATTACACCGGCACCACGCAATCCGACATGGAAAGCGACGGCTGGAAAAAGGTGCACGACCCCGACCGGATCGTCGAGATTTCCGCCCGCTTCATGGATGCGATCGAACGTGGCGTCCCGTGGCAGGACACGTTTCCCCTGCGCGGCAAGGACGGCGATTATCGCTGGTTCCTGTCCATGGCGCAGCCGATCCGGGACGCGCACGGCACGATCCTGCGCTGGTTCGGCACGAACACGGACGTCACCGAGCAGCGCGAGCAGGAGATCGAGCTGGAAGCGGCGCGCGATGCGGCGGAGGAAGCCAATCACGCGAAAAGCCAGTTCCTCGCCAATATGAGCCACGAGCTGCGCACACCGCTTTCCGCCGTGATCGGCTATAGCGAGATGCTGGAGGAAGAGGTGGAGGAGCTCGGCGAGAAGCATCTCCTCGCCGATCTCGGCAAGATCAAGTCCAATGCCCGCCACCTGCTCAGCGTCATCAACGATGTGCTGGACATTTCAAAGATCGAGGCCAACAAGGTCGAGATCTTCGCCGAAGTCTTCGATGTGGCCGAGATGGTGCGCGAGGTCGCCTCCACCGTGGGGGGACTGGTGGAAAGCAAGGGCAACACGCTTGACCTGCGCATGGCCGACGATCTGGGCTCGATGCATTCCGACGTGGTGAAGATCAGGCAGGTACTGATCAACCTGCTCAGCAATGCGGCGAAGTTCACCGAAAACGGACGGATCACGCTCGGCGTCAGCCGCGCGAGCGACATCGTGACCTTCACGGTGTCCGACACCGGGCTCGGCATGACGGAAGAACAGCTCGGCCGATTATTCGAGCGTTTCGCCCAGGCAGACGCCTCCACCACGCGCCGCTTCGGTGGCACGGGGCTGGGGCTCGCCATCACCAAGGCCTTTACCACCATGCTGGGCGGCGAGGTTTCGGCTTCGAGCCGACCGGGTCTCGGCTCGACCTTTTCCGTGTCCATCCCTGCCGAAATCCCCGCGCCAGTTGCGGAAGAAGCCGTGGAGGAAACACGCGGGCGCGGGGAAGAGGATGTGGTGCTGGTGATCGACGACGATCCCGCGACGCGCGAGCTTCTGTCACGCTTTCTCGGCCGCGAAGGCTTTGCGGTACGCGTGGCGGCGGACGGACGTGCGGGCCTTGCGCTCGCCGAAACGTTGAAGCCGCAGATCATCCTGCTCGACGTCACCATGCCGCGCATGGACGGCTGGGAGGTGCTTCGCTCGCTGAAGGCCGATCCGCGCCTCGCGGCGATCCCCGTGGTGATGTGCACCGTGATCGACGAGAAGCATCTCGGCTTTTCGCTCGGCGCGTCGGACTACCTGCTCAAGCCGGTCGACTGGGAGCACCTCAAGGAGGTGATCGCGCGCGTGGCGCCGCAAGCGCCGCTCGGCGACGTGCTCGTGGTGGACGACGACGCGGATACGCGGACGCGCCTCGAAACGCTTCTGTCCAAGGATGGCTGGACGGTTTCGGAAGCCGAAAACGGGCGGATGGCGCTCGACAAAGTGCGCCAGCATACGCCCACCCTCGTGCTGCTCGACCTCAACATGCCGGAAATGGACGGCTTCACCTTTCTGCGCGAGTTCCGATTGAAGCCGGAAACGGCGGATGTTCCGGTGATCGTGATGACGGCGCGCGACCTCTCGGCGGCGGAGCGCGCGGAACTCAAGGGCAATGCGGCCCGCGTGATCGAGAAGGGCTCGGTGGGCATGAACGACCTTGCCGCGCAGCTCAAGGCCTTCAAGGTAGCGCCTGCGCTGCTCGATGCGGTGCGGGCGGAAGCCGCCAAAGGTGCTGCATCCGGAACAACAGGCTGAGCATGGAAACCGAACTCGCCCGTCTCGCCAAGCGCGGCCTTCCGCTTTGGAATACGCTGGCCTTTGCGCTGCTCGTGCTCACGCTCGCCGCGATCCTGCATCTCGGGCGCGAGGTGTTCGTCCCCGTTGCGCTCGCCATGCTGCTGAGCTTCATCCTGGCGCCCGCCGTGCGCGCGCTGCAGCGTCTTCGCGTGCCGCGCGGAGGTGCCGTGGCGATCACCGTGGCGCTCGCTTTCGGCGCGATGGGCATCCTGTTATTCATCATGGGAAGCCAACTCGCCACCCTCGCCACCGACCTGCCGCGCTACCAGACCACCATCAAGGAAAAGGTCGAGGCGCTGTCGAGCGCGCACGGGCCGGGCGCATCGATCACGCGCGCGGTCGAGGCCTTTACGAACTTCGCCGCCGAGGTGACGGAAACCGAGCCGGACGGCACCCCGCCCCTGCGGAGGGGTGCGAAGCCCATCCCGGTCGTGGTGCAGGACGATGCAAGCCTGCTCGGCACGCTGGGCCTGGTGGTGTCGCCGCTCCTTCACCCCCTTGCCATGGGCGTGCTGGTGCTCGTTTTCGTGCTTTTCGTGCTGGCCGCGCGCGAGGATCTGCGCAACCGCTTCATCCGCCTGGTCGGCACGGACGACATCCAGCACACCACCGCCGTGATCGACGATGCCGGCAGCCGGCTCAGCCGCCTGTTCCTGTCGCAGCTTGCGGTCAACGCTTCCTTCGGCGTGGTGATCGCGACCGCCCTGTGGCTGATCGGGGTGCCGAGCGCCATCCTGTGGGGCATCATCGCGGGCATCTTCCGCTTCGTGCCCTATATCGGCGCATTCGTGGGCGCGATCCCACCGCTCGCGCTCGCCTTCGCGATCGATCCGGGCTGGTCCATGCTGATCATGACCGCGCTTCTGTTCGCGATCGTGGAGCCGCTGGTGGGCCATGTGATCGAGCCGCTCGTTTTCGGCCATTCCACCGGCCTGTCGCCGCTGGCCGTGGTGCTGGCCGCCGCCATCTGGACGTTTCTGTGGGGGCCGATCGGGCTGGTGCTTGCCACGCCGCTCACCGTCTGCCTCGTGGTGCTCGGCCGCCATGTCCCGAGCCTCAACTTTTTGGGTGTGATGCTCGGCGACAGCCCGGCTTTGTCGCCGCCCGAGATTTTCTACCAGCGGATGCTGGCGCGTGATCCGGCGGAAGCGGTCGCCAAGGCGCGCGACTTCCTCCGCTCGCGCTCGCTTGCGACTTATTACGACGAAATCGCGCTGGAAGCCCTGCGCCTCGCCCATGAGGACGTGGCGCGGGGGCGGTTGACGCCTGAGCGGCAGGAGGCGATGCGGCGCTCCACGGGCGAACTCATTGCTCAGCTCGACCGAATTGTGACCGATCCCCGGCCGAAGGGCGGTCAGGTCGGGCGCGAGGCGGCTGCCGCCGTGATCGCCGCGGGGCCCGACAAGGGCGCCTCGACCCGTGTGGTGGAGCCTGCCGACCTTCGCCCGGAATGGCGCAACGGCGTGCCCGTTCTATGCGTGGCTCGGCCGGACAGCCTGGACGAGACGGTGGCGCTGATGCTCGTTCAGGTGCTGCGCAAGCACGGCCTGCCGGCAGCCTTCGCACCCTTGTCAGCGGAGGGCCGCTGCGATCTTGATCGCATGGGCGAAGTCACCGGCATCCAGATGGTCTGCCTGTCCTATATGGAGCCGCTGAGCACGCTGCATCTGCGCCACGCCACGCGCCTCGCACGGCGCATCTTTGCCGCAAAGAGCGTGGTGATCGGCATCTGGCGCGAGCGCGATGCCGGCATCGCCCGCACGCTGAAGCGCGCCTCCCGCGCCGACTATATGGCGCCTACCATCGGCATGGTTCTGTCGGCGGCGATGACGGAAGCAACTTTGCCCGAGGCGCCGGCGCTCAGGGATGAGACCCCTACACGTATCGGGGCGGAGTGATCGCCCAGTCAGGTGCCGGTAGGCGCAGGGGCGAGCGCCTCGATCTGGCTCAGCAGCTTGGCGAAATCGACCGGCTTGGGATGATAGTCGTCGCAGCCGGCGGCGATCGCCTTCTCGCGGTCACCCGACATGGCATGGGCCGTGAGCGCGATGATCGGAATCTTCGCGGCATCGGGGATCGACTTGATCGTCCGCGCCGCCGTCCAGCCGTCCATCACCGGCAGGTTCATGTCGAGCAGGATGATGTCGGGAAGCTCGGCCTTGGCCTTGTCCACCGCCTGCTGTCCATCGGTCGCCACCGTCACTTCATACCCGCGCCGCTTGAGCCGGCGGGACAGGAAGTCCCAGATCTCTTCATGGTCTTCTACAAGCAGGATATGCATGGCGGCGGGTCCGGGAAAGGCAAAGCAGGCCCCTCAACGCTTATGTGTTCGATAGGCTCCGTTCGGACTCGCAGCGCGTGCTCCAGCCTTGAAACCGCCGGCGGCCATCGTTTTCAAGCCGCGCCCATGCAGCGCCGGCTCAGCTTCAAGAGCTACGAAGTTCATTGGCCGGCTTGCTTCAAGAAAAACGGCGTTAACCTCCAAGTAATCACGATAGCTCCGGCCTCACGCTGCAACCTCTGCTTCGTGGACGCTCGCGGCGCACACGCTTATTCTTCGACGCAGCGAAATACCTTCGCGGGAACTGCTTATGCGCATGTCGATCAAGCTGCCAGCCGGCCGGGTTTCCATCAAGACATGGCCGATGCTTCGCAGGTCCGAGCGCGACGGCAAGATTCCCGTTCTTCGTCTCGGCCCGCTTTACATCGCCTGGTGGAGCCTTGCTGCCGAGCGGCTTTACGGGCGGCAGAGCTGAGCCGCTTCTGCCGCCGAGAACTCAATCCCCGCCGGCATCCGTCAGAAGCCGGATGTCTTCCTCCCCAAGGACCAGCCGTGCGCCGCGCGCGAGGCTTTGAAGCTGTTCGACCGACGTGGCCGAAGCGATCGGCGCGGCTACGCCCGGCTGGGCGTTGATCCATGCGAGCGCGATCTCGGAATGAGCCGCGCCGGTGCGATCCGAAACCTTGTCGAGCGCCTGGAGAATGCGCTGGCCCTTGGCACCCAGATACTTCTTCACGCCCTGTCCGCGCGGACTCTTGTCGAGGTCGGCTTCCGAGCGATACTTGCCCGACAGGAAGCCTGAGGCGAGCGAGTAGTAGCAGATCAGGCTGACACCTTCCCGCACCGCGAGATCCTGCACCGCACCCTCGAACTGGTCTCGGGTGTAGAGGTTATATTCGTTCTGGATCGTCTGGTAGCGCGGCAGGTTCTTTGCCGCGGAAAGCTCCAGCGCCTCGCTCAAAAGGGCCGCGTCGTAGTTCGACGCGCCGATGAAGCGCACCTTGCCGGCCTTGATGAGGCGATCATAGGCGGCAAGCGTTTCATCCTGCTCCACGCTCGGGTCGGGCCAATGGCTCTGGTAGAGGTCGATCACATCGGTCTGAAGCCGGGACAGCGAATCCTCGACCGCCTTTTCGATCCAGGCGGCGGAAAGATCCGTCTTGCCCTGCCCCATATCCGAGCCTACCTTCGTGAAGAGGTGGACGCGATCACGCGCGCCGCGCGACTTCATCCAGCGCCCGATGATCTTCTCGCTCTCGCTTTCGTTGCCGGGCACCCATCGCGAATAAACATCCGCCGTGTCGACCGCGGTGAAGCCCTCGTCCACAAACGCGTCGAGCACCGCGAACGAGGTCTTCTCGTCCGCCGTCCAGCCCATCACATTGGTGCCGAGCACGAGCGGGGCAATCTCGATGTCGCTCCTTCCAAGTCGCCGCTTTTCCATCCGCATGGCCTTTCTGTTGCTGTCGCAACACGAGATAGGGGCGGGAAGGTTCCGCGCCACCCTTCCCTCGCCCCTCGCCCCTCGCTCCGGCCTCCCTTGCCCCCGGCCCCCTTGCTCAGACTCGGCCGAACATGGCACGAGCGGTTTCACCACCAACGATCCCGCCAGGAGCAGCTGTCCATGCCTTCGGAAGACGCACGAGACCCCATCAATGCCAGGCTGGAGGTGGCCATCACGGCCGCGCACAAGGCAGGCGAGCTCGGGCTGGCGCATTTCCGCGCGATCGAGAAGCTGACGATCGAATCCAAGGGGCACCAGGATCTCGTTTCCAACGCCGACCGCGAGGTCGAGACACTCGTACGGGCGCTGCTCGGCGAGGCCTTTGCCGATGACGGGATCGTGGGCGAGGAGCACGCGCCTCATCTCGGCAGCTCGGGCTGGACCTGGGTGATCGATCCGATCGACGGCACGGCGAATTTCGTGCGCGGCATTCCTGCCTGGTGCGTGGTGATCGCCTGCACGGACGCGGATGGAACGGCGGTCGGCGTGATCCATGAGCCGTCGACCGGCGAAACGTTCTGGGCCGCGCGCGGGAAAGGTGCCTTCGTGAACGGTCGGCCGATGAAGGTGTCGAGTGCTTCAAGCCTCGGCGAAGGTTCGGTCGGCACGGGTTTTTCCAACCGCTCGGACATGGAGAAGACCCTTCGCCTCCTGCGGGAGCTGATCGGCGAGGGCGGCTTCTTCTTCCGCAACGCGTCGGGCGCTTTGATGCTCGCCTATGTCGCGGCGGGGCGGCTGATCGGCTATTGCGAGGAGCACATGAATTCGTGGGACTGCCTGGCAGCCCTTCTGATGATCGAGGAGGCGGGCGGCACGATCATCAAGCCCGATCCTGCCACGATGGTGGAAAAGGGCACGATGGTCGTGTGCGGCGGAACCAACATCTTTCCCCGCCTCAAGCGTCTCGCCCACAACGCCTTCGGTTGAACGAAAAGCTTCTACGCAGCGGCACCGCCTGGGACGGGCTTGTTTCCAGCCCTGCTTGGCATTAAATAGATCATATCGATCTTGCTTGCTGACTTTGTCTACCGGGCCAATCCACGCCCATTCCGGCGAATTCCTACAAAATCGATCTTCCTCCGCTTTCGGGCAATCAGCCCGGTGGCGGTCAACGCTGAACGATACAAAGGAATCGTCATGGCAACTGGCACCGTAAAGTGGTTCAACACGACCAAGGGTTTCGGCTTCATCCAGCCTGATGACGGCGGCACGGACGTTTTCGTCCACATCTCCGCCGTTGAGCGCGCCGGCATGCGCTCGGTCGTCGAAGGCCAGAAGATCTCCTATGAGCTGGTTCAGGACCGCCGCTCCGGCAAGATGGCGGCCGAGAACCTCCAGTCCGCATAAGGCGGCTGCTCACTTTCCCGTTCCAAGCGGCGACCACGGATGTACTGGCGCCATTGAACAGGGAAAACACGGGAAGGGTCGGATCATTCTGGCCCTTTTTGCGTTTGGGGGATCGGTGGAGGCTGTTCGAGGGCTGGAAGTTGAGCGAGACCGTCAGGCCTTCCGCCTTTACCCGACGAAGCTTCGCCCCCGGCCCGACCAGTTGGCA
This sequence comes from uncultured Mesorhizobium sp., assembly GCA_963522145.1. GTDB lineage: Bacteria > Pseudomonadota > Alphaproteobacteria > Rhizobiales > Rhizobiaceae > Mesorhizobium_B. The sequence goes on along the minus strand of CAUQXI010000002.1, from coordinate 86,629 downwards.
TTACAGCGCCGCCGAGCTTTGGGCCGACGGGGCCGTGCATGTGATCGGCGTCGTGCTTGTTGTCGCGGCGGCGTTGATCTTTCTTCTCACGCTCGCATCCGACGCGCTGCCCTCGGCCGAGATCGCCGCCGTCGCCGTTTATCTCATGACGCTGGTGCTGTCGTTCGGCGTTTCGGCCTTCTACAATATCTGGCCCGTTTCACCGGTGAAATGGTTTCTGCGCCGGCTCGACCATTCAGCCATCTATCTCCTGATCGCGGGCACCTATACGCCTTTCATGACGCGGCTCGGCTGGTGGGAGATGCTTGGCGCTGTCTGGGCGGTCGCATTGTTCGGCATCACGCTCAAGATCGCCATGCCCGGCCGGTACGACCGGCTGTCAGTCGGCCTCTACCTCCTGCTCGGTTGGGCCGGGGTTCTGGCTTACGGCCCTGTCGTTGCAGCCTTTCCGTCTTCCGTGATCTGGATGATCCTCGGCGGTGGGCTCGTTTATTCGGGGGGCGTGATCTTCCACCTTGCCGAGCGGATGCATTTCCACAATGCGGTCTGGCACGCTTTCGTTCTTGCGGCCGCCTCCATGCACTTCCTCGCAGTCAGCGCACTTGCAGGCGCCTGAACGCCTGATTTCCTGGACTTTCTCCCTTGGCAGAATGACTTCTCCTTGATGGCGCGATTGTGCCTGCTATGCTGGCCGGGTCTCATTAACATCGAACCAGAACAAGCGCGGCAAAGAGGCCGCAGGCGGGCTCCGCCCGCAAAGGAGAGGAAAGAATGGTGAAACGGATTCTGGGCGCAGCCCTCATGACTGCGCTGCTTTCGGGAACGGCATTGGCCGACAACCTCAAGATCGCCGTCGCCGGTCCGCTGACGGGCCAGCTGGCCAATATCGGCGATCAGTTCAAGGCAGGCGCCCAGGCTGCGGCCGACGCCATCAACGCCAAGGGCGGCGTGATGGGACGGCAGATCGAGCTCGTGATGGAAGACGATGTCTGCGATCCGAAGCAGGCCGTTTCGGTCGCCAACCGCATCGTGGCCGAAGGCATCATGTTCATCGACGGCCATGCCTGCTCGGGCTCGAGCATCCCGGCTTCCGCCGTATATGCCGAATCCGGCGCGCTGATGATGAGCCCGGCCTCCTCCAATCCCGCCCTTACCGACGAGGCGGCTGCCAAGGGCTGGCCGACCATCATGCGGCTCTACACCCGTGATGACGGGCAGGGCGAATTCGTTGGCCCGTGGATCGCCGAGAAGTACAAGGGCAAGAATGTCGTCGTGCTGCACGACAAGTCGGCCTACGGCCAGGGACTTGCCGACGCGGTGAAGAAGAAGATGAACGAGTCCGGCCTGACGGAAGTCCTTTATGACGGCATCAATCCCGGCGAAAAGGACTATACGGCGGTCGTCACCAAGCTCAAGGAGCTTAAGGCGGATCTCGTCTTCTTTGGTGGGTACCATCCCGAGGCGGGTCTGATGCTGCGCCAGGCGCAGGAAGCCGGCTTCAAGCTCAACCTCATGATGGGCGATTCCATCGCCTCGCCCGAGTTCTGGGCCGTCGCCGGCCCGGCGGGCGAAGGCACCATGTTCACCTTCCCGACCGACCCGCAGGGGCGGCCCGAAGCAAAGGCTGCGGTGGACGCCATCAAGAAGACCGGCTTCTCACCGGAAGGCTTCACGCTCTTCTCCTATGCCGTGGTCCAGGCTTTCGCGCAGGGCGTCGAGCGCGCGGGCTCGGACGATCCGTCCAAGGTGGCCGAGGCGCTCAAGAACGGAACGCCGATCGAGACCGCGATCGGCCCGATCGCCTTCGACGAGAAGGGCGACATCAAGAACGCGACCTATGACATCAATGTCTGGCACGACGGCAAATACGCGGCGATGCCGAGGAACTGAGCCGGGTTTCTCCGGACCAAGGAAAGGCCGGGCCACGCGCCCGGCCTTTTTGCGTCAGGGCAAAGCCACAGGCGCTGAGTGAACAAGACAAAGAACCGTCGAGGAAGCGAGATGAGCGAACAGGTGATCGATCGGGTGGAGGTGATCCACGAGGGTTGGGGGCGCTTCCTGATCCTGCACATGCGCATGTCCGACGGCACGCCGTTCAAGCGCCAGGTCGAGGACCATGGCGATGCGGCCTGCGTGCTGCCCTACGACCCGACGCGAAGATGCGTGATGCTGGTGCGCCAGCTCCGCGTGCCGCTTGCTTTCCGCGGCGAGGCCGACCGGCTGCTCGAAGCGCCGGCAGGCATCCTGGACGAGACGGACCCGGCGGCCTGCGCTCGCCGCGAGGCGACGGAGGAAACGGGCCTGCATCTCCGCTCGCTCGAAAAGATCGGGGCCTTCTGGCCCATGCCGGGCAGCTCGACCGAACGCATTCACCTGTACCTTGCGGGCTACTCGAAAGGCGACCAACTCGCAAAAGGCGGCGGGCTCGCGAACGAGCACGAGGAGATCGAGGTGGTAGAGATGCCGATCAGGGAAGCGATCGCGCTTGTTGAAGCCGGCGAACTGTCCGACCTCAAGACCTTTGCCGCACTTCAGGCGCTACGCCTGCGTCATCCGGAACTCTGCAACTGACGCCAGGATGCCTCAGCGCTGCATAGGAATAGCGGATCAGCGGCTCTTCCTGCGGGGCTTGAGAACAGGCTGCTCGCCTACCGGCGCCTGCGCGTCCCGGGCGAGGCGCAGTGCTTTCAGCCGGGCCGTCTTCTTTTCGCTTTGCCGACGCTCTTCGGTGATCGCGTCGAGCGCGGCCTGTGTGGTGCGCGCCGCCTTTTCGATCTTCTGCTTGCCGGTCAACACCATCATGCCAGTACATCCCGAGCCACGAGCCGATCCTTGAGGATGAGATAGGGCGCTTGCCTGCCACGTCATCGGCTGGCCCGACCTTTGTTTCAATGCCTGCGCCGCCTGAACGGGCGCCCTCTCGTGCCCGGCGCTCTGGCCTTGGTCGTGTCTGTTCTTATCTGTTGAAGGAACGGAGCCCGTGCCGATGACCGTCCACTTTCCTTTCGACAATTCCTACGCTGCCCTGCCGCAACGATTTTTTGCGCCCACTGCGCCCACCCGGGTCGCGGCCCCTCGCCTGCTCAAGCTCAACATCGCGCTCGCCGCCGAGCTTGGGCTCGACGCGGAGCAACTCGCCGCGCCGGAAGGGATCGCCGTGCTTGCGGGCAATGCCGTGCCGGAAAATGCAACGCCGCTCGCAGCCGCCTATGCCGGACACCAGTTCGGCCAGTTCGTGCCCCAGCTCGGCGACGGGCGCGCGGTGCTGCTGGGTGAAGTCGTGGACGTCGGTGGCAAGCGGCGCGACATCCAGTTAAAGGGCGCCGGCCCGACACCCTTCTCGCGGCGCGGCGACGGGCGTGCCGCACTTGGGCCTGTCTTGCGCGAGTATATCGTCAGCGAGGCGATGGCGGCACTCGGCATCCCGACCACGCGGGCGCTGGCGGCAGTGGCGACCGGCGAGCAGGTCGCGCGCGAGGCGATGCTGCCCGGCGCGGTGCTGGCCCGCGTGGCGTCGAGCCACATCCGCGTCGGCACGTTCCAGTTCTTCGCCGCGCGGGGCGACACGGAAGGCGTGCGGCTGCTCACCGACCATGTGATCGCGCGGCATTATCCGCATCTCGCGGCCGAGGAGCGCCCCTACCCCGCTCTGCTTTCCGCCGTGATCGACGCACAGGCGCGGCTCGTCGCGCAATGGATGCTGGTGGGCTTCATCCATGGCGTGATGAACACGGACAACTGCTCGGTCGCGGGCGAAACCATCGATTACGGCCCCTGCGCATTTCTGGACGCCTATCATCCCGCCACCGTCTTCTCCTCGATCGATGCTCAGGGGCGCTATGCCTACGCCAACCAGCCGCCGATCGCGCAGTGGAACCTCGCGCGGCTCGCTGAAACGCTGCTGCCGCTTTTCTCCCCCGACCTCGACACGGCCGTGAAGGAGGCGGAATCCTTGCTCGGCGCCTTCCGCCCCCGTTTCGAGGAAACGCTGCTCACTGGCATGCGCCGCAAGCTTGGCCTTCAAACCGAGCGGCCAGAAGACCGCGCTCTGGTGCAGGGCCTGCTCGACGCCATGGCAGGCGGCGAGGCGGATTTCACCCTCACCTTCCGTGCCATGAGCGAGGCAGCCGGGGACGTGCCGAAAGAGGAAGCGGTGCGCACGCTGTTTTCCGAGCCTGATCTTTTCAGCGACTGGGCGACGCGATGGCACGATCGACTCGCGATCGAGCCCCTTGGGGCGAATGAGAGGCGCAGGCTGATGCAGGCGGCAAACCCGGCCTTCATCCCGCGCAATCATCGCATTGAGGAGGCGATCCAGGCTGCGCTGAGAGGCGATCTCGCGCCGTTCGAGCGGCTGGTTGCGGTGCTGGCCCATCCCTTCGCGGACCAGCCGGACCATGCGGTGCTGGCCCTTCCGCCCGCGCCGACCGAACGGGTGCTGCAAACCTTCTGCGGCACATAGCTTGCTCCCTGTCATGTCCGGTCTATCTCGCTAGGGCATAGAGGCCGCCGGGAAGACGTGACCGGCACGAGAAGAGGAAACCGCATGACGCAGCGCTGGCCCAGCCGCATCTGGATCGTCCGCCACGGGGAGAGCGCGGGCAATGTCGCGCGCGATGCCGCCCACAAGTCGGGCGTCTCGCGCATCGACATTGCCGAACGCGACGTGGATGTGGAGCTTTCCGCGCTGGGGCGCGAGCAGGCATCGTCGCTTGGCGCATGGTTCGCCGCCAAGCCCGAGGCTGAACGGCCCGAGGTGCTGCTGTCTTCCCCCTATCGTCGCGCGATGCAGACCTCGCAATTGATCCGCGACGAGGGCGGGCTGGTGCCGGATGCCGCGCCGACCTTTCTGGACGAGCGTCTGCGCGAGAAGGAGTTCGGCATCCTCGACAGGCTGACCACGTCCGGAATCCACGAGCTTCATCCCGAGCAGGCGGAGTTCCGGCGCATCCTCGGTAAGTTCTATCACCGGCCGCCGGCGGGCGAGAGCTGGTGCGACGTGATCCTTCGCCTTCGCAGCGCAGTCGATACGATCAGCCTCCATTATTCCGGCAAGCGCGTGGTGATCGTCGCCCATCAGGTGGTGGTGCTGTGCATGCGCTATTTGTTGGAGAACCTGACGGAGGACCAGATCCTCGCCATCGACCGGGAGGGCGACGTCGCCAACTGCGCCATCACGGAATATGTTTTCAACCCCGACACACCGCCGAGCGGGGCTCTGGAACTTCAGCGCTATAATTTCGTCGCTCCGCTGGAGCGTCAGGGCACGCCGGTGACGGCCGAGCCCGACGCCAATGTGGCGGCGCGATGAGCGCAGCACCGCTTGACGCCGCCCTTCTTCGCGGTCGCCCGTTGCCGACGCCTCCCGAGGGCGGAAAGGACGAGCGTGGCGCGATCGCGGTGCTCGGCGGCAGCCGCGACGTGCCCGGCGCGGTGCTGCTCGCGGGAATCGGTGCATTGCGCGCCGGGGCGGGCAAGCTGCAGATCCTGACGGTCGAGAGCCGGGCCTCCGCTCTTGGCGCGGCGATGCCGGAGGCGCTCGTGATGGGCCTGCCAGAAACGGAAGGGGGCGGGCTGGCGCTTGCCGGTTTTGAGCACATCGCCACACGGCTCGAGCGCGCCGATGCGGTGCTGTTCGGCCCGGGCGTCGCGGAGGACGACGAAATCGAGGCCCTCGCCGAAAGGCTGCTCGCGGAGTGTGACGGGCCGGCGCTCGTTCTCGATGCAGGAAGCCTCGGCGGATTGCGCGCTCAGGGCGCGGCCATGTGCAGGCGCAAGACCCATGCCGTGCTGACGCCCCATGCGGGCGAAATGGCGAACCTGCTCGGGATCGCTCGCGACGAGGTCGAGGATGATCCGCAGGCAGCAGCTCAAGCCGTAGCGCGCGAGCTGAACGCGGTCGTCGTCATGAAGGGCGCGCAGACCACCGTGGTCGCGCCGGATGGCGAGGCGTTTCTCTACAAAGGCGGCGGCGTGGGCCTGGGCACGTCCGGCTCGGGCGACGTGCTTGCCGGCATCATCGCGGGGCTGGCGGCGCGGGGCGCGTCGCCTCTCGATGCCGCGCTGTGGGGCGTGTTCTTGCATGGGGAGGCCGGCGCGCATCTGACACGAGAGGTCGGCACTGTGGGCTTCCTTGCACGCGAAATCCCCGACAAGGTGCCCGGTCTGCTGATGGGCTTCGCGACGGCCTAGTCGCCGTCATCCGGGATCTTCAGGATGCAGCCGCAGGCCTTGCAGTGCACGGCGTCGGGGTCGTGGCGCTGAAGGGCGCAGCGCGGACATTCGAAGAACACCTTGCTTGGCCGGAACAGCGCCTGCGCCAGGCGCACGAACAGCGTGATGCCGACGATCATGCTGATGATGGAGGTCAGCTTGCCGGCAGTTCCCGGAAGGGTGATGTCGCCGAAGCCGGTAGTGGTGACGGTCGCCACGGTGAAATAAAGCGCATCCACATAGCCGGCGAAGCCCGCGCCCGAGCGGAAGAAGAAGGTGTAAACGAAGCCCGTCACCACAAACAGGAAGGTGAGCAGGTTGACCACCGAATGGCCGGTCTCGCGCCATGCGCCGCGTCCGTAATGGCCGAGCAGCCGCCAGATGAAGCCGCTGCGCGACAGCGACCACAGCCGGACGATGCGCAGGAAGCCGAGATTGCCGAGCGCTTCAGGGAACAGCAGGGTCAAAAGGATGAACAGGTCCACCCAGACCGTGAACTGCCAGAAGTGGCGCAGGATGTGGTTGGAGGCGAGCATCCGGGCCACGATGTCGAGCGCGAGCACCAGCGCCACGCTGTAGTCGAGCCAGAGAAAGGCAGTCGTTTCCCGCAGCAGCGGCGTTGCCACGAAGAAGGCAAGGATGACGACGTCGATCGCGACCACGGCAACCTGGAAGCGCACCGCTGTGGGATGATGCCCGTGATACAGCCGGCGCAGGGTGTCGCGCAGGCCGTTGCCGCCGAGGCTGTCCTCGTCGTCCGGATCGGCGCTGTTGTTGGAACGGATGGTCACTCGCTTCTCCCGACGTATAAGCGACAGTGGCGGCGGCGCGTGCTCTTCGCAAGAGCGAACGAATGGCGGGCGAAAGCGTTTGTCGCCAGGCCGTTCTGCGGGTTAGTCTTTTCGCCTGACCCCCGCGGCAGCCTGGCCAACCCGGAGCATTGACGATCCCGCAAGTCCTCTTCATCGCCTGCCGGCCCTGCCTCGTCCCTTCTGCTGAAGGGCGGGCGACGGGCATCCGAGCACAGGCCCTTGTAGCAAGGCGTGCTGCCTCGTGACGATCTACCGGGTCCGCCACATCACGGAATATCGCTACCGGAAGCCGGTCGGCTTCGGCGATCACCGGCTGATGTTCCGGCCGCGCGACAGCTTCGACCAGCGCCTGATCGAGGCGACGCTCCACATCTCGCCCGAGCCGCAGAGCGTGCGATGGATCCATGACGTGTTCGGCAACTGCGTGGCGGTGGCGCGCTTCAACGGTCGTGCCGACACACTCCGCTTCGAAACGCGGATCGCGCTCGAGCATACGCCGCAGGGCACGCCGGACTTCCGCATCGACGACAAGGTGCTCGCCTACCCCTTCGCCTATGGCGCGGAGGAAGCGCCGGATCTTGCCCCGACGATGGCGCGCCTTTCCGGCAGCGATGGGGACGAGGTTCATCGCTGGGCGAAGCGCTTCGTGGGCGGGCGGGCGCAAACGGCCACCGGCACGCTCTTGATGACCATGTGCTATGCGATCCGGGAAAGCTTCACCTATAACCGCCGCAGCGAGCCGGGCACGCAGAAGCCGGAAGAAACGCTCGCGCTGCGCCGGGGCACCTGCCGCGATTTCGCGCTCCTGATGATGGAAGCGGTGCGGTCGCTGGGTTTCGCCGCACGCTTCGTCACGGGCTATATCTATGTGCCTTCGCGCGACGGGTCGGACACAAGAGGCGGCGGCGCGACCCATGCCTGGTGTCAGGTCTATCTGCCCGGCGCGGGCTGGGTGGAGTTCGACCCCACCAACGGCATCGTGGGAAACCGCGACCTGATCCGCGTCGGCGTGGCGCGCGACCCCGCCCAGGCGGTGCCGCTCTGGGGCAGCTTCCATGGCGCGGCTGCCGACTTTCTCGACATGACCGTACAGGTCAATGTCACGAGCGACGGTTCAAGCGGGCCGGAACAGAAGACCGAAGCACGACAAAGAGGCGGGACAAGCCCGTCCGGACAAGGGAACACGAACGCAGTCAAGGGACGCATCGAACGCCCGGAGGGCTTGCCCGCCGGGTTTCATTCAACCCATCCGCCTTCCTGAGGAAGGCCTTGAAGGGGCAATGCCATGAAGATCCGCGCGGGTTATACCATCGCTTACGAGTGTCCGCAGGCAACGCCGATGCTGCTGGTGCTCAACATCCACCCGTCGCGGCGGGTGGATCTTCTGACCGAACACGTGCTCCGCTTCGAGAACGCCCACGGTTATGCGATCGAACCATGGGATTACGTCGATGGCTTCGGCAACGCCTGCACCCGCATCGTGGCGCCGCCGGGCATCACCACCATCTCGACGCTGTTCGACATCTTCGACCACGGCCGCCCGGACACGATCGCGGAACATGCGGTGCAGCACGACATCAAGGACCTGCCCGACGAGGTTCTCGTTTTCCTGCTCGGCTCGCGCTATTGCGACACCGACCGACTGGGCGACTTCGCCTGGGCGCAGTTCGCGAACACCCCGCCGGGCTGGGCACGCGTGCAGGCGATCTGCGACTTCGTGCACAGCCATATCAGCTTCGACTACCAGAAGGCGGACGCCACCCGCTCCGCCCATGGCGGCTTCAACGACCAGGTCGGCGTGTGCCGCGACTTCGCCCATCTCGCCGTCACGCTGTGCCGCTGCATGAACATCCCCGCGCGCTACTGCACGGGCTATCTCGGCGATATCGGCATCCCCCCGGTGGACTCGCCGATGGATTTCTCGGCCTGGTTCGAGGTTTATCTCGGCGGCCACTGGTACACGTTCGACGCGCGCCACAACCAGCCCCGCATCGGGCGCATCCTGATGGCCACGGGCCGCGACGCGACGGATGTGGCGCTGTCCACCAGCTTCGGACCGGCACGGCTCGCCCGCTTCGATGTGGTGACGGACGAGATTCTGGGAGGAAATTCGGAGCTGGAGCAGTCCGGCTTCCAGTCTCAGTCGCAGTAGCGCGGCTCCTACAGGCCGCCTGGGGCGCTATCCAGGTCGGCCATGAAGCGCTCGAGTTCCGCGCCTTCCACGGCAACCTCGTGGCGCGGCTCCGGATAGGCGCCGGAGCGCACATCGGCGACGAACTCGCCGAACGCCGCGACCCGCTCCGCCTGGAGCCGATCATGCTCGGCGGCGAAGTCCCGGTACTTCTTGGAATGACGGGGGTAGTGGCCGCGATTGTAGCCGAGGATGTCGTCGGCGAAGAGATACTGCGCATCGCAGCCGCTTCCCGCCCCCATGCCGATCATGAAGAGTGAGGTGCGTTCGGAGATGGCGCGGGCCACTTCGCTCGGCACCACCTCGATCTCGGCCGCGAACGCGCCCGCTTCCTCCAGCGCCTTTACCTGACGCCAGACGAGCATGGCGCTTTCGGCCGTCTTGCCCACGGCCTTGAACCCGCCCGTCCATGTGGCTTGGCTCGGGATCAGGCCGGAATGGCCGCAAACGGGCACGCGCGCCTCGGCAAGCGCCCGGACGGTGTCGAGCCCGTTCGCGCAATAAACCGCATCCGCACCCGCCTTGATGAAGCGGAACGCATCGCGCATCACGTCTTCCTTCAGGCCGTAGACGCAGTTCTCGCTGCCATAGATGGCAAAGACATCCGGCGCGGCATCGCGGAAATCCGGGTGCAGCATCACCTCGGGCGGAACGGAAAGGATCTCCACCCCGGCACGCGCGGCGGCTTCCGCCTCCTCGATCGAGAAGACGCGGATCTTGGACAATTGCCGCTTGCCCTTCATCGCGCGCAGGTCGGCGACGGTGGGGCGGTTGGAACGTGGCATGGACTTTCCTCCTCAATGCAGCACATCTCGGACCACCCGGCCCGTGGCTGGTCATTCCGCATCAAGCGGCGAGCAGCGCCTTCAGCCTAGTGTCCGGCGCAGCGAGCTTTTCTGGATCGGGACGTGCGCGCCGGGCGATCAGCATCTCGGCGAAACGGATGTCCTTTGCCACGGCATTGCCGCGTCCGATGCCGCTCGCCGCCACCAGCCGGCCATCGCCGGCGAGGTGGAACAGGATAAAGGCGCCGTCGCCCATTTCGCGGCGCACGGTGGTGGCGCCTTCGTCCGCCAGCCCGGCGATCTGAAGGCCGAGGTCAAACTGATCCGACCAGAACCAAGGCACCGCCGCATGCGCCACGGCGTGGCCGAGCATGTTCTTCGCTGCGAGCGACCCCTGCTCCTGCGCGTTGCGCCACGCTTCGAGCCGCACCCGCCGGCCGCCGTAAAGGGCCAGCGGAAAGGAGCAGCAGTCGCCGGCCGCCAGAATGTCGGGATCGCTCGTTTGGAGATGCTCGTCCACCCTGATGCCGTTTTCCACCGCGAGCCCGGCTGCTTCGGCAAGCCGGGTTTCCGGCACTGCCCCGATGCCGACCACGCAGAGGTCGGCTTCCACCGACGACCCATCCGAAAGACGGATGCGAACACCCGACGCCATATCCTCGATCGCTTCGATCCCATGTCCGACGAGGATCCGCACCCCCTCCGCCTCATGCCTCACATGGATCACGGCGGCGATGGCGGCGGGCACGGCGCGCGACAGGAGACGTGGCTGCGCCTCGACCACGGTCACGTCTGCGCCGATGCTTCTCGCCGCCGCGGCAAGTTCCAGCCCGATGAAGCCGCCGCCGATCACCGCGAGGCGCGTGCTCGAATTCAGCCGGGCGCGGATCGCGCGGGCGTCGTCGAGGCTGCGGAAGGAAAGACAGTGCCGGCTGTTGTCCGCCAGAGCCAGCCGGCGCGGCACCGCGCCGGTGGCCAATAGCAGCTTGCCATAGGCAAGCGAGCGGTTGTCGGAGAGACGCACAAACTTCTTTGCCCGATCGATCGCGACCGCTTCCACGCCGCCGAGCAGGGTCACATTGCGCTCGGCAAGCTGATCGTGGCTGGCGATGGTGGCGGGCTCGTCCATCCCGAGCGCGCCTTTGGACAAAGGCGGGCGCTCATAGGGCGCGTGCGGCTCGGCGCCGACCAGCGTGACCGGACCGTCATAGCCTTCCTCGCGCAGCGCCAGGGCCGCCCGCGCGCCGCACTCGCCCGCGCCGACGATCACCATTCCAGGGACCACGCCGGGCGCCACGTTTTCAGCCGATCTGAACAAGAACGCGGCCGGCCTCGACCTTTACCAGATAGGTCTTGAGGTTCACGCAGACCGGCGCGCCCTTGGCCTGCCCGGTCTTGTAGCTGAAGCGACCATTGTGCTTGGGGCATTCGATGATGTCGTCCATCACGAGCCCGTCGGCCAGATGGATCTTCTCATGCGTGCACAAACCATCTGTGGCGAAATACTCGTCGTCCGGGCTGCGATAGATGGCAAAGGTTCGGCCGGCATGATCCCAGCGGATCACGTCCTCCTCCTCCACGTCGTCCGCATCGCAGGCGTCGATCCAGTCGGCCATTTATCGCCTCCCTCGGCTTTCACTCTGTTCCCGGCAGCGCCTCCACGCGGCCGGCGCGCTGCCTCTACTCGGCTGCGGCCGCCATGGCGGGCATCGGGTGGAACTCCTCGCGATAGGGCTTGGCGGTCGGCGGAAGCTCGCGCTTGAGGAAGTAGTCCTCGTAGCGGAGCTGGCGGATAAAGGCCGGGATCATCTCGCGATAGCCGTCGAGCATGGAGGTGTTGGGCGCGGGCAGGTCGTGCTTGATCATCTCGTGCAGGCGCGGCAGCGCGTGGTAGGGCACCATGGGGAACATGTGGTGCTCCACATGGTAGTTCATGTTCCAGTAGATGAAGCGGCTCACCGGGTTCATGTAGACCGTGCGGCAGTTGAGCCGGTGATCGGTCACGTTGTCGGCCAGCCCGCCATGCTGGAGCAGGCCCGTCAGAACATGGTGCCAGGCGCCGTACAGACGCGGCAGGCCAACCAGCATCAGGGGGAGCCAGGAGCCCAGCGCAAGCGCAAGGGCAATCGTGGCGGCGTAGATCGCCGTCCAGATGCGCGCCACGCGCACGACCTTGAACTGCTCCTGCTTCGGGATGAAGCTTTTTTCGGCGCCGCTTAAGTGGCCCGCGGCGTTGCGCAGCATGTCGCCCATGGCGTGCCAGGCATCAAGAATGCCGACAAAGCCCAGCGCGGCGCGAAGAAGATCCGGCGGACGCATCACGGCGATCTCGGGATCGCGCCCGACGATGATGGTGTCGGTGTGGTGGCGCGCATGGCTCCAGCGCCACGTCACCGGATTGCGCATGATCATGAAGCTCGCGATCTGGTAGACGACATCGTTCATCCAGCGCGTCTTGAAGGCCGTGCCGTGGCCGCATTCATGCCAGCGCGCGTCGGTGGCCGAGCCGTAGAGCACCCCATAGGCGAGAAAGAAGGGCACGGCGGCCCAACTGCCCCAGAGCCAGATGCCGCCCGCAGCGAAGACGACCATCGCGCCAAGCCAGATCGCGGTGTCCCGCACGGCGGGCACGTCTGAGCGCTGCATCAGTTCCTTCATCGCCTTGCGGGGCACGTCGGTGTGGTACCACTCGGCGGCGGCAAGGCCGGTCTCGACGGCCCGGCGGCCGCTTTCGCCCAGGAGATCGTAGTCCCGCTTCGGCGCAGTCCTCGCGCTCTCGGATGATGCTGCTGCAATCGACATGGCCATCTCCTCCGAAATCAGCCGCGACGGTGTGAAGCGCTCAATCTAGTTCCATCCTTCATCTTCCTCCATGCGGATGAGGGATTTTCTATCATTTCCTATCAGAGCGTGGCATGAACAGCCGGACACCGGAGGCATGGATGGTGAAGCGGCCGACGATCGAGGAGCTGGCCCGCGCCGCCAGTGTCAGCGTGGCCACCGTGGACCGCGTGCTCAATCGCCGCCTCCCCGTGCGGCCTGAAACAGCGCGGCGCGTTCATGAGGCGGCGGGCCGCATCGGATTCCATGCCGCGGGGCTGATCGGCCAGCGCATCCGCGAGGACCTGCCCGAATACCGGCTGGGCTTCCTGCTGCTTAAATCCGGCCAGCAGTTCTATCAGGAGTTCGCCCGCGAGCTGGAAAATGCGGCGAGCGAAGCGCCGCATTTCAGGGGCGTGTGCGCCATCGACTTCGCGTCGTCACAAGCGCCCGACGAGATCGTGGGCAAGCTCGAAGCGCTCGCCCGGCGGACTCGCGCGGTGGCCGTGGTCGCGCCCGAGCATCCGACGCTCACGGCGGCCGTTCAGCGGCTGGCCGATGAGGGCGTCCCGGTCTTCTCGCTCCTGTCCGACTTCGCGGCCGGCGTCCGGCGCGGCTATGTCGGGGTCCATAATGGCAAGGCGGGCCGCACGGCTGCCTGGATGATCTCGCGCTGCGCGCGAAGACCCGGCAAGGTCGCGATCTTCGTGGGCAGCCACCGCTTCCATGGGCATGAACTGCGCGAGATCGGCTTCCGCGCCTTTTTCCGGGAGCAGGCGCCTGACTTCGCCCTGCTCGATACGCTGGTGAACCTCGAAACGCGGCAGCTTACCCATGACGCGCTGCTCGACCAGTCGGCCCGCCATCCGGATTTCGTCGGCGCCTATGTGGCCGGCGGCGGCATGGAGGGCGCGATCTCCGCGCTCAAGACGATCGAGCCGGCGCGGCGGCCCGTGCTGATCTGCAACGAGATCACGCCCGCATCGCGCGCGGCGCTTGCCGAAGGCATTCTCACCATGGCGATCGCCACACCGCTGCAGCGCCTCACGCGCGAGCTGATTGCGCTGATGGCGCAGGCGCTCGACCCCAACAGTCCTCCCGTTCCGGGGCAGACCTTTCTGCCCTTCGACATCTTCCTGCCCGAGAACATCTGAGCGGCGCCTTTTCTCGGCGTCCATTGCACCTGTTCCACAGCTTTCAGCAGCAAACCTAGCGCGAGGCTTCATCGACAAGCCTTGACGACCATGCGGATGAAATGGAATAAATGTTTCATGTTGTTGTTCTGGCGGTTTTTTCGTTCCGCTTTTGGAACGACGGGCGTGGAGGCCCGTGAGAAGAACTGCATGAGCACACCTGATCGGCGCCGGTGAGGAGATCAAAGGCGTTCCGGCATCAGCACGGTGCCGCCGGACACCGCTTGTGGAGGAAACAGGGATGAAGAAGCTTTTGCTTGGCGTGGCCGTGGCCGCGCTGATGACGGGTGCAGCGCGCGCAGAAACGATCGGCGTGTCCATGGCGCTGTTCGACGACAACTTCCTGACCGTGCTCCGGAACGGCATGCAGGATTATGCCAAGACGCTCGACGGCGTCACGCTGCAGGTCGAGGACGCACAGAACGACGTGGCCAAGCAGCAGAGCCAGATCCAGAACTTCATCGCCTTGGGCGTGGACGCCATCATCGTCAATCCGGTGGACACGGATGCGACCACCGCCATGTCCAAGATCGCGGCGGATGCCAAGATTCCGCTCGTCTACGTCAACCGCGAGCCGGTCAATGTGGAGCAACTGCCCGACAACCAAGCCTTTGTCGCATCGGACGAAAAGGAATCAGGCACGCTGGAGGCCAAGGAAGTCTGCCGCCTGCTCAAGGAGGCCGGCAAGACCGAGGCCAATATCGTTGTCATGATGGGCGAGTTGTCCAACCAGGCCGCACGCCAGCGCACGCAGGACGTGCATGACGTGATCGCCACGCCGGACTGCTCCTTCATGAAGATCGCCGAGGAGCAAACCGCCAACTGGCAGCGCCAGCAGGGCGCCGACCTGATGACCAACTGGCTGTCGGCCGGGCTGAAGTTCGATGCCGTGCTGGCCAACAACGACGAGATGGCGATCGGCGCGATCCAGGCGCTGAAGGCCGCAGGCCACGACATGAAGACCATGATCGTGGGCGGCGTGGATGCGACCCAGGACGCGCTGGCAGCCATGGAAGCGGGCGACCTCGACGTGACCGTATTCCAGAACGCGGCCGGCCAGGGCAAGGGGTCGGTAGACGCGGCGCTCAAGCTCGCCAAGGGCGAGAAGGTGGATCGCAAGGTCTACATCCCCTTCGAGCTGGTCACCCCCGCCACCCTCAAGAACTACCAGAGCAAGAACTGAGCAAACGAAGGGGGCGTGCTGATTTCGCGCGCCCCGTTCTTTCCCATGGATCATTTCCGCTCCCTTTTTTGCAGATGAAGAATTTCAAATCATGATCAAGCGCCTTCTTTCCACCGCAGCCTTGTCCCTCCTGACGCTCGGCGCGGCACATGCCGAGAACATCGCCGTGTCGATGGCGCGCGCGGACAGCACCTTTCTGACGCTTTTGCGCAACGGCATGGAGGACCACGCCAAGACGCTCCAGGGCGTCACGCTGCAGATCGAGGACGCGCAGAACGATCCGTCCCGCCAGCTCGACCAGGTGCAGAACTTCGTCGCCTCCAAGGTGGATGCCATCATCGTCGCGGCGGTGGACGGCGACAGCACGCCGGCGATGAGCAAGCTCGCGGCCGATGCCGGCATCCCGATCATCTATGCCAACCATCCTCCGGCGGACGTCGATGCGCTGCCTGCCAAGGGCGCTTTCGTCGGCTCGAATGAGGTGGATTCGGGTACGCTCGAAACCAAGGAGGTGTGCCGGCTCCTGAACGGCAAGGGCAAGCTCCTGGTTCTGATGGGACCGCTCAACAACCATTCCTCGCTGGTGCGCACCAAGGACATTGAGGACGTGATCGCGACGCCCGAGTGCAAGGGCATGGAGATCCTGGAAAAGCAGAGCGCCAACTGGGACCGGCTGGAAGCGCAGAACATCGTCACCAACTGGCTTTCCACCGCCATGGAGTTCGACGCCATCGTGGCGAACAATGACGAGATGGCGATCGGCGCGATCCAGGCGATGAAGGCGGTCGGGCGCGACATGAAGGATGTGGTGGTCGCCGGCGTCGATGCGACGCCCGATGCGCTTGCGGCCATGGAAGCCGGCGATCTCGACGTGACCGTGTTCCAGAACGCGGCCGCGCAGGGTGCCGCCTCGGTGGACGCGGCGGTCAAGCTCGCGCGCGGCGAGAAGACTGAAGCGAAGATCTGGGTGCCCTTCGAGCTGGTGACGCCGGAGAACATGGCACAGTACAAGGCGAAGTGACGGACAAGGCCAAGTGACGGAAGTCAGAGCCCGGCGCGTTTCGGCCTAGGAGGGAGATAGCGATGCTCAGCCCCTCGACCCTCGCCGCCGTGCGGGAAAGCGGCGCGGTGCCGAACGCGGACTATCTTCTGGCCGTGCAGAATGTGCGCAAGGAGTTTCCGGGGGTGCTCGCGCTGGACGACGTCCAGTTCCGTCTCCGCCGTGGCACCGTTCACGCGCTGATGGGCGAGAACGGCGCGGGAAAATCTACCCTGATGAAGATCCTCGCCGGCATCTACACGCCCGATGCCGGCGAGTTCCTGCTCAAGAACCAGCCGATCCGGCTCAAATCCCCGCTCGACGCGCTCGAGAACGGCATCGCCATGATCCATCAGGAACTCAACCTGATGCCCTTCATGACCGTGGCCGAGAATATCTGGATCCGGCGCGAGCCGAAGAACCGGTTCGGCTTCGTCGATCATGCCCGCATGCGGCGCATGACGAGTGACCTGTTCGAGCGGCTGAACATCGATCTCGACCCGGATGCGGAGGTGCGCGACCTGACGGTGGCCAACCGCCAGATGGTGGAGATCGCCAAGGCCGTTTCCTACAATTCCGACGTGCTCATCATGGACGAGCCCACCTCCGCGCTCACCGAGCGTGAGGTGGAACATCTCTTTGCCATCATCCGCTCCCTGCGCGAGAGCGGCATCGGCATCGTCTACATCACCCACAAGATGAACGAGCTGTTCGAGATCGCCGACGAGTTCTCCGTGTTCCGCGACGGCCGCTATATCGGCACCCACGCCTCCGCCGATGTCACGCGCGACGACATCATCCGCATGATGGTGGGCCGCGAGATTACCCAGATGTTTCCCAAGGAAGAGGTGCCAATCGGCGAGGTGGTGCTTTCCGTCGATCATCTCGGCCTCGACGGCGTCTTCTCGGACGTGTCCTTCGACGTGCGCGCGGGCGAGATCCTCGGCATTGCCGGCCTTGTCGGCTCCGGCCGCTCCAATGTGGCGGAAACGCTGTTCGGCGTGTCGCCCGCCACCGCCGGCACGATCCGGCTGTTCGGGCGCGAGGAAAGGATCGACTCGCCTAACACCGCCATCCGGCACGGCATGGCCTTCATCACCGAGGATCGCAAGGAAACCGGCTGCCTGCTCATCCTCGACGTGCTGGAGAACATGCAGATCGCGGTGCTGCAGGATCGCTTCACGCGGCTCGGCTTCGTGGCCGAAAGCACGGTGTCGCAGGCCTGCGCGACCATGAGCGAGACGCTGCGGGTGAAGACGCCGAACCTGCATGAGCGCGTGGAGAACCTGTCGGGCGGCAACCAGCAAAAGGTGCTGATTGGCCGCTGGCTCCTGACCGATCCAAAGATCCTGATCCTGGACGAGCCCACGCGCGGCATCGATGTGGGCGCGAAGGCCGAGATCCACCGGCTGGTGACGCAGCTTGCACGTGCAGGCGTCGCCATCATCATGATCTCGTCAGAGATGCCGGAAGTGCTCGGCATGAGCGACCGCATCATGGTCATGCATGGCGGCCGCGTCACGGGCTTCCTCGACCGCGCGGAGGCGACCCAGGTCAAGGTCATGGAACTCGCCGCGCGATAAGCGGCGGGCGGGACACGCCGGGCGCGACCCCGCCAAGGAGGAGAAAAACATGGCAAGCACGACCCAGCTCGGCACCCAAGGCCCGACGGAGACCACCCATCCGCTCGCCGCCCGTCGCACGGCGCGCAAACGCCTGCCGCCCGAGATCAGCATCCTTCTCGTGCTGGTCGGCATCGCGCTGATCTACGAGCTGCTCGGCTGGTTCGTGATCGGCCAAAGCTTTCTTGCCAACCCCCAGCGCCTGACCATCATGATCCTTCAGGTCTCGGTGATCGGCATCATCGCGGTCGGTGTCACGCAGGTGATCATCACGGGCGGCATCGATCTCAGCTCGGGCTCGGTCGTGGGCATGACGGCGATGATCGCGGCGAGCTTCGCGCAGTCCTCGTCCTGGAGCCGGGCGCTCTATCCCTCGCTGACAGACCTGCCGGCGATCGTGCCGATCCTGGTCGGCCTGGGGATCGGCCTCGCTGCGGGCGTGATCAACGGATGGCTCATCGCCTATACCAAGATTCCGCCCTTCATTGCGACGCTCGGCATGATGGTGTCGGCGCGCGGGGTGTCCAAGTGGTACACCAAGGGGCAGCCGGTTTCGGGCCTTTCCGAGCAGTTCAACTTCATCGGCACCGGCATCTGGCCGGTGATCGTGTTCCTTCTCGTCGCGATGATCTTCCACGTCGCGCTGCGCTATACGCGCTATGGCAAGTTCACTTATGCGATCGGCGCGAACCCCCAGGCCGCGCGCGTGTCCGGCATCAATATCGAGCGCCACCTGATCAAGGTCTATGCCATTGCGGGCCTGCTGTCGGGCCTCGCCGGCATCGTCACCGCCGCGCGCGCGCAGACCGCGCAGGCGGGCATGGGCGTGATGTACGAGCTCGATGCGATCGCGGCCTCCGTGATCGGCGGCGTGTCGCTTGCTGGCGGCGTGGGCCGCATCACGGGCACGGTGATCGGCACGATCATCCTGGGCGTGATGACCTCGGGCTTTACCTTCCTGCGTGTGGATGCCTTCTACCAGGAGATCGTCAAGGGCATCATCATCGTGGCGGCCGTGGTGGTGGACGTTTACCGGCACAACAAGCGGCGGAAATAACGCTTCTGATCCTCAGCCTTCTTCTGCCTGACTTCGACTGAAAGGAATCCCTCATGACTGTTCGCTTCGGCCTGCTGGGCGCCGGCCGCATTGGCAAGGTTCACGCACGCGCGGTGGCGTCCAACCCGGACGCGGAACTGATCGCGGTGGCCGACGCGCTGCCGCAGGCCGCCGACGAGATCGCGCGCGCCTATGGAGCGGAGGTGCGCACCATCGACGATATCGAGGCCGCATCCGACATCGACGCGGTGGTGATCTGCACGCCCACCGACACCCATGCCGACCTGATCGAGCGCTTCGCCCGGGCGGGCAAGGCCATTTTCTGCGAGAAGCCGATCGATCTCGACGTCGCCCGCGTGGAGCAGTGTTTGGGCGTCGTCACGCAAGCGGGCGCTACGCTGATGGTGGGCTTCAACCGGCGCTTCGACCCGCATTTCATGGCCGTGCGCAAGGCGATCGACGATGGCGCAATCGGCGAGATCGAGATGGTGTCGATCACCTCGCGCGATCCCGGACCCCCGCCGATCGCCTATATCGGCCGGTCGGGCGGCATCTTCCGCGATATGACGATCCACGACTTCGACATGGCGCGCTTCCTGCTCGGCGAGGAGCCGGTCTCGGTTTCTGCCCACGCTTCGGTCTTGGTGGACAAGGAGATCGGCACGGCAGGCGACTTCGACAGCGTGAGCGTGATCCTGTCCACGGAAAGCGGCAAGCAGTGCCTGATCTCCAATTCGCGCCGCGCCACCTACGGCTACGACCAGCGTATCGAGGTGCACGGCTCGAAGGGCATGGTGGCGGCGGAGAACCAGCGGCCGGTTTCGATCGAGGTGGCGAATGCGGGCGGCTATACCCGCCCGCCGCTGCACGACTTCTTCATGACCCGCTATATCGAGGCCTATGCCAACGAGATCGCGCGTTTCGTGGAGGCGCTGTCATCCAAGACGGATGCTTCGCCTTCCGGCACGGACGGGCTGCGCGCGCTGGTTCTGGCCGATGCCGCGCTGCGCTCGGTGAAGGAAGGCCGGACGGTTCCGGTCAAGGCATGAGGGAGCGGCTTTCCATGGATAGCAGCAAGCGCAACGGGGGCACCCGCGCCATCGTGACGGGCGGCGCGCAGGGGATCGGCCTTGCGGTCGCCCGCCAGCTCGCCAGTGAGGGCGCCGAAGCGTTGGTGCTTGTCGGACGCTCCGAGGAGAAGGGGCGTGCGGCTGTGGCCGAGATCGAGAAGGCGGGCGCGGAAGCGATCTTCGTCAGTGCCGATCTGTCCGATCCGCAGGCTTGCATGCGTGCGGTCCAGAAGGCTCTGGAGCGCTTCGGCGCGATCAACGCGCTTGTCAACGCGGCCGCTTCCTCCGCACGTGGCTCGCTTCTCGACACCACGCCCGAGCTCTTCGACTTCCTTTTCAACACCAATGTGCGCGGGCCGTTCTTTCTGATGCAGGGTGTCGTGCGGCACTTGCTCGAAACGGGAAAGCCGGGCTCGATCGTCAACATCCTGTCCATGTCGGCGCATGGCGGACAGGCATTCCTCGCGCCCTACTCGGCCTCGAAGGGCGCGCTTACGACGCTCACCCGCAATGCAGCGAACGGCTATCGCAGGAACCGCATCCGCGTGAATGCCGTGCTGCCGGGCTGGATGGACACACCCGGCGAAGCGGCGATCCAGAAAGCCGCGCATGACGCGCCGGAGGACTGGCTGGCACAGGCCGAGGCGGGCCAGCCCATGGGCCAGCTCGTCAAGCCGGATCAGCTCGCCGTGCTCGTCGCCTATATGATCTCGCCGCAGTCAGGCGTGATGACGGGCGCGCTGGTGGATTACGACCAGAACGTGGTGGGCGTGTCGGAGTAGCAACCCGCCCTCTCCTTACCGGACATCCATCCAGGCCCGACCCTCGTGGGAGCGCGCCATGGCATGGACGGTGCGCTCGATCTCCAGCCCGGCGTCGAACTCGATCAGCCGCGCCGGCTTTCCCTCCATGCGGCACACCAGTTCATGCGCCTCGATGATCTTGAGGTCGTTGAAGCCGAGCCCGTGGCCGGGCGCCGGAATGAAGCGACCATAGGGCTCGTGCAAGGGCGCGGCGAGGATCGTGCGGAATCCCTGCTCGGCGGGCCGATCGCTCGTCACGTAAAGCTGCACCTCGTTGAAGCGCTCCTGATCGAAGACGATCGTGCCCCGCGCGCCAAAGATCTGGATCTGGATGCGGCCCTTGCGGCCCCATGCGGCGCGGTTGACGAGCAGCGTGCCGGACACGCCGCTTTCCAGCCGAAGCAGGCTCGACGCAACGTCGAATGTCTCTACCGCGCGGCGCCCGCCCGACGGCGTGGTGCGCTCCGTTACCGGCATCGCCATGTCGCACATGACGGAGGAAACGCGGCCCAGAAGCACGTGGATCAGCGACAAGGGATGCACGGCGAAATCGTCCAGCGCGCCATAGCCGGACGCGCGATCGTGCTTCCAGGTGAAGGGCGCCTCGGGATCGGCCATGAAGTCCTCGTCCATCTCGACGCGGAAATGGTTGACCGCGCCGATCACACCCTCCTCCAGCAAGCGCCCGATATGGCGGATCGCGGGGCTCTGGATGTAGTTGTAGCCAAGGGCCGCAACCCTGCCGCTCGTTCTCGCCGCATCCGTCATGCGCTCGGCATCGGAGAAGCTTGGGGCCATCGGCTTTTCGCACCAGACATGCTTGCCGGCGTCGAGCGCCGCGATCGCCATTTCGGGGTGGAACTGGTTGGGCGTGGTGACGGAAACAACCGTCACGTCAGGGTCTTCCACCACGCGCCGCCAGTCGCCGCTGGCGCGCTCGAAGCCGAACTCGCCGGCGCGCTTTTCCGCGAGCGTCGCATCGGCCTCGCCGAGATGGACAAGGCGAAGGGGCGGCACATCGCCGAACACCGCACGCACGCCGCTCCAGGCGACCGCATGGCACTTGCCCATGAAGCCCGTGCCGATCAAACCGACGCCGATCATGCTCTCCTCCCTTTTTGCCGCTTCTAATCCAATGCAAGTCGAAATGGAACATTCGGTCCATTTTGCCGAGATGGAGCGGCATCGCTCTTGTTCCGCGCCCGGTCACAGTCCACAAAGCGGCATGGACGCGGCCTCCCTTCCCCACGATTTCGAGACGTTGCGCAGCCGGGTGATCGACCAGCGGGCGCTTCTGCCCAAGCGGCTGGCGCAGATCGCGGCCTATGCGCTCGACAATCCCGACGAGATCGCCTTCGGCACCGCGGCCTCCATCGCGGCGTCCGCCGGTGTGCAGCCGTCCACCCTGGTGCGGTTCTCGCAGCATCTCGGCTTCGACGGTTTCACGAGCCTTCAGGCCGTGTTCCGCGAGCGCCTGCGCGGCGAGCGCTCGTCCTATCACGAGCGGCTGCAGAACCTGCGGGACGAAGGCGGCACCGGCAGCCGCGTGCTGCTGGACGGCTTTGCCGCGGCCGCCGCCAAGTCGCTCGATGCGCTGACGCGCGGGCTCGACCAGAGCATCCTCGATCGCGCCGTGGGCATCCTCGCTCCGGCGGACACGATCTTCGTCGTGGCGCGGCGGCGCTCATTCCCCGTCGCCGCCTATCTCGCTTATGCCTTGGGGAAGCTCGAAATCCGCAACCAGCTGATCGACTCTTCCGCGGGCCTCGACCCCGAAGTCCTGTCATTCGCCACGAAACGGGATGCGGTTCTTGCGGTGAGCTTTTCCCCCTATGCGCCTCCTACCGTGGAAAGTGCGCGTAATGCGGTCGCGCGCGGAGTTCCGGTGGTCGCAATCACCGACAGCGCATTCTCCCCTCTGGCGCAGACCGCAACCGCGTGGTTCGAGGTGGCGGAGGCCGATTTCGCCGGATTCCGCTCGCTTTCCGCGACATTCGCCCTGGCCATGACATTGGCGGTGGCGGTGGCCGAAAAGCGCGGCGAGCGGTCGGCGCCATCCCGCACATAAAAGAATATGCGTTCCATATTGATCTGCGCGTGGAATTTCTGTTTCATCCGGCGTAAAGCAGCCGCGGCGACGGCAAGGTCGCGGCAGGGAGGACTCGGATGACTCAGGCAGGGGATGCGTCGCGCCCGTCGCTGGACGTGATCACGATCGGCCGCGCCTCGGTCGATCTTTACGGCCAGCAGATCGGCTCGCGGCTGGAAGACATCGCCTCCTTCGCAAAGTCTGTCGGCGGCTGTCCGGTCAATATCGCGGTCGGCACGGCGCGACTTGGGCTGCGCTCGGCCCTGATCACGCGCGTGGGCGACGAGCAGATGGGCCGCTTCATCCGCGAGCAGCTTGAGCGCGAGGGCGTGTCCACGCACGGCGTTTCGACCGATCCCCACCGGCTGACCGCATTGGTGCTGCTCGCGGTGGAAAGCGAAGGCGTGTCGCCCATGATCTTCGTGCGCGCGGACTGCGCCGACATGGCCCTGGACGAGAGCGACATCGATGAAAGCTTCATCGCCTCGGCGAGGGCGATCGTCGTCACGGGCACGCATTTCTCGCGGGAGGCGAGTGCCGCCGCGCAAGGCAAGGCCATCCGGGTCGCCAAGGCGAATGGCCGCAAGATCGTGTTCGACATCGACTACCGGCCGAATCTCTGGGGTCTGGGCGGTCATTCGGCGGGCTTCGATCGCTATGTGAAGTCGGATCTCGTATCGGCGCGGCTCCGCTCCATCCTGCCCGACTGCGACCTCATCGTGGGAACGGAAGAGGAGATCATGATCGCGGCTGGCGCGGACGATGTGGCGGACGCGCTTCGGGCGATCCGTGCCGCGTCCGGCGCCACGATCGTGCTCAAGCGCGGCGCGAAGGGCTGCATCGTTTATGACGGGCCGATCCCCGACGATCTCGAAGACGGCGTCGTTGGCGACGGGTTTCCGATCGAAATCTACAACGTGCTGGGCGCGGGCGATGCCTTCATGTCGGGCTTCCTGCGCGGCTGGCTCGGTGGCGAAAGCCTTCAAACGGCGGCGACCTGGGCCAATGCCTGCGGTGCCTTTGCGGTGTCGCGTCTGCTTTGCGCCCCCGAATATCCGACCGAAGCCGAGTTGCAGGCCTTTCTGCGAAACGGCAGCCCGCACCGCGCGCTGCGCAAGGACGAGGCACTGAGCCACATCCACTGGGCGACCACGCGGCGCACGGAGATCCCGCTTCTGATGGCGCTCGCCATGGATCATCGCGGCGGGCTGGAGGACATGGCGGTGCGGCTTGGCCAGGACACTGAGCGCCTGCGCGCCTTCAAGGTGCTGGGCGTGAAGGCGGCGGCAAAGGTGGCGCAGGGCCGCCCCGGCTACGGCATGCTGATCGACGAGAAATGGGGCCGCGAGGCCATGTTCGAATATGCCCGCCATCCGTTCTCCTGGCTTGGCCGCCCGGTGGAGGAGCCGGGCTCGCGGCCGCTGCGCTTCGAGTTCGAACAGGATCTCGGATCTCAACTGGTGGAATGGCCGGTCGATCACTGCATCAAGTGCCTGTGCTTCTACCGTCCCGACGACCCGGCCGCGTTGAAGCAGGAGCAGGGCGAAAAGCTGCGCGCCGCCTATGACGCCTCGCGCAAGATCGGCCGCGAGCTGCTGGTCGAGATCATATGCGGCAAGCATGGCCCCGTGGAGGAGGATACGGTCTCAAGGGCGCTCGAAGAGGTTTATGCGCTCGGGATCAAGCCCGACTGGTGGAAGCTCGAGCCGCAGGTCTCGAGTGCGGCCTGGGATCGCATCGCGCAGGTGATCGCCGGGAACGATCCCTGGTGCCGGGGCGTCGTTCTGCTTGGCCTCGAAGCGCCGGCGGAAAAGCTCGAAGTGGCCTTTCGCGCGGTGAGCGGGGTTTCAATCGTCAAGGGCTTCGCGGTCGGCCGCACGATCTTCATGAAGCCGGCGGAGGACTGGCTTTCCGGCCGCATCACGGACGAGGAAGCGATCGACGCCATGGCGTCCCGGTTCGAGCGCCTGACGCAGGCTTGGCTCGCGGCGCGGGGCCAGCAGGCGGCCTGAACGACGAAAAGGGTTGAAGGGGAGGAAACAGGATGGGCAAGACGGTTCGCCTGACAATGGCGCAGGCGCTGGTGCGCTTCATGTCGCGCCAGATGACGGTGGTCGACGGCGAGACCGTGCCTTTCTTCGGCGGCGTCTGGGCCATTTTCGGCCATGGCAATGTGGCGGCGATCGGCGAAGCCCTTTACGGCGCACGCGACGAACTGCCGACTTTCCGCGCGCACAACGAGCAGGCGATGGCGCATTCGGCGATCGCCTATGCGAAGGCATGTTTCCGCCGCCGCGCCATGGGCGTCACGACCTCGATCGGGCCGGGCGCGACCAATCTGGTGACGGCCGCAGCGCTCGCCCATGTGAACCGCCTGCCACTTCTGTTGCTTCCCGGCGATGTTTTCGCCAACCGCGTTCCCGATCCGGTTCTGCAGCAGGCGGAGGTATTCTCGGACGGCACCGTTTCGGTGAACGACGCGTTCCGCCCGGTGTCGCGCTATTTCGACCGCATCACCCGGCCCGAGCAGATCATTCCGGCGCTCAACCGCGCCATGGGCGTGCTGACCGACCCGGCAGAATGCGGCCCCGTCACCCTTTCGCTCTGCCAGGACGTGCAGGCGGAAGCCTACGACTATCCGGAAAGCTTTTTTGCCGAGCGGCTCTGGGCGATCCGCCGCCCACGCCCCGACCGGAACGAGGTCGCAATCGCGGCTGCTGCCCTCAAACAGGCGAAGAAGCCGCTGATCATCGCAGGCGGCGGCGTGCTTTATTCCGGCGCATCCGAAGTACTGGCCGGCTTTGCAGAAGCGGCCGGAATTCCCGTCTGCGAAACACAAGGCGGCAAGTCCTCCCTGCCCGACACGCATCCGCTCAATATGGGCGCCGTCGGCGTGACGGGCACCTCGGCCGCGAACAGGCTTGCAGAGCAGGCGGATTTGGTGCTCGCGGTGGGCACGCGGCTGCAGGATTTCACCACCGGCTCATGGGCGCTGTTCCGGAACGAAAGCAAGACGATCCTCGGCCTCAACGTCCAGGCCTTCGACGCCGCCAAGCACCGGGCGCTGCCGATCGTGGGCGATGCGCGCGAGGGGCTCAGCGAGTTGTGCGAGGCGATAGAGAACTGGCAGGCTCCAGCGGGATGGACCGAAGCCGCCAAGCGCGGAAAGACCGAGTGGGAGGCGGAGGCTGCGGCGGTGACGGCCGCGACCAATGCAGAGCGCCCTTCGGACGCACAGGTGATCGGCGCGGTGCAGCGCGCGCTCGGGTCAAGCGTCACGCTGCTTCATGCGGCGGGCGGGCTGCCGGGCGAGTTGCACAAGCTCTGGCAGGCAGGCGCGCCGGGCTCCTACCATGCCGAATACGGCTATTCCTGCATGGGATACGAGATCGCAGGAGGCTTGGGCGCCAAGATGGCGAAGCCGGACGAGGAGATCGTCGTGATGGTGGGCGACGGCTCCTATCTGATGCTGAACTCGGAGATCGCCACCTCGGTGATGCTGGGCCTGAGGCTCACGATCGTGCTGCTCGACAATCGCGGCTATGGCTGCATCAACCGGCTCCAGATGGCGACAGGCGGGGCGAACTTCAACAATCTCCTGGCCGACGCGCGCCACGAAACGCTGCCGGCGATCGACTTCGCGGCCCATGCGGCGAGCCTCGGCGCGATCGCGGAGAAAGTGTCCGGCATCTCCGACCTCGAAGCGGCCCTGCTGCGCGGGAGAAAGAACGACCGCACCACGGTTCTCGTAATCGACACCGATCCGCTGATCTCGACGGAGGCCGGCGGACACTGGTGGGACGTAGCCGTGCCGGAAGTGTCGGAGCGGTCGCAGGTGGCGGAAAAGCGCCGGGCCTATCAGGACGCGCGGGAATTGCAGCGCCTCGGGGATTGAGGCGGGACTCCGATTGCGTGCAACGTCAAAGGAAGAAAACATGATCCGCATCGGCGCCAATCCCATCGGCTGGTCCAATGACGACCTGCCCGCGCTCGGCGGTCATATTCCGCTGGAACAATGCCTGAGCGAAGCGCGGGCTGCCGGGATCGAGGGCATGGAGCTCGGCAACAAGTTTCCGCGCGACCCATCCACGCTGCGGCCGATCCTCCACGCGCATGGGCTTGACCTTGTCGGCGGCTGGTGGTCCACTTTTTTCGCGGAGCGTTCCGCGGAAGAGGAGCGCGCGGCGGCAGCCGATCATATCGCGCTGCTGAAGGAGATGGGCTGCTCCGTCTTCATCGCGGCCGAATGCACCCGGACGATCCACGGCGACCAGTCTGTGCCGCTGTCGCGCCGCCCACAGTTGTCGGACGACGAATGGGCGCGCTTCACGCGCAATCTCACGCGCTTCGCCGAGATGATGGCGGAAGAGGGCCTGACGCTCGTTTATCACCATCACATGGGCACGGTGATCCAGGCGGAAGACGAGATCGACCGCCTGATGAAAAACACGGGCGCGGCGGTGAAGCTCCTGCTCGACACCGGCCATGCGACCTGGGCGGGCATCGACCCGGCCGCTCTCGCGCGCCGCTATCGCGACCGCATCGGCCACTTCCATGCCAAGGATGTGCGGCGAGCGGTGATGGAACGCGTGAACCGCGAGGACCTGTCCTTTCTCGACAGCGTGATCGCCGGCGTCTACACCGTGCCGGGCGATGGCGCGGTGGACTACGTTTCCGTGCTGCGCGAGTTGCTGGACTATTCAGGATGGGCCGTGATCGAAGCCGAGCAATATCCCGACGATGTGACGCCGGCCGAGTATGCAAGGCTCGGCTATGACAACCTGACCCGCTTCCTTCGCGAGGCCGGCCTGCGGCAGGCAGGCTGAGCCGCGATGCGGCGTGACGCCGAGCATCCCTTTTTCCGCCCGCTCTGGCGGCGGGTTCTTCTTGTGCTGTTCTGCGCGCTCTGGGCTGCCTTCGAGCTTGCCACCGGCTCGCCCGGCTGGGCGCTGATGGCGGGCTTCATGGCCGCCTATGGCGCGTGGATCTTTCTGATTGCCTATCGTTTACCCGAACTTCCGGAGGAGTGAGCACCATGTCCAAGCTGCTCGTGCGGCCGCCCAAAGGCTTCGGCAAGCTGATCGACGTGACGCCGGAAAGTGCCGGCTGGACCCATGTCGGCTTTGCGCTCCATGCCTTGCGGCCAGGCGAAACGCTGGCGGAACCCACCGGCGGTCGCGAGGTCTGTTTGGTGCTGGTGTCCGGAAAAGCGCAGGTGCGGGCGGGCGACCAGGACTTCGGCACGATCGGCGGGCGCATGTCGCCGTTCGAGGGCAAGCCCTGGTCGGTCTACCTGCCTCAGGGCTCCGATTGGGAGGTTCAGGCCGAAACAGAGCTGACGCTGGCCGTCTGCTCCGCGCCCGGCCTCGGCGGCGGTCTGCCACCTCGCCTCATTGCGCCCGACGATCTCGGCCAGGAGATACGCGGCCGGGGCTCGAACACGCGGCATGTGGTCAACATCTTGCCTGAAACGGAGCCGGCGGACTCGCTTCTCGTGGTGGAGGTGATCACGCCGGCTGGCAACACATCGAGCTATCCGCCGCACAAGCACGACCAGGACGACCTGCCACGCGAGTCGCTGCTCGAGGAGACCTATTATCACCGCATCAGCCCGCCCCAAGGCTTCGGCTTCCAGCGGGTTTATACGGACACTCGCGCGGACGGGTCGCGCGAGCTGGACGAGGCAATGGCGATCGAGGACGGCGACGTAGTGCTGGTGCCGAAAGGCTACCATCCCTGCGCCACCGTGCATGGCTACGACCTGTACTACCTCAATGTGATGGCCGGCCCCAAGCGCGTCTGGAAGTTCCACAACGCGCCCGAGCACGAGTGGCTGCTCAAGGCGTAAAAACGGTCCCCATCGGGGAGCGCTGCCTCAAGCGGCTTTCGCCCAGCGCTGCACCACGTCCACGCTGCGGACATATTGCGGCGCCGGCTCAACATGCCCGCCGAGTGCTGCCGCCGCCCGCCACGGCCACCGTGGGTCGGCCAGAAAAGCGCGGGCGAGCGCGACCATGTCCGCGCGACCCTCACGAACGATCTCGTCCGCCTGCTGCGCTTCGCTGATGGCACCGACCGCACGGGTGGCAATGCCAGCGCGCTTTCGCACAAGCTCCGCTAGGTGCACCTGATAGCCGGGGCCGACGGGGATTTTCTGCAAGGGCGAGTTACCGCCGCTCGAGCAGCAGATATAGCTCACGCCCTCGTTCTTCAGGGCGATGGCAACCTCGACCGCCTCATCCTCGGTGAAGCCGCCTTCCACCCAGTCCGTCACGGAAAGGCGCGCACCCAGCATCAGGTCGGGCGCGGCCGCGCGTACCACACGAGCGACCTCCACGATCAGCCGCATGCGGTTTTGCAGGCTGCCGCCATACTCGTCGTCGCGCTTGTTGGACAAAGGCGACAGGAACTGGTGCAGCAGATAGCCATGCGCGCCGTGGAGCTCGATGAAGTCGAAGCCTGCACGAGCCGCGCGCACTGCCGCTTCCGCCCAGTCATTCACCAGCGCGGCAATCTCGCCGCCGCTCAGCGCGCGCGGCACCTGCGAGTTCTTGTCGTAGGGAACAGCGGAGGCCGACACCGTGGGCCACGGGTCTCCATCAGAAGGAAGCGCGCCACCGCCTTCCCAGGGCCTCTGGGAAGAGGCCTTGCGGCCGGCATGAGCGAGTTGCACGCCCCATTTCGTGCCGGGCGCGGCCACGGCCTTTGCCGCATCCAGCGCACGCTTCGCCGCCCGCTCATTGGCATCGGAGTAGAGCCCAAGGCAGCCATGCGTGATGCGGCCGCGGCGCTCCACATCCGTCATCTCCACTGTCACCATGCCAGCGCCTGACATGCCGAGATTCATCCAGTGCTGGAGGTGCCAGTCGGTCGCCGAGCCATCGTCCGCCGAGTACTGGCACATGGGCGCGACCGCGATGCGGTTGGGAAAGTCGAGCCCGCCCAGACTGATGGGCGAGAACAAGCCGTTGGACATGAAGGTCTCCGGACGCATTTGAAAGAAGCAGGCTTTACGCTGCGAGCGCTGCTTGAAGAAGGAAAAGCGGCAGTTCGGCGCCACCCGGGCATAAACCGCCGACTCGGGTGTCCACCGATCCGGTCAGCCGGCACGCGCCTCGGGCGGCGAGTAGGCAACGGCCGCGTTAAGGGATTCCTCGTCCACCATGCCGGCATTGTGGAGGGCGAGAAGGGTGAGCGCCAGTTCCTTGCCGCCTTCGGACTCCGGGACGACCTGTCGGACGGAACAAGCGCGATCGAACACCCGTTTCAGACGCTCGATTTCAACAGGACGCAGCAAGCCACGGTCATAGGGGGATTTCGGCATGATCGATCTCCTCCAGCTTTCCACGATAATTCAGGAGTTGTGCGGGCTTGCTCGGGAGGCAGAAAAAGCCCGTATCTCAGCAACTGACGGCCGAACGCCGTTCACGTCGCACGCCTATAA
Source organism: uncultured Mesorhizobium sp. (assembly GCA_963522145.1). Lineage (GTDB taxonomy): Bacteria > Pseudomonadota > Alphaproteobacteria > Rhizobiales > Rhizobiaceae > Mesorhizobium_B. The sequence continues at coordinate 56,308 of CAUQXI010000002.1, read as the reverse complement.
CCGTTTGCGACCGCGGCGGTTCCATCGTCCGGCCAGCTGAAGAACCCGGCGCAGCAGGGGAACGCGCGGTTGCGCCGCGATCGGGGGACAGCTACGCACGATCATCGGGCGGCATGGAAGGAAAGCCAGCGTGCAGAAAAGGAGCAGAACCGCGATCGTCACCGGGGCCGGCACGGGCGTGGGCCGCGCAACAGCGCTGGCGCTTCTGGACGCCGGCTGGAACACCGTCCTCTGCGGCCGCAGGACGGAGACCCTCGAGGAGGCTGTGGCACAAGGCCGGCCCCGGGAGGATGCCAAGGCGCTGGCGATCCCTTGCGACATCACGCGTGAAGAAGAGGTGGACCGCCTCTTCGCGCAGGTTGTCGCGCAATTCGGCCGGGTCGATCTTCTGTTCAACAATGCCGGACGCGGCTTCAAGTCTGCGACAATCGACGAGACGCCCGTGGATACGTGGCGGGAGGTGGTGGACATCAACCTGACGGGCTCGTTCCTTTGCGCACGCGCAGCCTTCCGCCAGATGCGCAAGCAGGCCCCTCAGGGCGGCCGCATCATCAACAACGGCTCGGTGTCGGCGCATGCGCCGCGGCCGGGCTCGGTGGCCTATACCGCGACCAAGCACGCGGTCACGGGGCTGACCAAGTCGGTTTCGCTCGACGGCCGCCCGTTCAACATCGCCTGCGGTCAGATCGACATCGGCAATGCGCTGACGGAAATGGCGCAGGCCATGACGACCGGGGTGCCACAGGCCGATGGACGGATCGCAATCGAGCCCGTGATGGATGTGGCGCGCGTGGCGGAAGCGGTGCTTTTCATGGCGAACCAGCCGCTCGACAGCAACGTGCTCTTCATGACCGTGATGGCAACCGCCATGCCCTTCGTAGGGCGCGGCTGAGGCTGAGGAGGGAACACGCCATGCGCATCCTGATCACCGGCGCGGCCGGAATGGTGGGGCGCAAGCTGGTCGAGCGCCTGACGCGCGACGGCATGCTCAACGGCGCGAAAATCTCCAGCCTCACCTTGCACGACATCGTGCCGCCGCCGGCGGTTTCCGGCATCCCCACCGAGATCCGCACCGGCGACCTTTCTCAGAACGGCGCAGTGGAGGCACTGGTCGCCACGCGGCCGGATGTGATCTTCCATCTCGCCGGCGTGGTGTCGGGCGAGGCCGAGGCAAATTTCGACCTGGGCTATCGCGTCAATCTCGATGGCACGCGCGCGCTGTTCGAGGCGGTGCGCCATGTGGGCATTTTTCCACGCATCGTCTTCACCTCCTCCATCGCCGTGTTCGGCGCGCCCTTTCCCCCGGTGATCCCCGACGACTTCCACCCAACCCCGCTGACCTCCTACGGCGCCCAGAAACTGATCAGCGAGTTGCTGCTCGCCGATTACACGCGGAAGGGCTTCTTCGACGGGGTCGGCATCCGGCTGCCGACGATCTGCGTGCGGCCGGGCAAGCCCAACAAGGCCGCGTCCGGCTTCTTCTCGAGCATCATCCGCGAGCCGCTTGGCGGACGCGAAGCCATACTGCCCGTGCCGCGCGATGTCGTGCACAGCCATGCCAGCCCGCGCGCCGCCGTGAACTTCCTCCTTCACGCGGCCGAAATCGATGGCGATCGCATCGGCCCTCGCCGCAGCCTGTCCATGCCGGCGGTTGCTGTTTCGGTCGCCGAGCAGATCGAGGCGCTCCGCCGCTGTGCCGGCGACCGGGCAGTGGCGCTGATCCGGGAGGAGCCGGACCAAACGATCCTGGAAATTGTCCAGGGCTGGCCGACGCGCTTTGCCGCCACGCGTGCCCGCGCGCTCGGCTTTGCCGCGGAAGACAGTTTTGACGCGATCATCCGCGCCCATGTGGAGGACGAACTGGGCGGGGTCGCTCCCGCGTTCTAGGCGCTGAACGAGAAGCCGCGCAGGAAGCGCCAGGGGCCGTTCTGGTACTCCCACAGGTCCACACCCTCGGCCTGTGCCGCGAAGGGGATGAAGTCGCGTTCAAGCGTCGCCAACAGCGTGCGCGCCACATCCGGCGCCACCTTGTTCTGGACGGTGACATGCAGGGCGATCCTTTGACGGTCCTGCGGGCTCAGCCATTCCGTCCATCGCCGCGCCAGGCTTTCGCGGAATGTGACGGCGTCCGAAGCCTCCAGCCTGTAGGCCACACCGGCGCCGAGGAAGCGCAATCCGGTGACCGGCACCTCAAACTTCGCCTGGACACGCACTGCATCATTCAGCACCGCTTCCACCATTGTCCGATGCTCGCCTGGCAGTTTGTGGAACAGTGTCACATGTGCCTGCAAAAAGTTGCGCGCCGGCGGAAAGTGAATCTGTCGCAGGCGGTCAAACCAGGCAGCACTTTGGACATCGAGCCGCAAGGTCAGGATCAAGGGGAGAGTCACGTTTGAGCAGGCTCAACTGCTGGCTTCGCAACCCCAGTTAATGGCTGAACCTGCCATTTGGATGCACGGAAAAAAGCATGACGCCTTGCCCCGGCGGTAAAGAAGACGTGATCGACGCCTCACAAAAGCCACCTCAGGGCCCGGTTTGATCTCGCTTCTCCTTTAGGGGCGCCCGTTCGATCAACGGAGCAATCCCCCGGAATGAAGAAAACGCAACTGACGGTCGCCGTGCTGGCGACGGGCCTTGCACTCGCAGCCTCCAACAGCACGGCCTTCGCCCAGTGCGGACGTGCCTCCTGGTACGCACTCACTTCCAAGACGGCCTCAGGCGAGCGGATGAATCCCGCCGCCCTGACCGCCGCCCACCGGTCCCTGCCCTTCGGCACCAGACTCAAAGTCACCAATCAAAGAAACGGCAAATCCGTCACTGTCCGCATCAATGATCGCGGGCCGTTCGTGAAGGGCCGCGTGCTCGACCTGTCCAAGGCAGCGGCGCGGACGCTCGGCTTTGTCGGCGCGGGCCATACCGCGGTCTGCATGGACAAAGCCTGAGCCTGAGGCTTGCCGGCCCGGCCTAGCCTTCGCTCAAAGAAGCACGAAAGGCTCGGGCCGGCCGGGCACGGGAATGTCGAGAAGAAAGGTCTGCCCCCCCAACGCGTCGGCGGCGCGCTCTTCCTCGCTCATGCCCTTCCAGGCGGATGTGACCGCCAACTGGTCCAGTTCCCGTCCCACGAAAGCGGGACAGGAGGGCTGGCGCACCGGAACCGAGATCGAGCGGAGGAGAGCGCCGTCGGGGCCGTAGGCATCGATGCGCGCACCGCCCCAACGCGCGTTCCACAACACGCCATCGCCGTCCACGACCGAGCCGTCGATATAGCCGTCGGCATCCATGCCATCGACAAAGACCTGCGGCTCGCTTGTGGGAAGACCGGTGTGCGGATCACAGGGCACGCGCCACAGCTTGCGCGCGGACGAGTCGGCGAAATAGGCCGTGGCGCCGTCGGGCGAGAAGCAGATCGAATTGGGGATGGAAACGCGGTCGTAGAGCTGGCGCAGCTCGCCCGCGCGATAATGGTAGATCGCGCCTTTGCCCGCACCCTCGTCCTTCGCCATGGTGCCGATCCAGAAGGCGCCGGAGGAATGCACGCGGGCGTCGTTCGAGCGGGTCACGGCATTGTCCGCTTCGAGCAGCATGTGAAGCGACAGGGCGCCACTCCGGCGATCGCGCAGATAGAGCCCGTCCTCCGCGACAAGCAACTGCCGCTCCGCATCCACGCCAGCCAGTGCGCTCGCCATGAAGGGAAGGTCGTGAACCAGCGTTTCGCCGTCGGGGACACGCTGCTCCAGAAGCTTGCGGCCCAGGATGTCGAACCAGAAAAGCGACTGGCTTTCCCCGTCGAAGCTCGGCCCTTCGCCGAGCTGGCAGGGATGCGGGGAAAACACGGAAACGGCGGCGTGGCCCATCATGATGCGCTGCTTCCGAAAACGGCGTCCCACGCGGTGACTGCTTTTTTCGCGCGCGCGCCGATCTCGCTTGCATCGAGACCGGGCTTGAACAGGCTCGATCCCAGCCCGAAGGTGCGCACGCCGACCTTGGCGTAATCCGCGAAGCTTTCCTCTGACACGCCGCCGACCGCACCCACCAGCGCGTCCTTCGGCAGAACGGCGCGGATCGCCGCGATTCCCGCCGGTCCCAGTACGCTGGCGGGAAAGAACTTCAGCGCCGACGCGCCATGGCGCAGCGCCTGGAACGCCTCGGTCGGGGTGAACACACCGGGCATGGAAACCATGCCGTGAAAGGCTGCGCGCTCCAGAACGGCCGCGTCTACATTGGGGCTGACCAGCAGCCTGCCGCCCGCATCATGCAGCCGACCGACATCCTCGGGCGCCAGCACGGTGCCTGCGCCCACCAGCGCGCTCGAAGGAAGCAGGCGCGCGAGCGCCTCGATCGAGCGGAACGGATCGGGCGAGTTGAGCGGCACCTCGATCGCCTCGATGCCGGCCTCGAAGATGGCGGACGCCACGGCTTCCGCCTGTGCGGGTTCAAGCCCGCGCAGGATGGCGACGAGGCCCCGCCGCAAATCGGGAAAGGGCGTTCGAGAAGAAGACGTTTGGTTCATGCCCAAAGCTCCCGGTAAAGATGCGCGGCATCCTTCAGCCCGTTACGGACCGCCTCGTCGGCATCAGCCGGGCGGAACGGCATCCCGGCAATGTCGAAGGCTGCGGCGTAGAGGTCGTGCAACGCGCCCGAGGCGAGCAGAATCACGGGCGCGTCGGGCATGCCGAAGCGCCGACGCGCGGAGAAAAGCTCGGCGCCCAGAAGCAGACCTGACAGGCGTGCTGCGGCATCCGCAGGCGATGTTCCGCGCAGCAGGCCCTTCGCGCGCACGGAAAACAGGCTTCCGCCGAGATCGCCGGTCTGCCACGCTTCCGCACAGGCGTCTCGGAAGGCAGCACTGCCCGGATCGACATGCGGCGCTTCCCCGCCCAGCGAATGCCGCAGGATGGAATGCTGCCCCAGCACGGCGAACAGTTCGCCGGTCAGGAAGGTGGAAAAGCGCTCGACCCGCGCACCGTCGAGAACGGCCCATTTGGAATGGGTGCCGGGCAGGCAGACCACGTGGGCCCCCTCACCCGATCTTTCGCGCAAGCCGGCAAGCTGGGTTTCCTCGCCGCGCAGCACGTCGAAGCCGTGCTCGTTGTCTTGCGACAGGCCGGGCAGGATCAGCACAGGACGCGCGGCGCCCTCCACCCGCACGGCGCTGCCGAATATCTGTTCCAGCGAAGCCGGCGCGGGCACGTAAGGCGCCTCCACCCAGCCCTGGCGCGCGCCCGCCATGCCGCATATGAACGCCGGCAGGCGGGGGCTTGCGCCGAGTGCCGTGAGATGGGCTTCCAGCACCGCCTCGAAGCGGCCCGCGGACGCCACCATCCCTTCATCGCTGCGGCGCTCGCCGAGGATCGTCCCGTCGCGATCGGCCAGCCAGATCCGGACGCGTGTGGTGCCCCAGTCGACGATGGCATAGGCGCCGCTCACAGGTATCCCCCGTCCACGATCAGAGTCTGTGCCGTGAGCATGGCGGAGGCATCCGAACACAGAAAAAGGATGGTTCCGATCATATCGGCGGGCTCCATGGGGCGGCGGATGCACTGCTTGGCGACATGGGCTTCCACGCCTTCTCCGCTCGTCCAGAGCTCCTTCTGGCGTTTTGTCATCACCCAGCCCGGCGCCACCGCGTTGACGCGGATGTTGTCAGGCCCGAGCCGGCCCGCGAGCCCCTTGGTGAGGCCGATGATGCCTGCCTTGGCAGCCGTGTAGGAAGGCATGCCGGGATGGTTCATCAGAAAGGAGGTGGAGGTGAAGTTGACGATCGAGCCAAAGCCTGCCGCCTTCATGCCCGGCGCCACCGCTTGCGCGGTGAAGAAATGCGGGCGCAGGTTGATCGCCTGATTGTTTTCCCAGTAGTCGAGCGTGACATCGCTCAGCTCATGCCGGTCGTCCCAGGCCGCATTGTTGACCAGCGCCGTGGCCGGGCCATGGGCCCGCGCAGCGTCATCCACGGCGCGCCGAATGGCGTCCACGTTGCGCAGGTCGGCCCGGATGAAAAGCGGAGGGTGGCTGGTTCGGCCGTCGAGCCGCGCGACCAAGGCACGGCTGGGTTCCTCGGCCACATCCAGAAAGGCGACACGGGCGCCTTGCAGCGCAAAACCTTCGACCAGCGCGGCGCCGATGCCGGACCCGCCGCCGGTGATCAGCACCGAGGCTCCGTCAAGGTCGGGAAAACGTGCTGACGGTATCATGAAACGACCTCTCGCGCCCTGTGGCCAACTTTCCTGGAGGCAAGGGGGAGAGGCTGTCAAGGCTGCGATGGCGAGGCCTAATGGGATGGTGTCGAAGAACAGGCCTTCAGTGCACGGAGCCGCGTGCGGGCATGTTTCCGGGCGAGGTCGCGCGTAAGAGGGCGAGCGTGGCGTCGGCATCAACCGGGCGGCCGAAGAGATAGCCCTGCCCGCCATCGCAGCCGAACTCGGCCAGCCGGCGAGCCTGCGCCTCCTCCTCAATGCCTTCGGCCACCGAATCCATGCCGAGCCCCTCACACATCGACAGGATCGCCCGGATGATGTGCTCGGACGGCTTGTCTTCCAGAAGCACGGACACGAAAGCGCGGTCGATCTTGAGCTTGTTGAAGCGGAACTCGCGGAGGCGTCCGAGCGAGGACTGGCCGGTGCCGAAATCATCGAGCGACACCCTGATGCCGCAGCGCTGAAGGTCCTCGACGATCTTCTTGGCCGAGCATGGATCGGACATCAGGCCGGTTTCGGTGATCTCCACCTCGAGCCGGCGCGGATCGAAGCCGGTCCGGTCGAGAATGGACAGGATGTGCAGGCCGGTGTTCTGGTCGACCAGTTGCGAGGGCGACAGGTTGAAGGCCAGGAACTGGTTCTTGGGCCACAGGCGGGCAGCGTCCGCCGCCTTGCGCAGGATCAGTTGCGACAGCGGCCCGATGATGCCGCGTTCTTCCGCAATCGGAATGAAGCTTGCGGGCGAGACAAAGCCGAGATCGCGGTCAATCCAACGCGCGAGCGCCTCGAAGCCGATGATCTCGCGCGTTTGAAGATCGACGATCGGCTGGAAATAGGGCTCCACTTCGCCGGACGAGACCGCGCGGCGCAGCGCCTGCTCGATGCGCGTGACACGCTTTGCGGCGTCCTCCATCTCCCGGCTGTAAACCACGACCCGGCCGCGGCCGGAGCGCTTGGCCTGATAAAGCGCCGTTTCAGCCTTCGAGATCAGGATGTCGGTGGTTTCGTCGCCCGAAAAGAACAGCGAGCAGCCCACGGACGCCGAAAGCCGCGCGGTGCGCTCGCCCACATCATAGGGGGCCGACAGGATCTCGATCAGCGTGCGGGCCTTTTCAGCAGCCACTTCCTCGCTGAACACGAGCGGATAAAGAAAGGCGAACTCGTCCGCGCCGATCCGAGCGACAGCGGATTGGGCGTCCATTGAAGCGCGCAGCCGCATGGCCACCTGAACGAGGATGTCGTCGCCCGCTGCCCGGCCGAACAGGTCGTTGATCGGCTTGAACCCGTCCAAGTCGATGATGCCGATCGCGAAAGGCGCGGGATCGTCCGCGCGCTCTGCGATGAGGCGCTCGACCTTGTCGGAAAAGCGGCGGTGATTGCCGAGGCCGGTCAAAGGATCGGTCAGGGCGAGATCGCCGCTTTCCGCCTTTCCAACGCTTGTTTCAAACGATGCGCCCATTCCTCCCCACAGGCCTCTCCCGCAGGCCAACCGTGAATAGCAGTAGATTGAGAGCAAAAGCCTTTCAGAAAGGTTTTCTTCCAGTATTTCCGCACATTACCTTAGGGCATTTCGACCCCTACCGACCGGAGGATGGCACCACGCCGAATATCCTGAGCGGCGCCGCGCCCCTGCCTCCAACGGGTTGAAGCCACGCGGGAATCGTTCCTTCCTGCAGCATCCCGGCGAGCCCGCCGGGTGCCGCGTTTGAGAGGAAGGCTGCCTCTTCATTGCCGGCGCAGAAGACAAGCAATTCGATCCCGTTCTTCTTCACCAGTTCTGCGGCCTTCTCCGGCGGCGCCATCCAGATGTCGAGCGCCGCGAGATTCCCGGCAATGTTGCGGTGGTAGGGACCGGCCAATGTCGTGTGCGGCGTGTAGGCAAGAATGGCAGCGCCGAGATTGGACATGGCGAGCACGCGGGCCGGCGGAAGGTTGGCGAGCGTGTCAAAGTCGGCTGCGTTCTCGCATGAGCCGCTCGCCCCGGCAGCGCCTTCCCCGCTTGAACCGGATGATACGGCAAGGCCTGACAATCCTGCCGCGCCCGCGCTCCAGGTGACGCCGAAGGACACTACCCAGGCTGCGATCATCGCACCGGTATTGCCACCAGAGCGCGCGCGCCCGACCATCACCGCCAGCGGGATGGCGGCCATCGGCACGGAGAAGTAGCTGCCTCGCACCTGCCAGAAGCTCACGCCCACCATGGTAAGGAGGACAAGCAGGATCAGCAGGCGCAGGCGAGTAATACGGGAGCGCAGCAGATCCGCGAGCGCGCCGAGTGCGATCACAGGCGTGGCATAGAAGCCGGCGGCAAGGGCGGGATCGGCCGGCAAAACGCGCCAAAGCGGCTGGGCTTCGGCTACCGCGTCCAGCCAGAAGCGCCTCAAGCGTCCGTCAAGCCCAGCATAGGGGTCAGCCAAGCATTCGGGAAAGCGCCAGAGCATCAGGGTGCCAAGCAACACGCCGAGCACGGCCAGGCCGCCAAGCCGCGCGGGAAACGAGTGTTCCAGGCGCGGCACGGCGGCGAGGCCCGCAAGTCCGAGCCCGGCCAGAACTGCGCCTGAGCCTTGCGGCAGGGAGAAGGCATCGCAGGCCGCGACGTTCCAGGCGCCGGGCTGAACGGTCGCCACAAAGATCGCGCCGGCGGAAACGGCAAAGCCGAGGCCGAACGCGCGCGCCACGCGTGCGGCGTCCTTTCCCCGCAGCAGGAAATCGAGTGCCGCAAACAGGCCGAGTGCGGCGACGTAAGGAACGGTTTCCATGCCGATGCCGAGCATCAGGGCGGCACCGATGCCGGCCATGGCTGCGCCGACCTTTTGTTCACTCGCGAGCCCAAGCAGGGCACCAAGCGTCAGCAGCAGCTGAAGATTGTGGTGGTCGAGCGCGCCGGGCGCAAAGATGCCCGTGCCGTGAAGCGCTGCTCCGCCCAGCACGAGCGCCGGAAGAGTGGCCGCCACTTCGCCCAGCATACAGGCGAGGCGGAGCATCAGATACAGGCATCCACCGAACATCAGAAGCGGCCAGGCGACACGCGCGAAAGCCTCGCCATAGGCGGCACTTCCCGTCAGCGCCTTCCCGAGCACCATCAGCAGCGCGATCGGCGCGTCCACCAGCCGCGACCAGTGCATCAGCAGCCCCGAACCGACGCCGAGCCGGTATTGATGCAGGTCGAACCAGTTTTGGCCGGCGAGCAGGTCGCGCACCTCGACGAGACGCATCAGGCTGTCATTGTCGCCGCCGGACGCGGTCAGCGTGGGAAATCCTGAAGCCGCATGGCCCAGCAGGAAGACCAGCGTTCCCAACGCTGCAAGCCCTGCCTCCCGGCGGAGCGGCAGACGCGACCACGAACGCGCGCTTGGAAGAGAAAGCTCGCTGGACATCAAACAACCAAGGAAAAAGGCCAAGCCTCAACCTAGTCTTAACGGCTTCAATAAAGGGTAAAGCAGCCGCCTTCCCGCTGGGGAAGAGACGCGGCGGAGACTTGGAAAGCCATGCATCTCGTCCGCGACGAACCTGTTATCGCCGTCCTGCTGCCCTGCTTCAACGAGGAGCACACAGTGGGCGACGTGGTGCGGCGCTTTCGCCTCGCTCTGCCGGAGGCGCGCATCTACGTCTATGACAACAATTCGCGCGACCTGACCGCCCTGCACGCGCGGGCGGCCGGCGCCACGGTCGTGCGTGTGGGCCGGCAGGGCAAGGGCCATGTGGTGCAGCGCATGTTCGCCGACATTGAGGCCGACATCTACGTGATGGCGGATGGCGACGGCACCTATGCGCCGGAAGACGCAGCGCTGCTCGTCAACACGCTCGTCACCGAACGCGCCGACATGGTGGTGGGTACGCGCCGAGGCGTCGAGGAGGATGCCGGCCGCGCGGGGCATGCGCTCGGCAACCGGCTCTTCAACCTGCTTTACCGAAGGCTGTTCGGCGCGGATTTTTCCGACATCTTTTCGGGCTACCGCGCCTTCTCGCGCCGCTTTGTGAAGAGCTTCCCGGCCGTATCCGGAGGCTTCGAGATCGAAACCGAGATGTCGGTCCATGCCTCGCAGCTCAAGCTGCCGGTGGCGGAGATCGCGCTCGATTACGGAAGGCGCGCCGAAGGGTCGGCCTCCAAGCTTTCCACCTTTAAGGACGGCGCGAAAATCCTCTGGATGTTCCTGCTGCTGGCCAAGGAAACGCGCCCGCTGCGCTTTTTCGGCTGGATCGCCGGCCTGTTCCTCCTCGCCAGCCTGTTCTTCATGGCGCCCGTTCTGGCGGAATATGCCGAAACCGGCCTCGTGCCGCGTCTGCCGACCTGGGTGCTGTCGGTCGCCCTTCTGATCGGCGCCATGCTGATGACGGTGACCGGCCTCATCCTCGATTCGGTCGCGCGCATGCGCACCGAGCAGAAACGCATCTTCTATCTCAGCGTCGATGCGCCGTGGCGGGCCGAGCACAAGAGCGCCGCACCCGACAGCGCCAAGGTGCTGCGCGCTTCGGCATGAAGCGTTTCACCCGCTTCCTCCTTGTCGGCGGCGTGGGCTTTCTGGCGGATGCCGGGCTGCTGCTCCTGCTTCTCGCTGTAACGCCGCTCGGCCCGCTGCCCGCACGCCTGATCTCTGCGGGTTGCGCCCTTCTGCTCACCTGGACGCTGAACCGGCATTTCGCTTTTTCGCCGTCCGCGCGCGGCCTCGCGCAGGAGGGTGCGCGCTATGGCGGTGTCGGCATCACCACGAGCCTCGTCAACCTCGCCATCTACACCGCCTTGCTTGCGGCCCTGCCCGCCATCCCGCCGCTGCTCGCGCTTGTCGTCGGCTCGGGCATTGCTACGCTGCTGTCCTTTGCCGGCTATTCCCGGCTCGTTTTCGACCGTTGACCTCGCGCCAGCTTCTCCTGATTGGCAGTGCGCTGCGCTTGGGCTAGAGCATGGCGCCCTGCCTGCCGGAGTGTGTTCCATGCCGCTGAAGATCGCCGTCCAGATGGATCATGTTCGAAGCGTCGGCATTGCGGGCGACACGACATTCGCGCTGTGCCTCGAAGCGCAGCGGCGTGGGCACAGCCTGTTCCACTACACGCCCGATCGGCTTTCGCTCCATGACGGCCGCGTCTTCGCGCGCCTGGAAGCAATGACCGTGCGCGACGAGGCGGGCAACCATTTCACGCTCGGCGAACCGGAACGCGCCGATTTGGCCGAGATGGACGTGGTGCTGCTGCGCCAGGATCCGCCCTTCGACATGAACTACATCACGACGACCCATATCCTCGAGCGCATCCATCCCAAGACGCTTGTGGTCAACGATCCGGCCTGGGTGCGCAATAGCCCGGAAAAGGTGTTCGTCACCGAATTCGCCGACCTGACGCCGCCCACCCTGATCACCAAGGATCCGGCCGAGGTCGCGGCCTTCCGGCGCGAGCATGGCGACATCATCGTCAAGCCGCTTTACGGCAATGGCGGCGCGGGCATCTTCCACCTGCGCGAGGACGACCGCAACCTGTCCTCGCTGCTCGAGATGTTCGGACAGATGTTCCGCGAGCCCTTCATCGTGCAGCGCTACCTGAAGGAGGTGCGCGCGGGCGACAAGCGCATCCTGCTCATCGACGGCGAGCCGGTGGGCGCCATCAACCGCGTGCCCGCCGAGCACGACTCCCGCTCCAACATGCATGTGGGCGGGAGGGCGGAAAAAACGGAACTCACCCCGCGCGAGCGGGACATCTGCGCAGCGATCGGCCCCGCTCTGCGCGAGCGCGGCTTCCTTCTTGTGGGCATCGACGTGATCGGCGACTTCCTCACCGAGATCAACGTGACCTCGCCCACCGGCGTGCGGGAGGTGAAGCGTTTCGGCGGCGCCGATATCGCAAGCCTGTTCTGGGACAAGGTGGAAGAAAAGCGCGGCTGACGCCGTTCCGTTTTGTTCTCGCCTCACGCAACCTGCCACAACCGCCTTGCAGCCTGAGCGCTTAATCGTTCACTGATTGTTCTTGAATTTGAGGCTCGGTCATGCTCTTTTGCCCATGGGGCAAAGAGCGGGGATCGGCATGGTCAGCCATGTGCGCACGATGGCGTTTCAGGGTATCGAGGCGGTGCCCGTGGACGTGCAGGTGATGGTCGCACCCGGCAAGATGGGCATGCAGATCGTCGGCCTGGGCGACAAGGCCGTGGCGGAAAGCCGCGAGCGGGTGCAAGCCGCGCTCCATGCGTCTGGCCTGTCGATGCCCACCAAGAAAGTCACCGTCAACCTCGCGCCGGCCGACCTGCCCAAGGAAGGCAGCCACTACGATCTGCCGATCGCGCTCGGGCTGATGGCGGCGCTTGGCGCCATTCCAGCCGATGCACTGCAAGGCTTCGCGGTTTTGGGCGAGCTTTCGCTGGATGGCACGATCGCGGCCGTCACAGGCGTTCTGCCGGCTGCGATCGGCGCGCATGGCATGGGACGCGGCCTGATCTGCCCAGCACCCTGCGGACCGGAAGCGGCGTGGGCCGGCGAGGAGATCGAGATCCTGGCGCCGCGCTCGCTGATCGCGCTGGCCAACCATTTTCGCGGCACACAGGTCCTGTCGCGGCCTGCGCCCGCCATCCATGCGGAAGCCGCTGGCCTTCCGGATCTCGCCGACATCAAGGGACAGGACAGCGCCCGGCGCGCGCTCGAGGTGGCGGCCGCCGGCGGGCACAACCTGCTGATGGTCGGCCCGCCCGGATCGGGCAAGTCGATGCTCGCGGCGCGGCTTCCTTCTATCCTGCCGCCGCTTTCCCCGCGCGAACTGCTCGACGTTTCGATGATCCAGTCGATCGCGGGCGAGCTTGCCGGCGGGCGACTGACGGATCGTCGGCCGTTTCGCGCGCCGCACCACTCGGCCTCCATGGCCGCCATGGTGGGCGGGGGATTGCGGGTGCGGCCGGGCGAGGTGTCGCTCGCCCATCACGGTGTGCTCTTTCTCGACGAGTTCCCCGAATTCTCGCCGCAAGTGCTCGACTCGCTGCGCCAGCCGCTGGAAACCGGCGAATGCGCGATCGCGCGCGCCAATCACCGCGTGTCCTATCCGGCGCGCATCCAGCTGATCGCGGCGATGAATCCGTGCCGCTGCGGCATGGCGGGTGAGCCGGGTTCTCGATGTGCGCGCGGCCCACGCTGCCAATCGGATTATCAGGCGCGGATCTCAGGCCCGCTGCTCGACCGCATCGACCTGCGTGTGGAAGTGCCCTCCGTGTCCGCGGCTGACCTTCTGCGTCCCGGCCGCTCGGAACCGAGCAGGGACGTTGCCCTTCGGGTGGCGCGGGCGCGCAAGGTGCAGGCGGAGCGTTTCGAGGCGCTGGGCTTAAGCGGCGGCATCAACGCGCACTGCCCGACCGCCTTCGTGGAAGAGATCGCCGCGCTCGACCACGCGGGAACGAGCCTGCTTCGCGATGCGAGCGAGAAGATGGGCTTTTCCGCCCGCGCCTACCACCGGGTGCTCAAGGTCGCGCGCACGCTCGCCGATCTCGATGGGGCGGACAGCGTCGGCCGCATCCATCTCGCGGAGGCGATCTCCTACCGCACCTCGACCGAGCGGATGGCCCAGGCGGCGTGAATGCGGCCGCGACGTCAGAAAGTGAGGTGTCGCAGCTTCGCAGGCGACGATCCAGTTAGGAAACAGGAAGGGCGGTGACGTAAGCTGTTGAACACGGATACATGTGCTTCCGACGCCATGGCGGCCATCTAAACGGGTTTCTTCGCTCCCCGAAAGCCGACGCGCCCGCCTCCTCACGGATGTTTCGGGTAGCCAGACAGGTCCGGCGCCTTTGTCTCGCCCGAGAACAGCTTGGCGGCCAGATTACGGACAGCTGGCCGGCTCGCGACACCAAGCGCGCCATGCAGGAGGTGGATACCGAGCCGGCTGCGTGGATGCATCAGGCGTGGTCCGATCTTCGGCACCCCTTGGCCGTCCTCGACCATGGGGCGCATCGCGGCCTCGTAGCGCTCCGCGGCGGCGGTCACCTCGCCGTCACGGTCAAGTTCTCCCGCCAATATATAGGCTCCAGTCACCGCCAGCGTCGTTCCGATCCCGGCGAGCGGTGTCGCGCACCAGGCGGCGTCACCCGTCAGGACAATGCGCCCTTTCGACCATCGCTTCATCCGTACTTGGCGCAGGACGTCGAAGTAGAAGTCCTCCGTGCCGTCCATTCCTGCTAGAACACGCTCCGCCTGCCATCCGGCATCCGCAAAGCGCTCGCGCATGTAGGCTTTCTGGCGATCGGCATCCCACTCATTCTCGCCGTTGGGTGCTTGCTGGATGGTGAGGTTGGCGCGCGTCGTGCCATGGTTGTCGGGCCGTAACGAGATGCTCCGGCCTCCTGTCGCGTTGTACCAGCGCCACATCCGGTCATCGTCTGGCACGCGGGGAATGGTGAAATAAGCGATGGTCAGATTCATCCAGCGAGGATCGTTCTCCCCGGGAAAAACGCGGTCGCGCGTCTTCGATCCGACGCCCTCCGCAACGACCACCAGATCGTAGTTTTCGGTTGTGCCGCGGGCAAAGGTCACGGTCGCCCGCTCGCCGTCGTCGTCGATGCGCTCGATCGTGTCGCCGAAGCAGAACGTCGCGTGCTCACGCGCCGGGTCATAAAGGAGGCGTGCCAGGTCGCCGCGCAAAATCTCCATCTCGGCGGTGGGCCCATCGCCTCCCAATTCCTCGGTCACAAACCCGGCGACCACCTCGCCGTCGCCGTCGATCCAAGTCGTGCCCTCCTCGCCAGTGCCACGGTCGAGCGCAATCTGTTCAAGCCCCATGCGCCGGAGGACCTCGCGGCCGACGCCGCGCACATCGATGTTCTGCCCGCCGTTGCGGAATTCGGATGCTCGTTCGACCACCGTGACGTCGTTGCCTAGACGGCCGAGCCACCAAGCTGCGGTATTGCCGGCGATGCTGGCGCCGGAGACGAGGATTCGGCGAGACATGGCGTGAGCCCCTGCGAATAGAAAATATCACTATTGATATATATCGCCCCTAGAACCGGTCAAGATTTCCGATCAGTCGTTTGAGAAGCGCGACCAGTTGGCCAGCCTCTTCGGGCGAGAAGCCCTCCATCCCGCGGGTGTTGCCGTGAACGAGCGCCTCGCTGCCGATCCGGGCGGCGTCGCGTCCCGCTTCCGTGAGTTCCACTAGGGACGCTCGTCGATCGTTCAACGACGGCGCCCGAGCGATCAGTCCCATTGTCTCCAGCTTATCGAGCAGAGCCACCATGGCCGGCTGCCTGACAGCAGACCATCGAACGATGTCGCGTTGCAGCAGCGCTCCCTTCCAATACAGAAGCAGGAGCGGTCCGATCAATGCCATCGTCAGGCCGTGCGGCTTCAGCGCCGCATCCACCCCACGATTGAAGGCGCGGGCGGCGTGGTTGGCGAGGTACCCCGGAGCGGTCGCGGCCTCGGGATGTATGTCGTCCTGATTCTGCATGGGAGCTATCTGCGCCAATGAGATGAGTCGTGTCACCGGCGACGTGGGAGGGTTCGCACAGCCGCCTGCGGCGACGTTCACCGAAGGCCAATGCGGACCGGTGGCTGAGCCCTTCGTCGGCACGGGAGGCAACGCCTGCTTCCCGTTCAGATGCGGCAGGAAGCGGACAGGCAGCTTTCCACCCCATCATGGAAACGCGGCGCTCACCTCACCGCGTGCAGTGGATGCGGATGGCTTCAGCGCAATCGATCAAACCGGTCCGGAAAGCCGCTAACGGGTGACGGTAAGCTCGGGAACAGCCGCGGCTTTTCTCAACGAACCGAGTCGACGGCCGCCACCATCGGCGTCTGGCCGTCGCGGATCGCGACCCAGTGGCCGGTGTTGTCGGACGCCTGGCGCTTGAGGAAGCGGTAGCCGGTTTCTTCCCAGTCGCGCACGGCGTCGTTCAGGTTGTCGAGGATGAAGTCGCCTGCATCCGTGCGCACTGTCAGGATGGCGTGGCCCTCGCCATCGGGCTTCTTGACCACCGTGATGAGGAGGTTGGCGATCGACAGGCCGCGCTCCTTCAGCCTGCGGCGCTTTTCCAGCACATAGTCCTCGCAGTCGCCCCGTCCGTCGGGATAGGCCCAGACCTCGTCCTTGCCGTAGATGTCGATGTCGTTCATCGGCTCGACGGCGCTGTTCACGGCGCGGGTCGTTTCCGTCAGAAGCCGCCACAATCCGGTCGTCATATGCTCAGGACGGCTGTTGGGCGTTCGGATGGCGCATTCCGCCGGGTTGCGCTTGCAGAACTCGAAATGGCCGATCGGCTGGGAGGTCAGCCCGCCCGTGAACATGGGCGCGGCGGAGACCGGGGCCGCCGCCAAGGCCAGCGCCAAGCCGAGCAACAATTTTGCGCGCGAGGACGCGCTCTTCGCCTGCGAAGAGAACATCGTTCCCCCAACCCCGTCTGCGACCCCGACTGTTAAGAGAACGTTAAGGTTCGAGGAGGGCGTCTGTCAACGCGGGTGTGCAGCGTCCTGTTGAAGAAAGGCGATCGATCGATGCAGAGGCTGCCATGTCGACGCGTGCCGACACTGTCGAAGTATCGGAAGGCTGCGCAAATGCTTGGGTTTGAAGAACAACTCCGCACTGACACGCCGGATGAGCAGGCGTTAACCATTGAGGCAGATTGTGGGCGAATTGATGCCGATGCGCCGCGCCCACCGAGCCTCAAGGCATCGGCGGATCGACAATGCACTTAGTGCTGCGCATCACCTGCACTCGGCGCGGTGGAAGAACCGCCGCGGCCGTGCTCCTCCATGAAGGCGAGAATGCGCGGCGCGATCTCCTTGCGATAGCGCGAGCCGTTGAAGACGCCGTAATGGCCAACCTGGGGCTGAAGGTAGTGCCCCTTCTTTTCAGGCGACAGGTTGGCGCAGAGGTCGTGTGCGGCCTGTGTCTGGCCGACGCCGGAAATGTCGTCGTTCTCGCCTTCCACGGTGAACAAAGCCGTGTTGCGGATGGCGCCCGGATCGACGGCTTCCTTCCGGTGCATCATGGTTCCGCGCGGCAGGTCGTGGCGGATGAAGACCGTTTCCACCGTTTGCAGATAGAACTCGGCGGTCAGATCCATCACCGCGCAATATTCGTCGTAAAAGGCGCGATGCTTGTCTGCGCTGTCACCGTCATTGCGCACGAGGTGCTGGAAGAACTCCCGATGCGCCGTGATGTGACGGTCGAGATTCATGCCCATGAAGCCCGAAAGCTGCAGGAAGCCGGGATAGACCATGCGCATGAAGCCGGGCTCGGGCCATGGCACGGGCATCACCGCATGATCGCGGAACCAGTCGATGCTCTTGCCTGTCGCGAGGTCGTTGACCGCCGTGGGGCTGCGCCGCGTGTCGATCGGTCCGCCCATCAGCGTCATGGAGGACGGCGCGAGCGGGTCGCCCCGCGCCTCCATCAGCGCGACCGCCGCCAGCACGGGAACAGAAGGCTGGCACACAGCCATCACATGCGTACCCGGACCAAGCGCATGGAGCATCTCGATAAGGTAGTCGATGTAATCGTCGAGATCGAAGCTGCCTGATGCGAGCGGGACCATGCGGGCATCCGTCCAGTCGGTGATGTGGACATCGGCATGGGGCAGCATGGCTTCCACCGTGCCGCGCAGCAGCGTGGCATAGTGGCCCGACATGGGCGCGACGATCAGCAGCCTGGGGCCTTCCGCGCGGCCGGGAGGAAGCGCGCGCTCGAGGCGGATCAGGTCGCAGAACGGCTTTGACCACACGACGCGCTCGGCCACCGGCAACGCGCGCCCATCAATGCTAGTCTCTTCCAGGTTGAAGCTCGGCTTGCCGTAGCGGCGCGTGACGCGCTCGAACAGTTCGGCGCCGGCAGCCAGCGAGCGGGCGACCGGCGTGACGGAGAACGGGTTGAGCGGGTTGGAGCAGAACAGCTTCACCGCATCCGCATAGGCGCGGGCCGGCTGAAGGGCTGCGTGGTTCAGCTCATAGAACTGGTACATCATCGGCACGACCTTCCAGCCTGATCCGGCATAAGCGTTTCAGCAGCACGATCCCCGGGGGATCAGCCGGCACGCATCCCGCAAAGGTAATGCAGCGGACGCCTCACGCAACGGCGCGGTGTCGGAGTGTGCCGGCCTGTGGCCGGAAAGGCGCATTCCGTGGCCGGCGGATTGCCTCAGCGCATGACGCCTTTCAGGCCTCCACGCCTTCCACCAGCACCAGCTCCGCTTCGGAGTAGCGCTGGCGGATCGCCTTTGCCGCCTGGTATTCGGGCGACTCGTAGCAGACGCGCGCGGCGTCGAGCGACCCAAACTCGATCACCACATTGCGCGCGCGGGCCTTGCCCTCCACGCCGTGGAAGGCGCCGCCGCGCGTCAGAAAGCGCGCACCGTGCGCGGCAAAGGCCGGCCGCGCCGCTTCCACATAATCCTTGTAGCCTTCCGCATCGAACACATCGACGCGGGCGATCCAGTATCCCTTGGCCATGGCTTCCTCCTGTTGCCTTCAGGCCGACGCCATCTCGGCGAGAATGGCGCTTGCCGCCTCGCGGGGGTCGGGTGCGGCGATGATCGGGCGGGCGACCACGAGATGGCTCGCGCCGGCGCGGATGGCGTCCGCCGGGGTGGCGACCCGCTTCTGGTCGCCGCTTTCTGCGCCCGCCGGACGGATGCCCGGCGTCACGATCGCCATGGCGTCGCCCACAAGCGCTCGCACCGCTCTTGCTTCCGTCGGCGCGCAGACGATGCCGCCCATGCCCGCCTCCCGAGCCTGCGCGGCGCGGCGCGAGACCAGCGCCTCCGCCCCCATCGCATAGCCGGCTTCCGTGAGATCGGCATCGTCCATGGAGGTGAGAACACTGACCGCCAGAAGCGTGAGGCTCGAACCCTTTGACGCCGCCACCGCCGCGCGCATGGCCTTCGGGTAGGCATGAAGCGTCAGCATCGCCATGCCCATGCCGGCAATCTTCTCCACGCCGTTCGCCACCGTGTTGTCGATGTCGAGCAGCTTCATGTCGAGAAAGACCTGCGCGCCGCCGGCCGCCAGATCCCGGGCGAGTTCGAGCCCGCCTGTAAAAGCGAGTCCGTGGCCGATCTTGAAGAAGGACACGAGCCCGTCGAGTTCGCGCACCACGCGCTCGGCGTCGGGCACGGTGGCCACGTCGAGACCAACAATCAGGCGTCCGTCGATCGTCATGCCTCAAGCCCTCGTGCTTTCTCGCGCAGGCGCTCCACCAGCGCGGCCGCGAGCCTGTCCATCGTCCCCCGCAAGCGCTCGTCCTTCAACAACCCGTTCTCGTCGAAGGCTTCGCCGGCGCGCGGGATCGAGCATTGCGGCGTGATCACCTCCGCGCCGCAGGCCATGACGACAGCCCGCAGGTGCACCAGACAGCGGATGCCGGCGAAATTGCCGTTCGAGGAGGAGCAGAGCGCCGCCACCTTGTTCTCGAAGGGCCGCAGCGCCTCGGTTCCGTCGCGCTTGACGCGGCTGAGCCAGTCGAGCGTGTTCTTCAGCAAAGGCGGGATCGAGGCGTTGTATTCGGGGCTCGCGATCAGGACGCCATGGCTCCGGGCGAAAAGCCGAGCGAGACGGATGGCATTGTCGGGGATCCCCTCCTCGCGTTCCAGGTCCTCGTTCATCAGCGGAAGCGGATAGTCGCCGAGATCGATCCGCGTCACCTCTGCGCCCTGAAGCGCGAGCACGCGTGCGGCGACCGCCGCCGTCTTGCCGCTGAAGGCGCCGGCTCGCGTGGAGCCGGCAAGAACCAGAACCTTGGGCGCCAAGGCTCTCAGTGGCCCCAGGGGCGGCGATACAGCCAGAGCTGCGCGGGCGGGAAGTTGCGCAGCACGAAGTCCATGTGCTCCACCGTGTAATTGCCGCGGCCAGAAGGCACGGGCGAGCGCGGCCCATAGGTGATCTGCACCACCGGACGTCCAGCAGGCAGCCGATCCAGCAGCGATTCGAGATAGGCCACCCGGCGCGCGACAGGGAAGCTCAACAGCGGCACGGCGGAGATCACCGCATCGAATTTCTGGGTCGCCATGTCAGGCAGGCTTTGATGGAGATCGAAAGCGTCTCCCTCCACCACGCGCACTGCCGGAAAGCGCTTGCGCAGATGGGTGACGAACTCAGGCGAATATTCCACGCAGACGAGACGTTCGTCCGCGACTCCGTGATCGAGGATGGCGCGGGTGACCACGCCGGTGCCCGGCCCCAGCTCAAGGACGGGAAGCGTAGAGGCCGTGTTGATGACGGACGCCATGCGACGCGCGGTGACCCCGCTGGTGGGCAGCACCGCGCCGACGGCCTTCGGCTGGTCCATCCAGCCCTTGAAGAAGCGAATCTCCTCATCGAGCCTGCCCGTGATCGCCTTGCGCA
Source organism: uncultured Mesorhizobium sp. (assembly GCA_963522145.1). Lineage (GTDB taxonomy): Bacteria > Pseudomonadota > Alphaproteobacteria > Rhizobiales > Rhizobiaceae > Mesorhizobium_B. The sequence continues at coordinate 35,820 of CAUQXI010000002.1, read as the reverse complement.
GGTTGAATGCCATCAGCCTTTATCCTTCCACCTCGATGCGGTGGCTTAATCAGACTCGGCGGTATGACGCAATCAAATGGCGCAATCACGCGACCACGGCGTCAGTTCTCCCCGAACGATTCGAAGAAGTCCTTCATGCGGGAGAAGAACCCGCTCGATTGCGGGCTGTTGTCCTTGGAGGAGAGCTGCTCGAATTCCTCCAGGAGTTCGCGTTGCCGCTTGGACAGGTTCTGCGGCGTTTCCACCACTGTCTGGATGTGCAGATCGCCGACCGCCGTCTGACGCAACACAGGCATGCCCTTGTTCCTGAGGCGGAACTGCTTGCCGTGCTGGGTGCCTTCGGGAACCTTGACCTTGGTGCGCGTGCCGTCCAGCGAGGCAACCTCGAAAGAGCCGCCAAGTGCGGCCGTGGTCATCGAGATCGGCACCTTGCAGTACAGGTCGGCGCCGTCGCGGCCGAAGAATTCATGCGGTTTGACGGCCAGGAAGATGTAAAGGTCGCCGGTCGGCCCGCCTCTCGTGCCCGCCTCTCCCTCGCCCGCAAGCCGGATACGGGTGCCGTCCTCGATGCCGGCCGGAATGTTGACGGAAAGCGAGCGCTCCTCCGTGACACGGCCCTGGCCGTGGCATTTAGGGCACGGGTCCTTGATGGTGGTGCCGCGGCCCTGGCATTGCGGGCAGGTGCGCTCGATCGAAAAGAAGCCCTGCGCCGCGCGCACGCGGCCCGCGCCGCCGCACATGGAGCACGTGACGGGCTGGGTGCCGGGCTTTGCGCCCGAGCCCGAACATTCGTCGCAGATGATGGAAGACGGCACGCGGATCTGCGCGGTCTTGCCGGCAAACGCCTCCTCCAGCGTGATCTCCATATTGTAGCGCAGGTCGGCGCCCCGCTCGCGGCCGTTGCTCGTGCGCTGGCGGCGGCCCATCATGTCGCCGAAGATATCCTCGAAGATGTCGGAGAAGCCGCCGGCGGCGAATCCCGCGCCGCCCGCACCACCATTCTCGAAGGCGGCGTGGCCGAACCGGTCATAGGCTGCGCGTTTCTGCGGGTCCTTCAGGCATTCATAAGCTTCGTTGATTTCCTTGAAGCGGTGCTCGCAAGCCTTGTCGCCCGGGTTCTTGTCGGGATGGAACTGCATGGCGAGCTTGCGAAAGGCGCTTTTCAGTTCCTTTTCGTCAGCACCTTTCGAGACGCCCAGCGTCTCATAGAAATCAGCCTTCATGACGTGCCTTTGAAAAGATCACCGGACCTGCCTCTGAAATCTTCGGCAGTGGTCTTGATTTCGCCCGAAATAGTAAGTGCCGCGCCGCGATGCCAGAGCGCGCGCAGCAGGCGACGCTTTTTTGCGGAACTGTTGCATGGAAGCGCAGCCGACGCGTCTGCCGATCGGATGCCGCTTACAATGGACCTACGGATCTCCAAAGGCAGCGATGCTGCGCCGGAACTCACAGGGACCTACTCGCGCACCAAACAAAAAGCCCGGACCTTTAAGCCCGGGCTTCTCGATTTCAGCTGTTCAGCACTCAAGCCGAGCGCTTCTTGTCCTGGTCGTCGTCGATTTCCTCGAAGTCGGCATCGACCACGTCCTCGCCTGACGCCCTGGCGTCGGCGCGAGCGTCAGTTTCCGCGGCTTCCGCTTGGCTCGCCTCGTACATGGCCTGGCCGAGCTTCATGCTTGCTTCGGCAAGCGTCTGCGTCTTGGCGTTGATCGCCTCGACATCGTCGCCTTCCGTTGCCGTGCGAAGACCGGCGATCGCGTCGGTGATGGCATTGCGTTCGGCCTCACCCACCTTGTCGCCGTAGTCCTTCAGAGACTTCTCGGACGAATGGATCAGGGCTTCCGCCTGGTTCTTGGCTTCCACCAGCCCACGACGCTGCTTGTCGGCTTCGGCATTGGCTTCCGCGTCCTTCACCATCTTCTCGATATCGGCGTCGGACAGGCCGCCCGAGGCCTGGATGCGGATCTGGTGCTCCTTGCCCGTGCCCTTGTCCTTGGCAGAAACCTGCACGATGCCGTTCGCATCGATGTCGAAGGTGACCTCGATCTGCGGCACGCCGCGCGGCGCCGGCGGGATGCCGACCAGATCGAACTGGCCGAGCGCCTTGTTGTCCTGCGCCATCTCGCGCTCGCCCTGGAACACGCGGATCGTCACCGCCGACTGTGAGTCCTCGGCCGTCGAGAAGACCTGAGACTTCTTGGTCGGGATCGTGGTGTTGCGATCGATCAGGCGGGTGAACACGCCGCCCAGCGTTTCGATGCCGAGCGAAAGCGGCGTCACGTCGAGCAGCAGCACGTCCTTCACGTCGCCCTGCAGCACACCGGCCTGGATGGCCGCGCCGAGCGCCACCACCTCGTCCGGATTGACGCCCTTGTGCGGCTCCTTGCCGAAGAACTGCTTCACGATCTCCTGGATCTTCGGCATGCGCGTCATGCCGCCGACCAGAACCACCTCGTCGATCTCGCCCGCCTTGAGGCCCGCATCCTTGAGCGCGGCCTTGAGCGGCTCCACGGTGCGCTGCACGAGGTCGTCGACCAGCTGCTCGAACTTCGAGCGCGTCAGCTTCATCGTCAGGTGCTTCGGGCCGGCCTGATCCGCCGTGATGAAGGGCAGGTTGATCTCGGTCTGCGCAGAGGAAGACAGCTCGATCTTGGCCTTTTCGGCCGCTTCCTTCAAACGCTGAAGGGCGAGCTTGTCGTTCTTGAGATCGATGCCCTGCTCCTTCTTGAACTCGGATGCGAGGTATTCGACCAGGCGCATGTCGAAGTCTTCGCCGCCCAGGAAGGTGTCGCCATTGGTGGACTTCACCTCGAACACGCCGTCGCCGATCTCCAGCACGGAAATGTCGAAGGTGCCGCCGCCCAGGTCATAAACCGCGATCGTCTTGCCGTCGCGCTTGTCGAGGCCATAGGCCAGCGCCGCAGCGGTCGGCTCGTTGATGATGCGCAGCACTTCCAGGCCGGCAATGCGGCCGGCATCCTTTGTGGCCTGGCGCTGGGCGTCGTTGAAGTAAGCGGGAACCGTAATGACCGCCTTCTCGACCTTCTCGCCGAGATAGGCTTCCGCGGTTTCCTTCATCTTCTGAAGGATCATGGCCGAAATCTGGGAAGGCGACTGCTTCTTGCCGCCGGCCTCGACCCACGCATCGCCATTGTCGCCCTTGGCGATCTTGTAAGGAACGAGCTTCTTGTCCTTTTCGGTGACGGGGTCGTCATAGCGGCGGCCGATCAGGCGCTTCACCGCAAAAACCGTATTCTCGGGGTTCGTGACCGCCTGGCGCTTGGCCGGCTGGCCGACGAGCCGCTCGCCGTCATTGCTGAAGGCGACGATGGAGGGCGTGGTGCGCGCGCCTTCCGCGTTCTCGATGACCTTGGCGTCCTTGCCGTCCATGACGGCGACGCAGGAATTCGTCGTGCCGAGGTCGATGCCGATGACTTTAGCCATTATGTTCTCTCCGCTTGGCAGGCTGCCAGGACCCTTGTCGGCGTTCCGGCGGCAGCCCCCTTCTTGTCCAGGAATTCCCCGCAAACGTCGCCTTGCAACAAGGCTCCTCCGCAGGGCTGCGGCCTATATAAGAAGGGGAATTTGGGCGCGCAAGGTTGTTTGCCGCCCGCTTAAACAGCTTCCCAGCTGCCGCTTTCACCGGCGCGGAAGACAGCATCGATCAGCTTCTGGTTCCTGACCGAATCTTCGAGCTCGAAGATCGAGACGCCCTCGCCGCGCGTATGCCGCACGAAGCTTTCGGCCTGAAGGCGGTACTGGTTCACGCCGGGAAAGCGGAACACGGTCGCCTCCTGGTGGTCGTCATTGTGCAGCTCGATCCGGTGGTGCTCGTAGAGGCCGGCATTGAAGGGCGAGCGCACCTCGATGAAGCCGCGGGTGCCGTGGAACACCATCAACTGCCGCGCCGCCATCTGGGTGGACAGGTAGAAGCTCAGCTCGAAACCACCGAAATCGGCGCGGATGCTCGAATAGATGTCGGTGCCGAAACCCGGATCACGCTCCACCTTAGCCTGCACGCGGACCGGCTCCGCGCCCGTCACGAAGCGGGTGGACACGGTCGGATATACGCCGATGTCGGGCAGCGCGCCGCCGCCGAGCTCGAGCCGATTGCGCATGTTCTGCGGATCGGTGTTGAAATAGGTGAAGCAGCCCTGCACATGGCGCAGCTGCCCGATCGCGCCGGCTGCCACCAGCTCGCGCACCTTCAGCCATTGCGGATGGTAGGTGACCATGAAGGCTTCGGAGACGCTCACGCCGTTGCGGTCGCGCGCGGCGATCACGGCGTCGATCTCCCCGGCCTGGAGCGCCAGCGGCTTTTCCACCAGCACATGCTTGCCGGCATCCGCTGCCTTCACCGCCCCTTCGACGTGCTGGGAGGTCGGCAGGGGGATGTAAACGCCATCCACCTCTGGCGAAGCGAGCAGTTCCTCATACGAGCCGAAGGCGTGTGGCGCATTGAACCGCGCGGCCAGCGCCTTGGCCCGTTCCTTGTCGCGGCTCGCCACCGCCCAGAGCACGCCATTGTCGGATTCGGCAATCGCCGGCAGCACATGCTCCCGACCGATCCTCGCCGTCGAAAGAACACCCCAGCGGAACACCCTAGATACCTCCTGCTTTACTTTGAGACACTTATTTGTAGGCTACAAGTCGGCACCGCTTGCAAGCTGACATGGATGTGGAGGAGACATGACCACTGTGTCGTTTCGCTTATCGTTCGAGGGCGGAACCGCTAATGAACACCTTATAAATGCGTATGATGCGGCTAAAGCTTTGCAGGGATTTGAACGCTCAATTGCACTAACGACTCACGCCGTGTTGAATGGCGATATCATAGTCAAAGCTCCAGCGCTGAAAGGTGCATCCGTCCTAATTGCTCCGCCGCGAGCGGGTAGTTGGGTAGCCGAGCTCACAGTTGTCATCGGAGGAATTTGGGCGCTTAATAACGCTGCGAGAGAGACGCCGATTGGTCATCTACTATATTCCGCATACGATTACGTTATAAAAACTGCAACTGGCAGAGATTTAGATTACTCCAAATCGATAAGGAAAATTTTAGAAGATGGTAGGAACTCAGCACCTGAGGCAAGCGATAAACTCTCAGTTGGCACTTTGGACGCAGTGATAGAACGGTGCGAAAAATCGATTGGAGATATTCATCGACCGATTGTCGAGTCAAGAACTTCAGATTACGCTCATGTCCTGTGCGCCTCCTCAAGGATTTCTGATTTTACGATCGATGAGGACACATATCGATATATCTCTCAGTCGGTAGAGCGCCCCTCGCCGGAGTCGTTTAGCGGCGCCATTTCTAGTTATAACATAAATTCTTTTACAGGGCGAGTATATATTCCATCGGAGGGAAGAACGGTTCCATTCGTATTATCGGATACGCTAAGGAATTCTAGATATCTCGACTCAGTGACATCCAGTCTTCGTGCCAACGCCTTAAAGTTGGGAAATCAAGCAATCGAATTCGAATCGATTGTTTACGAAAGCTCTAATGGCAGGACTAAGAGGCTCCTTATTATAGATCTCTAGCCCGCAATGTTCCGCCCGTCTGCTTGGCCACGCCCGCCACGATCCTGGCTGCCAGCGCCTCGAAATCCTCGTCCGTCAGTGTGCGCTCCACCGGCTGGATCGCAACCTCGATCGCCACCGACTTCTTGTTCTCACCCAGGCTCGGACCCTCGAACACGTCGAACACGTTGACGCCGGTGATCAGCTTGCGATCGGCGCCCAGCACTGCGCGCGAAATCGCGCCGGCCTCGACGTGCCTGTCCACCACGAAGGCGAAGTCGCGCGTGACGCCCTGGAACGGCGAAAGGTCGAGCCGGGGTTTGGTGCGGGTCGGCTTCTGCTTGGGCTCGGGGATCGCGTCCACGAACACCTCGAAGCCGCAAAGCGGGCCGCTCACGTCGAGCGTTTCCAGCACGGACGGATGAAGCTCGCCGAATGTGGCGAGCACCGTCTTCGGTCCGAGCCTGATCGTGCCCGAGCGGCCGGGATGGAACCAGGCCGGTCCGCCGGCCTCCATCTGAAGCTTGTCTACCGGTGCGCCGCAGGCTTCCAGCGCGGCCAGAGCATCCGCCTTGGCGTCGAAGACGCCGACCGGTGACGCGTTGCTCGACCATGCGCGGCCCGCCCCTTCAAGCTTGGCCGTGCCGCGGCGGATGCCGGCCGCTACGCGGCGCTGCGCCTCCGGCGCCTCGCCCTCATAGGTGCCCGACACTTCGAAAAGGGCGACGTCGGCGATGCCGCGCGCCGCGTTGCGGCCGGCAGCCGCGATCAGGCCGGGCAGCAGCGAGGGTCGCATGTCCGACATGTCGGCGGCGATCGGATTGGCGAGCCTGAGCGCGTCCTGCCCGCCGCCGAAAAGGGCGGCATGTTCCGCCGGAATAAAGGAGTAGGTCACGGCCTCCATCATGCCGCGCGCGGCAAGCGCCCGTCGCGCATTCCGCGTGCGGATCTGGATCGTGGTCAGGATGCGGGTATTGACACTCGCATGGGCGGGCAATGGCTCGGGCGCAATCTCGTTCACGCCCACCATGCGCATGACCTCTTCCACGAGATCGGCCTTGCCGTCGATGTCGGGCCGCCAGGACGGCACGATCACCTCCGTCACCTCGCCCGTGCCACGCTGCTGGAAGCCGAGGCGACGCAGGATGTCGAGGCTGGTTCCGGTCGGCACGTCGAGCCCGGTCAGACGCTTCACTTCGGAGGCCGGGAAGGTCACGACCTTGTAGTCTTGACCGGCATCACCCATGATGACGACCTCGCTCGGCTCGCCGCCGCACAGATCCAGCACCATGCGGGTGGCGAGTTGCAGCCCCGCTTCCATGAAGCAGGGATCGACGCCGCGCTCGAAGCGGTAGCGCGCATCGCTGCGGAGCCCGAGCGCGCGGCCGGTGCGAGCGATGTTGAGCGCATCCCACAGCGCGGATTCGATCAGCACGTCGCGCGTGTTCTCGTCGCAGCCGGAATGCTCGCCGCCCATGATGCCGGCGATCGATTCGACGCCGTTATCATCGGCGATCACGCAGGTTTCGGATGTCAGCGTATATTGGCGCCCGTCGAGCGCGAGCAGCGTTTCCCCTTCAACAGCACGGCGCACCACAAGGCCGCCCTGTACCTTGGCCGCATCGAAGACATGGAGCGGCCGGCCGCGATCGAAGGTGATGTAGTTGGTGATGTCGACCAGCGCATTGATGGGGCGCAAACCGACCGCGAGCAGCCGCTGCTGCAGCCAGCGCGGCGACGGCCCGTTGTGGACACCGCGCACCAGCCTGAGCGCGAAGCCGGGGCAGATCTCAGGGGCCTCAATCCGCACCTTCACCGGGCAAGGAAAGCTGCCCTCCACCGCTTCGATCGACCCATAGTCCTTCAACGTGCCGAGCCCGGACGCGGCGAGATCGCGCGCGATGCCATGAACGCCGGTGGCATCGGGCCGGTTCGGCGTCAGGTTGATCTCGATCACCGGATCATCGAGCCCCGCATAAGCGGCGAAGCTCGTGCCCACGGGCGCGTCCGCCGGCAGGTCGATGATGCCGGAATGCTCGTCCGACAATTGCAACTCGCGCTCCGAGCACATCATGCCGAAGCTTTCCACGCCGCGGATCTTGCCGACACCCAGCGTCACGTCGATGCCAGGAATATAGGTGCCCGGCCCTGCGAAGGCGCCGACCAGCCCAGCCCGCGCATTGGGCGCGCCGCAGACCACCTGGAGCGGCTTGTCACTGCCCGTGTCCACGGTCAGCACCTGAAGCTTGTCGGCCTGCGGGTGCTTCTCGGCCGTCAGAACCCTCGCGATCACGAAAGGCTTCAGCGCCTCCTTGGAATCGACATGCTCGACCTCAAGCCCGATGGCGGTCAGCCGCTCGGCGATCTCGGCGAGCAAGGCATCGGTGTCGAGATGGTTTCTCAGCCAGGACAGGGTGAATTTCATGGGTCGATTTCCGTCAGTGAAGCGTTTGCTGCCGATCGGCAGACGCCGGCATGCGTCACGAGGCGCTCAAGCCGCCAAACAATGTCGGCATGTCGAGCGGGCGGAAGCCGTAATGGCTCAGCCAGCGCACGTCCGCATCGAAAAAGGCGCGCAGGTCGGGCATGCCGTATTTGAGCATGGCGATGCGGTCGATGCCCATCCCCCAGGCGAAGCCCTGGAACTCGTCCGGATCGAGGCCGCCCGCGCGCAAGACATTGGGATGCACCATGCCGCAGCCCAGGATCTCCATCCAGTCCGAGCCTTCGCCGAAGCGCACCTCGCCGGGCCGCGAGCGGTCGCACTGGATGTCCACTTCCAGCGATGGCTCGGTGAAGGGAAAGAAGGAGGGGCGGAAGCGCATATTGACCGCAGGCACCTCGAAGAAGGCCTTGCAGAACTCTTCCAGCACCCACTTCATGTTGGCGACATTCGCGGTGCGGTCCACCACGAGACCTTCCACCTGGTGGAACATGGGCGAGTGGGTGGCATCCGAATCCTGCCGGTAGGTCTTGCCCGGGATCACGATGCGGATCGGAGGGCGCACGCGCTCCATCGTCCTGATCTGCACCGGCGAGGTGTGGGTGCGCAAAAGCTTGCGCTCGCCTTTCTCGTTCGGGGAAAAGAAGAAGGTGTCGTGCATCTCGCGCGCGGGATGGCCTTCGGGAAAGTTCAGCGCGGTGAAGTTGTAATAGTCCGTCTCGATGTCCGGGCCTTCCGCGATCGCGAAGCCCAGATCGCCGAAGATCGCCGTGATCTCGTCGATCACCTGGCTGATCGGGTGGATGCGCCCCTGCGATGCGGGCGAGGGTCGGACGGGAAGCGTCACGTCCAGCTTCTCGGCGGCAAGGCGTGCGGCGAGCGCTGCCTCGCGGAGTTCTGCGCGGCGCGCCGCGATGGCGTCGGTCAGCCGCACCTTCAGCCCGTTGATGGCAGGCCCCATCACCTGGCGTTGCTCCGGGCTCATCGCGCCGAGTGATTTGAGCTGCTCGGACACGCTGCCCTTCTTGCCGAGCGCGGCCACGCGCACGGCTTCCACCGCCGCCTCGTCGGAAGCGGCAAGGAGAGCCGACATCAGGTCCTGCTCCAAAGCGTCGAAACTGATTTCGCTCACCGTTCCTGGCCCGTTTGATGGTTGGAGGCGCCCAAAGAAAAACCCGCACCGGACGGGCCGGCGCGGGTTTCCTTTAGCGATATCTGGCGGAAATGCGAGCCGGCGTCAGGCAGCGACAGCCTTTTCAAACGCGCCCGGCGTCGTTTCCTTGAGATAATCGAGGCCGGTCTTGGCCTGCGCGACCACGGCGGCGAACGCCGCTGGCTCATGGATGGCCATGTCGGACAGAACCTTGCGATCAATGGTGATGCCAACCTTGTTGAGGCCGTCGATGAGGCGGCCATAGGTCAGGCCGTGCTCGTGGGCCGCCGCGTTCAGGCGCTGGATCCACAGCGCGCGGAAGTTGCGCTTGCGGTTCTTGCGGTCGCGATAGGCATATTGCATCGACCGCTCGACCGCCTGCTTGGCGATGCGGATCGTGTTCTTGCGGCGTCCGTAGAAGCCCTTCGCGGCTTTCAGGACCTTCTTGTGCTTGGCATGGGCGGTAACGCCCCGTTTCACGCGTGCCATGGTCTCACTCCTTCAAACTGTTCGGGCCGTGCGGGCTCAGAGGCCGTTCGGCAGAAAATTCTTGATGACCTTGCGGCCGTCCGGTTCAGCCAGAACCATCGTGCCGCGGGCATCGCGAATGAACTTGTTGGAGCGCTTGATCATGCCGTGCCGCTTGCCTGCGGCCTGCGCCAGAACCTTGCCGGTTCCGGTGATCTTGAACCGTTTCTTGGCGGCTGACTTCGTCTTCATCTTGGGCATTTTGCTTGTTCCTCTTTTTTTGCGCTCACGCCGATCACCGAGGCGATCGGCTCCGCGAGGGCGTCGGACGACCGACGGCGGCCTTTCAGCCGCTGCTCGCTTCGCTCGATGAAATCGAGAGAGCTGTTGTCAGCATAAGAACCGCCACGGCATGCCCTGCCGGGCGGTTCGGACCGGCGCGCTATACAGAAAGCGGAGGTGAAGCGCAACATGCGGGACACTTACGCGTGAGATGAACAGTGCCAAGAAGGTCGCGCCGCGCAGACTGCGGCTACAGAGCTTATCGGCTGAACCGCCGACCTACCAAAGATGGAAGAAGACCGGGATCACGCCCATTTCCTGCGCCTTTTCCACACCCTCGAAGAACGGGAGGGCGGCAAAGAAGATCAGGCCGTCGCGCAGCGTATTGAGAAGGATGCGGGGGCGGAACGTCACCTCCTCCTGGTCGCGGTAAAGGCCGGGAGCAGGCAAAAAGCGCGGCACACGCGCGCAATAATCCACAAAAGGCTGTCCAAGACGCGAGCGGAGATACTCCTCCTCGCGAATGATCACGATGTGAAAGGCTGCCGCGCACAGTAAAGCAAAGCCGACAGTTGCCACAGCGCTGCCCATCTGCGCGCCTGCACCGGCGGCGGCAATGGCGGAAAACAGGTAAAGCGGATTGCGCGTAACCGAATAAGGCCCGGTCGCCACCACCTCGGCCGACTTGCGGCCGCCGATATAGAGGATCGACCAGAGCCGGCCACCGATTCCCAGCACGATCAGCATGATGCCGACCATCTCCAGACGCTCATGCGCGTCCTCGCCAAGCGACGAGCGGCCGAACACCAGAACCACCAGCAGAACGACGAACAGCGCCGCCACCACTGCCCGGCGGACACGCTGATAACGCGCCATCGCCGAAGGCGATTGTTTCTTCGAGCCAACCGCGGCGGACACTGGCTTTACCTCGGCGAGAGCACCATCATCATCTGGCGGCCTTCGAGCTTCGGTTCGGCCTCAACCTTGGCGATGGTCGCCGTTTCCTCGCGCACCTTGTTCAGGAGCTGCATGCCGAGTTCCATATGCGCCATCTCGCGGCCACGGAAGCGGAGCGTCAGCTTGACCTTGTCGCCTTCCTCGAAGAAGCGGCGCACGGCCTTCATCTTCACGTCGTAGTCGTGATCGTCGATGTTGGGGCGCATCTTGATCTCCTTGATCTCGATGACTCGCTGGTTCTTGCGCGCTTCCGCCGCCTTTTTCTGGTTGGCGTATTTCATCTTGCCCAGATCGAGAATCTTGACAACAGGAGGAATCGCGTTGGGCGAGATCTCGACAAGGTCGAGCCCGGCTTCCTCGGCGGCGAGAAGCGCTTCGTTGATCCCCACCTCGCCGCGATTGGCGCCCGTCGCATCGATCAGCTGCACTTTCGGCACGCGGATGTCGCGATTGGAGCGGGGCCCATCCTTGACAGGGGCGGCGGACTTGAACGGTCTGCGAATGGTCGTGTTCTCCTGAACTGTTTCAGATCGCGAATGAATTGGGTCGGCCGGCGCGTAGGCCCGCTTCCTCGTTTTTGTCAATAGCACGAAGAATCAGAGAGATCACGCCCGCAAAACATCAGATGGGTTCGTTCCAGCGCAAGGAAAAGGCCGGCTGTGGCTTGATGATCGCATAATGGGCACGTGAACACCGCTTTGCGCTGGTGCGAGCCATGTGCCAGAAGCGGCGGATGCGGGTCGCCTGCCCTCGGACTCGCCCGCATGTTCGGCTCCTTCACGCCTGGCCTGCCCATGACCGACACTTTCGAGCACGCCGATATTCCGGTCGAGTTCCTTCCGGTGGATGAGACGCCGGTCGCCGTGCGCCATCAGAATGGAAGCTCGCCCGGCCTGGTCTGGCTCGGCGGCTACCGTTCCGACATGCGCGGCACCAAGGCGCAGTTCCTCGCCGGCTTTGCGAGCACACGCGGCCTCGCCTTCACGCGGCACGATTATTCCGGCCACGGCGAGTCGGGCGGCGCGTTCATGCAGGGGACGATCAGCCTCTGGCTCCGGCAAAGCCTCGCCGTCTTCCGGCACTTCACGACGGGACCGCAGATCCTTGTCGGTTCCTCCATGGGCGCATGGATCGCGCTTCGGATGGTGCAGGAGCTCGAGCCGGGCCGCGTGGCGGGGCTGGTGCTGCTCGCGCCCGCGCCGGATTTCACATCAGATCTCGTCGAGCCCCGGCTGACGGCGGAACAACGTGCCAGCCTTCAGGCGGCAGGCTTCATCGCCGAGGCATCGGATTATTCGCCCGAGCCCAACATCTACACCAGGGCGCTGATCGAGGATGGACGGCGCAACCGCGTCTTGACCAAGCCGATCGATACGCATTGCCCCGTCCACATCATCCAGGGCATGGCCGACCGGGACGTTCCGCACGCCCACGCCCTCAAGCTCGTCTCCCACCTGCCGGCCGACGAGGTGACGCTGACCCTCGTGCCCGACGGTGACCATCGCCTGTCGCGCGCCGAGGACCTCGAACTGCTGTCGCGCACCCTCGACAACCTGATCAAGCATGTCGCGGATGGCAGCGCGGGCACGCCAAAGCAGAAGAACGGCTAGACCTCCATGCGCGTTTCGGTTCCCGTTTCCGCCTTTGTCGCGGCCGTGGTCGGCTTTGGCGGAACGCTCGCGCTGGTGATCGCTGCGGCTGACGCGGTGGGGGCGAGCCCGCTCGAAAAAACAAGCTGGGTCGCAGCCATGTGCCTTGCCATGGCAGTGGAAACGCTCTGGCTTTCGGGCACGACGCGGATGCCCGTGGTTACTGCCTCCTCCACGCCGGGCGCAGCCCTGATCGCGGCGAGCGGCGGCTTCACAATGCACGAGGCGGCGGGCGCCTTTGTTCTGACCGCGCTTCTGCTGATCGCCACGGGATTGTTCCGCCCGCTGACCCGGCTGATCGCGGCGATCCCCGTTTCGGTTTCCTCTGGGATGCTCGGGGGCATCCTGATCGGCTTCGCGTTGAACGCAGCCAAGACGGTCGCGGTCGATCCGCTTCTGATCCTGCCGCTGGCGGGCCTGTTCTTCGCCATCCGCCTGTTCAGCCCCTCGCTTTCGGTGGTTGCCGTGCTGTTCGGCGGCGCTGGCCTCGCCTTTGCGCTTGGTCGCGTCGAAACGATGCCGACGCTCGGCCTGTCCGCCGTTGCCCTGGTGCGTCCCGACTTCACCCTTTCGGCGGCGATCGGCCTGGCGCTGCCGCTTTACCTCGTCACCATGGCCTCGCAGAACCTGTCGGGCCTCGCCGTGCTGCGGGCGGCGGGCTACCATCCGGAGCCCGGCCGGCTGATCGGCGCAACCGGTTTCATCTCCCTTCTCACCGCACCCTTTGGTGCGCTCACCACCAATCTTGCCGCGATCTCGGCCGCCATCTGCACGGGGCCGGACGCGCATCCCGACCCGGCCGAGCGCTGGAAGACCGGCCCGTTCTATGCCTGCTTCTATGCGCTCTTCGCCCTGTTCGGCGCCTCGCTCATCGCCGTCTTTGCAAGCCTGCCGCCGAGCCTGATCGTGCTCGTGGCAGGCCTCGCGCTGCTTGCACCGCTCGCCAATGCGCTCACCATCGCGCTGAAGGACGAGGGCGAGCGCATCGCCGCGGTGTCTGCGCTGGCGGTCACCGCCTCCGGCCTTTCCGTTGCAGGGGTCGGCTCGCCATTCTGGGGTTTGGCCGCCGGACTGGCTGTGATCGGGCTCGGAAAGCTCAGGAGATCATAGCCTATCGACCTTTGTTCGGTTTTGATGGGCATGTTCTTGAATCGCCGTTTTCCTTTTCCCATCTCGAATCCAAGCGGCATGATCCGGCCGCGGGAAGATGAAGGAATTTGACATTATGACTAGCACCGCACTGATCCGGCCGGCATGGACGCCTGCCACGATCGCGCTCACCGTTATCGGCTTTCTGGTGTTCTGGCCGCTTGGCCTGGCCATGATCGCCTATATCATCTGGGGCGACCGCTTCACCGGCGCCCGCCGCGACTGGAAGAATGCCGCGAATGGCGTCTGGGCCGGCTGCGGCGCGCGCCGGCATGCCCGCGGCTTCGCCCGCACCGGCAATGTCGCCTTTGACGACTGGCGCGAGGGCGAGCTGGAGCGGCTGGCCGCCGAGCGCCGCAAGCTCGACGAGCTGCGCAGCGACTTCGACGCCTATGCCAGCGAGCTTCGCCGCGCCAAGGACCAGGAAGAGTTCGACCGCTTCATGAGCAACCGCCGCTCCGCCAAGCCGGACGTGGACGTGAAGGCCAACGAGTCGAAGCCGAACAATGGCGACACACTGCTCGACAACTGAGCAGGTACACCAAGATCCGGAAGGCGTCGGGAGCGATCCCGGCGCCTTTTTTTTTATCCTTTCCTCGGCCAGTCATCATCTTTGCGTGTGGGTCTTCCGGTCGAATCGGCTAACGTCTCCCGATGCTTCCCGCCCTGCTCAAGCGCGCTGTTCGCGCGAGGCCTAAGCCGCCGCGCCCGCTCGTTCGGGAAGAGCGGAAACATGTGGTGGCGGGCCGCACGCTGACCCTGCGTATCACGCGCAATCCGCGCGCCAAGCGCCTGACGCTGCGCATCGAGCCCGGCGGGCAGGGCCTGCGCGTCACGATCCCGCCCCGGCTTGCCGCGCGCGAGGTGGACCGCTTCCTTCTTCGGCAAAGGGAATGGCTGGAGCAGCGCATCGCGAAGCTGCCCGAACAGCCAATCGTGCGCGCCGGCGTGAAGGTGCCGATCCGCGGAGTTCCACACCTCATCGTCCATCAGGGCGGACGCGGCGGCACGAGGGTAGTCGAGGGTGGCGACGGCCCTGCCCTTCATGTCGGCGGTGGGGCCGAGTTCCTGCCACGGCGTGTCGCCGACTTCCTCAAGCGGGAGGCCAAGAAGGAGATCGGCGTGCTGGTGGACAAGCACCTTCCTGTTGTCGGCCGCAGCCCGAGTGCGGTCCGCTTCCGCGACACGACCAGCCGCTGGGGGTCGTGCTCGGCGGCGGGCGCGCTGTCATTCTCCTGGCGGATCATGATGGCTCCACCGCCCGTCATCGACTATCTCGTCGCCCATGAGATGGCGCATCTGCGCGAGATGAACCACGGCCCGCGCTTCTGGGCGCTGTGCGAAACGCTTTGTCCCGACACCGAACGGTGCAAGGCATGGCTCAAGAAGAACGGCGCAGCACTTCAGGCCGTCGGCTTTGGCTGACGCGCGACGTGGGCGCCCGCCCTCGACTTCGCCGGTTTTCCGTGCCACTCCCCACCCATGGCGCTCGACATCAAGATTTGCGGGCTGAAGACGCTTCCCGCCCTCAACGCCGCCCTCGATGGCGGCGCGAGCCATGTCGGCTTCATCTTCTTTCCTCGAAGCCCGCGCAACATCGCACCGGGCGATGCCGGCACGCTGCGCGCCGCGATGGCGGGCCACGCCCAGGCAGTGGCCGTGACGGTCGATGCGGACGACGCTCTTCTCGATGAGATCGTGCACGCGATGTCGCCCGATCTTCTCCAGCTGCATGGGAGCGAAACGCCCGAGCGCGTGGCCGCGATCAAGGCGCGTTGGGGCCTGCCGGTGATGAAAGCCGTTTCGGTGCGCGAGGCCGCCGATCTCGCCGGGCTCGACGCTTATCGGGGGATCGCCGACAGTTTCCTGTTCGACGCCAAGCCGCCGCAAGACGCGCTGCTGCCGGGCGGCAATGGCGTTTCCTTCGACTGGACCCTGCTCAAGGACCTGCCCGCCGACACGCCATTCTTTCTGTCGGGCGGGCTTCATTCGGGCAATGTGGCGGAGGCGATCCGTTTGTCGGGCGCGCGGGCGGTCGATGCTTCGTCCGGCGTGGAAACCGCGCCGGGCACCAAGGATGTCGGCCTGATCCAGGCCTTTCTCCACACGGCGCGGCAGTCTTCCGTGCCTCGCGCGGCCGTTGCCGCCTGATCACCTCAGCGAGTCGACCAGCCATGAACAGCCAGGCGCAGCCCAACTCCTTCCGCACCGGCCCGGACGAGGCCGGCATGTTCGGCACTTTCGGCGGCCGCTTCGTCGCCGAAACGCTGATGCCGCTCATCCTCGAGCTTGAGAGCCAGTGGAAGGCGGCAAAGGACGACCCCGCCTTCAAGGCGGAGATCGCTCACCTCAACACCCATTATACCGGCCGCCCGAGCCCGCTTTATTATGCCGAGCGCCTGACGGAGCATCTGCGCGAGCAGGCGACCGCGAAAGGAAAGAGCGGCGGCGCGAAGATCTATTTCAAGCGCGACGAGCTCAACCATACGGGCTCGCACAAGATCAATAACTGCCTGGGCCAGATCCTGCTCGCCAAGCGCATGAACAAGACCCGCATCATCGCCGAAACCGGCGCGGGCCAGCATGGCGTGGCGTCGGCCACCGTCGCGGCCCGCTTCGGCCTGCCCTGCGTGGTTTATATGGGCGCGACGGACGTGGAGCGTCAGGCGCCTAACGTGTTCCGCATGCGGCTGCTCGGTGCCGAGGTGCGGCCCGTCACCGCCGGTCACGGCACGCTCAAGGACGCCATGAACGAGGCGCTGCGCGACTGGGTGACCAATGTGGACGACACCTATTACATGATCGGCACGGCTGCCGGCCCGCATCCCTATCCCGAGATCGTGCGCGAGTTGCAGTCGGTCATCGGGCGTGAGGCGCGCGAGCAGATCATGGCGGCGGAAGGCCGGCTGCCCGACATGCTGGTGGCGGCGGTTGGCGGCGGTTCCAACGCGATCGGCCTGTTCCACCCGTTCCTGGACGACCGCGAGGTGAGGATCGTCGGCGTCGAGGCGGGCGGCAGGGGTCTCGACGGGGAGGAGCATTGCGCCTCGCTTACCGCCGGCTCGCCGGGCGTGCTGCACGGCAACCGGACCTATCTGCTCCAGAACAGCGACGGCCAGATCATGGAAGGCCACTCCATTTCGGCGGGCCTCGACTATCCGGGCATCGGGCCTGAGCATTCGTGGCTCAAGGACAGCGCGCGCGTCGAATATGTGCCGATCCTCGACCGCGAGGCGCTGGACGCCTTTCAGTTGCTCACCCGCACGGAAGGCATCATTCCCGCGCTTGAGCCGGCCCATGCGCTGGCCGAGGTGATCAAGCGCGCGCCCGAGATGGGACGCGACCAGATCATCGTCATGAATCTCTGCGGCCGCGGCGACAAGGACGTGTTCACCGCCGCCCGGCATCTGGGCGTGGAGCTGTGAGCATGGCGGAAACGCGCATCGACCGCCGCTTCGACGCTCTGCGCGAGGAGAACCGCCCCGCGCTTGTCACCTACTTCATGGCGGGTGACCCGGACTACGACGCCTCGCTGCGCATCATGAAAGCATTGCCGCAGGCCGGCGCGGACGTGATCGAGCTCGGCATGCCGTTTTCCGATCCCATGGCGGACGGGCCGGCCATCCAGGCGGCGGGCCTGCGCGCGCTGAAAGCCGGGCAGACGCTGCGGAAGACGCTGCAGATGGCGCGGGACTTCCGCACCGAGGACAACGACACGCCGATCGTCATGATGGGCTACTACAATCCAATCTTCGTTTACGGCGTCGAGCGCTTCCTCGAGGATGCGGTGGCAGCCGGCATCGACGGGCTGATCGTGGTGGACCTGCCGCCCGAGATGGACGCGGAGCTCTGCCTGCCCGCCATCCGGCACGGCGTAAACTTCATCCGCCTCGCCACGCCCACCACCGACGACCGGCGCCTGTCGACAGTGCTGAAGAACACGTCGGGCTTCGTGTATTACGTGTCGATGACCGGCATCACCGGCTCGGCCCTTGCCGACACCGGCCGCGTCAGCGAGGCGGTCGGCCGGATCAAGGCGCATACCGCGCTGCCCGTTTGCGTCGGCTTCGGCGTCAAGACGGAAGCCCAGGCCGCCGCCATCGGCGCGTCCGCCGACGGCGTCGTGGTGGGTACGGCGATCGTAAGCGCCATCGCGGATGCGAGCGCCAGTGGAGGAGGCGACCCCGCCGAAGCCGCGTCGGCGCTGGTCAGCGCGCTTGCACGCGGCGTGCGCGCCGCCCGCCTTGCGCCCGCCGCAGTGTCGGCTTAACTCCCGGCGACAGCTGGCTTCACGAGCGCGCCCATGAACTGGATCACCAACTACGTTCGGCCCAAGATCAACTCGATGCTCGGCCGGCGCGACATGCCGGAAAACCTCTGGATCAAGGATCCGGAGTCCGGCGAGATGGTGTTCCACAAGGAGCTGGAGGAAAACCAGTATGTGGTGCCCTCCTCGGGCCATCACATGAAGATATCGGCCAAGGAGCGGCTGCGCTTCTTCTTCGACGAGGGCCGCTACGAGACGCTCGACCTTCCGCGCGTACCGGCTGATCCGCTCCGCTTCCGCGACGAGAAGCGCTATGTCGACCGTTTGAAGGACAGCCGCGCCAAGACGGGCATGGAAGACGCGGTGCTAAACGGGGTCGGCACGGTTGAAGGCGTCAGCCTTGTCGCGACCGTGCAGGATTTCGCCTTCATGGGCGGCTCGCTCGGCATGGCGGCTGGCGAAAGCATCATTCGCGGCTTCGAGACGGCCCGCCAGCGGCGGCTGCCCCTCGTGCTGTTCGCCGCCTCGGGTGGAGCGCGGATGCAGGAAGGTATCCTGTCGCTGATGCAGCTTCCGCGCACCACGGTGGCCGTGGACCGGCTCAAGGAAGCGGGCCTACCCTACCTCGTTGTCCTTACCAACCCGACCACGGGCGGTGTCACCGCCTCCTACGCCATGCTCGGCGACATCCATATCGCCGAACCCGGCGCGCTGATCGGCTTTGCCGGCCCGCGCGTGATCGAGCAGACTATCCGCGAGAAGCTGCCCGAAGGCTTCCAGCGCGCCGAATATCTCATGGCGCATGGCATGGTGGACATGGTGGTGTCGCGGCTCGAGATGCGGGCCACGATCGCGCGCCTCCTGCGGCTGCTCCTCAAGCAGCCCGCGCCTGCCGCGAGAGAGGTTGTCGAGGCCGTGCCGGTCGCAGGTGCGCCTGCGGGGATGAGCCTGGGCGCGTGACGCCCGCATCTCCCTCCTTCCCTTCCACGCCCCTCGCCTCCGCCGCCGAGCGCGCGATCGACCGCCTTCTGACGCTTCATCCGAAAGGGTTCGACCTTTCGCTTGAGCGCATCCGGCGGCTGCTCGCCAGGCTCGGCGATCCGCAGAAACGGCTGCCGCCGGTGATCCATATCGCCGGCACCAATGGAAAGGGCTCGGCTGCCGCCTTCTCTCGCGCGCTGCTGGAAGCGGCCGGGCTTTCCGTCCATGTCCATACCTCGCCCCATCTCGTGCGCTGGCATGAGCGCTACCGTATCGGCGCGCCCGGCGGCGGCAGGCTCGTCGCTGACGATGTGCTGGCGGATGCCGTAGAACGCGTCGCAGCGGCGAATGCGGACCAGCCGATCACCGTCTTCGAGATCCTGACTGCGGTCACTTTCGTGCTGTTCTCCGAGCACCCGGCGGATGCGGCGATCATCGAGGTCGGCCTTGGCGGCCGCTTCGACGCGACAAATGTGATCGAGCGCCCGGCAGTGTCGGTCATCATGCCCGTGTCGCTCGACCATGAGGCCTATCTGGGCGACCGGGTGGAACTGATCGCGGCCGAAAAGGCCGGCATCATCAAGCCGCATGTGCCGGTGGTGATCGGAAGCCAGGAAAGCACCACGGCGCTCGACGTGATGCTGGATGTGGCCGACCGGCTGGACGCGCCGGCGCTTGTTTATTCGCAGGACTTTTTCGGATTCGGCGAGAACGGCCGCATGGTTTACCAGGATGAGACCGGCCTCCTCGACCTGCCCGCGCCGAAGCTCGTCGGCCGCCACCAGTTCGCCAATGCGGCAGCCGCCATCGCAGCCGTGCGGGCAGCGGGCTTTTCTCCATCCGATCGCGCAATTGCAGATGCGATGACGCAGGTCGAGTGGCCGGGGCGCATGCAGCGGCTGACAGCCGGCGATCTCGTGTCACGCGCGCCGGCGGGTGCCGAAATCTGGCTCGATGGTGGGCACAATCCCGGCGCGGGCGCGGTGGTGACGGAAAACCTCGCCGAACTGGAAGAGCGCAACCCGCGCCCTCTCTTCATGATCGCCGGCATGATCTCGACAAAGGACCAGACCAACTATTTCCGCGCCTTTGCCGGTCTCGTGCGCCACCTTTTCACCGTGCCGGTGGGCGCGAGCGAAGCGGGCGTGCCGCCGGACGAGCTTGCCGCCCGCGCCCGCGAGGCGGGCCTTTCCGCCGAGCCGATCGCTTCAGTCGCCAACGCGCTTGACCTCCTGCGCGAAACCGCTTCCGCCGACGATCTGCCCCCGCGCATCCTGATCGGCGGCTCGCTTTACCTCGCCGGCGAGGTTCTGCGCGAGAACAACACGCCGCCGGTGTAATGATCCCGGCAGAGGGTTGAACTGCGCCGATCACATGATCGCTACCGCGGCCGCGAGTGCCACATAGTCTTAACTTCTCTTGCACACGATACTCCGTGCGATCGTGCGGGTGTGCGTCTATGCTTCCACTTCTCAGAGAGCCCGGCTTCCGGCTTTTCATGGCCCGGACCGCTCTGCCGATCATCCTATCGGCCCTTGCTGCCGCCCTTCTCGTCGCCGTTGTCCTGGTCTGGTCATGCCTCAAGGCTGACGGGATCTCCATCGCGCGTCAGGAAAGCCTTGCCGATCTTGTGCTTTCGCAGGTGCAAAGCGCCGTCGCGCATGACCAGGAAAGCGCTACCGTGTGGGATGATGCCGTGCGACAGGTGCAGCGTCCCGATGCAGCTCAGTGGATCGACTCCAATCTCGGCAGCTGGATGCACACTTATTTCGGCCATGACAGTGCCTATCTGCTGGATGGCGCCGATCGCCCGATCTACGCCTTCACGGACGGAGCGACGGCGAAGGCTTCCGCCTATGAGCAGGTCGCGCGCAGCGTGGCGCCTCTTATTGCCGAGTTGCGCGGGAAACTGAGAAACTCCGACACAAGCGAAATCAACGATCGCGTTCGGAGCCCCGGCGTTACCGATGTCGCTGTGATCGACGGACATCCGGGCGTTATCAGCATCAAGCCTCTCGTGTCGGATACCGGCGAGGTCAAGCAGGCGCCTGGAAGCGAATATCTGCATGTCGCCGTCCGCTATCTCGACGGCAGTTTCCTGTCCGATCTTAAGCGCGACTACCTCTTTAACGGGATGCGCTTTTCCTGGACGGGAGAGCCGTCTTCCGGCGAAACGAGCCTCGCGCTGCATTCGCGGGCGGGATTGCCAGTCGGCTACTTCATCTGGCAGCCGTCCCGTCCGGGAACGGCGGTCATGGCCTTCATGGCGCCGGTGCTGACGATCATGCTGATCGTCGTGGCCGTTGCTCTCACCTTCCTGATCAACCGCTTGTGGAAGCGCTCGATCACCTTGCAGGCCAGCGAGGCAAGGGTGCAGCATCTCGCCTCGCATGACCCGCTGACCGGCCTGCCCAACCGCGCCATGTTCAACAACCGGCTCGACGAGGCGCTTGCCGCTTCCGACCGGCGCCGTAACGTCGCCGCTGTCCTTTATCTCGACCTCGATCGCTTCAAGCAGGTCAACGACACGCTCGGACATCCCACGGGCGACGAGTTGATCCGGCAATTTGCGAGCCGCCTGCTCAAGGTGATCCGCGCAGATGATCTGATCGCGCGCATCGGCGGCGACGAGTTCACCGTGATCGTGGCCGGCACGCAGGAGGTGACGGTTGTGGAGGCGCTCTGCAACCGCATCATCCAGGCCGTGAGCCAGCCCTTCGACATCGACGGCAACCATATCAGCGTGGGCGTCTCCATCGGCGTGGCGATGTCGCCGGAAGACGGCACCGAGCGCACGGAGCTGACGCGCAAGGCGGACATCGCGCTCTACCACGCGAAAAGTGCCGGACGCGGCCGCTTTGCCATCTTCGGCAAGGACATGGACGCGATCATCCAGGAACGGCGCGCGATCGAGGACGACCTGCGCCGGGCGCTGAAGGACGGAAACGGGATCGAGGTCTTCTACCAGCCGCTTTATTCCGCGCAGGACCGGCAAGTCACGGGCGTCGAGGCGCTGGCGCGCTGGCGCCATCCCGAACGCGGCTGGATCGCGCCAGCGGTCTTCATCCCCGTGGCGGAGGATGCAGGCCTGATCGAGAAGCTCGGCGAATTCGTGCTGCGCAAGGCGTGCCAAACGGCGGCCGCATGGCCGATCGACAAGATCGCCGTCAACGCGTCCGCGATCGAGCTGCGCAACCCGCTCTATGCCGTCAAGGTCGCGAATGTTCTCCTGTCCTGCGGGATGAACCCGCGCCAGCTCGAGATCGAGGTGACGGAAAGCACGCTGACCGACGAGGCCGGCGCCTGCGAAACCAACATCAAGGCGCTGCGCGAACTCGGCGTGCGCATCGCGCTCGACGATTTCGGCACCGGCTTCTCCTCCATGAGCCGCCTGCAGAAGCTCGACGTCGACCGCATCAAGATCGACCGCAGCTTCGTTCAGGGCTTCGGCCAGTCCGGCAGCGACGAGGCCATCGTGCAAGCCATCGTCGCGCTCGCCAAGGCAACCGGGCTGAAGACCACGGCGGAAGGCGTGGAAACCCTAGAGCAGGGCGAATACCTGAAGCAGATCGGCTGCGACGACATTCAGGGTTTCCTGATGTCAAAGCCGGTGGCCGAAGACGAGATGGACAGGATGTTGCGTGGGGCGGAACAGCGGCAGGTGGGGTAATTCTTAGTCGCGCTCTTGCACGTTAGGCAGGATTGTTAACTTGGCTCTTCAGCGACGCGCCGCCTAAGGCGATACGATTTTGTGGAGTCATGCTTTCTACCTCGCTTGGTGGTGATCTCGACCACACCACTATCAACGAGAGATTGCATAACCTTACTCGCTGTAGGCCATGATTTTCCTATCAACAATGCCGCGCTAGTTATGTTCATTTCATGAGTGGTGTACAGAAACGATAAAAGCGCCTTCTCATCTGAAGTAAGCTTTGAAAAGTCGTTCTCATCAATATAATTTGATATATCTCTTGGATTTAAGTTCTGACGAGTTGCAATATCATTTGCTAGAGTTACATGAACCTGATGAGAGTTAACCTCAATTTGACGAAATCGAGGCTCAGGCAACTCTGCAACCTTCATGGCTTGCCTCATTCTGCGAGTTCCCTCGAAACCGCAAAATGTTAGCTCTAGATGCATCATGGCTTCCATTAAATATGGATTACGCGGGTTATGAGCGTCATAAACGGTCTGGGCTGTAGTTGGAGGCACAAAGCCGCCCGGACTCTCAACAACAAATTTGTCATCAAATATCTTCACAAAGATATTTTGGTTTTTAAGATTGTAGGATCTGTGCGCAACCGCATTAACAACTGCCTCAAACCACGCTTCTTCAGGATATTCTGGCCGCACGTGAATACGACCTCCTGCAGACAACCTCTGGAAAGAACGTAGTTGCGAGCTGATTATCGGTTTAGACTCAAACAGGAGCTTCGCGATATTTCCATCAATAAACGTGCTGTAGACGGAATTAAGCTCGCTGCCGAATCTCTCCTCTGTTCCTTCATATCTTATTACTCTAATCCGCGCGCCAGGAATTACGTCCCGTGGGTCCTTTGCAAAAAGCAGAGCGCAAGCGAGGTTAGGAATAAACCTGTCGCCTTCTGCCTTTCCGAGTTTGGCGAGAACGAGAAGATCAACATTTGACTTCTCGCTTTGATACCTCTTATTCGTAAAAAAGTTTCTGCAAAATTTCCTTATTTCTGATGCGTCGAAGTCATCTGGATATCTTATGCTCACCGGCTCAAGTTCGTAATGTATCTCTCCTTTTGAGATACGAAGCTCTCTCTTTAAGATTTCTGACACCCGTATCTTTTTGTCGCCTTCTCTAATAAATGCCTCTCCTCCACTATTCTCCACAACCTTATCGGGTCTGTAGGAAACACGAAATACAAGAAGGTAATCTTCCTCACCTCTGAAGTTTCTAACTGGAACTTCCTTGGAAGCCCAGCGTGCATCTGGGCACCATGTCGTCATATTCTCCAGATCATTTTTGTGAGACGTCTCCATATTCCGACATCCACTAATCTTCCCGTCGTTCTCCATACCGATGATAATCAACCCTCCATGGGGTTGAGTATTTGACCACATTGACAAGTAGTCACCGATAGCACGTGCTTGGACCGATGCTCCCTTTCGCTCTACCCGCCGATCCTCTCGAAATTCGCTAATGTTTGAAGAGGTAAGACGGTCATATATCTCGTCAGGCGTCCAAAGCTGGACGAGACGCTCCGGCTGGGCCAAGTCAAGGCTAAGCTGCTGAGACATATGGAGACTCTAAAGCACTCTAAAATACATTGCGAGTACCTTTAATATGTCGATGAAACAATCGGTTAGGTGGGCCTTCCCTCACAAGCTGGCATTGCAGGCAAGGCGCTTGCCTTCATGGATCGTGCGCAAGCCAATTTTTGGGATCGTCTTTGACCTGAAGGCACAGACGGCTGGAATAGCGGGAGCCGAGTTCTGCAAGGTGGAGGATTAGGTGGCGTTCCGCATAACGCTCATACAGGGCCTGAGGGCATCCACCGTAAATGTCCGATCCCTCACGCCCCCGCCGCGAACGCCGCGATGGCCGCCATGTTGACGATGTCCGAATCCTTAGCATTCAGGCCGACGATCTGCACCGGCTTGTTCAGGCCGACCAGAAGCGGGCCGATGACGGTGGCGCCGCCGAGTTCCTGGAGCATCTTTGTGGAGATGCTCGCAGAGTGGAAGGCGGGCATGACCAGCACATTGGCGGGGCCCGACAGGCGGCAGAAGGGGTATTGCTGCTCCATCAGGCGGTGGTTGAGGGCGACATCCGCGCCCATCTCGCCATCATATTCGAAATCGACGCGGCGCTTGTCGAGGATTTTCACCGCTTCCTGAACCCGTTCGGAGCGCTCGCCCGGCGGGTGGCCGAAGGTGGAATAAGCAAGCATGGCGACGCGCGGGTCGTAGCCCATGCGGCGGGCGAAGGCTGCTGCCTCCTCCGCGATGTCGGCCAGTTCCTCCGCATTCGGCATGTCGTGCACGGCGGTGTCGGCCACGATCAGGTTGCGCCCGCGCGCAAGCACGATCGAGGCGCCGATCACGCGATGGCCGGGGCGCGCGTCGATCACGCGGCGGATGTCGTCGAGCACGGTAGAATAGTTGCGCGTGACGCCCGTCACCATCGCATCCGCGTCGCCCATCGCCAGCATGCAGGCGGCAAAGATGTTGCGGTCGTTGTTGACCATGCGCTGGCAGTCACGGAACAGGTAGCCCTTGCGCTGCAGACGCTCGTAAAGGTGGTCGGCATAGATCGCATTGCGGCGCGAGAGCCGGGCATTGATGATCTCGAGCCCGGTGCGGTTGAGCTCGACGCCGGCATGAACGGCATTGTCGCGGATGCGGTCCTCGCGGCCGACCAGGATCGCGGTGCCGAGGCCCTGATTGGCGTAGGACACGGCCGCGCGCATCACCTGCTCTTCCTCGCCTTCCGCGAACACCACCCGCTTGGGCGCTTTTCGCACCCGGTCATGGATGCGCGACAGCGTGGAGGCGATCGGATCGCGCCGGGCGGAAAGCTCGCGGGCATAGGCGTCGAGATTGGGGATCGCGCGGCGGGCAACGCCGGTATCCATCGCCGCCTTTGCCACCGCCAGCGGGATCGCGGAGATCAGGCGCGGATCGAAGGGCACTGGAATGATGTAGTTCGGTCCGAATTTCGGGCGCACGCCGCCATAGGCCGCCGCCACGTCGTCCGGCACGTCCTGCCGCGCGAGGTCAGCCAGCGCTTGCGCGGCCGCCACCTTCATCGCGTCGTTGATGGTGGTGGCGCGCACGTCGAGCGCGCCGCGGAAGATATAGGGAAAGCCCAGGACGTTGTTGACCTGGTTGGGATAGTCGGAGCGGCCGGTGGCCACGATCGCGTCCGTGCGGATCTCGGCCACCTCCTCCGGCGTGATCTCGGGATCGGGATTGGCCATGGCGAAGATGATCGGCTTCTTCGCCATGCTTTGCACCATGGCAGGCGTCAGCGCGCCCTTGGCGGAAAGGCCTAAGAAGACATCGGCGCCGTCGAGCGCCTCGGCCAGCGTGCGCCGGTCTGTCTTGACGGCATGGGCCGACTTCCACTGGTTCATGCCCTCCTCGCGACCCTGGTAGACGACGCCCTTGGTGTCGCAGAGGATGACGTTGTCGGGCGTGAAACCGAGTGATTTCACGAGCTCTATGCAGGCGATGCCGGCAGCACCCGCGCCGTTGCAGACGAGCCGCGCGGTCTTCATGTCGCGGCCGGTGAGGTGCAGCGCGTTGATGAGGCCAGCGGTGGCGATGATGGCGGTGCCGTGCTGGTCGTCGTGGAAGACGGGGATGTCCATCAGCTCGCGCAGGCGGTCCTCGATGATGAAGCAGTCGGGCGCCTTGATGTCTTCGAGATTGATGCCGCCGAAGGAGGGCCCGAGATAGCGCACGCAGTTGACGAAGGCGTCGATGTCGCTCGTGTCCACTTCGAGGTCGATTGAATCCACATCGGCGAAGCGCTTGAAGAGCACCGCCTTGCCTTCCATCACGGGCTTGGACGCGAGCGCGCCGAGATTGCCCAGGCCCAGGATCGCCGTGCCGTTGGAGATCACGGCGACCAGGTTCCCGCGCGTGGTGTAGTCGAAGGCCGTATCGGGATTCTCATGGATGGCGCGCACCGGAACGGCGACGCCCGGCGAGTAGGCCAGGCTCAGGTCGCGCTGGGTGGCCATGGGCTTGGTGGGGCTGATCTCCAGCTTGCCCGGCCTGCCCTGCGAGTGAAAATCGAGCGCTTCCTGCGCGCTGACCTGGGGCCCCGTGTCGCCCCCTTGCGTTTTCCTGCTCGCCATTCCCGAACTATCCACCCTTTATGATCCCCGCTTCTTTGCGAAGCCCTCGGGATTCACGCTACACATTCACCGGCCCCGCCGCCATGACCGATGCGCGAGATACACCAATGAACATCCGGCCCGCCCCGCCGAATGACACGGATGCGCCTTTGGCGGTCACGCCGATGATGGAACAATTCCTCGCGATCAAGGCCGCGCATCCCGACTGCCTGCTGTTCTACCGCATGGGGGATTTCTACGAGCTGTTCTTCGCGGATGCGGAAGTGGCGGCGGCGGCGCTCAACATTGCGCTGACCAAGCGCGGCAAGCATCTGGGGTCCGAAATCCCCATGTGCGGCGTGCCGATCCATGCCTCGGACGAGTATCTCGCGCGGCTGATCGCGCTCGGCCATCGGGTCGCGGTCTGCGAGCAGATCGAGGATCCGGCGGAAGCCCGGAAGCGCGGCTCGAAATCCGTGGTGCGGCGCGATGTGGTGCGGCTCGTCACGCCCGGCACACTGACCGAGGACAGGCTGCTCCAGCCGGGCGAGCCGAACTTCCTTTTGAGCGTGGGCCGCGTGAAGGGCGAGGCAGGGCTGGGACTTGCCTGGATCGACATTTCCACCGGCTCCTTCCGGGTGGGCGCGAGCGAGCCGGACCGGCTGCTTTCCGACGTCATGCGGATCGCCCCGCGCGAGGTGATCCTGTCGGACACGGTGTCGGGTGACCCGGCCTTGCGCCCCACGCTCGACATGCTCGGGCGCACCGTCCACCCGCTGCCGCCGAGCCTGTTCGATTCGGCCACGGCACCCGACCGCATCGCGCGCTTCTTTCGCGTCGCGACAACGGACAGCTTCGGCCAGTTCAACCGGGCCGAGCTCTCGGCCGTGGCCGGCATCATCGCCTATGTGGAAAAGACGCAGGTCAACGAGCGGCCCGCGCTCGAAGTGCTGGTGCGCGACGAAGCGGGCACGACGCTGTTCATCGATGCCGCAACCCGTTCGAGCCTCGAGCTTCTGCGCACCACCGGCGGCACGCGGGAGGGCTCGCTGTTTGGCGCGGTGGACCGTTGCGTCACGGGCGCGGGCTCGCGGCTGCTGTGCGAGCGGCTGACAGCCCCCTTGACGGACCCGGTTCGCATCAATGCGCGGCTCGACGCGGTTTCGGCTTTGCGGGAGGATGCACGGCTCGCCGCCGCGCTGCGCGGCGTGCTGAAAGGCTCGCCAGACCTTCCGCGCGCCTTGTCGCGCATTTCGCTCAACCGGGGGTCGCCGCGTGATCTCGGCGCGCTGCGCGCGGAGCTCGACGCGGCGGAGCAGGCGCTCGAACTGTTGGCCGGCCAGGAATTACCTGAGGAGCTGGAGGCGGCACGAGAAGGGCTCGCCAGCCTGCCGCGCGCGTTCCACGCCTTTCTCCACGCTGCGCTCGGCAACGAGCTGCCGCTTCTCAAAAGCAATGGCGGCTTCGTCCGCGAAAATTTCTCGACCGAACTCGACGAGGCGCGCGCGCTTCGCGACCAGTCACGCCGCGTGATCGCCGAACTCGAGCGGCGGCTCGTTCAGGAAACCGGCGTGCGCGGTCTGAAAATCCGGCACAACAATGTTCTAGGCTTCTTCGTGGAGGTGACTGCCAGCAACGCCACGGCGCTGACGGGCAGCGACGAGGCGCGAGCGAAATTCATCCACCGCCAGACCATGGTGAACGCGATGCGCTTCACCACCACTGAACTCGCCGAACTGGAAGGGCGGATCGGCGAGGCGGGGGAACGCGCGCTGGCTCTCGAACTCGCGATCTTCGACCGGCTGGCGAAAGAGGCGGTGGAGAATGCCGAAAGCCTGCTTGCTGCGGCGCGCGCTCTTGCCGTGCTGGATGTTTCGGCAGCGCTCGCGAACCTCGCGGAGCAGGAGGACTGGTGCCGACCGCGCGTGGACGACAGCCTCGCCTTCCACGTGGAGGGCGGGCGACATCCGGTGGTCGAGAGCGCGCTCAAGCGCGCGGGCAGCGGCACGGGCTTCGTGGCGAACAACTGCGACCTGTCTCCGCCCGAAAACACGAAACATGGCGCGATCTGGCTTTTGACCGGGCCGAACATGGGCGGCAAGTCCACCTTCCTGCGTCAGAACGCGCTGATCGCGATCCTCGCCCAGGCAGGCAGCCACGTGCCCGCGACGAGCGCGCATATCGGCGTGGTCGACCGTCTGTTTTCCCGCGTCGGCGCATCCGACGATCTGGCGCGCGGGCGCTCCACCTTCATGGTGGAGATGGTGGAGACGGCCGCCATCCTCCACGGTGCGGGCCCCCGCGCGCTCGTGATCCTCGACGAGATCGGGCGCGGCACGGCGACCTTTGACGGGCTGTCCATCGCCTGGGGCACGGTCGAGCACCTGCACGAGAAGAACCGCTGCCGCGCGATCTTCGCCACGCATTTCCATGAGCTGACGGCGCTTGCCGCAAAGCTCGACCGCCTTTCCAACGCCACCATGCGGGTGAAGGAGTGGGAGGGCGAGGTGGTGTTTTTGCACGAGGTGGCGAAGGGAGCCGCGGACCGGTCCTATGGCGTGCAGGTCGCGCGGCTCGCCGGGCTGCCCCCGAGCGTGGTGCGCCGGGCACGCGAGGTGCTGGCCAAGCTCGAGGCAGGCGAAGCGTCTGGCGCCAAGGCGCGGCTCGTGAACGACCTGCCGCTGTTCCAGGCCATGGCAAAGCCGGCCGCTCCCGCTTCCGCTCCGGAAAAGAACGAACTGGCGGAGGCGATTGTTGCGCTCGAATGCGACGAGATGAGCCCGCGTGAGGCCCTCGACGCGCTTTACCGGTTGAAGGCGATGGCGAAGGACGTGCGGAAAGCCGGGAGCTGACGCGTCAGCCGCCCGTCAGGCGGCGTTTGATGCTGGCGCGTCCACCAGCAGTGCGTGGATGGCAGCGGCATCGCTGGTGCCGCGGATTTTGGCCGTGGTCTGAGGATCGCGCAGCACGCGGGCGATGCGAGACAGCGCCTTGAGGTGATCCGCGCCCGCCCCTTCCGGCGCGAGCAGCATGAAGACGAGATCCACCGGCTGATCGTCCAACGCCTCGAAATCGACCGGCGTCTGCAGGCGCGCGAACACCCCCTGGATGCGCTTGATGCCGGAAAGCTTGCCATGGGGGATGGCGATGCCGTTGCCCACGCCCGTCGAGCCCAGCTTCTCGCGCTGAAGCACCGTTTCGAACACTTCTCGCTCGGACAGGCCGGCGGACGCCGCTGCGCGCTCTGCCATCAGCTGAAGCAGGTGCTTCTTGGAATTCGCCTTCAGCGCCGGCAGAATCGCGGGCACCTCGATCAGATCACTCAGATCCATGGGACGTCCTTTGCGCGGGCCGCGTTTCCGAAGCGAAAGAACCGGGGCGCTGTTCCCCGCCGCAGCGGGAAACACACGGTTCCCATAGAGTTCTCGGATCAGTTGCCGGCGTCAAGATTCAACCAGAAGCTCTCAAGGCAGAGCGGCCGCACGGCCGCGATGGATCAGTTGCCCGCTGCCACGCCGGGAGCGGACGGGTCAATCCAGCCGATATTGCCGTCGGCCCGGCGATAAACGATGTTCACGCCCCCGCTCTGCGGGTTGCGGAAGACGAGAACCGGACTGTCCTTGGCGTCGAGTTCGATCACCGCAGAGGCAACAGACATGGTGCGAAGCTCAAGCGTCGATTCCGCGACGATCGCCGGCGCATAATCCTCCGGCACTTCTGTCTGGTCCTCATCCTCGTCCTCGTCGCCGAGCGAGGCGACCACGCGATACGCGATGTCGGTCGCGTCCACTGCGCCCGAGCTGTGGGACTTCAAACGGCGCTTGTAGCGGCGCAGGCGCTTTTCGAGCCGATCCGCCGCCGCCTCAAAGGCAGGCACGGGATCGGCGCCTGTTCCCGTGGTCTGGAGGGTCAGGCCGGTGTCGAGGTGAAGCGTGCAATCGGCCGTGAAGCGCGCACCGGTCTTGGACACGGTAGACTTGGAAACCGTGACATGGCCCGAAGATCCACCGTCGAAATACTTGTTCAGCGCCTCGCCGACACGCTCCTCGATGCGCGTGCGGAACGCGTCGCCGATATCCATGTGCTTGCCGGAAATGCGCAGGTTCATTGCAGTCATCATCTCGCCAGTTGAGGGAAAGCGTGTTTCGGGCAACGATGGCTGCCGCCGAACGGTTGCACGGGTGAAAACCCTTGGGCGGATCGCGCTCCGGCCCGCATCACGAAGCTTTCGGTTGGGCGTCGGCCGATGTTGGCCGAAGGCGCGTCTGATGGCGCGGGCTTCTAGGCAGTTCGCGATTCCTTGTCAAGAAATGGCCGACCGCCCTTGTTTACCGCCCGGGCTCACCGCCCGGCACCGGCTAGCGCGCGCTTTTCGCGGCGGCGCTCGACGGAAGACGGGATGTTGAGGCCTTCGCGATATTTGGCGACCGTGCGCCGCGCGATCTCGACGCCGTTCTTCTTGAGCGCCACCACGATCGCATCGTCCGACAGGACGTCCGCCGGCCTTTCCTCGGCAATAAGTTGCCGGATGCGGTCCTGCACCGCAAGCGCGGAATGCGAATCCGATCCTTGTGCTGCGGGAATCGCGACGGAGAAGAAGAAGCGCAGCTCGAACACCCCGCGCGGCGTGAGCATGTATTTGTTGGTCGTCACCCGGCTGACCGTCGATTCGTGCATGCCGATGGCATCCGCGACGGTGCGCAGGTTGAGCGGCTTCAAATGCCGCACCCCGTGCGCAAGGAAGCCGTCCTGGCGCCGGACGATCTCGGTCGCCACCTTGAGGATCGTCCTCGCGCGCTGGTCGAGGCTGCGGGCGAGCCAGTTGGCGCTCTGAAGGCAGGACGACATGAAGGCGCGCTCGTCCGGCTCCAGCGCCGCGCGGCTGACCGTGGCGTAATAGGATTGATCGACAAGCAGGCGCGGCAGCGTTTCGGGGTTCAGTTCCACCGCCCACGAGCCGTCCGACTGGGCGCGCACCTCCACATCTGCCACCACCGGATCAGCGTGACCGCCCGCAAAGGCCCAGCCGGGTCGAGGGTCGAGCGCCCGAATCTCGGCCAGCATGTCCAAGAGGTCCGCCTCGTCCACGCCGCACAGACGGCGAAGCGTGGTGAAATCACGTTTGGCGAGAAGATCGAGACGCTTGAGCAGCGCTGCCATGGCGGGATCGAAGCGGTTCTTCCGCCGGAGCTGGATTTCGAGGCATTCCGCCAGATCGCGGGCGAAGATCCCGGCCGGCTCGAAAGTCTGGCACTCGCGCAGCACCGTCTCCACCTCGCCCATCGACGCGCCAAGCCGCTCGGCAAGCGCTTCCAGCTCGGCGCGGCAGTAGCCCGCCTCGTCGATCTCGTCGGCAAGCGATTCCGCGATCGCCCGCTTGATCCCACCGGCGCCGAAGCGGAAGCCGATCTGCTCGGCGAGCACGTCACGCAGGCTTGGGGCGCCGGCGGCGAGATCATCCATGTCGAGCGGCTCGCCGCTACCTCTGCTTTCACCCAGCCCCTTCCACTGACGGGAAAGATCGGGACCGGAACGCTCGGTCCGGCCGGGATCGTCGGGAAAGACGTTCTCGAGCGAGGTGTCGAGGCGGGAAGCGATCACCTCCGCATCGAGGTTTGCGTTTCCAGGAGCGAACCAGTCCTCGTTCTCGTCGCCGCCGGTTTGAGCCGGCGGGTTGGCTTCGTCGCGTCCGTCCGGCTGATCGGCTTCGGCGCGCGAAAGGAGCGGATTCTTCTCGATTTCCTCGTCGATGAAGCGCTCAAGCTCCGGCGCGGTGTACTGGAGCAGGCGGATCGACTGCACCAGTTGTGGCGTCATCACCAGCGACTGCGACTGCCGCAGAAGAAGTTTGGTCGCAAGCGACATGACGCGAACTCGTCTCCGACTCGGGAACGCAAAACGGCCGGGCCGCGGCAGCCCGAATTGAACAGGATGCTGGAGGCCTTTCCGAACAAGGAGCCCGGCAGTCATCAAACTGGCCCAGCTCTTGCTTGTCAAGCGACGGAAGTTGTTCTTCCCAGCGTCAGGCAGCCTGAGGAAGTTTCGCGGAAGCCGATGCGATGGCTCGAACGGCCACCCGCGCCGCCGTAAAGGCTACAGGCTGAAACCCTCGCCAAGGTAAAGGCGCCGCACATCCGGGTTGGCGACGATCTCGTCGGGATGCCCGTGGGTCAGAACCTCGCCGGCATGGATGATATAGGCGCGATCGATCAGCCCGAGCGTTTCGCGCACATTGTGATCGGTGATCAGCACACCGATGCCGCGCTTCTTCAGATGGCGCACGAGATTCTGGATGTCGATCACGGCGATCGGATCGATGCCGGCGAACGGCTCGTCGAGCAGCATGTAGTGCGGGCGGCTGGCCAGCGCGCGGGCGATCTCAAGCCGCCGGCGTTCGCCGCCCGAAAGCGAGATCGCGGCGCTCTTGCGCAGATGGGTGATGCCGAACTCGTCGAGCAGCTCATCGAGCCTGTGCTCGCGCTCCTTGCGGCTTTTTTCCACCACTTCCAGGGTGGCGCGGATATTGTCCTCGACCGAAAGGCCCCGGAAGATCGAGGCTTCCTGCGGCAGATAGCCGATGCCGAGCCGTGCCCGGCGATACATGGGCATGGCAGACACATCGAAGCCGTCGATCTCGATCGTGCCGCGATCAGAGGGGACGAGGCCAGTGACCATGTAGAAGCAGGTGGTCTTGCCCGCGCCGTTGGGGCCGAGCAGCCCTACCGCCTCGCCAGCGCGCACGCCGAAGGACACGCCGCTCACCACCTGACGGCCCTTGTAGCTCTTGGTCAGCCCGCGCGCGATCAGCGTGCCGGTGGGCGCACGACGCGGCGCGGCGGCCGGCGACACCGATGGCTTGGACGCGGAAGCCGGCCCGGCCGAGCCGCCATCCGCGGGTGTGGACGCCATGCGAAAACTCAGTTTGAGCTGCTGCTTGACCCATCGGGCGTGATCGACATGATCACGCGGCCACCCGATCCGCCCTTGTTGCAGCCTTCCACCTGAGCCTGGCCCGAGCGCATCTGCACGGTGAGCTTGCAGCCCATCAGCACATTGTCGCCGTCCGACAGCACCACCTGTCCGCCGGACAGAACCAGCACCTCGGATTTCATGTCGAAGACGCCGGTGTCGCCCGTGGCGACCTGGGTATCGGATTTGAGGTAAACCTTGCCGTCAACTTCCAGCCGGTCGATGCCCGACGAGCCCATGCCGGCCGCGCTGGTTCCGCCTTCCTTGGTGTCGGCCTTGGGATCCTTGGCGTAGAACACCTTCATCTGGCCGGCTTTCAGCAGCGACTTGCCCTGCGTCGCGCTCACATTGCCGGAGAAGATCGCCATGTTCTCGTTCTGGCGCACTTCGAGCTTGTCGCTCTCGATCTGGATCGGTTCCTTGCCCGAAAGCTGGAGCCGGCTCATCTGGGCACTGCCGCTGTTCTGGGCATGCGCCGCGGCACCCAGGCCCGCAAGCAGCGCAGCCCCACCGATCAGAACTGCTGCGGCATGCGAGCGCGCGCCGAAAAGCTCAAAGGTTCGCATTGCCGTCTCCGTTGTTTGCCGCATCCCCACGGCCGGGCTGGATCGTCATCCGGACTTGCTTCTCGAAGATGAGTAGCTTGCCGCCCTCGCTGACCGCAAGGGTTTCAGCCGAAATCGCCGTGTCGCCGCGCTCGATCGACACGGATCCGGTGGCCTGGAACAGGCTTTCGCCGATGTCGACCGAGACGTTCTGCATTTCGGCTTTGGTTCCGTCGCTCGCTTCGATGCTGACCCCGGCACTGGTCGGGCCGCCATTGATCACGAGCCTGTTGGCGATGCGGTCATAGGTGCCGCGCGCGGCCTTGACCACAGCTGACAAGGTCTCGTTGAGCGGCAGCTTGGCATTGATCTCGTCCAGCTCCACCACATTCGTGTCGCCCAGCGCCTGCGTCGCACGGGAGGCGATCATGGAATAAGCCTGGCCGGTCCTGGTGAAGCCGTCGAGCTGCGGGTTGGACATCACCAGGCGACCATCCGACACGCTGGAATTCTCGGCCTCCACCACCAGTTCGGCCGGAACGGAGCGCCACGAGTAGAACACGAATAGCCCGGCCACGATCAGGGCGCATGCGGGCAGAAGCCATTTCAGCACACGCACGAGGCGCGAATGACGCTGCGCCCGCTGAAAGGCTTCCGCGCGTGACGCCATGGGGCGAGCTGGCGGCACATCCGCCATCGACAGGGCATCAGCGCTCACCGTGCCGCCTCATGCAAAGGAAGGCGAAGCTTCGCGGCGGAACAGGAGCAGCAAGGCATAGGGAAGACCAGCCAGGACGGAAAGCGGCAATGAGGGCGGGAACACAGGCGTCGGCCTGCGAAAGGCCGTCATAAACAGCAAGTTACAAAGAAGTCGCAACCTAATATGGTTATTTTTGGATGCTGCGCGCCGAAGACGCATGCGGTCTTGCGCCCGGTTCGCGATGTTCCCGCCTGTTCGGTCCATCCTCCGCCATTTCGAAAGCGGTGGCAGGCTGCTTCCCGCTGCATTATGAACAGCCGAAACGCTGCCGAGCAGCCTTGCGAGATCTTCCATGTCCTTTTCCGCCGAAGCCATGATCGACCGCCGCCGTCTGCGGCGCAAGCTAACCTTCTGGCGGCTGGTGGCGATCGGCGGCGCAGCGATCCTGATCGTCGGCGCGTCGGCCTGGAAATGGGGTGAAAGCCTGGGCGGCAGCGCCGTCGACCACGTCGCCAAGGTGCGGATCGAGGGCACGATCACGGAGGATGAGGAACTTCTGGAGCGGCTCGACACGCTCGCTAAATCGGCGCGCGTGAAGGGCGTGATCCTCGCCATCGACTCGCCCGGCGGCACGACCGCAGGCGGCGAAGCGATCTATGAGGCGGTGCGCAAGCTCGCGAAAACGAAACCCGTTGTGGCGCAGGTCGGCACGCTCGCGGCATCCGCCGGCTATATGATCG
This sequence comes from uncultured Mesorhizobium sp., assembly GCA_963522145.1. Lineage (GTDB taxonomy): Bacteria > Pseudomonadota > Alphaproteobacteria > Rhizobiales > Rhizobiaceae > Mesorhizobium_B. The sequence continues at coordinate 183 of CAUQXI010000002.1, read as the reverse complement.
CAACCGCGAGCGACCAGATCGTGGCGCGCCAGTCCTCCATCGTGGGCTCCATCGGCGTGCTCGTGCAAATCCCGAACGTTTCGGGCACGCTGGAAAAGCTCGGCATCACGGTGGACGAGGTGAAGTCGAGCCCGCTCAAGGCCGAGCCCTCGCCCTTCAACCCGACCACGGAGGAGGAGCGCG
>CAUQXI010000001.1:0-379081 GCA_963522145.1 uncultured Mesorhizobium sp. | reverse complement strand
CGGTTGCGCCCCGCGTGCAAGGCGGCAACGCCACCACCGGCAGTGCACGATCCGGCATGGCCGTCGGCGGGGTCGCCGTCGGGCGCACGGCACGTGGCGGTGACGCACAAAGCGGCGATGCCACGAGCGGTACCGCACGCGGCGGCACGGCGGTAGCCGATGGAAGAGGCTCGGCGCGCGGCGGCGATGCTCGTTCGGGCGACGCCACAAGCGGAAACGCGATGGGCGGCTCGGCCATGGGCGGCAATGCGCAAGGCGGGAATGCAAGCTCAGGCAATGCCACGAGTGGAAATGCGACGGGCGGAAACGCTTCCACATCGGGATCGGGTCGCGGAAACGCCACGGGCGGAAACGCCACCTCCGGCAACGCAACCAGTGGCAATGCAACAGGCGGCAACGCTGTCGGCGACCACGCAAGAGGCGGCGATGCAATGTCCGGCGACGCCCGCTCCGGTGATGCCACCGGCGGCAACGCTATGGCGGGTGGCAATAATGGAGGCGGCAATGGCGAAGAGGGCGGCGGCAACAATGGTGGCAGTCAACATACGCCGGATGTAACCACCCGCAGCGCGCAGGGCGATGAGGACTGCGGGGAGCTGCTGTTCAAGTCGCCAAGAATGCCGACATTCAGGAATGTCTGCCGTTAAAGATGACATGGAGGCCGAGGCCCGCTTCGGTCTCCACCGTCTTTGCTGAGCGCGCCTCCTTGCTCACCCTTCCTGAGGGTAGCACCCGACACGCCACAGAGTGGCAGCCGCAGAAAAGCAGCACAGATTCAGGAAACTGGTACGCCCAAGGGGAATCGAACCCCTGTCTGCGCCGTGAGAGGGCGCCGTCCTAACCGCTAGACGATGGGCGCCCGTGCGACTGGGTCGATATAATCGAGGCGAAGGGGAAACGCAATTGCTTCTGTTGGAGTCTGGGCATCACGCGGATGCAGGCATGCGCGAAGCGATCAGTTATAGTGTCCCCCCCACAATGTGCTCACGGCATGGTGCCGATACGATAGCGCGCCTTCTCCCTCCCCGTCGCGGGATCGAAGACGAGCACCTCACGACTGTTGTCCGGCAAGGCGATCAGAAGCGACAACCCTTCGCTTGAATAGGAATGGGCCACGACTTCCGCGCCCTGCGGCACGCGCAGATCAGCTTCGATCCTTTCGCCCGAAAGCCTCGCCGGCTGGCGGCTCAGGCGATAAGCAATGGCGCCCACCACCGCGGCGATCGCAACGAACAGGATCAGCAGATTGACGAGCGCAAAACGCATCAGCTTGCGCCGGACGCGTTCGACCGCCGGGTCGAGCGGCGGTTCCTCGTCCCTGTCGTCTGCCGGATGCGGCCGAACGACCTTGTGCTGCATGTGATCCTCGGCGATAGGTCGGTTCATGCCAGGGCGTTTCATCCCGTTCGCTGCTTCATGAGCGCTTCCCACAAAGCAGAGGTCGCCGCAAGCGAGCGCCTTGCGGGGCCGGACGCATTGGGCATGCGGCTCGATCAGTGGTTGGCGCAGGCCTTTGCGCCCGACCTGTCACGAGCGCGCGCGCAAAGCCTGATCCGAAACGGCCATGTGCAGGTGAACGGCGTCCCGGCGCTGGAGGCCAAGCACCGACTGCGCGGCGGCGAGCAGATCCTGCTTTGCCAGCCCGAGCCGGAACCCGCGGAGCCATTGGCCGAGAACATTCCGCTCTCGATCCTCTACGAGGACGATGCGCTGGTGGTGATCGACAAACCGCCGGGCCTTGTTGTGCATCCCGGCGCGGGCAATCCCACCGGCACGCTGGTCAACGCGCTTCTGTTTCATTGCGGAAGCAGCCTGTCGGGGATCGGAGGCGTGCGACGGCCGGGCATCGTTCATCGACTGGACAAGGATACGAGCGGCGTCATGGTTGCGGCGAAAACCGATCGCGCCCATCGCGCGCTCGCCGAAAGCTTCGCTGATCATGGCGCAACGGGCGGACTGGAACGCGCTTACCACGCGCTGGTTTGGGGCGCGCCGCCATCGGACCGGGGCATGATCGATGCGCCGCTCGGACGCGATCCGCGTGACCCGACGCACCGCGCGGTGGTGCCGGTCGGACGCTCGGATGCCCGCCGCGCGGTGACGCATTTCACGGTGCTCGAGCCTTTCCCCCGACGCGCCGAGCCGCTCGCGAGCCTGATCGAGTGCCGGCTCGAAACCGGCCGCACGCATCAAATCCGCGTCCACATGGCGCATCTCGGGCACCCGCTTATCGGCGATCCCGACTATGGCCGCGGCTTTCGTACGAAGGCGAACCGGCTGCCGGAACCTGTGCGCGAGGACGCGGCGGGGTTTCCACGCCAGGCGCTCCACGCCTGGCTCCTGGCCTTCCAACATCCCGAGAGCGGCGAGAACATGCGGTTCACCTCCCCGCCCCCCGCCGACATGGAGAACCTGATCCAGGCCTTTCGCACGCTTGAAACCTGACTGTTCCGGAATGCGTGACTACGGCCTGATCATGGCTGCCGCCCGATGTAATTTGAAGGTCGAGTTCCTATATCAGCTTGTTGGCGCCGTGGAGTTTCAGTGACGCCCTCGTGCCCGCCTCGCTGGAGGGAGCACGGAACAGATTTGAAGGAGGGTGCTTTCATGGCCCAGTCACTACCCAGCATCGCCAGCGGCGAAGGCGGCCTCAGCCGCTATCTCGACGAGATCCGGCGCTTTCCCATGCTGCAGCCGCAGGAAGAATATATGCTCGCCAAGCGCTATGGCGAGCACGACGACACCAAGGCCGCGCACAGGCTTGTCACCAGCCATCTCCGGCTCGTGGCCAAGATCGCCATGGGCTATCGCGGCTATGGCCTGCCGATCGGCGAGGTGATCTCCGAAGGCAATGTCGGCCTCATGCAGGCCGTCAAGAAATTCGAGCCGGAGCGCGGCTTCCGTCTCGCCACCTATGCCATGTGGTGGATCAAGGCCTCGATCCAGGAATATATCCTGCGTTCGTGGAGCCTCGTGAAGATGGGCACCACGGCCAACCAGAAGCGGCTGTTCTTCAACCTGCGCAAGGTGAAGGGCAAGATCCAGGCGCTGGACGAGGGTGACCTGCGGCCGGACCAAGTGACGGAGATCGCAACGCGGCTCAACGTGCCGGAGTCGGACGTCATCTCTATGAACCGGCGCCTGACGGGCGACGCGTCCCTGAACGCGCCCATCCGCGCGACGGAAGGCGAAGGCGGCGAGTGGCAGGACTGGCTGGTGGACGACAGTCAGAGCCAGGAGCAGATCCTGCTCGAACAGGACGAGCTCGAGAACCGTCGCGGCATGCTCGGCGCGGCGCTCGGCGTCTTGAATGATCGCGAAAGGCGCATCTTCGAGGCGCGGCGGCTTGCGGAAGAGCCGATCACGCTGGAGGAACTGTCGTCCGAATTCAACATCAGCCGCGAGCGCGTGCGCCAGATCGAGGTGCGTGCGTTCGAGAAGGTGCAGGATGCGGTAAAGGACGCCGCGAGGCGTCAGGCGCAGGCGCTTCGCGTGATCGACAGCGAGCCCGCCCGGGCATGATCTGCGGTTTGCGCTTGGTTCAAGGGCAGGTGTGATCCTGCCTGCGAAAACACGAAAGGCCGCTGGTTCTCAGCGGCCTTTTTGTTTGTTGCCGGGCTTTCTCGAGAGCGGCGTCAGCGTCAACCGCCCGTGCCACCCCAGGCCTTGATCGCGTCGTTGAACACCTTCTCGCCCGGCAGACCCTTTTCGAGTGTGATCAGAGCGCGGCGACCGGACTTGTAGACGATCGGCACGTCGATCCAGCTCTGGCTTCCCAACAGGTTGAGATTGGCCTGCCGGTCGGCCGCATTGTCGCTGAGCGCTACAAGGAAATAGCCATCGGCGATCTTGGCCGGGATGCCCGAAAGCGGCGATCCGGTTTCCTGCTCTGAGCCCTTCATGGCCACGCGCAGCACGTTTTCGATGCCGCCGCCCTCGAAGCCGTCGGGCGTCAGGAAGATCATCTCGACGATGTGGCTTGCGGGCAGCGTGCGGTCGCCGTTGCGGCGGATGGTCATGCGAAGCTGGATGTCCTTGCCGGGGATCGTTGCCTCGGCGCGGATCGCGGGTTCGGGCGGCAGATCGCCCCCCGGCGACTCCTGCACGGTGGACCAGACGATCGACCCCGCCTCGGCGGAGCCTTGCGCGACGCTCGTGCGCTCCTCATAGAAGATCGCGCGCTGGCCGACCGCGAGGGTCTCTCCTTGTCCGGCCGCGGGCGGGGGCGTCGTCTGAGCAGCAACGATCGGTTGATCTGCGCCGGAAGCCGGAGGCGCTCCGGGCGTGGAGGGTGCCGCGCCAGGCGCAGGCGGCGTCGAGGCTGCAACGGAGGTGCCTTCGCCCAGCGAACCGTTCGCGCCACCTGTGCCCTCGTCGACCTCCTGTCCGTCCGATGTGAGGCGCTGGGTGAATTTCGGCGGCACGGCCGGGTTAGCGGCCGGCGCGGGCTCGGAAGGAGCGTCTGCCTCATCATTCGGATCAACGGCAGCCACCTGCGGGCCGGCATCGTCTTCCGCACCGGCAGCGTCCGTCTCCGAAGGGCTTGGCGCAGGTGACGGAGTCGCGTCTTCGCCTTCGGTCTCTTCCGCAGCGATCGGTGTTTCCGCGGCGACGGGGCTCGGCGGCGGGGCGGGCTCCATTCTCAGGAAGGCGGGCAGGTTCATCCCCACGAGCGTGCTGAGCTCGTTCCGGTTCAACCAGGCGGCATAGCTTCCGCCGCCCAGCGCCAGGAGTACGATCAGCGCGATGAGGAGACCGGCCCACCTGCGTCGCGGCGCTTCGACCTCACGCAAGGGAGGAAGCTGCTCGCTCGGCCAGTCGTCCGCGCCTGCGTGGAGCGCGCCATCGTCATCGAAGGGAGCCGGCGAAAGGTCGTCTTCCAGCGTTGGCGCGACTGGTGCGGGCGTGGCTGGCCGCGAAGGGGGGCCGGCATCGAAGCCGCGCGAAGGAGGCGGCGCGATGGGCGCGCGCGGTTCCGGACGAGTCAGCCCCGGGCTCGAGGAGAGCTTCGACGCGGTGCCGACATGGGATGCCTGGCTCGGCTGAGTGCTCCGCGCGGACAGAACCGCACCCGCCCTTTCAGGAACAGGCGGAACCTCGCGCGTGGGGACCTGCCGCGCGGGCTCGGCGCGCACTGGAACCGGGTCTGGCCGCGCACGGACCGGTGCCTCTCGCGATGGCTCCCGTGGCACGGGGGCCTGCCGCTGCGGCGGAGGCGGAGGAGTTGCAGGACGTTGCGGCGCGGGCGACTGGCGTTGCGCGTTGATGGAGGAAAACACGCTTTCCAGTTCATCCAGCGGATCGCCGGAAGATGCTGGCGGCGGCGCGGCATATTCTGCTTCCACCGTCGATATCGCGTCTTCCAGCGCCCTCTTCTGGCGCTCGGCGACTGCGGCGGGAGGCGGCGGGTTGAGCGCGGAAAGCTTCGAGTCGATCGTTGCTCGCGCCTTGGCATAGACACGCGCGCGACCGGCCGGCGTGGTTTCTCCCATGCCGGCAAGCGTCTTCTTCAGAACCGCAACGAAATCCGCCATTGATCTTTCTGCCTAAGGGGCTCGCTTGAGGCGCGCTCCGCAAATAATTGTCTAATCCCGAAACGGGTCGGTCACAAGAATTGTGTCTTCGCGCTCCGGACTTGTTGAAAGCAAGGCGACGGGCGCGCCGATCAGTTCCTCGATGTAACGAACATACTTGACGGCCTGCGCCGGCAACTGGCTCCACGAGCGCGCACCGGCTGTCGTGCCCTTCCAGCCTTCCAGCGTCTCGTAGATCGGCTCCACCCGCGCCTGCGCGCCCTGCGCGGCCGGCAGATAGTCGATCACCTCGCCATCGAGGCGATAAGCCGTGCAAACCTTGATCTCATCAAGCCCATCCAGCACGTCGAGCTTGGTCAGCGCGATGCCGTGGATGCCGTTGAGCGCCACCGCCTGGCGCACCAGCACGGCGTCGAACCAGCCGCAGCGGCGCTTGCGCCCCGTCACCGTGCCGAATTCATGACCCTTTGTGCCGAGGAACTCGCCCACCTCGTTCTGCTGCTCGGTGGGAAAAGGCCCCTCGCCCACCCGCGTGGTGTAGGCCTTGGTGATGCCCAGAACATAGCCGATCGCGCCGGGACCGACGCCGGCGCCGGTCGCCGCCTGACCCGAGATGGTGTTGGAAGAGGTCACGAAGGGATAGGTCCCGTGATCGATGTCGAGCAGCGTGCCCTGCGCGCCCTCGAACAGGATGCGCGCGCCCCGGCCCCTTTGCTCGTCCAGAACCTTCCAAACCCGGTCCATGAAAGGCAGGATCTTGTCTGCCACGGAATCGAGTTCGGCGAGCAGCGTTTCAAGCGCCACTTCCTCATGGCCCAGGCCACGGCGGAGCGCGTTGTGATGGGTGAGAAGCCGGTCGACCTTCGCCGGCAGCGTGTCGCGGTCCGCAAGATCCATTACCCGGATCGCTCGCCGGCCGACCTTGTCCTCATAGGCCGGCCCGATGCCCCGGCGGGTCGTGCCAATCTTGGTGCCGGCCTGCGACGCGGCATCCTCGCGGAACCCGTCGAGTTCACGATGCACGGACAGGATCAGCGCAGTGTTTTCGGCGATCTTCAGGCATTCGGGCGTGATCTCGACCCCCTGCTCGCGCAGACGACCGGCTTCCGAAACAAAGGCATGCGGATCGAACACCACGCCATTGCCGATGATCGAGAGCTTGCCCAGCCGCACGATGCCCGAAGGCAGCAGCGAAAGCTTGTAGGTGACGCCGCCCACCACCAGCGTGTGGCCGGCATTGTGCCCGCCCTGGAAGCGCACCACCACATCGGCGCGCTCGGACAGCCAGTCCACGATCTTGCCTTTGCCTTCATCGCCCCACTGCGAGCCGACGACCACCACATTGGCCATTGCGAAATCTTCCCTTGCATGAAGGCCCTGAAAAGGGCGCGGCTTCTATAGCGTCAGATTTTCGCTCTCGCGACCCTTGTTTAGCCGAATAGCCGGGGCGCACGTATTTTCTCGCGCGCCCCTTCGCGGAGGGCGCCATTCTGAACGGAGGAAGAGGCGCAACTCTCTATCGCGAATCCTCGCCAGCGATTATCGCCGGTTCATGCACATCGTCGCCTACGCCCTGCTTCTTCTCACCACCCTGTTCTGGGGCGGCAACAGCGTGGCGGGAAAGCTCGCCGTGGATCACGTCTCGCCTATGCTGCTGACGGCTGCGCGCTGGGGGATCGGCTTCGCGCTGCTCTGGCTGATCGGTCGCAAGCGGTTGGCGGCGGACTGGCCGCTGATGAGAACGCGCCTCCCGTTCCTGGCATTTCTGGGCTTTGTCGGCTTCTGCCTGTTCAACGTGGCGCTCTATGCCGCGCTGACCTTCACCACGGCGATCAACGCCTCCATTGAGCAGGCCGGCATTCCAATGCTGATCTTTCTCGGGAACTTCGTGTTCTTCCGCCAGCGCATGACAGGGGGACAGGCAGCCGGCTTCACGCTTTCCATCCTCGGCGTCATCCTGACCGCCGCGCACGGCGAGCCTGCGCGGCTCCTGGCGCTGGATGTCAATTTCGGCGACGCGCTCATGCTCGTCGCCGTAGCGGTTTACGCCGCCTACACGGTGCTGCTTCGCTTCCGCCCCCAGGTCCACTGGTTGAGCCTGATGATCGCGCTTACCGGAAGCGCATTCTTGTCGTCGTTGCCGTTCGTAGCCGCGGAATTTGCCTTAGGGCATGGCATCGTGCCGGATGCGCAAGGATGGGGCATCATCGCCTATACCGCGTTGTTTCCATCCTTACTCGCCCAGGCCTTCTATATTCGCGGCGTCGAACTCGTCGGCGCCAATCGTGCCGGGCTGTTCATCAACCTCGTGCCCATCTTCGGCACCCTGCTTTCCATCGCGATGCTGGGCGAGGCACTTCACCCCTACCACCCTGTTGCCATGGCCATGGCGCTCGGCGGGATCGGGCTCGCCGAGTGGAGCGGCAGGCGGACGGCGGCTTGATCCCGAAGCGCGCTTACGCCACCACGTCGAAGGCCAACCGCTTGGCGGATGCGATCCGCTCATCCGCGCGCAATTCCGCCAGCACCTTTTCGGGGAACGGCGCGTCGAGATAGAGCAGCGCGATCGCGTTGCCGCCGGGCTCGTCGCGGCCGAGCTGGAAATTGGCGATGTTGACGCCGTTCCTTCCGCAGATCGTGCCGAGAAGGCCGACGATGCCGGGCGCGTCGGCATTGGTGGTGTAAAGCATGTGGCTGCCCACCTCCGCATCGAGATTGATGTTCTTGATCTGGATGAAGCGTGGCTTGCCGTCCGAAAAGCAGGTGCCGGCGATCGAGCGCGTCTGCTTCGCCGTTTTCACGGTCAGCTTGATGTAGCCGTCGAACACGCCTGACTTGTCGCGCCGGATCTCGGACACGATGACGCCGCGCTCTTTCGCCATGATCGGCGCGGACACCATGTTGACGTCCGCCACCTGCGGGCGGATCAGCCCGGCCAGTGCCGCCGAAACCAGCGCGCGCGTGTTCATTGTGGCAGTCGCGCCGTCGAACAGGATCTCGACTTCCGCGATCGCCTCTTCCGTCACCTGCCCGACAAAGGCGCCGAGCACTTCCGCGAGCTTGATGAAGGGCTTCAGCCTGGGTGCTTCCTCAGCAGTGATCGAGGGCATGTTGATGGCATTGGAGACGGCGCCCTTGATCAGGTAGTCCGACATCTGCTCGGCCACCTGGAGCGCCACATTCTCCTGTGCTTCGGTGGTGGACGCGCCCAGATGGGGCGTGGCGACCACATTCTCCATGCCGAACAGCGGGTTCTCCGTGGCCGGCTCGGTTTCGAACACGTCGATGCCCGCACCCGCCACCTTGCCGCTCTTCAGCGCCTCCACGAGGTCGGCCTCGACCACGAGCCCGCCTCGCGCGCAATTGATGATGCGAACGCCCGTCTTCATCTTGGCGATCGCGCCCGCGTCGATGATGCCGCGTGTCCGGTCGGTCATCGGCGTGTGCAGCGTGATGAAGTCCGCGCGGGCGAAAAGATCGTCCAGCTCGACCTTTTCCACGCCCAGCTCCGAGGCTCGGCCTTCCGACAGGAACGGGTCGAAAGCGAGCACCCGCATCTTTAGCCCGACGCCCCGCGCGGCCACGATCGACCCGATATTGCCGCAGCCGATCACGCCCAGCACCTTGCCGGTAATCTCCACGCCCATGAAGCGGTTCTTTTCCCACTTGCCCCCTTTGGTGGAGGCGTTCGCTTCCGGCAGTTCACGGGCAAGCGCGAACATCAGCGCGATCGCGTGCTCGGCGGTGGTGATCGAATTGCCGAAAGGCGTGTTCATCACGATGATGCCGCGCCGGGAGGCGGCGGGGATGTCCACATTGTCCACGCCGATGCCGGCGCGGCCGATGACCTTGAGCTTGCGGGCGGCGGCAATGAGCTTTTCCGTGGCCTTGGTGGCGGAGCGGATGGCGAGACCGTCATAGTCGCCGATCCGGGCAAGCAGCGCTTCCTTGTCCTTGCCGAGGTCGGGCAGATAATCGACATCGACGCCGCGATCCTTGAAGATCTGGACGGCGGTGGGAGAAAGCTTGTCGGAAACAAGAACGCGGGGCATGGGGTATCCTGAAAGAAGGGAGGATGTTCCGCTCCACTCTGCGGCAGTCATTCCCAGCGCGGGGAAGACGGCTTACCCAGAAAAGAAGCGCGTGTTGGAAAGAGCTTAGGCGGCAGCCCTGAGGGCCGCCTTGGCCGAGGCATAAGCCCAATCAAGCCAGGATAGCAGGGCCTCGATATCGGCCGTTTCCACTGTCGCTCCGCACCAGATGCGCAGGCCGGCCGGCGCATCGCGATAGGAGCCGATGTCGAAGGCGGCACCTTCCTTTTCGAGCAGGGAGGCGAGAGACTTGGCGAACGCCGCCCGATCCGCGATCGCGGGATCGGTGATGGTCAGGCAGACGGAGGTGTTGGAACGCGTTTCGGGCTTCTCTGCCAGGTGGCCGAGCCAGGCTGAGCCCTGCACGAAGCGATCGAGCGCTGCGGCATTGGCGTCGGCCCGCGCGATCAGCGCCGGCAGTCCTCCGATGCTCTTTGCCCAGCGAAGCGCGTCGAGATAATCCTCCACGCAGAGCATGGACGGCGTGTTGATCGTTTCGCCCTTGAAGATGCCCTCGATCAGCTTGCCGCCCGAGGTCAGCCGGAAAATCTTCGGCAGCGGCCAGGCCGGCTTGTAGCTTTCCAGCCGCTCGACGGCGCGGGGGCCAAGGATCAGCACGCCATGCGCGCCCTCCCCACCCAGCACCTTCTGCCAGGAGAAGGTGACCACATCGAGCTTGGCGAAATCGAGCGCCTGCGCGAACGCCGCCGAGGTCGCGTCGCAGATGGTCAGTCCCTGTCGGTCGGCCGGGATGAAGTCGGCGTTCGGCACGCGCACGCCGGAGGTCGTGCCGTTCCAGGTGAACACCACGTCACCGGAGAAATCGACGGAGCCGAGATCAGGCAGCTGACCATAGGGCGCCTCGACCACGCGGGCGTCGGAAAGCTTCAACTGCTTGACGACATCCGTCACCCAGCCCGAGCCAAAGCTTTCCCAGGCGAGCATGGTGACGGGCCGCGCGCCCAGCAGCGACCACATCGCCATTTCGACCGCTCCGGTATCCGAAGCCGGCACGATGCCGATGCGGTGGGTTTCGGGAACCTGGAGAACCTCGCGCGTGAGCGCTATCGCTTCCTCGAGCTTGGCCTTGCCGAGCTTGGCGCGATGCGAGCGCCCGAGCGCCGCATCGGAAAGAGCATCGAGCGTCCAACCGGGACGCTTGGCGCAGGGACCAGACGAAAATTGGGGATTGGCCGGGCGCATTGCCGGCTTTGGGTGCGTGCTCATCGCGGTTCTATCCTTCCAGATAGCAAGCCCCTCGTTGGGGAGGGGTGGCCCGCGACGGGCGTTAGAAGACGCGAGCCCTCGCCGTCAAGAGCAAAAACTTTGTCATGCGTGTGAGTGGCAGGGAACATCCCGCAAACGTAGAAGGCGGGCGCAGCGGCCCGCCTCGCTTCGACCAGCAAAGAAGGCTCACCAGAGATCGTAGCGCAGGCCGACGCGGACCTGATGGTGATCCACGCCTTCTTTGAAGACGACATTGCCGTCCTCGACATCGACATAGCGCGCGGAAGGGACGTTCAGATACTGGTAGTTGAGGTCGAGCGAAACATTGTCGCTGACCTTGTAGGCGAGCCCCGCTCCGAGCGCGTAGGCGAATTCATACTGACCGTCCGAGGTGACCGAGCCCTCATAAACGTCGCTGTCATAGCAGTTGAAGGAAACGTCGGTGGTCGTGCCACCCGCGGTCGAGGATGTCGACGAATCCTGGCAGTCGAGGTCGCCGTCAGCGCTTCTCAGTTTGCTGTAAACGACGCCCGCGCCGCCGCCGATATAGGGCGTGAAGCCGACATAGGTGCCGAGATCGAGGTAGGCATTGGCAAGCAGGCTGTATGACTTGTTGCTGCTTTCGTCTGAACCCTCGCAGGGCCGGGTGCTCGGATTGGTGTCGGAGGTGACGCCATCATCGGGATCGGTGATCGTCACGGTTTCCAGCCCCGAGCAGGTGGTCAGGAACTCGCGGGAAAACTCGCTGCTCGGAAGAATGCCGAAATTCACCTCGGTGCGGAGGTAATCGTTGATGTGGTAACCGATGCCGATCCCGCCGGTCAGAAGAGTGCTGTCCTCGTCGAACTCGCCGGTGTCGAAGTCACCCGACTCCGAATGCTCGAACGGATGATTGACGGAAGCGCCGATGTCGCCGCGCAGATACCAGCCCGATCCAACCTCCACCGGTGTATATTCCGGGGCGTCATCCACGAAGATCGGCGGGTCGTAGTCCGCGGCCAGTGCCGACGATGCCTGAAGCAGCAGGCAGGTTGCGATAAGACGCGCGAGGCTGGGCTTGAGCGACATGATCAAATTCCCCGAAGCAAGAGGCTGGGCGGAACCAGCTGTTCTGTTGAGGAGGATTGTTAACCATGAAGGTTAAATGCGCGTTAAGGCTAACAAGAACTTACCGAAGAGCTGAGCCAAAAGGCGAGCTTGAATGCTGCACGCAAAAACGCCGCCCGGATGATCCGAGCGGCGTGGCTGAAGACTGGAAGATTACTTCGTGTAGACGGGCTCAGGCGCCGGCTCGTAGGCCACCGGGGTCGAGCAGCTGTTGGTGCCCTGGCCGAGCTGGTAGCGCAGGCCGGCACGAACCTCGTGCGTGTTGAAGCCCTTGTCGTCGCCAGGGCCTGCTCCGATGACATCACCCTCCCCATTATAGTCGAACATCCGTCCGCCATGAATGCGGCTGAAGCGGTAGCCGCCGTCCAGCGACAGCTTGTCGGTCAGGCAGTAGGAGGCGCCGGCCATCAGCGCATAGGCGAAGCGCCAGTTGGTGTTGCCGCCATGATCCTGGTCGAAGCCGTCGATCTCGTTGGTCAGGTCGTCCCACTTCACGCGAGCGCCGCCGATGCCCGCGCCCAGGTAAGGCGTGACGCCATGCCATGTGCCGAGGTCGACATAGGCGTTGGCGAGCAGCAGCAGGGCGGACATCTTGCTGGTATCGGTCGATTCGCAATCATCGTCGCAGGAGGTGCTGCCCGTGAAGCGCGACTTGAACCAGTAGTCGGCCGTGAAGTCGGCGCGGAAATGCTCGGTCATCTGGTAGCCGACGCCCGCGCCTGCCGAGAAGGCGCCCTTCAGGTCGCCCGAGTCGAAGCTCTCGACGCTCGGAGGCGTGCCATAAGTGATGTAGTCCGCGCCCCGGAATTTGGGATCATGATAATCGATATCGCCGCGGATGTACCAGCCGCCATATGAGGCGTCCTGATAAACGACTTCCGGCGCCTGCTCCGGAACCGGCTCCGGCATGTCGGCGGCCAAGGCATGATTGACCCCTCCGGCTGCGACTGCGGCCAACAGCAGCCGCTTCAAGAATGCTTGCATCTCACGTCCCCTTCAAACATCTCGGAGCGCGGATCGCCCGATGAATTGTTGCACGACGTGGATAATGAAGGGTTTAGGTTAAAAACGGATTAACCGTGTTGCTTAACCTTAATGATCAGCCGGAAAGCTTCTGTGAGGCCTGCGGCTTTGGCGGAGTTGGGCCTTGAGGCAATCTGCCGGGCGGTGAGGTTCGGCTTTCGGCCTGAGCGGAAAAGCCAGGCGCTGAGCCGAGGTCATGATGACAGGAGTAATTCGGCCGCTTCCGCAAGGTCCAGCACTTCCGCATAGGGCAGCCAGTCCGGGTTGCCGGTCTCGTTCCGACGATTCACCCAGATGGCGCGCAGACCGAGTTCATGACAGGCTTTCATGTCCCAGAACATGCCCATCGCTACATGCACCGTTTCACTCGGTGTCACACCCATAACGCGGTAGGCATAGTCGAAGAGTTGTCGCGACGGCTTGTAGGCCCCCGCTTGTTCGGCGGTGATGACATAGTCGAAAGGCACGCCGATGCGCGCCACGGTCGGTGCGATCAGGTCGTCGTCGGAGTTTGTGAAGATCGCGAGCTTGTAGCGCTTGCGCAGTCGCCGCAGAACGTCCGGCACCTCCGCGTGCGGGCCCATCGTGGTGGGCGACGACGCGATGTGCTCGATCTCGTCTCTTGTCAGGGTCAGGCCATGTTCGCCAAACGCGTTGGTGAAGCCGATGTGCAGGATCTCTTGGTAGAGGCGGTGCGGCCTTTCAGCCGTAAGGCGTCGTCCCTGAGCGGAGAAGCTGTCGAGGATCGCGGATACGCTTGCGCTGCTCGCACCGTGCGTTGCCAGAATGGCTGCGATCTTGCGCTCGAGCACCTCGTACCACTGCACGAGCGTGCCGTAGCAATCGAAAGTGATGACCTTCGGCGCGGGATCGAGCTCGAACATCGAAGTGCCAAGTTCGGACATGGAGAAAGCCTGCGGTTGGCCGTCAAACATCTTAGCACTGTCAGCACCGAAGAACGAACTGAACTCGCGGCCGCGGCAATGCTTCGGTTCGGTTCAGACCCTAGGAGGACCAGCCCGATCCCAACAAAGGAATGCCCGATGCGGCGGACGGATCAGGCCGCACTGCGGACCTTGCCGATCAACTCGACAAGTCCGTCCACGACCTCCTCGACCTTGCGCGGGTCATCGCCTTCCGCCATCACCCGGATCAGCGGCTCAGTGCCGGAGGGGCGGATCACCAGCCGTCCTGACTGGCCCAGCATCGCCTCGGCATCCGCGATGGCCGACTTGACCGACGCCTCCTCCAGCGGACGTCCGCCGGAAAAACGCACATTCTTGAGCACCTGGGGGACTGGCTCGAACTTGCGCACCACCTCGCTCACCGGCTTCTGCAGCGTCTTCACGCAGGCGAGCACCTGAAGCGCGGAAACAAGCCCGTCGCCCGTGGTCGAGAAGTCCGACAACACGATATGGCCGGACTGCTCGCCGCCCACATTGAGCCCGTGCGCCCGCATGTGTTCGACCACGTAGCGGTCGCCGACCTTGGTGCGATGAAGCTGGAGGCCCCTGCCCTCGATGAAGCGCTCGAGGCCGAGATTGCTCATGATGGTGGCAACAAGACCGCCGCCCACGAGCCTTCCATCCTCGGCCCAGGATTCGGCGATCAGCGCCATCACCTGGTCACCGTCCACGATCGTGCCGTTCTCGTCCACGATCACCATGCGGTCGGCGTCGCCGTCGAGTGCGATGCCGATATCGGCGCGCACCTCATGCACCTTGCGGATCAGGGCGGCCGGATCGGTGGAGCCACATTCCTTGTTGATGTTGAAGCCGTTCGGCTCGGCATTGATGGCGATCACTTCCGCGCCGAGTTCCCACAGCACGGCGGGCGCCACCTTGTAGCCTGCGCCGTTCGCGCAATCGATCACGATGCGCAGGCCCTCGAGCGACATGTTGCGCGGCAGGGTGCGCTTGGCGGACTCCACGTAGCGGTCATGCACGCCATCGACACGCTTGGCGCGGCCGAGCGCATCGGAATCGGCCAGCACGATGTCGATCTCCTCGTCCAGCATCGACTCGATGCGGCTCTCGATCTCGTCGGAAAGCTTGTAGCCGTCGGGTCCGAACAGCTTGATGCCGTTGTCGTGGTACGGATTGTGCGAGGCCGAGATCATCACGCCGATATCGGCGCGAAGCGAGCGCGTGAGCATGGCGACGGCCGGCGTCGGCATCGGGCCCAGGAGGAACACGTCCATGCCGGCCGCGCAGAAGCCTGCCACCATGGCATTCTCGATCATGTAGCCCGAAAGACGCGTGTCCTTGCCCAGCACCACGCGGTGGCGATAGTTGCCGCGCTGGAAGCTCATGCCCGCCGCCATGCCGACCTTCATCGCGACTTCCGGCGTCATGGGAAAGCGGTTGGCGCGCCCGCGAATACCGTCGGTGCCGAAATAGCGCTTGGACATGATGGCCTCCGGATCTGGTTTCGAGCGCTTTGCCACAACGCGCCAAGATTGGCCCGTCACATTGTGTGAGCCGGTGTTACAGAAACAAGAGCAGCTTGCGGGAAGCTTGCGCTCTCATCCGAGATGCTGAACGACGACTTAAGAAGAAGCGCTTGGTACGCGCGCTGACCTGTAGCGTCATCTTCAGCCATTGCCGCCGATCTCCCCTTCTGAGCAAGGAAGTCGGAACAGTGCATCGCCGATGCCGATACTTTTTTCGCGATCCGCCGGGCCATCCGAAGGAAGCAGCACGGCTGCATCCTCGATCCCGAGGTCGGCGAGCTGGAACGGCGTGCCGCCGCGATACTCGAGATGGCCGCGCCCGATGATCCCGATCACCAGCGGCGATCGGCCTGCCGCCGCTGCGAGACGCTTCATCCCGGCTGCAATGTTGCAGGCAAAGGCGCGGTCCCAGACCTGTTGCGCGCGAACGAAGCGGTCGATCCGCGCCGGGTCGGCGAGAACAGGCGCCCCACCCGTTCCGCCGCCGCCCGTGATGTCGAGAAGATACTGTCGATAGGCCGCGCTCGCCGGCTTGGCCGGCGTGAGCCCATCCCGCTCGTCAGGAGGCACAGCGTCCCAACCGTTCTTTCCCACGCGTGTCACCAGCGCTCTTTCGCAGTTGAGCGCGAGCATCGGCACCCGCGCTTCACGGCAGAAATGGAAGAGCGGCGCATAAAGCGCGGGATCGAAGCGCCACACTGTTGCCCACTCCGAGCGATCGAGAAAGGCGTCAAAGGAAAGCGTGCCCTCCACCCAGGCGTCGAGCGCGGGCTGGGTCCGGCGCGGAAACATCTCAAAGCCGATTGCGACATCGTCGCGATAGGCGCGAAGGCCGGCAGCGACGTGAAGCTGCCAGCGATGGATGTCGAAACGGTCGTGAGTTTCGCCAAGCAGAACCACCTGTTTTTCCGCCATGCGCGCGAGCAGCAGAGAATGCGTCACCACCTTGGCCGTGTCGGGCTCCAGCCATGTGCCCGGCAGATGCTCCAGGAACCCGCTCAACGGCTTCTCCCATCAACGAACCAGAGGGGCGATTGCCGACCCTTGCTCAAGCTTCGAAGCGCGTGTTTCCGTTTCCAGTCGCGCAAGTCAATGCAAACGAGGTGACGAACTGGGGCAAAGAAAAAGGCGCCGCAGTTACCCCTGCAGCGCCTTGATTCTTGACACGACCGGTGAGTGACCAGTCAGCCCTGCGGCTGTGGCTCCAGCCCACCCTCAGGCTCCTCGCCGCGCTTCTTGCCACCCGCGCTGCCGGCCTTCGGAACAGCTGAGCCGCGGGACGGCGTCGCGTCGTCGCCATCGCGGGAGGGACGATTGCCGGCGATCAGCTGCTTGATCTCCTCGCCGGACAGCGTTTCATATTCGAGCAGGCCTTCGGCAAGAGCGATCCATTCGTCTCGCTTGCGGGTGATGATGTCGGTCGCGGACGAATAGGCCTCGTCGATCAGGCGGCGCACTTCGGCGTCGATGATCTGAGCGGTTTCCTCCGACACATTCTGCGTACGCGCCACCGAATGGCCCAGAAACACCTCTTCCTGGTTCTCGCCATAGGCGACGTGGCCAAGCTTGTCGGAGAACCCCCAGCGCGTCACCATGGCGCGCGCCAGCTTCGTCGCCTGCTCGATATCCGACGAAGCGCCCGAGGTGATGTTCTCCTTGCCGAACTTCTGCTCTTCCGCCACGCGGCCGCCCATCATGATCGCGAGACGCGAGACCATGTATTTGTAACTCATCGAATAGCGGTCGCCTTCCGGCAGTTGCATCACCATGCCGAGCGCGCGACCGCGCGGGATGATCGTCGCCTTGTGGAGCGGATCAGCCGAGGGCACGTTGAGGGCGAGGATCGCGTGGCCGGCCTCGTGATAGGCCGTCAGTTCCTTTTCAGCCTGGGTCATGGCGGTGGAGCGACGTTCCGCGCCCATCATCACCTTGTCCTTGGCGTCTTCGAACTCCTGCATGGTGACGATCCGCTTGTTGCGGCGCGCGGCGAGCAGGGCTGCCTCGTTGACGAGGTTCATGAGATCGGCACCGGAGAAGCCCGGCGTGCCGCGGGCGATCACCTTGAGATCGACATTCGGCGCCAGCGGCACGTTGCGTACGTGAACCTTCAGGATGCGCTCGCGGCCGTTGATGTCGGGGTTCGGCACCACGACCTGGCGATCGAAGCGACCCGGACGGAGAAGTGCGGGATCGAGCACATCTGGGCGGTTGGTGGCCGCGATCAGGATGATGCTTTCATTGGCCTCGAAGCCGTCCATCTCGACAAGCAGCTGGTTGAGCGTCTGCTCGCGCTCATCATTGCCGCCGCCGAGGCCCGCGCCGCGATGACGGCCGACCGCGTCGATCTCGTCGATGAAGATGATGCAGGGCGCGTTCTTCTTGGCCTGCTCGAACATATCGCGCACGCGGGAGGCGCCGACGCCTACGAACATTTCCACGAAGTCCGAGCCGGAGATGGTGAAGAAGGGCACATTGGCCTCGCCTGCCACCGAACGCGCGAGCAGCGTCTTGCCGGTGCCCGGAGGGCCGACAAGCAGCACACCGCGCGGGATCTTGCCACCGAGCCGCTGGAACTTCTGCGGATCGCGCAGGAACTCCACGATCTCCTCCAGGTCCTGCTTGGCCTCGTCCACCCCGGCCACATCGCCAAAGGTCACCCGGCCATGGGCCTCGGTGAGGAGCTTTGCCTTGGACTTGCCGAAGCCCATGGCACGGCCCGAGCCCGACTGCATCTGGCGCATGAAGAATATCCAGACGCCGAGGATCAGGATCATCGGCAGCCAGGAAAGGAGGATGCCGAACAAGGAGGTCGAGCCGTCGCTTTCGGGCTGCGCCGTGATGGTCACGCCCTTGCTTTCAAGCCGGCTCACCAGCTGCGCGTCGCCCGGCGAATAGGTCTGGAAACCGTTCGCATTGTCACCATAGGTGCCGGTGATCCGGTCACCTGAAATGGTGACGGTCTTTACGCGGCCCGCATCCACGTCCGTCAGGAACTGCGAATAGGGCACAGGGTTCGATGCCCCCCGCTGCTGCGGCGACTGGAACAGGTTGAAGAGCGCGATCAGGAGAACGGCGATGATCGCCCAAAGCGCCAGATTGCGGTAGTTCGGATTCATCGCTCGTTCCGTGGGGAAAACCCATTGGCGTTCGTTGGAGGAACGCGATCCGGAGCGAGGCGCCCCGACCGGCGTAACATAGGCAGCGCCTGCGCCCTTGCCAAGGCAAAGGAGGGCGCTGGGTTAAGGCAACCTGTCTTGTGCTGCGGCAAGTGGAAGGGCGGGAGGCTGCGGAGCGCCGAGAAGCGCGGCGAGCGCACAGGCCGGCGCATGATCGAAGCCCGGCATGAAGCGAGCAAAGGGCGCAACAAGGCGCTTGGAGGAGACGCCGGAACGTTCGAGCGGAACGGTGTCGCCGTTCGCAGAACGAAACCACGGCTCGGCAGCAAAGCCGGCCCGCACAAGGCTTCGCGGCAGACCGCTCACCTCTGTCGCAATGCCGGCTGAAGCCTCTGGTTCAGCCGGCACGATGAAGCCCCCTCGCCCCTCGGTTCCTGCAATTGAGCGAACACGCAGCCGGTTGTCGAACACCGCACCCGACTCAACTTCGACCCCGGCGATGTCGCGGCGTTCGCGGTAAAGGAAGAGGCCCGCGCGCCGCCTGTCCACCACCGCACCGCTCAGCGTCCAACGCCCGTTCCGATCCCGCAGGCGCCCAAAAAGTTCTTCCGTCCGACGGTGGTCGGGGAGTTGATCCCGACCGCCGATAGAGGCGAGCAGCAGGCGGAAGGTGTAGAGGGCCGCATCGGCATCGAGAAGTGGAACCGCGATCCTGAACAGCCCCGGCGACGGTTGATCGACATGGGCCATCATCAGCCCAGCCGCCGCCTCTCCCAGCCGCTCGCGCGCCGCCGTCCAGCTTTCGCGAAGAACAAGGATCGCCTCACGGCCCTGCTCCGGCTCACGACGCATCCATGTGCGCTCGAACCGTGGATTGTTGTTGGATGGATCGTCCGCCCAAGGCACTCCCGCCTGAGCAAGCAGCGCGCGCAATTCGGCTTTCCGCGCGCTCAAGAGCGGCCGCAGCAGCCAGATGTCTCCGTCCAGCAAGGTGGCGGGCGCCATTCCGGCAAGCCCGCGACCTGTTCCGCGCCCCAGGCGCATGCGGACGGTTTCGTGCTGATCATCTTCCGTATGCCCGGTCAGGATGAAGCGGGCACCCGCCGCTCGTGCGGCATCAGCCAGAAGCGCATACCGCGCCATACGCGCCGCCGCCTGGATACCGGTCGCGGGCATTTGTCCGTTCCAGCGGATAACCTGATGGGTGATGCCAAGCCGCTCAGCCAGTGTCCCGACAGATGCGGCTTCCTGCGCCGAATCGGGCCGCAGAGCGTGATCGATCGTCACCGCGCGGACGGTCAAACCGGGCGCGTGACGATGGATGAAGGCATTAAAAAGAAGCAGAAGGGCGAGGGAGTCGCTGCCGCCTGAAACCGCGACCAGCACGACGCCGTGGGTCGGGAAAAGAAAAGAAGAAAAAATCGCGCCGGGATCGAGGCCGCGCGAAAGACGGTGACCGATCGTCTCGTTCAGCACGAAGCGCGGGATTTTTCCTGGGAAAGGCGCTGCTTCAAGGGCGCAGAAATATTCGGGTAGCGCTTGTTCACTTCCGCGAAGGTGGCGCAGGCAACGTCGCGCTGGTTGAGGCCGGCGAGCGAAACGCCGAGCTTGAGCAGCATTTCGGGCGCCTTCTTCGACTTCGGATGCTCCTTGTTGGCGGCAAGGAAGACCTGCGCCGCGTCGCGATACTTGTTCTGCGCGAGCAGCGCCTCGCCCAGCCAGAACTCGGCATCGGCGTTGCGCGCATCCGTCGGGAAACGGTTCAGGTGGTCGCGAAAACCCGCTTCGGCGGTGACATAATCGCCGGACAGGATGAACTCATAGGCGTTCTGGTAGAGTTCTTCAGGGTTATCGGTGCTGGGCAGGGCCGCGACCTGCGTCTGGTCCGTGCCCGTAGGCGATGTCGGAACTTCCGCTCCGCGCGACACCACCGACTGGTCGCCGACGCTGCCGCCCGTCACGTTGCCACTGGCATCGAAGGTGATGGTACCGAAGGTCGCGGCGGCATCCGCCGGCGCGCGGTCGCCATCCGCCGGCGAAAGAACATCGGCTGGGGCGACCTTTTCCGTCTTCTCGATGACGCTCGCGACGGAAGTGCCGCCTTCCGTGGCCGGCGGCACAACCTCGCTCTTCTTGGCAGGCTTCGCGGGCTTGGTGGCAGCACCTCCGCCACCTTCGATCTCCTGGAAGCGGAATTCGAAGTCTTCCTGCTGCTTGCGCATCTGTTCCTGCATCTGCAGGATCTGGAAGTTCATTTCCTCCACCGTGCCGGACAGGGAGCGGATCTGCTCCTGCAGTTCCGAGATGCGCGGATCACCCGCCTGCGCGACCCGCACGGGCGCTTGAGCATTCGCCGGCGCGCGCTCGGGCGATTTTCCGCCGAACAATTTGGGCAGGCTCACGCCGGGAAGGTCGAGGCCCCACCCCTCGCCGGCTGCCCGGTTGTCGGCCAGGGCGGCGGTGGAAAGAAGCGCCAGCGCCAGCGCGCCGCCGAGAAGATGTCTGAGTCCCATTCGATTTCGTCGTCCGATCGAGGATGAGGACAGGAAGAGGTTTCCGGAACGTCCTGCCCGCGTTGAACCAGCAAGCCGTGAGAGTTCGGCCAAATTTTGTTGTCCGTCGCCGCACAAGAAAAAGGCGGCTCGAAAGCCGCCTCGTTTTTCTTCTCATGGCGGAAGATCAGCTGCCGCCGCCATTCAGCGCGGTTACCGCGCGGCGGTTCTGCGACTGGCAGGCCGTATCCTGCTCGCACACCGCAACCGGGCGTTCCTTGCCATAGGAGATCGTCTTGAGCCGGTTGCCGGCCACGCCCTGGGCGATGAGGTAATCGCGGGTTGCGGCGGCGCGGCGGGCACCAAGCGCGAGATTGTATTCACGCGTGCCGCGCTCGTCGGCATGACCCTCGACCTGGATCGCATAGGAGCCGTATTTGTTGAGCCACTGCGCTTGCCGCGACAGTGTCTGGCGCGCATCGGCCCGCACGACAGAGGAGTCCGTGTCGAAGAAGATGCGGTCTCCCACATTCACCGTGAAGTCTTGCGACGAGCCGGGCGTCGCCGCGCCTGCACCACCGCCGCCTAGGCCGAGGTCGGACGCGCTGTTCGGCGTCTTCTTGGAGGCGCAGCCTGCGACCGCGAGCGTCGCGACCAGCGCAAGCGCCACCGTGTTCAGTTTCATGCTTGCGATGCGGCCCATCATCCCCGCCTCTCCTTGATGTTCGATTGGTTGGATCGGTGTTCAGTCTCGGCTGACCAATAACCATGTTAGGGTTACCGAAAGCTCAAGACGCACCGCTGAATTTCGTGTTTCTTGCCGTGCGAGTGTTGCGCCGGCATGTTTTCAGCCACGGCGGCCTTGACGGCCAAATAAGGCGGAAACGCGTCGTTTCCGCCTTCCATCCGCCCTTAAGCTTCTGCGCTCACTCGAGAAGCGGAGACCAGGCGGGATCGGAGCCGAAGCCCTTTGTCGGGATCGGCTGCTCGTTGCGGCCGGTCAGGTCGACCGAGAAGAGCTTTGGTCCGCCGCCGGATTCGCGGAAGAACATCAGCACGCGTCCGTTGGGTGCCCAGGTCGGCCCTTCCTGCTGATAGCCGGAGGACAGGATGCGCTCGCCAGAGCCATCCGTCTTCATCACGCCAATCTGGAACTCGCCGCCAGACTGCTTGGTGAAGGCGATGAGGTCACCGCGCGGCGACCAGACGGGCGTGGAATATTGCCCGCCGCCGAATGAAACGCGGTTCTGGCCCGAGCCGTCGGCACTCATCACATAGATCTGCGGCTGCCCGCCCCGATCAGAGGTGAACACGATGCGGCTGCCATCCGGCGAATATGAAGGCGAGGTATCGATCGCGCTCGAATTGGTCAGGCGAGTGGTGGTGCGCGAGCGCAGATCCATGGCGAAGATGTTCGAGTTGCCGTCATCGCGCAGCAGGCTCATAATTACCTTCTGACCGTCCGGCGAGAAGCGCGGAGCGAAGGTCATGCCGGGAAAGTTGCCGACGAGTTCGCGCTGGCCCGTCTCGATCTGCAGCAGATAGACCCGCGGCTGACCGGATTCGTAGGACATATAGGTAATTTCCTGCCGCGTCGGTGAAAAGCGCGGGGTCAGCGCGATCGCGCGTCCGTCCGACAGGAAGCGTGAATTCGCGCCATCCTGGTCCATGATGGCGAGCCGCTTGGCACGGTTCTGCTTGGAGCCGGACTCGTCGATGTAGACCACACGCGTGTCGAAATAGCCCTTCTCGCCCGTCAGCCGCTCATAGATGGCGTCGGCGATGATATGTGCCACGCGGCGCGAATTGGCCTGATTGGCGAAGAACTGCTCGCCCACCATCTGCTCGCCGCCGAACGTGTCCCACAGGCGAAACTCGGCGCGCAGGCGCCCGTCCCCTTCCCGGCCCACGCGGCCCGTCACCAGCGCCTGGGCGTTAATGACCTTCCAGTCCTCGAAGCGCGGGGCTGCGTCGGGGTTGGAAATCTTCTCAATGAACGCCGCCTTGTCGATCGGCGCGAACAGGCCGGAGCGCTTGAGGTCGGCCGCCACGATCTGCGAGATCTCGGCCGCGACCGCATCGCCCTGGAAGTCCGTGATGGCGATCGGCAGCGGCTCCACATTGCCGCGATTGACGTCGATCTCCACCACGGCCCAGGCGGGCGTGGCGCACAGCATCGCGGAACTCGCGCCGACCGCAACTGTGGCGGCGGCAAGCAGCGTCTTGAACAGGTTCTTCATCGGTTGCCTCGTGGGTGGGGAGCGCGAGGGCTGCGCTCAGAACATTTCGCTGGGATCAAAATTAACGACCACCTCGGACCAGGTGTCCGCCTTGTCCATCGGCAGGGCGAAGCCTTGGTGATCGCATTTCTGGACGGCGCGAACGGCGCTTTGGTCGAAGATCGAGTCACCGCTCGACGCATCGATCGCAGGGCGTCCCTCGAGCTTGCCGGAAGCGTCGAGATTAAAGCGGACGGACACGCGAAGGCCCTCGGCTCCCTCCATGCCGGCCGGAATGCTCCAGCAGCCGGAAAGCTGGCCGCGCAGCGCGTCCATCTCGCCTTGGGAAAGCTTCGCACCCGTGGTCTTCTTGCCGCCGAGCGAGGCTTCCTTCGTGGAGCGTTTCGCCCCCCCGCCGGATGCCTTCTGCTTGTCGAGCAGCATGGCGACCTCGTCCGCGTCGAACTGCTTCTCGTCCGACTTCGGCTTCTGAGCCGCTTCTTTCTGCGGCTTTTCGGCTTCCTTGCGGTCAGGCGTCTTGGCCGTCTGCGCTTCGGGCGGCTTGGGCTTCGCTTCGGGCGAAGGCGCGCTGTCGGGCAGCTTGATCACCTCGGCGTCCGGCACGGCCTCGGCCACAGCCGTCTCAGGCGTCGCTTCGGGCTTCACGTCTTCCTTGGGCGCTGGCTCAGGCTTGACCTCGGTCGCGGGCACCGGCTCGGGCTTGGGTTTCGGCTCCGGCTCGGGCGCAGGCTTCTGCTCGGGCTCCACCACGGGCTTCGGCAGCGGCTCGGGCGCAGGCGGAGGTGCTGCCGCAGCCTTCACTTCCTTTGGCCGCGCCTCGGGCGTGGGCGGCGTCTTGAGGTCGAGGTCGTTGTCGCCCGTTTCCACCGCGTCCGGCTTGGTTTCCGGTTTGGTGGTGGGCTTCGGCGCCGGCGCTTCCTTGAGCGAGGCGGTCTTGTCGCCCTCGATCATCTGCGTCAGCTCTTCCACCGGCACGATCGAAACGGGAAGCGCCTCGCTCGCGCCGGCATCCAGCGGCGCGGGCGCGCGCAGCGAGACGAGGCCGATGCCGAGCGCCAGCACATGCAAGGAAACGGAAGTGGCGACGCCGAACTTCATCGCAGCGGATCAGTTCTGCTCGGGCAGCGTAACGAGGCCGAGATTCTTGTAGCCGGCCGACGAGATGCGCGCCATGACCTGCATCACCGTGCCATAATCGGCGGTCTTGTCGCCGCGCACGAAGATGCGTTCGTCATAGCCGGCCTGGGCGATGGCCTGGAGCTTCGGCACCACTTCCTCGACCGGAATCTCGGTTTCCTGGATGAAGACCTGCCCGCCATTGTTCACGGACACCGTGATCGGCTGCGTCTCCGAATTCAGCGCCTTGGCCTGCGTTTCCGGCAGTTCGATCGGCACGCCGACTGTCATCATCGGCGCTGCCACCATGAAGATGATCAGAAGCACAAGCATCACGTCCACGAAGGGCGTGACGTTGATCTCCGACATCACGCCGTGCTTGCGGCCCCGGCGACCGCCGCGGCGTCCGCCCCGCCCGCCGCCCGCTGCTCCAACCGACATGCCCATCGCGCTGCTCTCCTCGGCCGGTGTGCTTCAGGCGGCCATGCGCGCCACGACCTTCTCGTCGATCTGGCGCGAAAGAATGGCGGAGAACTCGTCGGCGAAGCCTTCCATGCGCGCGCCGAGCTTGTTGGCGTCGGCCGAAAGCTTGTTATAGGCGATGACCGCCGGGATCGCGGCGAGAAGGCCGATGGCGGTGGCGAGCAGCGCCTCCGCGATGCCCGGTGCCACAACCGCGAGGCTGGTGGATTTCGCGCCCGCGATGGCCTGGAACGAGGTCATGATGCCGACCACGGTGCCGAACAGGCCGATAAAGGGTGCAGCCGACCCCACCGTGGCGAGGAATCCCAGGCGGCCCTCAAGGCCCTCCATCTCGCGGGTCAAGGCAAGGTCCATCGCCTTGTCGATACGTGTTTGAAGGCCGAGCGGGGACTTCGCGCCCTTCTCGAAGCTCTTCTTCCACTCGCGCATGGCGGCCACGAAGATGGCGCCCATGCCGGGCGTCTTTCTCTCGTTCAAGGTGCGGTAAAGCTCTTCCAGCGACTGCCCCGACCAGAACACCTGTTCAAAGCGGTTTAGTGCGGCGCGCATGCGCCCGTAAGACACGATCTTGTCCACGATGATGGCCCAGGTCCAGACGGAAGCGGCCAGCAGTCCGATCATCACCAGCTTGACGATGAAGCCGGCCTGCCAGAACAAGGCCCAGACCGACATATTCACGCCCGGCTCGGCGAGAGAAAGAGTTTCCATATCCAACTGTCCCTAAGAGGTCAGGGTGCAGGCTCGACGTCGACCGCACGCGCGCGGACCTTGAGGAGCGAGATGTTTCCCACAGCACCGCGTCCCACGAGCAGGCAACAGAGCATTCTGTGCCTTCCCGACGAGCGTGCAAGAACCTCGATCGCGCGTATCACGGCCTTGTCGGGGCCAAATTTGGTGAAAGGAAGGCGCATAAAGGTGCCCCGCCTTTTCACCAGTTCCTTCATGAGCCGTTATGGTTAAGGTAAGGTTAGCGCGGCAGCGCGTCAGCTTTCGCGCGGCATGAAGGCGGCGACCCATTCGGCGGGAAAGCGCCGCGGCCGCCCGTCCGCGCCGATGATGGCGGCTTCCACTTCCGCCTCGATCAGCCCGGTCCCGCCCCGGCTAATCCGCTGATCCATCAGGATGCGCGCGCCGCGCACTTCCCGCGTTCGGGTTTCGATCGTCAGCACATCATCGATGCGAGCGGGCTTCAGGAAACGGATTTCCATGCGCCGCACCACCCAGGCGATCGCCTCGCCGCGTGCGCCAGCGATCAGCTCATTGTGGTGAACGCCGGCAAGCCGAAGGAAATCCGAGCGGCCCCGCTCAAGGAATTCGAGATAGCGCGCATGGTAGACCACGCCGGAGAAATCCGTGTCGGCGAAATAGACTCGAGCCCAAGTGCGGTGCCCGGCAGCCGTCAACTCGCCCGAAAGACCGGGCTGCTCGCCATGCTCGCTCATGATCGAGCGCTCATTCATCGTCCTGGAACAGGTTGATCTGCACCCGCGCGAGATCGGCAGGTGCATCCAGCCCAAGATGCTTCCAGGCATTTCCTGTCAGCACACGCCCGCGCGGCGTCCGCTGGATGAAGCCCTGCTGGATCAGGTAGGGCTCGATGATGTCCTCGATCGCATCGCGCGGTTCTGACAGCCCGGCGGCGATCGTCTCGATCCCAACCGGCCCGCCGCCGAAATTGCGCGCGATCATGTCGAGATAGCGCCGGTCGAGCCCATCGAGGCCAAGCCGGTCCACCTCCAGCCGCGAGAGCGCCGCATCGGCCACCTTTCGGTCGATCAGGGGCGCGCCCGCGACCGAAGCGAAGTCGCGCACGCGGCGCAGCAGGCGGCCGGCGATCCGCGGTGTGCCGCGCGCGCGCCGAGCGATCTCCAGCGCGCCGTCATCCGACAGCGGCGCGCCGAGGATGCGCCCGCCGCGCCGGACGATCAGCTCCAGTTCCTCCACCGAGTAGAAATTGAGGCGCACCGGGATGCCGAAGCGATCGCGCAAGGGATTGGTGAGGAGCCCGAGCCGCGTGGTCGCGGCCACCAGGGTGAACCGCGCGAGGTCGATCTTGACCGAGCGCGCGGCCGGCCCCTCGCCGATGATCAGGTCGAGTTGATAGTCCTCCATGGCGGGATAGAGGATTTCCTCGACCGCCGGATTGAGGCGGTGGATCTCGTCGATGAACAGCACGTCGCGTTCTTCGAGGTTGGTCAGCAGGGCCGCAAGGTCGCCGGCCTTGGCGATGACCGGGCCGGAGGTCGAGCGAAAGTTGACGCCCATCTCGCGCGCCATGATCTGGGCGAGCGTGGTCTTGCCGAGCCCTGGCGGCCCGACAAAGAGCACATGGTCGAGCGCCTCGCCGCGCCCCTTTGCGGCCTCGATGAAGACCTTCAGGTTTTCGCGCGCGGCCTGCTGGCCGACGAATTCGTCCAGCACCTGCGGCCGCAGCGATGCGTCCGCATCCTCTCCCCTCTTGTCGGGCGCCACCAGTCGAGGTGACAGGCTCATGCGAGAAGTTCCATTTCGGGAATGGTACTGGCAGCACGCTGGTCGAAGGTAACGGTGCCACGGCAGCCCGCAGCTGCCCCCGACCAGGCGACGAGGTGATCGGCGATGTTCAGGCTCACGCCCGCCGGGCCTTCAAGGAGGCGCGCCAGGCGGTCTCCATGCTCGAAATGAAAGTCGTCGCTTGAAAGCATGTCTTGAAGGATCGAGAGAAGTTTGGCTTCCGTAAAGCCATATCGCCTGCGCAGCGTCCAGATGGTTTCAGCCAGCACAACTGCGCTGACAAAGGCCGGATCGCGCGGGGTGCGCTGTGAGAAGAAGGTCGCAGCCTGCCGATGCTGTTCCGGATCGTCTCGCACCAGCAGCCGCAAAAGAACATTGGTATCGATGCCGATCATTTGACGCTGTCGTTCCACTCACGCCTGATGCGTTCGTCATCTTCGGCAACAGCATCCATGATGGCCTCATCGAAGTCTTCGACCGTTGCGCCTTTTCCCCTGGGTGGCTCGCCAAGAATATCGGCAAAATCTATGGCGCGAAGCTTTCGCGGCCGAAGCCACGTCCGTCCGTTCTCCTCCATGATGAACTCGACAGCATCACCTGTTTTCACGCCAAGGCGCTCCCTGACCGCCTTGGGCAAGGTGACCTGCCCCTTCGAAGTGATAACGGCGCGAACTCCCATTTC
The DNA here is from genome assembly GCA_963522145.1 of uncultured Mesorhizobium sp. Lineage (GTDB taxonomy): Bacteria > Pseudomonadota > Alphaproteobacteria > Rhizobiales > Rhizobiaceae > Mesorhizobium_B. The sequence goes on along the minus strand of CAUQXI010000001.1, from coordinate 351,025 downwards.
CTTACCTTTCGACACACCCTTACACAGCCATCAACGTAAGGAGATGCCCTGCTGTTCGCAAGCCGCTGAGGCCTGTTCGGCATTCTAGCGAGCCAGTTCCCGCAGCCCCAAGCGGATCAGCTTGGCTGAGTCCGGTGTCTCGCCTGCGCTCTTCAAAGCAGCCGCAACTGCATTAGCGGCCACGTCCCGGCCGTAGCCGAGATTGACCAACGCTGAAACAGCGTCGGCGGCGGGAGCTGGGGCGACGCCCTCGCCGAGATCCTGCTTGAAGCCGATGTCGCCCGCCGCCTCACCCGCATAGGCAGGGGCCTTGGCCTTCAACTCGGTGACGATGCGTTCCGCCACCTTCCGCCCCACGCCCGGGGCACGCGAAACCATCGCGATGTCGCGCAGCGCGATGGCATTGGCGAGTTCCGACGCGGATAAGGTGGACAGCACAGCCAGCGCGACTTTCGCGCCCACGCCCTGAACATTGTTGAGGAGAAGCCGGAACCACTCGCGCTCCAATGCGGTCGCGAAGCCGTAAAGCCGGATCATGTCCTCGCGCACATAGGTCTCGATAAAGAGCGAAACGCTTGTTCCCTCGCCCGGCAGATTGGCGAGCGTCCGTGCCGGACAGAAGGCAACGTAGCCGACCCCGCCGACATCGAGCACGCAGTGATCCTCGCCGATCTCGTCCACCAGGCCCTTGAGTTTGCCGATCATGGATGCGCGTCCGCTGGATTGATTATGGGATGGGGAGATGGGAACGATGCCCACGCGTTCAGCACAATGGCATTCACCCCAGCGCCGCCAGTCGGCCGACCACGCTCTGCCGGTGATGAGCATGGCAGATGGCGATGGCGAGCGCATCGGCAGCGTCGTCGCCCTCGAAGCGGGCACGCGGCATCAACACCTTCACCATCATGTGGATCTGCGCCTTTTCGCCGTGACCGACCCCGATCACGGCCTTCTTGACGGCGTTGGGCGCATATTCGGCGACGAGAAGCCCGGCCTGGGCAGGTACCAGCATAGCGATGCCGCGCGCCTGTCCGAGCTTGAGCGTGGCCGTCGCATCCCGGTTGACGAAGGTCTGCTCAACGGCAGCTTCTTCTGGCTGCCACTCCGCCAGAACGGCGCGCAGGCCGGTGTGAAGGGCAAGAAGGCGCTGGGCAAGCGGCTGCTTGTCATCGGAAGTCACGGTGCCGGACGCCAGGAAGCGCAGCGAATTGCCCTGCGCTTCAAGAACGCCCCATCCTGTCCGGCGAAGACCGGGATCAATGCCGATGATGCGAATCGCTTCTGCCATCCGCGAAGGATAGCAGTATAAGGCTCAGCCGCGCGCGAAAGCCGTCTTGAGCAGCGTGATCTGGTCCGAAACCGGATTTCCGCGTGGCGCGGCCGGAGCCGCCACGCCGCCATAAATTTCCTCGTCCATGCGCCGCACAAGTGATTGCAGGCTCAAGGAGCGCTCCACCAGTGCGCGAAACGCTGCGGGAAGATCGATCCAGCCGAGTGCATCCTCGCGGACGGACGCCGTATCGAGACGAACCTTGGCTTTTTCAGCGGCGACCTGGTCGCGTGTCATCTCGCCGGAATTAGCGGCGCGCTGGAGGAGCAGCCAGGAGGCGATCTGCATCAGGCGGGTGGTCAGCCGCATCGACTCCGCGGCGTAGAGCGTAGCCGCCATCCGCGACAGCCCCTTGGCCTCCGCGCGTCCGGGCCCGTCCAGATATTCGGCCGTTTCTTCCACGAGCCGCATGCCGTCATCGTACAAAGGCTTGAAGGAAGGCGAGAAGATACGTCGCTCCGCGAGCCGCACCGTCTTGTCTCCGTCAAACCCCTTCAGCAACTCGTTCATTCTCACCCGTCCTCGACACGCCACAAGGTCGATTCACTGCACCGGCTGCGAAGCGGCCATCCTACCCTCGGAGAAGTTGAAGATGGCGCGGCTGGGGCCACGAGGCAAGCGCATCCTTAATGAACGGTTAACGCGCGTAGCCGCCAGCATGGCTGCGCCTAAGACAAAAAAAGAGCCGCATCAAAGCGGCTCTCAAGAGTTCAACAGGGAGGCGTCAAACAAAGTGGCTCCAACCACTCGGAATGAATCCAGAAGACTGGATGCACATAGTAAACGCACGTAAAGCTTAACAGAGCGTTAAGATCAAGGAATTGAGCTAAGATTTAGTGCCCGCATCGTCGCTTCGCGGGGCTGCCTCGTGCTTCGCCATCTCGCGCAGTCGGAACTTCTGAATCTTTCCCGTCGACGTTTTCGGAATTTCCCTAAACAGGATGCTCTTGGGCACCTTGAAGCGGGCAAGCAGCAAGCGGCAGTGCTCGATCAGTTCGGTCTCTGACACCGCGAGACCAGGCTTGAGTTCCACGAAGGCGGCCGGCACCTCGCCCCATTTCTCGTCCGTCGTCGCCACCACGCCGCAGGCGGCGACCGCCGGATGCCTGTAAAGCGCGTCCTCAACCTCGATCGACGAGATATTCTCCCCGCCCGAGATGATGATGTCCTTGGAACGGTCCTTGAGCTGGATATAGCCGTCCGGGTGCATCACGCCGAGATCGCCCGAATGGAACCATCCGCCGGCGAACGCATCCGCGCTTGCCTCCGGGTTCTTCAGATAACCCTTCATGACGATGTTGCCGCGAAACATCACCTCGCCCATCGTGTCGCCATCGGCCGGCACCCTTTGCATGGTTTCGGGGTCCATCACGGTTAGATCATCAAGCGACAGGTAGCGCACGCCCTGGCGCGCTTTGCGCGCCGTTCGCTCCGCCTTGTCGAGCCCGTCCCAGGCGCCGTGCCATTCATTGACGGTTGCCGGACCATAGGTTTCGGTCAGCCCGTAGAGATGGTTCACCGCGAAACCCGCTTCGGCCATGCCGGCCAGCACGGAACCCGGCGGCGGGGCGGCGGCCGTGTTGAAGGTCACAGTCTGCGGGAAGCTCTTCTTTTCCGCCTCCGTCGCATTGATGAGCGTGCCCATTACAACCGGCGCTCCGCAGAGATGGGTCACGCCATGCTCGGCGATGGCGTCATACATGGCTCGGGCGCGCACCCAGCGCAGGCACACCTGTGTTCCCGCCTGCACGGGAAGCGTCCACGGAAAACACCAGCCGTTGCAGTGAAACATCGGCAGCGTCCAGAGATAGACCGGATGCTTGCCCATGCCCGAATGGATCGTGTTGGACAGCGCCATCAGATAGGCGCCGCGATGGTGATACACGACGCCCTTGGGGTTGCCCGTCGTGCCGGACGTGTAGTTGAGCGAGATCGCGTCCCACTCGTCGTCGGGCCGCATCCAGGCGAAGGCCTCGTCGCCTTCCGCAAGCAGGGCCTCGTAATCCAGCGTGCCGATCGCCTCACCCTTCGGATAGGGCGCATCCGCGGGATATTCCGGGTCGTCATAGTCCACGACCAGAGGCTTGGTTTCGGCAAGCTCAAGCGCTTCCTGCATCACGCCCGAGAACTCGCGATCCACGATCACGATCTTCGATTCGGCATGGTCGAGCTGAAACGCGATCACACGCGCATCGAGCCGCGTGTTGAGCGAATGCAGCACTCCTCGCGCCATCGGCACCGCGAAATGAGCTTCCAGCATGGCTGGCGTGTTGGACAGCATCACCGTCACCGTTGTGCCTTTGCCGACACCGCGTTTCACGAGTGCCGAAGCAAGCCGCTTCGCCCGCGCCCAGAACGCGTGATAGGAAAGCCGCGCCTGGCCATGGATCACCGCGGGATGATCCGGATAGGTCATGGCGGCCCGTTCCAGGAGGCCGATCGGCGTCAGGGGCTGGTGATTGGCCGGGTTCTTGTCCAGCCCGTTCTCGTAGGGTCCGATTTGATGCGCCCCGAGTTCATGCGAATGACCTGTCACAAGCGTCCTCCCCGGCGCGCGATCCCTTTGGTCTAGCAAGACCGGTGCGCCGAAGGAACCTCGGCGCGCGCCGCATCTGTGACGCATGGGACGCGCCACGAATTCGCCACGGAGCGGGAGTGGAGCGCCCGCCGCCATCCCGTTCCGCAAACGTGCCGACCGGCAAGGCTGAGGAAAGTGCCGGGCATGGTGGCGGGCGTGAGCGCATCGACCGATTCCGCGTCAAGGGAAGCCGCGCCGCCGCCCGAGCCGCCGGCGCTGTTTCCCGCCTGGAGCCGCATCCAGCACGTCGCTTTGCCGATCGGTGGGCTCGTTGTCGCAGCGATCGCCATCTGGGTGCTCGACCGCTTCCTTCACGATATCTCCTTCGCGCAGGTCCGAGATGCTGCGGCGCGCATTCCGACGAGCGATCTCCTAGCTGCGGTTCTGCTCACCGTTCTGAGCTTCGCGGCGGTCGCGGTCTATGACGTGGTGGCGGTGGAAACCGTGATTCCCGGTCGCATTCCGCGCCTGCTTTCCGCCTTCGTGGGCGCAACCGGCTATGCGATCTCCAACGCGCTGGGCTTCGCGATCCTGACCGGCGGCGCGCTGCGTTACCGGATCTATGCCGGCGAGGGCGTCGCGCTGCCCGATATCGGCAGGATTGTCGGCACGTCATGGCTCGCGATCTGGTTCGCCTTCGCGGTGATGATCGCGCTCGGCCTCATCCTCGACCCGGCCGGCGCGCCCGTGTTCGACCGGCTCGACCCCAGGATCGACGTGGCGCTCGGCATCCTCTTGATCCTCGCCGTGGCGGGCTTCGTGCTGTGGCTTTCGGGCGGAGAGCGCGAGGCAGGCCTCGGCCGTTTAACGATCCGCCTTCCCTCCTCGCGCGGCGCGCTCCTCCAGCTCGCGGCAGGCATCGTGGATGTGGGCGCGGCGGCCGGCGTGCTCTGGGTGCTCTTGCCCGACGCCGTCCAGACCAGCCCCGCGCTTTTTATGCTGATCTATGTGATCGCCACCATCGTGGGGATCGCCAGCCATGCGCCCGGAGGCCTGGGCGCGTTCGAGGCCACGATGATCGCGGCCCTCGGCATCGGCGGAGATCCCGACGCCCTTGCGGCTCTTCTGCTTTATCGTCTCGCCTACACCGTTCTTCCGTTTCTTCTCGCCGTGATCGGCGTGCTAGTCTTCGAGGTCACGGCGCGCAGAAGCGGGGTGCCGCAGCGCCTCAAGCAGGCGGCGCTGTTGTTCGAGCCTTTGGTGCCGCCCCTTTCCGCGGGGCTGACTTTCCTCGGCGGCGCCGTGCTGATGGTGTCGGGCGTCACGCCGGGCGACGGCGAACGGCTTTCGATCCTTTCCGACCTTCTCCCGCTCCCTTTCGTGGAACTGTCGCATCTGGGCGCGAGCTTCGTGGCCGTGGCGATGCTGGTGGTGGCACGGGGACTCGCGCGACGGCTCCAGACTGCCTGGTGGGCGGCTCTCGCTTTGTTCGTTCTGGGCGCCGTGTTCTCTCTCGTGAAAGGCCTCGACTGGGAAGAGGCGGCGATCCTGCTTCTGTCGTCCGGCGTTCTGCTTGCCTTCCGATCTTCCTTCTACCGCCAGCCGCGCGCCCATTCCGGCGGTTTCTGGACCCTGTCGGTCGGCTGGCTCGCGAGCCTCGCCTCCATCGTGCTGCTTTCCGTCTGGCTCGGCTTCGCGACCTATCGCCACGTCAATTATTCGGGCGAGCTCTGGTGGCAGTTCGCCTTCGACGCGGATGCGCCGCGCTTTCTGCGCTTCGCGACCGTGGCCCTGATCCTCACCGCTGGCCTCGTTCTCCACATGCTGCTCAACCGCGCCGGCCCGGGACGAGCAGCTGTCGCGGTTCTACCCGACGCGGTGCCGGCCATTGTGGCAGCATCGCCGGATACCTCGGCCGCGCTGGCGCTTCTGGGCGACAAGCAGTTCCTTCTTTCGCCTGACCATCGCGGCTTCGTCATGTATGCGCGCTCGGGCGGCAGCCTGGTGGCGATGGGCGAGCCGGTCGGTCCCCCGGATGTGGCGCGTGATCTCGGCTGGGCCTTCCGCGACCTAGCCGACCGCGCGGCCGCACGCACCGTCTTCTACGAGGTCGGCCCGCAAAGCCTGCCGCTTTTTCTCGACATGGGACTGGTCGCCCTCAAGCTCGGCGAGGTGGCGCGTGTCGATCTCACGGGCTTCAGCCTCGAAGGCTCGCGTCGCCAGTCGCTGCGCTATGCCGCGCGCAAGGCCGACAAGGACGGCATTGTCTTCAGCATCGTTCCGGCCGCCGCGATCGAGGCGATCCTGCCCGAGATTCGCGCGGTTTCCGACGCGTGGTTGGAATTGAAGCAGGGGCAGGAGAAAGGCTTCTCGCTCGGCTTCTTCGACGAGCCCTATCTGCGCTTCTTCGACACGGCGGTGATGCGAAAGGAAGGAAGAATCATCGCCTTCGCCAATCTGTGGCGCGGCGCAAGCAAGGATGAGATTTCCGTTGATCTGATGCGGCACACGCCCGACGCGCCGCGCACGATCATGGAGGCGCTGTTCGCCAAGCTGATGCTGGCGGGCCGGGATGAAGGCTATCGCTGGTTCAACCTGGGTGCGGCCCCCTTGGCGGGACTGGTCGAAAGCCGGCTCGCCTCGCGCTGGAACCGCTTCGGCTCGTTCCTTTATCGGCGCGGCCAGAACCTTTACCGCTTCGACGGGCTGAAAAGCTTCAAGGACAAGTTCGACCCCGTCTGGACGCCGCATTACCTCGTTTGTCCGCCGGGGCTGGACACGGCACGGGCGCTTCTCGACGTGACACGCCTGATCAGCGGCAGCCCGCTGCAATTCATCCGCAAGTGAGAGGGATGGCCCGATCATGACTCCGCGAAGCGCGCTTCTTTCCGGCGTGACCGTTCTTCTCGGTCTGGCCATTGCCGGCTCCGGCTGGTGGGCCGCCGAAACTATCGCGGCGTCGGCCCCGCCCTCGCGGGTAAGCGCCGAGCGACTGACCGACATCCCCGTCCTTCTGCCGAGGCGCGGCGAGCCGGAGGGGCTTGCCATCGTCGTGTCGGGACGAGGCGGCTGGTCGTCGCGCGAGGAAAGCTTCGCCGAGGATCTGCGCAAGCGCGGCCTCGCGGTGCTGCCCGTCGACCTGGAAGACTGGCGCGAGAAGCTCGATGCGGCGGATGGCGAGTGCCTTTATCTCGGCTCCGACCTCGAGAACCTCACCAAGGAAGCGCTGCGCACCATCGGAGGAGAAGCCTACTTCCATCCCGTGGTTGCGGGTATCGGCGAAGGCGGCACGCTGGCCTATGCGGCGCTGGCCGACGCGCCGGACGCCACCCTCGGGGGAGCGGTCGCGCTCGACCCCGCGCCTGCGCTCGACACGCGCCTGCCGACATGCCCCGGTGCGGCATCCACGGCGAGCGGCGAGGATGGTTTCGCCTATGCGCTTGACGCTCCCTTGCCTGCGCCCGCCGCTCTGCTGACGCCGAACGCGCTCAGCGGCATCGGAGCCAAGGCGCCTGCGGCAGGGCAGTTCTTCGCAGAGAACATCGCGGAAGCCGATGAAGGAAAGCGCCGGGATGATGCGCTCGACCAGGTGGCGCTGTTCGCCAAGGCCGATGCCGCCACGAGCGACCTGCCGGTGGTGGACGTTGCCGCGAATGGGGCGGCTTCCGCCGTGGTGCTGTTTTATTCCGGCGACGGCGGCTGGCGCGATCTCGACAAGACGATCGGAGATGCGCTTGCCCGACAGGGCGTGCATGTGGTGGGCGTCGATTCGCTTCGCTACTTCTGGAATGAACGGAGCCCGAAGGAGATCGCTGCGGATGCAGGTGAAATCCTCCGAAAGGCCGATCCTACAGGCAAGCTGCCACTGGCCGTCTTCGGCTACTCTTTCGGCGCCGACACATTCCCGTTTGCGTGGCCCTATCTGGCGAAAGACCTTCAGGATCGCATCCGGATGGTGGCGCTGCTCGGCACGGAAGACACCACCACCTTTCAGGTAACGGTGGGCGGCTGGCTTGGCGTCGGCGGCGACAATCTGGTCGCACCGGCGGTTGCCAGGATGCCGCTGGACCGGGTGCTCTGCGCTTACGGCGAGGAGGAGAACCTTTCGGTCTGCAAGGACCCGACGCTTAAAGGCATGGAGCAACTGAAGCTTTCCGGCGGGCACCATTTCGACGAGGATTACGAGGGCCTCGCGGCAAGGCTCCTTGAGGGCCTCAGAAAGCGGATCGCGTCCGCGTCCTGATCACCAAAGCGAAGCCGCACCGTCCCAGACGAGCTTCACCGCCACCAGTCCCACCGTGCCGTAGGTGAAGGGGTAGAACAGTTCCGGCCTCATGCGCCGCACGAGCCAGGCGCCCAGAAGCGTGAAGACCGGCGCGATCGGCATCAGCACGGCGGAAGCCGCGAGGTTTGCGGCATCGAACTGGCCGAGCAGGAAATAAGGAACGAGCTTCACCGCATTGGTGACGGCGAAGAACACCACGCTCGTGCCGGTGAACAACGCGGGCGAGAGCCGGAGCGGCATGGCGTAAACCTGGAAGGGCGGCCCGCCCACATGCGCCACGAAGCTGACGAAGCCCGCGACCGCACCCCAGAAGGTGCCGCGAGCGCGGTTCGGAGGGGCGGTGGGCTCCCGTCCATGGCGGAGCCGCTGCCAGAGCCAGCGTCCGACAAACAGGATCGCGACCGTTCCCACGATCAGCCGGATCGCGTCCGCCGTGACGATCGTCGCCGTCCACCAGCCGAGAGCGATCCCCAGAAAGGCGCCCGGCAGCATAAAGGCAAGCGTTTGCCGGTCGAACACGCCGCGCCATGTCCAGAGCGAAACCACGTCCATCAGGATCAGTATAGGCAAAAGGATCGCCGCCGCCTGCACGGGCGGCATGACGAGCGCCATCAGCGGCACGCCCACGAAGCCCACGCCCCCGCCGAAGCCGCCCTTGGACAGCCCCACCAGCATCACGGCGGGAAGCGCCACGGCGTAGAAGGCCGGATCGGACAGCAACGGCGGCCAGGCAAGGTTGAACATGGTTTTCTTCTATAGGCTGCCGGAACAAAGCGAAACCGGCGCGGGTAAACCAAGCCTGGAAAGAAGAGCCGGGATAGGCCGTGCAGACGCTTGCCCCGGGTGGAGGTTCGCCCAAAAGACAACATGATCCACCATCAGAAGCCTTTTCTCACATCCTCCGGTTTGTTTTCATGCCTTCCACACCTTCCGACCGCTGCCGCATCGTGCTGATCGCGCCGCTTGATTTCGCCGCAAACGATTTCGCGCCCCGGCTCGCGGCCGCGCTGAAAGGCGGTGACGTGGCGAGCGTGATCCTGCCGCAAGGCAGTCTGGACGAGGACGCATTTCAGGCCGCGGCCGCGCCGTTGGTAACGATCGTCCAGGAAACGGGAGCGGCCGCCGTGATCGCCGGCTCGACGCGGGTCGCCGATCGACTGGGGGCCGACGGGGTTCATCTTGAGGTCCGCAAGACCGAGCTGGCCGAGGCCATCGGTCGCGTCGGCTCCCGCATGGCGGTCGGCACGGGTGGCGCCAAGACGCGCGACGACGCGCTCGATCTCGGCGAAGAGCGTCCCGACTACATTTTCTTCGGCCGCTTCGGCTATGACGACAAGCCCGAGCCGCATCCGCGCAACCTGTCGCTTGGCCGCTGGTGGGCGGAGATGATCGCCCTGCCCTGCATCGTGGCCGCCGGCTCCGACATTGCCACTGTCGCGACTGTCGCGACGACCGGCGCAGACTTCGTGGCGTTGAGCGCGGCCGTTTTCGGCGACGGCCTTGATCCGACGGCACAGGTAGCGGAAGCCAACCGTCTGCTCGACGAGGGGCCGCATTTCGGCGACGCTCTCAAGGAATACGAGTCACCGGAGGATGATCTGCCTGAAGACGGCCGGGAGGAAGAAGACGCATGAGGCTGCGCGCCGTTCTTCTTGCGAGCCTCTGCCTGCTTGCCGCGCTGCCCGCTCGCGCAACCGATGGCGGACGCCCCGGAGGGATGCTCGCGGGAAGCGTCGACCCCGGCCGCTTCGGGGGGCGGCCGCTCGATCAGGCCTATGGCGCCTTTCAGCGCGGCCTTTACGTGACCGCCTTCAACCTCGCCCTTCCCCGCGCCAACAATGGCGATCCGGCTGCGCAGACGCTGATGGCCGAGCTCCTGTCGCGCGGGCTTGGCATGAAGCGCGACGAGGCGCAGGCCGCCAAATGGTATGAAAAGGCCGCCGAGCACGGCGTGCCCGAAGCGCAGTTCCAATATGCGCTGATCCTGCTCGACGGCCGCTTCGTCAAAAAGGACGAAAACGGCGCCTATGCCCTGATGGAGGCCGCAGCCGAGGCTGGCAACCGGCTCGCACAGTTCAATTTCGCCCAGATGGTGGTTCAGCGCGAGCCCGGCGACAAGGGCCTTACCCGCGCCGCCATCTATTACAAGCGCGCCGCCGAGGCAGGGCTGCCCGACGCGCAATATGCCATGGCGCAGCTCGCCGAAAACGGTTCCGGCGGGCAGAAGCAGGATGAAGCAGAGGCACGCCGCTGGCTGAATCTCGCGGCGCAAGGCGCCTATGACACGGCGGAGCTCGACCTCGGCACATGGCTGGTGGAGGGGCGCGGCGGGCCGAAAGACGTGAAGGCCGGCTTCCACTGGCTGCGCCGCGCAGCCTCGCAGGGCAACGTCGCCGCGCAGAGCCGGCTCGCCAAGCTTTACATGAGCGGGATCGGCACGGACCCCGACAACATCGCCGCCGCCGCCTGGTATTTCGTCGCGCGACGCGCCGGCCTAAAGGACGCGGTGCTGGAAGACCTGCTCGCCGGCCTCACGGAAGACGAGCAGAAATCCGCCCTGGAAAAGGCCAACCGCCTGCGCTGATGTTCTTCGTGCCGGCGAGAGTGCTTGAGGCGACCGCGCACCTGCGTGGAGAGACCACGCTCCCTTGCCTCCCCTCCTGATTTGTGGTCAGGAGCGCGCCACGGTGCGGCTTCGCCTTTCAGCCGCCCTTTCCCTTTTCGCGAAAAGCATTTCAATGGCCAAGATCAACGGCAACGAGATCCGTCCGGGCAACGTCATCGAGCATGACGGGAGCCTTTGGGCAGCGGTCAAGACCAACACGGTGAAGCCCGGCAAGGGCGGCGCCTATAATCAGGTCGAGCTCAAGAATCTCCTGAACGGCACCAAGCTCAACGAGCGCTTCCGCTCGGCCGAAACGGTGGAGCGTGTGCATCTGGAGCCCAAGGACTTCAACTTCCTTTACGAGGAAGGCAACAACCTCGTCTTCATGGACACTGACACCTACGAGCAGCTCGAACTGTCCAAGGATTTCGTCGGCGAGCGCTCGGCCTTCCTTCAGGACGGCATGAAGGTGACGGTGGAGCTTTACGAGGATCGCCCAATCGGCATCCGCCTTCCCGATCACGTGACGCTGGCCATCGCCGAGGCCGATCCGGTGGTGAGGGGTCAGACGGCGGCCTCCTCCTACAAGCCGGCCGTTCTCGAGAACGGCATCCGCGTGCTGGTGCCGCCCTTTATCGCCTCGGGCGAGCGCATCGTGGTCGACACCAACGAGCTGACCTATCTGCGTCGCGCGGATTAAGAACAGGCATTCTCATCGATGGCGCGCTCCGCGATCCTTCACATCATGGTCGAAGCGGCCCGCAAGGCGGGGCGCTCGCTGTCGCGCGACTTCGGCGAGGTGCAGAATCTCCAGGTCTCGCTGAAAGGACCCGGCGATTTCGTCAGCCAGGCAGACCGCAAGGCCGAGGACATCCTGTTCCAGGAGCTGTCGCGCGCCCGGTCCGGCTACGGCTTCCTGATGGAGGAGCGCGGGCCGGTGGCCGGCGACGACGATCAGCATCGCTGGATCGTCGATCCGCTGGACGGCACGACGAATTTCCTCCACGGCCTTCCGATCTTCGCCATCTCGATTGCGCTCGAACGGCAGGGACAGGTCGTCGCCGGAGTGATCTACAACCCCGCGATGGACGAGCTTTACACGGCCGAGCGCGGCGGCGGCGCCTTTTTCAACGATCGCAGGCTCCGGGTCGCGGCCCGCAAGGCTTTGTCGGACTGCGTGATCGGAACCGGCATCCCCCATCTCGGCCGCTCGCGCCACGGACAATATCTGGTGGAACTCCGCAACGTGATGGGCGAGGCGATCGGCATCCGCCGCCTGGGCTGCGCGGCGCTCGACCTCGCCTGGGTCGCTGCCGGCCGCATGGACGGGTTCTGGGAGAATGCCCTGTCGCCCTGGGACATGGCAGCCGGAATGCTGCTCATCCGTGAGGCGGGCGGCTTCGTATCCGATCGCGACGGCGGTCAGACCATGTTCGATTCCGGCTCGATCGTCGCCGGCAACGAGGCGATCCACAAAGCGCTGCTGAAGCAGTTGACCAAGCCTCTCCCGGCGGCCCGCTGATCCGGGCTCGGCTGAGACCCTCGTTCAGCTCCGCTCCGAAAGCTTCTCCGCCAAGCCTTCCATCCGTGCCGCGAGACCCGACAGCGCCTCGGTCAACGCGGATTCGCTTTTCCGCGCCTCCGCACGCGCCGCGTCGCGCTCGCCTTTCAGAGTTCCGATTTCTTCTTCGAGCTTCGTTGTCCGCTTCTGCAACTCGCCCATTTCATCCACCAGCGTGATGCCGGCCATGACGGTGAGCCGTCCCTCGCCGATCGCGCCGAAGGACTCCTTCAGCTGGCCCACGACACGGTCGAAGCGTCCGGCGAGCTCGATCAGGTGGTCTTCCTGCCCCTCGTCGCAGGCCATGCGGTACTGCTTGCCGTCGATTGTCACCGTGACCTGGGGCATCGTTACCTGTCCAGAACCGCGCGGATCGTTTCCATCGCCGTGACGAGGCGGCGCGACACTTCCTTGTTGGCCTCGGAAAGACGCTCGGCGCGCGCTTCCGAACCGTCCAGTTCCTGGGCGAGCCGCGAGCGGTCGGCGTTCATGCGCTGAACCTCGGCATCGGCTTCCGCATATTCATCGTCGCGCTCAAGCCGGGCGACTGCGGCAGCTTCAAGCGCCTCCATCGCCGCGCCAAGCCGGCCGATCACTTGCTTCAGCGGCGTTTCCGCGCCCTGTGCGCCATCCCAGCCCATCTCGCCCTACACCCGACCTTTGACGAATCGCTGCCGTGAAAAGAATGCCTTATCGCCAGGGGATGTGAAGCCAGGTGAAGCAAACGTCAACAAATCATGCCGTCCGCCGAAGAGCCATCGAAGCGCCAGGTGGAGAAACAAGACGCGGCGCGTTCGATTGACAGACCCCGGCACGCTGCTAATTGTCCCCGCCAACAGCCCCTCCCTCGCGAAACGGTTCCCATGAGCAACAGCACGCAGCATGACCGGATGGCGAACGCCATTCGATTCCTTTCGATGGACGCGGTGGAGAAGGCCAATTCCGGCCATCCCGGTCTGCCCATGGGCATGGCCGATGTCGCAACCGTGCTGTTCACGAAATATCTGAAATTCGATCCGCAGAACCCGCATTGGCCGGATCGCGACCGCTTCATCCTGTCCGCTGGCCATGGCTCCATGCTGCTCTACTCGGTGCTTTACCTTTCCGGCTACCCCGAGATGACGATCGAGGAGCTGAAGAACTTCCGCCAGCTCGGCTCGCGCACTGCGGGCCATCCCGAATACGGCTTTGCGGCGGGCATCGAGACCACCACCGGCCCGCTCGGCCAGGGGCTCGCCAACTCGGTCGGCTTCGCGCTCTCCGAGCGCATCATGAACGCTCAGTTCGGCGACGAGCTTGTCGATCACCACACCTATGTGATCGCGGGCGACGGCTGCCTGATGGAGGGCGTGTCGCAGGAGGCGATCGCGCTCGCCGGGCATTTGAAGCTCAAGAATCTCATCGTCTTCTGGGATAACAACAACATCTCGATCGACGGGCCTGTGTCGCTGTCGGATTCGACCAACCAGCTCGAGCGCTTCGCAGCCTCCGGTTGGAACACGATCGCCATCGATGGCCATGACGCCGAAGCCATCGCGGGTGCGATCGAGCAGGCCAAGGCTGCCGACCGCCCAACCCTGATCGCCGCCAAGACCACCATCGGCTTCGGCGCCCCCACCAAGGCCGGCACCAAGGCCGTGCACGGCTCGCCGCTCGGCAAGGAGGAGATCGCCGGCGCACGGGAGAAGCTCGGCTGGGACGCGCCGCCCTTCGAAATCCCGTCCGACATCCTCGACGCATGGCGCGAGGCAGGGCGTCGCTCAGACGGCGCGCAAAAGGAATGGAACGCGCGGGTCGCGAAGTCCGACAAGCGCGCCGAGTTCGAGCGCCGCATGAAGGGCGAATTGCTCGGCAACTTCGACGGCGCCATCGCCGACTACAAGCGCAAGCTGGCAGCGGACAAGCCGAAGGTGGCCACCCGTAAGTCGTCTGAGATGGCCCTGGAAGTGATCAACGGCGCGCTCCCGGAGATGATCGGCGGCTCCGCCGACCTCACGCCGTCCAACAACACCAAGACCAGCCAGACCAACCCGATCAAGCCCGGCGACTTTTCCGGCCGTTACCTGCATTTCGGCATCCGCGAGTTCGGCATGGCCGCGGCCCTGAATGGGCTCACGCTGCATGGCGGGTTGATCGCCTATGGCGGCACCTTCTTCTGCTTCTCCGATTATGCGCGTCCCGCGATGCGGCTTGCATCCGTGATGGGCATCCGCTCGCTGTTCGTGATGACGCATGACTCGATCGGGCTCGGCGAGGATGGCCCGACCCATCAGCCGGTGGAGCATCTGGCCGCCCTGCGCGCCATCCCCAACCACCTCGTTTTCCGCCCCGCCGATGCGACGGAAACGGCGGAATGCTGGCAGACGGCGATCAAGTCGCCGAAGGCACCGTCCACGCTTGTTCTCACGCGCCAGAACCTGCGCGCGGTGCGCGAGGAGTTCACGGAAGAAAACCTGTCCGCGAAAGGCGCCTATGAGCTTGCGCCCGCGAGCGGCGAGGCCGAGGTGACGATCTTCGCTTCGGGCTCCGAGGTCGAGATCGCGCTCGACGCGAAGAAGATCCTCGACGGCGAAGGCACCCCCACCCGCGTCGTATCGGTGCCCTGCTTCGAGCTGTTCGAGGAACAGGACAAGGCTTATCGCGAGAAGGTGCTGGGCCAAGCACCCGTGCGCGTCGCGGTTGAAGCGGCGATCCGGCTTGGCTGGGACCGCTTCATCGGCTCGGACGGCGCTTTCATCGGCATGACCGGCTTCGGCGCCAGCGCGCCGGCGGAAGAGCTCTACAAATATTTCGGCATCACGGCCGAGGCAGTGGCCACGGCCGCTCGCGAGCGTGTCCGGAACGGCGTGCCGCAAGGCGAGGATGCCCGCGCGATCCCGGAAACGGAGCCGGCGCGCCCACATCCCTGATCGCCGCGTCGGGTCCGATCAGCCACCAAGGATCACGGCCGTCACCTCGGCCGTAGTTCTGGTGGCGCATTGAGGGCCTCCACTACGACGAAGATGCAAAGCGGGTCAGCGCAGTTCAACGCTGCTCACCGTCTAATCGATTGAATTCCTTGCCTCGCTGCTCTGGATTCTTCGGCCCTCCCTCGCTATGAAGCGGTCAACGGCGCAACGCACCCCGCGCCTTTGTCGAGGAGAATGCCATGACCGTCAGGGTCGCCATCAACGGCTTCGGCCGTATCGGGCGCAACATCGTGCGCGCCATCTATGAATCGGGCCGCAAGGATATCGACGTCGTGGCCGTCAATGATCTCGGCCCGGTCGAGACCAATGCCCACCTGCTCCGCTTCGACAGCGTGCATGGCAGGTTCCCGCACGAGGTCTCGGTCGACGGCGACCAGATCGTGATCGGCGGCGAGAAGTTCAAAGTCACCGCGATCAAGGATCCGGCCCAGCTTCCCTGGAAGGACCTCGACATCGACATCGCGCTCGAATGCACGGGCATCTTCACCGCGCGCGACAAGGCTGCCGCCCATCTGACCGCCGGCGCCAAGCGCGTGATCGTGTCCGCTCCCTCGGACGGCGCGGACCTGACCGTGGTTTACGGCATCAACCACGACAAGCTCACCGCCGAGCACAAGGTGATCTCCAACGCATCCTGCACCACCAACTGCCTCGCTCCGCTCGCCGCCGTGCTGCATGAGACGGTCGGCATCGAAAAAGGGATGATGACCACCATCCATTCCTATACGGGCGACCAGCCGACGCTCGATACCATGCACAAGGATCTTTACCGCGCTCGCGGCGCTGCACTTTCGCAGATCCCGACCTCGACGGGTGCGGCCAAGGCCATCGGCCTCGTTCTGCCTGAGCTCAAGGGCAAGCTCGACGGTATCTCGATCCGCGTGCCGACCCCGAATGTCTCGGTGGTGGATCTGAAGTTCATCGCGAAGCGCTCGACCACCGCCGACGAGATCAATCAGGCGCTTGTCGCCGCCTCGGAAGGCAAGCTCAAGGGCGTACTCGCCGTGACCCGGCACCCCAACGTGTCGATAGACTTCAACCACGATCCGCATTCCTCCACGGCTGCCCTCGACCAGACCAAGGTGATGGACGGCAACTTCGTTTCCGTTCTCTCGTGGTACGACAACGAATGGGGCTTCTCGAACCGCATGGCCGACACGGCCGTGGCGTTGGGCAAGACGATCTAAGCAGACCCGTCGGGCGGCTGGCGCGGGTCGGCGCCGGCCGTCAAAGTCTTCACGTCGAAAACCGCGACATTCCTCGACGTGAGCCATGTCTTCGCCGCACTGCGCCTTATGACGGGAGGAGCAGCCGAGAGGGACAGCGAGGGCATGGAGCAGGCGGTTTATCTGGCGACGCTGGTGGGTACCGGCCTTATGCTGGCTGCCGCGTTTTCCAGCCTGATCGCCTTCCGCTTCGGCGCACCTCTTTTGCTTCTGTTTCTCGGCATCGGCCTCGCAAGTGGCGCGGACGGGCTGGGGCTCGAATTCGACAATGCTGGGTTCGCCTACTTCGCCGGCTCGCTCGCGCTTGCCGTGATCCTGTTCGATTCGGGCTTCGGCACGCCGGCCGGCATCCTGCGCCAGGCGGCCGGGCCAGCGCTGACGCTTGCCACCGTCGGCGTCGCGCTCACCACCGCGCTGTTCGGCGCAGCGGCACATTACCTTGCCAGTTTCCCTTGGGCGGAGTCCTTTCTGCTCGGTGCAGCCGTCGCTTCGACCGATGCCGCCGCCGTGTTCTTTCTCCTGCGCGCCGGCAACATCAACCTGCGCGAGCGCACGCGCGCCACGCTCGAGATCGAATCGGGCACGAATGACCCGATCGCGATCTTCTTCACCATCACTCTGGTGGAACTGATCTCCGGCCATCTTGGGCATGGCGGCGATACGCTCTGGCTGGAGCTGATTGCGAAGTTCCTTGTCAGCATGGGCCTTGGCGCTGCCGTCGGCGTGGGCGGCGGCATGATGATCGTGCGGCTCGCAGAGCGGCTCGATCTCGACCGCGGGCTTCAGCCCATCTTCGTCCTCACGCTTTCGCTTCTCGTCTTCTCGGGCGCCGGCGCGATCGGCGGCTCGGGCTTCCTCGCCGTGTACCTAGCGGGTTTGATCGCCGGAAACTCCGCCATACGCTCCGGCGCGGCCCTCAAGCGTTTCAATGACGGCATGAGCTGGCTGGCGCAGATCGTCATGTTCCTGGTGCTGGGCCTGTTCGCCACACCGTCGCAGTTCGGGGCGATCCTGCCCGCTGCGGTTGGCCTCGGCCTGTTCCTGATCCTGGTCGCGCGGCCGGTCGCAGTGTGGCTGTGCCTGCTGCCCTTCCGCTTCGCCCGAAACGAAGCCGCCTTCATCTCATGGGTGGGCCTGCGCGGCGCGGTGTCGATCCTGCTCGCCATCACGCCTATCCTCGGCAACCTCGAATATGGCCGCGCGATCTTCAATACGGCCTTCATCGTCGTGCTGGTCTCTCTCGTGGTGCAGGGCTGGACCGTGGGGCCGCTTGCGCGACGCCTCGGCCTGATCATGCCGCAGAAGATTGGCCCGCTGGAAAAGGTCGAGCTGGAACTGCCCGGCTCAGCCCACCATGAGCTGCTGGCCTATACGGTGGTGCCCGGCAGCCCGGTGACGCGCGCCGGCCGCCGCCTGCCGCGCTGGGCGCGGCCCTCCCTCGTGCTGCGTGACGGGCGCTCCATGCGATGGGGCGAAACGGGCAGACTCCAGGCGGGCGACCATGTCTATATCTTCGTGCACCAGCGCTCCTCACGGCTGCTCGATCGGCTTTTCGCGAGTCCCGCCCGCGTCGAGCCTGGCGATATCGAGTTCTTCGGAGAATTCGCCGTGGAACCTAATCGTCCCGCCGCCGACCTCGAAGCCGCGTATGGTCCGACGCTGACGGAAGCCGAGCGCAAGATGACCGTCGGCGGCGTCGTGGCGTCGCGCATGGGCGGCGTGGCCGAATATGCCGATCGTGTATCGCTCGGGCCGATCGACCTGATCGTGCGCGATACCGATGAGAACGGGCGCGTGACAGCGCTCGGCCTGTCCTTCGAGCCGGTAACCGCGACTGCGATGCCGATCGTCCCGGGCGCGGCCACCGTCCGACGCCGGCTCGCAGCCTTCTTTTCCGCCAAGCCCTCAAAGGTGCCGGCGGGCGAGGAAAGCGTCGGCTAAATCCCTTGCTTCAACCACGCTGCTGCGTAATGTCCGCCCCGAGCTCGCAAAGGGAGAACCGCCATGGCGAAGTTCAAGACGCTTGACGATAGTGGTGAGCTGCGCGGCAAGCGCGTTTTGCTTCGCGTCGATCTCAATGTGCCCACGGAGAATGGTCGTGTTACCGATGCCACCCGTATAGAGCGCGTGGCGCCCACGATTCGGGAACTCGCGAACAAGGGTGCGAGGGTGATCCTGCTCGCGCATTTCGGCCGCCCCAAGGGCGCGCCCGATCCGCAATACTCCCTTCAGCCGATCGCGGAAGCCGTGGCCCGCATTGTCGATCTGCCCGTCGCCTTCGCCCCCGACTGCATCGGCGCAGCGGCGGAAGATGCGGTTGCCGCGATGAAGGACAGCGCTGTCCTGCTTCTGGAGAACACCCGCTTCCACAGGGGCGAGGAAAAGAACGACCCCGACTTTGTGCAGGCACTGGCAAAGAACGGCGACATCTATGTCAATGACGCATTCTCCGCAGCCCACCGCGCCCATGCCTCCACCGAGGGCCTGGCGCGTTTGCTGCCCGCCTTCGCCGGACGCACCATGCAGGCCGAGCTGGAGGCGCTCGAAAAAGGCCTCGGCGCGCCGCAGCGGCCCGTGGTCGCGATCGTGGGCGGCGCGAAGGTGTCCACCAAGATCGACCTGCTCTTGAACCTCGTGAAGAGGGTGGATGCGCTGGTCATCGGCGGCGGCATGGCCAACACCTTTCTCGCCGCGCGCGGGGTGGATGTGGGCCGCTCGCTCTGCGAGCACGAGCTGGCCGGCAAGGCGCGCGAGATCGAGCACGAGGCGGCGGAAGCCGGCTGTGCGATCGTGCTGCCCGTGGATGCTGTCGTTGCGAAGGAATTCAAGGCCGGCGCGGCAAGCGAGACCGTGCCGGTGTCAGCCGTTCCCGCAGACGGCATGATCCTCGATGTCGGCCCGCAGACCATCGAAGCCGTAAGCGGCTGGATCGATCGTGCGAAGACGCTGGTCTGGAACGGGCCGCTCGGCGCGTTCGAGATCGCGCCCTTCGATCGCGCCACGGTGGGAGCGGCTCGCCATGCGGCTCAGCGCACGACCGAAGGCAAGCTCGTCTCGGTCGCCGGCGGGGGCGACACGGTGGCCGCCCTCAACCATGCGGGCGTGGCAGGCGACTTCACCTATGTCTCGACGGCGGGCGGCGCCTTCCTGGAATGGATGGAGGGCAAGGTCCTGCCCGGTGTGGAAGCGCTGCGCGCCTGACGGAAGCGTTTCCGGGCAACAACAATGAGCGCCTCAGGAGGCCAGCGCCTCCCAGCCCTCGCGCAAGCCGATCGTCAGAATCAGGGCTCCGAACGCGAACAAAGCGAGCTTCCAGAAATCCCCGCGCCGGGTGAGGCCCGGAAGGCCAAGCGGCTTGATGATCTGGATAGCCATCAGCAGAATGGCGAGAACGGAAACGGCCTTGGTCATCGTTTCCTTCCTCGCCCGTCACCAGCTATCCGCGCAACACGGCGAAGCCGGAAGGCAGACCGTTGATTACTCCTCGTCCGCCTGATTGTCGGAGTCCGGGCGCTTCAGTGCCGAAAGCTTGGCGAACACGCTTTCGGCCGAAAGCTCCTTGTCCTCGTCGCGCTCGCGGGGTTCGGGCGACAGACGCTCGGTCAGGGCAGCAGGCAGCAGCGTATCGCCGGTGGCGGGTGCCGGCTGCGAGCCGCGCGCGGTCGAGGCACGACCGACTTCGAGATCGAGATCGATCTGCGAGCAAAGGCCGAGCGCGACCGGATCCATGGCTGCGAGGTTGCCCATGTTCCAGTGCTTGCGCTCGCGGATCTGGTCGATGGTGGCCTTGGTGGTTCCCACCAGCCGCGAGATCGCCGCATCCTTGAGCTCGGGATGGTTCTTGACCAGCCAGAGGATCGCGTTCGGCCGATCTTGGCGCTTGGACAGCGGCGTGTAGCGCGGTCCCTTGCGCTTGGACTCGGGCACGCGGACCTTCGGGTTCTGAAGCTTGAGCCGGTAACTGTTGTCGCCCTCGCCGCGGGCGATCTCCTCGCGGGAAAGCTGGCCGGTCATGATCGGGTCCATGCCCTTGATGCCCTGCGCCGATTCGCCGTCCGCGATCGCCTTCACCTCGAGCGGGTGCAATCCGCAGAAGAATGCGATCTGGTCAAAGGAAAGCGCGGTGTTGTCGACCAGCCAGACGGCAGTCGCCTTGGGCATCAGGAGCGTGTTGGCCATGGAAAGGGAAAGCCTCCTCATTCGCCCGAGCCCATCTCCGGGCCGCGGGCGGTGGCTTGGATGAAACCACCAATTTAAGGGAAAGTACGGCTCATATAGCGGCAAGCCGCCATCCGTTCAACGGGAATCCGCGCGTCCCGTCACAGGTCGGAGCGAGCCGGCCTTACCACTTGAAGATCAGGGCTGCGCCGCCAGCGATCATCGCGAAGCCGGCAAGGTGGTTCCAGCCGAGCGGCTCCTTGAGGAACAGGACGGAAAAGCCCGCGAAGACAAGCAACGTGATGACCTCCTGCATCGTCTTGAGCTGCGCGGCGGAATACACCGCATGGCCGATGCGATTGGCGGGAACGGCCAGCCAGTATTCAAAGAAAGCGATCGCCCAGGAAAGCAGAACCACGACCTACAGCGGCGCGAGCGGAAATTTGAGATGCCCGTACCAGGCGAAGGTCATGAAGACGTTGGACGCGACCAGCATGAGGATGGGCAGCAGATAAGGCAGCATCGAACGGGCTCGTTTGTGATCGTCGCGAAGAGGAAGTGCGCAGAGCGGCTACGCCACGTCGAGCACGATCTTGCCGATATGGCTGCCCTCCTCCATCCGCCGGTGCGCTTCCGCAGCCTCGCGAAGCGGAAACTGCCGATCCATCACAGGCGCGATGCGGCGCGCTGCCAGCAGCGGCCAGACACGCGCCTCCAGCGCCTCGGCGATCTCGCCCTTGAATTCGACCGATCGCGGCCGCAGAGTGGAGCCTGTCAGCGTCAGACGCTTGACCATCAGCCGCCCAAGGTCTGCCGCTGCTTCGGCGCCGCCCTGGGTGGCGATCAAAACGATGCGGCCATCGGGCGCCGCCGCATGGATGTTCCGCGCGAGATAGTCGCCGCCCACCATGTCGAGGATCATATCGACGCCCTTGCCGGCTGTGACCTCTTTCGCAACGGCCACGAAGTCTTCCGTCCGGTAGTTGACCGCGCGCGCCGCGCCAAGGTCCTCACAGGCGGCGCATTTCTCCGGCGAGCCGGCGGTTGCGATCACGCGCGAGCCGAGTGCTGTGGCAAGCTGGATCGCGGTCGTGCCGATGCCCGACGAGCCGCCATGGACAAGCAGTGTCTCACCGGGGCGGAGCGCGCCGCGCTCGAACACATTATGCCACACGGTGAAGAACGTCTCGGGCAGCGCAGCCGCCTCGCGCATGGAGAAGCCTTCCGGCACCGGCAGCGCGTTGGTGCCATGCACCGTGACATATTCCGCGTAACCGCCACCATTGGTCAGCGCGCAGACCGCATCGCCCACCTTCCAGCGGCCGCTTCCCTCGCCCAGCGCCGCGACCTCGCCGGCGACCTCCAGCCCCGGCAGCGGCGAAGCGCCGGGCGGCGGCGGATAGGCACCCTTGCGCTGGAGCACGTCCGGACGGTTGACGCCCGCAGCCCGCACCCGGATCAGGATTTCGCCCGGGCCGGGCCGGGGCGTTTCGTGCTCGCCCTCGACGAGCACCTCCGGTCCGCCCGGCGCGCTGATCGCAACCGCTCGCATGGTCGAGGGGATGGAAGAGGATGAGGACATAGGAACGCCTTCAAGGAAAACGGTTGCCGGCCGGCCGCCCGCTGCCAGTTTAGAACCCAGCGGCGGATGGATCATGCGGAAGGACGGGTCATGGCTATAAACGAGGATGAGGCGCCGAAGAAGCGCAGGGTGCATGAGATCGGGCAGGAACTGTCCGCTCTGAGCGTGGAAGAACTCGGGCACAGGATCGAAGAGCTCGAAGCCGAGATCGCTCGTATCCGCGGCGAACTCGAAGCCAAGGAGAACACGCGATCGGCCGCCGACGCGCTGTTCCGGCGCGGATAGGCCGTCCCTCCATGTCGCATCCGTGGGGCTGCCGTCATGTTGAGGCCCTTATGGTGGAGCCAAGACCCCCGCTGATTCTGTTGCTTGGGGAACAGCCCGACCATGTTCGCTTCCTATCGGCCGATCCTGTCCCTGCTGCGCGGCACGGCCTTTCTGCTCGCCGCGTCCGGCCTGCACGGCCTGCTTTTGCCGTTGCGAGGTCAGGCGGAAGGCTTCTCCACGACCGCGCTCGGCCTGTTCGGCACGGCCTGGGCCGGCGGCTTCGTGGCCGGCTGCTTTCTCGCGCCCCGGCTGGTTCGCTCCGTCGGCCATGTGCGGGCATTCGGCGCATTCTGCTCGGGCGCGGCGATCGTCGCGCTCCTAAGCGGCCTGATCATCGAGCAGCATGTCTGGATCCTGCTGCGGGCCTGCACGGGCTTCGCCATGGCGGGCTCCTTCATGGTGATCGAAAGCTGGCTCAACGAGCGCGCCACCAACGAAAATCGCGGCACGGTGTTCGGCCTCTACATGATGGTCACCTATGCCTCGATCATGGCGGGGCAGATGGTGGTGGCGGCGGGCGATGTGCGCTCGGCCTCGCTCTTCATGGTGGCGGGCATCCTGTTCTGCTTCTCGCTTATCCCCACCGCCGTTTCCACCGCGGCAACCCCGAAGCCGCTACAGGATGTGCGGCTCGATCTGAAGGGCCTTTATCGCAACTCGCCCGTTTCCCTCGTCGCCTGCTTCCTGATCGGCATCGCGAATGGTGCTTGGGGCACACTCGGAGCCGTTTACGGCGCGCGGGTCGGTATCTCGACGGCCGAGATCGCCGTGATGATGAGCCTTGTCGTGGTGGCGGGCGCGGTGATGCAGCTTCCCGTCGGCCGCGTGTCCGATCGCACTGACCGTCGCTTCGTGCTGGCGGGCGCCGGGCTGATCGCGTGCATCGTCGCGCTGGTGATCTTCTTCACCGAGCCGCGCTCCGGCCTGCTCGTGCTGGTGCTGACGGCGGGCTATGGCGCGCTCGCCTACACGCTCTACTCGCTCGCCGTGGCGCATGCGAACGACCATGCTTCGGCACAGGACTTCATGAAAGTGTCGAGCGGGCTGCTGCTGCTTTACGGCTTTGGCACGATGGTGGGCCCGTTGATCGGTGCGGCGCTGATGGACCGGATGCGGCCCGAAGGCCTGTTCCTCGCCACGGCCTTCGCCCATGCGGCGCTGGCGCTTTACACCGTGCTGCGCATCCGGCGCCGCGCTCCGGTCCCGGTGGCGGGCCGCGAGGCGTTTCAAACGCTGCCTTCCGACCGCTCGCTGACCCCCGAGGCGCTCAAGCTCGACCCGCGCGGCCCGGCGGAGGAGGAAGCTCCCGGCGAGGACGGGCCCGGCGGGGACCGGCGGGACACGCCCAAGGCCGCCTGACAAACAAGAACGGCGCGAGAAACTCGTTCTCGCGCCGCATCCAGTCTTATTCAAACGTTTCTCTTCCACGCGGCGGTTGCGATCAACCGCCGCGACGCAACGCGCGAGCCCGTCTCAGTGGGTGGTCGGCTCGCCGCGCAGCTTCTCCATCTCGTCCTTGAGGGCGAGCTTGCGCCGCTTCAACTGTGCGATCTCGACGTCGTCGACCGACGGATGCTGCGCTGCTTCGTCGATCCTGCGCTCGATGTCGCCATGCTTGCGCTTCAGCTCTTCAAGATGGTTGGCAAGAGACATTCGGTGCTCCCTTTCAGGTTTCCTCGGTCGCTGCGCATCGCAGAAACGCCACCAGTGCCCGACCCCGTATCCCGCGACCACAACAAAAATCAGTTTGCCATCGAAGCTTTCCCTTGTCGAACGAAAGGGCTGGTGATTTTCACGCGAGGGGAAACATGGTATGCGAATTTCGCCCAACTTCTTGGGTCGATTTTTCAGAAACTTTCCGCAATCGGCGCGCGTTTTCGCGCCCCTCAGTACGAGCAGTCTTCCCCCACATGCCGGATCAGGAAAAGGCCGAGATACGCCTCGATTATGCCAGGCTGAAGCAGGAGCATGCCGACTTCGACGCGGCGATCAACGCGATGATGGCCATGGGCTGCGATCCCCTGCAGATCCA
Source organism: uncultured Mesorhizobium sp. (assembly GCA_963522145.1). Lineage (GTDB taxonomy): Bacteria > Pseudomonadota > Alphaproteobacteria > Rhizobiales > Rhizobiaceae > Mesorhizobium_B. The sequence continues at coordinate 326,432 of CAUQXI010000001.1, read as the reverse complement.
GCGCATGAAAAAGAAGAAGCTGACGCTGAAAGACAGGCTCCAAAGCCTCGAAGACCGCATCATTCCTGACATCATCGCCTGAACAGCCGGCCGGCGCTTTAAAGAGATCAAGAGATGGAAGAACCGCGTCCGCTCGTGGCGGTGATCATGGGCAGCCGCTCCGACTGGGAAACCATGCGTCACGCAGCGGACACGCTGACCGCGCTCGACATCCCCCATGAGGCGCGCGTGGTTTCCGCCCACCGCACGCCGGAGCGCATGTTCGACTTCGCACGCGGCGCGCGAGAGGCAGGGTTCAAGGTCGTGATCGCAGGCGCGGGCGGCGCGGCCCACCTGCCCGGCATGGTGGCCGCGCTGACGCCTCTTCCCGTCTTCGGCGTGCCCGTAGAAAGCCATGCGTTGAAGGGCCAGGATTCGCTGCTTTCCATCGTCCAGATGCCGGCGGGCATCCCGGTGGGAACGCTTGCCATCGGCAAGGCGGGCGCGGCCAACGCAGCCCTTCTGGCTGCGGCAGTCCTCGCGCTTTCGGATCATGAGCTGGCGGATCGGCTCGACGAGTGGCGGGCGCGACAAAGCGCTTCGGTGGCGGAAACGCCGGTGGACCGCTAGTGGTGCCGATGGAGCCGCTTCCTCCCAACACCATGATCGGCATCTTGGGGGGCGGCCAGCTCGGCCGCATGCTGGCGCTTGCTGCGGCCCGGCTCGGGCTTCGCGTCGCGATCCTCGATCCCGACCGTCACGCGCCCGCGGCCCAGGTTGCCAATCTCCACATCGCCGCTCCCTACGAGGATGAGGCGGCTTTGGATCGGCTGGCCGCAGAGTGCGCCGTCGTCACCTATGAATGGGAAAACGTGCCCGTCGCTTCGGCTCGCCGGATCGAGGCGCTTGTGCCGGTGTTCCCGCCGCCGGAGGCGCTGGAGGCCGCGCAGGACCGGATAACGGAAAAGCGTTTCCTGAACGATCTTGGGGTTGCAACCACACCATTCCATGCGGTGGACAGTGACGAGGACTGCCGAAACGCCCTTCGCGCACTCGGCGGCGCGGGCATCCTCAAGACACGCCGCATGGGCTATGACGGAAAGGGACAGCGCCGCCTGAGCGCCGGAGACGAGCTTTCGGACATCTTCTCGCAAATGGGCGGCGTGCCGCTCATCCTGGAAGGCGTGGTGCCGTTCACACGTGAGATTTCGGTGATCGCCGCCCGAGGCCGAGACGGCACCTCCATCGCATTCGACCCGGCTGAGAACACCCATCGCGACGGCATTTTGCGCCGCTCCTTGGTGCCCGCGGCGATCCCGCCCGAAACCGCGCGGGCCGCGATCGAAGCGGCCGAAAAAATCCTCGACGCGCTTGATTATGTCGGCGTGATCGGCGTCGAGTTCTTTGTCGGAAAAGACGGCGCGCTGCTCGCCAACGAGATCGCACCTCGGGTCCATAATTCGGGCCATTGGACGGAAGCGGCCTGCGCGATGTCCCAGTTCGAGGCCCATATCCGCGCGGTATCGGGGCTGGCGCTCGCCCAGCCGTGGCGTCATTCCGACTGCGTGATGGAGAACCTGATCGGGGATGAAGTTGACGCCGCACCCGCCCTGCTGCGCAAGCCGGGCGCGGTGCTCCACCTCTACGGCAAGCGCGAGGCGCGGCCGGGACGCAAGATGGGGCACGTGACCTATCTCGGGACGAACAAGCCCATTTGACCGGCTTTTGCCGGCTTTTCCACGGAATTCATCCACAGAACGAATCCCTGAAACAGGGAACGCTCGCCACGGTTGCGGATTTGTGTTCCGATCAACTGCTTGAAACAAGCCACGGGAGAGGCACATGGCCGCGAAGAAGACCGAAAAGGTGAAAGCCGCCGAAGGCGGCAAAGTGGATGGCGTTCACAAGAAGGTCCAGCCCTCCGAGACTCTGGCGGCGATCGTCGGATCCGACCCGATCGCGCGTGGCGAGGTGGTCAGCCGGATGTGGACGTACATCAAGGACAACAAGCTCCAGGATCCGGATGATGGCCGCCAGATCAAGGCAGACGACAAGCTGAGGCCGATCTTCAAGGCGGACTCCATTTCCATGTTCGAGATGAACAAGCGGCTGTCGGAGCACCTTTCGTAAAGAGGCGGCACCCCTTGATCATTATGGGCGGTGCAGGAGCCTGACGCGCTTCGTGGCGGCATAGCGTTTGCGACGCAAAGCCATGCTGGTGTTGGTTGACACTCCGGCGCCGTGTCGGTTATGCACCGCCTGATTGCTGCGCGCCTTTTCGGCGCGCTTTGGATTTATGGGCCTTCCCGCCCCCGACCGAGCAGAACCATGAAGATCAAGAACTCGCTGAAAGCGCTCAAGGGCCGGCATCGCGCCAACCGTCTGGTTCGTCGCAAGGGCCGCATCTACATCATCAACAAGGAAGCCCCGCGCTATAAGGCGCGCCAGGGCTGAGCCTTTTCGGTCAGGCGCGCCTGCGCCTTCCTGTCTGTCACTGAAATTTCAGTTTGACGCGCCCGCATGGGAGAATAGCTTCTCTTCCATGCGGGCGCTCTCATTCGTTTGTTTTTCGGTTCTGCTGCTCGGCGGAGGTTTGACGACCACCTCGCCGGCGCTGTCTGCCTCTTCAGCCAAGCCTTCCGGCGAGGCAACGGCACCCCTTGCGCCGCCCGAGACGCCTGCGGCGCGGCTCGACCGGCTTTTCAGCGACCTTAAGCGCGAGCGCAACGAGAAGGCGGCGGAGCGCATCGCCGCGCGCATCTGGAACGAATGGAATCATTCGGGCAGCGCATCGGTCGACCTGATGATGCTCTGGGCGCAGCAGGCGCTCGATGCCAAGAAGTTCGACATGGCGCTTGATTTCCTCGACCAGGTCGTCGTGCTCAAGCCCGATTACGCCGAAGGGTGGAACCGCCGCGCCACGGTGCATTTCGCGATGAACAATTGGGCCAAGTCCATGGCCGACATCGAACAAACGCTGTCGCTCGAGCCCCGTCATTTCGGCGCGCTCGCCGGCATGGCAGCGATCCTGAAAAGTCGGGACAGCAAGCAACTGGCGCTCGACGCCTATGGAAGGGTGCTGAGCATCTATCCCATGTTGCGCAGCGCCCAGGCCGAACTGGCAAGCTTGTCGGACGAGCTTGCTGGCGAGAGCCTTTAAGCCTCACGTGAACCTCGTGCTCGCGGCTTTGGCCTTTCTGGCCGCCATTCTTCTGACGCTGGCCGGCGTGACACGCATCGGCGTCTGGCGACTGGAGCGCCAGTTTCCGCCTGTGGGAACATTCGCCGAGGCCGACGGTGCCATGCTTCATTATGTGCATGTGCCGGCAGGCGGCGGGGCTGATCTGCCGCCCGTGGTCTTCATCCATGGTGCAAGCGCCAATCTGAACGACCAGATGATCCCCCTGCGCCCGCTGCTCGAAAACCGCGCCGAGATGCTTTTCCTCGACCGCCCCGGCCATGGCTGGTCCTCGCGCGGCAATGATCACGAAACTCCGCGCGGTCAGGCACGCGCGATCGTCGCGCTGATGGACCGCCTCCACATCGAGCGCGCCGTGTTCGTGGCCCATTCGTTTGGGGGAGCCGCGGCCGCGGTGCTGGGAGTGGAGCATCCCGAGCGGGTAGCAGGCCTCGTTTTCCTGTCCGCCGCAACGCATCCATGGCCAGGCGCGGAAACCTCCTGGTATTATCGGCTGACGGCGACACCGCTGCTCGGATGGCTGTTTTCCGAAACCCTCACTCTCCCGGCGGGTCGCGCGCGGATGCGCGAAGCGGCCGACTGCGTGTTCTCGCCGAACCGGCCGCGCGAGGCCTATCTCCATGAGGCGGCGATCCCGCTCGTGCTCCGACCGTCCGCCTTTCGCGCGAACGCGCGCGACGTCGAGGGGCTCCACGCCTTTGTAAGCCTTGAGGCCCAACGCTATTCCAAGATTACCGCCCCGACCGTGGTGATCTCGGGCGACCGTGACACGGTGGTGTTCGAGGAAATCCACAGCCTCGGGCTGGTGCGCGACATTCCGGACGCGGAGCTGGCCTGGGTCAGAAACCTCGGCCACAAGCCGGACTGGATCGCCATGGATCTCGTTCTGGCGGCGATCGAGAAGGTGTCAGGCTATTCCCGCGATCTTCAGGCCGTCGTGCAAAGCGTGGAAGCCCGGATCGCGCATGATGATTTCGCGACGGCGCGCTGTGCGGACCCGGATGCTCCGAGCGGAGACAAGAGTGGCGAACTCGCGCCCCAGTAGGAGGCTTGAACGCTACTGCGCCGGGTTCGTCTTAGCGCTGCTGAGCTTGGCTATACGCAGCATGTTGGTGGTTCCGGGCGTGCGCAGGGGCACCCCTGCCGTCACGATCACCCGATCTCCGGAAACGCCGAAACCTTCTTCCTGCGTGATGCGGCAGGCACGGTCCACCATGTCGTCGAGGTCGACAGCATCTTCCGTCACCACGCAATGCGTGCCCCAGAGCAGCGACAGGCGCCGTGCGGTGGCGAGCACGGGCGAAAGCGCGATGATCGGCACGCGGGGCCGCTCGCGCGCCGCCCTCAGGCCGGTCTTGCCGGACGCCGTATAGGTGACGATCGCCGAAAGGTTCAGCGTTTCGGCGATCTGCCGCGTCGCGGCCGAGATCGCATCGGCGCTGGTTGCTTCCGGCTCCGTGCGCTGTGCATGGATGATGCCGGCATAGGTCGGGTCCGTTTCGACCTTCTGGGCGATGCGGTTCATGGTGGAAACGGCTTCCACTGGATATTGCCCCGAAGCGCTTTCGGCGGACAGCATGATCGCGTCTGCGCCTTCGAAAACGGCGATCGCCACGTCTGAAACCTCGGCACGGGTGGGCACCGGCGAGGTGATCATCGATTCGAGCATCTGGGTCGCGACCACCACCGGCTTGCCGGCGCGCCGCGCGGCGCGGGTGATCTGCTTCTGGATGCCCGGCACGGCTTCAAGCGGCATCTCGACGCCGAGATCGCCGCGCGCCACCATGATCGCGTCGGAGAGTTCCATGATCTCGGCCAGACGCGTAACCGCCTGCGGCTTCTCGATCTTGGACATGATGGAAGCCCGCCCCTGCACGATCTCGCGCGCTTCGGTCAGATCCTCCGGCCGCTGGATGAATGACAGCGCGATCCAGTCCACCTCGCTGGCGACCGCGGCGTCGAGATCCTTGCGGTCCTTCTCGGTGAGCGCGCCCACGGGAAGGTCCGTGTCGGGCAGGCTCACGCCTTTGCGGTCGGAAATGGATGTCCCGGCCACCACCTCGCAGATGATGGAGCGGCCATCGCATTCCACCGCGCGCAGTTCGAGCTTGCCATCGTCGATCAGCAGCCGATGCCCGGGCTCCACAGACCGAAGGATTTCAGGATGGGGCAGGTGCACGCGGGTGGATGTGCCGGGCGTGGGATCGTCATCCAGCGTAAAGCGCTGGCCGCGTCCAAGCTCTTCCCTGGTGTTGAGGAACTTGCCCACGCGCAGCTTCGGCCCCTGAATGTCGGCGAGGATGCCGATCGGGCGCCCCAGGGCAGCCTCCACATTGCGGATGCGCTCCACCAGCGTCCTGAGCAGATCATGATCCGTGTGGCTCATATTGATGCGGAACACGTCCGCGCCCGCTTCGAAGAGCTTGCGGATCATGGCCTCATCGGCCGATGCCGGCCCCAGCGTGGCGAGGATCTTGACTTTGCGGCTGCGTCTCATGGGAGGCTCATCTTCTTGGGCGCGCCGCAGAAAACGGCACGCAAAGGACCGCGCCGCTCACGGTCTCGCGGCAGGAGCGGGCGGCGTCAGGGGCTGTTGAACGGGCGCCGGCGTGGTGGAGGCCTGGGCGGGAGCGGGAGGGGAATCGTCTGTCAGTTGCACCATCCAGCTCGATTGCTCGCCCGTGTCATATTCCTGGAAGCCGGCGCGCTGGAAGCCGCGGGCGAGGCAGTCGGTCACCCCCGCCACCTTGAACTCTTTTTCGGCCACGCACATGTTGACCGAGCCTTCCCAGCGCCCCCCGCGCTCGGCATCCTCGGCGTAGAGATAGTAGAAGCGCGAGGACAATGCGCCTTCGATCAGCGTCTTGCAGCTTGATCCTTCCACATGCCACCAGCCTTCAGTGACCCAGCCGCTTTGCGCGCGGTATCCGATGGCCACGCCGACGAGGTTTTGCGTCGCGTTGCATACCCGGAAGTCCGCATGAGCGCTTGAAGCAGAAAGCATCGCGCCGCCGGTCGCCAGCAGCATCGTCGCAAGCCTGCCCACGCGCCCAAAGGAAACGCGTTTGTTGCCCTGGAAAAGCTCTGAAACGGCGACCGGCATCATTCCGATAAAACCCTCTCCGCCCTTTTGAGAGAACAGCTCTGTGCTGTCAACGCGCGCGTCCTCCCAATCCAAACCGATTTAAACCGGATGAAGGGTCTCGATCATGCGCTGATGCCACCGCTTTCCCATCTTGGGCCTTAAGGAGCAACAAAGGCCAAAGGGCGGCATTGCCTCATCCACCCTGCCGTGAAAAAGAATGCGAGCTCTCACGCTGCGAAAAATTGTTGTTCCGGCCTGCTCGTGAGGCGCTGCCTGGAGGCGCAGTCATGGAACAGGAACCTGCCTTCGTTCCCTTCATCGAACTCCCCGGCGATTGGACGCGAGGCCTCCTTCTTCTTTGCGACCATGCCCGCTGCACGCTTCCTCACGACTACGGCGATCTCGGCCTGACGCCTGATGCCCTCCAACGCCACATCGCCTACGACATCGGAGCTGAAGCGGTGACGCGGAAACTCTCGACGCGGCTTGGCGTGCCAGCGATCATGGCCGGTTTCTCGCGCCTGCTGATCGATCCGAACCGGAGCGAGGACGATCCGACGCTGATACGCCAGCTCTATGACGGCACGGTGATCCCCGCCAATTACCCGATGGGCGAGGAAGAGCGCGCGCGGCGGCTGGACGGCTTCTACCGCCCCTACCATAAGGTCGTCGCGCAGGCCGTCGACCGGATGGAAAAGGAAAGCGGCTGCGCCCCCTTCATCCTGTCGATGCACTCGTTCACGCCGCGTCTCGGCAACCGCCCTCGTCCCTGGCATGTCGGCATCCTGTGGGACACCGACCATCGCGCCGCCTGGCCGCTGATCGAGATGCTTGCGGCCGATCCCGCGCTCGTCGTGGGCGACAACGAGCCTTATGACGGCGCCCTGCGCGGCGACACCATGTTCCGCCATGCGATCATTCCCGGCTTTGCCCATGCACTGGTGGAGATCAGGCAGGATCTGATCGCCACCGAAGAAGGCGCGGAAGCCTGGGCCGCGCGGCTGGCGCCGATCGTTGACGCGGTGAACGGGCGAACCGATATGCACAGCGTGCAGCATTTCGGCTCCCGCACCGGGCCGCTCTAAAGGCTTTGCCATGACCGAGTCCCAGGAAAAGTTCGAGGCCGCGGCGTTCCGCCGGCTGGTGGCCCATCTTCAGGAACGAACGGACGTCCAGAACATCGAGTTGATGAACCTCGCGGGCTTCTGCCGCAACTGCCTCGCCAACTGGTATCGCGAGGCAGCGGACGCGGACGGCGAGATGCTCTCCAAGGAGCAGTCACGCGAGTTCATCTACGGCATGCCCTATGCCGAATGGCAGCAGCGCTTCCAGCGCGAGGCAAGCGCGGAGCAGAAAGCGGCGTTCGAGCAGGCGCGCCCCGAGGAGCATTAAACCGCCCCTCATTTTTGTTATACTCGCTTAACCATCGGGCAACCGATTCCCCATCATGAAGGGGTTGGACGTCGCTTTGGAACGAGAGAACAGCCGGTGAGCAAGGAATTGAGCGAGCAGGACGAGGTTCAGGCAGTCGCAGCAGGCCAGTTGAAGGCCCTGATCGAGCGCATCGAGCGGCTGGAAGAAGACAAGAAGCAGATCGCGGACGACATCAAGGACGTCTATGCCGAAGCCAAGGGCACCGGCTTCGACACAAAGGCGCTGCGCACCATTGTTCGCCTTCGCAAGAAGGAAGCCTCCGAGCGCGAGGAAGAGGAAGCGATCCTCGACCTTTACAAGGCCGCACTCGGCATGACCTGACCGGCCAATGGACTGGTCGGCGCAAGCCTATCTGCGATTCGAGGACGAGCGGACGCGCCCGGCGCGCGACCTGCTTTCAGCCGTGCCGTCGAATGACGTAGCGCAGGCGGTCGATCTCGGCTGCGGCCCGGGCAACTCGACGGAACTCGTTGCCGAGCGTTTTCCCCGCGCGGCGCTCACGGGCGTCGATACCTCGCCCGACATGCTGGACAAGGCCCGCGCGCGATTGCCGGAGGCCTCGTTCGAGCTGGTGGACATCGCCGACTGGGAAGCCGAACGGCCGCTCGATCTGATCTTCGCCAACGCCTCGCTGCAATGGGTGCCCGACCATGAGGTGCTCCTGCCGCGACTGGTCCGAATGCTCGCGCCCGGCGGCAGCCTGGCTGTTCAGCTTCCCGACAATCTTCATGAACCGAGCCACCTCTCGATGCGCGACGCGGCGCAAGGCCAGCCATGGTCGCACAAGCTCGCGGGCGCGGAAGACGAGCGGACGGCGATCGGAACGCCTTCCTTTTTCTATGATCTGTTGAAGCCGTTCTGCCGGCGGGTGGATGTGTGGCGCACCACCTATCATCATCCGCTGGACGGCGCGCGAGGCGTGGTGGATTGGTTCGCCAGCACGGGGTTGCGCCCCTACCTCAACCGGCTGGACGAGGATGAAGGCCGAAGCTTTATTGCGGAATACAGGCGGTTGGTGGGAGAACGCTACCCACTGCAAAGCGACGGCACGCTGCTCCTGCCCTTTCCACGCCTGTTCATCGTCGCCACGCGTTAGGGTATCAGCACGACGGCAACTCAAGCTGCTGCGCGATCGCTGCCTTGTCGATGATCGAACGCACGTTCCGGATCCGCACGTCTGAGAATTCATAGAACACGTTTTCTGCAAACCTGATGCGCCGTCCATTGACGGGAAGGCCGAACAGATCACCGCGAGGCGTGCAGTCGAATTGCAGCCGGCTTGCGATGAATGGCGGATCGCAGATCAGCAATTCAATCCTGAAGAACAGATCGGGTATCGCCCGGAAGTCCCCTTCCAGCATCCTTCGATATCCCGCCAGTCCGATGGGACTTCCATTGTACTCCGCTGCATCATCGACAAACCAACCGAGTCGGTCCCAGTCTTGTTTGTTCAGGCAATCGATATAGCCGCGGTAGGCGTCGCACAGCTCGTCATGGGTCATGGGTCATGGGTCATGGGTCATGGGTCATGGGTCATGGGTCGTCCTGTTTTTCCGCTTCTCGGGCTGCCGTCAGGTATAAGGCCGTCGCTGCGTCAGGTTCAAACAACGGGCTGCGCAGTGAGACTGCAACTTATGCGCCGCTTCTGCCATTCCTGGCTCGATCGAAAGGTGGAACATCTTCATGATCGGTGAGAAGCGGCTGTTGCAGGGCGTCGTCGCGGTGCTGGCGATCACGCCCGTGCTGACAGGGATCGCGGGCATCGCGATCGGCCCCGACTTCCTCGGCATTGATCCGACTTGGCCAACCGATCTCGACAGTCATTTCCGCTTTTTGTCCGGAATCCTGCTGGCGATGGGGCTGGGCTGGTGGTCATGCGTGCCCGCGATCGAACGTAAGACGGAGCGGTTCCGGCTGCTCGGAATGCTGACCTTCATCGGCGGGCTGGCGCGGCTTTTTTCGCTCTTTCTGGCCGGCAGCCCATCAGTCGGGCATCTCGGCGGGCTCTTCGTGGAAGTGCTGCTCGTGCCGCCAATCCTTCTTTGGCAGGCGCGGATCGCGCGGATATCATCCTGAGCCGGAATTCTTGCTGAGCCGGCTGGCCGGCGATCGATGCAGCGCCTATATCGTGAATGCGGTCTGCGCTTCCCGGCAGGAGCGACATTTCCCCGGGGCCTTATCGATCCTTAAGGGAGCTGTCCCTGGCTGGACCCCTGGGTCCTTCCACACGGCGCCCACCTACGCTGTAGGTTCCCGGGATCGACTGCTTCACCGGCTGTCGTGGATCGCACTTCTCTTTCCGTCTTCATCCCGCCATAAGGGGCGAATGACGGTTTCCATCAAGGAACAAAAGAAGCTGTTGCGCGCCCAAGCGCTCGCTCGAAGGGACGCGCTCGACCCTCTTTGGCGCATCGAGGCCTCGCTGGAAATGGCGGAAACCGCTGTCCGCGAGGTCGAGCTTTCTCCAGGCACGATCGTTTCCGGCTTTTCGCCGATGCGGTCGGAGGTGGATGTGCGGCCCTTGATGTCCGCTCTCGCCGAAAGGGGTGCCCGCCTCTGCCTTCCGGCTATCCTCGACAAGACCACGATCGTGTTCCGCGAACTCGTGCGCGGCGCGCCTCTCATCGATATGGGCTTCGGCACGCATGGTCCCGGCCCGGATGCCGAGGAGCTCGATCCCACATTGATGCTTGTTCCGCTCGCGGCCTTCGATCGGCGCGGCCACCGCATCGGTTATGGCGCCGGATATTACGACCGGGCGATTGCCGTACTCGAGCAGAAAGGCATCGCCCCGCGGCTGATCGGCGTCGCCTACGATTGCCAGCAGGTCGAGCATGCGCCCGACGAGCCGCATGACGTGCCGCTGCCGGAACTTATCAGCGAATCCGGGCTCCGCCGCTTTTCTCTCCCCTCCACGAGCGCCCCATGAGGCTTCTTTTTCTTGGCGACATGGTCGGCCGCTCCGGACGCACTGCGGTGTGGGACCGGCTGCCCGCCTTGCGCGCCGATCTCAAGCTCGATTTCGTCGTCGTGAATGGCGAGAACGCGGCGGGCGGCTTCGGCATCACCCAGGACATCCTCCACCGCACGCTGGACGCCGGCGCAGACGTCGTGACCACCGGCAACCATGTCTGGGACCAGCGTGAGGCGCTGGACTGGGCGGGAACGGAGCCGGCCTTCCTCCGCCCGGCCAACTATCCGGCCGGCACACCGGGACGCGGCGCGAGCGTGTTCATGGCGAAAAACGGCGCGCGCGTGCTGGTGATGAACATCATGGGCCGGGTGTTCATGAACCCCGACCTCGACGACCCCTTTGCGGTCGGCGAGCGTGAACTGGCCGCCTGCCCGCTCGGCGAGCAGGCCGATGCCGTGGTGATCGACTTCCATGCCGAGGCGACATCCGAGAAGATGTGCTTCGGCCATTTCGTGGATGGACGCGCGAGCCTGGTTGTCGGCACCCACACCCACTGCCCGACCGCCGACCATCAGATCCTGAACAACGGCACGGCCTATCTGTCGGATGCCGGCATGTGCGGCGACTATGATTCCTCGCTCGGCATGGACAAGGAGGAACCGCTCAACCGCTACCTGTCCAAGGTGCCGAAAGGCCGCTTCGAAGCCGCCGCAGGCCCCGCCACGATTTGCGGGGTGGGCGTGGAGGTGTCGGACCGTACGGGGCTTGCCGAGCGCATCGCGCCCCTGCGGCTCGGCCCGCGCCTTGCGGAAGCCGTGCCGCCGTTCTGGGCCTGAACGCTGCCTGCGCGGCGTGCCATTTTATCTGCCGCCCACACAGTTGAACGCCCGCAGGCAGTCCCTACCTGTCACGCTAATGTGAATCTGGCTCCGCCCGAAGTGGCGCCGCCATAAAAGGATCGTCGCGGCGCATGGAGTGGTTGGCCCCTCATTTCGAGTTCGTGAACGATCCCACGGCCTGGGTCGCCCTCCTCACACTTGTGATGCTGGAGGTCGTGCTCGGCATCGACAACCTGATCTTCATCTCGATCCTGACCAACAAGCTGCCGGAGGCGCAGCGCGTAAAAGCTCGGCGTTTGGGAATTGCGGCCGCCCTCATCATGCGGCTGCTCCTGCTTGCCACGATCTCAATCATCGTGCGGCTAACCGAGCCCGTCTTCACCGCCTTCGGCCACGGCTTCTCCTGGCGCGACATGATCCTGATCGCTGGCGGCCTGTTCCTGGTCTGGAAGGCGACCAAGGAGATCCACCACACGGTGGATCACGAGGACCACAAGGACAACATGGTCGGCGAAACGCTGCAGATGTCGATGGCCGGCGCCGTGTTCCAGATTCTGCTGCTCGACCTCGTCTTCTCCATCGACTCGATCATCACGGCGGTCGGCATGACCGACGAAATCGCGATCATGTATATCGCGGTGATCGTCGCGGTGACGGTGATGCTGCTTGCGGTCAATCCGCTGTCGCGCTTCATCGAGAAGAACCCGACCGTGGTGATGCTCGCACTGGGCTTCCTCCTGATGATCGGCATGACGCTGATCGCGGACGGCATGGGCTTCCATGTGCCCAAGGGCTACATCTACGCCGCGATGGGCTTCTCGGCCCTCGTGGAGTCGCTCAACATGCTGGCGCGCCGTCGAAAGGCGCGCATCAGGATCGATCATGCCGGCGCACCCTTAGTGCCCGCCGCGACGGGCGAGGCCCCTGCCCGCAGCGATGTGACAGGCGAGCGCTCGACGCGTTAGAGCGCCTCCGAGGATTCCGCCTTCATCACGGATCAAGACGGCGCGCGACGCCGGCAACGATGGCTCGTAGCCGTTCTGGACGCTGGCGCGGCGATTCTCTATAAGGCCCGCCGATCCGAAAACGGCGCGATAAGAGGCAAGAACAAGCCATGGCCGGCCATTCCCAGTTCAAGAACATCATGCACCGCAAGGGCCGTCAGGACGCGGTCCGATCCAAGATGTTCTCCAAGCTCGCGCGCGAGATCACCGTGGCGGCCAAGACGGGCACCCCGGACCCCGACATGAACCCCCGCCTGCGGCTCGCGATCCAGAACGCCAAGGCGCAGTCCATGCCAAAGGACAACATCCAGCGCGCCATCAACAAGGCCGCCGGCAACGATGCCGAGACCTATGACGAGGTGCGCTACGAAGGCTACGGCCCCGGCGGCGTGGCGCTGATCGTGGAAGCCCTGACGGACAATCGCAACCGCACCGCCTCCAATGTGCGCGCGGCCTTCACGAAAGCGGGCGGCGCGCTGGGCGAAACCGGCTCGGTCTCTTTCATGTGGAACCGCGCCGGGGAGATCTACTACCCGGCTTCCGCCGGAAGTGCCGATGCGGTCATGGAAGCCGCGATCGAAGCGGGTGCGGACGATGTGGAATCCGACGAGGACGGCCACACGATCATCTGCGGCTTTGAAGCGGTCGGCGAGGTCGCCAAGTCGCTAGAAGACGCGCTCGGCGAGGCGGAGTCCGTGAAGATCATCTGGCGGCCGCAGAACAACGTGCCGGTGGATGAGGAGCGCGCGCAGGGGCTGATGAAGCTCGTCGGCACGCTGGAAGACGACGACGACGTGCAGAACGTCTACGCCAATTTTGAGGTGGACGCGGACACCCTGGCGCGCCTGAGCGCCGCCTGAGGTTTTTTCCGACCGAGAGCGCGCCGAAACCGGCTGATCGACGCCGCGCTCGCCTGTGGCAAACGCCCGGGCGCGGCAGCCTTCGCCATTCATTTTGAACACATTTTTGCTTAAGCTCTTTTCCGGCTTGGACTTTCCTCGGGCATGACCTGAGGCGGAGCGGAGAAGACGCGGGAATGGCATTAACGCGAATGGAAGGGGCACGAACGGGGGGCGCGCGAGGCGAGGACGAAGCGTGTTCTCGGGACGACCGCAACGGAGGCGCGGAGGGACGCGAGACGAGGCGGCTGTTCCGGCGCAATCCGAACCGACTGTCGAGCCCGCAGGTGTTTCTTCTCTCGATGGTCATCTTCCTGGCCATCGCAGGCTTCGTGGCCGCCATCCTCACGCGGCAGATCTCCTCGGCATTCTCCACCAATCCCGGCCTTAACGGCCTGATCCTCGGCGTGCTCGTGGTCGGCATCCTGCTCGCCTTCGGACAGGTCGTGCGGCTGTTCCGCGAAATCCGCTGGGTCAACTCGTTCCGCGAAGGCTCGGAAGCCACCGAGCCCGTTCTGCTCGCGCCCATGAAGGAGCTGTTGAGCCGTTCTTCCAGCATGGCCTTTTCCACGAGTTCGATGCGCACCATGCTCGACTCGATCGCCTCGCGCCTTGATGAAAGCCGCGACATCTCGCGCTACCTGATCGGCCTGCTTGTCTTCCTCGGCCTGCTCGGCACCTTCTGGGGCTTGCTCGGAACGATCGGCTCGATCGGCGAGACCATCCAGGCGCTCGATCCTGGCACAGGCGACACTGGCGCGGTGCTCGATGCGCTGAAGGCTGGGCTGGCCGCGCCGCTCGCCGGCATGGGCACGGCCTTCTCCTCCTCCCTGTTCGGCCTTGCCAGCTCGCTGGTGCTCGGCTTCCTCGACCTCCAGGCCGGCCGCGCCCAGACCCGCTTCTACACCGAGCTGGAAAACTGGCTTTCCACTGTTACCGACCTGTCCTCCGACATCCCGCCGCTCGACGGGCGCGGGGTGGAGTCGTCGGAGGAACTGCGTGAGATCACCGAACGCCTGCGTGCGGTGCAGGAAACCGGCGGCTCGAACCAGCGCGTGGCGACTGCCATGGCCAATCTCGCCGACGGCATTTCCGGGCTCGTCAAGAACATGCGCTCCGAGCAGCAGATGATGCGCGACTGGGTGGAAGCGCAATCAGCCGAGCAGAAGGCACTGCGGCAGACGCTCGATCGCCTGGCCGACGCGCTTCGCCGGAACAACGGGGCGTGAAGGCAGGCTGATGGCACTCGCGCGCGGGCGTCGGGCCGACCGGCGGATCGACTATTGGCCGGGCTTCGTCGACGCGCTGTCGACGCTTCTGCTCGCCATCATGTTCCTGCTCTCCGTCTTCGTTCTGGCGCAGTTTCTGCTCAGCCGCGAGATTTCCGGCAAGGACGAGGTGCTGACCCGACTGAACTCGCAGATCAACGAACTCACCCAGCTTCTCGCGCTCGAGCGCTCCACCGCGCAGGATTCGCAGGACCAGCTCGCCAATCTGCAAGCCAGTCTGCAAGCCGCCGAAAGCGAGCAGACGCGCCTTCAGGAACTGCTCTCGCAAGGTGCCGGAACAGGCGCGGCCGCGGAAACGAAGATCGGAACGCTGACGGGAGAACTCGATGCGGAGCGGCAGGTCAGCCAGCGCGCGCTCAGCCAGGTCGAGCTTCTGAACCAGCAGATCGCCGCGCTGCGCCGGCAGATCGGCGCGTTGGAGACCGCGCTCGACGCCTCGGAGTCACGCGACAAGGAATCGAACGCCAAGATCGCCGATCTCGGCAAGCGGCTCAATGTGGCGCTCGCCCAGCGGGTGCAAGAGCTGAACCGCTACCGCTCGGACTTCTTCGGCCGCCTGCGGGAAATCCTGTCAGACCGCGAGAACATCCGCATCGTGGGCGATCGTTTCGTGTTCCAGTCCGAGGTGCTGTTTCCCGTAGGCTCGGAAGAGATCAACGTGGCAGGCCAGGACGAGATGCAGAAGCTCGCCCAGGCCATCATCGAGCTTCAGCGCGAGATTCCGCCCGAGATCAACTGGGTGCTGCGCGTGGACGGCCACACCGACAATCGACCGCTCGCCGGAACCGGCCGCTATCGGGACAATTGGGAGCTCTCGAGCGGCCGTGCGACCTCCGTGGTGAAGTATCTCATCGCGAACGGCGTGCCGGCCAACCGGCTAGTCGCGGCCGGCTTCGGCGAGTTCCAGCCGCTCGATCCGGCCGACACGCCGGAAGCGCGGGACCGGAACCGTCGCATCGAGTTGAAGCTGACGGAGCGGTAAGGCCCCCAATCAGGGTCGGCGGGATCAACCGGCCTTGACGATCGCGAGGCCTTCCGGGTTCGGCGCAAACTGAAGCCGGGCCAGGCCGGCATACAGGCCGCCCTGCCGTACCAGCGCGGCATGAGTGCCCTCTTCTACGATCCGGCCGCGGTCCATGACCAGGATCCGGTCGGCCTTCAGGACGGTGGCGAGCCGGTGGGCGATCACGATCGTGGTGCGTCCGCGCGTCAGCCGGTCGAGCGCATCCTGCACCAGCCGCTCGCTTTCCGCATCGAGCGCAGCCGTCGCCTCGTCGAGCAGCAGGATCGGCGCATCCTTCAGCACCGCGCGGGCGATCGCGATACGCTGGCGCTGCCCGCCCGAAAGCTGAACACCGCGCTCGCCGATCTCCGTGTCGAGCCCCTGAGGAAGAGCCTCTGCGAAAGGCGCAACGAGCGCCGTGCGCGCTGCTGCCTCGACCGCGGCAGGAGACGCATCCGGGCGGCCGAACAGGATGTTTTCCCCGATGCTGCCCGTGAACACCGCCGCTTCCTGCGGCACATAGCCGACGCGGCCGCGAAGCGCCTGCGGATCGGCAGAAACCGCATCGACGCCATCCACCAGCACCTGGCCTCGAAGGGGATCATAGAAACGCAGCAGCAGGGCGAAGACCGAACTCTTGCCGGCACCCGACGGGCCGACAATCGCCACCGTCTCGCCCGGCGCGACGGAGAAATCGAGCCCCTGCAGCACCGCATGGTCGGGGCGCGAAGGATAAGCGAAGTCCACGTCGCGGAACTCGACCGCGCCCGGCCGCGAGCCCGGCATGGTCAGTGGCCAGGAAGGAGCCGCGATCTGCGGCGTCTCGTTGAGCAGCTCTGTCAGGCGCTCTGCCGCGCCCGCCGCCTGCGCCAGCTCGCTGCCCACTTCGGACAACGCTCCCACCGCGCCTGCCGCGAAGAGAGCATAGACCAAAAACTGCCCAAGTGTACCCGGCGTCATGGCACCCGACATCACGTCGCGCGAGCCGATCCAAAGCACGCCCACGACCGAAGAAAAGATCGCGAAGATCGCGAAGAAGGTAAGAATGGCGCGCGAGCGCGTGGAGCCTCGCGCCGCCGCCCAAGCATTTTCTACCGCAGCGTTGAAGCGCGCGCTCACGCGCTCTTCGCCCGTGAAAGCCTGCATGGTGCGGATCGCGCCGATCTGCTCGCCGGCATAGGCCGTGGCGTCGGCCAGCCGATCCTGCGCGAAGCGCGAGCGCGCCCTCACCTGCCGCCCGAATGCGAGGAGCGGAAGCAGCACGAGCGGAATGGCCGCGATCACGAGGCCGGACAGCTTCGGGCTTGTCACCACCATCATGGCGATGGCGCCGACGCCGAGAATGGCGTTCCGCAACGCGACGGAGGCCGTGGCGCCCATCACTGCCTTGAGCTGCGTCGTGTCCGCGGCGAGCCGTGACGCGATCTCGCCTGAGCGCGCCGTGTCGAAGAAGCCGGGCGACAGCCGCGTCACATGGGCGAACACCTCGCGGCGGAGGTCTGCCACCACGCGCTCGCCTAGATTGATCACGAAATAATAGCGGCAAGCCGACGCCAGCGCGAGCACGCCGGCAAGACCGACCAGCCCGAGGAAGTATCGTCCGACAAAGGCGGAGTCGGCGTTGGAGAAGCCTTCGTCGATCAGCCGCCGAAGCGCGGACGGCAAAGCGAGCGTGGTGACGGCCGCGAGTGTCAGAAAGAAGCCGGCCGCGACCACCATGCCTCTGTGGCGCAGCATCAGCGGCAGGAAACGCCCGAGCGGCTTGAGCTTGGAGCCTGAACGCACGGGAGGCTTATCAGCGGTGCTTGAAGAAAGATCGGGTTCCGCCTGAAAGGGCGCCATGACTTGCATCCTGTCTCGAAGAGGCAGCTAGCCCCTGCCGATCGTGGCAACCTTGATTCACATCAAAGGAGCCTTCCGTGGACCCAAGGGCCGCCTGAGCTGCCGCCCGCCCTTGTGCCCCGAAGTCGGCTCATGTATAGGCCCGCCCAGCCAATTCAAAGCTGCGGCCGATCGTAGCTTGTGTTTTCCGTCGGCCGGCACTCTCACCGATGCCGCCGGACGTATCCCAGGAACAGGATCATGAAGACCGACATCCATCCCGACTACCACACGATCAAGGTCGTGATGACCGACGGCACCGAGTATGAGACGCGCTCGACCTGGGGCAAGGAAGGCGACACGATGAACCTCGACATCGACCCTTCCACGCATCCGGCATGGACCGGCGGCCAGCAGACCCTGCTCGACCGCGGCGGTCGCTTGTCGAAGTTCAAGAAGCGCTATGAAGGCCTCGGCATCTAAGCCGAACCAAATCGCTGCCGATCGAAGAACCCGCCCACGAGGCGGGTTTTTTGTTGGCTCGACAACAGTTCCCAACAACCGTCGGCACTCAGTCCGCTTCCGCCTGTCGGAGAAGGAAGGCCGACCTCATCCGTCGCGCTTCTCCGAGTGCCCGAGATCGCGCCCGGGATCGATCCGGTCGCGCACGCGACGCT
Organism: uncultured Mesorhizobium sp.; assembly: GCA_963522145.1. GTDB lineage: Bacteria > Pseudomonadota > Alphaproteobacteria > Rhizobiales > Rhizobiaceae > Mesorhizobium_B. Next base: position 308,289 of record CAUQXI010000001.1, on the reverse strand, counting down.
TGAGCTCGGCGGCTTCCGGGAAGCCGTTGTCGCGCACACGCTCCCAGATCAGCTCCCCATCCACCTCGATCGTGAACACGCCTCCCGTGCGGGGCCGCAGCGCCACCTCTTCCAGTTCCGTTCCGAAGGTGGACAGAAGCTCCTGCGCCATCCAGGCCGCGCGCAGCATCCAGCGGCATTGCGTGCAGAAGCTGATCGTCACGCGGGGACTGCTCATCCCTCGATCTCCTCGCGCAGCATTTCGAGCTGAAGCCACTCTTCTTCCATCGCAGCGAGGCGCTCGCGTTCCCGCGCCACCTCCCCGGCGACGTCATTGAAGCCTGCCGGGTCGCGTCCGAATAAAGCGGGATCGGCAAGCTTTCCTTCCAGCTTTGCGATCCGCGCCTCCGCCTCGCTCATGCGCCCAGGCAGCGCGTCGAGGGCGAATTTCTGCTTGAAGGAAAGCTTCTTCGACGGCACCCCTGCTCTCGACGCCGCTTCCGCTTTCACGGTCTTCGGCGCGTCTGATCCCGGAGAAGGGCGGCGCTTGGTCAGAGCGGCTTCCTTCCGCTGAGCAAGCATGTCGGCATAGCCGCCGGCATATTCGAGCCACAGCCCGTCACCGGCGCCGGAAGGCGCGATCGTGCTCGTCACCGTGCGGTCGAGGAAATCACGGTCATGGCTGACCAGCAGCACCGTGCCCGGAAAGCCTGCCACCAGTTCCTGGAGGAGGTCGAGCGTTTCGGTGTCGAGGTCGTTGGTCGGCTCGTCCAGCACGAGCAGATTGGCCGGACGGGAAAGAACGCGCGCCAGCAGGAGGCGCGCCTTCTCGCCGCCCGATAGCTCGTTGATCGGTGTGCGGGCCTGCTCGGGCTTGAACAGGAAGTCCTTCATATAGGAAACAACGTGGCGCTCCTCGTCGTTGACCACAACCGTTTCGCCACGACCGTCGGTCAGGAAATGCGCCAGCGTTTCCGTCGGGTCGAGCGCCGCGCGCTTCTGGTCGAGGGTCGCGATCTCCAGGTTCGCGCCCAGCCGCACCGTGCCCGTGTCCGGTGCCAGGTCCCCGGTAATCATGCGCAGCAGCGTGGTCTTGCCAGCGCCGTTCGGCCCTACGAGCCCAACACGGTCGCCCCGCGCGATGCGAGTGGAGAAATCGCGCACTATTGCCTGGTCGCCAAAACTCTTGGCGATCCCCTTGGCTTCGATCACCAGCTTGCCCGACTCGGCCGCCTCGCTCGCAACGAGCTTCACGCCGCCTTGCGCGCCCTGATGGGTGCGAAAGCGCTCGCGCAGGGATTGAAGCTCGCCCACGCGCCGCATGTTGCGTTTGCGGCGCGCGGTCACGCCATAGCGCATCCAGTGCTCCTCGCGCAGGATCTGGCGGCCGAGCTTGTGCTGCTCGCGCTCCTCCTCTTCGAGCACCTGATCGCGCCATTCCTCGAAATGAGCAAAACCGCGGTCGAGCCGCCGCGTGGTGCCGCGGTCGAGCCACACGGTCGCGCGGGTCACGTTTTCGAGGAAGCGCCGATCGTGGGAGATCAGCACCACGGCCGAGGACGTGCGGGCGAGTTCGCCTTCCAGCCATTCGATGACACCGAGATCGAGGTGGTTGGTGGGCTCGTCGAGCAGCAGCACGTCCGGCTCCGGCGCCATGGCGCGGGCGAGCGCCGCACGCCGAGCTTCGCCTCCCGACAGATTGTCGGGCGAGGCCTCCGCGTCGAGCTCCAGTGCCTCGATCAGATAGGTCGCGCGATGCGGATCGTCTGCCGGGCCGAGCCCCGCCTCGACATAGGCGCGGATCGTGGCAAAGCCTTCGAGGTCGGGCACCTGCGGCAGGTAGCGCAGGGTGGCGGAGGGCTGGCGGAAAACCGTGCCGTCCTGCGCCTCGACAAGGCCGGCCGCGATCTTGAGCAGCGTGGACTTGCCCGACCCGTTGCGCCCCACCAGCGCGATCTTGTCGCCTGCGGACGCGGAAAGTGCTGCGCCATCCAGCAGCGGCGTGCCGCCAAAGGTCAGGCGGATATTGTCGAGCAGAAGAAGCGGAGGGGCCATGCGTTTCCGAAGAATCTAGGCGCGATCGGACAAAGGCAGATGCGCGAGCAGCAGCGCCTTGCCTTCTTCCAGCCGGATGCGCAAGCGCGTCTCAACCCGGTTCGACAAAGTGAGCGAGGAGCCGAAGGGCACCACGACTTGCCTGAGCGGCCACTGAACGCCCTCGATGGAAAGGCCGCGCAGTTCGGAAAAGGCGAGGACGCTGAACAGCGTGCCGGGCGCAAAATCGAAGGTGGCCGCGCCGGGCAACAGCGGCCTGCCCTCCTGCGTGCCGCTCGACAGGATCGTGCTCGTGCCGCCTTCCGCGAGGCGCAGACCCAGCGTCATATGCAGAAAGGCGTGATCCGCTCGCGGACCGCCGAACGCGCCGCCCAGAACGATCTCCTCCGCTCCGGCCTTCAGGGCTTCCGCAACCGCCAGTTCGCCATCGGTCTGATCCTTGAGCGGCGGAAAGCTTTTGCGCGGCACGTGGGCGTAGCGTGCGGCGAGCGCCTCGCCAGCCGAGTCGAAGTCGCCGAGCCAGAGCTCCGGCGTCACGCCGAGCGCAGCCGCATGGGCGATGCCGCTATCCGCCGCAATGGCGCGCGCGCCCTCGATCTGCCGGCGCAGGCGCAGGGTGGGCGAAAGATCTCCGCCGAGCAGAATCAGGAAGCGGTACATGCGGAGCGAGTTAGCGCAAAGCGCCCGGCATGGAAGCACGGGTGGCACACTTGCGGGCTCGAGCAACCGGGACTATGTTCCCTCTCGCTCTAACGGGGTGCCGGCCGCACGAACAATGCGGATCGGCTGAGAGGCAGAGGCGTCAAGCCTGCCAACCCGCTGAACCTGATCCGGTTTGTACCGGCGGAGGGATTAGACGCTTCAGGACTTCCAACCGGAATCCGGCGCCATCCTTTCGATCATAGGAGGTGCCGATGACGTTCTCTCGCCTGTTCTCCGGCGGCCTGGCCGCGCTGGGCCTTGCTGTCCTTGTTGCTCCCGCGAGCGCGAAAGAGACGCTGACTGTCTACACCTATGAGAGCTTCACCGCCGAATGGGGTCCCGGCCCGCAGGTGGAGCAAGCCTTCGAGGCGACCTGCAACTGCGACCTTCGCTTCGTGTCCGTGGCCGACGGCGTGGCGCTGCTCAACCGTGTTCGGCTCGAAGGCCCATCGACCCAGGCCGAGATCGTGCTCGGGCTCGACAACAACCTGATCGCGGAAGCCGAAGCATCGAAACTCTTCGCGCCCCATGGTCTCTCGCCTGAAGGCCTCACGGTTCCCGGAGGCTGGAACGACGCCTACTTCCTTCCCTATGACTACGGCTATTTCGCTGTGGTTTATGACACGCAGAGCATCAACACGCCGCCCGCGAGCCTCAAGGAACTGGTGGACGGCGATCCCGCCCAGAAGATTGCCATCCAGGACCCGCGCACCTCGACGCCGGGCCTCGGGCTTCTGCTCTGGGTGCGTTCCGTTTACGGCGACAAGGCGCCGGAAGCCTGGGCAAAACTCAGGAAGCGCGTGCTCACCGTCACGCCGGGCTGGAGCGAAGCCTATGGGCTGCTGACCAGCGGCGAAGCGCCGATGGTGCTGTCCTACACCACATCGCCGGCCTATCACCTCGTCGCCGACAAGAGCGATCGCTATCGTGCTGCAGCCTTCTCCGAAGGCCACTACCTCCAGGTCGAGGTGGCGGGCATGACCGTGACGGGCGCGAAGAACCCGCTGGCGGCCAAATTTCTCGCCTTCATGACCAGCCCTTCTTTCCAGGACGTCATCCCGGAAACCAACTGGATGCTGCCTGCCGGCAAGACCGAAAAACCTCTCGATCCGGCCTTCGACACGCTGGTGAAGCCTGCGGAGGCGCTCAGCTTCCCACCTGAAGAAGTAGCGGAAAAGCGCAAACAGTGGATCGACGAGTGGATCGCGGCCATGAGCCGGTGAGAGGAGCCGGCATGAGCGGCTGCGCCCTGTGAGCGCGCCAGCGCTCGACGAGGCTCGCCGTCGTCCCCGGGGGCTTGGCGCCTTCGCAGATCGAAGGCTGATTGGAGGCTTCGCCGCCCTCTCCTTCGCGGCATTGGTGGTCGGCGGCGCGTTTGGCGGGCTGCTCGTCGAGGCATTCGGCGGAAGCTTCATTGCCGGCTTCGACGCCTACCTCGTGACGCTTGTCCGCTTCACGCTCTGGCAGGCAATCCTGTCCACGCTCGTCTCGGTCGCGCCCGCGATCGTCGTCGCGCGTGCGCTGCACCGGCAGCAGGAGTTTCCAGGCCGTTCGCTGCTGCTCGGCCTTTTCGCCGTGCCGGTCGGTCTGCCTGCGCTGGTGGGAGCTCTCGGGATCCTGGCACTGCTCGGCCGGGCAGGCCTTCTCGCGGGACCTTTGAGCGTCGTGGGCGGAGAGTCCTGGCCGGGCATCTACGGGCTCGGGGGAATCCTTGTGGCGCACGCTTTCTTCAACCTTCCCCTCGCCGCCCGCCTTCTTCTCGGTGCGCTTGAAGAGGTGCCAGCGGACCAGTGGCGGCTGGGGAGCCAGCTTGGCTTCAGCGCCGGGCAGACCTTCCGCCTGCTCGAATGGCCGGCCTTGCGCGCGAGCCTGCCCGGCATTGCAAGCCTCGTCTTCATGCTCTGCGTGACCTCGTTCACGATCGTGCTGACGCTGGGCGGCGGACCGGCGGCGACCACGCTGGAAGTCGCGATCTACCAGTCGCTGCGGTTCGACTTCGACCCGGCACGCGCGGCGGTTCTCACCGCCGTGCAGGTCATGCTCACGCTCGCCGTGCTGCTGGTTCTGTCGCGGCTTGGAACGGATGTCGTCGGGGAAACCGCCAGTTCGGTGTCCTCCAGGCGCTTCACGCCGGGAAACAGGACGCAGGCGGTGGCCGACTTAACGGTGATCCTGCTCGCCTTCGTCTTTGTGGTCGCTCCCCTGCTCGCGATACTTTGGTCGGGCCTGCAGGCCGATCTTTCCCGCCTTCTCCGTGAGATGGTGGTCCAAAAGGCGATTGGCACCAGCCTCGTGCTGGCCGGCCTGTCCGGACTTGTTGCAGTGGCGCTGTCCTGGGCACTTGCTTCCGCCCGCTATGCTGCCTCGCAGGGTCCGCGTTCGACCCATCGCCTTCTGGACGGGCTGTTCGGTGCTGGCGCCTCGCTGGTTCTCGTCGTGCCGCCGGTGGTGATCGGCGCGGGGTGGTTCCTGCTGCTGCGCGGCACGGGCCAGGTCTTCGCCGTTGCACCGATCATGGTGGTCGCGGTGAATGCGCTGATGGCCTTGCCCTTCGCTGCGCGCGTGATCCGTCCGGCGCATGATGCGGCAGCGCTGCGCCACGACCGGCTATGCCGCTCGCTCGGGATCAGTGGCCTCGATCGCCTGCGGCTCGTGGATTGGCCGGCGCTCCGCCGCCCGCTCTTCACGGCGCTCGCATTCGCCATGGCGCTGTCGCTGGGCGATCTTGGCGTGATCGCGCTGTTCGGCAGCGATGCCGTGCAAACCCTGCCCTACCTCCTGCTGGGCAGGATGGGCAGCTATCGCACCGCGGATGCGACCGGGCTGGCGCTGCTGCTGGGATGTTTGTGCCTCGGCCTGATGCTGCTGTCCAATCTGCTCGGCCGCGAAAGGAGCACGTCATGAACACTCCCCAGGGCGTCGAACTGGCCCAGGTCGCCTTCTCCTATCCGGGCACGTCGCTTCGTTTCGACATCCGCTTTCCCCGGAATGCGGTTACGGCTCTCATGGGTCCGAGCGGCTCGGGCAAGACCACGCTTCTGCATCTGGTTGCCGGCTTCGAGAGCCCGGATGCCGGCCGCATCCTGATCGGCGGCCGCGATGTCACCGAACAGCCGCCGGACCAACGGCCGGTGACCATGGTGTTCCAGGAAAACAACCTCTTTGCTCACTTAAGCGTCGAGCAGAATATCGGCCTCGGTCGCGATCCAGGCCTGCGGCTCAGCCCTGCAGATCGCGCAGCCGTTGCGGGAGCCCTCGACAGCGTGGGTCTCACCGGAAAGGAGAAGCGCCGTCCGCGCGAACTGTCGGGCGGCGAACGGCAGCGCGTGGCGCTCGCCCGCGCTATCCTGCGCGACCGCCCCGTGCTGTTGCTCGATGAGCCCTTCGCGGCACTTGGCCCCGCGCTGCGGACGGAGATGCTTGAGCTGATCCGATCCATCCGTGAGAAACGCTCGCTCACCGTGCTTCTCGTGACCCATCAGCCCGAAGATGCTGAGCGGATCGCCGACGAGATCGCGTTTCTGGAAGATGGACGGCTTTCGGCACAAGGAAAGGCAGCTGATTTCTTCGGCTCGGTTGGACCCGCCGCGTTCCGCCATTATATTGGAACAACTCCGGAAAAAGTCCGGAGCACTGATTCGCTCCCAAAGCCGACATAATTCGCGACCAAGCCCCGGCGGCCGGACGCGCAGGACACAAGGCGCGGGTCCATTTTGGAGGATGTCCCTCCAAAAAGATCGCCAGAGGATTTTGTTCTGTCCCCTTTCGCCTCTTCTCCAGCGGGCATTCTTTCAACCAGCCGGGCATGGACGATGCGCGGGCTTGTCGTGCTTGCGCTCGGCGCGACCCTGGCCGGCTGCAACACGATCAACACCAATGCGGAGTTCAGCGAACAGGCGTTCCAGCCCTCCGACAAGCCGGTCACCGTCGACAATGTGACGCGCAATGACCGCATGGCGGAGATCGCGCGCAGCCAGCACCCGCGCATTCTCGCGACCTATGGCGGCGAATATTCCGATCCGAAGCTTGAGCGCATGGTAGCGAAGGTGGTGGGTCAGCTCACCTTCGACCCGGAGAACCCGAATCAGACCTATCGCATTACGATCCTCGACTCTCCCAATGTGAACGCCTTCGCCCTTCCCGGCGGCTATCTTTATGTGACGCGCGGCCTGCTCGCGCTTGCCAACGACTCGGCCGAACTCGCCGCCGTGATCGCCCATGAGATGGGGCATGTGACAGCCAATCACGGCATCGAGCGGCAGCGCAAGGAAGCGGAAGAAGCGCTCGCGGGACAGGTGGTGAGCGACGTGCTGGGCGGCGGAGCGGACGCAAGCTCGGCGCTGATCCGAGGCAAGCTCAGGCTGGCCCAGTTCTCCCGCAACCAGGAACTGGAAGCGGACGCGATCGGCATCCGCGCCAGTGGGCGCGCGGGCTTCGATCCTTACGCGGCGGGCCGCTTCCTTCAGGCGATGGCCGACTATAGCAACCTGCGCAATGTCAACGGTGCGGCCGATTCGAGCCTCGACTTTCTGGCGAGCCATCCCAACGCCCCTCAGCGCATCGAGCTGGCCCAGCGGCACGCGCGCCAGTTCGGCATGGTTGGCACTGGCACGGTCGATCGCGACTCGTTTCTGGCCGGCATTGACGGGCTGCTGTTCGGCGACAAGCCGGAAGAAGGCTATGTGCGCGGCCAGACCTTCCTCCACCCCCGACTCGGCGTGGCGTTTTCGGTGCCGGCGGGCTTCAGCATCGACAATTCGGCGGCGGCTGTCACCGCGACCGGGCCTGGCGACACCGCCATGCGCTTCGACGGAGTGGCGCTCGCGTCCAATGTGACGCTCGACGCCTATCTGCGCAGCGGCTGGGTAGCCGGGCTTGATCCTGCAAGCATACGGACGGGCCAGATCGGCGGACGTGACGCGGCCTTTGCGCGGGCGAGCGCGGATGGCTGGCAGTTCGATGTGGCGGTGGTCCGCGACGGCGGGCAGGTTTATCGCCTGCTCACTGCGGCACCCGCCTCAAGCACGGCGCTGGACAGCGTGGCGCGCGCGGTGAGTGGCAGCTTCCGCTTCCTGAGCCCGGCGGAAAAGGAGGCGCTCAAGCCGCTCCGCATCCGCGTGGTCACCGTGGCGGCGGGGCAGACGGTTGGCACCCTCGCGGCGCAGATGAACGGCGTCGACCGCAAGCTCGAACTCTTTCAGGTGCTGAATGCGCTGAAGCCCGGGGCTTCCGTTTCGCCCGGCGACAAGGTCAAGATCATCACCGACCGCTGAAAAACTTCGGGCCGCATGACGCGGCCCGGAAGAACGAGGCACGGATCGATTTCGCCGGTTCAGGCTATCGTAGCCTCAAACGCACCGTTGTTGCGTGTCAGCGCGCTCTTCAGCTTTTCCATCGCGCGGCTTTCAATCTGCCGGACGCGTTCCTTGGAGATGCCGAGCGTCTCGCCAAGCGACTCCAGTGTGGCGCCTTCATCACGCAGTCGGCGCTCGCGGATGATGCGAAGCTCGCGCTCGTTGAGGACGCCAAGCGCGTTGTTAAGCCAGCCGGAGCGGCGTTCCACATCGATCGTTTCGCCCACCACCTCGTCGGGCAGCGGATCGTCGCTGACAAGGAAATCCATCCGGTCCACCGAACCCGACCCGTCTTCGACTAATGGCGCATTAAGCGACGTGTCGGGTGCCGACAGGCGCGAATCCATCATGGCCACATCGCGCTCGGACACGCCGAGCGCCTCCGAGATCTCCTTGTAGAGCGTGGAAGACGAGATCATGCCGGAGTTCTGCGCGAGCTTGGCGCGCAGGCGACGAAGGTTGAAGAACAGCGCCTTCTGCGCCGACGACGTGCCGCCGCGCACGATAGACCAGTTGCGCAGGATGTAATCTTGGATGGAGGCTCGGATCCACCAGGTGGCATAGGTGGAGAAACGAACCTCGCGTTCCGGCTCGAAGCGGGCCGCAGCTTCCAGCAATCCGACATGGCCCTCCTGAATGAGGTCGCCCATCGACAAGCCGAAATACCGGAACTTCGAGGCCATCGAGATGACGAGCCGCATATGCGCGGTGGTGATCTTATGGAGCGCTTCCTGGTCCTGATGCTCCTTCCAGCGGATGGCGAGTTGCTGTTCCTCGTCGCGCTCCAGATAGGGAGCCCGCATTGCAGCACGGATCAGCGTTCTCTTGGCGGCTTCTTCCATGGAGCACACTCCCTCGCTGCGGCGCTTTCCGGACGCCTGATTGCGGATGGCGCGATCCCTTCTGCGCCGGTCTCGTCTCGGCCCATCCGCCGGATTGACCGGGCATGAACCGTTGACTTCCCGCAACGTTGCCCTATCCCCGATGGTTCCACCGAAAACCGCTGAAGCATGGAGCAAGCCCGCACCGCGTGGGAGGAGCATCACTGGTTGGGAGCAAACGCTCGCCGCCCAGGGGAAAGCCGAAAAAAAGGCCCGGCTCTCACGAGCCGGACCTTCAATGATCGTTGATGAGAAGGAGGATTCGGCTCAGGCGGCCTCTTCCTGCTCCGCCTCTGCCTCGACCTCTTCCTCCACCTTGGCGCCGCGCTTTGGCCCCTTGTTGAGGTTGGTCTCGATCAGGCGGACGGCCTCGGTTTCCGACAGCTGGTTCACGGCGGCGAGCTCCCGCGCCATTCGGTCCAAAGCCGCCTCGTAAAGCTGCCGCTCGGAATAGGACTGTTCAGGCTGGTTCTCGGCGCGGTAAAGATCGCGCACCACTTCCGAGATCGAGATCAGGTCGCCTGAATTGATCTTGGCGTCATATTCCTGGGCGCGGCGGGACCACATGGTGCGCTTCACACGCGCGCGGCCCTGAACCACCTTCAACGCGCGCTCGACATAATCCGTTTCGGCGAGCTTGCGCATGCCGATTGCCGCCGCCTTGGCCACCGGCACCTTCAGGCGCATCTTGTCCTTCTGAAAGTCGATCACGAACAGTTCGAGCGTATGGCCCGCAACGATCTGCTCCTCGATAGCCACGATCGTTCCAACGCCATGGGCGGGATAAACGATGGACTCGCCGGTCTTGAAACCGTGACGCGCTGCCGACTTCTTCTGAGGGGTGGTGGTTGCCATACGCCCTGAACTCCTAGCGTTGCGCCGGCCGCACAGGCCGGCAAACCGAGAAGGCGCGTGGAAAAGCGAAACGCCCGCGCGCCATGCCTGCCCGATGGGCGACCAACGAAAGCAGCAGACGGATCGGATCACGAGAAAGCGGCGACGGGAGGATCGTACCGGTGCGGCGGCGTGCCGTCACATTCGGCCATGATAACCCTTCGCGCCGAGGTCACCCTTGGCCCGAAACGCAGATGCCACCTTTCCTGGATTGAGGCTCGGCGCCGCTTGAAAAGAGCGCCTCCGCCACCGGCAGTAGCGTTGGTCTAACACAAAACACCGCGAGAATCAAGGTTTTACTGCGCTCGCCAAGCCGACCGGTGCGCGCCTGTCAAGCGGAAACCTTAACCATTTCGACGCCCGGGCAGCCCGTCAGCAGCTTCCGACGACGAGTCTCAATTGCCTTCGCCGGGCTCGGGCGAGAAGAACTTCTCGAACTTGTCTTCCACACCGTCCCACTCCTTGCTGTCGGCGGGCGGCTCCTTCTTCTGGCTGAGATTAGGCCACTGCGCGGCGTATTCCGCATTCAGTTGAAGCCATCTGTCCAAGCCCGGCTCGGTGTCCGGCTTGATGGCGTCAGCCGGGCATTCGGGCTCGCATACCCCGCAGTCGATGCACTCGTCCGGATGGATGACGAGCATGTTGTCGCCTTCATAGAAACAGTCCACCGGACACACTTCCACGCAATCCATGTATTTGCAGCGGATGCAGTTGTCGGTGACGACATAGGTCATGCGGGCAAGCTCCGGACTGGCCGTCTTTCCTGTGGAAGGGGGCCGAAACAAAGGTGGAGGTAGCGGCTTTGGTTCAGGCTGACAAGGTCGCGTCATGCGGCTTTCCGGCGCCCCAAAGGCACCTGCGGACCGGAACGGGAGCAGGCGGAGCAAACGATTCCGGATGTTGGACTTGTGTTGTGTCGTGCCGGACCGAAGCGGGACTCGCCTTTCTCAATCCTCCTCGACGCGAAAGGCCTTCCGCAAACGGGCCGCCTCGTCAGGATAGGCAGCACGCGCCCCATCTCCCGACGCCTGAGGCGACAGGTCCTCATACAGCAGCCGCGCTTCCGACGCAGGGCCACGGCGCTCCCCGGCATCCAGGACGCGCAGGACCGCGATATGCCGATCGAAATTGATCGTCAGCACATCCCCCGGCTGAACGGGCTCGGACGGCTTGAGCGCCTTGATCCGGTTGACGCGGACACGGCCGAGTTCAACGAGCTTGGCGCCGAGGCTGCGAGATTTCACGAGGCGGGCGAAGAACAGCCACTTGTCGATACGCTGGCGGCGGCCCGGTTCCGTCATCGCTGCCCGCGGCCCGCTTGTCCCGCCATCTACTTCTTGAGCTGGTCCCGCAGCGCAGCGAGCTTGGCGAAGGGAGAGTTCGGATCGATCGGCCGCTCCTCGCGCGGCTTGGATGACTGGAAGCCGGAATGATCGCCCCGATCACGCCCGCGATCGGGGCGACCGTCGCGTGGCCGCTCGTCGCCGCGCTTTCCGTCCGCGCGGGTGGTGTTGTCGCGAGGCGGTCGATCGCCGCCGCGCTCGTCACGGCGGTTGCGACCCTTGAAGTCGCGCCGGCCGTCGTTCTGACGTTCACCCGGCGCAGCACCGGAGTCGTTCGTAGGCGGACGGAAGGGACGCCCGCCGCCCGGCTTGCGTTCGCCCTCCGCGCCCGCAGCATCGGCTTGTCCGCCGGAATGCCCTCGGTTCCTGTTGTCGCGCCGCGCTCCTCCGCCCCGGTTCTCGTTCGAGTGCTCGCGGCGGCCGCCTTCAAAGCGGCCCGGGCGCCAGACCAGGATGGGCTTTGGCTCTTCAGCGGGCGCGGGAGTTTCGGCAGCATCCGTCACAGCCTCGGGCGCAACCGCACTTCCTTCGACTGCTTCGACGCTCGGTTCCTCGGGATGCTCGGCTGGCGCTGAAGCGGCGGCAACCGCTTCCGAAGCCACGGCCGACGCGCTTTCGGCAGAAATGGTCGCCGGCACAGGCTCCTCATCCACCATCTCCCCCTCAACGGAGGAAACGATCTCGGGAGTTGCGGAAGAGCTGTTCTCGAAGGCTTCGGGCTCCGCGTCCGCCGGTTCGTCGTGAGCCTCCTCCTCGACAGTTTCCAAGACCTGTGGCGCCACAGCGGCGTTGTCGAGCGACGGATCGGCGGACGCTTCCACGACCTCGTTCGACTCTTCGGCAGGCTCGGCAGGCTCTGAAGCCTGCGGCTGCGCTGCGGCTTCCCTGGCAGCGATCGCCTCCTCCACCGCCGCGTCAAGGTCGGCAAGCTTCGCCTTGATCGCAGCGGCCGCCTTCGGCTCGGCGCGATAGCCGAGATTCTTGAGCACCTCCTCCATGTCCTCCGTGCCGGCACCCAGGATCGACATCATCGGCGGAGTAACCAGAAACGCGGCGCCATCGAGCGCACCATGGGGACGCGGACCGGGCGTACCGGGCTTCCAGCTCAGCGCGGGCCGGATCAGGTCGGCCAGCCGCTCGAGGATGTCCACGCGCACAGCGCGGCGGCCGAGCACGCGGAACCCTGCAAGCCCATAGAAACGGCGATCGTAGTTCGGATCAACCACGAGCGAGGTGCGGCCCGAGCCCAGCGCATGGGCCACGTCACCGAAGCCGGGCAGATCCTTGCCGTCATTCTTGAGCGCCCAGAGAAGGGTGAGCAGCCCGGCCGGAGCCGGCTTCACCAGCGTGGGCACGAAGATGTGGTAGGCGCCGAAGCGGACGCCGAGCCGCCGCAATGCGGCGCGGCCCTCGCCGTCCAGCGACCGCACCTCATCCGCCACGTCGCGGCGGAACAACAGGCCGAAATTCTCCACCAGGCGGAAGCCGATCCCGCGCGCGATGCCCGAAAGCGCGGCCGCATCACGCAGATCGACCAGCGGCTTCAACAGCGTCTCAACCTGGAATTGCACGAAGCGCTCGGCGCGCGCCATCACCTTGTCGCGCGTCGGGCCGGTCAACTGCTCGTCGGCCAGCAGAACCAGGCGCGGGCGGAGAGGGTCGTCGCCGCCCACAAGTGTGGCGATCGGCGCGCCGATCCAGCGCAAGGTGCCGTCCGAGGCAAGCGCGAGATCGCCGTTGGGCGAGGCGGAAAAGCGCTCCGCGCGCGTCTCGAACTCGGCAGCCAGCGCCTTCTGCGCGGCGCCGCGCACGGCGCGCGCTTCTTCGCTGTTGCCGGTCTGGTCGGCGGTGAAGCGAAAGCCTTGGAGCTCACCCACATGGTGACCTTCCACGCTCACCGTGCCGGCGGCATCGATCTCGGCTTCGAGCATCGTGTTTTCTCTCAGTCGCCTTTGAAGGACGGATGTCCTGCGGTCTACGAAGCGTTTCGTCAACCGCTCGTGCAGCGCGTCCGAAAGCCGGTCCTCGATCGCGCGCGTTTTTTCGCGCCAGTGTGCCGGATCAGCCATCCAGTTCGGCTGGTTGGCCACGAAAGTCCAGGTGCGGATCTGTGCGATGCGGTGCGACAGCGTGTCGATCTCGCCTTCGGTGGAGTCCGCACGGCGCACCTGCTCGGCCATATAGTCCTCGTCCACCGCGCCGCGCCGCACGAGATCGGAGAATATCGAGGCGACGAGGTCGGCGTGCTGGGCAGGTGCGATGCGGCGGTAATCCGGCAGCGCGCAGGCTTCCCACAGAAGCTTCACACGGTCGCGGTTATTCGCAAGCGCAGTGATCGCCGGATCCTTGCACAGCTGTTCCAGCGCCTGAGCATCGACGGCGGGCAGAGCACGCGTGAGCCCCTCCACCGGCGCAGGCGTGTCGATCGAGCGGCGCAGCGCATCGAGGCTCGAAAAGTCGAAGCGCGATGTGCGCCATTGCAGCACCTTCACGGGATCGAAGTCGTGCCCCTCCACGCGCTCGACCAGTTCATCCGGGAACGGATCGACCTGGCCGGTCACGCCGAAGGTGCCATCGCGCATGTGACGGCCCGCGCGGCCGGCGATCTGGCCGAGCTCGGCCGGGTTGAGATCGCGGAACTGGTAGCCGTCGAATTTGCGGTTCTGCGCGAAGGCGACATGATCGACATCGAGGTTGAGCCCCATGCCGATCGCGTCCGTCGCCACGAGATAGTCCACGTCGCCCGACTGGTAGAGCGCGACCTGAGCGTTGCGGGTACGCGGGGAAAGCGCGCCGAGCACCACCGCCACCCCGCCGCGCTGACGACGGATCAGCTCGCCGATCGCGTAAACCTCGTCGGCCGAGAAGGCGACGATCGCCGAGCGGCGCGGAAGCCGCGTGATCTTCTTGGAGCCCGCGTAAGCAAGATGCGACAGCCGCGGCCGCGTGACCACGGAGACGCCGCGCAGCAGTCGTTCCAGGATGCCGCGCATGGTGGCCGCGCCCAGCAGCAGCGTTTCCTGGCGACCGCGAAGATGAAGGATGCGATCGGTGAAGATGTGTCCGCGCTCGAGGTCGCCCGCGAGTTGCACCTCATCGATCGCGACGAAGGCCGCATCCGTTTCGCGCGGCATAGCCTCCACCGTGCACACGGAATAGCGCGCGCCAGGCGGCAGAATCTTCTCCTCGCCCGTCACGAGGTTGACGAGATGGGGGCCAACCTTCTCGCAGACGCGGGCATAGACTTCACGTGCCAGCAGCCGCAGCGGCAGGCCGATCACGCCGGACTCATGCGCCACCATGCGCTCGATGGCGAGATGGGTCTTTCCCGTATTGGTCGGGCCGAGAACGGCGGTCACATCGCGGCCGGACAGGACGAGGGGATCGTCCGCGCGCGCCCCGAACCTTTTTCCGTCACTGATCATGGAATGGCAGGGCACCTTTTCGGCAGGCGGAGGAAGCAGCCTGCGGCGTTTGTTTCACATAGGAAAGCCGACCCGAAAAGGCAAAAGCGGCGGTCTCGTTAAGCTTTGGAACAGCGGCGGAACAGACGGGCGACGAATCGCGGATAATCGACGGTTCCTCGTTCGTTCACGGCTAGATTTAGCGATGAAAGCGAACGGCAGGCATATTCCATCGTTCGTCACGAGGGAGGTGGGGCCAAATAGTTAACGGCCGACCGGCACGGCTGCCTCATTTTTCGCGCTTCCGCGTCGAACTTAACCGCTTCTTCATCCATCCGCCGGTCGTACAAACAAAATTCGATTCGAATTGGAATAAAGCTTTAACGATCGGAGCAAAGCGGGAACGAAGCAAAGACGAATCATAGACTGCGATTCGCGTTCGTCGGAGCGTTAACAACCTCTTGCAGCTTGGTGCCGTGTCGGATGCGTCGTTCTAATGCTTCAGTAACGAGCAGCCGTTCGGGGTGGCCACAATACCCCGGCTATCATCAGAATGGTTCGGGCGATCACGCGGATCAACGCCCGGATGAGCCGCATCGCGGTCCAGACGGCCCAAAGGAGCCAGAGCACCCCGCCGAGGAGCCAAAGCGCCCAGCCGACAAACACGCGCGACGCTTTGGCGAACCCCTTGGCCAGACGCGGCGCGAGTTTCAGGGCGCCGCGATAGGCCGGCCCGCTCTTCTCCGCGATGCGGCCGAGCCGCGTGATCTCGGCCGTGCTGTCGGCGGCGCGCAACGTGTCGAGCGCGCCTTTTGGCCCTTGTCGCCGGGCAAGCGTGCCCAGCGCCGCTCCTGCCGTACCGAGCTCCTCCGTCACCTCGCGCCGAAGAAGGCGCACTGAAGCGGCGCGCACGCCGGACCAGTCGAGCCGCCTCCCCGCGCGAGCCACCGCGTCCATCGCCTCAGGATCGAGCGCGCGCCGGGCAAGCCGAAGAAGATCGGCCGACAAGGCCGCGCCAAGCCGGCCTGTCTTCCGCGCGAGCTTGAGCACGGAAGCGCCAAGCTTGACGGGCGCGGCCGTTCCCGCGGACATCACGCTCGCCGCCGTCAGCCCGATGCCGACCGCCGCGAGCGAAACCACGACCGGATCGTAATCGGGATAGGCCCAGGCCTGGCGGACCAGGTCGCGTACATCGCCCACCACCATGAGGTCGGTGGCGACCGCTGCGGCGAAGCCCGCCGCGCCATCGGCTTCGCCATAAACCGCGCCGTTCCACACATCCCCGATCACGCCGCCCTGCGCCGCAATCGCTTCATCCACCCGCACGGAAAGTTCCGGCGGAACGGCGATGCGACGCTCGGCAGCGAGCAGCAGAATGCTTCGCGCGAGTTCCGGGTCGTCGTCATGGAGCGCGGCCTCCGCCTCAACCGCGTAGGCGCCCGGCGCGACAAGGTCGAGATGAAGGCGCGCCGTCACGTCCGGCTCGTTCCAGTGTCGAAGGAGGCGCAACGCAATCGCCGCCTGCGGCACGAACGCGATCCCGCTCAGCGCGAGCGAGGCGGCAAGCAGGATGGAAAAGCAGTGGCGGAGGAAACGGAACACGGGTCTCCTCCGCCTGAAGAATCAGACGAAATACTGTCCGCCATTGGCGGTCAGCGTCGATCCTGTGATGAAGCCGGAGCGATCCGAGGCGAGAAACGCCACGCAGCGGGCGATCTCCTCCGGCTCGCCCAGCCGCCCAACCGGGATTTGCGGGATGATGCGCTCGTTGAGCACCTTCTCGTCGATCGCCCGGACCATGTCTGTCCCGATATAGCCGGGACAGATCACATTGACGGTGATGCCCGCGCGCGCGCCCTCCTGCGCGAGCGCCTTGGTGAAGCCGATGTCGCCCGCCTTGGCAGCCGAATAATTGGCCTGGCCGGCCTGACCCTTCTGGCCATTGATGGAGGAGATGGTGATGACGCGCCCCCACTTGCGGTCGCGCATGCCGCCCCATACGCCATGCGTCATGTTGAAGACGCCGTGGAGGTTGGTGTCGATCACCTCGCGCCACTGCTGCGGCGTCATCTTGTGGAACAGCGCGTCACGCGTGATGCCCGCATTGTTGACCAGCACATCCACGGGGCCGACCTCGCTTTCCACCTGCCTGATCCCGGCGGCGCTGGCCTCGTAATCGGCGACCGACCACTTGAAGACGGCGATGCCCGTTTCCTGCCTGAACGCGTTCGCCGCCTCATCATTGCCGGCATAATTCGCGGCGACCTCGTAGCCCTCCTCCTTCAATGCCACCGCGATCGCCGCGCCGATCCCGCGCGTTCCTCCCGTCACGAGTGCCGTCCGTTTCATCGCCAAGCTCCTCCCTATTTGGCTTAGGTGTTCATTTGATCTTGGCCATCGCATCCATCATGATCTTCTGGCCGAGCAGACTGCCATACTGGCTGAGCGCCTGCTGCATGTCCGGCTGGCCCAACTGCTCCACCGTCACGCCGCAATCGTTTGTCGCGACGCGCGACACGGAACTGATGAACATGAAGAGCAGGCCCTTGATCGAGCCAAGATCATCCGTCAGCGCCGCGACGACGAGCTTCCTCATCGTGTCCTTGTCTTCGGGCGTGGACTTGTCGAACAGGCACTGCGCAACCTGCTGGGTGTTGATGGCCTGAGCGGAAGCCGGCACCACCTGCAAAGCGGCCGTCGCGAAAAGCGCTGAACCCATCAGGATCGCCGCCACGTTGATCCGGCGGAAGATGCGACTGAACATCTTCACGCCATCGACTCCACGCACATGGCGACACCCATCCCGCCGCCGATGCAGAGCGTGGCAAGGCCCTTTTTGGCGCCCCGCCGGCGCATCTCATAAACCAGCGTGTTGAAGACGCGCGCGCCGGATGCGCCCACAGGGTGGCCGATCGCGATCGCGCCGCCATTGACGTTCACGATGGCCGGGTCCCAGCCCATATCCTTGTTGACCGCGCAGGCTTGGGCGGCAAAGGCCTCGTTTGCTTCCACGAGGTCGAGGTCGGACACGCTCCACCCCGCTTTCTCCAGCGCCTTCCGAGAGGCGGGGATCGGTCCCGTGCCCATGATGCGCGGATCGACGCCGGCCGTCGCCCAGGACGCGATGCGCACCAGCGGGGTCAGGCCGCGCCGCACCGCCTCTTCCTCGCTCATCAGCACCACGGCGGCCGCGCCGTCATTGATGCCCGACGCATTGCCGGCCGTCACCGTGCCTTCCTTGTCGAAGGCGGGCTTGAGCTTGGTCATGGTGTCGATCGTCGCGCCGTGGCGGATATACTCGTCCGCGTCCACGATCACATCGCCCTTGCGCCCCTTGACCGTCACCGGCACGATCTCGTCGGCGAAGCGGCCTGCCTTTTGCGCGGCTTCCGCCTTGTTCTGGGATTGAACCGCGAATTCGTCCTGCATCTCGCGGGTCAGTTGCCATTCGCGGGCGACGTTCTCGGCCGTCACGCCCATATGATAGCCGTAGAAGGCATCGGTCAGGCCGTCCTTGATCATGGTGTCGATCATCTTGAAGTCGCCCATCTTCACGCCCGAGCGCAGGTGAGCGCAATGCGGCGCCATGGACATCGATTCCTGCCCGCCTGCCACCACGATGCGCGCGTCGCCGCTCGTGATCTGCTGCATGCCGAGCGCCACCGCGCGCAGGCCCGAGCCGCAAAGCTGGTTCAGCCCCCAGGCGGTAGTTTCCGCCGGGCACCCGGCTTCCATCGCGGCCTGACGGGCCGGGTTCTGGCCCTCGCCCGCCGTCAGGATCTGGCCCAGGATGACCTCGTCCACCTGCCCGCCTTCGACGCCGGCGCGCACGAGCGCCTCGCAGATGGCGACCGCCCCAAGCTCATGGGCGGTCAAGCTCGCAAATGCTCCGTTGAAGGAGCCCACGGGGGTGCGTGCGGCGGATGCGACAACGATCGATTGAGCCATAATGTCTCCTTGGTGGGGACCGACCCCCGGCAACAAGCGGCAGTTTAGCAGTGCTTGTTCGTCTTTCCAGCCGTTTCGGCAAAGGCTTTTCGTGTGGAAGGTGCCTCGGCACGAGCCGCTTTCCGGCTGCTCGCACTGGACGAGACGCCGAAACGCGTCCATGTTTTCGCAAGCGCAGCAAAAACGTCAACCGCTTGCGCCGGGGAGAATTGCGGGATGGCAGCCAGGAACGAGCCTGTCGTCATCAAGAAATACGCCAATCGCCGCCTCTACAATACGGGAACCAGCAGCTACGTGACGCTGGAAGACCTCGCCGAGATGGTGAAGAAAGGCGAGGATTTCACCGTGCAGGATGCGAAGTCCGGCGAGGACATCACCCATCCGGTTTTGACCCAGATCATCTTCGAGCTGGAGAATGGCAACGGGCAGAGCATGCTGCCGATCTCGTTTCTGCGCCAGCTGATTGCCTTCTACGGCGACCAGATGCAGACGATCGTGCCGAGCTTCCTGGAGCAGTCCATGCTCGCCTTCGCCAAGGAGCAGGAACGCTTCCGCGACCAGATGAAGTCGGCCTTCGGTCAGGCACCGAGCACCGGCAAGCCGCCGGCCATGGGCGAGATCGCAGCGCCGATCAAGGCGCTGGAAGAACAGGCACGGCGGAACATGGAAATGTTCCAGAACGCCATGCGCCTGTTCACGCCCTTTCCCTCGACCTTCCCGGAAGAAAAAACCTCGCCCGAGCCGGAAGCCTCGAAAAGCGCGGCGAGCAGCGAGGATTTCCAGGAACTCAAGGAGCAGATCGCCGCCATGCAGCGCAAGATCGACGCGATGCAGTGAAGCGGCCTAGGCCTATTCGGCCGTTGCGGCTGGTCGGCATGGATCAACAGCAAGCAACCTAGAACTGGCATAGAACCCACACAGCCGTCATCTGATGCTCAACCATAAGGTTGACAATCATCGTGCCGGGCAGATATTATACCTTATGGTTGAATATCAAGCGGCCCCGCTCGACGCGCTCTTTCATGCTCTTGGTGATGCGACACGCCGGCATATGCTCCGGGAACTCGCCAGGGGCGAACAAACGGTTAGCCAGCTCGCCGCGCCGTTTGCGATGTCGCTTGCGGCGGCGTCCAAGCACATCCGGACCTTGGAGAATGCCGGACTGATCCGGCGCGAGGTGCGCGGGCGGACGCATCTGTGCCGCCTCGAAGCGGGACCGCTCGCAAACGCATCGAACTGGCTGAAATTCTACGAGCGGTTCTGGACAACCCGCCTCGACGATCTCGAACGGCTGCTCCGCGAGGAGGATGCCGGCATCACTCCCAACTCTACAGGAGACGACGAATGACCGATATCGCGACCGCCGATGGCTATGGCGTGCTGACCGACCCGAGAACGCTGCGCATTCAGCGCATCCTGCCCGGCCCGCCCGAGCGCATCTGGGATTATCTCACGAAGGGCAATCTGCGCCGCAAGTGGTTTGCGGCCGGCGATATGGCGCTGGAGGTGGATGCGCCCCTCGAACTGATTTGGCGCAACGACGAGCTCACCGATCCACCCGGCAGCAGGCCTTCCGGCTCGTCAGGAGAAAACCGGATGCAGAGCCGCATCCTCGAAGTCGATCCGTTGCGCAAGCTCGTGATCGCCTGGGGCGCGAGCGGCGCCAGCGTATCGTTCGAGCTGGAACCACGGGAAGGCGACGTGCTGCTCACCATCGTTCATCGCGGCGTGCCGGACCGTGCCAGCGCCCTCAACTTCGGGCCGGGCTGGCACGCGCACCTGGATGTCCTGGCAGCGATCCTCGGCGAGAAGCAGCCTCAACCCTTCTGGGACGAGATCGTCCGGCTGAAGGGCGAATACGCTGAACGGTGGAGCGCCTGAGAGTTCCCACTCTTGGTAGTTGAAGTAGACGAAATCTGATGGAGAACAGGATGTCCGTCGAGAATTATCGCGGTGGCTGCCGCTGCGGGGCACTTCGCTACGAAGTTGCCGCGGAGCCGATATTCATGAACCACTGCCAGTGCCTCGACTGCCAGCACCTGAGCGGAACCGGCCATAGCTCCTACCTGACCTTTCCCCGCGAACATGCTGTTCAAACCGGCGACGCCGTGATCCGGGAGGTGAGCGCGGACAGTGGCAGTCTGAAGCACCACGCATCCTGCGCGGCCTGCGGTTCACCTGTTTCGCTGACATTCACGTCCATGCCCGGCCTCTTCACCGTGCACGCGGCCAGTCTTGACGATCCGAGCCGGTTCAAACCGCAGGCCATCACCTACGCGAAGCGCGCACAGCCCTGGGACAAGCTGGATACCGAACTCCAACGCTTTGAAACCTCGCCGAATGGCTAGCAAATACCGTCGCCTTTGATGCCTTCAACGAGGTGAAAGCGTTCAACGGGGAGGCTTGGTGCTTCCCCGCACCCGGCCGGTCGAATCCAACGCTTTCGATGAGTTCTCGGCCTAGCCGAAATTAACGTCGCGGCCTGCCGAGCGCAGGCTTACGGAAAAGCCCGCCATCACATCCACCAGCGCCGTGACAGTCAGGATCAGGAAGACGGGATGCGCCGCGCCGGGCACGAGTAGGAACTCCACCAGAAACGCCACGAGCACGAAGACGGACAGCATGTGGTCCACGACCGATGCATTCGTGGTGCGCGTGGATTTGAGCATCTCGGCGAACAGGAGTACCAGCGCGAGCACAATGAGTGCGGTGCCCCAGTCGAGCGCGAAAACGCTGCCCGACACCATTGGGACGGACAAGAGCGTCGCGCTCCACGGATCACCGGTGCCGGCATTGAAGCTCGCCAGCCCTGCATTGAACAGCAGGAACGGGATCACCAGAAGCGGAACGGAAGCGAGCATCGGGATCAATCCTTTGGCGAAAGCGCACAGCGCACCAGGCGCCGGCGACTTCCATCAGGCTGCATTCCGAGGAGAGCTCAGCCTTCCTTCGGCGCCAGCACCTGGCGACCGCGATACATGCCGGTCTTGAGGTCGACATGATGCGGGCGGCGCATCTCGCCTGAATTCTTGTCTTCGATATAGGTCGGCGCCTTGAGCGCGTCGGCTGAGCGGCGCATGCCGCGTTTGGAAGGCGAGGTCTTTCGCTTGGGAACGGCCATAAAAATGCTCCGATTTTCAAACGGCTCGGCCAGTTCTTCCGGCGCGGGGAAGATCGTCACGATCGGCCGTGGGTGTGGAAAGTGGCGTGCCTATACACGGGCGGCGCACGCTTTTCCACCCTTGAACGGCTTTTTTTGGCCGCTGCTCTCAACCAGGGTACCAACGGCGCGGCGCTTTGGTTGATGCCATCATTTGACCAATGAATGGGGCGATTGCGCTTCCGAAATCAACGTGTTGACACAAGCAGCGTCTGCGCGCACCTAACGCCTTTCGGCCGTGGGGCACTTCGGCCACAAAACAAAGGCTGCTGCGCGCGCCTAGACACTATGAGCCCGCCTGCCGCGCCACAGGACACCGCCCATGCCGAGCTATCGTTCCCGCACCACCACCCATGGCCGCAACATGGCCGGAGCGCGCGGTCTCTGGCGCGCCACCGGCATGAAGGACAGCGACTTCGGCAAGCCGATCATCGCGGTGGTGAATTCCTTCACCCAGTTCGTGCCGGGCCATGTCCATCTCAAGGATCTTGGCCAGCTCGTCGCGCGCGAGATCGAGGCGGCCGGCGGCGTCGCCAAGGAGTTCAACACGATCGCGGTGGATGACGGCATCGCGATGGGCCATGACGGCATGCTCTACTCGCTGCCGTCGCGCGAGCTGATCGCCGACTCGGTCGAATACATGGTCAACGCGCACTGCGCCGACGCGATGGTCTGCATCTCGAACTGCGACAAGATCACGCCCGGCATGCTGATGGCGTCGCTGCGCCTCAACATTCCCACCGTCTTCGTGTCCGGCGGTCCTATGGAGGCGGGCAAGGTCGTGCTGCACGGCAAGAAGCACGCGCTCGACCTCGTGGACGCGATGGTGGCCGCGGCCGACGACACGATGTCCGACGAGGACGTGCAGGTCATCGAGCGCTCCGCCTGCCCGACCTGCGGCTCCTGCTCGGGCATGTTCACCGCCAATTCCATGAACTGCCTGACCGAGGCGCTCGGCCTGTCGCTGCCCGGCAACGGCTCGACGCTTGCCACCCATGCCGACCGCAAGCGGCTGTTCGTCGAGGCCGGGCACCTGATCGTCGATCTGGCGCAGCGCTATTACGAGCAAAACGACGAAAGCGTCCTTCCCCGCACGGTCGCAGCGAAGCCCGCCTTCGAGAATGCCATGACGCTCGACATCGCCATGGGCGGTTCCACCAACACGGTGCTGCACATCCTCGCCGCCGCCCATGAAGGCGGGATCGACTTCACCATGGACGACATCGACGCCCTGAGCCGAAAGGTTCCCGTGCTTTGCAAGGTCGCTCCGGCGAAGGCCGACGTCCATATGGAGGACGTGCATCGCGCCGGCGGCATCATGGCGATCCTCGGCCAGCTTGACCGCGCCGGCCTCATCAATCGCGACCAACCCACCGTGCATGCCGAAACGCTGGGTCACGCGATCGAGCATTGGGACATCTCGCGCACCCACAGCGCCAAGGTGCGCGACTTCTTCATGGCCGCACCCGGCGGCGTGCCGACGCAGACCGCCTTCAGCCAGGACCGGCGCTGGGAGGCGCTCGATCTCGACCGCGAGGCGGGCGTCATCCGCTCTGCCGAGACGCCCTTCTCCAAGGATGGCGGCCTGGCCGTGCTCAAGGGCAACCTCGCGCTTGAAGGCTGCGTGGTGAAGACGGCCGGCGTCGATGAGTCGATTCTGAAATTCTCAGGCCCGGCAATCGTCTTTGAAAGCCAGGACGCTGCCGTGAAGGGCATCCTTGGCAACAAGGTCCAGCCGGGCGACGTGGTGGTGATCCGCTATGAAGGTCCGCGCGGCGGGCCGGGCATGCAGGAAATGCTCTACCCCACCAGCTACCTCAAATCGAAGGGCCTGGGCAAAGCTTGCGCGCTGGTCACCGATGGCCGCTTTTCCGGCGGCAGCTCCGGCCTTTCCATCGGTCATGTCTCGCCGGAAGCGGAAGAAGGAGGCCTGATCGGGCTGGTCGAAAACGGCGACCGCATCGATATCGACATTCCGAACCGCAAGATCGAACTGGCTGTCGATGAAGCCGAACTCGCGCACCGGCGTGCGGCCATGCAGGATCGTCATGGTTCAGCGTGGCAGCCGGCTGAGCCTCGCCCCCGCAAGGTCTCAACCGCACTCCGCGCCTATGCGCTGATGGCAACCAGCGCTGCCAAGGGCGCGGTGCGGCGCATTCCTTAGCCAGCCCTGCCCTGGCCGGCTGCGTCATCTCTGCGGTTCCGGCTTTATTGCACGCAGCCCACATAGCCGCCCGAGCGGGCGGCACGGCGCTGGATGAGGTTGGCGAGCCGGCGCAAGGCAGCGGAAGGCTTGGCCGGATTGCGCAAAGCCGGGTTTGGCAGCGCAACCGCGAGAAGAGCTGCCTGCTGCGCTGAAAGCTCTTTCGCCGAACGCTTGAAATGGTGCTGGGCAGCAGCCTCCACGCCATAAATGCCCGGGCCCCATTCCACGATGTTGAGGTAGATTTCGAGCAGCCGCCGCTTGGGCAGCACAAGATCGGCATAAACGGCGAGCGGCGCTTCCGCGGCCTTGCGGATGAACGAGCGGCCCTGCCAGAGGAACAGGTTCTTCACCGTCTGCATCGGGATGGTGGAGGCGCCGCGCGTGTTTTCCCCCGCAAGCGCTTCTTCCACCACGGCCTTCATCTCGCCGAGATCGATGCCGTGATGCGAGCAGAACTGCCCGTCTTCCGACATGATCACCGACTGCCGCAGCACGGGAGCGATGTCATCGAGCGGCACCCAGCGCCGGTCATAGCCCTGCAGCGTCACAGCATCGCGCAGCATCAGCGTGGAGACAGGGTGAACAAAAGACGGCCAGTAGAGAAGGGTCAGCACGGAGGGGATCAGCACCAGCACCAGCACGACGATCGCAAGAATGCGAAACAGCCGCCCGAAGCTCATGCCGGAACGCCGTGCCTTTCGCCTTGCGGCCATGGGAAACCCTTCAGTGTCGAGCCTGTCGAGATCAGGCTGTCCGGTTTCGCCGCCAAGCGTCGGCTCGATCACGCGCGATCTTCTCCCTTGATGCATCCCTCATCCTCGCAGCCCCCTGCCGGCAGGCAAGCGGCCGAGGCTGTGAGAGCCGGATGGATGAGGATCACGCTTCCGCATAAAGCCCATGCGCGGCTTGCGCAACGACCGCCTGTTCGATACCGCTCACAGCTTGATGACGGACAAGCCAGACGCCGGGTTTCAAGCCGCCCTCAGGGCCAGCGCCGCGCGCGTCGAGGGGTTTCTTGAACAGCTTCTCGACATGCGTCCCGCGCGTGGAGAGATTGCGCGGCCGGAAAAACTGCTGCGCGCCATGCGCCATGGGGTGCTCAACGGCGGCAAGCGGCTGCGGCCCTTTCTCGTCGGCGAGGCTGCCGCGCTGTTTTCGCGTGAGCCTGCGATCGCCCATGCTGCGGTCCGCGTCGGCGCTGCGCTGGAATGCATCCATTGCTATTCGCTGATCCATGACGATCTGCCCGCCATGGACGACGACGACCTGCGCCGGGGCCAGCCCACCGTGCACAGGGCTTTCGACGAGGCCACCGCGATTTTGGCCGGCGATGCGCTGATGACGCTCGCGTTCGATGTGATCGCCGATGACGAGACGGCGATCACGCCAGATGCGCGGATCAGGCTGGTGGGCGGCCTCGCGCGCGCTTCGGGCATCGGCGGCATGGCGGGCGGACAGGCGCTAGACCTTCTGGCGGAACGGGAAGCGCCCGACGAGGAAGGCATCATCCGCCTCCAGGCCATGAAAACGGGAGCGCTGATCCGCTTTGCCTGCGAGGCGGGCGCGATCACGGGCGGCGCTTCAACCGTGGACGGGGAACAGCTCGGCGAGTTCGGCTCGGCAATCGGCCTCGCTTTCCAGCTGGCCGACGACATTCTGGACCTCACCGAAAGCACAGAGGCGCTGGGAAAGCGCGCGAACAAGGACGCCGCCGCCGGAAAGGCGACGCTCGTATCGCTGCACGGTCTCGACTGGACCCGGCGCCAGCTCGACGGGCTGGTCACGCAGGCCTGCGATCTGCTTGCGCCGTGGGGAGCGCGCGCGGACATGCTTCGCGCAGCCGCCCGCTTCATCGCCTCACGCACGAACTGACGCATCACCGGTTGCGCAGCACCACGCATGATCCGCCCGTTGCGCGAAGCGCGCGGCAGACCTCGTCGGCGGACGCACGACTGTCCGCACCGATCCGGACCGCATAGATGCCGCGACGTCCGCGCGGCGAGCGCACGCGGCTGACCACTGGCTCGGCGGCGGCGATTTTCCTGCCGATCCGCCCGCGCAGCCGTTCCCATTGCCGGATGGCGGCGGCGCGCCGAAAATTCCCCGCCACCTGCACGCCCCAGGGCTTGGACACGATGCTCGACATGGGCACGGTGCGCGTGGCGATCACCGGCAAGGTGCGACACGCATCCGAGAACGGCTTCTCGCCATCAAGCGGCTTGATGCTGGCCTCGTGGTTTCGGTCGGAAAAATTATCAGCCGGCTCGCCGAGGATATCGAGCACATAGTCTTCGGTCTCGAGCGGCAGGAACCCGCCGGAGCCCAACCACCGGCCGACGCGCGCTTCCCCGGCATTATAGGCGGCGGCAGCCAGGCCAATATTTCCAAAGCCGCGCCGCAGCTCGCCCAGATAGCGCGCGGAAGCCGGAATGGCCTGCTCGATGTCGAACGGATCGGCAAGGCCCCGGATCTTTGCCGTGCCCGGCATGAACTGCGCGATGCCTTCCGCGCCTGCCGGGCTGACCGCGCCCGCGTCAAACCGGCTTTCCTTCCACACAAGCCGCGCGAAGAAGGCCGGCGGAAGGTCGTTGCGCGCCGAATGATGCTCGATCAGTTCGCAGATGCGGGCAACGGAAACATCCGTCCGCTTGCGTGGCGGATCAGCCAAGGCGGCAGACTTCCAGCACACGGCTGCCACGAGCAACAGCGGCAGGTGCCAGAACGCCTTACTCGGCAGCGGCGCGCCCGCCAACGCCGAAGCGGTTTTCGACATAATCAGCCACCATCGCCTGGAAGTCTGCGGCGATGTTGGGCCCGCGCAGGGTGGCGGCCTTGCGGCCGTCGATGAAGACGGGAGCGGTGGGGGTCTCGCCCGTGCCGGGCAGCGAGATGCCGATATCCGCATGCTTGCTTTCGCCGGGACCATTCACGATGCAGCCCATCACAGCGACCTTCAGGCTTTCCACGCCGGGATAGCGCACGCGCCATTCCGCCATGTTGCGCTTGATGTCGTTCTGGATCGTTTCGGCAAGCTCCTGGAACACGGTGGAGGTGGTGCGCCCGCATCCCGGGCAGGCCGCCACCACGGGAAGGAACTGACGGAAGCCCATCACCTGGAGCAGTTCCTGCGCCACCTGCACCTCGCGGGTGCGATCGCCGCGCGGCTCCGGGGTGAGCGAGATACGGATGGTGTCGCCGATACCGGCCTGAAGCAGGATGCCGAGTGCGGCCGACGAGGCCACGATCCCCTTGGTTCCCATTCCCGCCTCGGTGAGACCGAGATGCAGCGCGTGATCCGAGCGTTTGGCCAGCTCGCGGTACACCGAGATGAGGTCCTGCACCTGGCTGACCTTGGCCGACAGGATGATCTTCTCGCGCGGCAGGCCGATCTCCTCCGCCAGTTCGGCGGACAAGATCGCCGAGCGCACGATCGCTTCGCGCATCACCTCGGCAGCCATCATCGGAGAGCCGTTGAGCTGGTTCTCGTTCATCAGCGCCGTCAGCAGTTCCTGGTCGAGCGAGCCCCAGTTGACGCCGATGCGGACAGGCTTGTTCCAACGGATCGCCGTCTCGATGATCTCCGCGAACTGGCGATCCTTCTTGTCCTTGAAGCCGACATTGCCGGGATTGATGCGGTATTTTGCGAGCGCTTCCGCGCAGGCCGGGTGATCGGCCAGCAGCTTGTGGCCGATATAATGGAAGTCTCCCACGAGCGGCACGTCGAGCCCGAGGCGAAGCAGCCGCTCGCGGATGCGCGGCACGGCCTGGGCCGCCTCGTCGCGGTCCACGGTGATGCGAACGATCTCGGAACCGGCCTTGTGGAGAGCCGCAACCTGAGCGACCGTGCCGTCCACATCCGCCGTGTCCGTGTTGGTCATGGACTGCACCACGACCGGCGCTGAGCCGCCGACCAGCACGCCCCCCACATCCACGGGAACGGAGATGCGGCGCGGCAGCAGGCTTGTCGGATCAGCGGCCAAGAACGGCCTCCTCGGGTCGGAACAGCACTTGATCGGCTTTGCGGCGGACAGGACGCTTTTCACGCATGCGGTGGGGCATCAGGTGGCCGCGCCGGGCATCGTTGTCAACTCCCGGCCGCTTCAACTTGCCGCTCAAGACGCTCTGCCCTCGACCTTGCAAGGCTCCCCGCCGTCGTCCACAGGAACCATGAGGCAGCCCGCCGCATTCCTGCGCCGTTGCAACGTCGCATTTCCAAGAGGGGACAACTTCCATGGCTTTGAGCACGATCCTGATCGTCATCCTGATCCTGCTGCTCCTGGGCGCTTTCCCCGCCTGGCCGCATTCGCGTGGGTGGGGCTATGGTCCGTCGGGTATCCTCGGCGTGGTGCTCGTGGTCCTGCTGATCCTGCTGCTGCTCGGCCGCATCTAGACCAGCACAGCCAAGCGACAGGATTGCGACGGGCGCGGAGAAAACCGCGCCTGCTCTGCTATGGGCTCAGGCATTCTGATTGTAATCGGCGGCACGCGTGAGCCCGCTCATCGCAAACACAACGACAAGCAGCAACGCCATGGCGGCGAAAACCGGGCTGAAGCCATACCGCTCTCCAATGAAGCCGATCATCGATGGCGCCAGCAGAATGCCGGCATAGCCGATCGTGGGAACGATGCTCATTCCGGTTCCGGGCGCGATACCGGGCTGATTGCCGGCGGCTGAAAAGATGATCGGCACCGTATTGGCGACCCCAAGCCCGCAGATGGCGAAGGCGGCGACGACAAGTGGCGCATCCGGTGCGAAGGCCGCAGCACCCATCGCGAGCGCCGCGACGAGGCTGGAAACCTGCATGGTCGGCACGGCCCCAAAGCGGTTGCGGATACCATCTCCCACAAAACGCATCAGCGCCATGGCGCCCGCGAAGAAAGCATAGCCCAGGCTTGCCACCGCGACGTTGGCGCCAAGTTCCTTGCTCATGTAGAGCGCGCCCCAGTCAAGCACGGCGCCCTCAGACACGAAGACGAACAAAGCCAAAATTCCGAGCAGGTAGATGGTCGGGCTTCGAGGAAGCGAAAGCCTGCGCTTGGGGTTTTCCGCCGCCGTCTTCTCCGCCGAGCGCAGAAAGTGAGGCGCCATCGCCAAGCCCATCCCGACGGCGATCGCCGCTACCAGCATCGCATGCGTCAGCGCGCCGAAGGATTGGAGCAC
The DNA here is from genome assembly GCA_963522145.1 of uncultured Mesorhizobium sp. Lineage (GTDB taxonomy): Bacteria > Pseudomonadota > Alphaproteobacteria > Rhizobiales > Rhizobiaceae > Mesorhizobium_B. Next base: position 279,202 of record CAUQXI010000001.1, on the reverse strand, counting down.
CACACCGCCCAGGGCACCGCCGGCAAAGCCGCCGAGGCTCCAGAATCCGTGCATGGACGCCATCACGGCTTTGCCGAGCCGGCGTTCGATGCTCACGGTCGCCGCATTCATCGCCACATCGGTGCATCCAATCACCGAGCCGAACACAACCATCGCAAGCCCGGTGACTGGAACGTCAGGGGCAATAACCACGAGCAGCAGCCCGAAGCCCTGAATGAGCGTCAGCACGCGCAGCACGTCACGTTGACCGAACCGGCTCATCAGCCAGCCCGTCCAAGGCATGGACACAAGCGCTCCGATCCCGAAGCACAGGATCAGAAGCCCGAGCGTGGTTTCGGTGATGGACAGGCGCGTCAGGACCAACGGAATCTGCGGCGCCCACGAACCGACCATGAAGCCGTTCGCCAGGAAAAGCGATGCCACCGCCCATCGCGCCCGGCGTGCCTGAAGAAAGGTGTTGGAAGCATCCATGGCGTGCGAACCGGCTTTGCGGGAAAGTGTCAGCCTATAGCCGAGCCCGCGGGAATATGGCGAGGCTATCCAGCCGTATTCCGCACGCTCATCATTCAACTTTTTGGCCGCATCCGTAACAGGATGCGTGGGAGCCGACGGCACGTTACTCGAAGACGACCAGCAAGTCCTTTGCATCGATCCCCTCGCCCGCGCGTACCAGCACTTCCGACACCGTTCCATCGCGCTCTGCGTGGAGTGCGGTTTCCATCTTCATGGCTTCGATCGAAAGCAGAATGTCGCCTGCCTTCACCGCTTGGCCGGGCTGCACGTTGAGCGCCGACACCACGCCCGGCATGGGCGCGCCGACATGGGCATCGTTGCCGGGCTCCGCCTTGCGCCGTGCGGTGGTCCCGCTCTTTCCGCTGCGGTCCGGCACCTTCACGCGGCGAGGCTGACCGTTGAGCTCGAAGAAGATGGTGACCATGCCCTTCTCGTCGGGCTCGCCGATGGCGAGGCATCGCACAACAAGCGTCTTGCCCTTCTCGATGTCGACGAAGATCTCGTCCTCCACCGCCACGCCGTAGAAGTAGACCGGCGTCGGCAGCACGCTGACCGGGCCGTATTCCTCCTGCGCGCCGGCGAAATCGGTGAAGACCTTGGGATACATCAGGTAGGAAGCGAATTCCCGCTCGGTCAGCTTCCGGCCGATCGTCTTCTCGGCTTCCTCACGCATGGCAGGCAGATCGGCGGGTTCGAGAAGCGCGCCGGGCCGTTCCGTATAAGGTGCCTCGCCCTTCAGCGCCTTCTTCTGCAAACCCTCCGGCCACCCGCCCGGCGGCTGGCCAAGATCGCCGCGCAGCATGGAAATGACGGAATCCGGGAAAGCGATATCCTTGGCAGGATTCTCGACATCGGCCACCGTAAGGTCCTGGCTGACCATCATCAGCGCCATGTCGCCCACCACCTTGGAGGACGGCGTGACCTTGACGATGTCGCCGAACATCAGGTTCGCGTCGTGGTAGGTGCGCGCCACCTCATGCCAGCGGGTTTCGAGACCGAGGCTCCGTGCCTGCTCCTTGAGATTGGTGAACTGCCCGCCCGGCATCTCGTGGAGATAAACCTCCGAGGCCGGACCCTTGAGGTCGCTCTCGAAGGCCGCGTACTGGCTGCGCACCGCTTCCCAGTAGAAGGAGATGCGGCGGATCCATTCGGGGTCGAGGCCAGGATCGCGATCGGTGTCGCGAAGCGCTTCCACCAGCGAGCCCATGCAGGGCTGGGACGTGTTGCCCGAGAACGCATCCATGGCAGCGTCGATCGCATCCACGCCGCTTTCCACGGCCGCCAGCACGGTTGCAGCCGACAGGCCGGACGTGTCGTGCGTGTGGAAGTGGAGCGGCAGGTCAGTGGATTCGCGCAGCGCCTTGAAGAGAACGCGCGCGGCGGCAGGCTTGAGCAGCCCCGCCATGTCCTTGACCGCGATGATGTGGGCGCCCGCGCGTTCGAGTTCGCCCGCGAGTTTGACATAGTAGTCGAGGCTGTACTTCGCGCGAGCCGGATCGCGGATGTCGCCCGTATAGCAGATGGCGGCCTCGCAAAGCTTGTTCTCCTCGCGCACCGCATCCATCGCGACCCGCATATTCTCGACCCAGTTCAGGCAGTCGAAAACGCGGAACAGGTCGATCCCCGCACCCGCCGCCTCACGAACGAAGTGCTGCACCACATTGTCGGGATAGTTGGTATAGCCGACCGCGTTCGCGCCGCGCAGCAGCATCTGGAGAAGCAGGTTGGGCGCGCCCTCCCGGACGAGCGACAGGCGTTCCCACGGATCCTCTGTGAGGAAGCGCATGGAAACGTCGAAGGTTGCCCCGCCCCAGCATTCGAGCGAAAGCAGGTTGGGAAGAGCGCGCGCATAGGTGCCGGCGATGGCAGCGATGTCATGCGTACGCATGCGCGTCGCAAGTAGCGACTGATGCGCGTCACGCATGGTGGTGTCCGTGATCAGCACGGGCTGCTGGGCGCGCATCCAGCCGGCGAAACCCTCCGGCCCGAGTGCGTCGAGACGCTGCTTCGTGCCATCGGGGATTGCCGCGCCGTTCATGTAGGGCACGATCGGCGGCGCAGCGTCAGGGTTAGGCCGGGGCCGCCCACGCGTTTCGGGATGGCCGTTGACCGTCACATCGGCAAGGTAGTTGAGGAGCTTCGTCGCGCGATCCTGCCGCTTTACCTGCTCGAACAACTCCGGCGTCTCGTCGATGAAGCGCGTCGTGTAGGAATTGTCGCGGAACTGCGGGTGGGTGATGATCGCTTCGAGGAAGGTCAGGTTGGTCGCCACGCCGCGGATGCGGAACTCGCGCAGCGCGCGGTGCATGCGCGCGATGGTTTCGGCCGCGCTGGGCGACCAGGCCGTGACCTTTTCCAGAAGCGGATCGTAGAAGCGCGTGATCACCGCGCCCGAATAGGCGGTGCCGCCGTCGAGCCGGATGCCGAAGCCCGTCGCGCCGCGATAGGCGGTGATGCGGCCGTAATCGGGAATGAAATTCTGCTCGGGGTCCTCGGTCGTGATGCGGCACTGCATCGCGTGGCCGTTGAGGCGGATGTCCTCCTGGCGCAGCACGCCTGATTCCGGAGTGCCGATCGCGAAGCCGTCGAGGATGTGAATCTGCGCCTTGACGATGTCGATGCCGGTCACCTGCTCGGTGACGGTATGCTCGACCTGGATGCGCGGATTGACCTCGATGAAATAGGCTTCGCCACTCTCGGCATCTATCAGGAACTCGACGGTGCCCGCGCCCACATAGGCGGTCTCGCGCGCGAGCTTCATGGCGTTCTCGCACAGCGCGGCGCGCGACGCGTCATCGAGATAGGGTGCCGGCGCGCGTTCCACGACCTTCTGGTTGCGGCGCTGGATCGAGCAGTCGCGCTCGAACAGATGAACCACATTGCCGTGGGTGTCGCCCAGCACCTGCACCTCGACATGGCGCGCGCGCTCGACCAGCTTTTCGAGATACACCTCGTCCTTGCCGAAGGCGGCCTTTGCCTCGCGACGCCCTTCCGTCACCTCGCGCGACAGGTCTCCCTCCGACCGGATCACTCGCATGCCGCGCCCGCCGCCGCCCCAGGAGGCCTTCAGCATCAGCGGATAGCCGATCGCGTCCGCCATCCTGGCGACCTCCGCCAGATCATCGGGCAACGGCTCGGTCGCGGGCACCACCGGCACGCCGATCTCAATCGCCAGATTGCGCGCGGCGACCTTGTTGCCCAGGCGGCGCATGGTGTCCGCCGTCGGCCCGATGAAGATGATGCCCGCCTCGGCGCAGGCCTCGGCAAATTCGGGGCTTTCCGAAAGCAGGCCATAGCCGGGATGCACCGCATCGGCGCCCGACAGCTTGGCGACACGGATCACCTCGGGGATCGAAAGATAGCTCTCGATCGGCCCGAGATCGCGGTCGAGATGAGGGCCGCGGCCGACCTGATAGCTCTCATCCGCCTTGAAGCGGTGCAGCGAATATTTGTCTTCCTCCGCCCAGATGGCGACCGTCTTCAGGCCGAGCTCATTGGCCGCGCGGAACACGCGAATCGCGATTTCCGACCGGTTGGCGACAAGGATCTTCGAGATGGGCAAGGAAGCGCGCTCCGGACAGGGCGGGATAAGGCGCGCGCATGATTAGCGCGGGATTGGTGCACTGCAACCGCAAAAGGGGGCAAGCTTCAAACGATTGAAGCGACGACATGAAAAATGCCCGGCGCGAGCTATCGCGCCGGGCACCAGGATGAAAGAGTCAGGCCTTACATCTGCTGGGTGTAGGTGAACTTGCCGTCCGCGCCCTTCTTCCACTCATACATCACGTAGCCGGGAAGCTTAGGGTCGCCCTTCTCGTCAAAGGCGAGATCGCCCAGAACGGTCGGGAACGGGCCCTTCTCATGCATGGCCTTGGCCACCTCGGTCGTATCGGTCGAGTTGGCGGCCTTGGCCGCCGCCGCGATCACCTGCATGGCCGCGTAGGAGTAGAGCGTGTACGCCTCGGGCTCGAAGCCCTGCGAGCGGAACTTCTCCACCAGCTCCTTGTTGGCCGGAACCAGGCGCGGATCGGGACCGAAGGTGTTCAGCGTGCCTTCAACCGCATCACCCGCGATCGAAGCAAGCTCGTTGGACACGATGCCGTCGCCCGAGACCAGCGTCGCCTTCAGGCCCTGATCGGCAAGCTGGCGGATGATGAGGCCGGCTTCGGTGTGCAGGCCGCCCCAGTAAACGATGGTGACGCCGGCTTCCTTCATCTTGGCGATCAGCGCGGAAAAGTCCTTGTCGCCGACATTCACGCCTTCATACATGGCTTCGGTAACGCCCGCGGCGTTCATCGCCTTCTTGGTCTCGTCGGCCAGGCCCTGGCCGTACGGGGTCTTATCGTGGACCACCGCGATCTTGCCGTCCTTGAACTTGTCCGCGAGATAGGCGCCCGCGATGCCGCCCTGCTGGTCGTCACGGCCGCAGGTGCGGAACACGTTCCACAGGCCGCGCTCGGTGAAAGTCGGGTTGGTCGCAGCAGGCGTGACTTCGATGATGCCGTTCTCGGCATAGACTTCCGAAGCGGGGATCGACACGCCCGAGTTGAAGTGGCCCACCACATATTTCACGCCGTCGGCCGCGAACTTGTTGGCAACCGAGATGCCCTGCTTGGGATCGGACACGTCATCGCCGACGACAACCTGGATCTTCTCGCCATTGATGCCGCCGGCCGCATTGATGTCGGCGGCTGCCTGCTCGGCGCCCTTCTGGAGCTGCGCGCCGAAAGCGGCGTTGGGCCCGGTGATCGGGCCGGCGACGCCGACCATGATGTCCGCCCAGGCGGATCCGCTGAACGCGACAAGCGCGGTCAGGGCCACGGCGGACAGAAGAGACTTCTTCATTCTGGAACTCCCGTTGAAAGTGAGGCAGGCTCTAAAGGTGAGGCGGTGTTGCCGCCTTCGTGCGATGCCTGCCTTTGATCGCAGAAGCCGTAGTTTGCCGATTTCCCGAGCCTTGTGAAGCCTCTACCGCGATTCAGCGCAGCAGCGCGTGAAGATTTGTTCACGGTTGATTAACGCTGCCGCGCGCACGCGCAAAAAGTGCAGGATGGCCCCGTCCGGTCGGGACGATCCGCTTGATGCCAGGCGGCTGGTTTGCGCTTCAAGCGCCCGTCTTCGCCTTCCACGACAGCGCGCCCGCGCGATCGTACAGCCAGTGATACTGGCGCACCATCTGGTTGGTGCGGGTATAGCGATAGCCGAGCGTGCCGAGCACGAGCAGCACGATCGTATCCACGAGGTAATACTGCGCGGTCAGCATCGTGCCGTTGAAAAGCGCATGGTGGATGAAGCGGATGGCGAGGCCCAGACCCAGGAGATAGATCACAAGCGTCGGATAGGATCGCCAGGTCTTCGCGCAGGCGCGGCCGGTCATCCATGCCGCCCAGCCGCCGAGAAGCAGGGTGACGAAAAGGAACTGGAGAACGGACGGCTCTTCGTGGAGAATGCCCTGAAACATCTTCGCTCCTCAGTTCCAGGCGGCCACGCTCAATGGCGCCCGCCTTCGAGATAGGCAGCGCGCACATCCGGATCGGCCAGCAGGTCCTTGCCCGTGCCGCTCATGGTGACGACGCCATTGACCATCACATAGCCGCGCGTGGCGAGCTTGAGCGCGCCGAACGCGTTCTGCTCCACCAGAAAGACGGTCAACCCCTGCGAGCGGTTGAGCTCGCGGATCGCGTCGAAGATCTGCTTCACGATCAGGGGCGCAAGGCCGAGCGACGGCTCGTCGAGCAGCAGAAGGCGCGGCCGTGCCATGAGAGCGCGCGCGATGGACAGCATCTGCTGCTCGCCGCCCGAGAGCGTGCCGCCGCGCTGCGTGATGCGCTCCTTCAGCCGCGGGAACAGGGTGAAGACCTTTTCCGCGTCCTCATCGAAATATTTGAGGTTGTCGAGCGAGGCGCCCATCTGGAGGTTCTCCAGAACGGTCATGCGCGGGAATATGCGCCGTCCCTCGGGAGACTGGGCGATGCGCAGCCGCGCGATCTCATGTGTCGGCAAGTCGGTGATGTCGGTGCCAGCAAAGAAGATGCGGCCTGCCCGCGCCCGCGGACTGCCGAAGATCGTCATCATCAGCGTGGACTTGCCCGCGCCGTTGGCACCGATCAGGGCGACGATCTCGCCTTCCTGCACGGAAACATTGACGCCGCTCAGCGCACGGATGTTGCCGTAATAGGTCTCGACGTTCTGGACGTCGAGAAGCGCCTGCGCCGCCATCAATGCGTGTTCCCCTTCGCAGCGTCGATTGCATCCTGCTGAGCGGCCTTGGAGGCGCCCGGATCAGCGGCGACCACTTCCTCACCGGAATGGGCGATCGTATCCTCCACCGCGCCCGCCAGCATGGATGCGGAATTTGGGGGCGCCTGATCGGGCATCGGCTCGCCGTCCAGCTCGTGGATGATGTTCTCGTCGCCCACTTCCACCAGAACGTCGACCACTTCCTCGTCATCGACGCCCAGATAGGCGGCGATCACGCGGGGATCGTTCTTCACCTCGACGGGCGAAGCGTCGGCGATCTTGCGGCCATATTCCAGCACCACGACATGGTCGGAGATCTGCATCACCACCGACATGTCGTGCTCGATCAGGAGGATGGAGGTGCCAGTGCTGTTCTTGATGTCGTTGAGCAGCGTATTGAGCGCGAGCGACTCGCGTGGGTTGAGGCCGGCGGCCGGCTCGTCCAGGCAGAGAAGCTCCGGCCCCGTGCACATCGCGCGCGCGATCTCGAGCCGCCGCTGCGCGCCGTAAGGAAGGTCGCCGGCGGGGTCGTCCGCGCGGTCGATCAGGTCCGCCTTTTCCAGCCAGAACTTCGCGAGCTCCACGGCCTCGCCCGCCGAGCGGCGATAGGAGCCGAGCCCCACCAGACCGAGCACCGTGAAGCCGGAGGCTCGCATCAGCTTGTTGTGCTGCGCGACAAGCAGGTTCTCGAGCAGGGTCATGCCGGAAAACAGGCGGATGTTCTGGAAGGTGCGCGCCACCTTTGCGCGCGCCGTGATCTGGAAATCCGGCATGCGCTCGAGCAGGAACTCCTCGCCCGTCTTGCGGCTGAGGCGGATCATCCCCTCGGATGGCTTGTAGAACCCTGTGATGCAGTTGAAGACGGTGGTCTTGCCCGCGCCGTTCGGGCCGATCAGCGCCGTGATCTCGCCGCGCCGGGCCTGGAACGAAAGGTCACCGATGGCGACGAGGCCGCCGAACTTCATCGACAGGTGCTCGACGGAAAGGATCGCGTCGCCCGGCATCGGGCCTGCGGCTGTCTGGGTCACGGTCTTGAGCACGCTCTGCGTCATCAGCCGTGCCCTTCCTTGGTGAAGCTGCCGGAAACCGCCTTGCGCTGGTGAAGAAAGGCGGTCGGCTCGCGTGATCCGACAAAGCCGCGCGGCTTCCACAGCATCACGATCACCATGGCAAGACCGAACAGCAGCATCCGGTAGAGCTCCGGCGTGAAGCCCTCGCCGAACACTGCCTTGAGGAAGGTCAGCTCGCGCAGGATCTCCGTGCCGCCGATCATCGCCAGCGCGGCGATGGCGATGCCGACCAGCGAGCCCATGCCGCCCAGCACCACGATGGCGAGGATGATGGCCGACTCCAGGAACACGAAGCTTTCGGGCGAAACGAAGCCCTGGCGCGCGGCAAAGAAAGAACCAGCGAAGCCGCCGAACATCGCGCCGATGGCGAAGGCGGTCAGCTTGGTGTTGGTGGTATTGATGCCGAGCGAGCGGCAGGCGATCTCATCCTCGCGCAGCGCTTCCCAGGCTCGGCCGACCGGCATGCGGCGCAGGCGGATGGTGACGAATGCGGTGAGCAGCGCGAGAAGCAGGATCAGGTAATACAGAAAGATCTTGTAGTAAGCGCCAGAAGCCGCCAGCCCGAAAACCTTGCCGAAATAATTCGGGTCCGACACGTTGAAGGTGAACCAGCCGAAGAAGTCGATCTTGGGAATGCCAGAGATGCCGGCCGACCCGTTGGTGACTTCCCGCCAGTTGATCAGCACGAGACGGATGATCTCGCCGAAGGCCAGCGTGACGATGGCGAGATAGTCGCCTCGCAGCCGGAGCACGGGAAAGCCCAGGATCACGCCCCAGAACGCCGCCAGGATGCCGGCGGTCGGCAGCAGGATCCAGAACGACCAGCCGAGCTCTGTGCCGAGCAGCGCGTAGGAATAAGCGCCGACCGCGTAGAAGGCGACATAGCCGAGGTCGAGCAGACCGGCGAGGCCCACCACGATGTTCAGTCCCCAGGCCAGCATCACATAGATCAGGATCTGGATGCCGAAATTATCGACCCATTTCAGCGAGCCCTGGAGGCCGGCAGTGTGGACTATCACAAGCGGGTAGGCCACTAGCAGTGCGACGGTTAAAGACGACCAATATCGCCGCAATGGAGGATATATTCGCAGTACGGCAAATATCGCAAGCGCCACCGCCAAATAGAACCATGTCTTCCAGTTGGACAGGTAAGAAAGAAGGCCAGAAAAATCGGGCTTGGCTATGAAGACAAATGCGATCAGGCTCGCCAGAGCTGCACCAATGGCGACATTACGCAGCCAAACGGTTCGGCCTGCGGAAACCGTTGGATGGATATAAGCCACCATCAGGAAGCGGCCGGCTGCAACCAGCGCCACTACGATGGCGAGCAGGCTCCAGCGAGGCACCAGCACAAGCTCGTTATTGATGTTCTGATCGCTCTTGAAGCCGATCATGAGGACGAAGAGTCCGAACGCAATAGCGCCGGCGTATAGAGCTTCGCGCAGTGCCTTCGACATTGCGGAAGCATCGGCGCGCTCGGCGGCAGTAATCACAGCCATCGGGTCAGACCTTCTCCACTTCCGGCCGTCCAAGAATGCCGGAAGGCAGGAAGATCAGCACGATGGCGAGGATCGAGAAGGCTGCGACATCCTTGTAGTCGATGGAGAAGTAAGCCGACCACATGGCCTCGATGAAGCCGATCAGAAGCCCGCCCAGCACTGCGCCCGGAATGGAGCCGATGCCGCCAAGCACGGCCGCCGTGAAGGCCTTCACGCCCGGCACGAAACCGTCGGAAAAGACGATCACGCCGTAATACATCAGGAACAGCGTACCTGCGACGGCGGCGAGCGAAGCGCCCATGATGAAGGTGATGGAAATGGTGCGATCCACGTCGATGCCGAGCAGTGCCGCCATCTTGCGATCCTGTTCGCAGGCGCGCTGGGCGCGGCCCAGCGAGGTGCGGTTGACGAGATACCAGAACAGCGCGAGCAGCACGACCGTCACGGCCACGATCACCAGCTGCTTGAGCGAGATCGAGATGCCCCAGACGGTGTAGACGCTGCTGACCATCGGCGGGATCGGCTTGTTGCGCGGCCCTTGCGTGACCTGCACGAAATTGGAAAGCGCAATCGACATGCCGATCGCGGTGATGAGAGGCGCCAGGCGGAACGAGCCGCGCAAGGGGCGATAGGCGACCTTCTCGATGGTCCAGTTGTAAAGGCTGGTCAGCACCATCGCGACGATCATCATGATCAACAGGGCGATGGCGACGGGAATGGTGTAGATCAGGCTGATCAAAAGCAAATAAACGATCAGCGCGATGAACGCGCCTATCATGAACACGTCGCCATGGGCGAAATTGATCATGCCGACAATGCCGTAGACCATCGTGTAGCCGATGGCGATCAGCCCATAGATCGATCCCAGCGTCAGCCCGTTGATAAGCTGCTGGACAAAATATTCCATATTGCCTCGCGGCTCCCCGAGAGGCGTCGCCCGTGAGCCGGATCGCGCCTCTTTTGGTTGTTTGGTCCAGTCTCTAGATGCAAACTGGCCAATTGCAACGGCATTTTTGCCGCGCCTGGGCATTTGCCCACGACTTGAGCAGCTTACCCACCGGAAGAACGAAACTCAGCGCACGGAGAAACCGTGCCGGAACGGGTCGCGATCATCGATGAAGATCGTGTTGAAGCCGGTCTGCCGCGCCCACCCGCCGATCGAAGGAATAATCGCCGCCGTCTCGCCCATCTTTGTTTCGGCTTCGACGCGGCCCTTGAACAGGGAGCCGATGATCGATTCATGCACGAAGCTGTCGCCGGCCTTCAACCGGCCTTTGGCGTGAAGCTGGGCCATGCGGGCCGAAGTGCCGGTGCCGCATGGCGAGCGGTCGATCGCCTTGTCGCCATAGAAGACGGCGTTGCGCGCGTCGGCTCCTTCGACGGTGGGCGCCCCGGTCCAAAGGATGTGCGACAGGCTGCGGATGTTCTCGTCGAGCGGATGAACAAAGGAATAAAGCTCGTTGAGGCGGGCGCGCAGGAGCGGGCTCCAGGCGACAAGATCGCCCGCCGAATGATCGGCCATGTCGCGGTAATTCGCCTGCGGCTCCACGATCGCATAGAAGTTCCCGCCATAGGAGACATCGACCGTGAGCGGCCCCAGCACGGGACACTCGACAGCGAGCCCCTCCGCATAAAGGAAGGAGGGAATGTTGGTGATCCGCACCTCTTCCACGAAACCGTTCTCCTCGCGATATTCGGCGAGCACGGGGCCCGCGGGCGTATCGAGCCGCAGCCTGCCTTTTTCCTTCGGCGTCACTAGACCCTGTTCGAGCGCCATGGTGACGGTTCCGATCGTGCCATGCCCGCACATCGGCAGGCATCCGGAGGTTTCGATGAACAGGATGCCGACATCGCAATCCTCCCGCGTCGGCGGGTAAAGGATCGAGCCCGACATCATGTCGTGGCCGCGCGGCTCGAACATCAGGCCGGTTCGAATCCAGTCATAGTCGCGCAGGAAATGCGCGCGCCGCTCCATCATCGTGGCGCCATCGAGGCGCGGCCCGCCGCCAGCCACAAGCCGAACCGGGTTCCCGCAGGTGTGCCCGTCGATGCAGAAGAAGCTGTGGCGCGCCATGTCCATCCTTCTAGAAACGTTGCGGAGAAAAGGGGGAAAGATCGAGCGCCGGCATTTGACCCGCGATCATCTCGCGGATCAAACGGCCCGTCGCCGCGGCCTGGGTCAGGCCGAGATGCCCATGCCCGAAGGCATAGAATATGCCGGGAGACCGCGACGCGCCGACCACGGGCAATGTGTCGGGGAGCGACGGACGATAGCCCATCCATTCCACCCCGCCTTCGGTCCTGAGCCCGGGCAGGAATTGCGCCGCCTTGGACAGCATCGCCCTGGAGCGGGCATAATTGGGCTGCCGGTCGAGACCGCCGAGCTCCACCGCGCCGCCGATGCGCAGCCCCGTTTCCATCGGCGTCACCACGAAGCCGTGGCCGGTGAAAGTAAGCTGGCGCTTGAGCGGAAAGGCGTTTCGGGGAAGCGTGGTGTTGTAGCCCCGCTCCGTTTCAAGCGGGATGCGATCGCCCAGCCTGGCGGCGAGACGGTGCGACCAGGCGCCCGCCGCGATGACCACGCGCTCCGCCAAGACCGATTGTGCCTGCCCCTCGGCAACAAGGTGCAGCTGCCACGCCTGCCCCGTTCCGGAACGCCGGATGGAACCAACCATCCCGCGCACAAAGCGCGCACCCTTGCCTTCGGCATAGGCCCAGAGCGCCTTGCCGAACTCTTTCGGATCGCTCACCGTCTTCCAGCCCGGCAGGAAGGTGCCATGGGTGAAACGTGGCGACAGGCCGGGCTGCAGTTCCTCCAAACGGGCGCCGGTCACATGCTCGAAGGCGATCGAAAACGGCTCGCGTGCCGACCATCCCGGCAGGGATGCCCGCCATTCGGTTTCGCCTTCATAAAGGTCGATCGAGCCATCATGCCGGATCATGCCGTCGATCCCGGCACGAGCGGCAAGGCTCGTCCATTCGCTTTCCGACAGCCGCATCATTCCCGCCTGCGCTTGGAGGCTCCGCTTGAAATGGCGCGGGTGCCCGGCAAGAAGAAAGCGGATCAGCCAGGGGGAAAGCCGAAGGAGATAAGCCGGCGGGATGGAGAGCGGCCCGAGCGGATCGCGCAGCCAGCGCGGCAGCTTGCGGAGCATTCCCTTGTGCGCGAGCGGCAGCACATCGGCGAATGCCAGCGCCGCCGCATTGCCCGCGCTCGTTTCCTCGCAGATGCCGGTGCGGTCATAAACCGTGACACGATGCCCGGCTTCAACAAGCTGTGCGGCGCAGGCGATGCCGACAATGCCGGCACCGATAATGGCGATGTCGCTCGAAGAAGCCTCGCCTGCCATCCGGTGAAGCTCAGAAGCTCGGCATGGCCGGGCGCACCGCCAGTGCAGCCTTCACGATCGCCTCCACCTTTGCTCGACGCTCGCCGCTCAGCGGCTGGCGCGGCATGCGCACGCGGTCGTTGGACTGAATCGCATGCACTTCCGCAAGCTTGATGTTCTGCACGAGATAGGTGGATACGTCGAGGTCGAGCAGCGGGCGGAACCAGCGATAGATCTGAAGCGCCTCCTCGCGTCGCCCCTGCTTCATCAGCTGGTAAATGGCCACAGTCTCACGCGGGAACGCCGTCACAAGCCCCGCCACCCAGCCGACCGCGCCGACGCTCAGCGCTTCAAAGGCGAGGTTGTCCACGCCTGTGAAAATATCGAATCGGTCACCCAGCGCATTGATAATCTCGGTGGTGCGGCGGATGTCGTCGGACGACTCCTTGACGGCCACGAACAGGTCGTCACCCGCAAGTTCGGACATCACATCCACCGTCACGTCGACGCGATAGGCGACGCGGTTGGAATAGATCATCACCGGCACGCCGCCGGCCGAGGCAACGGCCTTCAGCGTGGCGACGGTTTCAGCATCATTGGTGTGGTAGATCGGGCTTGGCACGATCATCAACCCGCTCGCGCCGGCCGACGCCGCCTGCCTGGCCAGGTCAGCGCCCTGCCTGGTGGAAGCCTCGTTGATGGTCAGCAGAACGGGCTTGGACCCGGCAACACCCTGCGCGATACGAAGAACCTCAAGCTTCTCCTCGGTGGAAAGCATCGGCCCCTCGCCGAGGCTTCCGCACACGATGATCCCGTCGCAGCCGGCTTCCATCTCGAGCGCGAAGCAGCGCTCCATCTCCGCCGCGTCGAGCCTGTCCTCCTCCGTGAACTTGGTGGTGACCGCCGGAAAAACACCCTGCCACATCATGCGCCTTGCTCCTGATATATGTCTGATATATCAACGACGGCGGGTTCGGTCAAGTTAGGAGTTGAGGCATGTCTCATGAAGCGGATGTCCCGACCGAGCCGGCAACTGCTCAGGCCTATCGCCACCTCGAGCGGTTGATCGTGACGCTGGAACTCCCTCCCGGGTCGGCAACTACGGAAACGGCGCTGATCGCAAGAGTTGGCCTCGGCCGGACGCCGATGCGCGAGGCGATCCAGCGGCTCGCCTGGGAGGGTTTTCTGGAGATCCGTCCCCGCTCAGGGATTTCGGTTGCAGCCCTTCATCCTGGTGACTGGCTGAAGGTGGTGGATGCGCGCCGGGGCGTCGAGATCACCCTTGCGCGAAGTGCTGCCCGGCTGGCCACTCCTCAACAAAGCCGCGACGTCGAAAGGGCCGCGGAAAGCATGCGGGACGCAGCAGCGGAAGGCGATGCGGACGCCTTCATGGCGGCAGACAGGCGCGCCGACGAGGCGATCGCCCAAGCTTCCGACAACCCGTTCGCCGTGCGCTTCGCCGCGCCGCTCCAGACTCACAGCCGCCGCTTCTGGTTCCGCTATCAGCGGAGCGGCGACCTTCTGGCGGCTGCGGAGCATCACATCAGGTTGCTGAAGGCGATCGCGAGCCACGACGAAGACGCGGCAGCGCGACATGCCGATCGATTGATGACGCATCTCCGCACTCAGGCCGAATTGCTGGCTCTGAGATGATGCCTGACATCGAACAGCCGCAAGGGTGCATCTCAAGCAAAAAGCCCGAGGCAAACACCTCGGGCTCAAACATGTTCAGCAAGGAGAAAGCAGATAGGGTTCAGGCGTCCTTGCCGGCCACGAAATTCGTTGCCTGCCAGCCATCGCCGGATGAAAGGACGCAGGAGTTGCCATCCGTCCCGGTTGCAATGATCGTCCAGGTTCCGTCATTCGACACGAACACCTCAAGCACGGCATTCTTGTCCACCATGCCGACAGCGCTCGGCTGCTCCTTGTAGTGCTGCGAGAGCTTGGAAACGATCTCTGTCCGCACGCCGCAGAGATTATCACCGGCATAGGCTCCTGCCGGCAGGAGCGTTGCTGCGAGTGCTGCTGTGGCGAGGGCGATCCGGATCATGATCACTTGTCCTGCAAGAGGCGTGCGAAAGGGTGCGTCCCTATTCGGAGCGCTCGCCGCCGGTGAACTGTCTCGATTTTCGTGGAACGGCATGTACGTTCCAGTTGTGCACAGAAGAGAATGCACGCCTTTCACGTTCCATCACGGTTTTGTGAAAAGTTGATAAACCTCTAATAAAATGCTTACGCCGCCCCGAAGTTTCGAAGCGGCGCAAAACAGGGTTAACCGGCAGCTTGTTCAGTTCATGGTGGGGATCACGAATTCCGCACCGTCCTTGATGCCGGAGGGCCAGCGTGAGGTGACCGTCTTTGTCTTCGTATAGAACCGGAAGGCGTCCGACCCGTGCTGGTTGAGATCGCCGAAGGATGAACCCTTCCAGCCGCCGAAGGTGTAATAGGCGATCGGCACCGGGATCGGCACATTGATGCCCACCATGCCGACCTGAACCTTGGAAGCGAAGTCCCGCGCGGCATCGCCGTCGCGCGTGAAGATCGCGACGCCATTGCCATATTCGTGCTCGTTGGGCAGGCGCAGCGCTTCGTCGTAGTTCCTGGCGCGCACGACCGAAAGGACGGGGCCGAAAATCTCTTCCTTGTAGATCGACATGTCCGCCGTCACCTCGTCGAACAGGCAGCCGCCCATGTAATAGCCGTTCTCATAGCCCTGCATGGAGAAGCTGCGGCCATCCACCACGAGCTTGGCGCCTTCCTTGACGCCGGCCTCGACGTAGTTCTTCACCCGGTCAAGCGCCTGACGCGTCACCAATGGGCCGAAATCGGCGGAAGAGTCGGTCGAGGGGCCGACCTTCAGACTTTCGACGCGGGGGATCAAACGCTCCATCAGGCGATCGGCGGTGTCCTGACCCACCGGCACGGCAACGGAGATCGCCATGCAGCGCTCGCCGGCCGAGCCGTAGCCCGCCCCGATCAGCGCATCCACTGTCTGGTCCATGTCCGCATCGGGCATGATGATCATGTGGTTCTTGGCGCCGCCGAAGCACTGCACGCGCTTTCCCGCCGCACATCCCCGGCTGTAGATATATTGCGCGATCGGCGTCGAGCCGACGAAGCCGATGGCCTTCACGTCGGGATCGTCGAGCAGCGCATCCACGGCTTCCTTGTCGCCGTTGATCACATTCAGCACGCCCTTGGGCAGGCCGGCCTCGAGAAACAATTCGGCAATCCGCATCGGCACGCCCGGATCGCGCTCGGAGGGCTTCAGCACGAAGGCGTTGCCGCAGGCGAGCGCGGGCGCGATCTTCCAGAGCGGGATCATCGCCGGAAAATTGAACGGCGTGATGCCGGCAACGACGCCCAGCGGCTGGCGCATGGAGTATGTGTCGATGCCGGGACCGGCCCCATCGGTGAACTCGCCCTTAAGCAGATGCGGCGCGCCGATGCAGACCTCGACCACTTCCAGCCCGCGCTGGATGTCGCCTTTCGCATCCGCGATCGTCTTGCCGTGCTCGCGGGCGAGGAGTTCGGCCAGGCTGTCATACTCGGCATGGACGAGTTCCAGGAACTTCATCAGCACGCGGGCGCGGCGCTGCGGATTGGTCGTGCCCCAAGCGATCTGCGCGGCCTTGGCGTTTTCCACCGCCTGACGCACCTCGGCCTTGCTGGCGAGCGACACGCGCCCGCGGACGGTGCCGTCCATGGGCTGCATGATATCCTGCGTGCGGCCGCTGGTGCCGGCGACCCGCGCGCCTCCGATGAAATGGCCGATCTCGTCCATGGCTTCTCTCCCGTGTTTGACCTGCGTCGTTTTCTTCCTCTCACCATTCTTTGGCAATGCGAGAGTGAGCCCAGCCGATGTGCGTAAATTGAAGTACGAACCGGCTTGCGTTACGATCTTGCGCAAAGATCAGGACGCAGGTCGCGATGGAACGCTCCTTGAACTGGGACGATGCGCGCATTTTCCTGAGCGTCGCGCGCGCCGGGCAGATCCTCGGCGCGGCGCGCCGGCTTGAACTCAACCACGCCACCGTGTCGCGCCGCATCGCGAGCCTTGAAGCGGCGCTGAATACCAAGCTCTTCCGCCGCCTGACCACCGGCAGTGAGCTGACGCCTGCCGGCCAGCGCTTTCTCGACGTCGTGGAGCGAATGGAGGCCGATCTGATCGCCGCGCGGGAAGCCGTGGACGGCACGAATGAGGCGATCACCGGGACGATACGCATCGGCGCGCCTGACGGGTTTGGGACGGCCTTTCTGGCGCGCCGTCTGGGCGAATTGACCGCCGAGCATCCCGGCCTGCGCATCCAGCTCGTGCCCGTGCCGCTGTCGTTCTCCTTGTCGCGCCGCGAGGCCGACATTGCCATCACGGTGGAGCGGCCGGTCGAAGGACGGCTCGTGGCGGGCAAGCTGACAGACTATGCGCTGGGGCTTTACGCATCCCGCGCTTATGCCGAAGCGCATGGGCTGCCCGCCGGCAGAAGTGAACTCGCCACCCACCGGCTGGTTGGCTACGTGCCCGATCTCGTCGCAAGCCCCTCGCTCGACTACGCCGCAGAGTTCAGCGTCGATTGGACCTCCGGCTTCGCGATCTCTTCAGCGCTTGGTCAGGTGGAAGCGGTGCGGTCGGGTGCCGGCATCGGCATCCTCCACTCCTTTATCGCGCGTGCCTTTCCCGACCTCGTGCCGCTGCCTGGCTTTCCGCCGATCCGCCGCGCCTACTGGCTCGTTTATCACGAATCGATGCGCCTTTCGCGCCGGGTGCAGGCCGTCACGAGCTTCATCAACGCGGCAGTGGAGCGGGACCGCGCTTTGTTCGCCTGAAACCGGCATCAATCCAGCAGGCGGCGATAAAAGCGCCGGCCGAGGCTGGTGAGGATTTCGTAGCCGATCGTGCCCGTAGCCTCTGCCAGCTCGTCGGGCGTCTGCCGAGCATTGAGAAGCTCCACCAGCGCACCAGGCTGGATCGCGCCGGGCGGCGCGGCGGAGACGTCCAGCACCATCGTATCCATCGAAACGCGACCGATCACCGGCAAAGCGAGATTGTTCCAGAAGGCCGGCAGGCGCGCGCGGCGCGGCCAGCCATCGCCATAGCCGACGCCGAGTGTTGCGACCCGCATGGGCTGCTCGGCACGGAACGCGCCGCCGTAACCCACCGGCGTGCCCGGCGCGATGCTGCGCGTCTGGATCACGCGGGCGAGCAGGCGCAGCACGGGCTGCATCGGATTAGGTCGGTCAGGCGTCGGGTTGATGCCGTAAAGAGCCGCGCCAGTGCGGGTCTGTTCGAACCGGAATGTCTCGTCGAGGAAAATGCCCGAAGAGTTCGCGAACGAGGCGGCAACGCCGGGAAAGCCCTCGCGCACGCGGCTGAAGAGTTCAAGCTCCCGGCGGTTGGAAGACGCCGCTGCGTCCTCAGCCGTGGACAGGTGGCTCATGATGAGGCGCAGGTCGATAGCATCGAGACGGGAAGAAAGCCCGAGCGCCTCGTCCGGCGAAAGCCCCAGCCGTGACATGCCCGTATCCACATGCAGCGCCGCCGGCAATCGCCGCTGAACGAGAGCTGCGGCGCGCTGCCAGGCTGCAACCTGAGCCAGACTGTTCAAGACTGGCACGATGCGCGGTTCGAGCGCCGCGTCTTCCGCGCCCGCCACCAAACCGTTGAGAACGAAAACGCTGGCCTCAGGAGGAAGATGGGGCAGCAGGGCGCGCGCTTCGGCCAGATGCGCGACAAAGAAGCTGCGGCAGCCTTCCCGTGCCAGGGCCTGAACGATCGGCACGGCGCCCAGGCCATAGGCATCGGCCTTCACCGAGGCCGCGCACTCGGCGCGTCCCGACTGGCGGCGAAGCAGGCGATAGTTCCGGCGGATGGCGCCGAGATCGATTTCGAGGATCCCCCCCGCTTCGCCCTCACCCGTCTCCAGATCAGCGCTCAAAGCGGAAACAGCACCTGCGCGCGAGTCCCACGAAAATGGGGATCGAAGGCGACCGCTGCATGAAGATTGCGGGCCATGGCTTGGACGATACGCGTGCCCAAGCCGGTTCCTTGCGTCGGCCCTTCGCCTTTCCAGCCAACGCCACCGTCTTCCACCGACAGCTCGGCTTGGTTCTCATGCGAGGCGATCCGCACGCGGATCTCGCCCTTGGTGCCGTCGGGATAAGCGTATTTGAAGGCGTTGGTGACGAGCTCCGTGACGATTACCCCAATCGATACAGCCTTGTCCGTGGGCACGAGGATCGGCTCGGATTCGAGTGCGATCGAATGCTCACGGCCCGCCGAGCGCATCGACGCTTCCAGTTCCTCGATCAGGCTTGCGAGATAGGCGCCGATATCGACGGCATGAACGTCCGGCGAGGTGTAAAGCCGGCGATGAACACCGGCCACCGCATTGATGCGCGCCTGTGTTTCAGCCAGCGCCGCCTTTGCCGCGGGGTCGGTGACCTGGTTCATCTGCATGCGCGTCAGTGCCGAAACAAGGCTCAGCGAATTGGCGACGCGGTGATTGACCTCCTTGAGCAGGAGTTCCGCACGGTCGCGCGCTTCGCGGACTTCGTGATCGGCGGCTTCCTTGGCGCGACGGAGCCGGTCGCCTTCCACGGCTGCCGAAACAGCCTCCACGAGGAGGTCGCGAAAATGGCCCGAAACATCCTTGAGCACGTAATCGGCCGCTCCGGCCTTGAGCGCCGCAATCGCCACGCGGCTGTCTTCCGAGCCGGTCACATAGATCACCGGCGGCGGATTCTCGTGCGCGCGAAGGCTGGTCAGCACGTCAAGACCGGTCTGGCCGGGAAGATGATGGTCGAGCGCCACGACGTCGATGCCGCCTGCGGCGACGCGCAGGAGCCCCTCCTCGCCCGAAACGGCGTGCTCCATCGCATGCCCCGCCGCTTCCAGCGTGCGGCGCACGAGCCGGGCCAAGCCGGGATCGTCATCGATGTAAAGGACGCGCGTGGGCTCGCCCATCAAGGGTATCCGTCAGCCGTTTTCATCAGCCGTTTTCTTCAGCCGTTTTCTGGCACCTGCATGACCGTGAAGAACAGGCCGAGCTGGCGGATCGCGTTGGCGAAGCCCTCATAGTTCACGGGCTTGGTGATGTAGACATTGGCGCCAAGATCATAGCAGCGCTGGATTTCGCGCTGATCGTCGGTGGTGGTCAGCACCACCACGGGCGAGCGGCGCGTATGCTCGTTGGCCTTGATCCTGGCCAGGATGTCGATGCCGCTCATGTCGGGCAGGTTGAGGTCGAGCAGCACGAGTTGGTGCCTCTTCGAGCTTGGTTCGCCAGAACCGTCCTCGCCCAGAAGATGGGTGAGCGCCGACTTGCCGTCGCGGAACTGATCGATGGGATTGTTGACGCCGGCGCGCCGAATGTTGCGTTCGATGAGCCGCGCATGACCCTCGTCATCCTCGATCATCACGATGCTGACTGGATACACTGGCACCTCCGCCATCTATTCGGCTGCGATCATTGTGTTCTGCCGCAACGGTGCCGCCGGCAGCGTCACGATGAAGGTCGTCCCCGTTCCAAGTTCGGAAGAAACCGAGATCGCCCCTCCCATGGAGCGCACCAGCGCCTTGACATGGGCCAGCCCGATGCCTTCCCCCGCCACATCCTGGCGCCCCGAGCGACGAAACAGCTCGAAGACCCGGCCATGGTCTTCCGGCGCGATGCCGCGCCCATTATCCGTCACCCAGAAACGCAGGCGCGCCGGACCGATGCGTTCGCCGCCGATCTCGATGTGCCCGGCACGTTCGGGGGACAGGTATTTGAGGGCATTGTCAAGCAGGTTGCCGAAAATCTGCTCCACCGCAAGCTGGTCGGCGACCAGCGCCGGCATATCCGGCGCGATGGCGACGGCGGCGTCCTTTTCGTCCGCCTGGTGGCGCTGGGCGTCGGCCAGGCTTTGAAGCAGCTGTCCCATGTCTAGCAGTTCGGGCCGGAAGTTGCGCCGGCCCTCGCGGGAAAGCTTCAGGATGGCATTGATGAGCCGGTCCATCTTGGAGATGGCGGCCTTGATGAAGCCAAGCGCCTCGTCGAAATCCTGCTCTGCCTGCTTCCGGGAAGGGTCGTCTTCCGGCTTGGCGCCTGCCGCAAGGATTTCGGGTTTGCTCGCTTCGAGCTCGCTCGTGAAGCCCATGACATTCACCAGCGGCGCGCGCAGGTCGTGGCTGACGATATAGGCGTAGCGCTGGATTTCCTCGTTCGATTCGCGCAGCTCCTCCTGCGCTTGGCGGCGCTCCGTCACCTCGCACGAAGCAGCGGAGAACAGCCGCGCATTGTCGAGCGCGACCGCCGTCTGCCCGGCAAAGCCAGCAAGCAGGAGCTCCTCGCGTTCGCCGAAGCGGCCGGTCGCGGAATGACCGAGAAGGAGACCGCCCAGGATCTCGCCCGATCGTGCGACCACCGGCACGACAAGGCATGAACGCATCTGCAGGGGAGGCTCCGCCAGGGAGTCTAGGGCGCCCGCATCGGAGTCCTGTCGTACATCGTCGAACCGAAGAAGGCGTTCGGCGGCCCGAGCGGCGGAGAAAAGCTCACCGATGGCAGGCAGCGCCAGGAGCTTGAAATCCTCTCGCGACGCGCCGGACAGCGCCGTGAGGCGCCAGGGTTCGGCGCTGTCGTCCTTTCCCTCTGTCGGAGCCTGCTCGAAGAACGCGCCGAAGCCCGCGCCGCCCAGACGTGTAGCCGCCTCTATCACGATGCGTGAGAGACGCTCGCCGTCGAGTTCGGAGGCCAGAGCGCGGCCGACCTTGTTCAACGTGTCGAGCCTCGCGGTTTCGTTGCTGAGTTCAGCGGTGCGGGCGGCCACGCGCCCCTCTAGCTCACTGTTGATGGAAGCAAGGTTCGCGCGCGCCGCAACCAGCCCTTCCTTCACCTCCGCCTCGCGCCGCGCCTGGCGGAACGCCGCGACCGTCAGCGCGAGGAGCGCCAGGAACGCTGCGATCTCGACCGGCATGTAAGTGAGCAGCGACTGCCGCCATGCACTCGTGATCGCACCGCGCGACACGCCGACCGTGACGAGCAGCGGCAGCTCTCCCACTTTCCGGTAGGCGAGGATGCGCGGCGCATCGCCCTCAAAGGCCGGCAGCTCCACCTCGCCTTCCTCCGGCTCCTTGGCGAGCGCCGCACGGAGCAGTTGCGCATCGAAAGGTGCGAACGATACGCCCCCGGCCGGGGCCGGATGCTGCGCGAGCACGTCCAACGCACCGGTGCGCAGGAGACGCACCCGAGTGTCGAGCGGAAGCTCGACCCGGCCCCAGTAATCGTTGAAGTACCCGAGATCGGCAGTTGCCGACACCATTCCGCGAAACGCGCCGCTTCTTTCCGACAAGCGGCGCGCAAGCAGGAACGTGGGGCGCCCCGTCACCTTTCCGATGATGCGCTCGCCCACGAACAGGCGGTCGGTGGGCTCGATCTGCGCCTTGAAGGCATCGCGGTCGGCCGCATTCGAAGCTGGCGCCGGAAAGGTGAAGCTTGTCAGGCGAAGCTGCCCGGTTTGATCGTTGAGCCAGACATCATCCACATAAGGCAGTGACCGGGCGAATTCCCTGAACTGGGCCTGGAGCGCGGCGTCTGCCGCGATCTCGTCCCACCCGCGCTCCCCGAGCAGGGCAGGCGCGCCTCTCAGCACCACATCGGCGGACTCGAACAGCCGGCCCGCATGGTCGGCGAGCGAAAAGGCGGCCGCATCGATGTCGCGCCGCGCCTGAGCGACCTGCCGCCCATACTCGTTCCATGCCAGCATGACCGATACGAGAACGATCAGGATCAGGCCGAACACTCCCATGATCCCCGCGAGCCTGCCCAACGGCAGATGGCGATCAGGAGCAGCGGGATCGAATGAAGCGAAGCGATTGTGAGGCATGAAAGCTGGGACGGGTAGACCGGTTTGCAGAACAGCCCTGCGGGCGGAACGGCGTGAAAAAGCACAAGCCGCTTCTTCCTATCCAAGCGTCCGGATACGGGCAACTGCCTTGGCGCGAAGCATTATGGGAAGAAGCGATGGCGAGGGGCCAAGCGTCGAACGCGCGGCGTGTATCGGGCTTCGGACGCCTCGATCAGCTCGAAGCTCCGCCGGCCAACCGATCGAAGTCCGCTTCGGCGGCCGCGCTCTCGCGCTCCTCCGCTCGCGCGTCCCGTTCCACCGCAGCGGTCACCATGCGGGCGAAAGTATTGTTGTCGAAGCGCTCGGCGACCTTGCGCGCCTGCGCCGAAGCATCAGAGCCGTAGAGCGCATGAAACAACGTCGCCATGCGCTTCACCTGCGCACGGAAGACCAGGGGGTCGGAAAGATCGCATCTGCCGATATCCGAGCCCTCCCTGGCGGCCTGAAGGACAGCCCGAAGCGGGTTGGGCACCACGTCATGGGCGAGCATGGCCGCGAGCTTCTCATCCGCGGAGAATGGCGATGGCATACGCTTCCTCGTGAAGCAGAAGGATCGAGGGAGCGGGCCGAACCCCTCCGGCCGCGTTTTGCAACAAGCTGGTTTAAAAAGTCCAGTGCGGCCCCATTAAGGGTCGCGGAAGATGTTGCGCTGTTTTAAGCCTTTGCTCGCCGCCAGATGGTCGCGGCAGGCGCCGGGAATGGATAACGCTCCCACGCTTCCGGCAAGCAGGAACACGATGGCTGATCTGCGCACCAACCTTGCATCCAATCTGCGCCGTCTGTGTGCCGAGCGGCATATGGGCGTCAGCCAAGCCTGCCGCGGCATCGGCATCAATCGCAGCCAGTTCGAACGCTACCTGGAAGCGAAGGGGCTGCCACACAAGCGTACCGCAGAGCGCATCTGCGCGTTTTTCGGCGTCACGGAAAGCGCACTCTATGCGCCGCCCGCCGCAGCGATCCCGGAGCGGCACGACCTGACCTTCGACGATCGCTCCGAGCTTCTGGACCGCTTTGCGCGACCCGTGCCGACCCTGGAGTCAGGCTATTATTACACCTTCTTCGCCGTGCCCCGCGAGCCGGCGATGGTGATCTGCTCGATCACGATCGTGCGCCGCGAGGAGAATGCGGTGACGTTCCGGCGGCTGACCGGCCTTGCGGAGCGCGAGGGCGCCTTCTGGTCCTATGCCAAGGGTGATCATCGCGGCTTCATCGTGGAACGGCTGAACCATCTTTTCTTCATCGCTCTCAACGAGGGCGATGCACGAGAGCCTTCGCTTCTGGTCCTTCGATGGGAACCTTTGTCCACGCCGACGCTCAGCGGGCTCGCTACCGTAATGACGGAATGGGGACCGGCCAGCACGACAGTGGTGATGCGCCCCTGCCCGGCAGGCATGGGGCTGCGCCAAGTACTCCGCGCCGCTCACGTTCACCGCCTGAATGACGAGTTCGTGGACCCGATCGTGTCGGAGATCATCAAAAGACGGGCGGAGGACGCTCAGAAGTCTGATCCCGTTTTAACGTTAGGCTGAATCCTTGCATGCATAGGAATACACAAATATATATTTCGACGAGTAGAGATATACATCGATAGAGCAACTATGTACGGGAAAGCGTAATTTATTACAAAAACCAGCGCAAGTTCAATAAAAAGAAGCAAGCATTTTAAGCGTTGTTCGGCTATAGTCTTAACGAGAGCGAGGTACTTTGGGGGTGCGTCCATTGCTGGGCGCGTTTGGATGAAGGGTCCCCATCATGAAGCTCGTCGCTGCCAAGTCCGCTGCCGCCGTGAAGATCGTTTCGGCCAGCACCAACAAGTTCATCGTTCCGGCTCAGCACTACACCAAGCGCTGAAGTCGCGAGGGGCTGCCCGTGTTTTAACCCCACGCGGGCAGCCCCTTCCAACATCCCCAACCAATCTTCCCGCCTTTCCAGCGTAAAGCAGCCCGCATGTCCTCGACGAGGGTCAAGGCGTCCTCGACGCTGGTTTACTCCCCCGATGGAGACGCGCTGGTCGGCTGCAATTTCCTGACCAAGCAGGTGTTCCACTGCGAGGTCGAAACGCTTCGCCTTCTGAGCGGGCTTTCCGACTGGTCCGACCCTTCCGAACTCGCCGAGCGCTACGAACTCACGGTGCCTGAAACCGTCGAGCTGCTGCAGCGGCTGATCGAGGTCTCGGCAGTGGTGCGAGCGGATTCGGCCGAGGCCCTGCGCGAAAGCGAGTTCGAAGCCAGCTGGTCGTGGTCTGTGCCGACCGCACTGATGCACTTCACGCTCGAGGATCGCTCCTTCGTTCCCTTGGAGGAGGCAGAGAACCGGCAGGTGGAGAAGGCAAGCCTAGGCAATGTGCCCGCGCTTCACCAGCCCAACCGCCACATGGCCGAAGTAACGGATCTGCCCGATCCGTTTTCCGGCAACCCTCTTTTGAAGCTGATGGGCCGCCGCCGCACCGTGCGCGCGGCACTCGACCTGCCGCTCACGCTGGCGCAATTGTCCGATACGCTGTTCGCGGGCCTTGGCATCGTCGGCGAAACAACCAACCGCGCGGGCCGCCTTCCGCTCAAGCTCACGCCATCGGGCGGCGCGCGCAACCCCTACGAGGCCTACGTCTTTGTGCGCGCCGTGGAAGGGCTTGAGCCCGGCCTTTATCACTATTCCGCAGCCGAGCATTCGCTTGGCCGGCTTCCCGCACCGGAAGTCCCGAGCGCCGGAGAGATCATCGGCGGCCAGGATTGGGCGGACACCATGGCTTGCACGATCGTGCTGTGCGCCCATTTCCATCGCACGATGTGGAAATATGACGATCCCAACGCTTATCGGGTCGTCATGATCGAGGCCGGCCATATCGGCCAGAACATCATGCTCGCCGCGACCCGCAACGGGCTGACCGCCTGCCCGAGCGCGGCCCTCGACCATGCTCTCGTGCGGCGCGCGATCGGCCACCACGAGGTGACGGTTTCTCCCGTCTATGCGCTGGTGCTCGGCGTGCCCGCAAGCGAACCGGAGATCACGCCCGATCCGCGCTGGAAGTCAGCACTGGATGACGCTGATCCAGATAGAGGGTTTGACGCGGGGGCGGAGTTCGATAACCTTTTCGGCGAAGCGCCTGATCGCGGCTAGCCGCGCTAAAGAACACATACCTCGTGCAGGAACTGCCATCGGATGCGGACGTGGCGCCTGCATGTTTTCGTCTTTGCTCTCGGCAAGGCGACAACTATTCCGTCGGCGGGACCGACCTCCGCGCCGCTTCCTGATGCGCCTTGAGCGCCTCGGCGTGCCAGTCGCGGTCGATGCTCCCTTCCTCGGCCTTGTAGAAATATTGCGAGCAGACGAGCCATCCCTTCAGCGGACGAAGGAGCGCCACGCCGGCCAAAAAGGTCAAAGGCAGCGTGGTCACCACATGGACCCAGATGCTTGGCTCGTAAGTGAGCTGAAGCCAGAGCGCAAAGGCCAGAGCCGGCACGGCGACGATGGACATGGAGAAGAAGGCGGGACCATCCGCCGGATCGGCGAAGGAATAATCGAGCCCGCAAACGTCGCATCGAAGGGCTAGCGAGATGTAGCCCTTGAAGAGGTGCCCCTGCTGGCATCGCGGGCAGCGTCCCAGGATACCGGTCCACACGGGATTGCTGGTCGGCTGGAACTGGTCTGATGCCATGTCAGGTTCTCCCTCGGACAGGACGGTTCTAGGGGCCGGCCATCGCCAATGCCGCAGACATCTTGTCGCTGCGTCGAACCTATCAAACTTTCGAGACAGCTGGCGTGCAGCACGATCCGCCCACCACCATCAAGCCGCGATTCCGGTCACCAAAGCTGCGGCTTGGCGATCATCAGCCAGTAAACGGCGAGCAGCCCGACGAAAGCCGGCCATCCCAGTGCGAACCACCAATGCATCACGCGGCGGTATTCGGCAGGGAGCGGCGTACCGGCGTTCGCGGCGTCTTGGGCCAGCCGCTGCGCCTCGATCTGCAGCCACACCACCGGCACCCAGCAGGCGAAGGCGACTGCATAGAGCACGTAGCTCGCCAACAGCCACGGCTCGGTGAGCGACCAGCCGGCCAGATAAGCGAGCATGACGCCGCTGACCGGCTGCACGACCCCGCTCGTGCCCGTGAATATCCAGTCGGCCCTGACCACCATCCGGCCGACGCTCGCGATCGTCGCGGCATCCCTCGTCAGATGCGCGTTCCAGAAATACCAGGCGGTGCCTGCGCCGAAGCCGAACAGGATCGTGCTGCTGAGCACATGCAGCCATTTGACCAGCAGATAGGGATCAACCGTCATCGGCTGTTCCGGATCGCGCCATGAACAAGGATCAACGCCATGATCGGAAGGTTCTTGAGCAGGGGGCCGAACGGATCGAGCCACAGATCCGGCAGCGCGATGCCAATAACCACGGTGTAGCCGAGAACGACAAGAAACTGCGCCAGCGTCGAAAAGGCGGCTGCACGGTCGAAAAGGAGGAGCGCGGCAAGCCCCAGATCGAGCAGGCTGCCGAAGATCCGCAGCGGGTCGGCCAGGAACACCGGCAGGCCCAGCGCAGAAACCAGCTCCTGCGTTCGTGCCGCGCCCGTCATGAGACCAAGCATGGCGGATGCGAGCCATAGAACGATGAGCACAAACCGGATCACAGGTGCCAGGAAGAACAGCCGCGCATGCCACCGGTCCTGCGCTTGAGCGGGCCGCTCGGCCAGGGCGCCGTCGAGCGAGCGCGGTTCGAAACCGATCGCTTCAGCGAAGGCCGCGCTGTTGCCCGCATTCCCCGCGATCATCTGGACCAAGCTCTTCGAGGAAACCGGCCCGCTGCCCACCAGGTCGCCGACGCGGCCGAGCACGCGCATGACAGAAAGCGGGATCCGCACGAAACGCGCCGCCCCGAAGCCGAGCCAGTGCCGATAGCGCGAAAGCATGTCCTTCAGGTCCAGCCTGTCCGGGCCGACGGGCTCAAGCGTCTGGCCTTCGAACCGGCTGTCCTCGCAGACCAGACGCACGGCGCGCGCGAGATCGCGAACATGGATGGGCGTGAATGGGAAATTGCCGCGCCCAGGCAACGGCACGAACCGCGGCAGCCCCGCCAGTCCTCGCAGCAGGGATGTGCCGCCATAGCTTCCGTCCCCATAAACAAGCGAGGGACGCAGGATCGTCCATGGCACGCCCGAGCGGCGCAGAACGTCTTCGCCCTCCAGCTTGGCACGCGCGTAATCGGTCGGCACATCAGAACGCGCGCTGATGGCGGAGATCAAAACCACTCGCTTCGTTCCCGCAGCGGCGGCTGCCGCGTGCAGCGCGCGCGGCATGTCGACATGAACTGTCTGCATGTCTTTCCCGCGCAGCACGCCTGCCGCATTCACCACGACATCGACCCCTGCGAGCAGTTCGATCCAGTCCGACGCGTGTAGCGCCTTGGAAAGGTCGCGGCCTTCAATGCGCATGCCGGGAAACGCTTCGACAAGCCCATGCGAAGCACGCGCCACGGCTATGACGTCGTGACCGTGACGAACCAGTTCCGCCAGGATGTGCCTGCCGATGAATCCGCCACCTCCCAGAAGCAACACGCGCATGTGGACGGCCTCTCCATTATGTGTCTTCCGAGAACCACGGCGGCTATACAGATGCGGGGCTCATAAGAGAACAGCAGGCGCGCGCTGCAGTGTCCGAACAACGGGTGGCTCTCTTGCGCCGCGCCAGGCATCATTTCCACATGCTGCCCAGAAAGGATGAATATGAGCGACACGCCTCAGGCCTGGATCGGCACCAGCTGGAAGATGAACAAGACACTGGAAGAGGCTCGCATCTTTGCCGAGGAATTGCGGATGGCGGAGGGCGCGCGCGACCCGCACATCCAGCGATTCATCATCCCGCCTTTCACCGCGGTGCGCGAGGTGAAGAACTGGCTTGCGGACACGTCCGTGAAGGTCGGCGCGCAGAACATGCACTGGCTCGATGAGGGAGCCTGGACGGGCGAAATCTCGCCGGTGATGCTCGCCGACTGCGGCATCGACCTCGTGGAACTCGGCCACTCGGAACGCCGCGCGCATTTCGGCGAAACCGACGAGACGGTCGGTCTGAAAACAGAGGCGGCCGTGCGCCACGGCTTGACGCCTCTCATCTGTATCGGTGAAACGCTTGGGGAGCGTGAAGCCGGGCGCACGGCGGAGGTTCTGGATCGCCAGGTTCGCGGGGCGCTCGGAAGGCTCCGGGGCGAAGCGAAGGCCGCTTCGATCCTCTTTGCCTATGAGCCGGTCTGGGCGATCGGGGCTGGGGGCGTCCCCGCCACCCCCGGTTACGCCGACGATCGACAGGCCGAGATCATCAGGATCGCGGGATCGGTGCTCGGCCGCCGCATTCCTTGCCTTTACGGCGGTTCGGTCAATCGCGATAATTGTGCAGAACTGATCCGTTGCCCGCATATAGACGGGCTTTTCATCGGGCGCTCGGCCTGGAACGTCGAAGGCTACCTCGACATTCTCGACAGATGCGCGCTTGCCCTGACGGAGAAAACCCCATGAAGCTCGCAGTAGCGGGAGACAGCGCTGGCGAAGGCTTGGCCAAGGTGCTGGCCGAACATCTCAAGAGCAAGCACGAGGTTTCCGAGATATCGCATTCCGAAAATGGGTCGGATCCGTTTTATGCAAACCTCTCCGACAGGGTGGCGGGCGCGGTGCTGGACGGCACCTATGACCGGGCGATCCTGGTGTGCGGCACGGGCATCGGCGTCTGCATCTCGGCCAACAAGGTGCCGGGCATCCGCGCTGCGCTGACCCATGATACCTACTCGGCCGAACGCGCTGCCCTGTCCAACAATGCCCAGATCATCACGATGGGCGCACGGGTGATCGGCACGGAACTAGCGAAATCGATCGCCGACGCGTTTCTGAAGGAGACGTTCGATCCGCAGGGCCGCTCGGCTGGAAATGTCTCCGCCATCGACCAGGTGGACGCCAAGTATCACACCCGCTGAGCTCGTCGGGCGAGAGGCCAGGCCGGGCTGCAGCTGATGAAGCGCATCCGGTTGCCGTTCACATTTCGCAATTTGCTGTTCGGTGACGTCTTGCATTGTCACAAGCGCGGATTTCCTGTCTCCCGTCTTCCCGCACTATGATGCTGAGATCGATTTGACGGAGGATCACGTGACATTTCTTGCCGGCATCGACGCCCGTTGCAGCGGATACAACTGGACTGTCGGACAGCCGGTGGCGATCATCGGCTCGATGCTGGTTGCTCCTTCAGCGATGATCCTGTTTCCGGGTTCTCCTGCCTTCGATCCAGCCTTGAAACAAGGAGCCTTAGGCTGATGCGCGCCGTCCTCGAACAGCTCGAGGCACGCCGTGCTGAAGCGCGTCTTGGGGGCGGGCAGAAGCGCATCAACGCGCAGCATGCCAAGGGCAAGCTGACGGCGCGCGAGCGGCTGGAGGTCTTGCTCGACGAAGGATCTTTCGAGGAGTTCGACACTTACGTCACCCACCGTGCAGTGGATTTCGGCATGGCGGCCAACAGGATCGCGGGCGACGGCGTGGTGACCGGCTGGGGCACGATCAACGGGCGGCAGGTCTATGTCTTCTCCCAGGATTTCACCGTGCTCGGCGGCTCGCTGTCGGAAACCCACGCGGGAAAAATCTGCAAGATCATGGACATGGCCGTCAGGAATGGCGCGCCGTTGATCGGCCTCAACGATTCAGGCGGCGCGCGCATCCAGGAAGGGGTTGCCTCGCTCGCCGGTTATGCCGAAGTGTTCCGCCGCAATGCCGAGGCCTCCGGCGTGATCCCGCAGATCTCGGTGATCATGGGGCCCTGCGCGGGCGGCGCGGTCTACTCTCCCGCCATGACCGACTTCATCTTCATGGTGCGCGATTCCTCCTACATGTTTGTGACCGGCCCGGACGTCGTCAAAACGGTCACCAACGAGATCGTTTCGGCGGAAGAGCTCGGCGGCGCACGCACGCACACCCAGAAATCGTCCGTCGCGGACGGCGCCTTTGACAACGACATCGAGACGCTCGAAGCGGTGCGGCGATTGTTCGATTTCCTGCCGCTCAACAATCGCGAGAAGCCCCCGGCGCGGCCCTTCTTCGATGATCCGGCGCGGCTCGAGATGCGCCTGGACACGCTGGTGCCCGATCATGCGGCCAAGCCCTATGATATGAAGGAGCTGGTGGCGGCGCTGGCCGACGAGGGAGACTTCCTCGAGATCGCCGCCGACTTCGCGAAGAACATCTTCACGGGCTTCATCCGCCTGGAAGGCGAAACGGTGGGCGTGGTCGCCAACCAGCCGATGGTTCTCGCCGGCTGCCTCGACATCGACTCCTCGCGAAAGGCCGCGCGCTTCGTGCGCTTTTGCGACGCCTTCTCGATCCCGCTCCTGACCCTCGTGGACGTTCCCGGCTTCCTGCCCGGAACGGCGCAGGAATATGGCGGCGTGATCAAGCATGGGGCGAAGCTTCTCTTCGCCTATAGCCAGGCCACCGTTCCGATGGTGACGCTGATCACGCGAAAAGCCTATGGCGGGGCCTATGACGTGATGGCATCCAAGCATATCGGCGCCGACATCAACTATGCCTGGCCCACCGCCGAGATCGCCGTGATGGGCGCAAAGGGCGCAGCCGAAATCCTTTACCGATCGGAGCTCGGCGACGCGGAAAAGATCGCCGCCCGCACAAAGGAATATGAGGAGCGCTTCGCCAACCCCTTCGTGGCCGCCGAGCGCGGCTTCATCGACGAGGTGATCATGCCGCATTCCTCCCGCAAACGCATCGCCCGCGCCTTCGCCGCCCTGCGCAACAAGCGCAAGGAGCAGCCCTGGCGCAAGCACGACACCATTCCGCTCTAGGTGCTGGACGATGCCGACCGCGATGAGGTGGAGAGGTTACCGTTTCTTCTGGTATTCTTGGGACGGCGTAGAGCCGGCGCATGTCCACATCTGGAAAGATGGAAAGGAATGCAAGATCTGGCTTCATGATCTTTCAGTCGCGTTCAATCACGGGCACTCTGAACGCGATCTGGCAGCCCTGACGGTGAAGACCGCGGAAAGCCGCGAGCGCTTGTTGGAGACCTGGCATGAGCAGTTCGGAAGGTAACATGGAAAAACAGGAGCCGGTCGTCGCCTGGTGCGACGATGCCAGCCTTCATGTGAAGCTCGCCGATGGCCGGCTGATCGCAACGCCGCTCTGGTGGTACCCCAGCTTGCAGAGCGCAACACATGCTCAAAGAAACAACATGGAACTCATGTTCTCGGGCATTCATTGGCCCGACCTTGACGAGGACTTAAGCATCGACGGCATGCTCAAAGGGCGCAGAGCTAAAGACTCCGCTCCGCCTTTGCAGGCGGCGGAATGATCGAGTCACGCTCGGTCTCAACGCCGAGGTTCCGCAAGATCCTCATCGCCAATCGCGGCGAGATCGCGTGTCGGGTGATCCGCACCGCGCGGAAGCTCGGCATCGCGACGGTTGCCGTCTACTCGGATGCCGATCGGGATGCGCTGCATGTGCGGCAGGCGGATGAGGCGGTGCGGATCGGCCCGGCGGCTTCCGCGCACTCCTATCTGTCGATCCCGGCCATCCTGGATGCCGTCCGGCAGACGGGCGCGGATGCGGTGCATCCCGGCTATGCCTTTTTGTCGGAGAACGCCGCGTTCGCGGCGGCGCTTGATGAGGCCGGCGTGGCGTTCATCGGCCCGCCGGCCAAGGCCGTGGAGGCGATGGGCGACAAGATCACTTCCAAGCGCATCGCGGCGGAAGCCGGCGTTTCCACCGTGCCCGGCCATATGGGGCTGATCGCCGATGCGGAGGAAGCCGTGCGCATCGCGGACGGCATCGGCTATCCGGTGATGATCAAGGCGAGCGCCGGCGGCGGCGGCAAGGGCATGCGTATCGCGTGGAACGCGGAGGAGGCACGCGAAGGGTTCGAGGCGTCCCGGCGCGAGGCGCAGTCCTCCTTCGGAGACGACCGCATCTTCATCGAGAAGTTCGTCGACCAGCCGCGCCACATCGAGATCCAGGTGCTGGGCGACAAGCACGGGACCCTCGTCCATCTCGGCGAGCGCGAATGCTCGATCCAGCGGCGCAACCAGAAGGTGATCGAGGAGGCGCCGTCGTCCTTTCTCGATAGGGCTACGCGCAAGGCCATGGGTGAGCAGGCCGTGGCGCTCGCGCGTGCCGTGGGCTACTTCTCCGCCGGCACGGTCGAGTTCATCGTGGACGGCGCGCGCAACTTCTACTTCCTCGAGATGAACACGCGCCTTCAGGTCGAGCACCCGGTAACGGAACTCGTGACCGGGCTCGATCTCGTCGAGGAGATGATCCGTGTGGCCGCGGGCGAGAGGCTGCGTTTCAGCCAGGACGATGTCAGGCTGGACGGCTGGGCGATCGAATCCCGGCTTTACGCCGAGGATCCGATGCGCAACTTCCTGCCCTCCACGGGACGACTGACGCGCTACCGCCCGCCCCGCGACGGCGAACAGCCGGACGGAACGCAACTGCGCAACGATACCGGCGTGTTCGAGGGCGGCGAGATCTCCATCCATTACGATCCCATGATCGCCAAGCTCTGCACCTGGGCGCCAAACCGGCGTTCCGCTATTGATACCATGAGCCGCGCGCTCGACGGTTTCGAACTGGAAGGCATCGGCCACAACCTTCCCTTCTTGTCAGCCGTGATGGATCATCCCCGCTTCCGCGAGGGCCGGCTGACCACCGGCTTCATCGCGGAGGAATTTCCGCACGGCTTCAACGGCGTCGAACCGGGTGAAGAAGAGGCGCGCCTGCTTGCAGCGGTGGCGGCCTTCGCCAATGGCAAGGTCCAGCACCGCGCCGCCTCCATCTCCGGCGCGCTTTCCAACCACCGGCGAAAGGTCGGCGCGGAGTGGGTAGCGACGCTCGGCGATCATGCCTTTGCGCTTGCTGCCGAGGAAGAAGGAGACGGCGCGCTCCTGGTTCGGTTTGCCGATGGCACAAACCTTTGGGTCACGAGCGACTGGCTGCCGGGGATGCGCCTGGGTCGCTTCCGGATCGCAGACGGCGAGACAAACGAGCGCGAGGCGGCGGTGAAGATCGATCCCGCCGGTGCAGGCTTCCGCCTGCGCTGGCGTGGCGTGGACAGGATCGTGCGGGTGCGCAGCCCGCGCGTGGCCGAGCTGGCGCGGCTGATGCCTGTCAAGGCGCCGCCCGACACATCCCGGATGCTGCTCTGTCCGATGCCGGGCGTGCTGGTGGCGCTATCCGTCAACGAGGGCGACGTGGTCGAGGCGGGCCAGGCGCTCGCCACCGTGGAGGCCATGAAGATGGAAAACGTGCTGCGGGCCGAAAGACAGGGAAGGGTCAAGCGCGTGGCCGCGAAAAAGGGCGAGAGCCTCGCAGTGGACCAGCTGATCCTGGAATTCGCGTGAAGGCGCTCGGCTACTCGGCTGTTCTGCTGCTATGCGCCTGCGTTTCCGCGGCGGCACAACTGGAAACGCGCCCGGTGATGCATCGCCAATGGGTGGAAGATCAGGATGCGAACGGGCTCTATCCCGCCCGCTCCACCGACGGGCACTTCTCGGTAGTCTCGCCCATTCCCTTCAACGATTACTCGATCATCACGGAGAACGATCCCAATATCGGCCGGATTGTGATGCACGGGATCGGCTCGCGGAGCACGGATGGCTACGAGTTCGGCACACTTGAGACCGAGCGCACGCCGCGCATGAAGGACATCGATCTTCTCAGCTTCGTGCACGATTTTGCCGCGAAGCGCGGCGAGGCGCGTCTACCCGCCTCGACCCAGCGTATAGGAACCGAGGAGGTAGTGCGCGTCAGCATGAAAGGCAGGGAGCGAAGTGCCGAGATGCGCTGGTCCAAGACGGAAGAAAGCGTGTTTCAGGTGATCTGCGACTATCCCACGGCGGAGGCGGATTCGGCTGCATCGATCTGCGCGGACTACCTCGCAAGCTTCCGCATCGAGCGCTGAGGAGCAAGCCCGTGAGCAAACCTGCCGACCTTGACGAATGGCGCAGGCTCGCCGAGCGTGAGTTGAGGGCCTCGTCCGACAGCCTCGCCTCGATCACTCCCGAAGGCATCGCCGTCAAGCCGCTTTATACGGAGGCCGACCTCGACGGCCTCGATCATCTGGGCTCGCTGCCGGGCCTCGCGCCGTTCACACGCGGACCGCGCGCCACCATGTATGCCGGCCGGCCCTGGACGATCCGCCAGTATGCCGGCTTCTCGACGGCCGAGGAATCCAACAGCTTCTACCGCAAGGCGCTCGCCGCCGGGCAGCAGGGCGTCTCCGTCGCCTTCGACCTCGCCACCCATCGCGGCTACGATTCCGACCATCCCCGCGTGGAAGGCGATGTGGGAAAGGCCGGCGTGGCGATCGACACGGTCGAGGACATGAAGATCCTGTTCGACGGCATCCCGCTTGGCGAGGTGTCGGTGTCCATGACCATGAACGGCGCGGTGATCCCCATCCTGGCGAACTTCATCGTCGCGGGCGAGGAGCAGGGCGTCTCGCGGGAGAAGCTCTCCGGCACCATCCAGAACGATGTGCTCAAGGAGTTCATGGTCCGCAACACCTACATCTATCCGCCCGAACCCTCCATGCGGATCGTGGCCGACATCATCGCCTACACGGCCGCCGAGATGCCGCGCTTCAACTCGATCTCGATCTCCGGCTACCACATGCAGGAAGCGGGCGCGACGCTGGTGCAGGAGCTCGCCTTCACGCTTGCGGACGGGCGCGAATATGTGCGCGCGGCGCTCGCGAGGGGCCTGGACGTGGACGCGTTCGCGGGCCGGCTGTCCTTCTTCTTTGCGATCGGCATGAACTTCTTCATGGAAGCCGCGAAGCTGCGCGCGGCCCGCCTGCTCTGGTCGCGCATCATGGAGGAGTTCCAGCCCAAAAAGGCATCCTCCCTGATGCTGCGCACTCATTGCCAGACCTCCGGCGTGTCGCTTGCAGAACAGGACCCCTACAACAACATCGTGCGCACGGCCTATGAGGCGCTGGCCGCCGTGCTCGGCGGCACGCAATCGTTGCACACCAACTCGTTCGACGAGGCGATCGCCCTTCCGACCGAGTTCTCCGCCCGCATCGCGCGCAACACGCAGCTCATCCTCCAGCACGAGACGGGCGTGACACGCACCGTCGATCCGCTCGCCGGTTCCTATTACGTGGAGTCGCTCACGGCGGAGCTTGCCGAAAAGGCATGGGCCTTGATCGAGGAGGTCGAAGGACAGGGCGGCATGACGGCGGCGGTCGCGAGCGGCTATCCGAAGCGCCTCATCGAGGAGGCCGCCACGCGCCGGCAGGCGGCAGTCGATCGCGGCGACGAGGTGATCGTCGGGGTGAACAAATACCGGCTGGACGAGGAGGCGCCGCTCGAAACCCTGGAGATCGACAATTCGGCCGTGCGCGCGGCGCAGATCGCGCGCATCGAGCGCGTCCGCCGCCAGCGCGACCCCGGCCGGGTGAAAGAAACGCTCGATGCGCTGTCCGCCGTTGCCCGCGCAGGACAGGGCAATATGCTGGAAGCGGCGGTGGAAGCGGCCCGCGCACGCGCCACGGTGGGCGAGATCTCCGATATCCTTCGCGCCTCGTTCGGCAACCACGCGGCCGTGCCGGATGTAGTGCGCGCGGTGTACGGGCCGGCGTACCAAGATGAGCCGGAATACCGAACGCTCCGTTCCCGCATCGCGGACTTCGCTGCCGAGCAGAAAAGCGCGCCGCGCATTCTCGTGGCCAAGCTCGGCCAGGACGGGCACGACCGGGGCGCCCATGTGATCGCCTCGGCCTTCGGCGATCTGGGCTTCGAGGTGATCGCCGGGCCACTCTTCCAGACACCGGACGAGGCGGCGGATCTGGCGCTCCGGTCAGATGTGCAGGTGGTAGGCGTGTCGTCGCTGGCAGCAGGCCACAAGACGCTGCTTCCCCAACTCGTCGAGGCGCTGAAAGCCAAAGGGGGCGAGGACATCATCGTGGTCTGCGGCGGCGTGGTGCCGCGCAAGGATTACGACTTCCTTCAAAGCCGCGGCGTGGCCGCCATCTTCGGCCCCGGCACCAACGTGCTCGACGCCGCCCGTGCCGTGCTCGACCTCATTGAAGGCAGAAGGCGCAACGCGTAAGCCGCTCGGAGCGGAGGCGCGGCGTTCCGCGCATTTGAACGATTTGTTGTCTCGATCAGGACCCTAGCGGATGGCGATTTCGGATACCCTCCTGAAGGGCCTGCGGCTGCCCGTCATCGCGGCACCGATGTTTCTCGTGTCAGGCCCCGACCTCGTCGTCGAGGTCTGCCGGTCGGGCGCGATCGGATCGTTCCCGGCCCTGAACCAGCGCAGCAGCGAGGGCTTTGCGGCATGGCTGGAGGAGATCGCCGCCCGGCTGGCCGCGTCCGGGGGAAACGCCGCGCCTTTCGCGGTGAACCTCATCGTCCACAAGTCCAATCCGCGCCTTGCCGCCGATCTCGAGATCGTCGCGCGACACAAGGTGCCGCTGGTGATCACATCCCTCGGCGCGGTGCGGGACGTGGTCGATGCCGTTCATGCCTATGGCGGGCTGGTCTTCCATGATGTGATCAACCGCCGCCATGCCGAAAAGGCTGCGGAAGCCGGCGTCGACGGGATCATCGCGGTCTGCGCCGGAGCCGGTGGTCATGCCGGCCTGACAAGCCCATTTGCCCTGCTCTCGGAAATACGCTCCTTCTTCCGCGGCACCCTCGTGCTGTCGGGAGCGCTCGCAACCGGTTCGGACCTCGCAGCGGCGCGCGTCATGGGCGCCGACCTCGGCTATATGGGCACGCGCTTCATCGCCACGCGCGAATCGATGGCGCCCGACGCCTACAAGAACATGATCGTGTCGGCCTCTGCCGCGGATATCCTTTACACGTCCGCGATCTCCGGAGTGAACGCGAATTTCTTGCGGCCCAGCATCGTGGCAGCCGGCCTCGACCCGGACGACCTGCCTCATCATGCTCAACTCGACATGAAGGATGAGGCCCGGGCCTGGAAAAATGTCTGGTCGGCCGGCCAGGGAGTCGACGCCATCACGGATGTTCCATCCGCTGCCGAGCTGTGCGGACGTCTTTCAGTCGAGTACCGCAATGCCATGGCTGCCGCAGGAGCGGACCACTTCAGCGCCTGAGGCGCATCAGCGGGACAAAGTGCGCCTGACCGCGTCCTGCCAGCCCCCAAGCTTCCTTGTTCTTTCGGGCTCCGGCAGTTCCGGTTTGAACCGACGCTCCAGCCGCCAGGTTTCGGCGAAGGCGTCCGGCTCGGGATAGATGCCCGCAGCGAGGCCCGCGAGATAGGCTGCGCCGAGTGCTGTGGTTTCCCGAACCTGCGGCCGGTCCACCGGCGCGCCGATGAGGTCGGCCAGGCGCTGCATGGTCCAGTCGGATGCTGCCATGCCGCCATCCACGCGCAGCACTGTCGATGTTCCCGTCGATCGCTTCCAGTCGGTGTGCATGGCCGAAAGCAAGTCGGCCGTCTGGAAGCAGACACTTTCCAGGGCGGCTCTGGCGATCTCCTTTGGTCCGGTGGCGCGGGTGAGGCCGAACAGCGCGCCGCGGCACTCCGCATCCCAGTACGGCGCGCCAAGCCCGGTAAATGCTGGCACCAGGATCACCGGCTGTTCCGGGTCCGCCTCGGCCGCCAGCGATCCGCTTTCGGCCGCCGAGCCTATGATCTTGAGACCGTCGCGCAGCCACTGCACGGCAGCGCCCGCGATGAAGATAGATCCCTCCAGCGCATAGGTGCGCTTGCCCTGAAGCTGGTAGGCGATCGTGGAAAGCAGGCGGCTGCGGGATGAAACGGCGGTGTCGCCCGTGTTGAGGAGCGCGAAGCAGCCAGTGCCATAGGTGGACTTCACCATGCCCGGTCGGAAGCAGGCCTGCCCCACCGTTGCCGCCTGTTGGTCGCCCGCAACTCCGCATATGGCGATGCTCGCGTCGAACAGGTCCGGATGGGTCGTGCCGAAGTTTCCGGCGCAGTCGCGTACGTCGGGCAGCATCACACGCGGCACGCGGAACAGGCGCAGCAACTCGTCGTCCCACTCGCCGCGGTGAATGTCATAAAGCGCGGTGCGGCTGGCATTCGTGGCATCCGTGGCATGGACCGTGCCCCCCGTCAGCCGCCACAGGAGGAACGAGTCGACCGTGCCGAAGGCGAGCTCGCCGCGTTCGGCCCGCGCCCGCGCGCCGGGAACCTGATCGAGGATCCAGGCGATCTTGGTCGCGCAGAAATAGGGATCGAGCAGCAGCCCCGTGCGCGCCGCCACCAGCGGCTCCGCGCCCTCCGCCCTGAGTTGCGCGCAGGCATCCGCCGTTCTTCTGTCCTGCCAGACGATCGCGCGGTGGATGGCCTTTCCGCTGGCACGCTCCCACACCACCACGGTTTCGCGCTGGTTGGCGATGCCGATGCCGGCGATCGCGGATGCTTCGATGCCGCCTTCCGCGATCGCCTCGCGCGCGGTTGCAAGCACTGTGTCCCAAAGATCCTCCGGCTCGTGCTCCACCCAGCCGGATGCGGGAAAATGCTGCGGAAACTCGCGCTGCGCGGTCGACCTGATCTCCATGCCCGGACCGAAAAGGATCGCGCGCGACGTGGTGGTTCCCTGATCGATGGCAAGCACGAAGCTCATGATATTTCCCCCCCTGCCCCGCCCGCACGAACGGTGCGACCTCATCGATCTTTCAGATGAAGCGGCATGGAAACAAAGCGGGAGCCGGCCGCGAGGCCGGCTCCCAACAGATCAAAGCCCAAGCAGAAGCTTACTTGCTCCAGCTTTTCACCAGCTCGTCGTAATTGACGGTCTGCGGCTTTTCCTTTTCGTTTTCGATCTTCAGCTGCGGTGCGAGGTTGCCCTTCGATACGGCATCCTTGTTCCAGTATTCGAGGTCGTGCTCCTCGGCCATTTTCGGACCGATGTCGCCCTGCACGCCCGCGCGCTCCAGGCGCTCCATGACCTTCTCCTGCTCGGCGCAGAGCGAGTCCATGGCTTCCTGCGCCGTCTTGGCTCCGCTGGCCGCGTCGCCGATGGCCTGCCACCAGAGCTGCGCGAGCTTCGGATAGTCCGGGATGTTGGTTCCCGTGGGCGACCACTGCTTGCGAGCCGGCGAGCGGTAGAACTCGACCAGTCCGCCGAGCTTGGGCGCACGGTCCGTGAAGCTCTGATGGTCGATCGTCGACTGGCGGATGAAGGTCAGGCCCATATGCGCCTTCTTCACGTCCACCGTCTTGGAGGTGACGAACTGCGCGTAGAGCCAGGCGGCCTTGGCGCGATCGTCCGGGGTCGACTTCATCAGCGTCCAGGAGCCTACATCCTGATAGCCGAGCTTCATGCCTTCCTTCCAGTAAACGCCGTGCGGGGACGGGGCGAAGCGCCATTTAGGCGTGCCGTCCTCGTTGACGACCGGCAGGCCCGGCTTGACGAAGTCCGCCGTGAAGGCGGTGTAGGTGAACATCTGCTGCGCGACCTCGCCCTGGCTCGGAACGGGGCCGGATTCGGAGAAGTTCATGCCCTGGGCTGTCGGCGGCGCATAGGCCTTCATCCAGTCGAGATATTTCTGGATGGAATACACGGCCGCCGGACCGTTGGTGTCGCCGCCGCGCGCCACGCAGGAGCCGACGGGGCGCGAGTTCTCGTCCACCTTGACGCCCCATTCGTCCACGGGCTTGCCGTTGGGCAGGCCCTTGTCGCCATTGCCGGCCATGGACAGCCACGCATCGGTGAAGCGCCAGCCAAGCGACGGATCCTTCTTGCCATAGTCCATATGGCCGAAGACCTTCTTCCCGCCTTCCTCGCGGCCGGTGAAGAACTCGGCGATGTCCTCATAGGCCGACCAGTTGACGGGAACGCCGAGGTCGTAGCCATATTTGGCCTTGAAGTCGGCCTTGTTCTTCTCGTCGTTGAACCAGTCGTAGCGGAACCAGTAGAGGTTCGCGAACTGCTGGTCGGGCAGCTGATAGAGCTTGCCGTCGGGTGCGGTGGTGAAGTCTGTGCCGATGAAGTCGGCGAGGTCGAGGCCGGGATTGGTGACGTCCTTGCCCTCGTTTGCCATGAAATCGGTCAGGTTGCGCACCTGCTTGTAGCGCCAGTGCGTGCCGATCAGGTCGGAGTCGTTGACCCAGGCGTCATAAAGGTTTTCGCCCGTCTGCATCTGGGTCTGGATCTTCTCCACCACGTCGCCTTCCTGGATCAGGTCGTGGGTAAGCTTGATGCCGGTGATGTCGGAGAAGGCCTTGGCCAGCACTTCCGATTCATAGGAGTGGGTGGTGATGGTTTCCGAGACCACCTTGATCTCCATGCCGGCGAAAGGCTTCGCGGCATCGATGAACCACTGCATCTCCTTTTCCTGGTCTGCGCGAGAAAGCGAGGACATGTCCCCGATCTCCTTGTCGAGAAAGGCTTTCGCCTCGTCCATGCCGGCATAGGCGGCGCCGGCGCCCCAGAGCAGCACGAGCGCGCTGCTCGATGCCAAGAGTTTCAGTCGCATGAGAATCCTCCCTTTGGGTTCGCGACGTCTTTTCTTCAGTTCCGGCACCCGCCCTCCAGCAGGTGCCGCTCAGTCCTCTCCCTCAAACGAAGCGGAACACGCCGATCGCGTAGACCACCGAAAGGGCGAGTGCCCACCAAAGGCCGGAACCGACGAGGCCCAGCCAGGCAAGATGGATGAACGCTGCCCCGAGCAGCGAAAGAAACAGCCGGTCGCCGCGCGTCGTCTCGAAGCGGAGCAGGCCATAGCGCGGCCCACCACCGGGCGAGGCGTATTCCCACACGGCCATAAGCGCGAGCAGAGCGAGGATCGTCAGAAAGAACACAGCGGTCGGAAACGACCACGCCATCCAGCCGCCCGGGATCAGGGCTGCGAACCAGTCCGGCGCGCCGTCCTTGACGGGAAGCGAGAGGGCGAGCCCGCCGACTGCGGCGAGGTAGAGGGCAAGGACGATCAGGAGGGGAACAGGCCAGCGTCGGGCGTGACGAACGGGAGAAACGGTCATCGTGCAACCATCCCTGACTGCGCGCGCGATGGAAAAACGACGGGCGTCGAAAGGATGCCAGTTCCCATCGTCACACCCTCCCCAGGGCAAAGCCCTTGGCGATGTAGTTGCGCACGAACCAGATCACGAGCGCGCCGGGGATCAGGGTCAACACCCCGGCGGCCGCGAGCAGGCCCCAGTCCATGCCGGACGCCGAAACCGTGCGCGTCATGACGGCGGAGATCGGCTTGGCGTCGGTGGTGGTCAGCGTGCGGGCGAGCAGAAGCTCGACCCAGGAGAACATGAAGCAGAAGAAGCATGCTACGCCGATGCCGCTCGCGATCAGCGGCATGAAGATCTTTCCGAAGAACCGGGGGAATGAATAGCCGTCGATATAGGCGGTCTCGTCGATCTCCTTAGGCACGCCGGACATGAACCCTTCGAGAATCCAGACCGCGAGGGGCACGTTGAACAGGCAATGCGCCAGCGCCACTGCGATATGCGTGTCAATCAATCCGAAGGCGGAATAAAGCTGGAAGAACGGCAGGGCGAACACCGCGGGCGGGGCCATGCGGTTGGTCAGCAGCCAGAAGAACAGATGCTTGTCGCCAAGGAAGCGATAGCGCGAAAAGGCGTAGGCCGCCGGCAGCGCCACCGCGACCGAGATCACGGTGTTCATCACGACATAGATGATCGAGTTGATATAGCCGGAATACCAGGACGCATCCGTGAAGATGATGCGGTAGTTCCGGAGCGTCGGCTCGTGCGGAAACAGCGTCAGGCCGCCGATGATCTCCCCGTTCGTCTTAAAGCTCATATTGATGAGCCAGTAGATCGGCAGAAGCAGGAAGACGATGTAGAGGGTGGGCACCAGCCACCAGAACCGGGCTTCGTCGCCGCGCCGCCTCATGGTGCGGGCGAGCTTGTCCTCGCCGGCACGCAGCGCGCCGCCATGCGGAAGAGGAGCATCCGGAAGAGCA
Organism: uncultured Mesorhizobium sp.; assembly: GCA_963522145.1. Classification (GTDB taxonomy): domain Bacteria; phylum Pseudomonadota; class Alphaproteobacteria; order Rhizobiales; family Rhizobiaceae; genus Mesorhizobium_B. The sequence continues at coordinate 236,744 of CAUQXI010000001.1, read as the reverse complement.
CTCCCGGGTGGAAGCGTTCCGGCGCGGGGAACTGCGGCGTCGGTCATCTCAGTGCCCTCCGCCCTGTTCGGGACGATCGACGCCCGCATTGGTCATCACGGTATAGAAGACCCAGGACAGCAGAAGGATGATCAGGAAGTAGACGATCGACGTTGCTGCGGCGGGTCCGAGGTCGAACTGGCCTAGCGCGGTCTTCACCAGGTCGATGGACAGGAAGGTCGTGGAATTGCCCGGACCGCCGCCCGTCACCACGAAGGGCTCGGTGTAGATCATGAAGCTGTCCATGAAGCGCAGCAGCACAGCGATCAGCAGCACGCGGTTCATCTTCGGAAGCTGGATGAAGCGGAACACCGCCCAGCGCGATGCGCCGTCGATCTTGGCGGCCTGGTAATAAGCGTCGGGAATCGAAACGAGGCCGGCATAAGCGAGCAGCACGACGAGGCTGGTCCAGTGCCAGACATCCATCAGGATCACGGTGAACCAGGCGTCGTAGGTGTCGCGCACATAATTGTATTCGATGCCCGCCGCGTTCAGCGCGTAGCCAAGCAGGCCGATATCGTTGCGTCCAAAGACCTGCCAGATGGTGCCGACCACGTTCCAAGGGATCAGCAAAGGCAGAGCCATCAGCACGAGGCAGACCGGCACGCCCCAGCCGGATTTCGGCATGTTGAGCGCGATCAGGATGCCGAGCGGGATTTCGATCAGGAGGATGATCGCGGAGAAGACGAGGTTGCGCGCCATCGCCTCCCAGAAGCGGTCGGAAGTGAGCACCTCCTCGAACCACTCCGTGCCGGCCCAGAAGAACTGGTTGTTTCCGAACGTGTCCTGAAGGGAGTAGTTGACCACCGTCATCAAGGGCACGACGGCCGAAAAGGCGACCAGCACCAGCATGGGCAGCACGAGGAACCAGGCGCGGTTGTTCCAGCTCTTTTCCATCAGCGGCGGTCCGTCTCGATGCGCCAGCTGTCGGCGTAAAGGTTGATGCCGGCGGGATCGAAGAGGATGCGCGGCTCGGCCGGTATGTCGTCATCTTCGCCGGCGATCGCCGTGATCTCCCGCCCCTCAAGGTTCAGCCGCACGATGCGGTGACGGCCGATATCCTCGATTTTCGTGATCGCCGCCGGCATCCCGTCCCGGCCGATCCGCACATATTCCGGCCGGATGCCAAGCTCGGTCATGCCGGTAGCTGTCGCCGGCGACTGCAGGCGGATCTCGTGGGAGCCCAAATGAGCGGAAGCGCCGTCCAGCTCGACCGGCAGCACGTTCATGCCGGGCGAGCCGATGAAGTAGCCGACGAAGGTGTGCCTGGGGCGCTCGAAAAGCTCGTCCGGCGTGCCGATCTGCACCACCTCGCCTTCAAACATCACCACCACGCGGTCGGCGAATGTCAGGGCCTCGGTCTGGTCGTGCGTGACATAGACCATGGTGTAACCGAAGCGCTTGTGAAGCTGCTTCAGCTGCGATCGCAGCACCCACTTCATGTGCGGATCGATGACGGTGAGCGGCTCGTCGAACAGGATGGCGTTGACGTCGGAGCGCACGAGGCCGCGCCCGAGCGAGATCTTCTGCTTCTGGTCCGCGGTCAAGCCCCGCGCCTTGCGCTTGGCGAGCGCGGAAAGATCGATCATGGCAAGGATTTCGCGCACGCGGCGATCCACCTCGGCTTCCGCCACGCCGCGGTTGCGCAGGGGAAAGGCGAGATTGTCGTAGACGGTCATCGTGTCGTAGATCACGGGAAACTGGAACACCTGGGCGATGTTGCGCTCCTGGGTGGACAGCCCGTTCACGTCGCGACCGTTGAAGAGCAGGCGCCCCTCGGACGCGCGGAGCAAGCCCGAGATGATGTTGAGCAGCGTGGTCTTGCCGCAGCCAGACGGCCCGAGCAGCGCGAAGGCGCCGCCATCGTCAAAGCTGGTATGGACTTCCTTCAACGCATAGTCGGCGGGCTTCTCCGGCCGCGCCATGTAGGAATGGCGAATGTGATCGAGATCGATGCGTGCCATTCGTTCCGCCTTTATGCAGCCAGCCGGGCCGGCGCGTGTGCCGCGCGGCCGGACGGATCGAAGACGAGAAGGTGGCGTGCGTCGATGAAGACCTCCACCGTCTGATCCGGCTCGAAGTGCCGGATACCCGGCGAGAGCATCACCCAGCGCGCGTCGGCAAAGGCCAGATGCACGAAGCTTTCGGAACCCGTGATCTCGGAAGCCGTCACTTTCGCCTGCACGGCGGCCGCCGTCGCGCTGGGGCGCCGGATCGAGAGATGGTGCGGCTGGAAGGCGACGGTGTAGGGACCGTCGGGGAGTTCCAGTAGGTCTGCCGGAGCCGGGATCGACATGCCGCCGGCGCCTTCGAGCAGGAAGCTCCCTCCGCGCTTGACCAGGGGGATCGTGTTGAGCGGCGGGTCGGAAAATGTCCGTGCCGTCACAAGGTCGGCCGGGCGGCGGAAAACCTCGACCGTCGGCCCGAACTGGGTCACGCGCCCTTGCGAAAGTGTTGCCGTATTGCCGCCGAGCAGCAGAGCCTCCTGCGGCTCGGTCGTGGCATAGACGAAGATCGCACCCGTCTCGGCAAACAGCTTCGGCAGTTCCGCGCGAAGCTCCTCGCGCAGCTTATAGTCGAGATTGGCCAGCGGCTCGTCGAGCAGCACGAGGGACGCCTTCTTGACGATCGCCCGCGCCAGCGCCGTGCGCTGCTGCTGCCCTCCGGAAAGGTTGAGGGGCGTGCGCTGAAGATAGGGCGTCAGGCGCAGCAGATCGGCCGCGCGCCGGACCTCCGCGTCGATCGTGGCGCGGTCGGCGCCCGCCACTCGCAAGGGCGAGGCGATGTTCTCGTAAACCGTCATCGCGGGGTAGTTGATGAACTGCTGATAGACCATCGCGACATTGCGCTTCTGCACGGGCACTCCCGTGACATCCGCTCCATCCATCAGGATCTTGCCGGAGGTCGGCCGGTCAAGTCCGGCCATCAGCCGCATAAGCGAGGTCTTGCCCGAGAGCGTGGGGCCAAGCAGCACGTTGAGCGAGCCCCGCGCGAGCTTCAGCGACACGTCGGCGATGTGGGCCTGGCTGCCCACGAGCTTCGAGACACCTTGCAGTTCGAGCATTCGCGCCTCCCTCGCTTTGCTCTACTCGGCCGCCGCGGCAGCGGCAGGGCTGGCCGCCGCTCGTTGCATCCAGTCTTCCAGCGCTGCGGCTTCCTCCTTGCTCAGCACCAGCCCGAGCTTGGTGCGGCGCCACAGCACATCATCCGCGCAGGTCGCCCATTCATGCGCCATCAGGTAAGCCACCTCGGCTTCGGAAAGATCAGCGCCGAAGCGAATGCCCAAATCGGCTGGTGTCTTGGCCTGACCCAGCATACGCCCGGCGTTGGTGCCGTAAAGACGGAACAGCCGGCGGGCATGTTGAGGCTCCAGGAACGGATACTGGGCGCGTAGTTTTTCGATCCCCGCTTCGAACCCGTCCGGTGCAAAGGAGCCGCCCGGCAGTGTCGACTCCGCCGTCCACCGTTTCCCGTGCGTGCCGAGAATGCCCTCGACCTTCTCCATCATCGACTCGGCCAGGCGGCGATAGGTGGTGATCTTGCCGCCGAAGATATCGAGAAGGGCTGCGCCGCCGTCTTGCGGCGCTTCCGCCTTCAGCACGTAGTCGCGCGTGGCTTCCTGCGCCTTGGAGGCGCCATCGTCGAAAAGGGGCCGGACGCCGGAAAAGCTCCACACGATGTCGTCGCGCCGCACCGGCACGCGGAAGTAGTCGTCCGCGGCCGCGCAGAGATAGTCGATTTCCTCGTCGGAGATCCGCGCATTCTTCGGATCGCCCGTGAAATCCCGGTCGGTGGTGCCGATCAGGGTGAAGTTCTCCTGATAGGGAATCGCAAAGAAGATGCGGCCGTCCGCATTCTGGAAGAAATAGGCGCGCGGGTCGTCGAACTTCTTCCGCACCACGATATGGCTGCCCTGAACGAGCCGCACATTGCGGGCGTCTGCCTGCCCCGCCACATCGCGCAGAACCTGATCCACCCAGGGGCCGGCCGCGTTGATCAGGACTTTGGCGCGCACCTCCTCGGAAATGGATGACCCCGCTTCCCGCACGGTGATCCGCCAGAACGGTCCCTCCCGCCGCGCGGCGACGACCTTCGTGCGCGTCCGGATCGTGGCGCCGCGGTCGGCAGCGTCCCGCGCGTTGAGAACAACGAGCCGCGTGTCGTCCACCGCGCAATCGGAATATTCGAAGGCTTTTGCGAAACGCGCCTGCAGCGGCTTCCCCACCGGGTCGGATGCTAGGTCTACCCTGCGGGTCGGCGGCAGCAGCTTGCGGCCGCCCAGATGGTCGTAAAGGAAAAGCCCCACGCGGATCAGCCAGGTGGGACGCGTGCCGCGGTCGAGCGGCAGCACGAAGCGCATGGGGCGGATGATATGCGGCGCCATGCGAAGCAGAACCTCGCGCTCCGCCAGCGCCTCGCGCACCAGCCTGAACTCGTAGAATTCCAGGTAGCGCAGCCCGCCATGGATGAGCTTGGTGGACCAGGATGAGGTGCCGCTACCCAGATCGTTCTGCTCGGCGAGAAGAACCGAAAAGCCGCGGCCGGCCGCGTCCCGCGCGATGCCGCAGCCATTGATGCCCCCGCCGACCACGAAGATGTCAAAGACATCTCCACCGTCGGTTGCAGCATCAGGCCTCGCATAGGCGGCACCTGCGTTCAACTTGACGTCCTCCCGACTTTCGTCGCGGAGCTAAATAGCTCAAACGAAAGCAAGAGCAGCCTAATTCGAAAGAAAAATGAATGTCAAACGAAAGATGCGGGTTGGCCAGCATTCGCTGCATCCGAAGGAGCGTCAGCGTTCGGGCCGGTTTCCACAACCTCCACGCCGCCCTCCCGGCAGAGTTGACGGAAAGCATCGCTGGAGCGGTCGGTGATGAAGGTGTTGACCTGGAAGATATGACCGATGCGCACCGGCGCCGTCCGTTCGAACTTCGTGGAATCAGACACAAGCATGACGTGGCGGGCATTGGCGATGATCGCCTGCGCGACCTTCACCTCCCGGAAATCAAAATCGAGCAGGGCACCGTCTGCGTCGATCGCCGAGGTGCCGATCACCGCATAATCCACCTTGAACTGGCGGATGAAGTCGACCGCCGCCTCGCCGACGATGCCGCCATCCGTGCCGCGCACCACACCGCCTGCGATGACGACCTCGACATTCGGCCGGACACGCATCCGGTTGGCGACATTGATGTTGTTGGTGATCACCATCAGGCCGGAATGGCCAAGCAGCGCCTCGCCCACCGCCTCGGTGGTGGTTCCGATATTGATGAAGAGCGAGGCGTTGTCCGGGATGCGGGCCGCCGCCGCTTTCCCGATCGCTTCCTTCTCGGCGGACGCGATCGTGCGCCTCGCCTCGTATTCCATGTTGGCAACACCGGACGGAAACAAGGCGCCCCCGTGGATGCGGGTCAGCAGGCGTGCGTCGCAGAGATCGTTGAGGTCCTTGCGGATGGTTTGCGGCGTGACGCCGAACCTCTGGGTCAGTTCCTCTACCAGCACCCGGCCCTGTGCCTTGGCGAGCTCCACGATTGCCGAATGGCGGACCGACAGGAACATGGAAATCGCCGCCTCCCTCGTTCGCAGCGAAGCAGTGCTAGCGGCACCTGAAGAAAAACGAAAGGCTGCGGAAGAGACGCTGGCGCATGTGTCGACGACTGATCCCGATTCCAACCCCGTCCCTCCTGGAACCGGGCACCAGACGGCAGCGACAACATCATGCTGCCTTTCGCGCCCATGCTGGGGATTTCGGCGATCCATTCCCGTTGTGGGATTACCGCGCTACAAGCCATCTTCCTCGTCTGGATAGGGAGCCTGCCCCGTGCTTGAAAGCGCTGCCGACCGTTTCTTGCGCTATGTCGTGATCGACACTCAGTCCGATGCGGCCTCTGCCACGCAGCCATCAACCGAAAAGCAGAAGGTACTCGGCCGCCTTTTGGTCGAGGAACTTCTCGTCATCGGCTTGTTTGACGCGCATCTGGACGAGCACGGACATGTTTACGCCACCATCCCGTCGAACAGCCCGAAGAACGATGTGCCCGTGATCTGCTTCTGCGCGCATATGGACACCGCGCCGGATTTTTCAGGCACGAACGTCAAGCCGCGGATCGTCCGCAGCTACGGGGGAGGCGACATTCCGCTGTCGGGCGATCCGGCCCGGATCATCCGGCAGGCAGACCACCCTGTTCTCGCCGATCTCGTCGGCCACGACATCATCACCACGGACGGCACAACGCTGCTTGGGGCCGATGACAAGGCCGGCATCGCCGAGATCATGGCGGCGGCCGAGTACCTCAAGCGAAACCCGGACGTGAAGCACGGCGCGATCCGAATCCTCTTCACGCCTGACGAGGAGATCGGCCGCGGGGTCGATCATGTCGATCTCGCCAAGCTCGGCGCCGATTTCGGCTATACGATGGACGGCTCGACTGCCGGCAGGATCGAGGACGAGACGTTCTCGGCCGACGGTGTCGAGATCGCGATCAAGGGCGTGGCGATCCATCCGGGTTTCGCTTTCGGCAGGATGGAGAACGCGGTCAAGATCGCCGGCGCCATCATCGAACGCCTGCCGCCCAACCTGGCTCCCGAGACCACGAGGGATCGTGACGGGTTCATCCATCCGATCAGCGTCACGGCCAAGATGGAGGAGGCCGGCCTGAGTTTCATCATCCGCGACTTCACCGAGGAAGGCCTGAAGCAGAAGGAAGCGCTGCTGAAGGAGATCACGGTCGAGGCGATGAAGAACTATCCGGGTTCAAGCCATACCTTCACGGTCAAGGAGCAATACCGCAACATGAAGGTCGTGCTTGACCGTCACCCCGAGGTCGTCGACCACGCGATGGAGGCGATCCGCCGCGCCGGGTTGACACCGAAGCGCGGCAGCATCCGGGGCGGCACCGATGGTTCGCGCCTGTCCTTCATGGGACTGCCTTGCGCCAACATCTTTGCCGGCGGTCACGCCTTCCACTCGCCGCTGGAATTTGTCAGCTGCCAAGACATGGAGAGCGCCGTGCGGACGATCGTCGAGCTCGCGAAGCTCTGGGAAGAGCGCGCGTGAGCCGATAGCCGCCGCGACGACTGAGCGGATCGGAACGCGTCGTGCCATTAGGAGCGTTGCCTGTATCCGCCTCCCGGGCATTCGGGCGTTCTCAGCACATGTTGAACTTGCATTCGAGCGTAGGGGGCCTCCGATCGAAGCAACGTTGCAAAAACGCTTGGAAAGGCCCTCCGGGAGCTGGGAGCAGTCAGCCGCGATTAAAGGCGTGGCTGGCCCTGCACCGTAGAGAAATCGACTAAGTCGCCGTACGGGTCGTTCGCGATTGTCCTGCTATCCGTGAGATCGCTTCGCTTAACACCTCGGCACCGAGTTCCAATTCCTTTCTGTCCGTGTCCTCTGCGAAGCTGTGACTGATGCCGCCCTTTGACGGCACGAAAAGCATGGCTGCAGGCATGAGGCTCGCGACATTCGCCGCATCGTGAAGAGCGCCCGATGACATCCGCCGCCAGCGGCCGAATGCAAGATGCTCTGCAGCGTCTGCGAGTGCTTCGATCAGGGCTGGAGTCGAGCGGGTTGGCGCAATCGCGTCACAACCGAAATGGCGCCATTCCAGCCCGTTCGTTTCGGCCGTTTCGCGCGCAGTGGCGTAAATGAGGTCCTTCATCTCGTCGAGCCGTACTGTTTCCGCGTCACGCCATTGCATCGTGAAGTCCGCGTGCCCCGGGATGATCGAACTGGCATTGGGGCGAAGATCGACGCGGCCGACAGTCCAGACGGTTGCAGGCGTGGCGATCTCGGCCAGCCTGTCGTTGACGAGCGTGATGAACCGGTTCAACCCCTGAAAAGCGTCACGGCGCAGATGCATCGGCGTGGTACCGGCGTGGTTCTGCTCGCCCACGAAGCACATCCGCTCCGTGCGAATGCCGACGATGCTCTCCACCACGCCGATCGATTCGCCCTTTGCAGCCAGCACCGGCCCCTGCTCGATGTGGATTTCGAGAAACGCGCGAAACCGGCTTACAGAAACCGATCGCACGGCGGGAAGGCACGCTCGTTTCATCCTCGCATCCCCGAGCCGGACGCCTGTTCCATCCTGAAGGCGATCCGCCTCCTCCATCGAAAGGCGGCCCGTCCAGACCCGGCTGCCGGTCAATGCCGAGAAGCGGCCCTCCTCATCCTGAAAGGACACACACGCGACACGCGGGCCGCCCTGCTCCAGGCTGGCGCGGGCGATCTCAAGCCCGACGATCACGCCATAGGCGCCGTCGAGCCAGCCGCCTTCGGGCTGGGTGTCCGAATGGGAGCCGACCAGAATGCAATCGCCCTTTCCCTGCGGGAGACCGAAGACATTGCCCACCGCATCGACCGACACCTCCAGGCCCGCCGCTTCCATGCGCTGAACCAGCCAGGAGCGCGCCAGACAATCGGCTTCGGAATAGGCCTGCCGGACCACGCCGGTCTGCACGGCCCCGATGGCGCGAAGGGCATCGAGGTCCGAGAGCATGCGCGAGGTATCGATCTTCATGCCTGCCACAACTGTCCTCCGCCACTCTCGATTGCATATGCCGCGAAGCCGGCGGCGCGACAGCCTAATCCAGAGCGCGGTTGCGCAGGAATGACGACGATGATTAGCTCACTTGCAGCCGGTGCAAGTGAACATTCCTGATGTCCCGTTTCCTGACCTCCAACTACGATATGCGCCAGCTGCGCACGTTTCTTTCCGTCGTGGAGCATGGCGGGCTTTCCTCCGCTGCCTATCGGCTCGGCGCGAGCCTTTCCAGCGTCAGCCGCGACATCACGGCGCTCGAAACCAGGCTGGGCCTCGAACTCTGCCGCCGCGGCCGTTCCGGCTTCGCGCTCACGCCGCAGGGCGAGGACGTCCATCGGGCCGCCATCGACTTGCTTTCGGGCCTGCAATCCTTCGAAGAGATTGTGGAAAACACGCGCCATTCCATCGGCGGCACGCTCATGCTGGGCACGATCGACAGCGTCATCACCAATTCCGACGCGGGGATCGTTCCGGCTCTGGCGCGCATGCACCGGTTGTTCCCCAGCATCCAGATCAATGTCAGCATGCACACCGTTTCATTGATCGACATGAGGGTCCGCGACAGCAAGCTCGACCTGGGCATCACTGGTCAGCCGGAAGGTCTCGAACAACTCGTCTACGAGCCTGCCTTCTTTGAATATCACCAGCTCTATGTTTCCCGCCGCTCGCCCTACTTCGATCTCGCGATGGAACTGGCGGACGGAAGCAGGCACGCGCCCGGCTCGAAGATTCCCTACATCTCGCGGGATTACCGCACGGATGTCTTCGACCGTTTCGAGCGCGAATATCCGCTGCAGGTCGTCGCGCGCGGAAGCACGCTCGAATCGATCCTGGCAACGGTTCTCGCGGGCGTCGGCTGTACCCTGCTTCCCTCGCATCTGGTGCACGCGGCCGGCGCGGACCAGCTGGTGGAGATCAAGACCCCATACACCCCGATCGATGTGCAGTTCCATTTTGTTTATCGCCGCGACGCCTCCAAGCGGCGTGCCATCCGCGCCATGCTGGACTGTTTCCGCAAGCGTTGAGCGGTTGCCGCAACTGCTCGCAAGGCTTGGCAACCAATGATGCTTCCACTTCATGCAAGTATGATTGCGCGAAATGAGCTTTTGCTCCCTTCCGGAACGGTCAAATTTGCCGGCTCTGTGATGAGGAAAAGCGCATGACGGAAAGCAACCCGACGACCGAGACTTCCGGGCAGGACCAGATTTTCGTCGAGTCAGAATGGGCGCCGCTGAAGGAGTGCGTCTACGGCTCGCCCGATACCTGGGTTCTCCCCGTCTTCCTCAGCGACGTGAAGCTTCGGGCGCAGGGCGAGTTCGGCGAGTTCTGGGCGGCCAACCAAGGCCGCGACGTGAAGGACGCCTCGCCCGAGCTGTTTGCCGAGTTCAGCAGCCAGATTAAAGGCGCCATCAGCCTGCTTGAAAGCCATGGAATACGGGTTCAGGTGGCAGGCAAGATCAGCGAAAACAACCGGAAATTTCCGCGCGGGCAGGATCACGGCGTCGCGACACCCTGGATGCGTGATCCGTTCGTTACCATCGGCAACAACGTGATCGAGCTTGCACCGCGCAGCTTCTTCCACCGCCGGCAGCGCTTCGCGATCCGGGAAATCCTTGCCTCCACGATGGACCGCGGCGCACGCTATTTCTCGCAGCCCGACGGCGGCGCGGACGATTACAATGAAGGCCCCGGTTGGGGATACCTGGAGGGCGGCGACGTCTTTGTGCTCGGCAAGGATATCCTCGTTGGAAATTCGGGTGGGTGCAGCAACCCGGAAGGGGCACGCTGGCTGCAGCACATGCTCGGCTCCGACTACCGGGTCCAGACCGTGAAGATCGATCCGATGTTCCCCCACCTCGACTGCGTCCTGATGACGCCGCGAGAGGGCGTGGCCGTGGCCTGCATGGAAGCGCTTCCCGAAGGGCTGCCGGCATTCATGAAGGACTGGGACGTCTTCGCCGTTTCAAAGTCCCTGGCGAAGGGGCACATGGGCTGCAACAATCTCGTGCTTGACGATCGGACGATCGTGGTGCCGTCGGAGGAAGCGCTCGATCCGGTCGCCGACGCGCTGAAAGCGCGCGCCTTCGAGGTGATCCGGATTCCCTATCGTGTGCCATGCATGGCCGGCGGCTCCTTCCGCTGCGCTCATCAGCCCCTTATCCGCCTGAACTAGCGCTTCCACCGCGGCAACCCGGGTACACCGGCTAAAATCCGCAAGGCCGACATGAACAAGTCGGCATGCTGTCAACCAGAGGAGAGAACCATGAGAAAGCTTGCCGCCATTTTGTCCCTGGCCGTCGCTCTAGCAGGCGTTTCGCTTGCGGGCGCCACGGCCCAGCCTAACGAGAAGCTGCCGCAGGACATCAAGGATTCGGGTGTCCTGGTGCTGGGAACGACCGCGAGCATCGGCATGCCGTGGACGAGCATCAAGGAGGGAACCACGGATGAGCATATCGGCGTCGAGCCCGAGATGGCCGCCGAGATCGCCAAGCGCCTCGGTCTCAAGCTCGAGGTGCGCAACCTTGGCTTCGATTCCCTGATCCCGAGCCTGGAAGCCAATCGCATCAACATCATCATGTCGGACATGCTCGACACGCCGGTACGCCAGAAGAAGGTCGATTTCGTCGATCATATCTTCGGTGGCTCCGCCATGCTGCAGGCAGCCAGCAGCGACAAGAAGGTCGCAGCGCTCGACGACCTGTGCGGCCTCAGCGCTTCCGCGCTTCGTGGCGCCATGGAAGGGATCTCCGCGACCAAGCAGTCGGAAAAATGCGTGGCTGAGGGCAAGCCGGCGGTCGACGTTCAGCTTTACCCCGACACCGGCGCGCAGATCACCGCGCTCAGCAGCAGCCGCACCGACGTCGCGCTCACCGACCTCGTCATGGCCGGCATGCTCGGCCAACAGAACCCCGATCGCTTCAAGATGGTCGGCGACCCCTTCAATTTTGGACCGTGCGGCATCGCCGTGGCCAAGGGATCGCCGCTCGCGGCGCTCATCGTGGAAGCGCTCGACGGCATGATCGCCGACGGGACCTATGGCGCGATCATGGAAAAGAACGGCTTCGTCAAGCAGTCCTACATCACCAAGGCTGTCATCAACGGCGGTGCAGACAGCCAGTGATGGCAGGCACCGGCGATCACAAGATGCGCTCGTCCGTTCTCACGGACGAGCAGCTTGCCTCGGCAGAGCTGCTTCCGCGCAAGCGGCCGTGGACCTGGGTCGCGGCGGCAGCGGTTCTTCTGCTGCTGGCCGCTGCCGTCCAGTCCATCCTGACCAATCCCGGTTTCGGCTGGCCGGTCGTCGCGACCTACTTTTTTTCTGCCCAGGTGATGGCCGGTCTGCTTACGACCTTGATGCTGACGGGGGTCTCGATGACCCTCGCGCTGCTTCTGGGCGTCGTCGTCGCGGTTTCCGCGGCCAGCGGAAACCCTGTCCTGTCGAACGTGGCAAAGGCCTATATCTGGCTCTTCCGGGCGATACCGCTGCTCGTGCAGATCATCTTCTGGTACAATCTCGCCGCACTCTACCCGAAGCTCAGCTTCGGCATCCCCTTCCTGCCGCCGATAGCGGAATTCAGCACGAACAGCGTGATCACCGCCGTCAGCGCGGCGATCATCGCCATGACCATGAACGAAGGCGCCTACATGGCCGAGATCGTGCGGTCGGGCCTGAACTCCGTGGACTTCGGTCAGCGCGAGGCATCGCGGGCGCTCGGCATGTCGTCATGGGACACCTTCCGGCGCATCGTGCTGCCGCAGGCGATGCGGGTCATCATACCGCCGACCGGAAATGAAACCCTTTCGATGCTGAAATACACGTCGCTCGTCAGCGTCATCGCACTACCGGAGCTGCTCTACGCAACCCAGCTCATCTCCTCGCGCACGTTCGAGGTCATTCCGATGCTGCTCGTCGCGAGCCTCTGGTATCTGATCGTCAGCACGATCCTGATGTTTGTGCAGGCTGCCATCGAAAAGCACTATGCAAAATCGGTGGTGCGAACATGAGTGGCGAAATCGCGGCTCCGATCCGCGCGCGCGGCGTCCGCAAGTCCTTCGGTCCGCTGGAGGTGCTGAAAGGTGTGGACCTCGATCTGGCCAAAGGCGAGGTGCTCTGCATCCTCGGGCCCTCGGGATCGGGCAAGAGCACGCTGCTTCGCTGCATCAACCATCTGGAGCGACCGGATGGCGGCATGATCGAGCTGCATGGCGTTCCGGTCGGCTACAGGTTGGTGGGGACACGCTTCCACGAACTCTCCGCGCGCGAAATCCAGAAGCAGCGCGCGGCCATGGGAATGGTCTTCCAGCGCTTCAACCTGTTCCCTCACCTGACGGCGCGTGAGAACATCATGGAAGCCCCGCGCCGGGTGCTGCGTCTTTCCAAGGCGGAAGCCTCCGCGCGGGCGGAAAGGCTGATGGGACAGGTCGGCCTGGCCGAAAAGCTGGACACCTATCCTGCGGCCCTGTCCGGCGGACAGCAGCAGCGCGTGGCGATCGCACGGGCGCTCGCGATGGAGCCGTCCGTCATGCTTTTCGACGAGCCGACCTCGGCGCTCGATCCCGAACTCGTCGGCGAGGTTCTCGACGTGATGCGGGCCCTGGCAAACTCCCATGCGATGTCGATGATCGTGGTGACCCACGAGATCAGTTTCGCCCGCAGCGTCGCTGACCGGGTGATGTTCATGGACGGCGGGGTCGTGGTCGAGCAGGGCAAGCCAGGCAACGTCCTGGTCAACCCGGCTCATGAACGGACGCGGACCTTTCTGCGTCGTATCCTCGAATAGTCCCTGGAGTAACGGCTTTGCTCACCTCTTCATCGATCACGTTTCTCGGCGCGGAGAGCAGCGCCGATCCGGCAAGCGTCAAGACGCCTTACGCCTTTTTGGGTGTGCCTTTTGGCCCCCCCTACGAAGCATGGGAGCTTTCGGCTGCCGCCGGTGCGGCGGACGGGGTTCGGCAGACCTCGCATGATCGTGCCTACACACGCTTCATGACGCATTGGAACTTCGATATCGGAGAGCCGCAATTCGAGGATGGCCGCCCGAACGTGACGGATCTCGGCAATGTCGTCGGCAGCGTCCGAAATCCTGACGGGATCGTCCAGGATACGATCGATACCATCGCCCCGCTGGTGAAGAACTGCGTGGTGCCGATCGTCATGGGCGGCATGGATTCGGTGCCGCCCATGCTGGTCGCGCCCTTCCAGGACGTCGAGAGCATCCATGTCCTGCAGATCGACGCCCACATTGATTTTCGGGACGAGATCAATGGCCGGCGTGACGGCTTTTCCAGCCCGATGCGCCGCATCCGCGACTTCTCCTGCGTAGGAGACCTCGTTCATGTCGGCACCCGCTCGATCGGCAGTGCGCGGCGCAGCGAGGTGGAAGCTGCGTTGAGCGCCGGCAACAGGATCGTGACGGCCTGGGATGTTCACGAGGACGGTGCGAAGTCCGTCGCCGAATCCCTTGATTTGTCGCGGCGCTGGGTTGTGGTGCTGGATTGCGACGGCATGGACCCGTCGATTGCGCCAGGCGTCGGTGTTCCCGAACCGGGCGGCCTGACCTTTGTTCAAACGTCGATCCTGCTCAACCACCTCGCCAGAAACAACAGGCTGGCCGGCATCGTGTTCACCGAGTTTCAGCCGGCGAAAGACGTCACCCACACCACGGCTCTCACCATCACGCGACTGATCCTGAATATTCTGGGCCTTCAGCGCTTCCCGAAGCCGGCAGCCGCCTGACCACGCGGGATTTCGTCTGTGGGCCGGCAGGTGCGCCCGCCGGCGCACTTGCTCTTGCCCCTGCCCTTTGATCTTAACGCATCACCGACCGCGGGCGGAAGCGACACTCATGAAAGCCATGCTCTTCGAAGCGTTCGGCAAGGCTCCCGAAATCCGGGACGTGCCCGATCCGGTGCCTACGCCTGACGGCGTGGTCATCGCCGTGGTCGCGACAGGCTTGTGCCGCAGCGACTGGCATGGATGGATGGGGCACGATCCCGACATCCGATTGCCCCATGTGCCGGGCCACGAGCTCGCGGGCACGGTGGCGGCCGTGGGATCGGAAGTGCGGCGCTTCCGCGTCGGCGAGCGCGTCACCGTGCCCTTCATCGCGGCATGCGGCCATTGTGGCGAATGCCATGCCGGCCACCAGCAGGTCTGCGAGAAGCAGTTCCAGCCCGGCTTCACGCATTGGGGATCGTTCGCCGAACTGGTTGCGATCGACCGGGCCGACCATAATCTCGTCCGCCTGCCCGAAAGCATGTCGTTCGCCACCGCGGCGAGCCTCGGCTGCCGCTTCGCCACCTCCTTCCGGGCTGTGGTGGATCAGGGTCGGGTGAAGGGTGGCGAGTGGGTCGCCGTCCACGGCGCAGGCGGCGTAGGGCTTTCCGCGATCATGATCGCCTCGGCGCTCGGCGCCAGGGTCGTGGCGGTCGACATCGCCGAGTCGAAGCTTGCGCTCGCCCGAAGCCTTGGCGCCTGCGCGACCGTCAACAGCCGGGAGGTATTCTCGGTCGTCGAAGCTGTTCGCGAGGTCACGACCGGCGGCGCCCATCTGTCGATCGACGCACTCGGCCATCCCGAGACCTGCTTCAATTCCATCGCGAACCTGAGGCGCCGCGGCCGGCACGTCCAGGTCGGGCTGATGCTCGGCGCGGCGGCCCGACCTGAGATCCCGATGGCGCAGGTCATCGCCCACGAGCTTGAAATCTATGGGAGCCACGGTATGCAGGCCTGGCGCTACGACGCGATGCTGGAAATGATCCTGGCGGGCACGCTGCGTCCAGACCGGCTCCTGGGCGAGACACTGTCGCTGTCAGGCGCCATTCCCGCCTTGACGGCGATGGGAACAAGCGCGCCTGACGGCATTGCCATCATCGATCCCCGTCGGACGGATTGATCAACCCCTGGCCCACCTTGTATCAGGCGGCGTATCTCAGCAGAACGAACGGCGCACCCATGAAGCGTGACGATGCGCCAGGCGTTTGCAGCCGCCGTTTCGTTTCTCGTGACGCTCAAGGCGTTCACGGCAGAGGTCGAAAAGCATCCAGCCTTGCGCGAGGTGCTGTTCGCCGAAGGACTGAAGTGTGGCGGAGTTGATGGTAGCGTGACACCGCCGGATCGGGCTGCATTGCCGTGGGGTACCGCTCTGCCCCTTGGCGCGGTGCTGGGCTCTACCGCCTCCTTCCAGGTGGGCGCGGCAGCGGCCAAAGGGCTTTTCCCCTTGATCGGTGCCGAGGGCACCGCAGCGCTCAGGCTCGCGCTCGGCGCCATCCTGATGCTTGGCATGTTTCGGCCATGGCGCGCGTGGCCGACGGGCGAGAAGATCTGGCCGCTTCTTGCTCTCGGCATCACTCTGGGCTGCACCATTCAGTTCTTCTACCTGGCCGTCGAGCGATTGCCGCTGGGTGCAGCCATCGCGATCCAGTTCCTTGGCCCCCTCGCCGTGGCGGTGCTCGGCTCGCGACGTTTCATCGATCTTTTCTGGGCAGCCCTTGCGGCAGGGGGTGTCTGGATGCTGGTCGCTCCGAACGGAACGATGGCAGCACTCGACGCGGCTGGCGTTCTCTGGGCCTTCGCGGCGGCCGCTGGATGGGGCCTCCACATCGTTCTGGGCCACGCGGTGACAGCACGGTTCGGCGCGGTGGCTGCACCCGTCACCGTGCTGTTTGCGGCATTTCTGATTTTGCCCTTTGGTATCGCCGAGGCCGGCTTCTCCCTTCTCGCGCCCTCCATTCTGCCATGGGCGCTCCTGGTGGCGCTGTTTTCGGCGGTGATCCCGATCAGCCTCGAATTCTACGCCATGCCGCGTCTGCCGGCGCGGACCTTTGCTGTGATGATGAGCCTCGAACCGGCATTCGGCGTGCTTGCCGGCTTTGTCATGCTGAACGAAGTCCTCACGGCGAGGCAGATGCTCGGCGTAGGCATGGTCATGGCGGCAGCCCTGGGCACGTCATACGCCGCAGTCAAAAGGCAAAGCCGGTCGACGCTGTCCGATCTGCCGCCAGATTGAGACAAGAGATGTCAAGATAAAGGAGCACCGGAGGCAGTCTCGAAAAAGAGGGGGCAAGACCACAATCGGGTAGCGATCGCCTCTTGTTACGCCCGCGCCGCAAGCCCAAAGCGGAACACCTCATCGAGCACATCGACATCTATGTCGGCTAACGTCTTGAACCTGATGCAGTAGCCGCTGATGCTCGCTTTCCCGAGCCTCTCCCCGAAGGTCTCAGAGAGGATTTTCTTGTCTTTAAGTCCCATGACATAGACCGATATACCGCCAGTGTTGGCGCTGAGACCGACAGAGTAAAAATCACGCATCTTCCCATTGGCGTAACGGATCGGGTTCAATCCGTAGCCGATGCTGGGGTTGGAAACGGTTTTTCCATGCTTGTCTTTACCATCGAGGAACCACAGCCTCGCGTGAGGTGAGATCTCGCGGATGCGGCGGTCCAGGACGTATAAATCGCTGCGCCTCGTCTCGGGTTGCCCGGCAATATACTCCGCGATCTGTTGGTCAGTTGTCATCGCCAAGTTCCCGTTGATCCCCTTAAACGGCCTGGTTCCAGCTTCCACAAGCTGACAGCCAAAGCAAATGCGCGGCTTAGCGAACCGCGTGAAGCAGCGCATCAGAATGGTGATGAATTGAAGGCATCGGGCTTTCGCATAGGCGAGAACCCGGTCGCGGGTGCAATACGCGGCTTGCCCGAGCAGGCAGGCCTCAAAGAGCATCATGAGGCGCTGCGCTTCGCTGGGGTGCCCGCCTTCCTTCGGGCTCTCTGAAAGCAGCGTGGCGGCAAAGCTGGGCGCAGTCACTTCGTCGTACGAACGCTTCGATGATCTACAAGGCGACAGGAAAGCTCCGCGCCATCAAAATCCAACTTGGCCGCTTCAAAATCGAGAGCGCTGTCAGAAGCCGGTCGCTTGAAGCACCGTGTGCCCTTGCGCCACGGTCAGGAAGGTATCGTCGTCATCATGTTGCGGCAACCGTACGGCGACCGGTTTTTGCCCGGTCCGCCGTCGTCCAAAGCGCGGAACGGCGTCCAGCAGGTTTCGCGTGTAGGGATGTTGCGGGTTCTCGACGACGGCTCTGGCCGGTCCGCACTCCACGAGCCGTCCGCGATGCATGACGGCGATGCGGTCGCAAAGGCGTGCAACGACGGCCATGTCATGGGAAATGAAGAGGTAGGAAAGATCGCCGTCCTTCTTCAGGTTTGCGAGAAGATCGAGGATTTGCGCCTGGATGCTGACATCGAGCGCAGAAACCGGCTCATCCGCGACCACGATCTGCGGATTGGGTGCGAGCGCCCTCGCAATTGCGATGCGCTGCCGCTGACCACCAGAGAATTCGTGCGGGTAGCGTTGCGCGAACTCTCGCTTCAGCCCGACGCGGTCGAGCAGGTCGGCAACCGTCTTATCGATCGCCCGCCAGTCGGCTTCGCCGCGCGCAAACAAACCCTCGCCGATCTGCCGGCCGACAGTCAGTCGTGGATTAAGGGAGGAATATGGATCCTGAAAGATCATCTGGCATCGCCGCAGTTTCTCGCGGCGGACCGACGATGACAACATGTCGATACGCTCGCCTTCGACATGCAATTCGCCGGCGGTCGGCACGTCTAGACCGACTGCGATACGCCCGAGCGTGGACTTGCCCGACCCGCTTTCGCCAATGATCCCAAGTGTCTCGCCCCGTTCAAGCGCCAGGGAGACGCCATTCAGTGCATGCACGGTTCGCCGATTTGCTGTGAAGGACTTCCGCAGACCCTCGACCTTCAACACAGGGTCAGACATCAAGACCTGGCCCCTGCAAATTCCGCTTCGTGCTGCTTCAAACCCTTTTTCACTGTCAGGTGTGAGGCAAGCAGCGCCTTGGTGTACTCGTGTTGCGGCGAGCGGAGCACCTCGTCGACCGTTCCTGTTTCCAGCATGCGTCCGCCGCGCATGACGGCAACGCGGTCGGCAGTTTCGGCGACGACGCCGATATCGTGGGTAATCAGAAGGATGCCGGAACCTGAGCGTGTCTTGAGGTCAACCAGAAGATCGAGCACCTGCGATTGCACGGTGACATCGAGCGCGGTGGTCGGCTCGTCGGCGATCAGGATACCTGGTCGCAACGCCAGCGCTGCAGCAATCATGACACGCTGGCGCATGCCGCCCGAAAGCTGATGCGGATACTGCCCGAGCACGCGATCAGGTTCGGAAATACCGACGTCCTCCAGGCAGGTTCGTGCTGTCGCGAGCGCCGCGCGCCGCGCGATTTTGCTGTGGCGGACCAAGCCCTCGGTCATTTGCCGCTCGATCGTCAGCACCGGGTTGAGCGAGGTCATCGGCTCCTGAAAGATCATTCCAACCTTGGCGCCGCGCACGTCCTCCATCTGCCGGCGGCCGAACGCCGAGATATCCTGCCCCTCGATCTGGATGCGGCCGCTCATTTGCGCCGCTTCGGGAAGCAGCTTCATGATGGCGAGCGAGGTCATGCTCTTGCCGCTGCCGGACTCGCCGACGAGAGCGAGAATTTCGCCACGAGCGAGTTCAAAGCTGATGTTGTCGACCGCGTGAAGGGTGCCCGTTCTGGCCGGGAAGCTGACGGAGAGCTCCCGGATGCTGAGGTAGGGTGTGCTCAAGACCGGACCTTCCGACGGGGATCAACGAGGTCGCGCAAGCTGTCACCGATCAGGTTGAAGGAAAGCACGGTCAGGCAAATGGCAACGCCAGGGAAGATCAGGATCCACGGCGCCTTGGTGATGTAGTTGCGGCCCGAAGCGAGGATCGCACCCCATTCGGGCGACGGCGGCTGTACGCCGAGCCCGAGGAAAGACAGACCAGCTGCCGACAGGATGGCCGAAGAGAAACCAAGCGTTCCCATGACGATCAGACTTTGGCCGATATTCGGCATGACATGCACCCGAACCAGCCGGCTGGAACGGATGCCTGAAAGCCTTGCCGCCTCGATATAGGGTTTGCTTCTTTCCGCCGCCGCGAGCCCGTATGTGACCCGGGCGTAGAAGGGAACGAGGCTGATTGCGATGGCCAGCGTGGCGTTCTCGATGCCAGGCCCCAGGAAAGCGACGAGCGCCAGCGCAATAAGCGTATCCGGGAAAGAGTAAAGCACGTCGATGAGACGCAGCAGGACCGCCTCGATGGCTCTGCCGGAAAAGGCTGCGATAAGCCCCATCAGCCCACCAATCACAAGGCCACTGACAACAGCAATGAGCCCGATGCCGAGGGACAGACGGCTCCCGATCAGCACCCGACTGAAAAGGTCACGGCCGAATTCATCCGTTCCGAACAGGTGTACGGCTGAGGGTGCGGCAAGTCGCGGCCCGGCTGCCATCCGCGTCGGATCGAACGGCGCCAGATAATGGGACAGCAGCGAGGCGGCGATGATAATGGCTGCGAGGCCGAGTCCAAGAATGACGCTGAACGGCAAGCGCCGACGCGACGCGGAAATCTCCGTCGCGATGGTCATCTTTGCCTCATGCGAGGATCAAGGAAACCATAGATAACGTCGATCAGCATCGCGACGATGACCACGGAAGTGGCAAAGACAACGATGAAGCCCTGGATCATCGGATAATCCCGTTCAAGCATGGCCTGGACCGCCAGACGGCCTATGCCGTTCCAGGAGAAGACATTCTCGATGATGACCTGACCGCCCAGCAGATAGGCGAAGACAAGGCCGACCACGGTCACGATGCTGATCAGCGCGGGTCTCAGCGCATGTACGAGCAACACTTCGTATTCACGCAAGCCTTTGGCACGGGCGGTGCGAATATAGTCCTCGGACAGCACCTCGATAAGCGCCGAGCGCGTCATTCGGGCGACGAGCGCGCAATAGGTCAGGCCGAGCGTCAGGGCAGGCAGGATGATGTTGCGCCAGCTCGATCCGGCAACAGGCAGCCAGTCGAGTTTCAGCGCGAAGACTTGGATCATGATGAGGCCGAGCCAAAAGGCCGGGATCGACACTCCAAGCACGGCGATGAACATGACGGCCGTGTCGGCGAGCCGGCCCCGGTTGATGGCCGCCAGAAAACCAAGCGGGATTCCGATTGCGAGCGCCAGGGAGAGGCCCGATACCGCAAGTGCGAAAGTGTTGGGCAGACGTTGCAAGAGCAGCTTCAAGACAGGCTCGTTGCCGCGGATGGTCGTGCCGAGGTCGCCCTGTAAGACATGCACGAGATAGAGCAGCACCTGCTGCCAGACCGGCAGGTCGAGGCCGAGGCGGGCACGCATGTCGGCCATCAATTCAGGCGTCGCGGAAACGGACTGCGCCATCATGGCGGTTACAGGATCACCTGGAACAAC
Source organism: uncultured Mesorhizobium sp. (assembly GCA_963522145.1). GTDB lineage: Bacteria > Pseudomonadota > Alphaproteobacteria > Rhizobiales > Rhizobiaceae > Mesorhizobium_B. The sequence goes on along the minus strand of CAUQXI010000001.1, from coordinate 215,861 downwards.
ATGAATGAGGATGCCGGAAAGCACAATCACCACAACTACTGTGGCGAAGGCGACAAGAACTCGTTTTGAGATGAGAAACAACATCAAAACCCGTCCAATCAATGCGCCGCCCTGCACAAGTGCGACAGGGCGGCGCTAAACTTCACTGTTTCAGCGTCACGTCATTGAACAAGAGTGATACCATGAACCCCAGCTTGAAGCCTTCGACTTTGGCGCTTGATGCCATAAGCCAGTTCCAGCCTGGCGACAGCAGCGGGAGAGTATAGGCATTCTCGAGCAAGTACTTCTCGATGTCGTGAATCTTAGCGGCGCGAGCGTCACCCGATAGCCTGCGCTGCTCATCGACCATAGTGTCGATCTGTTCATTCAGGCCCATATTGACGAAACCCGGACGCTTCAAGAGGAATTTGAGGTAGTCAGGATCGACGCCCGACATGCCCATGGTCCAAACAAACGGCTCTCCATCGGTAAGCTCGTTCTGGCTTGACATATGATCGAAGTGGGCTGCGACCTCGCGCGTTTCTATCTCCGCCTGGACGTTGATCGCAGCCAAATCCTGCTGCATGATCTGGTGCATCTGATCCCAGCCCGACAGCTTGTGAGCCAACAGCTTGATCTTCAGCGGCTTGTCGGCTGTGTAGCCCGCTGCTTCCATGATCGCCTTGGCGCCGTCAGGATCGTATTTCGCACCCCATGAGGCGCATAGCTTCTCATCCGTCGAGAACAGGTTCGGTGCAACCGGGCAGTCGGAAGTATGCACCAGGCCTTCGAAGGCGATGTTCGCATAGGCATCGCGGTTCAACGCCATGCCGATTGCATTTCGAATTTCCGGTTTGTCCAGCGGCTTGATCTTCCAGGAGAAGGCCGCCAGCACCTGTTGCCCAGAAAGCTCGGCGGCATAGACTTTGAAATTGCTGTCGCTGGTCAGATCGGCCGTTTCCTCAAGCGAAGGCTCAACGAGATCAGTCTCGCCCGAACGCAGTGCCGCCATACGAGCAACTGCTTCCGGGATGACCTTGAATGTCAGCTTGTCGATGTGCGGCCTGCCAGGATTTTCGATCAGCGGATTGAAATTCTTGTAGTCATCATTGGCTTGAAGCTGGAGGCTGTCGTTGCGTGTCCAGCTGACGAATTTGAACGGGCCGGTTCCGATTGGCTTGAAGTCTGCCGTGGCAAATGAGGATGGGCAGATGAAGCCCGCCTGGATGCCAGTTAGGAACGACAGGAACGGACTGTAGGGCTCCGACATCGAAACCTTGAGCACCTTGCCCTCCACGCTGCTGCCTGTAATCGGGCCCCAAAGCGACCGGTCTGGATTGACAGTGGCTGGATCGATCGCGCGATCGACTCGGGCCTTCGCAGCGGCGGCGTCGAAAGTGCTGCCGTCGTGGCACTTTAGACCATCACGGATGGTGAAGGAGTAGGTTTTGCCGTCCTCCGACACGGTCCATTCGCTGGCGAGGCCTGGATGTATCGAGCCATCCTTGTCCATGGTCAGCATCGTGTCGAAGATCAAGTTGGTCATTTGCAGCGACTGGGTCGTGCTGGTTTTATCAGGGTCGAGGCTGTCAGCATCGACGCCCCGAGCGACCGTCAGATCTGCGGCGGAGGCAACGGAGAGGCTTAGGCCGGTGACAAATGCCGCTGTAGCGAGAAGCTTGTGGCTATCTCCACGAAAATGGTGCTGATTCATGCGTGTTGTTCCCTTTATTATATGTTTGGACTGCACGTGATGCTTTAGGCGACGGACACTGGCGGGCGTCTACCATGCCAGGGTCTCGCCGCCTCAAGCTGCGACGCCAGCCGAAAGAGCAGGCCTTCGGCAGCGGGCGCGGCTGCGAACTGCACGCCGATCGGTAGCCCGTCCGCATTCCAGACGAGCGGCACCGACATCGCGGGGGAGCCGTTGACGTTGAAGATGTGTGTGAAGGGCATCCAGGAGAGGTAGAATTGGTAGTGGGCGCGCATCGTAGTCGCCTGCGGAAAGTCCTCATGCCTCAACGGCGGTTGTGCGAGCGTCGGCGACAGGAAGACGTCATAGTGGTCGAATGTCGAGGTCGCCGCGGCGGCGACCGCATGCAACCGTGTCGTCGCGACATTGACGTCGACCGCCGAAATGCTGTTGCCTGCCTCGATCATCTCCCACAGGATCGGCGGAAAGTCTTCGGCCGTCAGCTTGCGTCCGAGCACGTCTTCCTCAAGCCGCATGTCGGTCGCATACTCGGCTAAAATAAACGTCTCGAAGGCAGCCCAACCATCCGCTGGCAAGTCGATGTCGTGGCCCTCGCAGATGTGCCCAAGGCCTTCAAGCAGCTTCACCGTGTCTTCGACCGCTTTCACGCAGTCGGGATGGGTCGATGCGCCGTAGGGCGCCCTGGTCGAAAAGCCTATGCGGAGTTTCCCTGGATCGCGACCAAGCTCGTTGGTGAAATCGCCGCCAGTCGGACTGTTGAAAAACTGACCGCGCTGGATACCCTGCGTCGCATCCAGCATAGCAGCGCTATCGCGCACCGATCGGGAAAGCACATGCTCGACCAGCATGCCCTGCCACGTGCTGCCGGAGGGGGCGACAGGATTCCTTCCCCTGGTCGGCTTGAGGCCGAAGCAGCCGCAAACTGAGGAAGGCACCCGGATCGAACCGCCGCCATCATTGCCATGAGCCATCGGCACCACGCCGGCCGCCACAGCTGCCGCCGTGCCGCCGCTCGACGTCCCTGCCGTGCGATTCGTGTCCCAAGGATTGTTGGTCACGCCATGCACACGCGAGCGCGTCGTCCAGTCCATGGCAAGCTCGGGAACAGAGGTCTTACCGAAGATTACGACCCCTGACTTCTTGAACCGGCGGACGAGCTCGGCATCCTGAGCCGGCCTGACAGCAGCACGCGGTGGCCAACCGGCGCCGGTTGGCTGGCCGCCATAGTGTGCAGTCAGATCCTTCAGAAGAAATGGGACGCCTTTGAAAGGGCCGTCGGCAAGCTCCTCCTTGATGAAGCGGCGGGCCTCTTCCTCGAATATGGCAACGACGGCGTTTAGCTTGCCATCAACAGCCTTGACGCCAGCGAGGGCGGTATCGAGCAATTCGTCGGGCGTAATCTCCCGCTGAGCCACAAGCTTGGACAAGCCGGTGGCGTCGAAGTTCAGGTACTCGCTGAGTTGCAACTCATGACCCTCGTGCGATGATTTTCGCGATGCTACGTCTCGCAAAAAACCGTTGCATGACCCCGACGGGTGAGGTGCAGGATAATTTCTCATCACCTTAAAGAGTGATATGCGTCGTCGCGCCGATCTCATCGCGCGGATGCCAGATGTCGCAGCAAACAGGCTCCATTAATCTTCACATATCGCCGCCCGCCTCACGCGGCGTGATCAACAGGCCCCGGCTGACAACACTGTCACGCCTGCTCCAGCAACATCGCCTCTGCCTCGTGCATGCCCCCGCCGGTTCCGGCAAGACGACACTGCTTGGGCAGTGGCACGAGGCCCTGGTCGATGCCGGTGCGAAAACTCTTTGGTATTCCGCCAGCGAGGCTGACCGCGACCCGCTCGCGTTTGCCGATGGCCTGAATCTCGCCGTCGAGGCAAGTTTCAGCCAAGGCGTCACTATGCCGGCCCGCGACGAGGCGGACGCCATGGCTCGCCTCGTGGCCGTGCTGGCGCGACACGCTGCCACTGTGTCGCTTGCGCTGTTCGTTGATGATTATCATCTCGCTGAACGGGGAGACGGCGGCGAAACGATCAATCGCATCTTCGCGGCCCGCATTCCCAATTTGACCATCGTTCTGGCGAGCCGCAACCGTCCTGCGATCCCGATCGGTCGCCTGCGCGTCAGCGGCGAGATTCTCGAAGTATCGGTGGAAGAGCTCTTTTTTGACGAGATGGAGACTGAGGCCTTTTTCCAGGCGGCGTCAGGTGTATCGCTGACCACCGAGGAAAGCAGGCAGATGCACGTCTATACTGAAGGCTGGGCAGCAGGTCTCCGGCTGGCTTCGCTCGTGCTCGGTCGCATCCCGGGCGCGTTTGCTGCCACCCCGCCGACCGGCAGTCATCGCGCTTTTGCAGAATACTTCCTCGAAGAGGTGATCCTCGGCCTGCCAGAGAAGATTTACCGCTTCCTGACAATGACCTCCATCCTTGATGCGCTCAATGCAAGTCTCTGCGATGCTGTCACCGAGCGCAGTGATGGCAGTGAGGTTTTGTCATACCTCGAAGAAGTCCAGCTTTTTGTGGTCAGGCTGCCGGGATCGCAACGATGGTACAAGTACCATCATCTGTTCCAGGAATTCCTACTGGGGCGTCTTTATGCAGAGGCGGTTCCCGATCTTGCCGAACTGCATTCTCGCGCCGCCCGATGGTTCATCAAGAACGGCTCACCCATGGACGCCGTGCGACACGCCTTTCTTGCGCAGCGTCCCGATTGGGCGGCAGAGATGATCGAAAGCTATTGCCTCTACGACTATCTCAGCCACGGTCGTTTCGAGGTGTTCTCCCGTTGGATGCAGCAACTACCGCGCGACGCGCGTGAGAAGCGCCCCCTGCTATTGTTCCTTCAGGTATGGCGCTTCATCAACATGCGGCGTTTCCCCCAAGCGGACCAAACGCTTCGAACCATCGAGGAGCTCGCTGCGGACGAAACGAGCCACATGTCGGTTATCGCCCGCGAGACAGGGTTAGACATCGAGGGCCGTTTGCACCTGATGCGAGCCCTGATCGGTGCATATGGCGGTGATATCGCCAGCGGCGTCGCCCATATCGAGCATCTCAGAGGTCGCGAACTCGATCAATTTGCTTTCGGCCAAGTCGATCTCGACTCGATCCACAGCTACCTCGCTCTGCAGGTCGGTGATCTTGCGCTTGCCGAGAAGCTGACCTGGCGGGCAAAGGGCATCTATGACGAGATAGCCGTTTATTGGGGCGGCCTGCATTCCCGCTCGATCGCTGCTATGTGTTATATTGCACGCGGCCTAATGCAGGAAGCAAAGGGCGTGGCGGAGGATGCACTGCGTATCGCACGCGATAATTTCGCCGAACATTCCTACATGGTTGCACTGCCGTCCGTGCTTTTAGGCTTGGTCTCGTTCGATCGAGGTGAATTCGAAACGGCTGAACAGCTCTGGGTAGGGGCTTTGCCGTCCGAAAACGCCACCGAGGTCTCGGGCCTCTGCGAACGGGTCCTTTTCGCTACGATTGGTCTGATCCGAGTCTACGATGCTACCGGCCGTTCGGAAAAAGGAACAAGCGCGCTAGTGCGTGCCAGCCGCCGAGCCTATGAGACCGAGGACTTCCGCCTCGAATTCCAACTCGCCATCGAGCGAGTTAATCGCGCTTTCCGGCTCGGCGATCGGTCCGAAGCACTCCGCGAATGGGAGCGTCTGTCGCTTCAGGTACCAGAGGCCAAACGACGATTTCCCCCATCAGCTTGGCAGGTCTGGGATGCGTTTAACGTTGCGAACGCGCGGACGATAATGGAATCCGGTCAGACCGCAGCGGCTCTAGCGAAGTTGCGCGCTGTTGAAGAAAAAGCCGACCATGAAGGTCGTGTCTTAAGTGCTCTCCAGGTCGCGCGCCTGATCGCAAGCCTCGAAGGTGCCGACAGCGCTTCTGCAAGGCCGCAACATCCAGAACTCGGCAACCTTCTCAACGTCTTCCTCAACATCGATCCCGTGCATCTCCCTCCGTCATCAGCGAAACGCCGCGACGCCGGCGCGTCAGAGATGCTTCCAAGCGCATTGACTCAGCGGGAGGAACAGGTGCTGGAACTAATGCGCTGGGGCCTCTCCAACAGCGAGATCGCATGCAAGCTTCACATCAACATCAACACGGTTAAGTCGCACACCAAGAATCTCTTTTCTAAACTCGGCGTCAAGAGTCGCACACAAGCCGTGCTGAGGAAGTTTTGATAGGAGCCACCACGACGCCAGTCTGAAAGCCTCCTCCCGTTCTCAGCTGCTGCGATCGTCCAATACCCGGCGAGCCTCTATCTGTAAGTAGCCGACAGCTTTGGACATAGCGCTTGCATCCATGCCCTCACTTGCCGCGAATATGACCCTCGCCAGTCGATCCGCACTTTGCCCTGCACCTTGGCTTGTTCTATGCACTAGCTGCCGCCTCCTCATGCAGTACGATCGTTGATCGGGCCGGTTCCGGAGGTAGTCCAGCATTGATGCTAATGGCGACACAAACGAGCAGATGCGCGACGACAGATGCGAACGCGATAGTGCCGCCCAGGATCGTGCGCGTGCTCAGCGCCTCACCCAGCGCAAGCCGAACACACCAGGGCGAGCGGCCCGCATCGACTCCAAGAACGCTGAAGGCCAATGCAGGGAGTGCACCGCGCTTCCGCTTGCAAGCATCGACTATGCGGCTAGGCCCGCGGCTACCCTGTCAATAATAGCCTGCGTCAACCGGATGCGCTTGTCACGAGCAAGTGTCGCGGCGGGGTATGCCTTGCCGCTACAACAGCGCTTAACCCTTGTCGACCCTCCTGCCGCTCAGTGGTAACGGTAGCTTTGCGCCTACTATTTTGCTGTTAAGAACACGATCAACATGCCCGAAAGCGGCCGTTCGGCTATGATCGTCACGCCTACCCCTTGACGCGCAGCGCCATCAGCTTGGTCTCAAGATACTCCTCAATGCCTTCGCGACCACCTTCGCGACCGATGCCGCTCGCCTTGACGCCGCCGAACGGCGCTTCCGCAGCGCCGATGCGGATGTCGTTGATGCCGACCATTCCCGTCTCGAGCCTTTCACCGACGCGGATGGCGCGGTCCATATTCTCGGTGAAGAGATAGGCCGACAGGCCGTAAGGAACGGCATTCGCCGCCTCGATCACCTCCGCCTCACTCTCGAAACGATAGAGCGCTGCAACCGGCCCGAAGATTTCCTCGTGGCGCAGCCGCGCCTCAACGGGCACATCGGTCAGCACGGTCGGTGCGTAGAACGAGCCCTTTTCATAAGCCTCGCCCTGCATCCGGCTGCCGCCGATCTCCACCTTCGCGCCCTTGCTGACCGCATCGGCCACCAGTTCCTCGACCTTTTCGACCGCATCGAAATCGACCAGCGGCCCCATCTTCACGTCTGTCTGACTGGCGTCACCTACCTTCAGCGCACGCGCATATTCGACCATGCCCTGCGCCACGCCGTCGTAGATTGCGTCCTGCACATAGATACGGTTGGCGCCGATGCAGGCCTGTCCCGCATTAAGGAACTTCAGCATCGAAACCGCGCGGATCGCCTCGTCCAGATTGCAATCGTCGAAGATGATCACCGGCGCGTTGCCGCCGAGTTCCATCGAGGTCCGCTTGATCTGGTCGGCCGCGCCCTTTAGCAGCAGCTTGCCGACTTCCGTCGATCCCGTGAAAGAGATCTTGCGCACGCGCTCGTCGGTCAGCAGCACGCTGCCGATTTCGACCGCCTTGCCGGTGACAACGTTGAAGACACCCCCTGGCAGCTCCGCATCGACGAACACCTCGGCGATCCTCAACGCGACCGCCGAGGTCGCCTCGGCCGGTTTCAGCACCATGGTGCAGCCGGCCGCCAAAGCGGGAGCGGCCTTGCGGAAGATCATGCCACACGGCACGTTCCATGGGATGATCGCGCCGCAGACGCCGACCGGCTGGCGCATGGTCAGCAGGCGGCGATTGGCAACCGGGTCGGGGATCCAGGCGCCGTAGGCGCGCCGCGCCTCTTCGGCATACCAGCGCAGCGAATCGATCGACAGTTGCAACTCGCCCTGTGCCTCGTGGCTTGGCTTGCCTTCCTCGCGTGTGACCAGCAGTGCGATGTCGTTGCGGCGCTGTTCGAGCAGATCGGCGACTCGGTGCAGATACCTGGCGCGAGCAGCCGCGCTCAGGTTGGACCACGCTGGGAACGCGGCCGCGGCGGCATCCACCGCCAGCTTGGCGTCGCGTTCGTCGCCAAGCGGAATATTCGCCAGCGGGCTGGTGTCGACCGGATTGGTAGAGAGGTAGGTCTCGCCGCTGACGGCCTTGTGGTAGCCGCCGGCATACATCATCAGCGGTTCGCTAATCGCCTGGCTCGTCATTGCTTCATCCAATCCGGTTCAGCGACCTATTCGGCGGCTTCCAGTTCGGCCTTCAACTGCTCGACGGTCACGCCGAGCACGCGCGCCTCGATTTCCGTTGGGTCACCCTCGAAGCCGGAGCGTACGGTGTCGACCGCGGTCGACAAATCCGGAGTCTCGTTGTCGTAGTAGAGGCCGACGGCGTTCTTGCGGATCAGCGGATCACAGGCCGGTGCGTGCACCTCGATCAGCGTGACGATGCCCTCGCTGCGGTTCCACGCCCAGTGGACCGCGTTGCGCGGGATGCGGCAGAGATCGCCAGCCTTCATCAGAAAGCCGTCCTCGCCGATGAACACCCAGACCTCACCTTCGGTAACATAGTTGATTTGCTCGGCGTCATGTGTGTGCGGATGCGAATGGTAGCCGGGTCCGCGTACAGCGATCATCATGTTGCAGTCGTTGCCGTAGACCATCTTGGTCGACATCGCGCCGCCGCGTGTCTGAAGGACGTTCTGGCCTTCCTTGATGTCGTCGATATTGATGCAGATCGGCATGCGGTCGGGTCCTTGGGCTTTTTTGCTTTGGTGTACAAGAATGATCGTCAGGCGACCGATTGGTCGATGAACTTGCAGCAGTCGACAATGGGCTCGCCGTCGAGCTCCAGCCGCTTGTTGCGCAGCGCGATGTCTATGTGCAGACGCGACGGATTCTGGCCGCCCAGGTCGCGATTTTCGCCGATGGCGAGCAGCACGTTGCCGTAGACGGAACGGGCCTCGACGCCGCCGGCATTGTCCCAGCCGCGCACCGACATCGTATCCCAGTTGCCGCGGTGCTCGATGCCCCAGCCGACATGCGACAGGCGGCGCGCGCCGTTGTCGCCACGTGTGTCGAGCATACCCGACAGCATCACGGCCTCGCGCCCGCCCTCGATGCGATTGGCGACGCCCTTTTCGAAACGGATGCTCACCTTCTCGGTGACGTAGCGCTCGAACGGAAAGAGGATATCGCCGGGCGACAGAACGAGCACGCCCTCGACGCTCTCCTCCTCGACGGTGGTACAAACCAGACCGGTTCCCCAGTGGTCCCAACGGCCCTTTGAATCCGCCATGCCATATTGGTTGGAAGCTGGCCGGCGACCCTTGGTCATGACTAGTTCCGTCCCGTCTTGTGAGGACACGCGAACCTTGTTGGCCTTCTGGTATCTGGCGACGCCGCGCTCGGCGCGGACCTTGATGACGGCGCTCGGCATCAAACGCATCAACACATCCTCCGGCTCACGGACGCGCAGGATGCGCGTTCCGGTGGCGAGGATCGCCTCGTGGTCGTTGGAATAGAGCATGCCCCCGGTCGAGACATCGACGACGAAATCAGCCTGCTTCATCACCTCGATCATTAGGCGCTGCGGATTGGCACGGCCGAGCGTATTCGAGGCATCCGCATTGATAAGCGGCTGCGTCATGATGAAAGCTTCGGCACCGAGATCGCGCGCGGCCGCCATGAAGGCGGAGGCATAGACCGGATTGGTGAAGCTGTCGGCATAGATGACGACGGTTTCGCCGGCCGCGACCTTCGACTGCTTCAAGCCCTCGCGGAAGATCGGAATGATGTCTGCGGTGCTCTCATGGCCGATCGGCAGCCTGATCATACGGCGCTCCCTGACAGTCGCTGTGAACCGCATATCTAACCGCGTCTAGCGGTCGGGTCACATTGGATGATTAGTCTTGCAAACGATAGCCATCCAGCACAAAGATCGTTCCAGCTATCTCCGTTAGGAATACCATTGGATCAGAAACAGCTCGAGCGTTTCGTCGATGTCGTCGAAAGCGGAAGCCTCAGCCGTACCTCGAAGCGTCTGAACGTCTCCCAGCCCGCGCTCAGCAAGAGCCTGCGACTGCTCGAGGAGCAACTGGGCGTCCGCCTGCTGGATCGCGGCCCGCGCGGCGTGAAACTCACCGTTTTTGGGGAATCCTTCTATCGTCGCGCACGCTCCGTGACGGCGGAACTGCGCCGCGCCAATGATGATCTCGACCATATCCGTGGCCTGCTGACCGGTTCAGTCTCGCTCGGGGTCACGCCGGGTCCGGGCATTCTCGACCAGATCATCCCCAAGGCGGTCGTGCGCATCGCGCTGAAGCGGCCAGACCTCAAGGTTCGCGTTCGCAGCGGCACGATCTCGGAACTGTTGGTCGACCTCCATCGCGGCGATCTTGACCTCCTCTTCACCGTGCTCGACGAACGTACCAAAGGCCCGGACCTGAAGGTCCAGAAGCTCTTCGACGACAGCTTCGCACTGATCGTCCGTACCGGACACAAACTGTTGACGCAGAAGGAGATTTCCCTGCGTGACCTGATGAGTTCCCGTTGGGTGATGCTGGAAGACGCCCTCCCCTTATGGGAAAGCGTCTCGCAGCTCGCCCGGGAGGAAAAGATCGAGGTTCCTACACGGCCGATCGAGAGCAATTCGCTGGTCTTCCTCCGGGAAGTTGCGCGCAAGACCGACTTCATCGGCATCATGCCGGCCTATCCGGCGGAGATGAGCACGTCCTCCGGCGACCTTCGCTATATCCCGCTTGAGCGTCTGTCGAACCACAATCTTCTGCCCAACCTCGTACGCCCGCTCGGCCTCGTCCACGCCGCCGAGATAGAGCTGACGGAAAGCAGCAAGGCGCTGCTTCGCAGCATCAACACGGTGTGCATCGAACTGAACCTGATCGGCAATAACGGTTAGGCGCGCCGTCTGCGCAATAACCAAAGCGAATAGCTATCGAAATATCCTGCGTTCCAGCCTCTACGCCGGCGGTATAGTCACCGAGACGAGACTGTCCGACGCCCGTCAATGCCGCGGCGCCAGCGCATCGGAGCCGACATGGCCAATCCATCCTACGACTACGTCGTCATCGGCGCGGGCTCCGCCGGCTGCGCCATGGCTGCACGGTTGAGCGAGAATCCGGAGATATCCGTCTTGCTGCTGGAGGCCGGCGGCTGGGATCGCAATCCGCTGATCCACGTCCCGATCGGCTGGGGCATGCTGATCCGCGCCGGCATGCACAACTGGAAATACACGAGCGAGCCGGTGGCAGCGCTTGGCGGCCGAGCGCTCGACTGCCCGCGCGGCAAAGTGATGGGCGGCACCTCCTCCATCAACACCATGGCCTATGTTCGCGGTCATCGTGACGACTACGACCGCATGCAGCGTGCCGGCCTGTCCGGATGGGCCTATGACGACGTTCTGCCCTTCTTCCGCAAGCAGGAGGATTGGGACGGCGCGCCCTCTCCCTATCGCGGCAGAGGCGGGCCGATCGGGACGGGCAAGTCGAAATACACCGACGAGGTGATCGAGGCCTACGGGCAGGCTGCGCAGGACGCAGGCCATGGCTGGATCGACGACTACAATGGCGAGCATCAGGAAGGCTTTTCACGCATGCAGCTGACGCTGCGAGACGGACGCCGCTGCTCCACCGTCGCCGGTTATATCCGCCCGGCGCTGAAACGCAGGAACCTCACCGTACTTACCCGTGCGCAGGTGGCGAGCCTCAGGATCGAGCGCGATCGCGTGACCGGTGTCGACATCATCCGGCGCGGCCAGCGCTACAACATTTCCGCCCGCAAGGAAGTCATCGTCAGCGCCGGAGCTTTCAACTCGCCGCAGATCCTGATGTTGTCGGGCATCGGCGATCCCCAGCAACTGCACCGCTTCGACGTTGAATGCCGCGTCAAGCTTCCCGGTGTTGGTCGAAACCTGCATGACCACTACGGCACGTCGATCGCCTACAAGCGCCACAAGCCCGGCCCATTCCACCGCCACATGCGCGCCGACAAGGCAGCACTCGGCATGACGCGCGCTTATCTCTCCGGCAAGGGTTTTGCGACCGAATTGCCGGGCGGCATCACCGCCTTCGTCAAGAGCACGCCGGAGCAGGCAGTGCCGGACCTGCAACTTCTCTTCGTCGGCGCGCCGATGGACGCGCATCCCTATCTCAGCCCCTTCGTGAGACCTTACGAGGACAAGTTCTTCACCCGCGCCATCATGTGCCGCCCGGAAGGTCGCGGCGACGTGTCGCTGAAGTCTGCGGATCCGTTCGACGCGCCCCGCATCGAGCAGGGCGTATTGAATACACAATCCGACATCCTTCGCATGCGCGAGGGCATCAAGCTCTTCCGCGAGATCGGCAGCCAGTCCGTCCTGACGAAACACTGCACCGAGATCGGGCCGGGCGCGGGCAAGACCAGCGATCAGGACATCGACGCGTATGTGCGCCAGATCTGCTCGCTCTCCTTTCATCCCGCCGGAACCTGCAAGATGGGGTTGGACGGCGACGAGACGGCTGTCGTCGATGCCGAATGCCGCGTGCATGGCGTGGGCGGCCTGCGGGTCGTCGACGCGTCGATCTTTCCGGAGCCGATCGGCGGCAACATAAACGCGCCGATCATCATGGCGGCGGAAAAGGTCGCGGCGGGAATATTGGCATCGCGTCGCTGAAGTCGGGAGAGATAGATGGAGCAGGCATCCGGCGGTAGCATCAGCTATGAGGTCGAGGATCGCATCGCGAGCATCGAGATCAGGCGAGCCGACAAGCACAATGCGCTGACCCGCGCTCTGATCGAGGATTTCGCCCGCACCATTGATCGCTTCGACCGCGATGGTTTGGCCGACGTCGCCATACTCTCGGGCCAAGGCAAATCCTTTTGCAGCGGCGCTGACGTTCGCGAGAGTCAGATGGCAAGTCCGGAAGAACTGGCCGCGACGCGTGACCAAATGAGCGTCGGCCACCCCTTCTTCGAACTCTTCTCGCATTCCGCCAACCACAAGCCGGCAATTGCCGCCCTGCATGGCAACGTGCTTGGCCTTGGCCTCGGACTGGCGCTCGATTGCGATCTTATCGTCTCCGATCCAGCGGCAAAGCTTCAAGTCACCGAAACGCCGCGCGGGCTTGGTGGCTACCGCCACTGGGCGCTTATGCGGGCACGCGGCTGCGGCGCCTTTGCGGACGATGTCTGCATGACAGGACGCCCCTTTACCGCGTCCGAAGCAAAGGATGCCGGGCTTTTCGCTCGCATCTCGCCCGCCGGCGAGGTGATGGCGACCGCGCTCGAGCTGGCCCGCGAACTCGCGGCCAACCCGCCTCTCAGCGTACGCGCGACCGTGCGCATGCGGCGATGGCACTTCATGAAGCTGGTTCGTGAGGTGGCCTTCCACGCCGAGCCGCTGAACCTGCACCTCACCGAGGATTTTCAGGAAGCCGTGCAAGCCTTTGCGGAAAAACGCCCGGCCCGCCCTTTCAAGGCTCGCTAAAGATGACGGAAATGTTGTCGTTTCCGGTCCAAGGCCTGACCTCCGGCCAAGCTTATAAGCTGATCTCTGCGACGGTAACGCCACGTCCGATTGCCTGGGTGTCGAGCTTGCAGCCGTCCGGCCAGGTCAATCTCGCGCCGTTCAGCAGCTACACCTTTATCAGTTACACACCACCGAAAGTGCTGATCAGCGTCGGCCCGGGCACGGAATTCCTGAAGGACACGCTAACGAATATCACGGCGCGCGGCGAGTTTTGCGTGAGTTCGGCGACGCCGGAAAAGATCGAGCCTGTGGTCGCCAGCGCCTATCAATATCCGCACGGCACCAGCGAGGTGGACGAGATCGGCATCGACATGCAGGCGGCCGAGATGATCGAGACGCCATTCGTGGCGGGTTCGGCCATCGCGATGGAGTGCAGGCTCGACCGCATCCTCGAGGTCGGCGACGATGATGCGCACCGGCTGATCATCGGCACGGTCATCTGCTTCCACGTCGACCCGGCAATCTGGCGCGGTGACCGCATCGATCCGACAGCGTATCGCCCGCTTGGTCGCATCGGCGGCCCGCTCTATCTCACGCGTGGCGACATACTGCACGCGCCGACGCCACGCGAACCTTTCACGAAGCGCTAGCCGCAACATTCCCGTTGGTTATGGCGGGAACGCTTATGTCTTTGTTCTCGCCAAGCCAATGCGAAAAGCTCCTCCTGTCGAAAAGGGGAAGCTACCGTCGTGTCGAAGCTGCGTATCGTGGACGCCCATCACCATCTCTGGAACCTCAACGACATTCACTATCCGTGGCTTGCCAACCGCCCGGTCGGGCCGTCGATCTGCGGTGACGTCACGCCGATAACCGACAACTTCACCATCGACCGCTATCTCGCTGGCTTCGGCCACCACAATGTCGTCAAATCGGTGCATGTCGAGGCTGGCGCCGATCCGGCGAAAGCCGTCGATGAGACCGAATGGCTGCAGAACATTTCCGACAAGCACGGTTATCCGCATGCGATCGTCGCCAAGGTCGAGATGCACAAGGACGATGCGCAGGCTGTGATGGAGCGCCATAGCTCGTTCAAGAACGTGCGCGGCATCCGCCAGATGATCAACTGGCACGCCGACATGAGCAAGGTCTATGCGCCGCAGAACTATCTCGAACACCCAACCTGGCTGGAGAATTTCGCACATTTCGTCCGTTACGGGCTGAGCTTCGATCTTCAGGTCTATTGGGGCCAGATGGAGCAGGCCTGTCAGCTGTTCCGCCAGAACGAGAAGACGCCGGTCGTCATCGACCATTCCGGCATGCCGGTTGATCGCGGGTTCGAGGACCTTAAAAACTGGCGCGGAGGTCTTCGACGCCTGGCCGAGCTGGATCAGGTCTGCATCAAGATTTCCGGCCTCGGCATGGTCGACCATAAATGGACGGTGGAATCGATCCGACCTTACATCTTCACCATGATCGAGACCTTCGGCCCGAACCGCGTCATGTTCGGCAGCAACTTCCCCGTCGACAAGCTCTACAGCAGCTTCGAAACACTCTTCGACGCCTATGACGAGATCACCAGGGATTTCAGCGCAGATGAACGCGAGCAGATGTTCGCAAAGACGGCGGAGCGCTTTTATCGGATATAAGCTTCGACATCGGCAGCGAGATCGAGCAGCGCGAAATCGCGCCCTTCCATCCCGATCAATTGGATGCCGAGCGGCAGGCCGTTCTCGCCCATGGCGGACGGCAAAGTGACCGCCGGCAGGCCAAGCAACGTCCACAACACGCAAGGCGCAGCATTGCCTGTACTTTCGGAGAGCAGTGGCGCCTCACCAAGCGCCGGCAGGCTGAGTACGGCGTCAAATCCGTCCATCTCCCGCGCAAACTGATACTTGAGCTCGTCGCGGGCAACCAGCACGTCGCGGTAATCCACCTCGGCGATCGCCTCGCCTTTTCGAACAAGATCACGGAGATGGGCGCTGACTAGATCTCTGTGCCGCGCGACCAACGAACCGAAATTCGTGTCGGATTCGTAGGCGAGAACCGCCTCGGCCAACGCAAGCGCGTCGTCAAACTGAGGCGGCAATTCCTGCGCGACAACCTCGTAACCGGCATGCTCCAAGCGCCTCGCCGACGCTTCGACGGTCAACTTCTGGGTGTCGGACGCCTGCCCCCAATACGGCCCTCGGATCAGCCTGATGCGTTTGCCTCGCCGCGCGGCCTCAGCGGAACCTCCGACGACATGCCCATGTACCTTCTCGATCATCTTCACCGACTGGCCGAGATATCCCGCATGATCGAGCGACTGGCTCAGCGGGTGCACTCCCTCAAGCGGTAGGACACCATAGCTCGGCTTGAAACCGACGATGCCGCAGAAGGCCGCCGGTCGGATGATCGAGCCGAAGGTCTGTGTCCCGAGCGCAATCGGCACGATGCCGGCGGCCACCGCCGCCGCCGAACCGCTCGACGAACCACCCGGCGTGTGCGCCGGATGATGCGGATTGACCGTCGGCCCGGCATGGCGCCACGCAAACTCCGTCGTCACCGTTTTGCCGAGCACGTAAGCGCCGAGCTCTTTCAAGCGACCGACGAGCCAGGCATCCTTTGCCGGCACATTGTCCTTGTAGATCGGCGACCCATAGGTCGTGACCAGGGCGGCAGTGTCGTAGAGATCCTTTACGCCAACGGCGACGCCATCCAACGGTAGGTCCGGCCTGGAAACAAACGGCTCCGCGTTCAGCACCGTGAAGGCGTGGAGCCTGTCATCCGAGGCAAGCCTGTGGCTCGCCTCGATCCGTTCCACGGCCGACTGCCTGCTCATCAATGGTCAAGCCCTGGTCAGGCGACCGCCGGCTGCGGCGTCGGCGCCCCGTCCGGACCGGCCTTCCAGAGCCAGGCATAGCTCTCAAAATCGCTCGATCCAGTCCTCAAACCCTTGTCGCGCGCGCGCTGTCCTTCGCCGTCGGGCATGTGCCAAAGATCGGCATTGTAGCGCGACGCCTGCTGCACCTTGAGCGTGCGCGGCTTGCGGCGCTCGGCATAGGCTTCGAGCGCGGCCGGCACGTCGGAGTTTGCGACGTGCGTCAGCGTTTCGGCAAGCACCGCGCCGTCCTCCACCGCCTGGCCAGCACCCTGCGCCTGGAACGGCAGCATGGCGTGGCAGGCATCGCCCAGCAGCACGACGCGATCCTTCGACCACTTCTCCATCGGCACGAGATCGTGCAGGCCATAGCCGGTGACATTGTCGGCCATTGCCATCAGGCGCAGCAGGCGTGGGTCCCAGCCCGTGAACTCACGCCGCAGCTTTTCCTTGTCGGTGTTCTCCGTCCAGATCGCTTCCGAGTCCGGGATGCCGGCGCGGGTGGCTCCGAGATAAATGCCGTTGCCGGCCCAGATCGGATGGATCAGCGCGCTGCCGCTTGGGCCGAGCCAGATCGTCTGCACCGGTCGTCCGAGGATTTCGCCGAGCTCCGGATCATCCTTGATCTTGGTGATATCGATGATGTGGCGATTGACGATGCGGCCGCTGAAATTGGTCTTCACCTCGCCGAACAGGCTCTTGCGGATCACCGAGCGGATGCCTTCGGCGCCGACGATGACATCGCCGCTGACCTCATCCCCATTGTCGAGGCGGATGGTCGCCTTGTCCGGTCCCGTCGAGACAACGTCAGCGACGCCGTGGCCAAGACGTATTTCTACCGGCTGGCCGGGCCCCTCCTCGCCACTCGCCACGGCGACCAGTGCATCGTGCAGGTCGGCGCGATGCAGGCACCAGTAGGAGGCGCCGATCTGCTTTTCCAGCTCGTCGCCCATCGGCATCTCGCCGAGCACTTCGCCGGTGTCCCAGCGGCGGCGCACGGCGGCCTGCGCCTTCACACCGCGGCCCTTGAAGTGGTCGACGACGCCCCAGGCCTGCAGCAGACGCGAGGCGTTCGGACCCTGCTGGATGCCTGCTCCGACGACGCCGAGGGCCGGCGCCTTCTCGACGATCTCCACAGCGTGCCCGGCGCGGCGCAGCGCGATCGCTGCGGCCATGCCGCCGAGCCCGGCACCCGCGATGACGATTTTCAGGCGCGATCCTGTCATCTCAAAACTCCTGTTGTTGTTCAGTGCGTGGTGCCGGGCGGGCGCATGCCGGGGGGCAAGCCGGCCGGCCGACCTCTCGCCTTACCGGTAGAGGGTCTCGTGTTCCTTGCGGATTTCGGCCTTCAGCACCTTGCCCATCGTGTTGCGCGGCAAGGTCTCGGCGAAGACTACGCGCTTCGGCAGCTTGTATTTCGCCAGCCGTCCATCAAGCGCCTCCAGCACATCGTTCTCGGTCAGCTTCACTCCCGGATCGAGCACCACGACTGCCGTCACCGCCTCTCCGAAATCCGAATGCGGCAAGCCGATCACGGCGCTCTCGTTCACGCCGGCGAGCCCATCGATCTCGGTCTCGATTTCCTTCGGATAGACATTGTAGCCGCCGGTGATGACGAGGTCCTTGTTGCGCCCGACGATCGAGACATAGCCGCGATCATCGACGACACCGAGATCGCCGGTGATGAAGTAGCCATCGTCGCGGAACTCCGCCTTGGTCTTGTCCGGCATGCGCCAGTAGCCCTTGAAGACGTTCGGCCCCTTAACCTCGATCATGCCGACGTTGTCGGCCGGCAGGCTCTCGCCGCTTTCCAGATCGGTTATGCGGACATTCACGCCCGGCAACGGGAAGCCGACCGCGCCTGGGATCCGCTCGCCGTCATACGGGTTCGAAGTGATCATGTTGGTCTCGGTCATGCCGTAGCGTTCGAGGATGTGATGCCCCGTGCGGCTCGTCCACTGGCGATGCGTTTCGGCGAGCAGCGGCGCCGAGCCGGAGATGAACAGCCGCATATGGTTGGTGTTCTCACGGGTCAGCCAGCTTTCCTTGACGAGACGCGTGTAGAAGGTCGGCACGCCCATCAGCGCAGTCGCAATCGGCAGTTCCCTTCGGATTGCCTCGACATCGAATTTCGGCAGGAAGATCATCGATGCGCCGGAAAACAGGACGACATTGGTCGCGACGAAGAGGCCATGCGTGTGGAAGATCGGCAGCGCGTGGAGCAGCACGTCGTCCTTTGTGAACTGCCAGTATTCGACCAGCGTTCGCGCATTCGATGACAGGTTGGCATGGGTAAGCATCGCGCCCTTCGAGCGTCCCGTCGTGCCCGACGTGTAGAGCATGGCGGCGAGATCGGAGGCCTCGACCGCCGCCGTATCGTAGTCCCCGTCCGCACCGCGTGCCATTTGCGGCAGGCTGCCGTCATCCTTCGTCCCGAGCGTCAGCAGGCTGGCCACCCCGAGCCTTTCACAAAGGGGGCCAAGTTCGGCCTCGCTCTTCGGATCGCAGACGAAGATATGCGGCGCAGCATCGCCGATGAAATAGTCGAGTTCAGCCCTCGTGTAGGCTGTATTGAGCGGCAGGAACGCGGCACCGACGCGCAGGCAGGCGAGATAAAGGATGATTGCTTCCGGCGACTTTTCCACCTGTGCGGCCACGCGATCGCCGATCACGACGCCGCCGGCGCGCAGAACATTCGCATACTGCGCCGAAAGGACCGCCGCTTCGCGATAGGTGACGACCCGCCCGTCTGCCATGCGCATGAACGGCGCATCGAGATCGGAGAGTTTCGAAAATACCTGAGAATAGAGATTATGCGACATGATCTTGATCTGACTTGAGGGTTGCTGGCAGGCTGTTTCGCGACCGCGTCAGGAACCTTCTAAGCGTTGTCTTTACCGCTGGAGAAGCGGGAACTGTCCCACGCTCGGCGTAGGATTCGTGGTTGGCCTCGATCTCGGAGGCCGTGTAGCGGTAATTCACCATCAGGCAGTAAGCTTCGGCGCGCCCCTTCTTCGATGTGTCGGCGAAGGCATGGATCGCGTCCAGCCCTGCTCCATTGCCGAGGTGGAAGCGGGCAACGGGATCCAACGGACGCCCGCGCGGATCGCGTTCCTCGAGAAAGTAGTAGGACGCCAGCCCCTGCAACAGCGGCGCCACCGTCTGCTGCGTCTCACGGCTTTCACGCCACCCTTCGCCGTCGAGCAGGCTCAGCGTTTCCTTCTCTGCAGCGGCAAGCATCTGCTGCGCCTCGTCCTTGCGCAGACGATCAAGCCAGCGGCCGAACCCGGGCACCGGCGACAGCGTCACGAAATTGCGCAGGTTCGGCAGTTCGGCGCGCAGCATTTCTACCACCTGCTTGATCAGCAGATTGCCGAAGGAGACGCCGCGCAATCCCTCCTGACAGTTGGAAATCGAGTAGAAAACCGCCGTAGTCGCACAATGCGGATCGATTTCCGGGCGGACGGATGCAAGCAGGCCGGCAATGTTATCCGGAACCTCTGTCGTCAGCGCCACCTCGACGAAGATCAGCGGTTCGTCGCGCATCTGCGGATGGAAGAAGGCGAACAGCCTGCGGTCGCGCGGCGCGATGCGGCGACGCAATTCGTCCCATCCGTTGATCTCGTGCACCGCCTCGTACTGGATGATCTTTTCCAGCACGCTCGCCGGCGTGTCCCAATTGATCGGCTGCAGTTCGAGGAAGCCGCGATTGAACCAAGACGTGAAGAGATGGGCGAAGTCCGTATCGAGGTTCTTCAGCGCCGGGGTTTTTGAGGCAATCCCGAGCAGCGCCTCACGCATCCGCACCAGCCGCTTGGTGCCGTTCTGCGCATGGTTCAGGCGGCGGATAAGTTCCTGCGCCCTCGGCTCGCTGACCCGATGCAGATTGTAGAGGAACTCGGCATCCGGCTTGGCCTGAGCCGCTTTGGCCGCGTCGAGGATAACCTCCCTGTCCGGTCCAAACCGCTCGGCGACCATCGTCAGGAAGTCGGCCTGCCCGTTTTTGTCCAGTTGTTCCCAGTGGTTGAGAATGGCTTCCGAAAGCACAAAGCAGGAAACCTCGCCCTTGTGCGACATCAGCGAGTCGCAGAGTTCCGCCGGCTCGCGTTTGGTGTCGCGGCTGCGCCAGATGAGGTTGCGGCCGCGCTGGCCGAGTTCCGTCATCAATTCTGACAGGAAAGCGACGCTGCTCATGCGGCAGCCTTCTCATCGAAGGCCGCCAGCGCCTTCTCGAAGCAGCCGAGCGGGATCTCCTGCACGCCGGCGCCGATCTGGCCGATGCCCGGCGTTTTGGACGCGATGCCCGTGTTGATCAGCGGCGCTATGCCCGTCTCGACGACGCGGCGGACATCTATACCGCAGGGCACCCCGCGGAAGTCGAGCGCCGGTATGCGGAAATCGGTGTGCTCGCCGACCGTGATCTGTCGCATCGTCTCGGACCGCGCCAGAAGTTCTTCGACGGTACCGCCGATGAAAGACGCGATCGCCGGCGCGGCAGCCAGGGCGAAAGCGCCGAGTCCTATGCTTTCGGTGATGTACGAATCGCCCATGGTTGGCGTCGCGTCCTCGATCACGTGCCCGGCGAACAGCTTGACATTGGCGACGCTGGCGGGCGCGGTGAACCATTGTTTGCCGAGCCCGCTGATGCGGATGCCGACCTCGACCCCATTGCCAGCCATGACGGTGACGATGCTGCCGCACTGCAGGCTTTCGGCCGACAGCGACGCTGCCTTGGCGTGGGCGATCGACAGCGACAGAAAGAAATGGTCGTTCCCGCCAATAAAGCGGAGCGCTGCCTCGACCTCGTCGTGCGGCGCGCGTGTCCGGAGAAGGCCGATGGCGATCTCGCGGAAGAACTGGCTGGTCGCCGCCTTGTTGCGGTTGTGCGCCTCGTCCCCACGGCGCAGCGCCTCGGCGACCATCAGCTTCAGATCCATCGGCCCGGTATGCATCAGCGCTTGGGCGAGCAACGGATAGAACGCGTCGCGGATCCAGCGAAGACGCTCCAGCACCTCCGGTCCATTCGCACCGAAACGCAGCGCCTTGCCGAGCCCTTCGTTGACGGAGACATAAGCCCTCGCGCCGGTATTCTGCTCCTCAGCGATGAAGACCGGCATGGAAGCAGTGATGACCCCGGCCATGGCGCCGGCGGCATTGTGATCGTGTGCGGCACCAAACGTTATGGCGCTGGAGCCTGCCAATTCCGCCGCATCCTCGATCGTGTCGCACAGGCCCTCGAATACCAGACCACCGCAGGCTGCCGCGCGCATCGCCGCCGCCATGTTCTCCCACTTCACTGGCGGACCGGCGTGGAGAACGACGTGCGAGTGCATGCCCGGAACCACGTCGCGCGCCTGCGCCATGCCGACCAGCATCGGCCGCGCCGCGCACAGCTGCGTCAGGACTTGTTGATTGGCGCGGTTGATTGCATCGGCGCTGTTTGACGACATGCGGTTATCCTTGTCGCACAGGGTCGGCAAAACGATGAGCCGGCGGAGCATGTACTGTCCATCGCCAACATCAGGACAGTCATTTCCCATAGTTATAGGTCGACATGCTCAAACCGTTCGGCTTGGCCATAACAGGTCCGCAAGCACGGGGTTGCTGGGAATGAAATCTTGCCGCCGTGACGCTAGACCGGCAAAGCTTTCGTCCGTCCATAACGAATGGGAATAACACCAACGAAGAACGGTCTACTGGCTATAAGCGCCATATGGAACGCTGGTCTCACATTCGAACCTGCTGTGAGGAACCGGCACTTCGATTGGAGCACGACTTTGTCATAGCGGGCGTTTTGACGCTTGAGGAAATAGCATGGCATCTGCGTTCAGAAATCGCCTACCAAGCCATTGGCTCGACCAGCTCGATGTGCCTGTCATCGCCGCGCCGATGTTCCTGGTTTCGAGCGTCGACATGGTTGTGGAGGCCTGCCGCAACGGCGTGATCGGCTCAATCCCGACGGTCAATGCGCGGACGCCGGAAATCCTCGACGCGTGGCTCAAGGAGCTGACAACCCGCTTCGACGCGGCCCGCGCAGACGGTCAGCGGATTGCGCCCTGGTCGCTCAGCCTGATCACGCACTCGACCAACCGGCGCCTCGCTGCCGACCTCGACCTCTGCCTGAAATACAAGCCGCCGCTAGTCATAACAGCGCTGGGCAGCCCGAAACCCGCGCTGGAGGCCATCCACTCCTATGGCGGCCTCGTCTTTGCCGATGTGAACACACCGGAATATGCGCGCAAGGCGGCCGACGCGGGCGCCGACGGCCTTGTATTGGTCTGCTCGGGCGCCGGGGGCCACACCGGCCAACTGGCTGCGCCGGCTTTCGTCGACGCGGTGCGCGAATTCTATGACGGCATTATCGTCGTGGGCGGAGCGATCGGCAGTGGTAACGCGGTGCGTTCGGCCCAGATCATGGGGGCCGATCTTGTCTATGTCGGTACGCGTTTCATCGCGGCGGAGGAAAGCAATGCCGACCCGCGCTACAAGGACATGGTCATCGGCGCGAATTCCAGAGACCTTTTCCTGACCAACGCTATCACAGGCGCGTGGTCGCATAAGCTGCTGCCGAGCCTCACTGCCTGCGGCATCGATCCAGCGACGCTGAAGAGCGACGGAAAGTTCGACATGAATTATGCCGAGAAGCAGCCCAAGGCGTGGAAGGACATCTGGTCCGCAGGCCAGGGCGTCGGCGCAGTCCGCGGGATCGAAAAGATTTCCGAGATCGTCACGATGATCCGGGAGGAGTTTGTGGCGGCGATCAAGGCCGAACGGGAAGACCCGTGGCTGCGCCGCTACTCGGCTTGAGTTCCTAACGATAAAAAGGGGAATGGAATGACTGTCTTCAATGGAAAACTTTCTCGGCGCACCTTCATGCAGGGCACTCTTGCGGGTGGCTCGCTGATGCTTTCGGGCAGCATGCCTGTCTTCGCCCAGTCGGCAACCAAGCTCGTCTTCATGGAGCCGTTCGACCTCGCTCTCGAATACGCCCAAGAAATGAACGCCGTCGCCGGCGGTCATTTCGAGAAGGAAGGCCTTGAAGTTGAGATCAACAACGCACGCGGCACTGCTGTCGGTATCCAGCAGGTCATCGCGGCACAAGCGAATATCACCCGCATCGGCCTGCTCGACCTCTTCAAGGCGTCGGCCTCGCAGGACACCAAGCTGATCTCGGTTGCCACCAGCCTGCAGGACGGCATCTTCAACCTCGTCAGCCGTAAGGCCGACCCGATCATGTCGCCGGCCGACTTGAAGGGCAAGCAGGTTGGCGTCGCCTCGATGGGCGGCGGTCAGGAGAACGTGCTGAACCTGATGCTCGCGAGCGTCAACATCCCGTCGGAAGAAGTTCCGCGCCAGGCCATCGGTTCGAATGCCGGCAATGTCGAGATCCTCAAGCAGGGCCGCGTCGACGCCTTCATCGCCAGCACCGAGACCGCGCTGCTGCTTCAGATGAACAACGAGCCGGTGGAGATCTGGCCGGTTTCGAAATACGCGCCGCTGCCGGGCGGCGTCATCGTCACGACGGAGAAGTTCGCGACCGAAAACAAGGAAACCGTGGTGAAGTTCGTGCGCGCCATGCGCAACTCGGCACTCGAGATCATCTCGGCTGACCCAGCCGAAATACTCGATCGCATCACGGCAAAATTCGAGATCACGGCAAACGAGAACCGTGACTTCCGTCTGGCTGCGATCAAGCGCTACAATGAACTGACGCTGGCTCAGGGCCAGGAAAACGTCATGCGCAACGTCCCAGCGGTGTTCGAGGCGGCTGCCAAGCTGGTCGACGCTGCAGGTATCGCCAAGATCTCGGATGTGACTAGCCTCTACAGCAACGAGTACGTGGACGAGGCCTCGAAATGACAGCACAAGGGATAGTCGACTCCGGCCAACACCGGAGTTCGATCTCTCTCAAGGCTGCGGAAAAACGGTTCGGGGCGCTTGGAAACGGTGTCCAGGCGCTCACCCCGACGACGCTGGACATCGTCGGGGGCGACATGACGATCCTGCTCGGCCCCTCGGGCTGCGGCAAGACAACCATGCTGCGGATGATCGCGGGCCTCGAAACGCCGACCAGCGGCAACATCGAGGTCGGCGGCGCCAATCTGTGGGCAAGCAGCAAGCGCAACGTGCAGGCTCTTTCCCAATTGAGCATGGTCTTCCAGGAGGCCAACCTGTTTCCCTGGCTGACCATCGCGGACAATATTGCCCTGCCGCTCAAGCTGCGCGGCGTCAACAAGGCGCAGCGGCTGGCGAAGGCGCACGAGCTGTGCAAGCTCGTCGGCATCTCGGGCTTCGAGAAAAGCCATCCCTGGCAGTTGTCGGGTGGCATGCGGCAACGGGCGGCGATCGCCCGCGCACTGAGTTACGATCCCGCCATCCTCTTGATGGACGAGCCGTTTGGCGCACTCGACGCGATCACCCGCGACACGATGAATGTCGAATTGCAGCGTATATGGATGGAGACGCAGAAGACCGTGGTGCTGGTCACGCACTCGATCGCGGAAGCCGTCTTCCTGGCAAGTCGCATCATCCTTCTGTCACCACGGCCGGGCCGCGTGCAGGAAGTCATCGACGTGCCCTTCCCGCGTCCACGCGATTCATCACTCCACGCGGATCCCGAGTTCCAGAAGATCATGACCTATCTGCGCGGCAAGCTGGATCACTAGAATTCCTCGCTTCGGGCCCCGCTTAGATACGCAACATGGAAGAGCTATGAGCAACGAGGGTTCCGTCAACGGCGCAAGGAATTTGCTGCCTGCATGGGTAGGCAGCCTGCTGATCCTGTTCGGCTTCCTCGCTGTCTGGGAAGGCTATGTGCGCTTGTTCGGAGTCAGCCGGCTGGTGCTGCCGCCGCCGAGTGAGGTCGCAGCCGCATGGTTCACCTATCTGAAAACGCCGAACGTTTGGTATCACACCGGCATCACCGCATGGGAAACCTTACTCGGCTTCGTCTTCGCCAGCATTCTGGGCGTTGGTCTCGGCGTCCTGCTTGGCAAGATGCCCCGTCTGGAGCGCATGCTGAATCCGATCGTCATCGCCACGCAGGTGGTGCCGAAGGTCGCGCTCGTGCCACTTTTCATCGTCTGGTTCGGCTTCGGCATGACATCGAAGGTCGTCATCGCCACCATCCTCGCCTTCTTCCCGATCCTGCTGAATACGGTGCTCGGCATGAAGTCGGTCGATCGCGGCCATACCGAAGTCATGGCGAGCATCAACGCGACGCGCTGGCAGCGCCTCACGCAACTCGATCTGCCAAGCTCCATGCCTTACATCCTCACCGGCATGGAGGTCGGCGTCGTCCTGTCGATCATCGGCGCCGTGGTCGGTGAATATCTCGGCGGCAGCGTCGGGCTCGGCAATCTCGCCGTGAAGGAAATGAACTCCTACAACACCACCGCGCTCTTCGCCGTCATCATCCACCTGTCCGTACTCGGCTTCGTTTTTTACGCAGCGGTCGTCAGCATCCGCAAATATCTCATTCCCTGGCACGGCTCCTCGAACTGAACCGCACTCCGGAGCCCCAGTGCTCCATGCATTTCGACACGACACCGGCGCGATGGCTGCGTGACGACACATCTATGCCCTCGCTGGACTTCGCACGCCTTTGGCATACGCATTCGGGAGAAATGAATGTCCATCCAGCATTCGATCGACGAGGCAATCCGAAAGGTCGGCGCGCTTGTCGCGCCGCGCAACATCGTGCTGGTCGGCGCGAGCGACCGGCCGGGCAGCTGGCCCGCGACAGTCTGGAAAACGGTGCATGAGCATGGTTTCCAGGGCGAAATCTATGCCGTCAATCCGAACCGCGACAGCATCGGCGACAAGCCCTGCTACAAGGATTTCGCAAGCCTTCCGGAAGCGCCGGATCATGTCGCCTTTCTGACGCCGGCGGCGCATGTCCCAGCCGGCCTTTCCGCGGCATCTGCCGCGGGGGCGCGTTCCGCGACAGTCTTCGCCTCGGGCTTCGGCGAGGACGGCAGGGCCGAAGGCTTGCAGTTGGCCGCGGAACTCGAGAAGGTCATCCGGGAGAGCGGCATGGGCGTCACAGGCCCCAACTGCACCGGAAACATTATTGCCGACTCCGGTTTGGTCACACTCGTCGACCACCGGACACTCCATGTCGGCAAAGGCGCCGTCGCGCTTGTGGGCCAAAGCGGCGGCGTTCTCCTTTATGCCAACCACATTCTCGCAGACCGCGGCATCCAGATTGGCAAGCTGATCTCCAGCGGCAACGAAGCGGGACTCAATTGCGCAGACTACATCGCGTTCCTAGCGCAGGATCTCTCGACCAAGGTGATCTTCTGCTATCTGGAATCGATCAAGGACCTCGACAAGTTCCGTGCCGCCTGCGAACTGGCACGTGACAACGGCAAGCCGGTCATTGTCTTCAAGATCGGCGCCAGCGAGGAAGGCCGCAAGGCGGCGATGACGCATACCGGCGCGCTTGCCGGCAGCTCCGCCGTCTTCGACGCGGTCATGAAGGAAAGCGGTGTGATCCGCGTCGGTTCGCTGGACGAAGCGATCGAAGCGATCGAAATCGTCTTGCATCTCGGTGTGCCGCTCGGCTCAAAGGTCGGCGCGTTGAGCCTGTCGGGCGCCTATAAGGGCATCCTGGTCGATGGCGCGGTCGGCACCGGTCTTACCTTCCCGCCCCTCGCCGAGAATGTCGAAACACGCATGGCCGCACTGCTCGGCGTCGGCTCGTCGGCCGGCAACCCGACCGACGGTGGCTTCACGGTGCTGACCAGCGTCGAGAAGTATATCGAGGCGGTCGACATCCTCTGCGACGATCCGAACCTCGACATCTTGATCCTTCAGGCAGAGCTGCCGCGCGAAGAAGGCATGGCCGCGCACTGGGAGGAACGCTTCCAGGGCATCCATGATCTGGTGACACGTCGCGGCAAGAAGCTCGCCTTCATCTCCATGTTCTCGCGCATGTTCACCGACTACACGCGGCAGGTTCGCGCCGGGCTGCCGAACGTCGCCTTCATCCAGGAAACCAACAAGTCGGTGCGCGCGCTCGGCCTGCTCGCTGAATGGTCGCGCAAGGCAGCGCAAACCAAGCAGGCCGCGCCCACCGCGCCGCGCCCCGCCATGCCTGTTGAAGCCGCTGCGGTACTTGCCCGCGCCAACGGGACCGCGGGCGGCTTCATGCTCAACGAGCAGGATTCCAAGGCGCTTCTGCGCGCTTATGGCATAAGCGTCACCACCGAAGCGCTGGCGAAGAGCGAGGACGAAGCCGTTTCGATCGCCAAGTCGATCGGCTATCCGGTCGTGCTCAAGGCCGCGTCGGATCGCATCGCCCATAAATCGGACATCGGTGCCGTCCGGCTCAATCTAGCAAGCGACGAAGAAGTTTGTGCCGCCTACCGCCTGATCGACGCAAACGTCCGGAAGTCCGGATTTAAAGGCGAACTCGACGGCATCCTCGTCTGTCAGCAGGTGTCGGGCGGCACCGAACTCGTCGCCGGCCTTCAGAGAGATCCTGAAATGGGCCTCGTTGTGATGGTCGGCACAGGCGGTGTGCTGCTCGAACTGGTGCATGACGTGGCCTTTGCGCCCGTTCCACTGTCGAAGAGCCAAGCGCTGGAACTCCTCCAATCGACCCGCGCCTCCACTCTCCTCGAAGGTTATCGCGGCTCGAAGCCTCATGATCTCGGCAAGATCGCTGACGTTTTGGTCGCGCTGGGCAATCTGGCGCATGACCTGCGTGACGTGATCGAATCCGTCGACATCAACCCGCTGGTCAGCCGCGCCGGCCATGATCCCGTCGCGCTTGACGCTGTTGTCGCGATCGCCGCCAGAGGAGGCGCGTGATGGCGAACACGATCCCGCTTGGCTTCACCTACGAAACGCTGAAGATCGGCCAGAAGTCAGTCAGCCAAGGTCGCACCGTCAGCGACACGGATCACCAGATGTTCATGATGCTCACCGGCGCCTGGCACCCGGTGCATGCCGACATCGAACACGCCAGGGAAGTCGGCCTCGAAAAGCTGCTCGTCCAAGGCACGTTCGGTGTTGCGCTGGCGCTCGGAGGCCATCTCGAATCCGCCCTGCTCCACTCGGCCGATCCGTTTGTCGCTGCGCTCGGCGTTCGGGAGTGGTCCTATCTCGGGCCGATCTTCGTTGGCGACACGCTGCACCTCGAAGTCGAGATCGCCGACAAAAAGCTGACCAGCGACGGCACGCGCTATATCGTCGATCGTCAGGTCAGCGTCATCAACCAGACCGGCAGGATAGTTCAGAAAGGCGTTGCGCGATCGATGTGGCAGGCGACAAGGAACCCAACTGCACAATAGCCTTTCGGCAGACTGTGTTGCGACTTAAATCGCCTCGACATCGAGGGGCTCACGCTCCTCGCCCTCGCTTCATACCATGGCTCACTCCGCACCTTCTCGAGTGATTGACCTTCGCTGACGTCGAAGGCACACACGCATCGCTTCAGCAGCTTCGTCGAATTTTGTGAGCAGCGGGCTCGTTCAGCCCAATCGCCAGAGTGGTAAGAGATATGGGGCGACCTTTCTTGATGGCGACTGGACCAACGTTGGCGCGGCAGCGCGACCATCCTGCCCCAGGTCTGGGGCATGGCCCTCAGCAAAGCAAGGAGCCGTTTCACAAAAAGTTCGGCGTGAAGGTGTGGGCGCCGCTCTGACGTTCAGGCGGGCGTGCCTTAATCAAGGCCTCTGGCGGAGAGGGAGGGATTCGAACCCCCGATGCCCTTGCGAGCATGCCGCATTTCGAGTGCGGTGCATTCGACCACTCTGCCACCTCTCCAAGTCCCGGGAGACATTCGCAAATTCGGGAAAGCGACTGTGGTCGAGATCGCTTCGTGTTGCCGGTTTGCTATTGAACGCCTTCGGACGCGCGTTTCTCTAGCGCCAATCGAAGGGCATCGTCAACGCGGGAGGCCGCATCTTCCTGGTTCCGCGCAGCACGCGCAGGCGGATGTCGAACATCATCCGGACGCGTAAACGGCCTAGGCGCTTTGAGCCAATTCGATGCGCGGTTGAGAGGAACGTGCGTGGCGGAGATCGTGGAGGGCGCCCTTCAGATGCGCGGGAGCGTTTGGACTCATTCTTACATTGCCGATGACTGCCTTTTCATTGGCAAAGGAAGAACGCATGGTGCCGCCAAGATGAGATGAGACGTGATAGCAGCCTGAAGCGTCGCACAAAGGCTTGTCGCATGCCTCTCCCGGAAAAAACGATCACTCTGAGCGGGTTCGAGCGGCCCGTGCAGTTTCGCGACACTCTCAAGAGCCTTGTGACTAACGACCTCGATGGATGGCATGTGTCGGTTCGCATCGAGCCAAGCGAGAAGGCGCGCCTCTTCGTCGGCCTGACGCATGGCATTCTCGCGAATGTCAGCCATTCCGTCGTCGTCAATGATCGGCGGCTGGGCATCACCGACAACCCCTTTCGCAACATCGATGATGCGTTTGCGAGTGGTTCAAGGCTGAACCTCTGCCTGGAAGAAGATCTGCTTGTTTCGCCCGACGCCACAGCGCTGGCTCTATGGTATGAACGTCACCATCGGCCGCATTGGTTGTGCCTTTCCTTGCTTGCCGGTCCATGCGGCACAACCGGCATGCTGTCTAATCCAGCTCTTCCCGAAACGCTGTTTGAAGGCCGTACCTTCAACTCCCTTGGCTTCGCGGTGCGGCGGGAAGAATGGAGCTCCCATATCAGGGAGGCGTGGCTTACGCCGCACGAACCGGGCTTTACCGGCCATGCGCAGTGGCGCACCGGCATGGGATGGGACTGGGCGATATATGCCCTGATCGGCGCTCATCTCACGCTCCGAACCGTGCAGCCCGTGTTTGCCCGCGCGACCCACACGGGTCGGACAGGTATTTACTCCCGCGCGGGCTTCCACGACCAAGCCTTTACGAAGCTGAAGATTTCTGACCGGACGGACATCACCTATGTGCTGAAGGATGCGGCTTCCCTGCCGCACGAGGTATCATCTCATCTGGCTTTGTTCGACGAAGCCTTCAGCGCGAGATCACAACTCGAACGGCTGGACCGCAGGCGCCAGCGCCACAGGCCGACTGTCCTGGTTGAACGTCTTGTTGAGGCATTGCGGCGGCGACGGCGCCCACCGTCAACCGATCGTTCCAAAGCCTAACGAGGCGGGGATCGCACGAACCACGTCAGGCGAGCGGACCAGCCGTTCTGTTCAGGCCTCAAGCGCTCGCTGGACGATTGCAGTGTCGGTATGTTGGACGAACTTCACCAATGCGCCGTTTCGGGCAGTCCAGACATGGACGAAGGGCGCGCGGAAACCTTTGCCCGTCTTGTTATACCGTCCGCTATAGTGACCCAGCGCTACGACGGTGTCGCCCTCGGCGACATAGCTGTCGGGAACCGCCCGATAGCCTTCCCATTCGGTCGCGAGCCTGGCGAAGACCGACTGGACCACAGCGTCTTGTCCGACATAGGTGCCCGCATAGGGATAGCCTTCGGCTTCGGTCCACTCGATGTCGGGTGCCATCGTGGCAAGAACCGCAGGCAGGTCTCCACTGGCGAACCCGGCATAAAGCTGCTCCACCAGGGCGCGGTTCTGCTCGATCGTGCTCATCGGTCATCCTCTCGTGTTGGGCATGCCGAAAAGCGGCGCGCGGTCGCTGTTCTATCGCATGGGGGTTTAGGCAAGATTGATGCTGTGCGCGGTGCATTTCACCAACTGCCACCTCTCCGCAGAAGAGCATGCGGCGCATTGGCCAAATGCGGCGCTTCCACAAGCGTTAGAACGGGCGGAGATGAAGCTCCGCCTTGACCGGAAAGGCGGGTTCCGCTAAGGGCGCGCGGTCGGGATGCAGGGACGGCCAAAGCGCTGTTTTCTTCCGCCGCTCGGGCTTCGATCCAAGATGTGAAGCCCCAATCGACTGAACAAGAAGGCGGCCGGGTGCTTTTCGCGCCCAGAGCCGTGAAACGTGCGAAAGAGAGAAAAATGTTCGCAGTCATCAAGACAGGCGGCAAGCAGTATCGCGTTGCCGCCGAAGACGTTCTGACCGTGGGCCGCTTGCCCGGCAATGCCGGCGATCGGATCGAGATCGGCGAGGTGCTGGCCGTCGGCGACGGCGATCAGGCCACGATCGGCGCGCCGCTCGTGGAAGGCGCGAGTGTTGCGGCCGAGGTGGTCAGCCAGGGCCGCGCGCGCACCGTTATCGCCTTCAAGAAGCGCCGCCGCCAGAACTCGCGTCGCAAGCGCGGCCAGCGCCAGCATGAAACCGTGCTGCGCATCACGGAAATCCTCACAAACGGCGCTCGTCCGACGGAACGTGCCGAAAGCGCGCCGGTCGCAGCGTCCGCTGGAACGGCGGCGGAAGACGCACCCGCGGCAGCCAAGGCGCTCCGGGCCCGCAAGGCGCCTGCTGCGGCACCGGCGGCAACCGAGAACGAGTAACCGGCGTTTCGCCTGCCGGGCAGCGGCTCGGCCTTTATCTTTCCGCCGGATTGTCCGGCATCTGTTTGGCCGGTGCGAACCGGCATCCGAGACATTCCGCAAAGGAGCACGATCATGGCACACAAGAAAGCAGGCGGCTCGTCGCGCAACGGCCGCGATTCCGAGTCTAAGCGCCTTGGCGTCAAGAAGTTCGGCGGCGAGCGCGTGATCGCCGGCAACATCATCATCCGCCAGCGCGGCACCAAGTGGCACCCCGGCACCAATGTAGGCATGGGCAAGGACCATACGCTGTTCGCGCTCGGCGAAGGTGCGGTGACGTTCAACCACAAAGCCAACGGGCGAACCTATGTGTCGGTGAACCCGATCGCCCAGGCTGCGGAATAGCCGGTTTCCGCGAGACTTCCACCGGCGCCCCTCCTCGGGACCGGTGTCTGGCAAGTGATCCAGCAAGATCAGGGGAGATGGGCGCCATCTCCCCTTTTTCTTTTGGCCCGAGAAGCGCGTGTCGCATGGGGCCAGCCTGGAGCAGGTGCCATGGTTGCGGAAGATGCTTCCGATGCAAGCGAGTGTCTCGGCCTCGCCTGTCCCGTTCTGCTGACCGAGCGCATGGTGCTGCGCACGCCGCATGATGATGATGTGGCGGATCTCGCTCGTCTGGCGAACAACCGCAGCATTGCCGAGATGCTGGCGCGGATGCCGTATCCCTACACCGAAGCCCACGCCCGGGACTTTGTGGCGCGCATGCGCGCGGAGCCACACTCGACCTATGCGCTGACGCTTGGTGAAAGCGGTGCTTTGATCGGCTGCGCGGGCCTGCACCACGAAGAGCACGGCCTGACGTTGGGATATTGGCTCGGCGAGCCGTTCTGGAACCGCGGTTATGCGACGGAAGCCGCCCACGCGCTGGTCGATCTGGCCTTCCGGGCGACGAATACGCCGCGCCTCCTCGCCTCATGTCGGGCGATCAACACGGCGTCGCGCCGCGTCATCCACAAATGCGGCTTCCAATATGCCGGGCAGGGCATGATGGATTCCGCCGCTGCCGGACGTGTGGCGGCCGAGCGCTACGGCCTCGACCGGCGCACATGGGTGGCGTTGCGATCCTGGCCGCGCAACTGAAGCCTGCGGGGGCAGCCTGCTTTGAATCCGCGTGTGAATTCCTGTAAGCGCCGGGGGCCCGCAAGGCCGGACGCCAACAAGGCTTGTGTTCCATGAAGTTTCTCGATTCCGCCAAGGTTTATATCCGCTCCGGTGATGGCGGTGCGGGTGCGGTCTCGTTCCGGCGTGAGAAGTTCATCGAGTTCGGCGGGCCCGATGGCGGCGATGGCGGACGCGGCGGCGACGTGTGGGTGGAAGCGGTGAACGGCCTCAACACGCTGATCGACTACCGCTACCAGCAGCATTTCCGCGCCAAGACCGGCGTGCACGGCATGGGCCGCAATCGCACGGGCGCGAAGGGCGCAGATGCCGTGCTGAAAGTGCCGGTCGGCACGCAGGTCTTTGACGAGGACGACGAGACCCTGATCTGCGATCTCACCGAAACGGGCCAGCGCTTTCGCCTCGCAGCAGGGGGCAATGGCGGCTTCGGCAACCAGCATTTCAAGACCTCGACCAACCAGGCGCCGCGCCGCGCAAACCCCGGCCTTGAAGGACAGGAGCGCTGGGTCAGGCTGCGGTTGAAGCTGATCGCGGATGCCGGGCTCGTCGGCCTGCCCAATGCGGGCAAATCGACCTTTCTCGCAACCGTCACGGCGGCCAAGCCGAAGATCGCGGATTACCCCTTCACCACGCTGCATCCCGGCTTGGGCGTGGCGCGGGTGGACGCGCGCGAATTCGTGCTGGCCGACATCCCCGGCCTGATTGAAGGCGCGCATGAGGGCGCTGGCATCGGCGACCGCTTCCTGGGCCATGTCGAACGCTGCCGGGTGCTGCTTCATCTCGTGTCGGCGCGCGAGGAGGATGTGGCGGCAGCCTACCGCACGGTGCGCGGCGAGCTCGACGCCTATGGTCAGGGACTGGAAGAAAAGCCCGAGATCGTGGCGCTGAGCCAGGCCGACCTGCTCGACGATGAGGAACGGGGAGAGAAGCTTGCAAGCCTCGCCCGGGCGGCAGGCGCCAGGCCGCTTCTCCTTTCGGCGGCGACGGGCGAAGGCGTCGAGGACGCACTGCGTATGCTGATGCGAAATGTCGAAGGCGCGCGCTCGCTCGATGCGGCGGCACCTGCTGCACAGGACCGCCCCTGGGATTTCGGGCCGGGAGAGCGCTAGACAAGTGCGGCCCCTTTCCTCCTATCGCCGGATCACGGTCAAGATCGGCTCCGCCCTGCTGGTCGATCGCGAACGCGGCCTTAAACGTGACTGGCTTCTGTCGCTTGCCGACGACATCGCCGGCCTCGGAGCGCAGGGCGTGGACATGCTTGTGGTGTCGTCGGGCGCCATCGCGCTCGGCCGCACCATTCTGGGGCTCGGGCGCCGTGCGCTGAAGCTCGAGGAAAGCCAGGCGGCGGCGGCCGTGGGCCAGATCGCGCTGGCCGGGGCATGGTCGGAGGCGCTCGGTGGGCGCGGGCTCAAATCCGGGCAGATCCTTGTGACGCTCGGTGACACGGAGGAGCGCCGCCGCTACCTCAATGCGCGCGCCACGATCGCGACGCTTCTCAAGCTCGGCGCGGTGCCCGTGATCAACGAGAACGACACGGTCGCGACCTCCGAAATCCGCTATGGCGACAATGACCGGCTGGCGGCGCGCGTGGCGACCATGATAAATGCCGACCTCCTCGTTCTTCTGTCGGACATTGACGGGCTCTACTCGGCCCCGCCGGCGCTCGATCCCAAAGCCCGCTTCATCCCCCATGTCGAGCGCATCACGCCGGAGATCGAGGCCATGGCGGGTGCCGCCGCGTCCGAGCTCTCGCGCGGGGGCATGAAGACCAAGATCGACGCAGGCCGGATCGCGACATTCGCCGGCACCGCCATGGTGATCACGGCGGGCACGCGGACCAACCCGCTTGCCGCGATCGACCGGGGCGAGCGCGCGACCTTCTTTGCCCCGCACCCCTCCCCCACCCGCGGCTACAAGACCTGGATCGCCGGTCAGCTCGATCCTGCCGGACGGCTGGTCGTGGATACCGGCGCGGTGACGGCATTGCGCGCAGGCCGTTCGCTGCTGCCCGCCGGAATACGCGCCGTGTCCGGGCAGTTTTCGCGCGGGGATACGGTGGCCGTGATCGATCCCGCAGGCCGGGAAGTCGCCCGCGGGCTCGTCGCCTATGATGTGGGGGATGCGATCAGGATCGCCGGGCTCAAGTCCGGCGAGATCGCCGGCGTGCTGGGCTACGAGGCCCGCGCGGCCATGATCCACCGCGACGACCTCGTGCTCGGTCCGGCGCTCGCGAGCCCGGCGGAAGCGCAGGCCTGACAAAGCGAGCGGCTGCTTGCAATGCCGCAAGACGCGCTGCCATGTAAGCGGCTGGAGAGATGAAGGGCGAAGACCATGCTCCATGTGACCGAAAAACTGGGCGACGACGCCACAACGGCGCTGATGACGGAGATGGGGCGCAAGGCCCGGGCAGCTGAACGCCCACTGGCCCTGTCTTCCACGGAAGCGCGGAACGCCGCCTTGCTGGCGATGGCGGGTGCGCTGGAAGCGGATGAGTCCACGATTCTGGAAGCCAACGCCGACGACATGGAACGGGCATCACGTGCCGGGTTGAGCGCCGCTTCGCTCGATCGCCTGAAGCTCGACGCCCGGCGCATCCGCGCGATGGCCGAAGGCGTGCGCGCGATCGCCGACCTGCCCGATCCCCTGAACAGTGTGATCGCGGAATGGGAGCGCCCCAATGGGCTGCGCATCCAGCGCGTGCGCACGCCGCTCGGCGTGATCGGCGTGATCTATGAAAGCCGCCCCAATGTCACGGCGGATGCCGGCGCACTGTGCCTCAAGGCGGGAAATCCCGTGATCCTGCGCGGCGGCTCGGATTCGATTGGCTCCGCGCGGGCGATCCATGCCTGCCTTCTTCGCGGCCTCAAGCAGGCTGGCCTGCCCGAAGATGCGATCCAGCTCGTGCCGACAACGGATCGCGCGGCGGTCGGCGCCATGCTGGGGGGACTCGACGGCCGACTCGACGTGATCGTTCCGCGCGGCGGGCGCAGCCTCGTCGAGCGTGTGCAAGGTGAAGCGCGCGTGCCCGTCTTTGCCCATCTCGAGGGCCTCTGCCACCTCTACATCGACGCCTCCGCCGATCGGGACATGGCCGTGGCGATCGCGGTCAACGCCAAGATGCGGCGCACCGGAATATGCGGCGCGGCCGAAACGCTTCTGGTCGACCGCGCGGTCGCTGCCACGCATCTCCAGCCGATCCTCCAGGCGCTCGACACGGCGGGCTGCGCCATCCGGGGCACGGAGGAGATCGTCGCGGCCTTCCCGAAGGCGCAGCCGGCGAGCGAGGCGGACTGGCGCACGGAATATCTCGACGCGATCATCTCGGCGAAGCTGGTGGATGGGGTGGGAGACGCGATCGACCACATCGCGCGCTATTCCTCGCACCACACGGAGGCGGTGGTGGCGGAGGATGCAGCGGTGGCGGCGCGCTTCTTCAACGAGATCGATTCCGCCATCCTGCTCCACAATGCCTCCACCCAGTTCGCCGATGGCGGCGAGTTCGGCTTCGGCGGAGAGATCGGAATCGCGACCGGCAAGATGCATGCGCGCGGGCCCGTGGGCGTGGAGCAACTGACCTCGTTCCAGTATCG
Organism: uncultured Mesorhizobium sp.; assembly: GCA_963522145.1. Lineage (GTDB taxonomy): Bacteria > Pseudomonadota > Alphaproteobacteria > Rhizobiales > Rhizobiaceae > Mesorhizobium_B. The sequence goes on along the minus strand of CAUQXI010000001.1, from coordinate 179,550 downwards.
GGTGCATGGCTCGGGCCAGACACGGCCGTGAGGGATGAAGGAGCGGGGCGGACATCCTTGCCCCCACACTCCCCCTTTCTCCGCATACCTCATGCGGAACGGGGCATGGCGGTCGGCCTGTTCGGCGGCTCATTTAACCCGCCCCATGCCGGGCACGCTCTGGTGGCGGAGATCGCATTGCGGCGGCTGCGCCTCGACCGCCTCTGGTGGATCGTCACGCCCGGCAATCCGCTCAAGAGCGGCCGCGAGCTTCTCCCGCTTTCCGAGCGCATCTCGCTGTCGGAGAAGATCGCGAACGATCCGCGCATCGACGTTACCGCCTTCGAGGCATCACGTCCCACACGCTACACGGCCGACACGCTCGCCTGGATCAAGAAGCGCAATCGCGGCGTCTGCTTCGTCTGGATCATGGGCGCGGACAATCTGCGCGACTTCCATCGCTGGCAGCGCTGGCAGCACATCGCGGAAACCTTCCCGATCGCCGTGATCGATCGCCCCGGCGCCACTTTGTCCTTCTTGTCGTCGCGAACCGCGCGGTATCTCGATTATGCAAGGGTGGACGAAACGGATGCCGAAATGCTCAGCCGGCGCGAAGCGCCCGCCTGGACCTTTATCCACGGCCCGCGCTCGGTGCTTTCCTCCACAGCGATCCGCGCGGCGAGCGGCGCCGCCTGAGGTGCGCTTCGTAAGTCTTTGTTGGCCAATTACCGCATCACGCAGGTTTTCCCCAGCCTGTCTTGAAACTTTCAAGTGCGACTGACTATCTTGAGGGTGCCGTACTCTTGCGGCGGTTGTTCGTGTTGAAAGGGAAGACACTGAGAACAGCACTGCGGAAGAAGGCGGATGATCTGCCTTCCCAGGCCGGCTTGAGCCGTTATGACGACTCCGCCCGCGCCCTTCAGACTATTCTTGCCAGCCTTGAAGACTCCAAGGCCGAGCACATCGTTTCCATCGACATTCAGGGCAAATCGAGCCTGGCCGACCACATGGTGGTTGCCTCGGGCCGTTCGCATCGCCATGTCGCCGCCGTGTCCGAGCATCTTCTCAAGGCGCTCAAGGATGCCGGTCTCGGCAATGCGCGGGTGGAAGGCCTTGCCGGCGCGGACTGGGTGCTGATCGATGGCGGCGACGTGATCGTCCACGTCTTCCGGCCTGAGGTCAGGGAGTTCTACAACATCGAGAAGATGTGGCAGGCGCCCGACCTCGACGAGGACACGGTGCACTGAGCCTCGTTTGCAACTGACGAGCCGATGCGGATCGTCGTTTATGCAATTGGCCGCACAAAGGCCGGGCCGGAGCGTGAGCTGGCCGAACGCTACGCCGAGCGCTTCGGTCGCGCGGCACCCGCTCTCGGCCTCGAATGGGGCGGGGTGACCGAGACTGTTGAAGGGCGCGCCCGCTCGGCGCCCGAGCGGATGCGCGAGGAAGCGGGTGCGCTCCGCGCCTGTCGCAAGCCGGGCGCGGCTCTTTTCCTACTCGATGAGCGCGGGCGCGACCTGTCATCCTCCGACTTTGCCGAGCGCATCGGCACCCTGCGCGACGGCGGCTGTCGCGATCTTCTTCTTGCGATCGGCGGACCGGACGGGCACGACCCGGCACTTCGCGCCGAGGCGAACCTCGTGATCGGCTTCGGGCGTGCGACATGGCCGCATCAGCTCGTGCGCGTGATGCTGGCCGAGCAGCTTTATCGCGCGGCGACCATTCTGTCGGGCCACCCCTATCACCGCGCCTGAGCTGTGAATCCTGCCCGGCAACTTCTCATGGTTGATGCTTCCTTAAGGAAGCGGGCGCTAGGCTGAGGCTCGCTTGTTCGAAGAGCCTGCAATGTCGTTTCAGCGCTTGAATGGCCCGTTTCACCTGGCTGCCGCCGGCCTGCTGCTGGCGCTTTGCGCATTTCCTGCGCTTGCGGGTCCCGACATCCGCTCCATCGCCGTGCAGCAGAACGAAAAGCGCTCCGAATACGACCGCATCGCCCAGGAGATCCGTCTGTCCGACCAGCGCTCTGCCAGTCTTGCCGCCGAGATCGCCACCGTCCGCAAGGATCATGAGACACTGACCGCCGCCCTGATCGCGTCGGCGGAAAAGGAGCGCGCGCTCGGCACGGAGATCGAGGCGATCGTCGCCCGGCTCGACCCGCTGAAGCAGCAGGAAAACACCATCCGGCGATCGCTCGCCGAGCGCCGCGGCGTGCTGGCCGAGGTTCTGGGCGCGCTTCAGCGCATGGGGCTCAACCCGCCGCCCGCCATCCTGGTCGAGCCCGAGGACGCACTGGCATCGGTGCGCTCCGCGATCCTGCTGGGGGCCGTCGTACCGGGCTTGCGGGGCGAAACGGACAAGCTCGTCGCCGATCTCGGCGCGCTGGCTTCCGTGTCGAACGAGATCGAGGCCGAGCGCGCGAAGCTTGCTGCGGCCGCTTCCGGCCAGGCAACCGAAAAGCGCCGCCTCGAAATGCTGATCGGCGAGAAGCAGCGCCTGGCGATCGAGAACGAGGCCTCCCTCCGCGAGGAACAGCGGCGCGCCGAACAGCTTGCCGCGCGCGCAGGCAGCCTCAAGGAACTGATCGCCGGCCTGGAAAAGGATGCGTCGAAGGCCGATGCCCTTGCGGAAAAAGAACGCCGTGCGGCCGAGGCCAAGGCCGCGCGCAACATCGAACTCGCGGCCCTGCCCGTTCCGGAAGCGAACCGCCTTGCCGGCGCGATCCCCTTCAGCACGCTCAAGCAGCAGATCGCGCTGCCTGTGGGAGGCCGGATCGAACGGCGGTTCGGCAGCAATGACGGTAACGGCGCGGTGATGCTCGGAGACATGGTTGCGACACAATCGGGAGCAATCGTCACCGCGCCTGCCGATGGCAGCGTGCTCTATGCGGGGCCGTTCCGATCCTATGGCCAACTCTTGATCCTGAATGCAGGCGACGGCTATCATGTCGTTCTGGCTGGCATGGATCGAATCAACGTGACCCAGGGCCAGTCCGTTCTGGCGGGGGAGCCGGTGGGCGCGATGGGTGAAACCCGGGTCGCCAGCATCGCAGCCCTCGAACAAGACTCGGGGCCGGAGCTCTATGTTGAGTTCCGCAAGGACGGCAGGCCTGTTGATCCGGCCCCGTGGTGGGCGGATCGTTCTGGAAGGACAGGGAATGGTACGTAAGACGTCGCTTCTCGTTGCCGGTGCCCTTCTGGGCGCCACGGCCATGGGTCTAGTGCAGAACGTTTCGGGCCAGGCGGTCGCGGCCGGTTCGGAAACCTACCGCCAGCTCGCCATCTTCGGCGACATCTTCGAGCGCGTTCGTGCGCAATATGTCACCCCGCCCGACGAGAAGAGCCTGGTCGAGAACGCCATCAACGGCATGCTCACCTCGCTCGACCCCCATTCCTCCTACATGAACGCCGAAGCCGCGCAGGATATGCGCGTCCAGACCAAGGGCGAGTTCGGCGGCCTCGGCATTGAGGTCACGATGGAAGACGAGCTCGTCAAGGTCATCACGCCCATCGACGACACGCCTGCCGCCAAGGCGGGCGTCCTCGCCGGCGATTACATCGCCGAGATCGACGGAGCAGAAGTGCGCGGCCTGACGCTGAACGACGCCGTCGACAAGATGCGCGGCCCCGTCAACACGCCGATCAAGCTGAAGGTCATTCGCAAAGGCGCTGACAAGCCGATTGACATCACGGTCGTGCGCGACATCATCAAGGTCAAGGCGGTCAAGTTCCGCGTCGACAATGATGTCGGCTACATGAAGATCACCTCCTTCACTGAAAAGACGCAGGACGACCTCGATTACGCGATCGCGCAGATCAAGAAGCAGGTGCCCAGCGACCAGCTCAAGGGCTATGTGCTCGACCTGCGCCTCAATCCGGGCGGCTTGCTCGACCAGGCCGTGAGCGTGTCGGACACCTTCCTCGATCGCGGCGAGATCGTTTCCACCCGCGGCCGCGATCCCAAGGACGTGTCGCGCTTCGATTCGCAGCCCGGCGACGAGATCGACGGCAAGCCGGTGGTGGTTCTGGTGAATGGCGGCTCGGCAAGCGCATCGGAGATCGTGGCGGGCGCGCTTCAGGATCACCGCCGCGCGACCGTGGTAGGCTCGCAGTCCTTCGGCAAGGGCTCGGTGCAGACCATCATCCCGCTCGGCGAAAGCGGCGCATTGCGGCTGACCACGGCGCTTTACTACACGCCTTCCGGCAAATCGATCCAGGGCCGCGGCATCACGCCGGACATCAAGGTCAATCAGCCTCTGCCCGACGAATTCAAGGGCAGCGGCGAAACACGTGGCGAATCCGATCTGCGCGGCCACATCAAGGGCGCGGAAGAGGACGACGAGGGCTCGGGCTCCTCGGCCTATGTGCCGCCGGAGCCGAAGGACGACATCCAGCTCAATTATGCGCTGGACCTTCTTCGCGGCGTCAAGACCGATCCGGCTTTTCCGCCCAACCCGCAAAAAGCGGTCATGAACCAGTAAGCGATCCGGGCGGCTTCACCAAAGCCGCCCGTTTTCGTGGCTAGCTTTCCGATGCCGGCGGAGTGCCCGCATCCGGATCGCCATTTTCGACCGGCAGGGGGCATGTGCCGTGTCCATTCATTCCAGGGAATATGATCGCCCGCTCGGTGTGAACCGCGACGGCGCGAGCCTTCGATCCTCGATCACCCGCAAGGATGTTCTGAGCGCGATCGTTGCGCTCATTCTTGTGGCGGTGTCGAGCAGCATCGCGTTTCGGGAGCGACCCTGGCGGGTTCCCGCCGAGCCGGCCGAGACTGTGGCGGCAGCGGAACCCACCAAACCGGCCGCGCCGTCCGTTCAGCGGCAGGACGCCCTGGGCGCACCGGCCATCATCCGCGTCAATCCAGAGCCGACAGCCACGCCCGCCATGCCGGAGGTCCGTGACCCCGCAACCATCTCCAGAAGCACGGTGGCGTCCTACCTCCCCGATCCGGCGCTGGTGGAGAAAACGGAAGCCGGTGCGCTTCCCATCCGCAGCGCGGACGGCCGCCGGCCCTTCGACGTTTATTCACGCCCGGTGACGACAACGCGGGGCCCTCGCGTGGCCATCGTCATTGGCGGGCTGGGCGTCTCGCAGACGGGCACGCAGGCGGCGATCCGGAAGCTGCCACCCGAGGTCACCCTGGCCTTCGCCACCGGCGGCAACAGCCTCGGCCGCTGGATGACGGAAGCGCGGCGCGACAATCGCGAAATCCTGCTTCAGCTTCCGCTGGAGCCCTTCGACTACCCGCAGGTCGATCCCGGACGCAGTACGCTGACACTGGATGCAAGCGCCGATGAAAACTCAACGCGCCTTCACTGGGCGCTGGCCCGCACCACCAACTATGTCGGCGTCATGAACTATATGGGCGCGCGCTTCACCGGCGAAGCGGACGCCATGGCGCCGCTAATGAACGAGCTCGGCCGGCGCGGCCTGATGTATCTCGATGACGGCTCGGCGGCGCGCAGCCTTGCGGGCGAGCTGGCCCCCGCCGCGCAGGCGCCCTTCGCCCGTTCGGATGCCACGATCGACGCCACGCGCGATCGCGCCGCGATCCTCAAGCAGCTAGACGAGCTGGAAAAGACCGCGCGCGGCCGCGGCTTCGCGGTCGGCACCGGCTCGGCCTTCGACGTGACCCTGGACACCGTGGCCGCCTGGGCGCAATCGGCCGCCAAGCGCGGCTTCGAGATCGTCCCGATCTCAGCGCTCGCCGCCGACGCGGAAAGGCGCTGATCCTCTCATCCCTTCGATCGAGGTCGTGCTCAAGCCTTTCCGCTCAGTTGCTCAACCGTGCTTTCTGTTCCGGCATGGCTTCAAGGGTCGTGATGATGCTGTCGGTCGGCGCGCCCGCGGCGCACATTCCGTTTGCCGTCTCGCCATAATCCACGAGATCATGGTGCCGCGCATCGGTCGCCCGTTCGAGCGGCAAGAGCCAGGCGGCATGGCCGCGCGCCACAAGGCCCTCGAAATACGCTTTCTGGGACGAGAAGGGCACATTCGTCTCACGGGGATCGCCGATGACAAACACGCGGCGCGTGGGATCGGCAGGGATCGTATCGAGCTTATCATAAGGATCGAAACGCGTGATCGCGTCGCCGGCCTTGATAAGGCCCCGCGCCGCAAGATAGGCGCGATACGCCGCCGCGCCCGAGGAGATGACGGCGCAATGCAGATCGTCCCGCCGTGCCAGCATCTCGGCCACAAGTGTGCCGCCGCCGCTGTGGCCGCCAAGCGCGAAGGACTGGATGCCATAGCGTTCCTTGATCGCATCCAATGCGGCATCAACGAGCAGAGCCTCGATCGGCCGTCCGCGGATCGTGTAATGCTTGCCGGAGCTGCCATAGGTTCCGGGTCGCGCAAGGAAAATGGACGGGACCTTGAAGCGCGTCGACAGGCGCTCCTCAAGCGCGACCATCTCGGCGGGGCCAAAGCCTTTCTGGCGCTTGTCCGCGTTGTTTCCCTTTGGCCCGAGCACGTCGCCATTCATCCAGATCGCTGCCATCGGGTGCGAGGTGGCGGCGGCATCCAGACCCGCCGCGTAGTAGCGGATGCATGCGGTCCGGCCATCGACATCCACCCAGATCGCCGTGTGCTTTTCTTCAAGCGCGGCACATTCCGTTCGGCTGATCCGAATGCCGTTCACGACCGCGACAGGATCGAACTGCGTCTTCTCCGGGGTCGACTGGGCGCCTGCCTGCCCCGGCGCGCAGGAGAAGGCGAGCGCGGCGGCGAGAGCAACGCGACACTTGAATCCACGACCCGTTGGCATAGACCGTCCTTTTGAGCAGGGTGGCGTCTGGTGCTGAAGCGTGCCGGGCGTTTCAGCCTGCTTTCTGCAAACGTTTCGTTAAATCGTCGTCCATCGATGATGGCGCTTGTCCACCCTGAGCGTTCGGCCGCCGCGACAACTGCGCCGGACGGACGATCCACCGAAGGTTCCTGACTACCATGAAGAAGCCGGTTGATCCCGACACCCTACCCTACCGCCCCTGTGTGGGAATCATGGTGCTCAATCGTGAACGGCTCGTCTGGACGGGGCGGCGCATCGCGGAGGAGGACAGCGAAATGGCGGGTGCCGCCCAGCTCTGGCAGCTGCCGCAGGGCGGCGTGGACAAGGACGAGGATCATCTCGCCGCCGCCAAGCGCGAGCTGTGGGAGGAAACCGGGATCACCAGCGTATCGCTGATCGAGCGTGCGCCGCGCTCCATCCGATACGACCTGCCGCCTCATCTGGTCGGCATCGCCCTGAAGGGACGCTATCGCGGACAGGAACAGAGCTGGTTCGCCTTCCGCTTCGAGGGTGAGGAAAGCGAGATCGCGATCAACCCGCCGCCGGGCGGGCATGAGGCGGAATTCGATGCCTGGGCATGGAAGCCGATGCGGGAGCTGCCCGAACTGATCGTTCCGTTCAAGCGCCAGCTTTACGAAGAGGTGGTTGCCACCTTCGCGCATCTGGTGCGCTGAGGCCGAAAATCTCGAGAGTCTGGGAGCCGGTTAGGCGACCTGCGCCTACGCGCCTTGCTTGTCGCTCGGCGGAGCCTCGCCCGGTGAGGTCTCGTCCTTTGGACCCTTCGCGCCGGACACGTCGCCGCCCTGACGTGCGAGTTCCTTGTCCACCGTATCCCGCGAACCTTCGGCCGGATCCTGTTCCGGGTGGTTCGGCTGCCTGATCATGTTCGCCTCCATCTGTCGCTCTGCCATGCAACAGCAAAGAAGGAAGCAGGTTCCCGCTGCTCTCTTGGGGAGCGGGCTACGCGGCCTTACTCGACGGCGTCTTCGATGTGGGACAGATGCTGAAGGAACTCTTCCAGCCGCGTGCGGGCGTGATCGTCCGGGGCGTTGGTGATCTCGGTGCGCGCAGCCTCCACGCGGCGGGCGAGTTCGCTCTTGTCGAACTGCGCGGCGGGAAGTGCCGACTCCGCCAGCACCGTGCACCCTTCCGGCGTGATGTCGGCGAAGCCGCCGAACGCGACATAGCGCTCTTCCTGGCCGGACGCTGTGCGCACCCGGATCACGCCCGGCTTAAGCGTCGTCATGGTCGGCGCATGATGCGCCATCACCGTCATTTCGCCTTCCGTGCCGGGGATCACCACCGATTCCACCTGCGCGGAAAAGAGCAGGCGCTCGGGCGAAACGAGTTCGAAGGGAAAGCTGTCAGCCATTCTTTGCCAAGCCCTGCTGCGCCAAAGCCGCCTCGAAATGCTCGACGGCGGAAGCAAATTTGTCCCGGCAGCCTGGGTTGCAGAACCCGACCACCGCATCCCGATACAACGTCAGCGAGTCACCCGCGATCGGCTTTCCCGACCACGGGCATGTCTCGTTGACCGCATCCTCCAACCGGTGAGGCTGGAGAGAGGCCATGTCAGGCCGCCTCGGCCGCCAGACGCTGCGCCTTCTCGACGGCTTCCTCGATCGTGCCGACCATGTAGAAGGCCGCCTCGGGAAGGTGGTCGTATTTGCCGTTGGCGAGGTCGCGGAAGCCGGCCACCGTGTCGGCCAAGTCGACCAGCTTGCCCGGCGCGCCGGTGAATACCTCGGCCACGAAGAAGGGCTGGCTGAGGAAGCGCTCGATCTTGCGCGCGCGCGCCACCGTCAGCTTGTCCTCCTCGGAAAGCTCGTCCATGCCCAGGATCGCGATGATGTCCTGCAGCGACTTGTAGCGCTGAAGGATCGACTGCACCTGCCGCGCCGTTTGGTAATGTTCCTCGCCGACCACCATCGGGTCGAGCATGCGCGAGGTGGAATCCAGCGGATCCACGGCCGGATAGATGCCCTTCTCCGAGATCGCGCGGTTCAGCACGGTCGTCGCATCGAGGTGGGCGAAGGAGGTGGCCGGCGCCGGGTCGGTCAAATCGTCGGCAGGCACATAGATCGCCTGCACCGAGGTGATCGAGCCCTTGGTGGTCGTGGTGATCCGCTCCTGAAGCGCGCCCATATCGGTTGCGAGCGTCGGCTGGTAACCCACCGCCGACGGGATGCGGCCGAGCAGCGCCGAAACTTCCGAGCCTGCCTGCGTGAAGCGGAAAATGTTATCGACGAAGAAGAGAACGTCCTGGCCCTGGTCGCGGAAATACTCTGCAACCGTGAGGCCGGTCAGGCCGACGCGCGCGCGGGCGCCCGGCGGCTCGTTCATCTGGCCGTAAACGAGCGCGGCCTTGGAGCCTTCGCCGCCGCCCTTCTTGTTCACGCCCGATTCGATGAACTCGTGATAGAGATCGTTGCCCTCGCGCGTCCGCTCGCCCACGCCGGCGAACACGGAATAGCCGCCATGCGCCTTGGCAACATTGTTGATGAGTTCCTGGATCAGCACGGTCTTGCCGACGCCCGCGCCGCCGAACAGGCCGATCTTGCCGCCCTTGGCATAAGGCGCGAGAAGGTCGAGCACCTTGATGCCGGTGACGAGGATCTCGGCCTCGGTGGACTGCTCGACATATTCCGGCGCCGGCTGATGGATGGAGCGCCGTTCGGTCGCCGTCACCGGGCCTTCCTCGTCCACCGGCTCGCCGATGACGTTGATGATGCGGCCGAGCATCTGAGGGCCGACGGGCACGGTGATCGGCTCGCCGGTGTCACGCACCTCCTGGCCGCGCACGAGGCCCTCCGTCGAATCCATCGCGATGCAACGAACCGTGTTCTCGCCCAGATGCTGAGCGACCTCAAGCACGAGCCGGTTGCCGACATTCTGCGTTTCGAGCGCGTTCAGGATCGCCGGAAGGTGACCTTCAAAGGCCACGTCCACCACGGCGCCGATCACCTGGCGTACCTTGCCTTCTCCGCGGAGGCCCTGGCCACCGAAGGCGCCCGGAGGTGTCATCATTGCTGCGTCGGACATTCTTTGTTCCTCTTTATTCTTGTCTCGGCGACCGCGACCCGGCGCGGCGTCGCCTTCTGACTAGAGCGCTTCCGCGCCCGAAATGATCTCGATCAGTTCCTTGGTGATCTGCGCCTGACGCTGACGATTATAAGATAGTGTCAGGCGGTTGATCATGTCGCCCGCATTGCGGGTCGCGCTGTCCATGGCCGACATGCGCGCGCCCTGCTCGGACGCTGCATTCTCCAGCAGCGCGCGGAACACCTGGATCGCGATGTTGCGCGGGATGAGGTCGGCCAAGATTGCGCCCGCGTCCGGCTCATATTCGTAGACGGCAGCACTCGCGCCGACACGCATCGCGCCAGCGTCTGACGCCGCAGGAGGTGCCACCGGGATGATGCGCTGCGCGGTCGGGATCTGGGAGATCACCGACTTGAACTCGGAATAAAACAAAGTCGCGACGTCGAACTGTTCTTCGTTGAAAAGCTGCACCACCTTGCGGGCAATCCGGTCGGCATCGGGGAAGGAAAGGTTCTTTACCTCGCGCAGGTCGACGCGATCGATGATCAGGTTGCCATAGTCGCGGCGCAGCATGTCCACGCCCTTCTTGCCGACAGCCAGTATCTTGACCTTCTTGCCCTGCGCTAGAAGGCGTCGCACGTGTTCACGCGCGAGCCGCACGATCTGCGCGTTGAAGCCGCCGGCCAACCCGCGCTCGGAGGTGCAGACGACAAGCAGATGCGTTTCCTCTCGCTCCCGACCCGACATCAGCAACGGCGCGTCGCCCTCGCCTGCCGCCGCCTGCGCGATATTGGCCAACACGGCCCCCATCCGCTGCGAATAAGGACGCGCGGCTTCCGCCGCCTCCTGCGCGCGGCGCAGCTTGGCTGCAGCCACCATCTGCATGGCCTTGGTGATCTTCTGGGTCGCCTTGACCGAGGAGATACGGTTGCGCAGGTCTTTCAGCGAGGGCATCGACGATCCCGATCAGGCGGCGAAGTTCTTGGCGAAGGTGTCGAGGCTCGATTTCAGCTTCGCGCGGATATCGTCGGTCAGCTGCTTCTCCGCCCGGATCTGGTCGAGGACTTCCTTGCCTTCCGAGCGCATATAGCCGAGCAGCCCCTGCTCAAACGCGCCGACCTGGTTGACCGGCAGGCGATCGAGATAACCGTTCACGCCGGCATAGATCACCGCCACCTGCTCTTCCACCTTGAGCGGCGAAAATTGCGGCTGCTTCAGGAGCTCGGTCAGGCGCGAGCCGCGGTTGAGCAGGCGCTGGGTCGCCGCGTCGAGATCGGAGCCGAACTGCGCGAAAGCTGCCATCTCGCGATACTGCGCGAGCTCGCCCTTGATCGAGCCGGCCACCTGCTTCATCGCCTTGATCTGCGCCGAGGAACCCACGCGGCTGACCGAGAGGCCCACATTCACGGCCGGACGGATGCCTTGGAAGAACAGGTTCGTTTCCAGGAAGATCTGCCCGTCGGTGATCGAGATCACGTTGGTCGGGATATAGGCAGAAACGTCGTTCGCCTGCGTTTCGATCACGGGCAGCGCGGTGAGCGAGCCAGCGCCCTGCTCGTCATTGAGCTTGGCGGCGCGCTCGAGCAGGCGGGAATGGAGGTAGAACACGTCGCCCGGATAGGCTTCGCGGCCCGGCGGGCGGCGCAGCAGCAGCGACATCTGGCGATAGGCGACGGCCTGCTTGGACAGGTCGTCATAGGTGATCAGCGCATGCTGGCCGTTGTCACGGAAATACTCGCCCATGGTGCAGCCGGCGAAGGGCGCGAGATACTGCATCGGCGCGGGATCAGACGCGGTGGCCGCGACGATGATCGAATATTCGAGCGCGCCGCGCTCTTCGAGCACCTTCACGAACTGCGCGACGGTGGAGCGCTTCTGGCCCACCGCGACATAAACGCAGTAGAGCTTCTCCTTTTCAGGGCCGGTATCGTGCACCGACTTCTGGTTCAGGATCGTGTCGAGGATGATCGCGGTCTTGCCGGTCTGGCGATCGCCGATCACGAGCTCGCGCTGGCCGCGGCCGACCGGGATCAGCGCGTCAATGGCCTTGAGGCCTGTCGACATCGGCTCATGCACCGATTTGCGCGGAATGATGCCGGGCGCCTTCACGTCCACGCGCTTGCGGACGGAAGCGTTGATCGGGCCCTTGCCGTCGATCGGATTGCCAAGCGCGTCCACCACGCGGCCGAGAAGCTCCGGGCCGACCGGCACGTCCACGATGGCGCCCGTGCGCTTGACCGTGTCGCCTTCCTTGATCTCGCGGTCGGCACCGAAGATCACGACGCCGACATTGTCGGCTTCGAGGTTGAGCGCCATGCCGCGAATGCCGTTCGGGAACTCTACCATCTCGCCGGCCTGGACATTGTCCAGACCATAAACGCGGGCGATGCCGTCACCCACCGAGAGCACCTGCCCCACTTCGGAGACTTCGGCTTCCTGGCCGAAATTCTTGATCTGGTCCTTTAGAATCGCGGAGATTTCCGCGGCGCGGATGTCCATCAGCCGACCTCTTTCAGTGCGAGCTTGAGCCCGTTGAGCTTTGTTTTGAGGGATGTGTCGATCTGGCGCGAGCCCATCTTGACGACGAGGCCGCCAAGCAGGCTCTGATCGACGGAAACATTCACGGAAACCTGGCGCCCGGCGACCTGGGCCAGTGCCGAACGAAGTTCCTGCTCCTGCTCCGCCGACAGCGCATGTGCGCTGGTCACCTCGGCGGAGGTCTCACCGCGCGCTTCCGCCGCCACGCGTCGGAAGGCGCGGATCATGTCGGGCACGGCGAACAGGCGGCGGTTCTTTGCCACCACGCGCAGGAAATTGGCGGCAAGGCCGGAGATGCCCGCGCCCTGCAGGACGGCGGCCACCGCGCGCTCCTGGTCGGCCGCAGAAAATACCGGCGAGCGGATCAGCCGCGAAAGGTCGGCGCTCTGGTCGAGCAGCCCCTCGAAGCGGGTAAGATCGCTCTCCACGGCCTGCACGGCACCAGAATCACGAGCGAGATCGAAGAGCGAGCGGGCGTAGCGGTCGGCGACACCGGAGATGGGCGAGTTGTTTGTTGCCACGCGTCTTCTCTTGCTTTGCCGCCGGCCGCCTCACGAGAAAGCGGCCCGCAACAGGAATCCATGTCCGAAAAGCGCCACTCCGGCCCGGAAAAACTTTCGATTCCCGGCGGCCCGCGCCACAAGAAATTCAGGCAATGGTCGCTCGGCCAATCAGCCGGCAAGTGCCTGACCCTCCGGGCTTTTCCCTTTCGCACATGGAGGCGTTCGAAAACGTCCCGGCGTTCGGTCAAGCCGAGGGCCGTCTAGCATAGGCTTATCCCCCCCGCAACACGCCCCGTGCCGCTTCCACTCGCCCGCGTCGCAGCATAGCAAACGCGTCAGGAAACGAGCCCGAACGCGAAAACCAGTGCGAGGGCCGCAAGCAGGGTTTCCGTTGCCAGGTGAACGAGATTGCGCATGCCTCCGCCATCCGAAAGCATGCCGATCACCCGGCCGAACACGGTGAAGGCCCAGGCAAAGCCCAGCACCATGTAGAGCAACGGCTGTCCGAGCAGGATCGGCCCGAGCCCCATGGCGAGAAGAAAGCCCGCCATCGGCCCCCGCACATGGGCGAGAACGCGTTGCCGCTCGGGCGGATATTGCAGGCCGGAGGCGCGCAGCGCCAGACGCGGCGCAAAGAGGTAGACGAGGCCAAGAAGCGCAGTAAAGGCCGCGCTCGCCCAGGCCAGCCACTCGCCATTGCTGGTCGGCCAGGGAAAGGCGAGGTCCATCTTTTTCGTCCTACGCATCAAGAGGAAGCCTGCCTAGCACGCGCGAAGCCGCCGTGCATCATCAGCGACGGGCGCAGCGGTGCTCGTGCAGCCTTAAAGAAAGCTCTGCGGGTCCACGTCCACCTGAACCCGCACGCTGCCGCGCGGGCGCGGCGCAGCCACCAGCATGGCGCGCAAAAAGCCCTGCATGTCGGCGGAGCGCTGTCCCTGAACGAGGAGCCGGAAGCGGTGGCGGCCGGCCACCACCGCGAGCGGCGCCTCGGCAGGCCCTAGCACGCGGATTTCATCCATTTGCGGCGCGGCGCGTCGAAGCTCGCGGCCATGCGCCTCGGCGTCTGCTCGCGTATCGGCGCTGATCACCAAGGCGGCGAGGCGGCCGAATGGCGGCATCGCGGACTGCTCCCGTTCGGCGATCTCACGCGCGTAGAAGGTTTCGGCGTTCCCGGACAGAATCGCCCGCATTACGGGATGGTCAGGCTGAAAGGTCTGGATCAGGCCCCGGCTTGGCTTGCCCGTGCGGCCCGCGCGGCCCGTGACCTGCGACAGCAACTGGAAGGTACGCTCGGCTGCGCGCGGATCGCCATTGGCGAGGCCGAGATCGGCATCCACCACGCCGACCAGAGTCATGTCGGGAAAATTGTGACCCTTGGCGACAAGCTGCGTGCCGATCACGATGTCGACCTCGCCCTTCGCAATCGCCTGAAGCTCGATTCGCAGGCGGCGCACTCCGCCGAGCATGTCGGAGGAAAGCACGATCACGCGGGCGTCCGGAAAGATTTCCACCACCTCCTCTGCCACCCGCTCGACGCCGGGGCCGCAGGCCACCAGATGATCGAGCGTGCCGCATTCGGGGCATGCGTCGGGGCGCTTCTCCGAGTGGCCGCAATGGTGGCAGATGAGGATGCCGCGGAAGCGGTGCTCCACCAGCCAGGCCGAGCAGGACGGGCAGCCGAAGCGATGCCCGCAGGAGCGGCAAAGCGTAAGCGGCGCATAGCCGCGCCTATTGAGGAAGACGAGCGATTGCTCACCGCGCGTGAGCGTGTCACGCATGGCATCCACCAGGACCGGCGACAGGAACTTGCCGCGCGGCGGCGGGTTGCGGCGCAGATCGATCGCCTGCAGCGCCGGCAGCGCGGCGTCGTTGAAGCGGCCCGGCAGCACGAGCCGCGAATAGCGCCCCTGCGCGGCGTTCACGCGGCTTTCCACAGAAGGCGTGGCGGAAGCGAGCATCACGGGAAAGCCGCCCAAACGCCCACGCAGCACCGCCATGTCGCGCGCATTGTAGAAGACCCGGTCCTCCTGCTTGAAGGCGGGATCATGCTCCTCGTCGACCACGATCAGGCCGAGTTCGCGAAAGGGCAGGAAAAGCGCGGAGCGGGCGCCGGCCACCACGCGCACCGAACCCTCCGCCACCTGACGCCAGACGCGCTCGCGCATGCGCGGCGCGAGATCGGAATGCCACTGCGCGGGGGGCGCACCGAACCGGTCCTCGAAGCGGGACAGGAAGGCATGGGTCAGCGCGATCTCCGGCAGGAGGATCAAAACCTGCCGCCCGGCATCGATCGCCGCCGCCACCGCCTCGAAATAGGTTTCGGTCTTGCCCGAGCCGGTCACGCCGTCGAGAAGGGCCACATCGAACTGGTTGGCGGCGACGCTTGCCTTCAGGCTCTCCGCGACCTCACGCTGTTCGGCGCTGAGTTGCGGCGCAGCGAAGCTCGGGTCGGGTGCTGCCACGACCGGAACGGGCGGCAGACGGACGGCTTGAAGCACGCCCGCTGAAACGAGGCCGTCCACCACGCCGGATGACACACCCGCCGCCTGCACGAGGCCGGCCCGCGTCCAGTGCGAACCCTCCACCGCGAGTTCGAGGACGCGGGCGCGGGCGGGCGTCATGCGCGGGGGACCTAGCGCGTCCGGCACGCGCACCAGCCCGGAAACCCATGGCTCGGGATCGAAGGCTTCGGGCGCGCGCAGAAGCATGCGCGCCACCATACCGGGAGGAGCCAGCGTGTAGGAGGCGATCCAATCCACGAAGCGGCGCATGGGTTCGGGGATCGGCGGGCAGTCGAAAACCTGGGAGATCGCGCGCAGCTTCTTCGGCTCGACCGTCTCCCCCGTCCCGTCCCAGACGATACCCGCAACCTCGCGCGGGCCGAGCGGCACGCGCACCACGGAGCCCGCCTCGACATGCAGGCCGGCAGGCAGGCGGTAGGAATAGGGCCGATCGGAAGGAAGAGGCACGAGCACGGGAACGAGTCGCCCCGCGTCGTCTTCCCGGACAACGGAAGCCACAGGCGCGCGATCGACAACGGCCTCCGCCGCGGGCGGTCCGCCGAACAGATCGTCGCTGCTGAAAAGATCGGGGGTCATGGTGCTTGTTCCCCTTTTATTCCGGCTTTGTCGGGGTGCAAGGCTGATTTATCGGAAACGTCGATAGCATGCGGACACGGCGAGGCAGACGCTCTATATGGCAATGAAGCCAATCCCGCCCAAAGGACCTTTCCCATGAAATTCTTTGTCGACACGGCCGACACCAAGGACATCCAGGAGCTTCAGGACGCCGGGCTGATCGATGGCGTGACCACCAACCCGTCGCTGGTGCTGAAAGCCAACCGCCCGATCCTGGAGATCATCAAGGACATCTGCGCCATCACCGAAGGTCCGGTCTCGGCCGAGGTGGCTGCGATCGAATACAAGGAGATGATGCGCGAAGCCGACATCCTGTCCAAGATCGCGGACAATGTCTGCATCAAGGTGCCGCTGACGCTCGATGGCCTGAAGGCCTGCAAGGCGATCACCGACAGCGGCCGCAAGGTGAACGTCACTTTGTGCTTCTCGGCCAACCAGGCGCTTCTCGCCGCCAAGGCGGGCGCCACCTTCATCTCGCCCTTCATCGGCCGCATCGACGATATCGGCATCGACGGAATGGAGCTGATCGCCGAAATCCGCACCATCTACGACAATTACGATTTCCAGACCGAGATCCTCGCGGCCTCCATCCGCACGATCAACCACGTCAAGCAGGCCGCCCTGATCGGCGCCGATGTAGCCACCGTGCCGCCCGCGACGCTCAAGGCGCTCATCAAGCACCCGCTGACCGACAAGGGCATCGAGACCTTCGTGTCCGACTGGAAGAAGACCGGCCAGTCGATCGTCTGAGCGGCACTCGCTGAGCAGGGGAAGAGCGGGCCGGAATCTTGGCCCGCTTATTTCGCCGACTTCGGCACCGATGCGATATTGAGCAGATCCTGCGCGATCGCCAGGCGGAGAACTTCCGCAAGCTCCCGCGCGGCGCGGTTCTCCGCGTCCCGCTGGGCGCGCAGCACGGCGAATTCCTGGCGCGGCACATCATAGGACGACATGATCTGCCGCGTGCCGGTGGCGACCGCAGCACCTGTCTGTGTGTCCGTCAGCGAATAGGTGGCGACCAGCGTGATGGCAGCGGCCGTCGGCTCTTCGTCGGTCTCGACCTGGATGGAGGCGGACGCCTCGTTGATCCGGCTCACCGCGAGCTTGACCCTGTAGCTGGGCTGGGCGGGCTGGCCCTTGCCGCCGCCAAAAAGGAAGATCAGGTGGTTGCGCACTTCCTGCGCGTAGCGCGTGGTCACCGGATCGACCGCGACGGTCGAAAGTGCAGCGGCCGAAGAAGCGCCGAGGCTGGAACCGAGCGCCGAATCCGGATTCGCATAGAGCGGGCGGACCGTGCAGCCGGCACTCGCCGCAAGGGTCGCCATCAATCCGGCGGCCAGAAGCGGCCTCACGCCGGCGCGCAGGCCCACAAAGGTTTCAAGCCACCACATTGACGATCCTTTGGGGCACGACGATCACCTTCCGCGGCGGCTTGCCGTCAAGCGCGCGCTGGATCACGTCCAGCGCCAGCGCGGCCTGCTCGATCGCAGCTTGATCCGCATCGCGCGCGATCGTCAAGTCGCCGCGCTTCTTGCCGTTGACCTGCACGGGCAGCGTGATCTCGTTCTCGACGACCAGCGCCGGGTCGAAGACCGGCCATGTTTTCGCGGCCAACAGCCCCTCGCCGCCCAGCGCCTTCCAGCCTTCTTCGGCCAGATGCGGCATCATGGGTGCGAGCATGGAAAGCAGGAACTCCGCCGCCTCGCGCAGCGCGCCGCGCACCTCATCCGATGCATCGCCGGCCTGCGCGAGAGGCGCAGCCAGAATATTGACCAGCTCGTAGAGCCGCGCCACCGCCTTGTTGAAGGCGAGCTTCTCGATGTCCTCGCCGACCGCCTTGAGCGTCTTGTGAGCAGCGCGCGAAATCGGTGCCGCCTCGCCCTCGCGCGCTGAGAGCGGTGAAACATCCTGCAAAGCCGGCGAAGCCTCCGCCACCAGCCGCCAGACGCGCTGCACGAACCGGTGCGCGCCTTCCACGCCGGCCTCCGTCCAGATCACGTCGCGGTCGGGTGGAGAATCGGACAGCATGAACCAGCGCGCGGTGTCCGCGCCGAAGGAGGCGATTATGTCGTCGGGGTCCACGACATTCTTCTTGGACTTCGACATCTTCTCGATCGAGCCGATCTCGACCTGCGCACCGTCCTTGAGCAGCACCGCCCTTCGCACGCCGTCCGCGTCGGAAATCTTCACCTCGGCCGGGGTGATCCAGCCTTCGGGCAGGCGGTAGGTCTCGTGCACCACCATGCCTTGCGTGAAGAGGCCCTCGAAGGGCTCGCTCGTTTCGGACAGGTGCCCGGTCGCCGTCATCGCGCGTGCGAAGAAGCGGGAATAAAGCAGGTGCAAAATCGCGTGCTCGACGCCGCCGATATATTGGTTGACCGGCAGCCAGCCTTGCGGCCCATCCGCTGCGCCCGGCGTGGTCGGCGCGTCCGCGTTGAACGGGTCCGTGAAGCGAACGAAATACCAGGACGAATCCACAAAGGTGTCCATCGTGTCCGTGTCGCGCCGCGCTTGCTTTCCGCATTGCGGGCAGGAAACGTGCTTCCACGTCGGATGATGGTCGAGCGGATTGCCCGGCTTGTCGAACGACACGTCGGAGGGCAACTCGACGGGAAGCTGATCGTCGGGCACGGGCACGGTGCCGCAGGCGTCGCAGTGGATCGCCGGGATCGGACAGCCCCAATAGCGCTGGCGCGAGATCAGCCAGTCGCGCAAGCGGAACTGCACCTCGCGCTGTCCCCAGCCGGCCTGCTCGAACATGGCGAGCGACCGGGCCATCGCTTCCTGGCAGGTCTGCACCGTCGGCTCGCCGGCCCAGCAGACATAGCGAACCGTTTCCGTTTTTGGGGGCACGAAGGCTTCGGTCGTCACGCGCTCGTCTGATTCCAGCGGCACGAAGACGTCGATCACGTCGAGATCGTATTTGCGGGCGAAGTCGAGGTCGCGCTGGTCATGGGCCGGGCAGCCGATGACCGCGCCGGTGCCGTAATCCATCAGCACGAAATTCGCGATGAAGAGCGGCAGCTCCCAGGTCGGATCGGCCGGATGCAGCGCCTTGATGCCGGTGTCGAAGCCGAGCTTCTCGGCCTTGTCGATCGCCTCCTGAGAAGTGCCGAGACGGCGGCATTCCTCGACGAAAGCCGCGATCTCCGGGTTCTCGGCGGCAAGCGCGCGGGCCAGCGGGTGATCGGCGGCGATCGCCGCAAACGTCGGCCCGTACATCGTGTCTGGACGCGTGGTATAGACGGGCAGCGTGTCGAAGCCGTCCGGCGCGCCCTTGAGGCCGAAGGCGAAGCGCAGCCCTTCGGAGCGGCCGATCCAGTTCTCCTGCATCAGCTTGACCTTTTCGGGCCAGCGCGGAAGGCGATCGAGACCGTCGCGCAGATCCTGCGCCATCGACGTGATCTTGAGGAACCACTGGGTGAGGTCGCGCTGCTCGACAGGGGCGCCCGAGCGCCAGCCGCGCCCGTCGATCACCTGCTCGTTGGCGAGCACGGTTCCGTCCACCGGATCCCAGTTGACCTTGGCCGAGCGCCGCTCGACGAGGCCGGCGCGCCAGAAGTCCAGAAACATCTTCTGCTGGTGCTTGTAATAGGACGGGTCGCAGGTCGCGACCTCGCGGCTCCAGTCCAGCGACAGGCCCATGGTCTTGAGCTGGACCTTCATCGTTGCGATGTTCTTGTAGGTCCAGTCGCGCGGGTTCACCTTGTTATCGCGCGCGGCATTCTCAGCCGGCAGGCCGAAGGCGTCCCAGCCCATCGGATGAAGCACGTTGAAGTTTCTGGCGCGCATGTAGCGGGCCACCACGTCGCCCATCGCATAATTGCGCACATGGCCCATATGGATGCGCCCCGACGGGTAGGGGAACATCTCGAGCACGTAATATTTCGGGCGCGGATCGTCGTTTCGCGTCGTGAACAGCTCGGCCTCGTCCCAGGCCTTCTGCCAGCGTGGCTCGGCGGCGCGCGGATTGTATCGTTCGGTGGCCATGATGCGATCGGATGAGGACGATGAATGAGCGGCGTTCGGTTGCCTCCGCCGGCGTTTCGCTCCAGAAGCCGGACGAGCGGGCGGACCTTCACCATGCTTTTCCAGACCCGTCAACCAAAGCCGGCCCCTCGCCCGGCATGAAGCCGGTGGAGACACACTGCCCCATGACCGATGTTGTCGCGAACCTCCAGACGATCATCGCGCGCATCGCCGTTGCTGCTCGTGAGGCAAAGCGCGCTCCAGAAGCGGTCGAACTTGTGGCGGTGTCGAAGACCTTTGACGCCGAGGCCATCCACCCCGTGCTCCACGCGGGTCAGCGTGTCTTCGGCGAGAACCGCGTGCAGGAAGCGGAAAGCAAGTGGCCTGCGCTACGCCAAGCGTTCCCAGACATTGAGCTGCACCTGATCGGGCCGCTGCAATCCAACAAGGCCGCGCAGGCGGTGGCGCTGTTCGACGTCATCGAAACAGTGGATCGGGAAAAGATCGCCGCTGAACTCGCCCGCGAAATAAGGAAGCAGAACAAGGCTCCTCGTCTTTATGTTCAGGTCAATACGGGGCTCGAAGAACAGAAGGCGGGCGTTGATCCGCGCGAAGCGGCGGAGTTTGTCGAGCGCTGCCGGAGCGTTCACGGGCTCGCCGTCGAAGGGTTGATGTGCATCCCGCCGGCCGACGAGAATGCCGGGCCGCATTTCGCGCTCCTGGCGAAGATCGCGAAGGAAGCGGGCGTGTCGAAGCTTTCCATGGGAATGTCGGGCGATTTCGAGCAGGCCGTGCGCTTCGGAGCGACGAGCGTGCGCGTGGGCTCCGCGATCTTCGGCACGCGCTGATGCGTGGGCGCTTGGACGAGGGGGCGCGGCGCACCAGATAAGGAGCCTTCCTCCAGAAGGCACCGGACCCATGAAATACAACCAGCTCGGCCGCACCGGCCTGTTCGTTTCCGAAATCTGCCTCGGCACCATGACCTTCGGCGCTGAGAACGAAAACGCCCAGTGGGGCAAGATCGCGGGCGTCGACCAGGAGGCCGCCGACCGCATCATGGAGCGCTCGATCGCGGCGGGCGTGAACTTCTTCGACACGGCCGATGTTTATTCCTTCGGCCAGTCCGAGCGCATCCTGGGCCAATCGCTCGTGAATCTCGGCATCCGCCGCCAGGATGTGGTGATCGCGACCAAGGTCTTCGGCCAGATGGGATCGAAGCCCAACGATCGGGGTGCTTCGCGCGGCCACATCATGGACAGCGTGGAAGCCAGCCTCGATCGCATGGGGCTCGATCATATTGATCTCTACCAGATCCACGGGACGGACACGGTCACGCCGATCGAGGAAACCCTGCGCGCGATGGACGATCTCGTTCGTCAGGGCCTCGTCCGCTATGTCGGCGTGTCCAACTGGCAGGCCTGGCGCATCGCCAAGGCGCTTGGCATCTCGGAAGCGCGAGGTCTCGCCCGCTTCGAGACCACTCAATCCTATTACTCCATCGCGGGCCGTGATCTCGAACGCGAGATCGTGCCGCTGATCGAGGAGGAGAAGCTCGGCCTGATGGTCTGGTCACCGATGGCGGGCGGGCTTCTTTCGGGCAAATACGGCCCCGGTGCTCCCGGCAACGGCGAAGGGCGCCGCGCGGAGTTCAATTTCCCTCCCGTGAACGAGGACCGCGCATGGCCGGCCGTTGCGGCGATGCGCGAGATCGCGGAGAAGCACGGCGCGAGCGTGGCCTCCGTTGCGCTTGCCTATGTTCTGGCAAAGCCCTTCGTCATGAGCGTCATCATTGGCGCCAAGCGCATCGAGCAATTGGAACAGAATCTCGCCGCCGCCGAAGTCGCTCTCGACGCGGAAGACATGAAGCGGCTGGACGAGGTGAGCGCGCTGCCGCCCGAATATCCCGGCTGGATGGTGGAGCGGCAGACGGCGGGCAGGACACCCGCGCCGTTCAAGTCGGCGGAGTGAGGCAGCCCCTCATCAATGCAGCACGAACTCGCCCCGGACGTTGCGCCACTCGTTCGGGGCGATCAATTTCTGATGCGTGTAGCGCACGGAGTGAAGCGGCCCGTCGAGCTTTTCCTTCCAGAAGGAGATGAAGCCGGCGAGCTTCGGGAATTCGGGGGCGAGATCGTAGTCCTGCCAGAGATAAGTCTGCAGCAGATGCGGATGGTCGGGCAGGTGGTAAAAGAACTCGGCAGTGAGAAGGCCGTAGCCCTTCATCATCAGATCGATCTCACGACCGTTCCGTGGGGCCCCAGTGCTGTTCACCGGCTGGTTCATCGCGCGTCCTTTCGGAAGAAACGTGTCCCGTAGGGAGATGCTCGCGCGTCATGGTTAACGCTGTCTTAATGCTGGGGCAGCATGCGGTTTTCGGCTGTGCCCGCCGATCTTTCCCCAGGCGCCCGCCTACCGTCAGGACGGCGTTGTTTCTCCCCTCCGAATGCTGATAATGGCGACGGGAGGAGCGTCGTCCGGCAGGCTGTGCCGGGCGCGAAAAGGCTCGGCAGGGAGGAAAAGCATGTCGGAAGTCCATGTCCATCCGGTACAGCCCGAATGGCGCGAGCGCGCGCTGATCGACGATGCGACCTATCGTGACTGGTACGCGCGCAGCATCCGTGATCCCGAAGGCTTCTGGGCCGAGCATGCCCGCCGCATCGACTGGTCGACGCCATTCACGGTCGTCAAGAACACCTCCTTCGACGGCGATGTCTCGATCAAGTGGTTCGAGGACGGCGAAACAAATGTCGCGCTCAACTGCATCGACCGGCATCTCGACAAGCGCGGGGATCAGACGGCGATCATCTGGGAGGGCGACGATCCTTCGCAGTCCCGGCACATCACTTATCGCGAGCTGCACGACCAGGTCTGCCGCCTGGCGAATGTGATGAAGGATCACGGCGTCGAGAAGGGCGACCGGGTGACGATCTACATGCCGATGATCCCGGAAGCGGCCTATGCCATGCTCGCCTGCGCCCGCATCGGCGCGGTGCATTCGGTGGTGTTCGGAGGCTTCTCGCCCGACAGCCTCGCAGGCCGCATCATCGACTGCGAATCCACCTTCGTCATCACTGCCGATGAAGGCGTGCGCGGCGGCAAGCCCGTGCCGCTCAAGAACAACACGGACAAGGCGATCGACATCGCCGCGCGCCACTATGTGATGGTGCGCCATGTTCTGGTGGTGAAGCGCACGGGCGGGAAGACGACCTGGGCCAATGGCCGCGACATCCGCTACGAGGAAGCGATTGCGAACGCCTCGCCGGAATGCCCGGCAGAGCCGATGAACGCGGAAGCGCCGCTCTTCATCCTCTACACCTCCGGCTCGACCGGCAAGCCGAAAGGCGTGCTGCACACCACAGGCGGCTATCTGGTTTACGCCTCGATGACGCACCAATACGTCTTCGACTACCATGACGGCGACGTCTTCTGGTGCACCGCCGATGTCGGCTGGGTGACCGGCCACTCCTATCTCGTCTATGGCCCGCTCGCCAACGGCGCGACCACGCTGATGTTCGAGGGCGTGCCGAACTATCCCACCCAGTCGCGCTTCTGGGAGGTGATCGACAAGCACCAGGTCAACATCTTCTACACCGCCCCTACCGCGCTTCGGGCGCTGATGGGCGCGGGCGACGAGCATGTCACCAAGAGCTCGCGCAAGTCGCTGAAGGTTCTGGGCTCGGTCGGCGAGCCGATCAACCCGGAAGCGTGGGAGTGGTATTACCGCGTGGTCGGGAACAGCCGCGTGCCGATCGTCGACACCTGGTGGCAGACCGAGACCGGCGGCATCCTGATCACGCCCCTGCCCGGCGCCACCGAACTGAAGGCCGGCTCGGCCACGCGGCCCTTCTTCGGCGTCCAACCGCAGCTCGTGGACAATGAAGGCGCGGTGCTGGAAGGCGCGGCGTCGGGCAATCTCTGCCTGACCGACTCATGGCCCGGGCAGATGCGCACCGTCTATGGCGACCACAAGCGCTTCGTGCAGACCTATTTCTCCACCTACAAAGGCAAGTACTTCACCGGCGACGGCTGCCGCCGCGACGAGGACGATTATTACTGGATCACCGGCCGCGTGGATGACGTGCTCAACGTGTCGGGGCACCGCATGGGCACGGCCGAGGTGGAATCGGCGCTGGTCAGCCATGACAAGGTGTCGGAAGCGGCCGTGGTCGGTTATCCCCACGACATCAAGGGACAGGGCATCTACTGCTACGTCACCCTGATGGCGGACGAGGAAGGCACCGACGAGCTGCGGCGCGAGCTGGTCGCCCATGTGCGGCGCGAGATCGGCCCCTTCGCCTCGCCCGACAAGATCCAGTGGGCGCCCGGACTGCCCAAGACGCGCTCGGGCAAGATCATGCGCCGGATCCTGCGCAAGATCGCCGAGGACGATTTCGGCGCGCTGGGCGACATCTCGACGCTCGCCGACCCTGCCGTGGTGGATGATCTCGTGGCCAACCGGCAGAACAAGAAGGCGGGCTGAGTTCCCCCTCAGGTGGCGCGCCGCGCGAACAGGATCACGCCGGCGCCGATCAGGCAGATCGTGACGCCGGCGAGGTCCCAGCGATCCGGCCGCACGCCTTCCCCCAACCAGAGCCACAACAGGCAAGCGGCGACATAAACGCCGCCATAAGCCGCGTAGGCGCGCCCTGCCGCATCGCTCGGCGCCAGCGTCAGCAAACCGGCGAACAGCGCCAGCGAGATCATGCCCGGCAGGAGCCACCAGGCCGATGCGCCCGACCTGGCCCAGGCCCAGAAGGCGAAGCAGCCGGCGATCTCGGCCAGTGCTGCGGCGACATAAATCACAGGAGCCATCCTCTCCTTCACCACGCCGCCGGACAACTGGCAACCAAGACTGGCAACCAAAGAAGCACAGGCCGGTTCTTTCCGCGCCCGGCAGCCCTGCCTGGAAACACGCGCTCAAAGGATCGCCTCATGGTCACGCGGAACGACGGAACGACGGATGCCGTGCGTGTCGGCGTGCCCGTGGATGTTCCTGCGGCCGCCGGTTCGGGCGTGAACTCGGTGCTGGCGCTGCAGGTCGGCGTCGTGATCGTCGCCGCCCTTTACTTCGGGCGCGACGTGCTCATGCCGATCACGGTCGCTTTGCTGCTTTCCTTTATCTTGACGCCGCTTGTCAGCCTCCTTCGCAAGACCGGCATTGGTCGCATCGCATCCATCCTGGCTGCGGTTTTTCTGGCTGTCGCCGTTGTGCTCACCATCGGTCTTGTGATCGGTACCCAGCTCGCCCAGTTGGGCGTGCGCCTGCCCGAATATATCGGCACGGTGCAGGGCAAGGTGGACGCCGTGCGCTCCTACGCCATCGAGCATTTTTCCGCGTTTGCGAACCGCCTCGGACTGGGCGACGAGCTGTTTGGTACCGCGACGCCCGGCGCCCCAACGCCCGGCGCGCCGGGCGCAGGGCCGCCGGCAGCGCCCGCGCCTGACTCGCTGTCACCGATGCAGCTACTGTCCACCTATGTCTCGCCGGTGCTTTCGCCGATCGCGACCGCTGGCATCGTCTTCGTGGTGGCCATCTTCACCCTTCTTCAGAAGGAAGACCTGCGGGACCGCATGATCCGCCTGTTCGGCTCGAGCGACCTTCATCGCACCACGGTCGCCATGGACGATGCTGCAAGCCGGCTCGCGCGCTATTTTCTCGTGCTGCTCGCGATCAATGTGGGCTTCGGCATCACGATCGGGACGGGGCTGTTCCTGATCGGCGTGCCGAACCCGATCCTGTGGGTCATTCTCGCCAGCGCGCTCCGCTTTGTTCCCTATGTCGGGCCGATCATTGCCGCCACGCTGCCGATCGGGCTTGCTGCCGCCGTCGATCCCGGCTGGTCGATGGTGCTGTGGACGATCGGCCTCTTTATCGTCACCGAGCTGATCTTCAACCAGGTGGTCGAGCCGGTCGCCTATGGCCAAAGCACGGGCCTCTCGCCATTCGCCGTGATCGTGGCGGCGATCTTCTGGGGCTGGCTGTGGGGGCCGGTCGGACTGATCCTGTCCATGCCGCTCACGCTCTGCCTCGTGGTGCTGGGCCGGCATGTGGAGCGCCTCGAATTTCTCGACGTGCTGCTCGGCGACCGGCCGGCGCTGACCCCGCCCGAAAGCTTCTACCAGCGCATGCTGGCCGGCGATCCCGACGAGGCGCAGGACCATGCCGAGCAACTGCTGAAGGAACGTCCGCTCTCGTCCTACTACGACGAGATCGCCTTGAAGGGCCTTCAGCTCGCGGCGAACGACATGCAGCGCGGCGTGTTGAATCAGGCGCAGCTCGAGCGTGTGCGCAACACCGCGAACAACCTGATCGCGGAGCTCGACATCCACGAGGATCGCGAGCCTGCTTCCGATGCCAGCAAGGATCAGCCGGCGGTTTCTCCGATGGACGAGCGGGAAATCCCGGTTGCGCCACCGCCGGCCAGCGCCGAGCCGAACCAGCTTGCCGCCCCCTGGCGCGTCGAAGCGCCCGTTCTGTGCCTTGCCGGAAAGGGGCCGCTTGATGAAGCGACGTCAACCATGCTCGCGCAGCTTCTTAGAAAGCACGGGCTCGGTAGCCGGGTTGCCGCCTATGACGCTGCGTCGCGCGCGGGCATCAGCACGCTCGACCTGTCGGGCATCGCGATGGTGTGCATCTCCTATCTGGATATTGGCGGCAGCCCCTCGCATCTGCGCTACCTGATCCGGCGGCTGCGCGGAAAGCTGCCGGGCGTGCCCATACTCGTGGGGCTCTGGCCGG
Organism: uncultured Mesorhizobium sp.; assembly: GCA_963522145.1. Classification (GTDB taxonomy): domain Bacteria; phylum Pseudomonadota; class Alphaproteobacteria; order Rhizobiales; family Rhizobiaceae; genus Mesorhizobium_B. Next base: position 152,857 of record CAUQXI010000001.1, on the reverse strand, counting down.
CCGAGGACAGCGTTCTCAAGGACAAGCAGATTCAGGGGCAGATCGGGGCGGATTACTACACGACCTCGCTGCGCGAAGCGGTGGAAGCCTGCGTGGCTGCCGCGCACGAGAAGAGCGAGAAGGTGGCGGCCTGAGATGGACTGCCGCAACGTCGGGGCCAAAAGCCGGCAGGCCTCTTGCGCACGGCGCGATCCGTCGCCACATTGCCTGGATCAGCAACAAGCGAAAGGAGGTGGTCCAATGTCGAGTGAATTGTTCCGTATCGTGGCTTCGGCGGATTGCCTCGGTGAAGGGCAGCCCCTTCGCTGAGCAGGCATGATGCGCGGCCGGTAAGCCTGTAAAGGGCTACGGCCAGGGGCCGCGCCACGGACGACACACGGAAGGCCGTTCTTGGGACCACCCTGAGAGCGGCCTTTTCCTTTTCGGGAGCACCGCGCTGTCGGGCGCGTCGATCAGAAATCGACCGCCAGCCCCTTCACCTCCCAGTCGCCATACCGACCCGGCTCCTTGCCGCCGCGACCGCCCAACTCGCGCGGACGCGCATCCTCCTGCGCCTCGTAGAGCTTGCGCCGCTCGGCTGCTTCCGAAAGAGCACGCTCAGCGGCGGACGTCGGAGCGCCGGAGGTTGCGCCGGCGTCCGGAGGGTTCTCGGCTGCGGCATCCATGGTCGATCTCCGATTGAAACGAAACAAGCCTCCTCCCCATATAGGACGGAAGCCGCAGCACCGCACTCGGTTTGCGGAGCGGTCGAGGATCGAAGGAGACGGTTGCAACGATGAACATCATGCGAACCGCCATGCTGCTCGCCTTCATGACGGCCCTGTTCATGGGTGTAGGCTATCTCATCGGCGGCACGGGAGGCATGGGCATCGCCTTCCTGATCGCCGCCGGCATGAACCTGTTTTCATACTGGAACGCCGACAAGATGGTGCTTCGCATGCATCATGCGGTGGAAGTCGACGCGCGTTCCGCGCCCGAATATCACGAGATCGTCCGGCGGCTCGCGCAGAATGCAGGCCTGCCGATGCCCAAGGTTTATCTGATCGACAATCTCCAGCCCAACGCCTTCGCCACCGGACGCAATCCAGAAAACGCGGCGGTCGCCGCCACCACGGGCCTGCTCCAGCGGCTGAGCCATGACGAGGTGGCGGGCGTGATGGCGCATGAGCTCGCGCATGTGCAGAACCGCGACACGCTGATCATGACGGTCACCGCGACGCTTGCGGGCGCGATCTCCATGCTCGGCAACTTCGCCTTCTTTTCCGGCAACAGCCGGGAAAACAATAATCCGCTCGGCGCAGTCGGCGTGCTTGTCGCCATGGTGGTCGCCCCGCTGGCCGCCATGATCGTCCAGATGGCGATCAGTCGGACGCGGGAATATTCGGCTGACCGGCGCGGTGCCGAGATCTGCGGCAATCCGCTCTCGCTGGCATCCGCGCTGAACAAGATCGCCGCATCGGCGCACCGCATCCCGAACATTGAAGCCGAGCGCAACCCGGCCACGGCGCCGCTTTTCATCATCAATCCGCTATCGGGCGAGCGCATGGACAATCTGTTCTCGACCCATCCTGCCACAGAGAACCGCATCGCCGCGCTTCAGCAGATGGCGCTTGAAATGGGCTTGCCCGGCAGAACCCGCGTTGCCGCCCCACGCGAGGCGGTCACGCCCGAGGTTCCGCTGCTCGATCTCATCGAGGATGACGCAGCCACCGCTCCATCCCCCTCCGGGCCGTGGGGCAAGAGCAGCAGAGCGGTCCCGCGTTCCGGTGCCGTACCTCGCGTGCCGCAACGCCGCGACCCTTGGAGCTAAATCCTGTCGCCTGCTCGCGAGAGGCGGACAACCTTGTGATCAGCCTTCGCCATTGATTTCCCTCGACCATGCTGGCACCGAGCCGGCATGTGATCGAAGGGCATCCATGCGCAAACCGAGCCAGAGCCGGAAAACAACCGAAGACCGACCCGGCCTTGCCGCGCGAATGGCGGCTGCGCGCCTGCTCGCGGCGGTAGTGGATGCGAGGACGCCGCTTGACGGGATGGTGGATTCCGAGCACGGGCATCCGCAATATCGCGCCCTCCCCCTCAACGACCGCGCGCTGGTTCGCGCGATCCTGCGCGCCGCCCTGCGCTTCCGGGGCACGATCGAGCGGCTGGTCTCCGCCCGTCTTCGCGCGCCCTTGCCGCCCAACGCATCGGCGCTCCGCCACATCCTCCATGTCGGCGCTGCGCAGATCCTGTATCTCGACCTGCCCGACTCCGCCGCCGTCGATCTCGCCGTCACCCATGCCAAGTCTGATCCGCGCACGCTGCGGTTTTCCGGCCTCGTCAACGGTCTCCTTCGCGGCCTGTCGCGCGATAAATCTGAGCTGCCCGATCTTGTCGCACAAGGCGGCAACGCGCCGGATTGGTTCGCGAACGCGCTTGAAGCGGCTTACGGCGCGGATAAGGCGCAGGTCATCCTTCGCGCTCATGGAACGGAAGCGCCGGTGGACTTCTCCGTCAAGGGCGAGCCTGCCCGATGGGCGGAGGCCTTGAACGGGATCGTTCTGCCCACGGGCACGGTGCGCGTGCCACGCCTCGGGTTCCCGGTGCCGGAACTTCCGGGCTTCGGCGAAGGCGAATGGTGGGTGCAGGACGCAGCGGCAAGCCTGCCCGCCCGGCTGCTGGGCGAGGTCAAGGGTCTGCGCGTGGCCGACCTTTGCGCCGCACCCGGCGGCAAGACGGCGCAGCTTGTGCTGGCCGGCGCCCGTGTGACCGCGCTCGACATCTCGCGCTCGCGCCTCAAGCGGCTGCGCGCCAATCTGGACCGGTTGAAGCTTTTCGCCGACACGGTCGAGGCCGACATCCTTTCCTTCGAGCCGCCCGAACTTTTCGACGCCGTTCTGCTCGACGCGCCCTGCTCCTCGACGGGCACGATCCGCCGCCATCCGGATGTGCCCTGGATCAAGACACCGGACGATGTGGCGAAGCTCGCCACGCTTCAACGCCGCCTGCTCGACCGAGCGCTCCGCCTCGTGGAACCGGGCGGGCGCGTGGTGTTTTCCAACTGCTCGCTTCTGCCTGTCGAAGGCGAGACACTGTGGGCCGCCTTTCTGGCGGAAACACCGGACGCGCGCGCCGACGCGATCCGCCACGATGAAATCGCCGGCATCGCGCCCTTTGTCACGCCGGAGGGAACACTGCGCACCACCCCCGCCGACTGGCCGGCCGACGAGCCGCTGCTCGCGGGCCTCGACGGCTTCTTCGCCGCCCGCTTCACGCGTCTCGCCTAAGACCGGCTCAAACGCTTCGCGCCTCGCCGCAAATCAGCTAGGCAGGGCGTGGGGATTGTTCGGGACGGGCTAGTGAGGGACACACAAACGCGGATGAGCGTGGCGGCCGCGCGCGGCGCATGGCGCGCTTTGCGCCGCCGGCTGCGCGTCGGGCCGCTTTATCGCTGGCGCTTCAGCGGACGAGTGCCCGATCGCGTGCTGATCGCCCCGCCCGACCTGCGCGCGGCCGATCCGCTGATCGCGCAGGACATCTATCACGGCCGCTTTCCGTTCGCCGGCCATATGGTGGATGCGCGCGGCCGCTCGCCTTTCTCGCTCGCGCTCGCCAACCGCGAATGGAACGCGGCACTGCACAGCTTCCGCTGGCTGCGCCATTCCCGCGCCGCCGGAACCGACCTTGCCGCAGCCAATGCACGCGCCCTGACATCCGACTGGATCGCCGGCCCCGGCCGCCGCATCGGCGGCCTCCCGTGGGAGGGGGAAATCGTGGCGGCGCGTCTCGTTTCCTGGCTCAGCCACTCACCCGTCGTGCTTCAGGGCGCCGACCTCGTTTTCTACCGCACCTTTCTCCGCTCGATGATGGTCCAGGTCCGCTATCTTCGCGCCGTGGCACCGGAGATGCCGCTCGGCATCGGTCGACTTCATGCGCGGATTGCGCTCGCCTTTGCTGCCCTTGCATTGCCTGTTTCCGCCAATGCGCTCAGAAGCGCGTCGCACAATCTTTCGGAGGAGCTCGACCGCCAGATCCTGCCCGATGGCGGACACGCCTCGCGCAATCCCGAAGCGCTGATCGACCTGCTCACCGACCTCCTGCCCCTGCGCCATACCTTTTCCGCGCAGGGCGAGCAGCCGCCTGCATCCCTCATCAGCGCGGTGGAGCGGATGCTTCCCGCCCTGCGCTTCTTCCGCCACAGCGACGGCTCGATCGCGCGCTTCAACGGCGCAGGAGCGACGGCGCATGAAAGGGTGGCGGCGATCCTGCGCCACGACGACACGAACGGCGCGCCGCTGCTCAACGCAAGCCATTCCGGCTATCAGCGGATGTCGTTGGGCGGAACCGTGGTGATCGCCGACACAGGCCCGGCGCCTCCCATCGATCTCGCGGGCGAAGCCAATGCCGGCTGCCTTTCCTTCGAGCTGTCGTCAGGACGCCAGAGCCTGATCGTCAACAGCGGCATTGACCGCCTCGGCGCGGGCGACTTCCGCCCGCTTGCCCGCGCCACTGCCGCCCATTCGGCGGTCGTGCTCAACGATACGTCCTCGGCGCGTTTCAACCTGCACGGACATGCGCGCGCCGGCGGCCTGGCGGACACGCCGCTGGTGGACGGTCCGCGCCACGTGCCCTGCGAGCGCCACGACGACGACTCGTCGCAAGGCTTCACCGCGAGCCATGACGGCTATCTTTCGCGCTTCGGCTTCACGGTCGAGCGCACGCTACGGCTCGATGCCGACGGCAGCAGGCTATCCGGCCAAGACCGGCTGCTCGCCCGGTCAGACGCGCGCGGGCCCGATGGAGCAACCGTGCGCTTCCACCTCCACCCCGATGTCGAGCTGTTCCTCGACGAGAACGGCGATTTCGTTCTGCGCTCGCAGCGGGAGGCCTGGACCTTCGAGTCCTTCGACGTTCCGCCCCGTGTGGAAGAGTCGATCTTCTTTGCGGGCATCGCCGGCCCGCGTCGGTCACGCCAGATCGTGCTCGCCTTCAAGGCCTTTGAGCAACCGGAGCTCCGCTGGCGCTTCGTGCGCCGCGAAGACATCGCCTAACCGCGTGCTCAGCGACATTCCTGCCCTTGCGCGTTGCGCGATGCCGGTGGTTTAAGCCCGCCAAAGCCGTCTTCGCACCGAACAGGATCACCATGGCCGTTTCATCCAAGCATATCGCGCCGCCCGATCGCGTACCTGTCCGCCGCGCGCTCCTGTCGGTATCCGACAAGACCGGCCTGGTCGACCTTGCCCGCGCGCTGAATGCGCGCGGCGTCGAGCTTGTGTCCACCGGCGGCACGGCGGGAGCCATCGCGGAGGCCGGCCTGCGTGTGCGCGACGTATCCGAACTGACGGGTTTCCCGGAGATCATGGATGGCCGCGTGAAGACGCTCCACCCGGGAGTACATGGCGCGCTGCTCGGCGTGCGCAACGATCCCGAACACGCGGCGGCGATGGAAACGCATAACATCGCCGCGATCGACCTTCTGGTGGTCAATCTTTATCCCTTCGAGGAGGTCCGCGCGCGGAACGCGGACGCGGCCACAACGGTGGAAAACATCGACATCGGCGGCCCCGCAATGATCCGCGCGGCCGCCAAGAACCATGCCTGGCTCGCCGTCCTGACCGATCCCGACGACTATGCCCCTCTGCTCGACGCGCTGAACGAGGACGGCGCGACCTCGCGCGCCTTTCGCCGCCGCCTTGCCGGGCAGGCATTTGCCCGCACGGCGGCCTATGACGCAGCGATCTCAGGCTGGTTCGCAGATGAGGAAGGCGAGCAGACGCCGCGCCACTTCGCGCTGGGCGGAAAGCTGGCCGCGACCATGCGCTATGGCGAGAACCCGCACCAGAATGCCGCGCTCTACCTGACCGGAGAAAAGCGGCCGGGCGCAGCCACCGCCGCCGTCGTGCAGGGCAAGGCGCTTTCCTTCAACAATCTCAACGATGCCGACGCGGCCTATGAACTCGTGGCGGAGTTCGCGCCCGAGCGCACGGCCGCCGTCGCCATCATCAAGCACGCCAATCCATGCGGAGCGGCGGAAGGCGCAACGCTCGCCGAGGCCTACCGCAAAGCGCTCGCCTGCGATCCCGTCTCGGCCTTCGGCGGCATCGTGGCGCTCAATCGGACGCTCGACGCGGACGCCGCGCGGGCGATCGTCGAGATCTTCACCGAAGCAGTGATCGCGCCCGATGCGACCGCCGAAGCAAAGGCAATCATGGCGGAAAAGAAGAATCTGCGCCTGCTGCTTGCGGGCGGCTTGCCCGATCCGCGCGGGAAAGGCCGTGCGCTTCGCACCATCGCCGGCGGCTTTCTGCTTCAGGGGCGCGACAACGCGGCGGTGGATGACCTCGACCTGACGGTCGTGACCAGCCGCGCGCCCGATCCTCGCGAGATGGCCGATCTGCGCTTCGCCTTCCGGGTGGCCAAGCATGTGAAGTCGAACGCCATCGTTTATGCCCGAGACTTGGCGACCGTAGGGATCGGCGCCGGCCAGATGAGCCGCGTGGACTCGTCACGCATCGCGGCGCTCAAGGCGCGCGACGCGGCAACGGCGGCGGGTTTGGCCGAGCCTGCCACGCGCGGCGCCGTGGTGGCGTCGGACGCGTTCTTTCCCTTCGCCGATGGGTTGGTCGCTGCCATCGAGGCCGGCGCCACAGCGGTGATCCAGCCCGGCGGCTCGATGCGTGACGGCGAGGTGATCGAGGCGGCGAACAAGGCCGGTCTGGCCATGGTGTTCACCGGCACCCGGCACTTCCGGCACTGATCAGCGATCTGCCGGATAGGGCGTGTTCTGCAGGATGAGCAGGCCCAGGCCGAGAAACAGCAGGATCACCGCCATTCCCAGTCTCGGACTGCCGCTCGCCGCCGTGACCGTCGCCACGCCGAAGGGCGCAAGGAAGCTCGTGGCCCGCCCCGCCAGCGCATAGATGCCGAAATAACGGCCCGCATCGTCGGGCGGCACCGACCGCGCGAGGTAGGAGCGCGACGAAGCCTGCACCGGCCCGAAGGCGAGGCCGATCAGAAGGCCGAAGACGAGATAGGCCTTTTCCGCGGCACTGCCGAACAGGCCACCGCCGTCGGTGGTGCCCAGGTCGAGCAGGAAGAGCGTGAAGCCCGGCCCGGTGGAAACAATGCCGAGCGTCGCCACAAGGAGGGCGACGAGCGCGCCCGTCACCACCGCCTTGGAGCCCAGCCGCGTATCGAGCCGCGAGGCGACGAGACAGCCGAACACGGCGACGACATTGAGGATGATGCCGAAGATGCCGATCTCGGTCACGCTCCAGGAAAACATCAGCGCGGCAAAGGTGCCGCCCAGCGCCAGCAGCGCGCCCACCCCGTCCTGATAGATCATCCGGGCGAGCAGGAAGCGGAACAAGGCGGGCCGGCTTCGCGCATCACGCAAGGTATCGCCGAGTTCGGCAAGCCCTGCGCGCACCGCGGGCCCGAGCGGCTTGCCGCGCTTCTGGTCGGGCGTGAACAGAAACATCGGCAGGATGAAGACGAGGTACCAGAGCGCGGAAATCGGCCCCGTCGCCCGCGCATCCTCTCCTTGCACGGGATCGAGCCCGAACAAAGGTGCGGTGCCGATGATCGTTCGCCCGGTCTCCGGCGAGGCGGCAAGAAACAGCACCACCACGATCAGCACGATCATGCCGCCGAGATAGCCGATACCCCAGGCGAGATTGGACAATCGCCCGATCTCGCGCGGCTCCACCAGGCGCGGCATCATGGAATCGTTGAACACGGTGGAGAACTCGGCCGCGATCGAGGCGAGCGAGAAAAGGAGGATGACCCAGAACAGGCTCGATCCCGGCGCGGCCCACCAGAGCAGGCACAGCGACACGATCTTCACGAAGGCGAAACCCGCGATCCAGGGCTTCCGCGCGCCGGTCTGGTCGGCCACCGAGCCCAGGATCGGGGAAAGCACCGCGATCACGAGGCCGGCGAGCGCGATGCCGTAGCCCCACGCAGCCTGGCCGGTGGCGGCGTCCGGCGCCATCCGGCTCACCACATATGGGCCGAAGATGAAGGTGGTGACCACCGTGAAGAAGGGCTGCGCGGCCCAGTCGAACAGCATCCAGCCCCACAACCCCGCCCGCTTGACGCGAGGATGCGAGAGATCCGGATTGTGGCTCATCGCTTAGCTTCGCACGGAAGCGGAAGCGAGATCGGTCATCAATCCCGCCGCCACGGAAAGCCTCGACAGGGACAGGTCGCCGCCTTCGGTCAGCGCCTGCAGGCGATCTCGCGCTGCCTGAAGACGGACAGCGTCCGACTCCAGCCAAGAAGCGGCAGGATCGCCACCATCGGGCGCAGTTGCCAGTGCCGCCACGCTCAGCCTGCGCCGGGCCGTATCGATGGCGACCACCGCGCGGTCCCGCGCCAGCGCGTCGAAGTAATCCGGCACGGCGAGGCCGCGAGCGGCATCCTCGATGCGGCCGATGCGGAACGCCTCCGTGATGCCGAAAAACGCCTTTGCAGCCGTGGGAAGGTCGGTTCTTCCTTCCTGCGCGACAGCCAGGATGTCGGGCACGAGCGCGAGCGCGTCGAGAAGCGACAAACGCCGGGCAAGCGCGTCCGGCACCCCGGCCGTCACAAAGCCTGCGGCCCGCTCGGCGGCACGCGCGGCCATGAAGCGCGGCAGCACGGAAGCCCAAAGTGGCTCCAGTTGCGCGCGCGCGTCTGAAAATGCGGCGATCCGCGTTGTCACGTCCGTGTCGCCCTGCCCGTTGCGCAGCAGCCAGGCGCACAGCTGTTCCAGCAGGCTGTTCACCTCCGCATAAAGGCCGAGTTGCGCCTGCCCCCTCACGCGGTTGTCGAGGTGATCGATCGCACCGTAAAGCCCGTTGAGGTCGAACCCGTCCCGCGCCGCGGCAAAAGACAGCGCCACGTCGGCCACGCTCGCGCCCGTGGCCTCGCTGAGGCGGAGAACGAAAGCGGGTCCGCCGCGATTGACGAGGTCGTTGACGAGCACGCGCGTAATGATCGGCCGGCGCAGGCGATGCGCCTCGATCTCCTCCCTGAAGCCCTCCTGCATGGCGGGAGGGAAGTAGCCGAGCAGATCGTCGTTGAAGGCCGCATCGTCGGGCACCGGCCCGTCGACGAGATCGGAAAAGAGCACGATCTTGGCATAGGCCAGGAGCACGCCGAGCTCGGCGCGGGTCAGCCCCTGCCCCCTTGCCTGCCTTTCGGCGAGAACATCGGGCGCAGGCAGGGCCTCCACCGCGCGGTCGAGCAGGCCGCGCGCCTCGAAATTCGCCATCAGACGGGCGAGATGCGGCGTTTCGCTCGCGCCTTTTTGCTCAAGCATCGAGAGCGCAAGCGTCTGGTCGTAATTGTTGCGCAGGACGAGCCCGGCCACCGCGGCGGTCATGGAAGGAAGCAGGGCATCGCGCTCGATTCGCGTGAGCTTTTCGGCGCGCATCGCCGTGCTGAGCGCGATCTTGATGTTGACCTCGACGTCGGACGAATTGACCCCGGCCGAATTGTCGATCGCATCCGAGTTGCAGCGCCCGCCGGCGAGGCCGTATTCGATGCGACCTTTCTGCGTAACGGCGAGATTGGCGCCTTCACCGATCACCTTGGCGCGGACTTCCGGCGCGGATACGCGGATCGTGTCATTGGCGCGATCGCCGGCGTCGAGATGAGACTCGCCGCTCGCCTTCACATAGGTGCCGATGCCGCCGAACCAGAGCAGATCGACGGGCGCCTTCAGGATCGCCTTCATCAGGGCGGCGGGTGGGTGCGCACCCTCCGCCACCCCCAGCACGGCGGCCATCCTCCCGTCCAGCGTGACAGACTTTTCCGACCGGGAAACGATCATGCCGCCCGGCGAAAGCTTCGCCTTGTCATAGTCCTGCCAGCTCGACCGGGGCAGGTCGAACAGCCTTTGCCGCTCAACAAGCGAGGCGGCCGGATCGGGGTCGGGATCGAGAAAGATGTCGCGATGGTCGAAAGCAGCCACCAGCCGGATCTCGGGCGACAGCAGCATGCCGTTGCCGAACACGTCGCCGCTCATGTCGCCGATGCCTGCGACGGTGAAGGGCTCGGTCTGAATGTCGCGATCCGCCTCGCGGAAGTGACGTTTCACGGCTTCCCATGCACCACGCGCCGTGATGCCCATCTTCTTGTGGTCGTAGCCCACCGAACCGCCCGACGCGAAGGCGTCGTCCAGCCAGAATCCATGCGCCTGGGCGATCGCATTGGCGGTGTCGGAGAAGGTCGCGGTGCCCTTGTCGGCGGCCACCACGAAATACGGATCGTCGCCGTCGTGCCGGACCGTGTCGGCCGGCGGCGACACGTGGTCGCCTTCGATATTGTCCGTCAGCGAAAGCAGGCTCGACACGAAGCGGACATAAGCCGCCTTGCCTTCCTGGAAGACGGCATTGCGGTCGCCGCCCGCGGGCAGGCGCTTGGGGAAGAAGCCGCCTTTCGCGCCGACCGGCACGATCACCGCGTTCTTCACCTGCTGCGCCTTCACGAGGCCGAGCACTTCCGTCCGATAGTCCTGCGGCCGGTCCGACCAGCGCAATCCGCCGCGCGCGACCGGTCCGAAGCGCAGGTGGACGCCCTCCACCTCTGCCCCGTGAACGAAGATCTCGCGCCACGGCTTCGGCTCGGGCAGGAATGAAAGTGCGCGGCTGTCGAGCTTGACGGCGAAGCAGGTGCCGCGAACGGGCGGCGCAAAGAAGTTGGTCCGCAGCGTCGCTTCCACGAGCGCCAGGATGCGGCGCAGGATCGTGTCGTCATCGAGGCTCGGCACGGCATCCAGCGCGCTGCCGATCGCTTCGGCGATCGCGCGCGCTTCCCTTTCGCGGTTCTGATTTCGCGCGGGATCGAGCCGTGCCTGAAACAGCGCCCACAGCCCTTCCGCGACAACCGGATAGCGGTTGAGCGCGCCGGCCACCCCGTCCTGGCTCTGGGGAATGCCGGCCTGCTGAAGGTAGCGCCCGTAAGCGCGGAGAACCTGAATGGCTGCGACCGGCAGGCGCGCCGTCTGCACCAGCGCGTTGAAGGGATCATTGTCGCTCCGGCCGTGCCACACCGAGCCGAACGCTTCCTCGATCAGTTCCCCGCCGTCCGAAAGATCGATCGCGGTTCCAAACGCGCTTTCGAGCTCGGTGTCATGGATGAAGACGGGCGTGCCGTCGCCGGCCGCCACCTCGAAGGTGCGCTCCGAGATCACGCGGAAGCCGAGATTCTCCAGCATCGGCACGCGCCGCGACAGGGCCACAGGCTCGCCAAGATGAAAAATCTTCAGGGAAGCGCCGGCGTCCGCTTCTCCCTCGCCACGGCGGAAGTCGATGGCGATCGGCTGGTCGGACGTGAGCCTGGACAGCACGGCGGCGTCCGCCAGTGCCTCACCGGCCGTGAAGCTGTCGCGATAAGCGGGCGGGAAGCGATTGGCCAGACTGGCATGCGCCGGTTCGGCGCCGGAAACGCCGACTGCATCCCGCAGCGCATCGTCCCATGTCCGCACGAGATCGCGGATGCCCGCTTCCAGCGTCGCGGGTTCGATCACCTGCGTCTGCCCGCCGGAGCGGCCGATAATGAAATGCACACGCGCCAGCCCGCCATCTGGAAAGGCCGGGTAGTAGGCCGACACCCGGCCGTCGAAGACGGTCTTGAGGTAATGGCCGATCTTTTCGCGGATAACCGAATCGTAGCGGTCGCGCGGCACGAAGACGATCACGGACACGAAGCGGTCGAACTGGTCGTAGCGCAGGAGCACGCGCAGGCGTGGCCGCTCGCCGAGCTTGATGATCGTTTCCGCGTGATCCTGGAGCACCGGAAGCGACACCTGGAACAGCTCGTCGCGCGGATAGGATTCCAGCACATTGACGAGCGCCTTGCCTGAATGGTCGGCGCGGTCGAAGCCGGAATGCGCGATCACCGCCTCCGCCTTGAAGCGGAGAAACGGGATCTTGAACACCGAGCGCGTATAGGCCGTGGAGGTGAAAAGGCCGACGATCCGCAATTCGCCCGCAAGCCTGCCGGCTTCGTCGAAGATTTTGACGCCGACATAGTCGAGATAAGTCCGGCGGTGAACAAGCGACTTGGTGTTCGCCTTGGTGACGATCAGCGGCTCAGGATCGTGAAGAAAGGCGCGCAGCTCCGGCGTGCTGGCCGCGCCGTCCGCGTCGCGTCGAAGCACGAGCACGGAAGGATCGCGAAGGATGCCGAGGCCGGGCGCATCGGTGCGGGTCAACGTTCCCGTTTCGCCGTCACCTTCGAAGCGGAACTCCCGCATGCCGAGAAAGGTGAAGTTGTCGTCGCGCAGCCATTCCAGAAAGGCGATGGCTTCCTTGACGGACTCTTCTTCCAGCGGCACCTCGCCATAGCGATAGGCGGTGATCGCCTGGTCGAGACGCGCCAGCATGGGCTTCCAGCCGACAACCGCCGCGCGCACCTGGTCGAGCACGCGATCGAGGCCGTTCCGCAGCGCCTCGGCCTGAGCCGCATCGAGTGCCGGCAGATGGATATGGATCAGGCTGACGCGCTCTGCCGCTCCAACATCCCGCTTCTTCTTGTTGGCCGTGGCGTCATGGCCTGCGCCGAGGATTTCCACGCCGGCCTCGCCCAGGTGGCGAAGCTGCAGCACCGGATGAAGAACGAGCCGCGGTTCTCCGCCCGTCTCGGTCACCTCTCCGAGCACTGAGTCGAACAGAAACGGCATGTTGTCGTTGACGACCGTCACGGCCGTCATTGGGCCGGAAGGACCGGAAAGCGGATCAAGCGCGATCACGCTTTCGCCGGGCACATGGCGGGACAGCGCCGCCTCCGCTAGACGCGCCGCCTGCTTGAGCGTAGCGGCATTATAGGCGGCAAGATCCTCCGCAGCGCCCTGTCCGAGGAGGATGTCGGTGAACGATGCTTGGTTCTCGTTCCGCGCCGTTCTCGTGCCTGCCGCCCGATCTGCCGCCATCCTCGTCTCCTGCATGATTTTTCCGGCACAGTATCAGACGGCGCAACGTTAGCGACCGTCTTTCGGGCAGCCTGGAATGAAAACAACGACGGAAGGATGACGGCTGAGGCTTCAGCGCGATGCGATCGTGACCGCAGCTCCGGCCATGGCGACGCCGCCCGTGCGATTGGCAAGGCGCATCGCGGAAGGGGTTCGGAGAAAGCACCGTGCCCGCGCCGCAGCCACGGCCCAGCCGAGATCGACCGCCGCCAGCACCAGCAGCATGGCCGCCACGAGTTCCAGCCAGCCGAGCGGCGTCACCGCGGCGAGATCGATCAGGGTCGGCAGCAGCGCCATGTAGAAAAGCGCGATCTTCGGATTGCCGAGTGTCACTGCGAGCCCAGCGGTGAAGAGGCTCAGCGCGGAGCGGCTTTTGGGCAGATCGCCTTCCTGCCCGCCAGAGGGCGCGTTCCACATCTTCCAGGCCAGGAACAGCAGGTAGAAGACGCCGACCCATTTCAGGAGAACAAAAAGAAACGCAAAGCTCTGCGCCACATAGGCCAGGCCCCATACCGCGAGAGACAGCCAGATGGCCTCGCCGACCCACATCGCGAAAAGAAAAGGCAGAACGTCGCTCAAGCCCCGCGCGAGCACTCGCGCCACCAATGCGGCGATGCTTGGTCCGGGCGACCCGGCCGCGACGAACAGGGCGCCGGTGAAGAGAAGAAGAGAAGCAAGGGTCATCGGCCGCCCGCTCAACGCGCGATAAGGGTGAACAAGCCTTAGACCGGGATTACCGATGCGAAAGGGGCACCGAAACCGGTGCCCCTTTCGGAAGAATATTCAGGCCGCGCCGGCCACCTTCTGCTTTTCGAAGCGCTTGCGGTCGTGCGTGTCGAGATAAAGCTTGCGCAGCCGGATCGACTTCGGCGTGACCTCGACCAGTTCGTCGTCCTGAATCCAGGCGAGTGCGCGCTCGAGCGTCATGCGGACCGGCGGCGTGAGGCGGACCGCCTCGTCCTTGCCGGCGGCGCGGATATTGGTGAGCTTCTTGCCCTTGAGCACGTTCACCTCGAGGTCGTTGTCGCGCGTGTGGATGCCGATGATCATGCCGGCATAAACCTTGACGCCGGGATCGATCACCATCGGTCCGCGATCCTCGAGGTTCCACAGCGCATAGGCAACCGCCTCGCCGGCCTCGTTGGCGATGAGCACGCCCTGCACACGGCCGGCGATGTCGCCCTTGTAGGGCTCGTAGGCGTGGAACAGGCGGTTCATGACGGCCGTGCCGCGCGTATCCGTCAGAAGCTCGGACTGGTAACCGATCAGGCCGCGCGTCGGCGCATGGAAGACGATGCGCTGCCGGTTTCCGCCAGACGGGCGAAGCTCGACCATCTCGGCCTTCCGCTCGCTCATCTTCTGCACCACGATGCCGGCATGCTCCTCGTCGACGTCGATGACGACTTCCTCGACAGGCTCCATCACCTGCCCGTTTTCGTCCTTGCGCAGTACCACGCGGGGGCGCGACACGGCGATCTCGAAGCCCTCGCGGCGCATGGTCTCGATGAGGACGGCGAGTTGCAGCTCGCCCCGGCCTGACACGAAGAAGGAATCCTTTTCCGAGGATTCCTCGATCTTCAGCGCCACATTGCCTTCCGCCTCGCGCAGCAGGCGATCGCGGATCACGCGGCTCGTTACCTTGTCGCCTTCCGTGCCCGCCAGCGGCGAGTCGTTGACGATGAAGCTCATGGTAACGGTCGGCGGGTCGATCGGCTGCGCGGCGAGCGGCTCGGACACGGCAGGATCGCAGAAGGTGTCGGCCACCGTGCCCTTGGACAGGCCCGCGATGGCCACGATGTCGCCGGCGGAGGCTTCCTCGATCGGCTGACGCTCCAGCCCGCGGAAGGCGAGGATCTTCGAAATGCGGCCCTGCTCGATCAGCGTGCCGTCGCCGCCCAGAACCTTCACGGGCTGGTTCGGCTTGATCTGGCCTGAAGCGATGCGGCCGGTGATGATGCGGCCCAGGAAGGGATTGGCTTCGAGGATCGTGCCAATCATGCGGAAGGGGCCGGGCGCCACTGTGGGCGCGGGCACATGGCGCACCACAAGGTCGAACAGCGGGGCGAGCCCCTGATCCATCGGGCCTTCGGGCGCTTCGGCCATCCAGCCGCCGCGGCCAGAACCGTAAAGGATGGGGAAGTCGAGCTGCTCGTCGGTCGCATCGAGGGCTGCGAACAGGTCGAACACCTCGTTCACCACCTCGACATGGCGCGCATCCGGCCGGTCGATCTTGTTGATGACGACGATCGGCTTGAGCCCCACCTTGAGCGCCTTGCCGACCACGAATTTCGTCTGCGGCATCGGGCCTTCGGCGGCGTCCACGAGCAGCACCGCACCGTCCACCATAGACAGGATTCGCTCCACCTCGCCGCCGAAATCGGCGTGGCCGGGCGTGTCCACGATGTTGATGCGCGTGTCCTTCCACTCGACGGAGGTCGCCTTGGCGAGGATGGTGATGCCGCGCTCTTTTTCGAGGTCGTTCGAATCCATCGCGCGCTCGGCGACGCGCTGGTTGTCGCGCACGGAGCCCGACTGTTTGAGAAGCGCGTCGACGAGGGTGGTTTTCCCATGATCGACGTGCGCGATGATCGCGATGTTGCGAAGGGCCATGTTGTTTCAGGTCTCGGAAGGGTTGGCGGCGGGGCGTCCCGAGGGGCTGCAAGGTCTCACGCCGCGGAATGGAGCGGGCTCTTACAGGGTTTTTCGCAGTTGCGAAAGGGCGGGGGTTAAAACATCCTTACCGTCACGGTGCGTGTGACCGCCGGGAAACAGAGCGTTCGGTGGAAAGTCCGTTGCGCCTGTGCCGCGGGGGTCCTAGCAGTGCTGACCGCGCACCATCCGCAGGGCGCGCCGCGTTTCTCGCCCTCAGGCAAACTCCAACGGAGCAACATCCATGAAGCTTTATTACGCCCCCGGCGCCTGCAGCCTCGCCGATCACATCGCGCTCAGGGAGGCAGGCATCACGCCCGACCTGGTCAAGACCGACCTCCGGGCGCGCTCCACCGAAGAAGGCGAAAACTTCGATGCAGTGAACCCGAAGGGCTATGTGCCGGCACTTGTGCTGGACGGTGGCGAGCTGCTGACGGAGAACGTCGCGATCCTCGCCTGGACGGCCGAAAAGAAGCCCGAGCTTGCGCCGCAGGGCGCGCTGGGGCGCATCCGGCTCCTCGAAATGCTGTCCTTCATCAATGGCGAGATTCACAAGCAGTTCGGCGCCGTGATGTTTCCGACAAGCGACAAGGGCAAGGAACTCGCGAGCAACAAGATCGACAAGCGCTTGAACTACCTCGCCGACACGCTGAACAAACCGTTCCTGTTCGGCGAGCAGGCGAGCGCGGCGGACGCCTATCTCTACGTGATGCTGCGCTGGGCCGAGAGCTGCAAGCTGCCGGTGCCGCAAAGGCTTCAGGAGTTCCGCGCGGCCATGGAAAAGCGCCCTGCCGTCCGCGAAGCGCTTGCCGCCGAAGGCCTCGCCTGAAAGCGCCGGCGCCGAATTTGAGCCCGGCTATTCGGCCGGGCTCAGCATCCTATGCGGGCCTGCGTGCCCCTCGCCTTCCGCCATGGGCTTTTCCGCTTCCGGTGCAAGCTCGCGGGGCGAGATAAAGGAATAGAACATCGGCACGACAAACAGCGTGAACATCGTGCCGACCAGGATGCCCGAGAAGATCACGAGGCCCATCGAATAGCGCGCGGCAGCCCCTGCGCCCGCCGCAATGATCAGCGGCACGACGCCGAGCGCCATCGCGGCCGTGGTCATCAGGATGGGCCGCAGGCGAACCTTGGCCGAGGCGATGATCGCCTCGCTGCGGGACAGCCCGCGCTCGTGGCGCTGCTGGTTCGCGAATTCCACCAGAAGGATGCCGTGCTTGGTGATCAGCCCGATCAGCGTGATCAGCCCGACCTGGGTGTAGATGTTCAGCGTGCCGAGCCCGAGATTGAGCGGAGCGATGGCCCCGAAGATCGAAAGCGGCACCGTCATCATGATGATGAAAGGATCGCGGAAGCTCTCGAACTGCGCGGCGAGCACGAGATAGATCACCACCACCGCCAGCCCGAAGGCGATCAGGATCGTGTTGCCCTGTTCCTGTTCAAGCCGCGACTGGCCGGAATAATCCACGAAGAAGCCGGTCGGCAGGAGCGGTCGGGCGATATCCTGGATGACTTTCAGTCCGTCGCCGGTGGTCACGCCGGGCAGAGGCAGGGCCGAGATCGTCGCGGAGTTGAGCTGGTTGAACTGCTCGATCGCGGCAGGCGACGCGTTGGTGTTGATCGTCACCACGGCGGAAAGCGGCACCATCTCGCCGTTCACCGAGCGCACGAAGAACTTGCCGAGCTCCTCGGGGTTTTCGCGGTACTTCTGCGGCACTTGGGTGATGATGTCGTAGGAGTTCGAGTCACGGTCGAACTGCGCGACCGATCCGCCGCCCACAAGCAGGCTCAGCGTCGTGCCGATGTCGCGGATGGGCAGACCAAGCGCGGCCGCCCGGTCGCGGTCGATGGTCACCGTCACCTGCGGCGCATCGAAGGCGAGCGAGTTCTGCACCACGATGAAGCGGCCCGAGGCCTGCGCCTTGTTCTTGATCTCTTCGGCCAACTCATAGACCTGGCTCGCATCGCCCGTCGACTGGATCACCATCGAGATGGGCAGCCCGCCACCCGCACCCGGCAGCGAAGGCGGCGCGAACACAAATGCCTGCACGCCCGCGACATTGGCAAGGCGACCCTGGATGTCGGCCTGGATATCCTTCTGCGAGCGGTCGCGCTCTGCCCAGTCCTTGAAGGCCCAGACGGAGAAGCCCTGTGTCGTTTCCCCGCCCATGCCCACGATGGAGAAGTTGGCGCGAAGCTCGGGCAGGTCCTTGGTCAACTCACGGATCTGGGAGGCATAAAGCGAGGTATATTCGGTGGTCGCGTAGCGCGGCGCGTTGATGAGCGAGAACAGCGCGCCCGAATCTTCTTCCGGCGCAAGTTCGCCCGACGTCTTGGTAAACATGAAGCCGGTGACCGCTATCAGGGAGATCACCACGAGAAGCGTGACGGGACGGTATTTCAGGGAGCCGCCGACAAGCCGCTCGTAGCGGTTGGCGAGCCGCTCGAAGCTGCGGTCCACGAAGCTCTGGAAGCGCCCGGGATGGCCGCCCTTCAAAATGCGCGCGGCCATGGATGGCGTGATGGTCAGGGCCACCATGCCCGAGATCACCACCGCGCCCGCGAGCGTCAGAGCGAATTCCCGGAACAGGTTTCCCGTCAGGCCGCCCGTGAAGGCGAGAGGAGCGAACACGGCGGCAAGCGTGATCGTCATCGCTACCACAGGCCCGGTGATCTCACGCATGCCCGTGAAGGCTGCCTGCATCGGTGAAAGGCCTTCCTCCATGTGCCGATGAACGTTCTCCACCACCACGATCGCGTCGTCCACCACCAGGCCGATCGCGAGCACCATGGCGAGCAGCGAAAGCAGGTTGATGGAATAGCCGAGCAGGAACAGGAAGAAGCAGACCCCGATCAGGGACAGGGGGATCGTGATCACCGGCATCAGAACCGACCGGAACGAGCCGAGGAACAGGATGATCACGACCACGACGATGGCCACCGCTTCGGCGATGGTCTTGAACACTTCCTCGATCGAGGCCGAGATGGTTTCGGTGGCGTTGTAGACCATCGTCGCCGTCATGTTCTCCGGCAGGCTGGCTTGGAGCGCCGGCATTTCCGCGATCACCGCGTCAGCCGTGTCGAGCGGGTTCGCGGAAGGAGTCGGGAAGATACCGATAAAGGTGCCGGGCTTGCCGTCGAAGTTGACCACCGTGTCGGTCGACTCGGCGGCAAGCTCGACGCGCGCCACGTCGCGCAGGCGCACGATGGCTTCGCCTTCGGATTTCAAAGGCAGTTCGGCGAATGCTTCCGGCGTTTGCAGCGTCGAGCGCATATTGATGGACGAGGCGACATACTCGTTCTGAGTCTTGCCCGGCGCGGACAGGAAGTTCGACGCGTTGATGGCGGCAAGCACCTCGGCCGCCGTCAGGCCGCGCGCGGCGAGCAGCACGGGATCGACCCAGACGCGCATGGAATAATCCGCCGCGCCGATCACCTGCACCTCGGCCACGCCCTCCACCGTGGACAAGCGCGGTCGGATCACACGATCGATATATTCGGTTAGCTGTTCCGCCGACATGTCGGGATTCTGGATCGCCAGATACATGATGGCGAACTGCTGCCCCGTGCCCTTGACGATCGTGGGATCCTCCGCCTCGGAAGGCAACTGCCCGCGCACCTGCTGCACCTTGGACATGACCTCGGTGAGCGCGGTGTCGGGATTGGAGCCGAGCTTCATCTGCACGGTGACCGTCGAAGCCGACGGGCGGCTCTGCGAGGACACGTAATCGATGTTCTCGGTGGTGGAGACCGCCGCCGAGATCGGGGCGGTGATGAAGCCCTGGATCAGGTCTGCGCTTGCGCCGGGGTAAACGGTGGTGATGGTGATCACCGTTTCCTCCACCTTCGGATATTCGCGCACCGAAAGGTTGAAGAGGCCCTGGAAGCCAAGCAGCAGGATAAGCGCCGCCAGAACCGTTGTCAGAACGGGACGGCGGATGAACAGGGCCGCGATATTCATTGCGCGTTTGCCTCCGCGCCGGGCGCGTTATCGGATGTTTTTGCGGCATCCGGCTCGGGCGCGTCCGGCTCGGCCGGCGGCGGCTGGTTCGGCTGCACCGCATTGTCGATCGTCACCGGCGCGTTGTTGGACAAGCGGTTCTGGCCCGCCGTCACCACCTCGTCGCCTGCCTTCAGGCCGTTCGTGATTTCGATCCGCCCTTCCGAGCGCCGTCCGCCTTTGACGAAGATCTGCTTCGCGACGAGCGCGGGAGGGGCCGGAGCGGCCGGAGCGGCCTTCGCATCGCCTGCCGCATCAGCGGCAGGCGGCGCAGGCTGGGCCGGCGCAGCACCTTCAGCGGGCGCATCGGGTGGTCGCACGGCATAAACGAAGTCGCCGTAAAGGCTCGACACCAGTGCCGTCTGAGGCACGGCGATCACATTGTCTTCCTGAGGAAGGTCCACGCGCACCTGCACGAACTGTCCGGGGCTGAGCCTGCCATTCGCGTCGCGCACTTCCGCGCGAACGGAAACAAGCCGGCTCACGGGGTCAACCTTGGGTTCGATGCCGGTGATCGCACCATTGAAGTCGAGCTTGTCGGCGGTCAGGCCGAAGCGCACCGGACCGCCGATCTTGAGCAGGCCGAGCTGCTGTTCCGGCACGGAAAAATCGGCCCGCACCGTCTTGAGGTCCTGCAGCGTCGCGACCACGGTGCCGGGCTGGATATATTGCCCCGCTTCGACGCGCGGAATGCCGGCCGTGCCGCTGAAGGGCGCGCGAAGCTGCTTCTGATCGAGAACGGCCTGCAGCTTGTCGATCTGGGAAGCCGAGTTGGACGCGGCGGCACGGGCCTGATCGAGCGTCGCCTCCGTGCCCACCCCGCGCTTCTGCAGCGCAACGGCGCGGTCGAGCGCCTGCTGATCGAGCCCGCCCTGGGTCTTCGCCGCAGCGAGATCGGCGCGCTGCACGGCGTCGTCGAGCTGCACCAGCACCGCGCCGGCAGCGATCTCCTGATTGGCGGTGAAGCGCACCTCCTTCACGATGCCGGTGGTTTCCACCGTGAGGTCGACGCCGCGCGAAGCGCTGACCGTGCCGATCGTTTCAATTCCCGGCCGCCATGTGGCGGGCTCCACCTTCACCGTTGAAACAGCAACCGCAGGCACCGGCATGGTGGCGAAATATTGCTGGATCGCCTGATCGCGGAAGATGTTGAAGCCCACAATGCCGCCGCAAACGAGCACAAGCAAGATAATGGCGATGATGAAGCGCTTGATCATGAAAAGGCCGACAGCAAGAGATTGGCGGTGAGGCCCCGACGCGACGACGGTGCTCACCCGGTCGAGGCCTCCCCTACCACGCTAGGTCTGGTTTTCCGAGACGATTGTCAATGGCCGCTAAACTAAACGGTAAAGAAAAGCTACTCGCAGCCCCGATTCTTCCATGAGCACGCGATGCGTTCACGATGGGCAGGACGCGTTCTCGATGGTGTCGCCCCAATCGACACGTCGGGCCTGACGAAAGAGTTCGCCGTCGCGACGGGTGAACAATCGGGTTTCCGCGGCTCCGTCGGTCCGGCAGAGCTTGAGAGAAACCTTGCCGCTACCTGCTCGAGGCGGCGCGAGAACGCGCGCGGCGTGCCTCGCGACTGGAAAGCGCGACGCCGCGACGAAGATGTATTTCTCGTCTTCCCAAGGCACCTCGCCGCCCTTGGCGAGGCGGTGGCGGCGCGAGCGCGCAACCCGCCGCGCGAAGTGGCACCAGTCCGGCGCGCTCAACGGACACGGGGCGTGGTGAGGGCACGGCGCAGCCAGAATGGCGCCGTGCTCCAAGAGGAGGGTGCGGGCTTCGAGGATGCGCGCCCATCCCGCCGGCGTTCCCGGCTCGACCACCAGCAGCAACCCCGTCGTCGCGTCCCATGCCCTGAGGATCACGGGCGCGCGCATCGCCGGGTCGAGCTCATCGAGCACATAGGACAATGTCACGAGATCGGCCGGCCTCGCCCGTGCCGTGGAAGCCGTGATGTTTCTGTCCTGCCACTCCACGACGGCCACGCCGCTGTCGCGCGCCAGGCCTTCGCCCAGCACACGAATGAACGGACTGGCCTCCCAAAGCTCCGCACGTTCGATGTGCGGCCAGCAATCCGCGGCCGCCCAGAGCGCTGTTCCCGGTCCCGCACCCCAATCGAGCAGCGTGCGCGGCGCGAAAGCGGGCATGGCTTCCGCAGCACTTGCCATCGCCGCGCGCAGGGCGGCATAGGTGGCGGGCATGCGCGCGGCGAGATAGGCCTTTGCCGCGAGCGGGTCGCCCAGATGCAGCCTGTTGTCGCGCAACTCCGCCCGGTATCGCGCGGAAAGGACGGCATGGGCGCGGGCGATCGCCTCCTCCGGCACATCCGCCAGCACGCGGTCGACCGCCGCGGCGAGCGCGGGCGGAAGCTGCAACTCAGGCGAGCCCGCGCTTGCGCATCATGGCCTCGGCCGTCGGCATTCTGCCCCGAAAGGCGGTGTAGAGCTCTTCCGGCTCTGCCGAGCCGCCCGCCGCGTAGATGAAGCGCTTCAGCCGATCCGCGAGGCCGGAGTCGAATGCGTCTCCCGTTTCGGTGAAGGCGGCAAAGGCATCGGCATCGAGCACTTCCGACCACAGATAGGAGTAATAGCCGGCGGAGTAGCCATCGCCCGAGAACACGTGCTGGAAGTGCGGCGTGCGATGGCGCATCACGATCGCGTCGGGCATCTCGATTTTCCGGAGCGTTTCCGCCTCGAACGCCATTGGATCGGACGGGGCCTCCACCCGGCTGTGGAACGCCATGTCCACGAGCGCAGAGGAGGTAAACTCGACGGTCGCAAAGCCCTGGTTGAAGTTGCGCGCGGCTTCCATTTTCTCGATCAGGCTCTTGGGCATCGGCGCGCCGGTTTCCGCATGGCGCGCATGACGCTCCAGGATTTCGGGCACCGTCAGCCAGTGCTCGTAAAGCTGGGACGGCAGCTCCACGAAGTCGCGCGCGACATTGGTGCCCGATACCGAGGGCCAGGTCGCTTCCGTCAGCATGCCGTGCAGCGCATGGCCGAATTCGTGGAATAGGGTGCGCGCCTCGTCGAGGCTGAGCAGCGCCGGCTGGCCTTCCGGCGGCTCGGCAAAGTTCATCACATTATAGATGATCGGCATCGAGCCCTGGCCGAGCCTGAAGCCCGAGCGCAGGCCGCTCATCCAGGCGCCCGAGCGCTTGCCGGGGCGGTTGAAGTAGTCGGCAAGAAACAGCGCCCGCTGAGAGCCGTCGGCGTCATGCACGGAAAAAACGCGCATCGCCGGATGCCAGCCCTCCACATCCTTCAGCGCGTCGAACTTCAAGCCGAAGAGCCGGCCCGCCACGTCGAACGAGGCCTCGATCACATGGTCGAGCTGGAGGTAGGGCTTGAGTTCCGCCTCGTCGAAGGCGTAGCGGCGGGCGCGGAGCTTTTCCTGAAAGAAGCGCCAGTCCCAGGCCGAGATCGGCTCGTTGACGCCGGTCTCGGCTGCCAGCGCCTGGAGATCGGCCTGGTCGCGCGCGGCCTTTTCGCGGGCACGGTCCCAGACGGGATTGAGCAGGCCCCACACCGCATCCGGCGTCTTGGCCATGGTGTTTTCGAGCTTGAGGCTCGCATAATCGGGATAGCCGACGAGCTGGGCCTTCTCGGCGCGCAGAGCGAGCGTGCGGGCAACGATCGGCCGGTTGTCGTGCTCGGCCACGAGTTCGCCGCGCCCGGCAAAGGCCTTGAAGGCCTGCTCGCGCAGGTCGCGGCGCTCGGAGAAGGTGGTGAAGGGCTCGTAGATCGAGCGCGACAGCGTCACCGCATAGCGCCCCTTCTGTTCGCGCGAGGCGGCAGCCTCGGCCATGGCGCTCCGAAGGAACTCCGGCAGGCCGGCGAGATCGCCCTCGTCGAGAAACAGGACCCAATCCTTTTCATCGCCGAGCACGTTCTGCCCGAACTGCGCGCCGAGCCCGGCCAGTTCCTCGTTGATGGCGGAAAGCCGCGCCTTGCCCGCCTCGTCCAGCTTGGCGCCCGCACGCACGAAGCGCTTCCACGTCTTTTCCAGCACGCGCATCGTTTCGGCATCAAGGCCGAGCATCTCGCGGCGGCTGTAAAGGTCATCGATGCGGGCGAACAGCGCGGCGTTCATGGAGATTTCCGAGCCGTGACGCGCCATCTTGGGCGCGATCTCGCGCTCCAGCGCCTGGATCGCGTCATTGCTGTTGGCGCCCGCCAGCGCCCAGAAGATGGCCGAGACCCGTTCAAGCGGCTCGCCGGAGAGTTCCAAGGCTTCAAGCGTGTTCGCGATCGTCGCCGCATCCCGATTGTTTGCGATGCCGTCGATCTCCGCCTTGTGGGCGGCAAGCGCCGCGTCGAAAACGGCGGCGAAATCCTCGTCCCGGATCAGCGCGAAGGCGGGCAGGCCGTGAGCACCGTTCCAGCGGGTCAGCGGATGGGAGGCGAGGTCGGGTGCAGACATGGAACAGCGGGCTCCGAAAAAGAATAGCTGCCATGTATGCCTGCCGCAGCGAACGGGCAACGGGGCGTGAGTTGTCAGGCTCGCCCGCCGCTTGATCTCATGTCGGCAGCGATGGTCCGGAAGGGCAGCGCGGTTTTTTTCAAGCGCGGAGGTCTTCCCCGGGATGGGGAAGCTGGCGCAATTGCACCATGGCCATCGGATGAACCAGGCTTTGCGCGTCGGTTTCGAGCGTCAACTCGTCCGCGCCGCGCTTGGCCGTGCGCGCCAGGATCTCGAACACGGCGGCGGTGGTGGATTGTAGCGCCTTTGGATGAGGAATGCCGTCCATCAGGCGGGCAAGGAACACCGCGGCTGTGAGGTCGCCCAGGCCATGCGGGGCATCGGGCACCATGCGGTGCTCCGCAAGCAGCGCCTCGTTGCCCGTCAGCAGCAAATTTCCGATGCCGCCCGCGTGAGTGGCCGGCGCCGAGGTGACCATCATGATCGGCGGTCCAGCATGAAGGGCGGCCGACATGGCGGCTGGAAGATCGGGCAGCGGTGCGCCGGTCAGCCATTCCAGCTCGAAGCGATTGGGGGTGGCGATATCGGCAAGCGGCAGGAGGCGGTCACGGATCGATTCTGCCAATGTCTCCGGCACATAAAGCCCGCCGCGGTCGCCGATGACGGGATCGCAAACATAAAGCGCGCGCGGATTCTTCGCTTTCACCGCGCGCACGAGGCCAGCGACGGCTTCTGCCTGGGTTGCGTCGCCGAGATAGCCAGAAAGCACCCCGCCGACCTCGCCCAGCCAGGGCGCGCGCGCCAGGTCGGCAACAAGGTTGGCGAAGTCGGCCGGCGGCGGCACGATCCGGGTCGCCCGCCCGTGGCCGGGATGCCACGGCAGAACCACCGTGGGCACCGCCCAGACGGGGAAGCCCAGCGTTTCCAATGCGAAGACGGCGGCGCGGTTGCCGACGGAGCCACGCGCCACATGGCTCGACAGGACGATCACCGCGCGGGGAACATCGGAAGAAGCACTCATGAAAGGACTTCTAGCCCCACGGAACGAAGAAGACGAGAGACAAGAGCGAGACAACCGTGATGAGGCGCCGAGCGGCTGACACGATCCCGCTTACGGAGAACCGGCTTTGTGCTATGGCCACGCATGCGCCTCGCCACTGGAACCACTCGCATGCTTGCTGTCCGCGCCTTTCCCCGTCCCTTCGCCGTTCTCGTGCTCCTGCTTCTTGCGCCGCTGCTTTCGGCCTGCGGCTACAACACCATTCCGACCGCCGAGGAACAGGCGCGCGCTGCCTGGAGCGAGGTGCTTAACCAGTATCAGCGCCGCGCGGACCTGATCCCCAATCTCGTGGAAACCGTGAAAGGCTACGCGGCACAGGAAAAGGACGTGCTGGAGGCGGTGGTGGAAGCCCGCGCCAAGGCCACGCAGACCAATGTGGCGCTGCCCGACGATCCGGCGGCGGTCCAGCAGCTGCAGCAGAACCAGTCCGCGCTGACCGGCGCGCTGACCCGCCTGCTCGCGGTGGTGGAAAACTATCCCGACCTGAAATCCAACCAGAACTTCCTGGCGCTCCAGGCTCAGCTCGAAGGCACCGAGAACCGCATCGCAGTCGCGCGGCGCGATTACATCGAGGCCGTCCGGGTCTACAACACCACGCTGCGCACCTTCCCGTCCGTGCTGTGGGCGAGCGTCTGGTTCACCGATTCCAAGCCGTTCGAGAACTTTACGGTCGCGGAAGACAAAATCCAGACGCCCAAGGTGGATTTCGGCACCAAGAGCGGCGGCTGATACGCCGGGTCGGATAGAAGACCGGAGCCATGAGCCGGATCTTCGCCGCGCTCGCGCTTCTCCTCGCGCTGCTTCCGCTGAGCGCGGGGGCGGCGGAACTGCCGGCGCTCACCGGCCGCGTGGTGGATACGGCCGGCCTCCTCGACGCGGACACACGTGCGGCGCTCACAGCCACGCTGGCGGGCTTCGAGCAGAAATCCTCCGACCAGATCGTCGTCGCCACCGTGCCCGGCCTTGATGGCGAGGCGATTGAGCCCTTCGCCAACCGCCTGTTCCGCGCATGGCAGCTTGGCCAGAGCGGCGAAAACAACGGCGTGCTGCTGCTGGTTGCCCGTGACGACCGCAAGATGCGCATCGAGGTAGGCTACGGGCTCGAAGGCACGCTGACCGACCTTCACTCCAAGCTCATCATCGAGGACACGATGGTGCCCGCCTTTCGCGCGGGAGACTTTTCCGGCGGGATCAGCCGGGCGGTGGATGACATCATCACCGTGCTGGAAGGAGAAGGCGCCGAGCTTGAGGCACGCCGCGCACGCAACGAGCCGGCGGGAGAAGGCTTTCCGCCAGAGCTGATCCTGTTCGGGATCGTCTGGATCAGCATCTTCGGGCTCGGGCTGGGCGGCGCGATCCTGCCCCCTCTCTTCGGCCGCCGCATCGGCCCCAAGCGCTATCGCTGGCTCGGCATGAACTTCGACTACACCAACAGCGGCCGGCGCGGCCGGAGCGCTGGCTGGACGACGGGAACGGGCAGCGGCTGGTCGTCGGGCAGCAGCGGAGGCGGCTGGTCGTCCGGCGGCAGATCTTCGGGGGGCGGAGGCTTTTCCGGTGGCGGCGGCTCCTCGGGCGGCGGCGGCGCGAGCGGAAGCTGGTGAGCATGGCCGCACAACGCTTCATCGGACAGGAACGGCCCTTCACGCGAGAAGAGCATGAGCGGCTGGCGCAGGCCATCCGCGCGGCGGAGGCCGGAACAACAGGCGAGATCGTCTGCGTGGTGGCGCGGCAAAGCGACAGCTACTTCTTTCCTGCCGCGACGATCGCGCTCAGCTTTCTCCTGCTCGCCAGCCTCGGCGTCGCGCTCGTGGCGGAGCATTTCTGGATCGCGCTCCGCCCGCCGCTCTTTGTGACAGCCGAACTGCTGGGCGCGGCGGCCCTGCTCTTGCTGCTCAAGATTCTGCCGGGCTTGCGGCTAGCGCTGACACCCCACAGCATCCGCTTCAAGGCCGCGCGCAACCAGGCAAGGCAGCAGTTCCTGGCGCGCAACATCCACCTGACCACGGCTCGCACGGGCGTGCTTCTTTTCGTGTCACTCGCCGAGCGCTATGCCGAGGTCGTGGCCGACAGCGGCATCCACCAGCGCGTTTCTTCCGAGACCTGGGAAGAGATCGTCGCCGGCATCACGAGACGCGCTGCGGCGGGGCAACTCGCGGAAGGGCTGGCGGAAGCCGTGGCGCGTGCGGGAAACCTGCTGGCGACGCATTTCCCACCCGCCAGAAGTGATCAGAACGAACTCGACGACCACGTCGTGGAGATTTAACGGGCAAGCCGCTCGACGCTGCGTTATTGCGATCGAGTGTCAAAGGACGTTGCCTCGGACTGCCACACGAATTTATGGTTAACGAATCATCAACGCTGCGTCGCCCTTCCTTTGTCGGCGGGGAACGCCGATGTTTCGGGTGAAAAACCAGTGACGACGCTCGCCATTGACATCCGCAAGGCCGATATCGGCGACGCCGAAGCCATCGCCGACGTGCATCATCAGGCGTGGCGCGGCGCCTATGCCGGCATCATCCCGCATCGCGCTCTCAACGCCATGATCAGCCGGCGCGGCACGCAGTGGTGGAGCAGGGCGATCGATCGCGCAGCCTCGGTGATGGTGGCGGAAGTGGGCGGCACGGTCGCAGGCTACGCCACGCTCGGGCGCAACCGCGCGCGTGAGTTGAAGGAGCAGGGCGAGATCTACGAGCTTTATCTCGCGCCCGAATGCCAGGGCATCGGCCTGGGCACGAAGCTTTTCCGCGCCGGTCGCGAGCGTCTCGCCGCGCAAGGCTTTCGGGGCCTCGTCGTCTGGGCGCTCGAAGACAATCACAATGCCCAGAACTTCTATCGCGGCAATGGCGGACGCGACGTGGCCGAAGGCGTGGAAGTGTTCGACGGTTGCGCGCTGCGCAAGATCGCCTTTACCTGGAATTGACGCCCTTCTCCTATGGCTCTCGCCGGGCGGCATCACGCGGCGCAGCCGTTGCATGTGCTTTGCTCGCCCGCTATGCCGGCTGACGCCCGGAGGAGGAGTTCCATGCGCATCGACGCCATCGAGATCGGCAAGAACCCGCCCGAGGATGTCAACGTCATCGTCGAGGTTCCGGTCGGCGGACAGCCCATCAAATACGAGATGGACAAGGACGCCGGCGTGCTGGTCGTCGATCGCTTCCTTTACACGCCGATGACCTATCCCGGGAATTACGGTTTCGTGCCCCACACGCTGTCGGGCGACGGCGATCCGATCGACGTGCTGGTGTGCAACACGCGCGCGCTGGTGCCTGGCTGCGTGATCAATGTGCGCCCGATCGGTGTGCTGATCATGGAAGACAATGCCGGACAGGATGAAAAGGTGATCGCCGTTCCGTCGCACAAGCTTACGCAGCGATACGACAAGGTCAACGACTACAACGACCTGCCCGAGATCACGCTGAAGCAGATCGAACATTTTTTCGAGCACTACAAGGATCTGGAGCCCGGCAAGTGGGTCAAGATCGGCGGCTGGCACGATGCTGAGTTCGCGCGCAAGATGATCGTGGAAGCGATCGAGCGGGCGAAGGAAGCACGCAAGGCGGGCATCGAGGTTCACGACGCCGACATTTGAGCGGGCGACGCCGCCCGAGGCGCTACTCGGCGCGGCTCCATTCCGGCAGGCCGGCATCCTGGCCGATAAAGGTGGGCTGGTCGGCTCCACAAGCGAAGTCGTGCGCCTGCTCATCTGCAATCCGGCGCGCCATCTCGTTTGCGCCCGCATTGCCCGTCGCCAGCACGAGACCGACGGTGCAGCCCTCACGCTCCTTCGGCTGCCCGACCTTTTCGACCACGAGAACCTCGGTCTTCTTCTCGAACTCTTCCGGATCGCTCACAAAGAAGCGGTGGATCGCAGCGAAAGGCACGGCGGCCCCGCTCGTCCCGGACACGCGCCATTCGATCTTCGGCGCAGCCGAGTTGAAGGCTGAAAAGCTTTCCCACAAGGGTTGATCCTCGCCCTGCGGCGGGAAGCCGTAGAACAGCGAGCTTCGCCCGTCCGCGTCCGACACGAAGACGGCATAGCCGCGAAAGCCCGAACAAACGCTGTTGCTCCACTCGCCCTCGGTGTCCGGAACAGCTTGGGCATAAACCGTGCAGGCCGCCGGATCGAGGTCGGAATAAGCGGAGGCGATCTCCTCCGCGTGAGACGGGGAAACAAACAGGATCAGAGCGGAAAGAAGACTGGCCCTGCGCATGGCTTACTGGATCAGCGCCGGTGCGACGCTAGTCAAAATGAATTGGCGCAGGAAGAACAGAGCCAGAAGCAGGATGATCGGAGAAAGGTCGATCCCGCCGAGGTCGGGCAGCACGCTGCGGATGGGACGCAGAACGGGCTCGGTCACGCGGAACAGGAAATTGCCGACCGCGCCGACGAACTGGTTGCGCGGGTTCACCACGTTGAAGGCATAGAGCCAGGAGAACACCGCGGACAGGATGATGATCCACCAGAAGATGTCGAGCGCCAGGATGATGGTTTGGATCAGGGCCAGCATGGCGGTCTCCGAGGGAACGGATCTGATGTAGCCACTGCCGCCGGTCGGAGCAAGGTGCGGCAGCATGCGCTGGCCGCATCGGCCTCGCGACGCCGAACGCCTTGACAGTCAAGCCTTTCCGCCCCTAGAAGCAGCCACCGTGAGACGGGGCTGTAGCTCAGCTGGGAGAGCGCGTCGTTCGCAATGACGAGGTCAGGGGTTCGATCCCCCTCAGCTCCACCATCACCCCGCGGCCAGACACTCTCCGAAGCTGCGATCAGGGCTCCAGAACCCGCGGAACTGCAGGCTTTTGCATCTAAGCCGTGGTCAGCATGCTCGGCGGAGAGGGGTATTCTCCTTCTCTCCAGGTCCACATTCTCTGAAGCCCAGGACTCGGGCAAATCTGACCTGGCGGCACAACCGCTATGTTGGTTGTGTTTTTGGCGCTCAACGGCCCATGTCAGTTTGCGTCGCCTTCGCTTGGCAGAGAGCACACAGAGCAAACTTTATAGCCCGCTCCCGCCCAACGCGCGGCAGGCTCAGGTCCAAGGTCCTGAGGTATGGCGCTCAGCAGACACAGTGGCAGCTTTGCGCACCCATTTGAGACGCTATGGCAAACTTTGATTTCACCCAGAAGCAGACTTAGACAGCACCCTCGGCCCCGCTTTTGCGCTCC
Source organism: uncultured Mesorhizobium sp. (assembly GCA_963522145.1). GTDB lineage: Bacteria > Pseudomonadota > Alphaproteobacteria > Rhizobiales > Rhizobiaceae > Mesorhizobium_B. The sequence goes on along the minus strand of CAUQXI010000001.1, from coordinate 122,617 downwards.
AGCCGGTCAACTCTACTCGACGGTCACCGCCCTGTGCTAGGCTTTTCATACTGAATTACGATGTATGGAACGCGGTCGCTGCTCCACAATCGGGTGAATAAATATGGGTTACCTCTACTTTGATGAAAGTATCCAAGAGCGAGGCGAATTCATTGTTGGCGCTTTCGTCTATGCCGATCAGGACCTAAGTCCCGCCGTTGACGCAGCGATCTTGAAGTTGGGTCTAGTGCCCAAGGTCGATGAGTACAAAAGCAGCGCAAAGATGCAGGGAAACAAGCAGTCACAGCAGCTAAGGGCTGCCATCTACGGCTTATTGCGAAGTACGCGAATTGCCGTCCTCGTGTTGCCGAGCAGAGAAAGGGCGTCGATTGGCGCCGAAGCGGCCAAAGCCCTAAGCAAGCTAATCGAAGCTAACGGCTTAGCATTGGAACGCCATGCAGCATTTTTCGACGAAGGGATCGAGATCCCCAACAAACAGATCGAGGCCCTTTCGGAAAGAGCCAACGGGGGGTGCCAAATATACACGAACCAAGACTCAAGACTGACCTCTGGCATTCAGGTCGCGGACCTGGCGGCCCATTACGCGGGCACGACGCTGGCAGCACAAATGGGTATCACGACTAAGAAGGTGAAGGCTGGAGTAAATTCCGGGTACGATCCGGATTTGGAGATCGAACTCGGATTTGAGATATGGGCTAGTCTCCGCTCCGCTTTCTTCAAGCAGTATAGGGAGATCAACGACGACATCGACCGTTCGGACATGATTGAGATGGAAACGCTGATCGTCAGAGGCTTCGGTCTCTTTGTTTCGGATTTGTGTGGAAGCGAACTCTCGAAGGCCGCCGATCGACAGTTCGGCACGTGCTACCTAGGGTGCATCCATTAAAAGTCTGGACTTTGGCAAATACCTATCAGCCCAACGGCTGCCGGGCTGGCTTTGCCGAGCCCAACGGGCTCAATAACTGGCTTATATGACCATGCAGACCGCCTGTAGAGAGTTGCCGAGCCGAAAGGCGGCGGCTCACCAAGTGTTCCGCGTTCAACTGTCCGCCAACCAATAGCTGCAGTCCTCTACCGGGCACAAACTTGACTTCGGCGTCGCACCCTAGTCTCCGCCACTCGGATGGACGGCGCCTCCTACTAAATGCAGACTTTCTCCAGAGCGGCGGTAGTGAGCCACGCCGGTTGAAATCAGCAACTATGTTTGTGCTACGCTAGGACAGATATCATAGTGATTCTTCGCCGGATCCTCCTGCAAGCGAATGTCACGAATGCAAAAACCAAAAGCACCTAAAGGTAACGAGGCGCGCGAAGCCATCGATTCCCTTGGTGGTTACGTCTACCAGTTGTATCAGTCCGCCCTCGCTTGGATGGACTTGGACGACGATGAGTTCCTATTCTTAGAAGTGGCTGAGGACTATACGGTTGTCGCGCGAGACGCCTTGCAGGGAACTCAAGTCAAGAGGACTTCTGGCGCTGTCACCATAAACTCAGCGGATATCATCGCATCAATCGACAGCTTCGTGGAATTGCAAACCCGCAACCCGCAACTGGAAGTCCGCCTTAGGCATATTACGACCTCGTCGATTGGGCGAGAGCGCTCAGCACGCGCTAGATTGGGTGACACGCCGACACTTAATTCTTGGCGCAACGTGGCCCGCTTTGGTGAGGTTACCCCACTGAGAGACATTCTCCTGTCGTCTCAGGTTTCAGACCAAGCGAAGCAATATATCTCGTCTCTTAACGATGATGATTTTAGGGAGAGATTTCTCAGAAGAGTCCACTTCGACTGCGGGGCCTTGAAATCCGACCTTCTCACACGACAACTTGAATCAAAGATGATTAAGGAGCTCCGGGAGCGTGGTGGGACGGCCTCTCAGGCAAAGCAGTGCCTTAACTCACTTCTCATCTTTCTTCTGAGGAAGACCATCGAGCTTAACCGCGACGACCGAGCCGTCAACAAGGGAGACTTGGAATCTCTTTTTGAGAGGGCAACGCACGTTAACATCAACCGCGCTCAACTGGAGACACAAACTGACCTAGTGAACAGGGCGCTGTCGGCGGTCATTCCAAAGACGACGGGTCTCATATCATCCGCGCAACTTCCTCGATCTGTTAGCGAGTTTCAGCTTCCCCCTGCTTTTGCTCCGAGAACCGAACATATTGATAGGATCATATCTTGTCTTTCCGATATTGGTGTCGCTTGGGTCTATGGTGCAGCGGGAGTAGGCAAGACATTTGCAGCCAAGCTCGCGGCTCAGCAGGTTGGCGGGAGTTGGTCGCTCGTCAACTATCGGGGCCTCTCAAGCGAGCAAGCTAGCCAACTGATTTCGCAGCTTGCCGATCACGTTGTCAGTGAAAAGCTCATTCGCGGCATTCTCCTCGATGACCTGGAATGCACGCTGGAACCATCTGCGGTAGACACTCTTCTTCTCCTGTTGTCCACCTGCAAGCGCCAAGACATTCTTGTGCTGGTGACAGCTCCTCGCCCGCTTCAAAGCGACGTGGCTTTTGGTGCAGGTCTATCGGCGGCCATAGAGACAAAGTTCGATGATTTTGATGAAGGAGACATCGCGCACATCCTGAGATCGTTAGGTGTGGACGATCAAAACTGGGCAAAATACATCCGCGTCATTTCTGGTGGAGGGCATCCTCAGCTCGTAATAGCTGCGATCCAGTCGATGCAGCGATCAGGTTGGAATGTTGAGGAGTTCAAAACGTTGAACTCTCTATTGGTCGGCAATCCAGAAGTGAAACAAGTGCGGGCTCAAACGCGGGCACGATTGCTACGGGAACTGCCGGAAGGTAGCCGACGCCTGCTTGAGCGTCTTTCCGTCACGTCCTTGGCATTCAGACGAGCGTTAGCCGTGGATTTGGCTCGCATGACTCCAGCAATACCGGACGGAGGCCTTCTCTTCGAGCAGTTGATCGGCACATGGATAGACCAGCTAAATGGAGAGCGCTTTTCGTTGTCGCCTCTCCTGTCTGATTTCGCGGCGAACACCTTAACTGCCGGCGAAGTCAAAACGCTTCATTTCAACGTTGCGGATTCGCTCGTGCGAAATCAGCCTATTGACTCAGTTGAGGGAGACTCGGCGCTAATATCTGCATGGATTGGTGGCAATACCAGCGTTTTGCTAAGACTCTGCCTTTCTCTTCTGGGCTCCGACAATCGCGACCTTCAGTTGATAAGTCCCCACTTTCGATTCCTCCGCATGTTGAGAACGGACAAGGCGGCATATCCTGACGACCAGAATGTCAGCCAAATTATCCGCGGCGCACAACTTCTCATTCTGGCGCATTCAGGCGATGGGGCGAGGGAATATCTTGCAGCGGTCGAATGTTTCGAGGGGGAGTGCGCGTCTACCAGGCAAGCAGGCAAACCGGATTTGTCGTTAGTGGTCTACGCAAAGATGTTGCTGTCAACGCCGCCTTTCGGCGCAATCCCGCAGTTCTGGCGAGCTGTAGAAAAGTTTGATGAATTTTTCAGCGCACCGGACGGAAGCATACCCGACGAGCTACTGGCTGGGTTCAACGAGCGAACTGATGTCCCGACAACCGTAGGGTTTATGTTCCTTAATCAAATTCGCCAAATCCGAAAAATTCGAGAGCTGCTCCCAGCATTTGAGTTTCTCAATAGGTGTGACGCTGGTCTGCGCAGCCGCATATTTCGCATTCTCGACGACCCCAACGGGATCGTTGACGCCGACATGTATGTTAGCGGCGCTTGGCTTGCGGAACACGCCGCTGGGACAATGAAGCCGGAACAGCACGTTGAAATCTTTCGACAGCTAGAGGAACTTGCGATTGGATGGGGTCGACAAGACCTCGCGGTTGCATGTTGCAAATATCAGGCAATCATTGCCGATGAGTACGGCAACGACAAGGAGTCAGCGCTTTCCATTCTCGAAAAAGGCCTTGATAGATATGGCGTAACGAACTCCGAGCTGGTGAGGGCCAAAGCAAAAGTCTTCTATCGAGCTGAGAACCATCAGGCCAACTTGGAGCTCGCGGCGGATCTCATTGAGGGTGATGCTAACCTAAGCTATGTCGAGAAGGCCTTTCTGGGCAGAGACGCAGCGATTAGCGCGGAAAAACAAGGCGATTTCCAAAGGGCCCGCCGATACTATCTATTTGGCGCGGAAGCAGCGAAGTGCAGTGAGCTTCCCGGTATGCAGCCAATGCACCTAGGCTTGCGCGCTGATGCTGCCCTCGCAGCTTGGCATGATGGAGATCGCCGCACCTGCTTAATGGACCTAGTAGACATAATTGCCGAACTCGAAGAACTGGACCCTAAGAGTTCGCTGCGCGCATCGCACTGCCACGCCGTCACTAGGCACATTCTACTTTGGTTGGATCAAGAATCTTCGGGCGAAGATCGGATCATCGCCGACGGTACGCGTGCTCAGATTTACCCTGGAGTATTAAGTAATCCAGAGCCGCATTCTGAAAGCGGGGAACGCTTCCTGCCCGTCATGGAAGTATCTTGGTATATGCTGGCGAAAATCGAATGCCAATGCCTCCTGGACCTGGGCATAGCGGACAATATCGACGCTCACCTGAAGGGCGGACCTGTCTACATTGGACAGAGTTTGCTGATGTATGCTCGACTTGAGAAGGCGATACGTACCGCAAATATAGAGTTGTTTGCCAGTGAACTCGAAAATCTGGTTGCTTTCAGCGCCTTCCTTGCAAGTGGTCCTAGCAATAGGAGCAAGTGCGATCTGGAAACGCCCACATATGGCAAAATTCCGAGACCGAGCAGCGAGGAGATTTCGGCGCAGACAGATATAGCCGAACGTCAAGTCCTCACCTTCGCGATCAAATGTTTGTTTCAGGCTGACGCGACGGTTCTTGACTCTCTGTGTTCATTGCAAAACGACTGGAACGGCTTTGCCATAAGAGCTGAATTTTGGAAGGCGCTTTCTGGCAGCGGTGAACGCACGGATTTTAACCTAGCGCTTGCGACCGTCGTCCATCAGCTTGGAAGGGATATTAGGGGAACCGACCTGCTGACACCGATCCAAGTTTTCGATCTGTCGATGAAGGTGCTGCAGCTTGCTAAGGTGACATTGTCGGGAGAGACTACTAGATTGCGCCTCTACCAGTGGCTTTCGAAGAAGTGGGTTTTCATTTGGTCGCAACAGAGGTTTCTGCTCAAGAACTCCCGGTTACACGAAAGCGCGATCATGAATGCCTTCTCTGACGGTGGCGGTCTGAACAATGAGATTGTGACCATTCTTGAAGCAATATTGCCTACCCTCGGGATTTCGAATGAGCAGGAAATGGGCGGCCATTTGGCGGAACTTCGGGATAGCTGACAACTTCGAATTCCTTAGGGCGTTGGGTCCAATCAAAGTAGTCCGAATCTGCTTCTGTGGTTTCGCAGCTGAAAGCAGACGGTCGGCTTCCGGCCCCGATCCGGCCCTTCAGCCCTGCACCCTTTCCCTCTGCTCCTTCCACTCAAGCGGAAGGCCCCGCAGCAGCATCTGCCGGTGCATGGTGGGTGGCTGCGTACCATCGAGAATGGCTTCCACGATGTCGGGTGCAAGCAGCGTGGCGCGGAGGATGCGGGCCACAAAGGACGGGTCGAGCTTCATCGCTCTCGCAAGATCACCCACCGTGGCATAGCGGCCCTCATCCAGAAGACGCTGGAAGTGATGGGCTTGGGCAAGCACCTTCAGGAGCGACTGGTCGACTGACCGCTGCGGCTTGGGCGCGTGCGGCATGCGTGGCGAGCTCGCCTGCCCCGGTACGCTTGGTGATCCTCCCACAGGTGCAATAACAACCTTCCTGCCGCCTCGCTTCCTGAACGCTATGGGCACATGCACGGCAAGCGTCCTGCCGTCCGCGCTCAGTTGCACCTCACGTGCTGCTTCCACTACCATGCCGAGCACCATGATCAGGCAGCCTTCTGCTGCTCAGGTCGCATGCTGAGGTCGGAGACGAGCGTCGCCATGCCGTCGGTGCGCAGGTGCACGGTCACACCGCTTGTGCTCACGTCCACCCTGCTGACGAGCAGCTGCACGATCCTTGCCTGTTCGGCTGGGAAGAGCTCCTCCCAGAGCGGATCAAGCTGGATCAGAGCAGAGCGCACCTCGGTTTCCGCGATGCTGGGCGGCTTGGCCCCTTTGGAGCCGTTCCCCTCCTCGCGTGCTTGCTCGTTTATCTCCTTGGCAGCAAGCCATGTTGCCACGATCGTCTCAGGTGCTCGCAGCATCGCTCGGAACTGATCGATCACGGCCCTCTCGATCTCGCCTGCTCCCACTCGCTGGATGGGGCACGTGTCTGGTCCGATCTTCTGCACGGATGTGGTCACATAGTAGCGGTAGAGCTTGCCGCCCTTCTTGCGTGTGTGGGTGGGCGCCATCGCTTTGCCGTTGGGCGCAAAGATCAGGCCCTTGAGGAGCGCTGGCGTCTGGCGCCTTGTGGTTGCGGCCCTGACGCGCGGATCCTTGTCGATGACGCCGCGCACTTTGTCCCAGAGGTCTCGCGTGATGATCGCGCGGTGCTCGCCTGGGTATGCCACCCCCTTGTGCATGGCGTCGCCGATGTAGACGCGGTTGTTGAGCAGCTTGTAGAGCCATCCCTTGTCGAAGGGCTGACCGTTCTTGCGTGTCACACCTTCCGCCACCAGCATGCGGGCGAGAACGGTGCCCGAGCCGATGGCAAGAAAGCGCTCGAAGATGGAGCGCACCAACGCTGCCTCCTCCTCGTGCACGATGAGCTTCCTGTTCTGGACGCGGTAGCCGAACGGCACCGTGCCGCCCATCCACATGCCCTTCCTTCTGCTTGCCGCGAACTTGTCCCTGATCCGCTCGCCGATCACCTCGCGCTCGAACTGGGCGAAGGAAAGCAGGATGTTGAGCGTCAGGCGGCCCATCGAGGTGGTGGTGTTGAAGCTCTGCGTGATGGAGACAAACGTGACATCGTGGATGTCGAAGAGGTCAACCAGCTTCGAGAAGTCCGACAGCGACCGGCTCAGGCGATCGATCTTGTAGACGACCACGACATCGACCAGCCCGCGCTCCACATCGCGCATGAGGCGCCGCAAGGCTGGCCGCTCCAGCGTGCCGCCTGACACGCCGCCGTCATCGTAGCGGTCGGGCACGAGCACCCAGCCCTCGGCACGTTGCGAGGCGATGAAGGCCTCGCACGCTTCCCGCTGGGCATCGAGCGTGTTGAACTCGGCGTCGAGACCCTCCTCGCTGCTCTTGCGCGTGTAAACGGCGCAGCGAACCTTGCGGACAGGAGTGGCAGCAGAGGGATGGGACGAGATCGCATTTGCCTTGCGCATCATCCCCTCCCCTTTGTGCTGGCAAGGCCGAAGAACAGCCACCCGTTCCAGCGTGTGCCGGTGATGGCTCGGGCAACCGACGACAGTGATCCATACGGCCTTCCCTGCCACTCGAAGCCGGTGTCCAGCACGGTGACGGTGTGCTCCACCCCCTGCCACTCGCGAAGGAGGCGCGTGCCTGGAAGAAGCCTGCGCTCCTCGCGTGGCTTGCGGCTGCTGCCCGAGCCACCCTCGTCGATCTCGCTGGCAAGTGCTCTCAACCTCGCCTTTGTCTCAGGCTTGAGCCCGCCGTATGCGAGTTCCTGGATGCGGTAGGCGAGCCTGCTCTCGATGAACTGGCGGCTCGTGCGGGGCGGCTCTGTGCCGTAGAGCTGACGCCACTGCCCCTTCAGCTCGTCTATGCCCATGACGGGCAGCGCTGCGAGCCGTGTGATCACCGGCTCCGTGTTCGTCCTCATCATGCGTGGTCCTCCGCAAACTGCGTTGCGGGTACATCACCGCTCTGGTGGGCGGTGAAGTCGACAAAACTACTCTCCTGGCCGGCAGATAGAGTGCTTGACTGGCGGGCCCTCAGCCGAACCAGCCCGAGCGCCAGGATGCTGCCCAGCTCAGCGAGTCGCTCGTCTGCGCTCATGCGGTCGGGGTGCAGCGGCGATGGGCCGGCGACAGCTGTGCTAAGGTACCGTTGTTGGGACCAGCCGGCATGTGGAGAATGGTTTTGTTGGGTTCGCATGGGCAGAAGGTTCGGCGAACCGGCCGCCCTTGACCACCCTCGCGCTCCTGCTGCGCGCAAACCTGTTCCGACAAACTTGCGCCTGCGCAAAGCTGCGCGTTCGCCTTTGTGATCGTCGTCAGCGCCGAAGATGTTGGCAGACGCAGGCAACCCCATCGACTCCTGCCGGTGTTAGAACATACAGTGAACGCGCCCTCTCCCGAACGGCTCCCGAGGCACCAACCATTGCCGCACCTGATCCTTTTCTACCCGCATGCGCAGAGCTCCATGCAGCCCGCGCGGATGACCGAAGGCTCGATCTGGCAGATCGCCGCAAAAGCGCGCCAGCACGTCTGCCCGGAACACCAGCACCGCATCGAGATTGTTCAGCTCGCAACCCGGGTGGGGCGAGCCGAGATCAACGGCATGCGCTTTGCAGCCCAGTGGGATGTGGAGGCCGGGCTTGTGGATGATGCTGGCCATCCCGTGCTCGGCTTGACCGAGGCGGATCCCCACGCCCGCCTCGTGAGCGTGCGCCTGAACAGGGAGCTGATCGGCAACAACGAGGCGCTGCTGCGCAGCACCGCGGCTCACGAACTCGCTCACCTCGTCTTCGACGCACCCTCCTGGCTTCAGGGTTTTGGGCAGGCAGACGCGGCACCGATCACGAGCACACCACCTGCTCCAAGCCAGCCCAGGACGGGGCGGGTCGACTGGGCGGAGTGGCGCGCCAACGAGTTCATGGGTGCGTTTTTGGCACCCCGGCACCTTCTGCATTCCGAACTGGTGAAGCATGCTCAGGCACGCGGGCTGCCGCTGGTGGAACGCGTGCCCGCTGGCGCTCTGCCCCTGATTGGACTGGAGGGCTACAGCCCCTGGCTGGACATCCTCAGCAACGAGCTTGCCGCCTTGTTTGGTTTGTCTGCGTCGTTCATCGCGGTGAGGCTGGAGAAGTACCGGCTGGTTGCAGGCCTGCAGGCGGAGCTCGCCTGATGCCGCTGCCAGCCCGCAAGCATTTTCCCCTCGACGAGGTTGCCCAAGCCTGGGGCACCACGGCGGAGCTGCTGCTGGAATTTGGCACGGAAGGGCAGATCGAGATCGCCGTTCCGCTGTTCGGCACCTCTGCAGAGCTGTGCATGCATATGGAAGGACAAGGGAAGACGGTGCTCTCCACCAGGGAGGAGCTCTGGGGCATACAGCGGCTATTTGCCGAAGATATCTGGCGGCTGCACGGCCACGGCAGCATAAGGCTCGGGCGGGTCAAGGGAAGCGACGCGGACTGCTGGTACGATCTGCATGGCAGCCCGCTGGAGGTGACCCGTTCAGATCTGGTGATCACAGCGCAAGAGCGGAGCCGGTTCGAAAGCGAGCACGAGCTGGTGCAGGACGTTGGCGACGAGGCCCCCTTCACCCATAGCCTCGACTACAAGACCATCGCACTGGGCGGCCGGCAGTTCACCTTGAGCCCCAAACGGGCTGCTGTCGTTCGCCTGCTGCATCAGGCGTGGCTGGCCGACAGGCCATGGATGCAAGGCGAGGTGTTGCTGCAGCAGGCAGGAAGCGAAAGCAGCAGGGTCGTGGACCTGTTCGGCCCATTGGAAGGCTGGCGCACCATCCTGTGCAGCGACAATGCCGGCAACTGGCGGCTCAACCTGCCTGACCTGCCACGGCAAGGTGCGATAAAGCGAGCGTTTCGCCGGCCCTGGCTCCGGCTCGTGCGCTAGCCCTCAGCAGAGCGTCCACGGGCATTGATCGGCGTGTGCGTGTCGCACACCAGGAGCCGGTCACGAACCTGTGGATAACCGGCGATTTTTCATCCTCCCACATGGGAGCGGTTCTCCCACGACACGAGCACACTGCCTTTCGCCCTGTTTCGCTGGATCCGACACGTGAGGCGACGCTTCCACCCTGCTTCCCACCCTGCCTCCCATACTTCCCACCCCGGTCCCACCTTTCCACCCACGTCCCTCCCACCGACAAGCAGCCTGCGCTGTGTTTTTCCTTTGCGGGTGTTTCATCGCTCGGGAGTGGCGCCGTGTCGGAAGTTCTCTTCAACCAGAAAGACCTCGCTCGCCGCTGGAAGGTGTCGCATCGCACCCTCGAACGGTGGCGGCGCACGGGGCAGGGACCGAAGTTCCTGAAGCTCGGCTGGCTGGTCATGTATCGTCGGAGCGACGTCGAAGCCTTTGAGGCCGAGCAGCTGCGCTCGCCCAGCGCACGGAAGTCGAGCGCCGCGTGACGCTCGGCCGACATGGCAGGTCAGCGGAGTCAGACCATGACGCTTGAGCCCGATGAGCCATCCATCCGCGCGTTTCTTTCGCATCTGCATGAAGCGGCTGAGGCGGCTTTCGAGGGCTCGTCATCGCCTGGGCTCTTGTCGCTCGTGAAGATCTTTCCCGACAGCAAGCCCGTCGCCTACCGATTCCACATTGGTGACATCGACAGCATGGTGGCGGCCGCACTGGCTGAAGCGCGAGGCGGCCACAATGTCTATGTCGAAGGCCGAACCGTCCGGCCGGGCCTTGCTCGCAGCCAGCGCGGCACGGCTGCCGACACGATCGGCGTCTTTGCGCTTGTCATCGACGATGACAGCGACACGGGCAAAGCCGGTGCAAGCCTGTTGACCCCCTCCCTTGCTGTGGAGAGTTCACCGGGCAACCGGCACCTCTGGCACTTCCTCGACCGGGCCATATCCCACAGCGAAGCCGCTATGCTCGGCTCGACGATGCGCGCTTCCGATGCCGGTGGTGACACCGCAACGGGCAAGCCGGATCAGCCCTACCGTGTGGCCGGTACACCGAACATTCCAGGCCGATCAAAGCGTGAGCGAGGCCGAACCGCAGTTCACCCGACCTTCATCCTCGAGGCGCCCGGCACCGTGTTCTCCGCTGCCGAGATCGCCGCGGCCTATGCGCGATACCAAAGACATCAGGAGCAGCCCAGCGCTGAAGCCGGGGATGACGGCACGGCACGGTCGATTGCCGAAGGGCTGGAGCGCTTGTCCCCGAAGCGGCGTGCAGACCTGTCCCGAGCCGTTGCCGCGGGGGAGCGCAGCCAACACTTCTTCAAGGTGACGGGCTGGCTGAAGGGTGACGGCTTCTCAGCAGCCGAAGCTGCGGCGCTTTGGCGGCAGTTCCCGCAGGGGGCCGGCTTCGACAAATACGTCGCCAACCGTGCACGGGACGAACTGAACCACTGGACGGCAGACGCTTGGAACCGTGCTACGGATGTGCCGTGGGATGGATTCGACGCGTCGGCCATCAACGCCGGCAATGCCTCGGGCGCAAAAGCAAGCCAACCACAGACTCGATCCTCTGACCCCGTTGATCTTTGGGCCAGGTTCGACCCGCCTGGGCTTCCACCTGACCTTCTGCCTCGCGAGATCGAAGACTACGCTGTTGTTCAGGGCGGCCTCATGGGTGCCGACCCGGCGGGCCTTGCCACCGCGGCGCTTGCGGTCTGCGCAGCTGCCATTCCTGACCGCATCAAGGTGCAGGTGAAGCAGCACGATCCTCACTGGACAGAAGCCGCACGCATCTGGGTCGCACTTGTGGGGGATCCTAGCACAAAGAAGAGCCCGGTGATCTCGCAAGCTGTCAGGCCGCTGTTTCGGCTGGACGCGGAACTCTTCCGTGCCTGGGCAAGCGCGCGCGCCGAGTTCGACAAGCTGAGCAAGGATGAGCAACGGGCGACTCAGGCGCCAAAACAGGTCCGTCTGCGCCTGGAAGACACCACGATCGAAGCCGCACAGGAGGTGCTGCGCGACAGCCCCGACGGCGTCCTCTGCTTCCAGGACGAGCTTGCCGGCTGGTTTGGCAGCATGGACAAGTACTCCGGTCACCGCGGTGCGATGAAGGACCGGAGCTTCTGGCTCCAATCGTTCAACGGCGGCTCCTATGCCGTAAGCCGGATCGGCCGCGGCTCGGGCTTCATCGAGAATCTGTCCGTCTGCATGCTCGGTGGCATTCAGCCGGAGACGATCCGCAAGGTCGCAAGTGAAGCAGTGGACGACGGGTTGCTGCAGCGGCTTTTTCCCGTCGTGCTGCGACCAGCGACCGTCGGCCGGGATGAGCCGGCCGCCGGTGTCGTGTCCCTTTACGGTGGGTTGGTGGAGGATCTTCATCGGCTGAAGCCTCCTGCATCAGGCTTTGGCGACCTCTCCCCCACAACTGCGCGCGCCCTGCGCTTCGATCCGGAGGCGCATGAGATCAGGCGCGACCTGGAGCAGCGCCACATCGATCTCATGGCCGTGGAAACGATCAACAAGAAGCTGGCCTCGCACATCGGCAAATATGATGGGCTGTTTGCCCGGCTGTGTGTCGTGTTCCACTGCATCGAGACCAGAGGCAAAGGCACGGTGGAGCCGACGATCTCGGCCGATGTTGCGCGGCGTGCTGCAACATTCCTCCATCGCTTCCTGCTGCCTCACGCCTTGGCGTTCTACGCCGGCGTGCTGGGGCTCTCGGAGAACCACGATGCCCTCACGGCGATCGGCGGTTACCTGCTGACGCACCCCGAGCTCCAGGAGATCACGTTCCGCAACATGGATCGGGGCGACCGGGCCATGAAGAGCCTGACGCGGGAGGAAGCGCAAAAGCAGCTCGAGCGGTTGGAATACTTCGGCTGGCTCGATGCAACGCCAATGCCGCGCAACGGCACGGCGCCGCGATGGAAGGTGAACCCGCGCATCCACGAACTGTTCGCGCAACGCCGGGATCACGAGCGCACCCGTCGCGAGCGTGCGCGAACCTTTATCGCATCCCTGGAAGACGCGGCTGGCTGAGCTTGTCACCACCTGTCACTTGCGCGCGCTGAGCGGAATCGTCAGACAATAGAAAACACGCCCAAACATGTTCCTTGTCTTACGCGCGCAAGTGACAAGTGATGACAAGCGAGCCACGCTTGAGCGGCTCCGCCCTACGGCAGCGAGCAGCAGTTGTCTGCCTGGCAGCCGCTTGAGGGGCGAATTGCCTGGCTGGCAGGGGAACGGCTTGCCCGCATCCGATCGCGGCATGCGATGACGCATGACAGGTGATGACGGGTTTTTCTGTTAACCCCTCACGCGCGTGCTTTCATAATGCGCGTCATCATCCGTGATCCGTCACATCAGAGACTGGGTCGCCGGTTGCCTGGCCAACCAAGACGGCGGGGGGGTCGCAAAATCCGGGACCTCGGCATCTGAGACCCGTGCCCCCCCTCCATATTCGCAGAGGCGAAATTGGGGAGGGGGTATCGTTTGCCACGCACAGCCCGCCAGGCCGCGGATGTCAGCCATTCGAGCGGCCTCTCGGGGGTGCGTGAACAGGCCATCCTGGTCGATAAAGTCGGGGGCGAGTCTCGTGTACATTGGGACATGATGCAGCCGGCATGGACCATCCTTGCGCTGCCCGCTCCAACCACGGCATCGTAGGTGCACTTGCGCAAAGCAGCGCGCACAAGCGTAGAACTGTCATCCTAACAACGACTTAGCTGCCATGCTATCTTGCCGGGCATGGAACACGTAGCCCTTTCCGTCACCTATCGCCCGCTGTCGGAGCTGATCCCCTATGCACGCAACAGCCGCACGCACTCGGATGCGCAGGTCGCGCAGATCGCAGCCAGCATCAGGGGGTTCGGCTTCACCAACCCTGTGCTGGTGGATGGGGAGAGCGGCATCATCGCGGGGCACGGCCGTGTCATGGCTGCCCGGAAGCTGGGGTTGGACCGTGTCCCGGTCATCGAGCTCGGCCATCTCTCGGAAGCACAGAGGCGTGCCTACGTCATCGCCGACAACAAGCTGGCACTGAACGCTGGCTGGGACGCGGAGCTGCTCGGGCTGGAGCTTGCCGACCTCAGCGCACTCGGCTTCGACCTCGCTCTCACCGGCTTTGGCGAGGACGAGATCGCAAGCCTGACGAGCCTCGGCAATGTTGGGCTCACCGATCCCGACGAGGTTCCTCCCCCGCCGGCAGAGCCCGTCACCCGTGCAGGGGATCTGTGGCTGCTCGGCAAGCACCGTCTCGTCTGCGGCGACAGCACGGATGCGGACACGGTGGCGCGTGTGCTGGCCGGTGTGGTGCCCCACCTGATGGTCACCGACCCGCCCTATGGGGTCAGCTACGATCCGGCATGGCGCGAGCGAGCGGGCGCCTCCGGTGGTGGCACGGCTTTGGGCACTGTGCTCAACGACCACCGTGCCGACTGGCGGGAAGCTTGGGCGCTGTTCCCAGGCGACGTGGCCTACGTCTGGCATGGCGGGCTGCATGCCGGCACGGTGGCCGACAGCCTCGTCGCTTCAGGCTTCACGCTGCGCTCCCAGATCATCTGGGACAAGGGGCAGCTGGTGCTGTCCCGGGGCGACTACCACTGGCAGCATGAGCCCTGCTGGTATGCGGTGCGCGAGAAGGCAAGAGGACACTGGGCAGGCGACAGGAAGCAGACCACGGTGTGGCAAATTTCCAAGCCTGCCAAGAACGAGACGGGCCACGCCACGCAGAAGCCTGTCGCCTGCATGCTCAGACCCATTGAGAACAACAGCTCGGCAGGACAGGCCGTCTACGAGCCATTCAGCGGCTCGGGCACCACCCTCATCGCAGCAGAGATGAGCGGCAGGCACTGCCATGCCATCGAACTCAGTCCTGCTTATGTGGATGTTGCCGTCCAGCGCTGGCAGGCATTCACCGGCGAAGAGGCCACGCTTCATGGCAGCGGCCTCAGCTTTGCGTCGGTGACGGCGGAGCGGGGGGTTGGCATGGTCTCTGCAACGCAACCTGCCCAGGCAGCAGAGTAGCACAATGCGTGGACGCAAGCCGAAGCCAACCAACCTCTATCTTGTCGGCGGGGGCAGCAGCGGCACGGGCCAGGGCGGCCCCAGTCATGCCGCACCCAAGCCGCCCACCTGCCCTGCGCACCTGAGCCCGACCGCCAAGACGGAGTGGAGGCGGCTGGCTGCCGACCTGCATGCAAAGGGCGTGCTGGGCCAGCACGACCGCGCAGTGCTTGCCGCGTACTGCCAGGCCTATGGCCGCTGGGTGGAAGCGGAGAAGAAGATCGCGGCGACGCCGATGCTGATCAAGCTGCCGTCCGGCTACATCCAGCCCAGCCCGTGGCTCGGCATCGCCAACAAGGCGCAGGAAATCATGCTGCGCTATGCGGCCGAGCTTGGGCTTTCGCCGGTCAGCCGCGGCCGTGTGACGATCCGGAAGCCGTCGAGCAACAAGTGGCGGCCCGCCGACGAGTACCTCGGGCCAAGAGGGTGAGGCAGAGAACTCACCTCAGTCGAACGCGTCAGCCGTCAGCCATGACAATTGCCATGCTCGTACCTCAGGCAACCGCCTCTGCCATCTTCGGCCTCCGGCTAAGGCGCTTCGGTGCCTCATCGCCGATCCCGAACAGCAGGCGCCGGTCGGCGCCCTGAATGGGTCTTGCAACTTAGTCGAGCCAGTCGGCATGGACGATCACCGGTTGGGTGAAGTCACTGTTGATGCGTATGGTTCAGATTTCCGCAAAACCGCCGTCCACCGCGATCTGGCTGCCGATCGTGTAGGTGGACTGGCTGGTCGCCAGGAATGCGACGGCTGAAGCGACCTCCTCGGGCAGCCCCATGCGGCCGATGGGCACCCGCATGCCCACGTTTGCGGCATAAGCGCGGAAGTCCGCCTCGGTCTGACCGGCCCGCCGATGGATCGGCGTCTCGATCGGGCCAGGGCTGACCGCGTTGACGCGGATACCTTGGCCAATCAGCTCGGCCGCCAGCACGCGCGTGAACGAGCGCACCGCGGCCTTCGACGCCAAGAGTGCCGCGCGGGCTGGCGTGCCGACATGGCCAAGCCAGGACGTGTTGAGGATGATCGAGCCGCCTTGACCCATAAGAGGCAGCACTGATTGCACCGTGAAGAACACGCCCTTCACGTTCACATCCATCAGACGATCGAAAGTCTCCTCGTCGGTTGTGGCGACCGGCGTGCCAAATGCCACGCCGGCGTTGGCAAACAGAATGTCCAGATGCCCGAAGGTGTTGCCGAGCTGCTGGGCCATAGCCTTGAGCTCGGCGACCGAACGGACATCCGCCTTGATTGCCAGAGTGTCACCGCCGATCTCGGCGCGCGCGGCTTGATGGAGACGGTAAGCGGCGATGAGCCCAGCGAGCCCTGCCCCGACAATCGCGACCGCGGGCGTCATATCGCCGCCCTGTCTGTGGCCGGGATGATGCGGGTCGGACGTGATGCCGCCGTAAAGACAAGGGCTGCGACCGCCACCAGCAGCGGCAGGAACGACACCCACAGCACGGCGTCCCAGCCGTAGGCGGTGAGCAGGCCGCCCGACGAGAACGAGCCCACCACCATGGTGCCGAAGACCATGAAGTCGTTGAGCGACTGCACTCGCGTTCGCTCCTCGGGGCGGTGGCACTCGAGCACCAGGGCCGAGGCGCCCACGAAACCGAAGTTCCAACCCACACCAAGCAGGATCAGGGTCAGCCAGAAGTGGGCGACGTCAATGCCGGTGAGCCCGATCGCGGCGGAGGCCGCCGTGAGCGCAAGCCCAATGGCAACGATCTTCGGAGCACCGAAACGCGTGATCAGCCGCCCGGTGACGAAGCTCGGCGCATACATGGCGATGATGTGCCACTGCAGGCCGAGATTCGATGACTCCTGCGACAGCCCGCACAGGCGCATTGCGAGCGGCGCCGCCGTCATGATGAAGTTCATCAGCGTGTAGGAGACCACCCCGCAGATCACGGCGGTGATGAAGCGGGGCTGCCGCACGATCTCGCCGAGCGGGCGGCCCCCAGCCATCTCGGCCGCGGACGGCATCGGCACGCGCACGCCGAGGAGCACCAGGGCGGACACGACCGCAACCGCCGCCTGCCCGAGGTAGGTCGCCGCAAACATATGCGGCTGCCAAAGGTCCATCGTGTGGGTGACGAGCTGGGGACCGATGACGCCTGCGAACACGCCGCCCGCCATGACGGCAGACAGCGCCCGCGGCCGCCGGGGTGCCGGCACGCAGTCGGCCGCGGCAAAGCGGAACGAGAGCACCACGGCGGCATAGGCGCCGCCGAAGAAGGTTGCCACACAGAACAGCCAGAACGACCCTAGCACTACTGCCAGGGACGCCAGCAGGCCGGTCAGCACGCCGCAGCCCGTGCCGGTCAGGAACGCCGCGCGGCGGCCGTGACGGCGGGCGATCGCGCCGGACGGCAGGGTGCAGGCGGCCATGCCCACCACGAAGATCGAGATCGGAAGCGTGGCGAGCGCCGGTGTGGGTGCGAGCATATTGCCCACGATCGCACCCGTCGCATAGACGACCGCCGAGTTGGCCCCGGCTAGCGCCTGCGCGGTGGCAAGCCGCAGCACATCGCTGTTCCCCGAAGACATGGCGGGCGCGGACAAGGTCGCCGCGGTGGCATCAGCATGGGACATGGGGAACCTTAGGCGGCGAGCAGGCCGTGCCAGCGCGTGTCGCGCGGGGACGGGCGGCGGTGCAAACGACAGTCAAGCAGCGTGCGGGCCTTCACAAGTTCACCGCTACGCATGAGGGCGAGGAGCAGCATGTCCTCGACCATCTCGCGCTGGGCGCCGCTGCCGCCGATGCGGACCACGTCACGGGCCACGGGCTCGAGCAGGCGCACACAACCGGCGTAGTCCTCCTCCGCAAAGGCGAGTGCCGCGCGGCAGACCGCCGGCACCACCGTTCCCGCCGGCAGCCCACCCTGCGCCACGAGCTCCTGCAGCGCCTGGACGCGCTCCTCGACGGCCGTCCGGTCACCGGTGGCCGCAGCGAGGAGCGCCATGTGCACATCGGCAAAGGCGAACCCCGCCTTCTGGAAGACGTTGCCGGAATAGGCCGCCGCAGCCTCCCAGAGGCCAGCGGGCACCGCGTGGCCGTAGGCCTTGAGCCGCCACAGGAACGAGGCGGTGTCGCTCACCACGTTGACCGGCATGCCCTGCGTGGCCGTGGGCTGGATGAAGTCACCGTAGACCTGGAGCGCGCGCCCGGTGTCGCCGCGCTCGAGAGCGCCGAGTGCCGAGTGCCAGGCGATATGTGCGTGGAGCATGCCCGAGCGGTCATAGCTCGGCAGCCAGCTTTCGATCAGCCGCTCCGCGTCCTCGCCGGCGCCGCCCTCATACATGGCGTGCGACAGCGCGTGTGCCGCGTTGGCATTGTGGGGGCGCAGGTCGAAGCCGCGCTGCGTCAGCGCCCGGCCGTGCTCGACATTGCCGTTCTCGGCGTGCGACCAGCCGCGATAGGTGAGGAACCACCAGTCATCGCTGGCGAAGTGCTGGGCATGGCGCTCGCACAGGTCGACACGCGCCTGGTCGTGGCCGGCCATGCCGGAGAAGGCGAGCAGCCCGAACGCGCCGAGCGGCAGGCCGAAGATCACGATGTCCAGCGGCCACGTCTCGATATGCGCCAGCGCTCGTTCCAGCGCCTTGGCCGACTGGCCGCTGACGGCCAGCGACAGCACGGCTACATGGCTGCGCTCGCGCTCAGTGCCGTCGCGAGTCACCAGCTCCTCCGCGACAGCGATCCGCGCGCGCGCCTTGGCCGGCTCGGAGCGGATGGCGTGCAGCCGCGCTCTCGCCGCGTGCGCGAGCGCAAAGTCCGGGTCGGCCGCAGTTGCCGCCTCAAGCACGTGGTCCGCGCCGGGCCATGCGGAGAGCAGCAGGTCGATGCCCTCCCGGTAGCGGGCGGCGGCCAGCTCGGAGCTGGTCGTGATCGGCAGGCCACGGCTGTCGAGGTGACGCATGACATATCCTCGTTCTGAAGACGAGCGGAGGGGCGTGTTCATTCCTGCCCATTATACGAGCTTGCGGGTTGGCCGTATTTTGACAGCCCGCCAATCTGTGTCGAATAATGGCCAAACTGGAGGTTTGGCATGGCGTGGGAGACGATCGAGGTTCCGCCGGGCGCGGCGCGGCCGCAGCCCATGACCGTGCGGGCGCAGACGATCCCACCCCGCCATACCTTCCCCGAACACGCCCATGAGTGGCACCAGCTGGTCTATGCCGTCTCCGGCGTGCTGACGGTGGCGGTGGAGGGCAAGTCCTTCGTTATCTCGCCGGAGCAGGCGGTATGGCTGCCGACGGGGTTGCGGCACCGCGTGGGGTCGCTGCACGGCGCGGAGTTCCGCAGCCTCTGGATCGGGTCAGAGGCAGGCCGGGGGCTTGCGGCGGCACCAACCGTGTTCCGGGTCTCGCCGCTCTTGCAGGCACTCATCGTCGAAGCCGCCGCGATCGACGGCCAGGCCGATGAAGACGGCTATTCCGGCCGCGTGGCAGGGCTGATCCTTGACCAGCTCCGCCGCGCCCACCCCCTGCCTGGCGCCCTGCCATGGCCGCAGGGCGGCTCGCCGCTGACGGTTCTGTGCGAGGCGCTCTACGCCCATCCCGCAGACCCGCGTGGGCCAGACGCTTGGGCGCGCGCGCTCGGCATGTCAGTGCGCACGCTCTCACGGCGTTTCGAGGCGGAGGTAGGTCTGAGCCTGCGCTCGTGGCGCCGCCGCCTGCGCCTGTTCAAGGCGATCGAGTTGATGGGCGGCGGGTTGGATGTGACGCAGACTGCGCTCCAGCTGGGCTATGGCTCGACGTCAGCCTTTGTCTACGCCTTCCGCACCGATATGGGGGCGGGGCCGCAATCTTATATGCAAGGTCGGCGCCCAAGCTCGCTGTAGGAGTCCGGCGAAGTGTTGGCTCGCCCGCCGATGCTATTTGAACTCCCTTGCCTTCACCTTGATGGTCGATGCCCAGGTCGGGGATGAAGATGTCGCGCGGCTTGTGAGCCGGAGGCGCGGACATCTGCTGCAGCGCCTTCATCTCTCGTCCACGTTGATCGGGCGAGCCACCGTGGTGGAACTCATCACCTCGCCCGTGCGGCAGCGGCAATGGCGCGTCACGGTCACCCACGCTCGCAAGCAGTCCCGATAGATCATGCAGCCTGCGCGCGATGATGTGCACCACCTCGCCTCTCGGATCTGTGCCGACGGATAGAAGCCCATCGGCTGGGCATTCAGCAGGGCAGCGCAGAACACGTCGGGATGCCAGCACTTGATCCTAGACGAGGCGTAGGCAATCAGCGCAAATGATGCGGCGTGGCTTTCAGGGAAGCTGTATGAGCCGAAGGCCTCAACCTGCGAGAAGGTGCGGGTGGCGAACTCCTCCGTGCAACGGAAGCCGAACCCGCCTGCGAGGTGGAGCGCTTCCGCCTAGTCAGTGGGCAGCTTGGCCAGCGCCTTACCCACATCGGAGAGTTCAAGGCTGTGCTCCTGCGCAGGCAGCAGGCGCTGGTTCGACAATTCGGCCAATCACGGGCGCGCCGCTGGTCGGACCGGCTGCCCGCGACGCCCGTGAGAAAGGTGTTCCGCGCGATGACGATCAGCTATGACAGCAGCGGTCGCCCCGGATCGTAGCGGCGTACGGGCAAGCGCCTCCTGAACGAGATCGTCGGCATCGCCATCGTCGTGCGTCAGAACACGGGCATAGGGCCAGAGGTCCTCAAGGGACGGCGTGACATCGAAACTCGCCTTCATGTCTCATCTACTGCGCCAAGGCCGGATCTATTCCATGCCGAGTTCGATTTTTTCCGAGGAGCGCTGCGGATTATGGAGGAGATCCGATTGCCGGCTCATGCCACTCAGCCGGCAAGCTCGCCATGACGGGCAAGAGCTCTATGTGAGCTCGTTCGCTCCAGGACAGCTCATGAGCTTCTTTCTCGCCCAAGCCACTGCGCCATCGACCGCAGCCGACCAGATTGCAGCCACTGGACCGGAAACGGTGGACGAAGCCGTTCGTGTGGATCCCGCCTTCTTTCTGTCGAAGATTGAGGAATGGGTAGTCGGCTTCCAGCGCCTCTTGCCCAATATCCTCGTGGCACTTGTGCTATTTGCTGCGGTGTTTGCCGTTGCCTGGGCTGTTGAGCGCAGCTTCCGCTCCTGGGCCAATAAACACGACCGCTCCAATCTTGGCGCGGTGCTCGGCTCCTTTGTGAAGTGGATCATCCTGCTCTTGGGAGGCCTGCTCGCGCTCACCATCGTCATCCCCTCGCTCAATCCTGGTGACCTCCTGGCAGGACTGGGCATCGGCTCGGTCGCGATCGGCTTTGCCTTCAAGGACATCCTTCAGAACTGGCTGGCCGGCCTGCTCATCCTGATCCAGCGCCCCTTCAGCGTTGGCGATCAGATCGTGGTGAACGGCTATGAGGGCACGGTTGACTGGATCGAAACGCGGGCCACGATCATCACCACCTATGACGGCCGGCGCGCCATCATCCCCAACGCCGACGTCTATTCGAATGCGGTGACCGTCAACACGGCGCATGAGACGCGCAGGTCCCAGTACGATGTAGGCATCGGCTACGGCGACAGCATCGAAGAGGCCCGAAGGGTCATTCTAGCGGCAGTCACCGAAGTCGGCGGCGTGAACGCGGAGCCCAAGCCGGAGGTGCTGGTGTGGGACTTGGGCGCCTCGACCGTGAACCTGCGCGTGCGCTGGTGGACAGCCTCCAAGCGCACCGATGTGGTGCACGTGCAGGCAGCGGTGCTGGAGAAGATCAAGGCGGCGCTGGACGCGGTGGGGATCGACATCGCTTATCCTACGCAGGTGGTGCTCTTCCACGACCAGACCGATGAATTCGACGGGGTCCGCGGCAAGCAGCGCGAAGGCTGGCCCGTCAAGCCGGATGGAACGGCGCCGCGGCCGGCGCGGACACTTGGCGCTGAAGACGGCAACCCCGTCTCGCCGGACCGCGCCGGATGAGCGGGTCGGGCGCTGCGCTATCCTCGCGCTGGCTCTGGCATCTCCTGCGGATCACCCGCCGGATCTGGTTTCGCGCGAGCCTGTTCTCACTTCTGGCGGTTCTGACGGCGCTGCTCGCGATTTGGCTCGCCCCCTATATTCCCGACGACCTGCCGGCCAAGATCGGCTCGGATGCGGTGGACAACATCCTCTCCATCATCGCCTCGTCCATGCTGGCGGTGACCACGTTTTCGCTGTCCACGATGGTGACCGCCTATGGAGCAGCCACCAGCAACGTGACCCCGCGCGCGACCCAGCTCGTGATCGAGGACACTACCACCCAGAACGTGCTCGCGACCTTTGTCGGCTCGTTTCTCTACAGTCTGGTCGGCATCATCGTGCTGTCCACCGGTGCCTACGGCCAGCAGGGCCGCGTGGTGCTGTTTGCAGTGACCGTGCTGGTCATCGTTTTGATCGTGGTCACGCTCTTGCGCTGGATGGACCATCTCGCGCAGCTCGGGCGCGTGGCCAACACCACCCAGAAGGTCGAGGGCGCGGCGCTTGCGGCAATGCGCGCGCGCCATACGCGGCCTTATCTCGGCGGGCGGCCCCTGCATGATTCGGAGTCGCAGGTGCCGCCTGGAGCGCTTCCCCTGTTCCCCGATACTATCGGCTATGTGCAGCATCTCGACATGGGCGCGCTCTCGCACTGGGCGCGGCGAAACTCGGCCGAGATCTATGTCTCGGCGCTCCCCGGCGACTTCATCGATCCCACGGAACCGGTGGCGTGGGTCGCCGGCGCGCTCGGTGAAGAGGATGCGGAGGAGGTTCGCCGCTGCTTCACGGTCGGGGACATGCGCTCCTTCGACCAGGATCCTCGCTTTGGCGCTTCCGTGCTGTCCGAGATCGCCTCGCGCGCGTTGTCGCCCGGCATCAACGATCCCGGAACCGCGATCGACGTGATCGGCCGAGCCGTTCGAGTGCTTGCCGCGTGGGCCGAGCCGCCGGACATGGCTGACGCGGTCGAGTTCCCCGCTGTCCACGTGCCGCCCGTGAACCTGGAGGATCTCTTCGACGACCTGTTCACACCCATCGCACGGGATGGCGCGGGCGTGGTGGAGGTCGCCATCCGCCTCCAGAAGGCGCTGCTGACCCTCGCGCGATTGGGAGACGAACGCTTTGCCATGAGCTCGGCACGGCACTCCCGCGAGGCGCTCGAACGTGCCGAGGGAGAGCTTGCGATCGAGGCCGACAAGCAGAGGGTGCGCGCGGTGGCAGCCGAGGTCACAGCAGCCGCACCTTAGCGAGCTGTTGTATGGACCCCGCGACGGCGCGGGCGAGCATCAGCTCATCAGAACCTCAGCCAACATGGTACGTTACGACTTCGTCTCTCGACTCGACGAAAGCGCTTCATGGCTCCAGCAACACCCGTCGCCCGCCCATTTTCCATGCTGCGCGCGTTTCTCGACAGCTCCGCATCGGGTGGTTTGGTGCTGATGGGAGCCGCGGCACTTGCCCTTCTGGTCGCCAACTCACCCTTGAGTGAGACCTACTTCACTGCGCTCCACGCTTATCTCGGTCCGCTCAGTGTGCTGCACTGGATCAACGATGCGCTGATGGCGCTGTTCTTCCTGCTGGTGGGCCTGGAGATCAAGCGCGAGGTGCTGGACGGCCAGCTCTCCTCCTGGAACCGCCGCATTCTGCCCGGCATTGCCGCACTCGGCGGCATGGCGGTGCCGGCCCTCATCTTCCTGGCTTTCAACGGCAGCGATCCGGCCACGGCCCGCGGGTGGGCGATCCCGTCCGCCACCGACATCGCATTTGCGCTTGGCGTGCTTTCCCTTCTCGGCGACCGCGTGCCGACCTCGCTGAAAGTGTTCCTGACCGCGCTCGCCATCATCGACGATCTCGGCGCCGTCATCGTCATCGCCCTGTTCTACATAGGCGAGCTGTCGCTCACCTCTCTCGGTCTCGCAGTTCTCGTCCTTGCCGCCTTGGTGATGATGAACCGCATGGGCGTGATGCGGCTGCTGCCTTATCTCGTGCTGGGCGCCGTCCTCTGGTTTTTCGTGCTGCGCTCGGGCGTGCATGCGACGATCGCCGGCGTGGCTCTAGCGCTTATCATCCCCTTGCACCGCGTGCCCGCTCGCCCTGACGACATGGAGCATTCACCGCTTGACAGGCTCGAGCACGGGCTACATGGCTGGGTGACCTTCCTGATCATCCCAATCTTTGGCTTTGCCAATGCCGGCGTGTCGTTCTCGGGCCTTTCCCCCGCAGTGCTCGCCGACCATCTCACGCTCGGCGTGGCGCTTGGGCTACTCGTCGGCAAGCTGATCGGCGTGTTCGGCAGTGCGCTGCTCGTGATCCGCGCCGGCTGGGCCGACATGCCGACAGGTGCAAGCACCCCGCAGCTGCTCGGCGTGTCGCTGCTCTGCGGTATCGGCTTCACCATGAGCCTGTTCATCGGCCTGCTCGCCTTCGCCAACGATCCGCTGCTCCAAGAGCCGGTCAAATACGACAAGCGCCGGTACAGGCGCCGAAGCCGCATCGAGATCATGTTCGAGAGGCTAAAGGACTGGCGCCGCGTCGCCACTCGCTACGACCGCTGCCCAACAGTTTTCTTCTCCGCTGTCGCCCTCGCGGCCACCGTCATCTTCTGGCTATGACCAATGAGTCCTGAGCCTAGCACTTCCGCCTCGCGCAGCTGTACCCCGAGTTCTTTCAGGAAATCGCTTGTCGATGGCATAGCCTCATACCCCAGTGGCAGATGTCATCTCTTTTGGTGCCACTCTCAGCGCGTGAGCGGAGCCGTGCTCCTGTGCGGGACCTCAACCTGCCACTGGGTCAGGAGGTCCCTCATCTCGCTCGCCGGCGGGCCGTAGCTTACCATCTCGACTTCGAGGTCATGGTCCTTAGTAAGCCTGAGAGCGCGCAGGATGGCGGCATCGATCCAGCGATCGTCGTTGCCGAAAGCGCCGCCGCCAAGGCGCGTCAGGAGCACGCGGCTTGAGACGCCTCGCGCCTTGTTGAGGACGCCGGCCCAAAGCGTTGCCTCGTAGGCCGCTTCGAGCACGAGGCTCGCGAACTCGGACCACAGCCTAGACGAAAGGCGCGCATAGGCCACCGGTAGGGCTGAACAGTAGATCTGGCTCACCAACTGCCCTGGGCTTTGGTCGCCGTCCGTTACCTCGACGTCGCTGTGCAGCCCCACGCGCAGGAGGCCGCGGAGCGCATCGAGCTCCGCCTCCGACCGCTGCCTGAGGTAGTCCGCGATACCCGACAAGCTCTGCTGGGTGGGCAGGGCGTAACCGTTGTTCATGGTCCAGAGTTCGCCGCGGCCCACGCCAAGCTCGTCAGCGAGCGCGTCGCCAAGGTCCTTGAGCCCGTCAAGCTGGCGCTCTGCGGTTTGCCCTTCCTCTCCATTCACCGGAACGAAGTAGTTGCGGAAGATCGTGCCGGCGCCGGCTGCGATGGCGCAAGCCGGACCTTGCGTGCGGTCGTGCTCGTAGGCCGCCACGCCCGCCTCGGGCGTCACGTCTGGCCCGATCATTTCCAGGAGGTTGAACTGCGAGGCGACCTGGAACAATGCGCCTTCGTTTCGCTTCTCGCCGTGCATGCGCCGCACGTCACCTTCCACGATGCCGAGTTGAAGGCGGCCCGAAGGAGCAATACCGGGGGTCCGCTCCCGCAACTCGGCCAGCGAGACGAGTTCGAGCTGCCCCACGGCGGCTTGGCGTGTGCTCACCTCCGAATAGAGCCGCCCGTTCTCGACTCGCAGCCGCGCCCTTGTGGCGGCGTATCCACGTTCGGGGAAACCAGTCAGCTTCTCGAACCAACCCGCCATTGTACCCCCTTATCTGCCCACGCTGTTGCCTGCACATCCTGCGGAGAACGCATCAACAGCCTGAAATGGTCGCCGTCTTGGAGCTTACGCCCGGGCTGGCGTCGGCGAACGGATATTCTACGCGGCGTCGTGGATGACTGAGCCGGTTAGCAGAGCGCTCCCAATTTCTGTCCTAAGGACCGTGCTGCCTCCTCAGACCATCCGCGAGAGAAATGCTTCACGGGCATGACCCTGACACTGCCCGCCAGATGCTGCGTTTCTAGGATCGCGTCATCTCCATGAGCGACAATCACCGAGGGTTTGATCGTCTCCAGCAGAAACCGGAAGGGGGCCGTTTTCCGGCTCTCTTCAGCGAGGCTTGCTTTGTCATCCGAGGGCAGCGCGTAGACGTTCGTTTCCAGGCATCGGCACGGTGACGCCGCCTCAATGATCCATTCGATCACGCGACGCGTGTTGCTGACCGGGTTGCGCCGAGTCTTGCCAGGCTTGAGCGGTCGCTGAACTCTGTCCGCCTTGTATGCCTCGAACCAAGCCTCCTTGTCGAAGCCGTAGCTGGGGCGCCAGAAGCTCCAGAAATCGGCGTCCATCGTGGTAGCGGGATTGAAGCCAACGATGAACGCGCTGCAGTCGAGTGGCGAGCCCTCACATACGAAGGGCCGCTGGTCGCTCGGGCGACCAATCAGTTTCGCAAGCTGAGTTTCGAAATCAGCAAGGTTCTGCATTATGTCCTCAGCTTACGGCTTTAGCTCCCCGCGTTTCGACCCCATGCCGCCTAAAGTTTCAAGCGCTTGTAGTTGATGGGGCGTACCATCTTCTACCGTCGCGGGAGCCGGCACGCCCCATAGGATTCGGCACAGACAGTGCCGAATTCGACCGGCGAAACCTCGCCGGTCTGGTGGGCTCCGAACGGGTTCGCAGCCATCCCCACCGCCGCGCTCGATCCGCCCCAGCGTGCGGCGTCTCCCACGGTCCCCGCGCTTATCGGGTCCGGGTCCCCATAAAGTCTATGCAGCCTACTCGGCAGCGACCGGCATTGTGGCGAGATTCTCAGCGCCTGCGATCGATTTAAGTTCGCTGAAGTATTCCTGCCGGTTGGCTGTCCGCCCGATGGACGCGACGGAGACGAAGCAGCATGTTTGGCGCGAATGATCGCCGAGGCCCTGCACGCCGACTTTGCGACAGAAGCACACGCGGTGAAAACCGTGATGACCTGGACCGACGCAAGTGACCGCACCGTCAAGAACTGGTTTGCGGGCACGAACGGGCCGAGCGGCGCGCATCTGGTCGCCTTGGCCCGGCACTCTGAACGGGTGCATGACGTGTATCTGACGCTCACGCATCGCAACACTCACATCGTGGTCCAGGCAGCCGAGTTGCGGGCGCAGCTCGTCAAGATGATGGAAGCGATCGATGCGCACATGCAGAGGCAGCACTGACGCGACGCAACACCATCTTGCCCTGCGCTGCAGGATAGATACCTTGGCAGCATCCATGGCGCAGCGCGACACTGATTTGCCCGACGTTCCCCTCGGCGTAGGCTTCTACACCGCGCCCGAGGCTGCGCGTCTGCTCGGCATGCCCGTGCTGAACGTGAACCGCTGGCTCAAGGGCTACGCCTTTCGCAAAGATGGCAACGAGAACCGCATGCCACCGCTGTGGCAGCCGCAGCTAGCCACGATCACCGATCACCTGGAGATTGGCTTCCGAGATTTAGTCGAGCTACGCTTCGTCAAAGCGTTTGTTGACGCCGGCGTTGGCCTGCTCGCGATCAGGAATTGTCTGGATTATGCGCGCCAGCTCGTCGCCGACGACAGACCCTTCTCGACGCGCAAGTTCAAGACGGACGGGCAGACTATCTTCCTGCAAAGCATCGCGCAGGCCCAGCCAAGCGAGCCGCAACTGCTCGACCTGAGGAAGCGACAGTACGTGTTCGGGCAAGTTGTTGAGCGCACCTTCAAGGACCTTGACATCGAGGACGATGCCGTTGCGCGTTGGCGCCCTTACAAGGGGAAGGAGTCGATCGTCATCGATCCGCAGCGCGCCTTCGGCCAGCCGGTCGCAGCGGCGTCCGGCGTTCCCATCATAGCCCTCGCTGAGGCGGTCGACGCCGAGGGCTCGGCCGAGAAGGTGGCGCGCCTGTTCGAAGTGGCACCCTCAGTGGTTCGTGACGCGGTCAGCTATCAGGCCTCGCTCCAGAGTGCCGCGTGAAGGTTCTGGTCGATGAGAATCTGCCGCCCGCCATCGCCCGAGCTCTTGCTGCCCTTTTCGTGGGCGAACACGAGGTCGTCCATATCCGGGACCGCTTCGGTCCCGGCGTAACGGACACGGAGTGGATCACGCACCTGAACCGGGAAGGGCGGTGGGTGGTCATCTCGGGCGATCGGCGCATCACCCGCAACAAGGCCGAGTATGCCGCGTTCCGAAACTCTCAGATGATCGGCTTCTTCCTGTCGAAAGGTCTCAACAAGTCGCCCACTATCAAGAAGATGGAGCGGCTTCTGGCGCTTTGGCCGGTGATTGAGCAGCAGGCCGGACTCGTGGCCGGAGGCGCCATGTTCGAGCTGCCGGTGAGCAGCTCGCGCTTGAAGCAGCTCTAAGCATCAACACACCTACTGGCTGCACATCGACCAACAGGTTGTATCCGGCCCGAAGTGGAGAAGGTTGGGCCCCAGTTCCCTTCCCTCCACCAAACGCCGGCCTTCCAGAAGTTCTCCGCCGAGCCAGTGCACCTTTGTGATCTCACGATGTAGGTCGACATCGCAACTCATGGTGTTTTTTACCGGGATAGTATGGAGTGATGCCCTAATTTTGGACGGGCAGACGGAGCTGATGTGAGCTATCCTGCCGGTCATGGGACGCTCAAAAAGACACCATGTCGTTCCCGAGTTTCTGCTTCAGAATTTTACGAACTCGGATGGGCAACTTCATCTGCTGGATAGGCTGCATCCGGAACGTGGGGTAGTGCTGAAGTCACCAGCAAAGGCCTTCGTCAAATTCCATGCCTACAGCACGGAGGCCGGCGACGGTTCGCGCGATGACGCTGTTGAAACTTTTCTGAGCCGCCTTGAAGACAAGGCAGCGCCGATCCTCCGCCGCATCCTTGACGCAGCGTCCCACGGCGGTCTCACAAGCCTTTCAAAGTCGGAATGGGACGTCGTAAATGAATTCACCGTTGCTCAAGCGAAGCGCTCGCCGGACTCGTTCACAAAGCGACCACGCGGCTTCGACATGAATGCCTATTACACTGGGTTGTTGGCACGATTTGAGCAAGACGTCCGCCCGTTCACCGAGGAAGAGCGGGCGTACTTCTACAGCGATGTGCTGACAGATCGGCTCACACGTAACGCACAGGTCGAAGCAACGCTCGGCATGGGAGAGGAGCTCGCAGAGGCGATGAGGTATGTCGGCTTGTTCGTCATGCGAACCACGCATCGGAATCGTGCGTTTATTGTCGGCTCCAATCCTGTTGCCAAGATGACGCTGCCGGGCGATACAATGATCGGCAGTCCAAATGTGGAGTTGTGGTTACCGCTCTCATCACAAGTTGCCTTGGCACGATGTGGCCCACCGACTTACGAATATAGAGATCTCAACGACCAGCGCTGGTTCAGAAACATCAATACTGCGGTAGCGAAACAAAGCACGATAGTTGCAGGCCGAGCAGAGGCGTTGGTAAAGTCTGTAAGTGCAGCCTGAACTCACCTGCTGCACTCATACGACCATTCTTAAATCGGACTCACGACGCTCCTGAAATGGTCCTCAGCCGCAATGCCCCGTGCGAGACTCGCCTGCTAAGTTGCTGATATTCGCTGCAGGCGAGTCTCATCTTGGCGACCGTCGAACTCCTAGTACCGCACCATCCCCGCATCGACATTGACGGTCTGGCCGGTCATCCAGCGCGCGTCGTCCGAGGCGAGGAATGAGACCACGTCGGCGATGTGCTCCGGCTGGCCCTTCCCCTTCACGGCTTGCAGCATCTCGACGAACTCGAAGGCGCCGTTGTGCGGGCTTGCCTTGACGCCATCGCTTTCGATCAGGCCGGGTGTGACGGCATTGGCGGTGATGCCGTATTGGCCAAGCTCGGTCGCAAGCGCGCGCGTGAAGCCGATGACGCCGCCTTTGGCCGCAACATAGGCCGCCATGTTCGGCGTGCCGGCAAAGAAGGTGTTGGACGCGATGGAGATCACGCGACCGGCCTTCTTGCTCGCCCGCATCTGGTCGGTCGCCGCACGTGTCACGATAAAGGTGCCCGTGAGGTTCACGTCGATGATCTTGCGCCAGTGATCGAGATCGACCTCGTCCCATGCGACGAAGGGAACAATGGAAGCGTTGTTCACGAGGATATCGACCCCGCCGGCTTTTTGGTTGATCTCGGCGAACATCGCCGCGACCGCCGCCGGATCCGACACATCGGCAGTAATCGCGATCGCGCCATTGCCGATCTCGGCTGCGGCGGCTTTGGCGCCTTCGCCGTTCATATCGCTGACGATCACGGTTGCGCCGTCCGCCGAGAGGCGCTTGGCAATCGCCTTGCCGATGCCCTGCGCCGCGCCGGTGACCACCGCCGTTTTGCCTGAAAGCCCGTTGCTCATCGTGTTTCTCCTGTCCCCTTATTGTTGATCAAGCATCCGCGTCGATTTCCGCAAGCGCGGCTGCGACACCGGCCGCAACATCGGCCTTGAAGCCGAGTGCGTTCAGCGCGCCGCCAAGCGCGGTCAGCGCGGCGATTGCGTAGATCGGCTGGGCGGTCGGTCCCATATGGCCGATGCGCGTAAGCTTGCCGAGCGTTTCGCCTCGTCCCGACGAGAATACGACGCCGTAGCGGGCGCGGGCTTCGCGGCGCAGCGCAGCCTCATCGATGCCGTCTGGCGTGCGGACCGCCGTTGTGGTTGGCGAGGCGATCGCCTCACTGCTCGCCCACAGCTTCAGCCCCATGGCAAGCGCGCCCTTTCGGGTCGCGCGCGCGGTCAGCGCATGACGCGCCCAGACCGCCTCGGGACCTTCCCCGAGATAAAGGTCGAGCGCCACATCGAAGCCGTTGATCTCCGCGACGGAGGGCGTGAACGGGAAGGGCTTTTCCCGCGACCACGCATTCTCCCAGTCGAGGATCGACAGCATCGAGGCGCGCGGCGCCTTGGGGTTCGCCTTCATCTTGTCCCAGGCGCGGGGGCTGATGCCCGCCATCGTCAGGCCCGGAGCTGCGCCCAGGCATTTGTTCGGCCCGGCGATATAGATGTCGGCCTTGCAGTCCTCGGGGCTCGTCTTCATGCCGCCAAAGGACGAGACGGCATCGACGATAAGATAGGCGCCGTGGGCGGACACGATTGCTCCGATCTCGTCGATCGGGTTGATCGTGCCGGACGGGGTGTCGTGGTGGCAGACGGAGACCACCGTGATCTCCGGATGCGCGGCCAGCATGTCGCGCACCGCCTTCGGGTCGATCGCCTGGTCATAGGGCACCTCGATCTCGAGAAGGTTCGGCGAGTAGCGCTTGGCCCAGAAGCCGAAGCCCTTGCCGTAGACGCCCGAGGCGAGGTTGAGAACCGT
Organism: uncultured Mesorhizobium sp.; assembly: GCA_963522145.1. Classification (GTDB taxonomy): domain Bacteria; phylum Pseudomonadota; class Alphaproteobacteria; order Rhizobiales; family Rhizobiaceae; genus Mesorhizobium_B. The sequence goes on along the minus strand of CAUQXI010000001.1, from coordinate 91,502 downwards.
GTCGTTTTCCGCGATCAGCGAGGCGGCGGCAGCCTCCAGGCCCAGAACCGGCTCGCCATGCAGAATGACGGGGCGGGTGGAAAGGCGCATGGCCTTTTGCGCCTTGTCGACCACGGTCTCGTAGAAGGCCTGGAACGCGGGATCGTAGTCGTAGAGAACGGTTCGGCCCAAACCGCGCAGCACCTCGGGATAGGCGTTGACCGGCCCAGACGTCAGCGTGATCACGGGATCGGATGTGTCGGGGTAGCGCATGGATGTTTCCTCAGCCGTAGAACTGCGTGCCGGTGCGATAGGTCTGGAAGTTCTCCATGTCGTGAGAGAACATCAGGTCGGCGCCTTTTTCCTCCGCGATCTTCCGGACGCGACGCATGGAGTCGATGCCGGCGACCGGGTCGATATGGAAGGCGGCCTGGCACAGCGTTTCGAGGCTCTTCTGCGTGTAGGCGGCGTCGATCGTGAAGAGGATCGGCTTTCGCGTCCCGAACTCCACGAGCAGGCTGTAATGGCCGATTGAATGGCCGGGCGTGGAGATGAGGTGAACACCCTTGGCGAGTTCGACATCGCCCTCAATGCCCTCGAAGGTCGAGTTCTGGCGTGTGGTGCCTTCGAGAAGCTGAGCCGTTGCGCCGCGCGCCTCTGCGGCCTCCGCCGAGAAGCTCAGGTCCGAGTAGCCGAGATGCTCGAAGGGCTCAGGGTTGCAGGCCTGCGGCACCTCGGTTCTGTGGCAGATCTTCTTGGCATGGGGGAAGTATTTGTTGCCGCCGCAGTGGTCGAAATGAAAATGCGAGTTGAAGACGACGCCGACATCCTTCGGCTCGAGCCCGAGAAGGCCGAGCGCCCCTGGGATGGTCTGCTCCTTTGACTGGATCGGCTTCTCGAAGGGCAGGACCTTCATGACGTGATCATAGTCATAGCCGGTATCGATCAGAAAACGGCCTTCGGCATGTTCGATCAGGATCGAATAAACCGGAAAGCGCACCTCGCCGCCCGGTCCGCGGTTCCAGAAGACGTGGAAGCCGTCGAGAACCAGCGAGCCGCCGTCGAGCAGGTAGACCTTGGTGTCAGTCATGTTCGCCTCCTTGAATTTGATTGTCAGCGCGCGCCGCGCTCGTACGGGATACCAAGCGCCGCCGGCAGGCTGGCGCGACGGCCGAACAGCACCAGCATCGCCATCACTGCGAGGAAGGGCAGCATCTGGATGACGTCCGTGGGCACGTTGATGCCTGCAACCTGGGCAGCGGTCGTCAGCGACAGGCACAATCCGAAGAACAGCGCGCCGACCAGCACCCAAAGCGGCCGGCCGCGCGCCAGCATGGCCAGCACGATGCCGAGGAAGCCCGCGCCATTGGTGATGAACGGGATGAAGAGCCCTGCCCCGACATTGGCCAGATAAGCGCCGCCGAGCCCGGCCATCATGCCGGTGAACAGCACGGCCACCGTGCGCGTGCGCATCACATCGATGCCCGCGACGTCGAGGGCGGCGGGCTTGTCGCCGGCGGCCTGAAGGTTCAGTCCGAGCTGCGTGCGCCGATAGATCCAGGCCATGACGAAGACGGCTGCGACAGCGAGATAAACAAGCAGATGGTTGCGGAACAGCGCCGGCCCGAGCACAGGGATGTCGGACAGGATGGGGATGGGTGTCGGGTCGACGGCCGGCAGGCGCGGGTAAGAGCGCGAGAACTGGAAGTGGTGGAGCAGCGACGTCAGCCCCTCCAGCCCGAGCGTCAGCGCGATGCCGATGACGATCTGGTTGAGGCCGATGCGCACGCAAAGCAGCGCCATCAGGGCCGCGACCGCAATGCCGCCGACGGCTCCTGCACCGAAGCCCAGCCAGAACGAGCCTGAATAATAGGCGCCCACGAAGCCACAATAGGCACCGGCGATCATCATGCCCTCGATGCCGATATTGAGGACGCCTGCCTTTTCCGACATTTGTTCGCCAAGCCCGGCGAGAAGCAGCGGGATCGCTGCAGTCACGGCGCCGAAAAGCAGCGCGGCGAGGAAGGTGTTGCTGAAGAGCGCGGTCATCGGCTCACGCCCTCCTGGCCTGGTTGAAGCGATGATCGAGATACTCGGCGACCGCCAGCGTGATCAGCACGATCGAAACCAGGACGAGCGTGAAATGCTGCGGCACGCCCAACCGGCGCGCAGCACTTTCGCCGCCGATCGACAGCACAGACAGCAGGAAAACGAAGCCGATCGCCGCGAAGCCGTTCATGCGGGCGAGGAAGACGACGGGAATGACGGCGAGCCCATAGGCGGGATTCCAGTCCGCCCGCACATTGCCCTGCACGCCGATGATGTCGATCGCACCCGCCATGCCGATCAGCCCGGCGGAGATCGCGAAAACCGTGACCGTCAGCAGGGGCACGTTGAGGCCGGCATGAACGGCTGCGCGCGGATTGGCGCCGACGATCCGCAACCGCAGGCCGAAGGAGGTGCGTGTCATCATCAGATGAACGGCGATGATCGCCACGAGCCCGAAAAGAAGGCCGCTCGTGACAGTCGTTTCAAACAGGCGCGGCAGGCGGTCGGCGACGGCGAGCGTCCGGGTCTGCGGCACCGTCGTGCCCGGATCGAGGAAGATCAGCTTGACCAGCACATTGGCGAGCGACACACCGAGAAACGACATCATGAGCGTGGTGATGATCTCGTTGACGCCCTGATAGGCGCGCAGGAGCGCGGGGATGAGCGACCAGATCATCGCCACCGCCGTGGCCAGCAGAAAGGCCACCAGAAGCGCCAGCCATCCGGGCATGACCTGAACGAGGAGCGGCGCGGCCGCGGCCGCCGACACCGCGCCGAGCAGGAACTGGCCGTCGCCGCCGAGATTCCACATGCCCGCCCGGAACGCCACGATGAGGCCGGCCGCCAGAAAAAGGAGCGGCGCCATCCGCGTCAGGGTCTGCTGCAGCCCGAGCGGCGACAACAGGCCCTTGTCGAGGATGAAGCCGTAATAAGCGAGCGGGTCGACGCCAAGCAGGAGAAGCAGGCCGCCCGCGATCAGCAACGAAAGCAGGATCGGTCCGAGCGTCAGGAGGACGCGCCTGCCGAGATCGCGGCGCGCCGCACTTCCGCCGGAAGCATCGACCTCGGTGCCAGCGCCGAGGGGAACCGCTTCGCCGCTCATGCCGCAAGCCCGATCATCAGCCGGCCGACCCGCTCGCCCGCATTTTCCGAATTGTCGACCGTGCCCACAAGGCGGCCTTGCGAGATGACGGCGAGGCGGTGGCACATGCTCAGCAGTTCCTCGAGATCGGTGGAAATCAGCAGCACCGCCAGACCCTTCGCGGCAATGTCGCGGATACGCTGCCGCGTCGCGAGCGTGTTGGCGAGATCGAGCCCGTAGGTCGGCTTGTTGAAGATCACCGCGCGGGCGCCGTCGGCCAGCTCGCGCGCGATCAGCACCTTCTGAATATTGCCGCCCGACAGCCGGGCGATGGGCGTCGCCAGGCTCGGCGTGCGGACATCGTAGTGTCTGGTCAGTTCGCCTGCGCGGGCGTCGATCGCTCCGGCTTGCTCAAGGCCGAACCGCCAGTGCGGCTCTTCGCCGATCTGCTTGAGGAAGTAGTTGATGGAAACGGGAAAGGTTCCGACCGTTCCCTCGCCAAGCCGGTCATCGGTCAAATAGCGCAATCCCAGCCTGCGCCGCGCGCCGACATCGAGCCCGTCCAACGATTGGCCGCCAAGCCTGACGGTCCCGCCTGCAACCGCGCGCTGCCCGGCCAGCGCCTCGGCAAGCTGCTTCTGGCCGTTGCCGTCGATCCCCGCGATCCCGAGGATTTCGCCCGCCTCGACCGAGAAGGACACATCCTCGAGCCCCGGCGCATCCGCGGTCGCCGGCACGCTGAGGCGATTGACATCCAGAAGCGCCTCACCCGTGACGGCACGCGGCGGCACCTGGACGCTGGCATCGCCGGCCTGCCGACCGAACATCATGGTGACGACCTCATCGATCAACGCCGATTGGTCCATCGCGCGCAGACGCTCAGGCGCGATCTCGCCCACCTTGCGGCCGAGCTTGAGCACGGAGATGCGATCGCCGAACTCGGTTGCCTCGCGCAGCTTGTGCGTGATGAACACGACAGCCAGGCCGCGCTCGACAAGGCGGCGCATGAGCGCGCCGAGTTCCTCGATGCCGTTCGGCGTCAGCATCGATGTCGCCTCGTCGAGGATCAGAAGCCGGCTGTCGCGCAGCAGGGCGCGCACGATCTCGACTTGCTGCTGCTCACCGAGAGACAATTCGGAAACGCGCGCCTGAAGATTGAGGGTAATGCCGAGCGGCCGGCCGATCTCCTCGACGCGGCGGCTGAGCTCGCCAAGCGCGGGGCGCTGCCACCAGCGTCCGCCCAACGCCATATTCTCGGCGACGGTAAGGCTTGGGACCAGCATATTGTGCTGGAAGACGGTGCCGATACCTAATGAAAGCGCATGGCTCGGCGACCCGATCCGCGTCGGTTGCCCATCGACCAAAATCTGCCCTTCGTCAGGCTGCTGGAGCCCCGACAACATGCCGATCAAGGTCGACTTGCCGGCTCCGTTTTCGCCCAGAAGCACATGGACCTCGCCCGCCCTGATCTGCAGGTCGACCTTGTCATTGGCGACGATGCCGGGGAAGCGCTTGGTGACGCCTTCCAGCGAAACGATCGGCGGTCTCGCTTCGGGCCGATCTCCAGTCGGTTGCATGATCGAATGTCTGCCTGCTTGAGGAAGCGGCGAGAGGGACCGCGCGGCCCCTCCCGCCATTGATCGCACGTTACTGCGGCGCTGCGGCCGAAACGTCGGTCATCAGAGCGCGCACGGCCGTCGCCTCGAAGGCCGGCTCGACCTTGATCTCGCCCGAGATGATCTGCTCGCGGAGGGCCTGGATCTCGGCCCAGACATTGTCCGGAACCTTGCTGGTCTTGATCAGCTTCACCGAATTGTTGGCCAGGCCGATCGTGTAAGGCTTGGTGCCGAAGGTGTCGTCCTTCAGATCCTGGATCATCGCCGAATAGACGGGCGTGATGTCCCACACGACGGAGGTCAGGAGGTAGTCCTTGGCAACCGAGGTCTTGTCGCCGATCACGTCGATGAAGAGCACGCCCTGTCCGTCGGCCGCCTTGGTGGTTTCCACCGCCTGCAGCATGCCAAAGCTCGATCCGTTGCCTTGGCCGAAGATGATGTCGGCCCCGGCCGCGATCACGCTTTCGGTCACCCGGCGTCCGCCGGCCGCATCGCTGTAGGCGGCAGGCCCGATCACCGCATAGGTGATCTTCACATCCGCATTCTCCGCCTTGACGCCCTTGGCGAATGCCGACGACTGCGAGTTCCATGACGGCGGCTCGCCCGACACGACGATGCCGACATGCTTGGAGCGGCTCACCTTCGCCGCCATGCGCCCGGCCAGATAGGCACCTTCATGGCCGCTCAGCGTATAGTCGGCGACGAGGCCCTTCTTGAGCGCGTTGGGAGAATCGACGATCGCGACCGGAACCTTGGTCTCGTCGGCAATCTCAGGCGCGGACGTCGCATAGCCGCTGGCATGCGCAATGATGAGGCTCGCCCCGTCCGCCGCGATCTCACGCATCGTCGGACGCACGTCGCCATAGCCGAGGCCGGAAGCGACGGTGACCTCGATGCCGGCGGCCTTGGCTGCGGCTTTTGCCGCATCGACGCCCTGCTGGTTCCAGCCGAAATCCGTGCCCTCTTCAGGAGTCAGGATCGCGATAGACTTCACCTCGGCAGCAACCGCAGTTCCCGCGATAAATGACGCCACCAGCGCACAAACAATACCGTATCTCATCTTCGTTTTCATAGTATTCCCCATTTACTTTGCAGTTGTCACTTTTTATGATTCAGCCTTCTCGATCAAAAACTCCTGATCATCAAAGGACATTCGATGCGTCTGCTTCTCCCTGTCGCTGCCTCCGCATGTTTATTGATGATCGAACCTGCCACAGCCGGCAAGACGGTGGATCTTGCGCACCTGGTTTCCATGCCGACGCAGATTTCCAATTCGGGAACATCGACCATCCTGTGCCAGGCGGAAATTGCGCACTGGTTCGCCACCGATCTCGCCAGCGTCGCCCCGGGAGCCAGCGCCAGGCTCGACCTGCGCTTCGATAATCAAAGCGGCACCTGGGCCGTTTTGAACGCAAAAGGCGAAGCCTTGCCCGTGGAGCGAGCCTGGTGCGGCATAAAGGGGCGCACCTATGAAACGCGCTGGACCCTGTCGCTTCCACGCGCGCAGCCGACGCCCCAGGCGCTCGATTGCCGCGCCGGTGCTTCCCGGCTCGACTGCCGATAAGGTCAGCACGCCGGCGTTCACTTCGCCGCCTTTGCGTCGACGAGCGCGCGAAGGCGCTCATATTCCGCCTGAACTGCCGGCTCGCCACTCAGGATATCCGCCGCGACCTTGGCGAAATCGCCTTCCATTTTCGCTTGGTCCTCGGCCGACAGCTCGTGGACGACGCCGCCATTGTCGGTCCAGACCTTGTAGGTCTTCTCGACATTGGAAACGCCCCACGGGAACACCTTCTGTTCCGCCGCACGTCCCGCCTCGATGATCGCGGCCTTGACCTCGGGCGTCTGCATCTGGAACCAGTCCTCGTTGACGACGGTCACGGAGACGATTTCCGCGAAGCGAAGGTCGAGAATGTGCTTGCCGACATCGTAATACTTGAACGCGGTCAGGATCGGCATCCCGACGAGCATGCCGTCGAGACCGCCGGATTCGAGCTGCGGGATGACCTCCGTCAGGGCCAGCGGAACGGGCGTTGCGCCGAGCGCTTCCATCGGCTTGATCTGGAGCGGCGAGGCAAAAGTGCGCACCTTGAGGCCGCGCATGCCGGCAAGCGTCGTCACCTCGTTCTTCGTGAAGACCACGGTGGGGCTGTTGTAGATCGCACCGATGACGCGCAGGCCCTTGTCGAGGAACATCTCTTCCAGGTGCTGGCGGTATTCGGGATCGTGGATGGCATTGTCCACATCTTGCGGAGACTTGAAAAGGCCGGGCACGTCAAAGGCCTGGAAGCGCGGATCGACATTGGTCATGAAGGAAGTCGGCGTGGTGAAGGCTTCGATCGTGCCGAGCAGCACGCCTTCCGCGAGGCGTGGGATCGCGCCGAGCTGGCTGGCCGGGTAGATTTCTGTCTTCACGGCATCGCCGACACGGGCCTGAAGCTCGGCCGCGAACACCTTCTGCCACTCATGCTGCACGTCGTTGATGGTCGCCGAGGCGAGCTTCATGGTCGTCTGCGCCCCGGCTGGAGCCAGCGGCAGCAACGCCATCACCGTGGCGATCGCAGCGGTTCTGAGCAGTTTCGACAGCATGTGATTCCCCTTCTTCTTTTTAAAGCGACCGGCCGAGCACCAGCGAGAGCGCCGGCACATAGGTGATGATGAGAAGCGCGGCGATCAGCACCACCACGAAGGGCGCCACCCCGCGATAAAGCACATGCGCCGGCAGGCCGGTGACCGACTGGGCGACAAAGATATTGAGCCCGAAGGGCGGGGTGAACATGCCGATGGCGAGGTTCACGCTCATGATGATGCCGAAATGGATCGGGTCGATCCCAAGCGAGATCGCAATTGGAACGAGGAGCGGCGCGAAAACGAGGATCGCCGAGGTCGGATCGAGGAAGCAGCCGATGACCAGCAGCACGATGTTGACGGCAAGCAGGAAGGAGAACGCGCTGAGATGAAGCGCCCCGATCCAGGCGGTGATTTCCTGGGGAAGCCCTTGCGTCGTCAGCATCCAGGTGATCACGCCGGCGGCCGCGACGATGATGAGGATCTGACCCGACAGCATCGCCGAATTCCCGGCGGCCCGGATCACGTCCGCGATCGTCATGGTCCGGTAGATGAAGAGCGCCACCACGATCGCATAGACACAGGCGAACCCGCCCGCTTCGGTCGGCGAGAAGATGCCCGTATAGATGCCGCCGAGCACGAAGATCGGCATGAGAAGCGCCCAGAAGGCTTCCTTCGTCGCCAGCCAGGCCACCCTCGGCTCGAAGCGGCCTTCGCTGGGAATACTGTTCCTGATTGCGACGATCACCACGAATGCCGCCATCATCACCGCCATCAGGAGGCCCGGAAGCACGCCGGCCATGAAGAGTTGCGGGATCGACTGTTCCGCCGCAAGGCCGTAGAGGATCATGGCGATGCTCGGCGGAATGATGATGTCGATCGCGCCTGCGGAGGCGATCAGCCCGCCGGCCCGCTCCGCGCCGTAGCCGGAAGAAACCAGCCTCGGATAGAGCGTCTTGCTCAGCGCTGCGACGGAGGCCACGCTCGATCCGCTGATCGCGCCGATCACGGTCGAGGCGCCCACCGTCGCGACTGCGAGGCTGCCCGGAACACGCCCGACCATGGCCATCGCCCAGTTGATGAGGCGGTTCGCGATGCCGCTGGTGCTCATCAATTCGCCCGCGAGCACGAAGAAGGGGATCGCGAGCAGCGCGTAATTGTCGAGCCCGCCGAACAGCACCTGCTGCAACGCCACGGGAGGTATGGGCAGAACGAACAGCATCGTCGCCACGACCGCGGCGAGGAACACGATGAACACCGGCGTCCCGGCCGCGAGCAGCAGCAGCGGAAGGATGCCGAGCGTCGCGATCATGGCACGACCTCGGCGTGGGGGACGTTTCGGACCATCGCCAGAACATCACGAACGAACATGACGATGCCTACAAGGGTCAGGCCGCCGAAGCCCACCAGCAGCGCGCCGTGGGGAATCGTCATCGGCAGGCCGAGGCCCATGCTCGTCACGCCAAGCCTCGAGATGCGGCCGATAAAGAACCAGGACGCATATGTCGCGTAGCCGCAGGCGAAGATCGCGGCGGCGTCGTGGATGACGTGAAGGAAGTGGCGCGTCCGTCCCGTGGTGTAGAGAGGCAGGAGATTGACGTTGATGTGAGAGCGCAGGATCAGGGACAGGATCGCCGCAATCATCACCGCCCAGATCACGACATACACCATGAGCTCATCCGCGCCGACGGGCGAAACGCCGAATAGGTAGCGCCCGACCGCGTTCGCCACGTTGATCGCGACAACCACCAGCAGGGTCAAACCAAGCAGGGTATGGAGCCAGCCCATCGCCGAGCCTGCGAAGCGCGACGGCACCGGCCGCTGCGGTTCCTGCTCCGGATGCATGGCTTCGATCACGCTCATGACGCCTGATCGCTTCCTTCAAGGATGCGGCGGATCGCGACGAGCTTGCGCGCGCGTTCGCGCTGAAGTTCGGGGATGCGCTCGGGCGGGTAGGCGTAGATCCCCTCGCCCGACTTGATGCCGAGCTTGCCGGCTGCGATGCGCGTTTCGACCATCGGCGCCACGTTTTTGCGGTCCGCGAGCTCGGCGTTCAGGAACGTCGACACGGAATGGTAGATGTCCATGCCCGCCATATCGAGTAGCGCCATCGGTCCCACCACGGCGAGCTTGTAGCCAATACCCCAGGACACGCAGGTGTCGATGTCTTCGGGCTCGATCACGCCGTTTTCCACGAGGTCGACCACTTCGCGGAGCAGCGCATAAAGCACCCGGTTCTCCACGAAGCCCGGCACGTCCTTCTTGACCAGCACCGGCAGGAGCCCGAGCGAGCGGATGAGGGCGCGGATCGCCTGCACCGTTTCGGGTGCCGTCTGTTCCCCCCCGATGACCTCGATCATCGGAATGATATGCGGCGGGTTCGACCAGTGCATGCCCACCATGCGCGCGGGGTGGGAGATGTGCGCCTGCAGCTTGGTGATCGGGATGCCGGACGTGTCGGACGCGACGATCGTGTCCGCACCGATCAGCCCATCGATCGTGCGGTAAACCTCGGCCTTGATCTCGATCTTCTCCGGAACGTTCTCGATCACGAGATCGGCGCCGGACACGGCGTCGGCGATGTCGCTCGTGAAGCGAACGGCGCCCGCCCCACTCGCCGCCGGTGCGATCCCGAGCGCGTCGAGAACGCCTTCCGCGATGCGCAGCGCCCCTTGCGCGCGCTCGATCGCCGCCGGTGCAACATCATAAGCCGCGACCTGCAAGCCGCCCCTCGCGAGCCGCGCGGCCATGCCGGGGCCCATCGTGCCGAGGCCGATGATGGCGATGCGCTGGATCATCAGGCGGCTTCCTCCATGGCACGGACGGTCGAACGGGTATTGGCGATGAGGTCGGCGGCCTTCTCGGCGATCATGATCACCGCCGCATTGATGTTGCCGCAAACGAGATCGGGCATGACGGACGCATCCACCACCCGAAGGCCGGAAACCCCGCGCACCTTCAGTTCCGGATCGACCACCGAGTCTGGGTCGCTGCCCATCCGGCAGGTGCCGGCCGGGTGATGCACAGTGATCGAGGTCTTGCGGATATGCTCGTCGATCTCGTCGTCACTCTGGCATTGGGGCCCGGGAAAGAACTCGGCTGCGACGAAGGGCTCCATGGCAGGCTGCGCGGCGAGATTGCGCGCGACGCGGAAACCGGCGCGAAGTGATGCCCAATCTTTTGGCGACGCCAGGAAGTTCTGGTGGATCAGCGGTGCTGCGGATGGATCCGCCGAAGTCAGCCTGACCGTGCCGCGGCTTTCCGGCTGCGTTGCCACGATCCGGGTCGCGAAGCCGTCCGTGAACGGCTCCTTGAACGGCTTGAAGTAGGGCCACGCGGCAAGCGGAGCAGCCGTGAAAAGGAGCTGCACATCAGGCAGCGGCAGCTCCGGTCCGCTCTTCAGGAACGCCACCACCCCGCCCGGCACGTCGCCCGAGAAGCCGCTGCCCGTGAGGTAGGTCTTCGCGAAGTCGAGCGCGATGCGGTCGGCGCGCATGTTCCGGATGAACGGCCCCGGCGTCTTGCGCCGGTACATGAGGATCACCGAGACATGATCCTGCAGGTTCTTGCCGATCCCCGGAAGACCCACCCGCGTCTCGATGCCGTGGGCGGCGAGTTCCTCGGGAGCGCCGACGCCGGACAGCATCAGGAGCTGCGGCGTGTTGATGACGCCGCCGGCGAGCAGCACCTCCTTGTGGGCGGTCACGGTCCGCTCACCTCCCTGATGAGTGAACGTCACGCCGGTAGCGCGGGCACCTTCCAGGCGAACCTTCGTCGCGGCAGCTTCGGTGAGTACAGAAAGGTTCGGCCGCTTCAGCGCCGGCCGCAGATAGGCGGTTGCCGTCGAGGCGCGACGGCCCTTGGCGATGGTCATCTGGAGGCGGCCGAAACCCTCCTGCCGCCCGCCATTATAGTCGTCTGTCTGGGCGTATCCGGCCTCAACGCTGGCTTGCGCAAAGGCCTCGATCAGCGTGTCCTTGTAGCGGCAGAACTGGGTGGAGAGAGGCCCCTTGCCACCCCGATACCGGCTTTCGCCGCCTTCCCAGGTCTCCTGTTTGCGGAAATAGGGAAGCACCTTGTCATAGGACCAGTCCGGCAGCCCGTTCGCCGCCCAGCGGTCGTAGTCGCCGCGATTGCCCCGCACATAGGCCATGGCATTGGTGGAGGACGACCCGCCGATGACCTTGCCGCGCGCGCATTCGACCCGGCGCCCGCCGACATTCTCTTCCGGCTCGCAGAAATACATCCAGTCATGACGGCGCTCGGTGAGAATCTTGCCCCAGCCAAGCGGGATGTGGATCATCGGATCGCGGTCCCAGCCGCCGGCCTCGAGCAGCAGCACCGAAGTGTTCGGGTCAGCGCTCAGCCGGTTGGCCAAGACACAGCCTGCCGATCCGGCACCGACGATGATGTAATCGTAGCTTTCCGCGTGCGACATGCGCGTCTTCCCGGTTCTCGATACGGCTACCCTTCAGGCCAGACCCGCCTCTTTCAGGCGCTGCGACCAGTGATCCCAGCCGCGATCGATCTGCACGCCGACCAGATTGCCAGCGGACTTGATCTCGCCCGGCGTCAAATATTTGATATTTCCGATCCGCAGCCCGGCCGTATGCGCCGCGGCTTCCTGCTCGAGATAAAAGGCACGGAACACCACCTGCCGGACCGAACTTCCCACATTGACCACGCCGTGCCGCGCCATGAGGACGACGGGCTGGTCACCCAAGGCTTCGGCGATCTCCGCGCAGACGCTCGGGCTTCCGCCAAACAGGTCCGTGTCATCGCCCTGCTTGTCGCGGATCTCGTAGACAGGCACGGACTCGCCGAGAAAAGCGCCCATATGCGTGACGGGCTGCAAGGGCTGATCGACAAAGCAGTAAGGCAGGACAGCCGGCGAATGCGTGTGCAGCACGCATTGAACATCGGGCCGCGCCTTGTAGATCTCGCTGTGGATGTAGCGTTCCAGATAGGACGGGCGATTGTCAAAGGTTTCGCCGTCGAGATTGAAACGCTGCATATCCTCGACGGTGATCCAGTTCGGCGCGAGCTTCTGCGCCAGGAAGAAACCGTTTGGATCTTCCGGGTCACGCGCGCTGATATGGCCGAAGACATCCATGATGCCTTCGTGCACGAGGATTTTCGTCGCCGTCACCAGTTCCTGGAACAGCTTCTGATGAGCAGGATTTATGTCCGCCACGTCCAGTCTCCCATTTCATCGCAGCTCCGGTCGCTGTTGTTCTTGTTGTTGACCGGGGAGCGCGAAAATTACTTGTTCTCGTAGATGCCGACGATGCGGTTCTGCTCGATGATGTTGCCAGCGTATTTCTGGAGGAACTCCTCCCGCGTCGGCGTGCCTTCGACCTTCGTGTCGAGGGCATAGACCCAGAAATAATAGTGGTGCTCGCCGTGGCCCGCCGGTGGCTGGGGGCCGTAATACTGCTTGTCGCCGCCGCCATTGGGCCCGACGCGGAACTTTTCCTGGGCATCGGACAGATCGGTCGTCGAGGGATCGATGCCGTAAACGGTCCAATGCGTGAAACCGTTGGCGAGCGGGGCGTCGGGATCGTGGCAGATGACGGCGAGTTCCACCGCATCTGCCGGAACGCCGCTGACCGTCAGCTTCGGCAGGACATTGCCTTTGTCGCCCGCATGTTCGTCGCGCAGCTTTCCGAGCGGCTGGAAGTCCGCCGAGGTGATCTTGAGGTCCTTGATATTCAGGGGCATGGAATTCGTCCTTTCACCAATATCGATCGAGCTAGGCAGTCGCTTTGAGGTCGGCAACGGATTTGCCACCGACGCGCTGATGCACGCGCGGACCGGAAGCCACGGCCACGCAGATCAGAATCTCATCCGGGCGCGGTCCATCCGGCACGGAAAAAGTGACGGCATCATAATGGGAGCGGATGTAAAGCTCATCCTTGTGGGCGAGCGGGATGTCGATCGCCGTGCCGGCAGTTGCGACCTTGCTGACCGACGAGATCCAGGCGTCGCCTCCGCCGACCTGCTGCCGCAAAGGGTCGCCGAACTCGGTGGTGATGCAGGCAACGACGTGCTCCTGCTCGCCCGCCGTGCCCGCGATGCCGCCCTTGCCGTAGCTTTCGACCGCCCTGTTGCCGAGCAGAGCGACAGCCCGCTCGCCGAGCGCGTGGCCGATGGCTGCACTCGGCTTTGTCAGGTCGGACAGGCTGGCAGCGAATTTACCGGCATACGGATTGCGGATCACGACGCCAACTGCGACCTTGACGAGCGCCTCGCCCGGTTCACCGCCGTCATGCCGGATCTCCTGGATCGTGGAGTACCATCCCCTAACGTCATAGTTTTTCTCGACCTCGGCAGAATAGCTCATCCTAGTCTCCTGAAGGGAAGCGGCTCTCGCACGACCGCCTGTGTTGAGGCGCCCGATTTCATCTCATTGCGGCCATGAGTAGACGCGGCGAAGGGGGTCGTAGCGGGCAGCTTCCAGGGCGGCGGGGGTGAACATGTTCCCCTTTGAAAGGGAACGATTGGCGGCATACTCGCCGGACAGCGCCTGGCACCGGTCGGTGATCGGACGGATGCGCTTCTCCCACGCGACCAGCGCATCTTCAACCGACGAGCCTTCCTCCACGTCCTGCGACAGGCTGAAGGCGTTCACCATCGAACACCCCGCACCCTGGGCGAGAGCGGGGCACATTGCATGAGCGGCGTCGCCCACGAGCGCGACCTTGCCCCGCGTCCAGCTGTCCAGCTTGGTCGTTTCGTATTTGTCGTACCGGGCCGTCTGCAGCTTCGCGGCCTCGACAAGGCATGGCTCGAGAAACGGGAACATCTCGACCCAGACTTCGAGATCGATGGGAACCCGCGACCCGCGCGGGTCGGCTGCCGGCGCCATGAGGCCGAGATAAAGCTCGCTCTCGTTGCAGGGCGAGTAAAGAATGCGCTGGACCCGCGGCCAGAAGTTCCACATGTCGATGGTGTTGTCCCACTCGCCGTGACCGAGCTCCTTCTTCATCCGGGGCACGATCAACCGGATGATGCCGTCCTGCGAGATCCAGCGATCCTGCTTGAAGCCGATGGAATCCCTGACCTTGGAGCCCACCCCGTCAGCGCCCACGATCAGGTCGGCTTCGAGGACCTCGCCGGTTTGAAGGGTTAGGCGGCCTGCCGGATCGGCGGCGACGGCTTCGGAACCCGTGCGGAACTCGACGCCGACGGCACGCGCGCGCTTGACGAGGGCGTCATGCAGGTGGCTCCTGGTCATGATGCGCCAGGGCAGACCGTTGAAGGTTTCCTTGGAAACCGACTTGTTGTGCATCCAGGTCTCGTAGGTCGGCGGCGTGTGCGAGCCCTGAAGAACATCATCGAGGGCGCCAAGGCCTTCGAGCACGCGAAGACCGTTGTGCCAGAGATAGATGCCCGCGCCGAACGCCCGGAGCTCGCTGCCTTTCTCATGCAGCCTGACATCCCAGCCATTCTGTCTGAGCGCGATGGCCGCCGTCAGACCGGCAAAGCCGCCGCCGGCGACTTCCGCGCGACGCACTCTGGTGGGGCTGGCGTTCAGGTTGGTCATTCTCGGGTTCCTGTTGCGCACATGATGATGGCGGGCTTCGACGTCAGGCGTCGATGAAGTTCGTGATGGCCTTCAACGTGATCTCGGGCGAGACCTCGTTGACGTAGTGGTCTGCCTCCGGAACGACGACGACCGGCAGGTCCGGCCTGAGCCGGCTCGTCTTCGCCAGCGCCTCGGCTGAAACCAGCTTGCTTTCCTCGCCGCGCATGATGAGCACAGGCTTCGTC
Source organism: uncultured Mesorhizobium sp. (assembly GCA_963522145.1). GTDB lineage: Bacteria > Pseudomonadota > Alphaproteobacteria > Rhizobiales > Rhizobiaceae > Mesorhizobium_B. Next base: position 76,436 of record CAUQXI010000001.1, on the reverse strand, counting down.
ACGGCACGATAAGCGGGCGTCAGGTCTGCGCGCAGGCCGTTGGCCGTCTGCGCCATGGCCCTGGGCGACGCCCATGGACGCAAGCCGCCGTCAACCACGCGGTAGCCGCTCTCGGCCCGGACCTTGATCGCAGCGGCCGGGATGTTCGGATAGCGGTTCGCGAGATAGGCCTCGACTGCTTCCACATCGGGAAAAACCTGGTCGCCTGCATTCACGCGGCTTTCCAACGCGTCGAACACTTCCGTCTCGATGAAGGGCGTGAAGTCGATCGCGACGACCGATCGGACCAGATCCGGATATTTCGCCGCCGCCGTCACGGAATTTCTCGAACCAAGCGAGTGACCGACGAGGATCGCCGGGCCGCGGTCGAGCGCGCGGATCAGGCCGGCGATATCCTCCGCATAGTCATCCGCCTCGTAGCCGACATCCGGCTTGTCGCTTTGCCCATGCCCCCGCTGATCCACGGCGATTGTCGTGAAGCGATCGGCGAGCCGCGCCATCAGCGGCTCGAAAGTGGCCGAGTTGGCGGTGATGCCATGGAAGAACAGCATCAACGGGCCGGAGCCCATCTCGCGCAGGTTCAGCGTGATGCGGCCGGTGTCGGTACGCCGCGAGCCGGCGCGGCTGAAGGATAAGCGTTCCGGCATGTCCGAGCTCCCTTCTCGCCATCGCCTTGTTGAGCGAAAGTGATCACATAAACGACGATCTCGTCAACCGGATTGTCAGACATTCTTTCAATCTTTTTCTCTGACAATTTTTGCGACCCCGCTGTCCAACCTCATGCACATGGCTTATCGTGAGCGGCGTTGCGAACACCAATTCCCGAGAGGGGAACGATGCTGCCAGGGCTGAATCTGCGCGTCTCGCCGCGGACGGTGCAGCAGGAAACCGTCGACAAGTTGCGGCTGGCTATCTTTTCCGGAATGTTCCAACCGGGAAGCCGCCTTGTCGAGAGTCAGCTCTGCTTGCAGCTCGGCGTCAGCCGCCCATCATTGAGGGAGGCCCTGCGCAGCCTTCAGGCGGAGCGGCTGATCGAGATCGTGCCCAATCGCGGGCCGTCGGTTCCCGCGCTCTCCTGGGAGGAAGCGACGGCCATCTACGAGGTCCGGGAACTGCTCGAGGTCGAGGCCGTGGGGCGTTGCGCCTCAAGGATTTCCCCGGCGCAGTTGGGGGCTCTGGAAAGCTCGCTCTCCGCATTTGAAAAGGCGGCATCGAGCAAGGACGGTTCGGCTCTGGTTGCGAGCGCCGCTGAATTCTATTCGATCATCCTCGCAAATTGCGGAAATCCGATCCTGGAGGAAGTCCATCGCGGACTACTAGCCAGGATCAGCTTCTTTCGAGGCCGATCGATGTCGCTGGAAGGCAGGGCGCAAAGCAGCCTCCGGGAAATGAGTGAGATTTTTCAGGCCATTGCCGCGGGCGACGAGAAAGCCGCGCGCAAGGCCTCGCGGAAGCACGTCCTCAAGGCGAAGGCCGCAGCCAAGAAATCCATGGACGGCGGAACATGAGTTTCCGCTGCCCTGGATAGCCTGGTCCGGATGAGGAATCCGGCTCCCTCGTCATCGCGCTGCCGCTCATGCCTGCCGCCGAAATCAGTGTCCGTCAGGAGGTGGCGATGACCAGAACCGCGGAAGATCGCGAAACAAGCGCCGATCTTGTGATCGTCGGCGGCGGTTCCGCAGGCGCGCTGCTGGCAGCACGGCTGAGCGAAGATCCATTACGTCGCGTCCTGCTGATCGAGGCCGGGGCAGAGGCGACCGATCCCGACATCTGGAATCCGGCCGCATGGCCGGCGCTGCAGGGCCGCGCCTATGACCGGGATTATCGCACCGCGCCTCAGGCTGGAACCGCGGGCCGCGTGCACCATTGGGCGCGCGGCAAGCTCATCGGCGGATCGAGCTGCCTGCATGCCATGGGCTACATGCGCGGCCATCCGCTGGATTATGAGAGGTGGAGCGAGGCCACAGGTGATCGCCGGTGGAGCTGGGAGGGATTGCTGCCTGCCTTCCAGGCCATCGAAAACCATCCGCTCGGCGGTGACGGCATCCATGGCAAGGATGGGCCGATGCCGGTTTACATGCCAGAGGAAGAGGTCAGTCCGGTCACGCGCGCCTTCATCGAAGCCGGCGCATCGCTGGGCCTGCCGCGCCTCCGCGGCCATAACAGCGGCACGATGATCGGCGTGACGCCGAACTCGCTGAACATTCGCGACGGGCGGCGGGTGACGGCGGCGGACGCCTGGCTGACGCCGCTTGTTCGAGCGCGTGCCAATCTAACGATCCTCACGGGAACGCAGGTGCGACGGCTGATTTTCGACGGCAGCCATGTGCGCGGCCTCGAAGTGCTCGGAAATCAGGGCGCCGCCGAAATTTCCACTGACCAAGTCGTTCTCTGCGCCGGCGCGCTGGAAAGCCCGGCCTTGCTGATGCGCTCGGGCATCGGCCCGCGAGATGTGCTCCATGCCGCTGGCGTCCGCTGCGTGATCGATGTGCCCGCGATCGGCCGCAATCTTCAGGACCACCTGTTGGGAGCGGGCAACCTTTACGCGGCGCGCAAGCCGGTTCCGCCCTCACGCCTCCAGCATTCCGAATCCATGGCCTATATGCGGGCCGGCGATTTCGCCGGTACCGGTCAGCCCGAGATTGTCGTCGGCTGCGGCGTCGCGCCGATCGTTTCGGAGGCCTTCACGGCGCCCGCCGCCGGCACCGCCTACACGCTTCTGTTCGGGATCACCCATCCGAGCAGCCGGGGCAGCGTGCGCATCAGCGGGCCGGAGCTCGAACACCGGCTGATCATCGATCCGGCCTATCTGCAAACCGAACAGGATCGGGTGTTGTTTCGCCGCGCCCTCGAAGCAGCACGGTCGATCGGGCACCGGGAAGAACTCGCCGAGTGGCGCGAGCGCGAGCTCCTGCCAGGCGCCCTCGACAGCCCGGCCGCCATCGATGACTTCATCGCGCAGGCGGTCATCACACACCACCATCCCTGCGGCACGTGCAGGATGGGCAAGGATGCGGACGCCGTCGTCGATGCCGACCTGCGTTTCAAGGCCCTCGACAATCTGTCCATCGTCGACGCCTCGGTCATGCCTAGCCTCACTGCCGGCCCGATCCATGCAGCGGTGCTCGCGATCGCCGAGAGCTTCTCTCAAACGATGATGCGCCGAGGCTGATGCTTGGGCGCGCCTTGTTCGTGTCATCGGCGGTAGTAGGAAACAAAGCGCGGCGGATCGTGAGCTTATAGTTTCTGCCGCTTGAACTTACCGCATGCCCTGGCTGCCCATTCGTACGTCGGAGCTTCTTGGCGTGGGTTTCAGCAATCCTTTGCCGAGAGCCACCCCGCCCGCGCGCAGCGAAGCGCATTTGAGCAATGCGGAGTCTCCGAAACAGAAAAGCCCGCTCCGGACGAACCGGAGCGGGCTTGAATGCTTGGCTCTGACCAGAGATCAGAAGCGGAAGTTCACAGCAGCCTTGATGGTGTGGAACTGCACGTCCTCATCGAGGTCGAGACCATCGGCACCGTCGATATTGATTTCGTCTTCACCCAGATCAACGAAGGAGTATTCGGTCTGGAACGAAATGTTGTTGGTGAAGGCATATTCGATGCCCGCGCCGACAACATAGCCCGTCTTGTTCTGATCGTCGATGTCAGCGCTGCCGCCACCGAGTTCCGCATTGTACTCCATCTCGCCATAAGCGAAGCCGCCGTGGGCGTAGAACAGAGCGCGGTCCATAGCATAGCCGACGCGGCCGCGAACGGTGCCGAGGTACTGCAGCTCAGAAGAAACCTCCCCGTCGGTGATACCGCCCAGGTCGAATGAGATCTCAGCTTCGTCGGTCGAGTAGGCGATATCCGCCACCGCACCCACGACGAAGTTGCCCATCTGCCAGTCATAACCGATCTGGCCACCGAAAAGACCGCCCGAATTGGTGACGCTCACGTCAAGATCTTCACCACCGTCGTCGGTGCCGATGATGTCGTTAGCGGTGAAGTCACGGTCGCCAGCGGTGATGGCGCCGAAGCCGCCGACATAGAAGCCAGTCCAGCTGAAGCCTTCTTCCATCGGCATCGGAGCGGCTTCTTCGACCACCGCATCGGCAGCCTGGGATGCAACCGTCAGTGCGAGAACGGAAGCGAGTGTTGCAAGTGTGAGTTTCATGATTGGTCCCTCTCGAAATCTGAGGTGTATGTAGCCCATGATCGCGACGCCTGTTAGTGCAAAACTGCAACACTCGCGACCAACGTTGAAATCGAGCTTTGAGCAGCCAATTCATGAGCGGTGGTCCTCAGAGCGATTCCGTCAGGAGCGGCCCTTGACTCAACGGAATCTTCGTTTCTGGCAGGCATGTTCCCTTTTCGCCTCCCGGGAATGGATGACGATCGAATGGTGTTCCAGTTGCTTTATGTGAGCGGTGCGACCGCGCAGATGGGCGAGGCGGAGATACGGACCATTCTCGATGCCTCGCGCCGGAACAATGGCCGCCTCGGCATTTCTGGCATGCTGCTTTATGCGGATCGCGTGTTCCTCCAGCTCCTGGAAGGCGAGCGGGCCATCGTTCGCAAGCTGTTCAACAAGATCGGCCTCGACGCGCGCCATCGCAATGTGATGACGATGATGGAGCTGGAAAGCGCGAGCCGCGCCTTTGGCGAATGGCAGATGGGCTTTTCAAACCTGTCCGCATCCATGGCGGAGCACGAACATGCTTTCAGGATTTCGCGCAACGCATTGGAGAACCGCATCGCGATCGGCGATGGCGGCGTGGTGCTCGACACCGTGCTGGCCTTTGCCGGAAGCACTTTTCTCGATGCGAGGTGAGCAGGCGAGGCACGCCCTGGATCGGGCATACGAGACATGACTGTCGTCGGAACTGAAACTAAGCGCGGGCGAGCCTCGTATCAGGCACAGGGCGCGTGGAGGGGTTACGCGCGGCCCGGTGCCCGGCGCCATACCCTTCTGGCGTCGGGCCGCTCCTTCAAGGCTTATAACGACTCCGCACGCGCGCCGCTTGCTTCATCCGCGAGATCGCGCAGGAATGCGGCCAGCGTTCTCACCTGAAGCTCGATCGCCTCGACATTGACAAGCGTAAGATGGGCAGGAAGCGCCGGGCCGGCCTCACGATCGAGGCGGCGATCGACCTCCGAAGGTGTTTCGCGGCCCCGCGCGAGCAGTCTCTCGCGCAGTATCGCACGGGGCGCGGTTACCAGCACGATGCGCAAGGAAAAGCGCGCCTGTGCATCGGCTAGCACCCGGCGGGAAAGGTTGCATACCGCGACGCGGCCGCAGGCGAGATCGGCTTCGACCGCGCGGGGAATGCCATAGGACAGTCCATGTGCCTCCCACGCCAAGGCGAATGCACCCTCCGACCTGAGAGCCGCGAAGCGCTCCGGCGACAATGTGTCGTGATCCTCCGCGTCGGATGAGTGCCGGGTGACCGCACGACGACAAAACACGAATCGAGGATCGTCACGCAGGGTTTCGCGCGCGCCGAGGATCAGCGTGTCCTTGCCGGCCCCGCTCGGTCCGACGATCGCAACAAGCATGCCGCCCATGCCGGAGTTGGCCCTGTTTCGGAAAGCCGATCCTTAACGGCAGCGGCGGGCAGAACCAAGCCAGGCAGGCCAGGTTTCGCAGACACATCCGGCCTGGAGATTTGCAAGAACCATCCTGGACTGAAACTCTTCGCACGACGATTTCGTGTTTCGGATATTCATCCGAAGGTTTTTCCAAGCATGAAATTGCAGCTCCGACTTCCCGGCGGCACACTCAAGATCAAGACGCGCCGAACCCTGCGCGAGATCGAACGCACCAACCTGGCCTGCCGGAAGATCGGCCCTCTTTACTTCGTCTGGTGGAGCAAAGCGGCGGAGCGCTTCATGGGCCGACGTGGCGGCTGATTGGCGAAACATCTTCCCGTTCCGACGCAGCTCCCGCACAGCACGGCAGACGCGTCGACGCGACGGCCACCGTGCTCACGAGGCTTTCAGGAGATCGAAGTCGAAAGCCACGCTCAGCTTCCGCTCGATGGAAGCGATGACGACGAGATCGGCCAGTTCTCCATCGTCCAGGTCGCAATCGGGCAAGACGGCGCGGATGGCCTGCACGGCAGCAGCGACCGAGACAGGCCAGCGGGCACGCTCGCGCCGGCCGAGATAAAGGGCAATGACCCCGCTCAGGGATTTCGGGCTGCCCGGCTTTCTGCTTGGCGATGACGACGTTCCAGGCTTCAACGTCATGATGTCCTGTCACCCGCCCCGATCTGGATCTTGAGGCACCCGCCCCAAAGAATCCTCCGGCCCTCCATGCGGTGGCAGAGGTTAAGGTCTCATCCCATCAAAGCTGACGCTTCTTCCGTTGTGGCAGGTCGCCATCCTGGCATCGCCGGGCTGCGGGAGAAGAGAGGATGCACGGTCTGCACGGTCGGGCGGGGTGGGGGACGGCATGTCCACGATGGAGCGGGGGGCAAAGCGGGGTCGCCGCGAAGGCAGGCAGGCCGGCGTCAGCCCCGGCAAGCCCGCCTATCGCAGGCTCCGCAATCCGTTCGAGTTCCAGCGCAGCTTTTCCGACGATCAGATCGCAACGATCCACGACACTGCGTTGCGCGTGCTGGAAAATCTCGGCATTCGCGTGCTCCATGACGAGGCGGCCGCGCTTTTTGTCCAGGGAGGGGCCAGGCTCGACCGCCCTTCCGGGACCGTGTTCATCGATCGCGGGATGGTCGAACAGGCTCTGGAGAATGCGCCGGGCCTTTTAACTCTCGCCGGTGCGAGCGCGGACCGTGATGTCGAGATCGGCGGCAGGCACGCGGCCTTCATATGTGTGGGAGGGCCGCCGAACGTTACCGACATCGATCGGGGAAAGCGCCCGGGCACGGCGGCGGAGATGCGCAACTTCATCCGCCTGTCGCAGCATTTCGACGTGCTGCACATGCAGGGGGCGAGCGTCGAGCCGCAGGATGTCCCGGTCGAGCTGCGCCATCTGATTCAGGCTGAATACCAGCTTGCCCTGAGCGACAAGCCAGTCTTCATTTATTCTCGCGGACAGGCGCAGGCGCTCGACGTGTTCGCCATGATCCGCATGGCCTATGGACTGAGCGACGAGGCATTCGCCGCGAAGCCGTGGTGCTACACGGTGGTCAACACCAACTCGCCGCGCCAGCTGGATGGCCCCATGTGCCAGGGCATCATCGATTTCGCCCGCGCGGGGCAGATGTCCATCATCACGCCCTTCACCCTGGCCGGCGCCATGGCGCCCGTGACGATTGCCGGCGCGCTGACACTTCAGCATGCCGAAGCGCTGGCCGGCATCGTGCTCGCGCAACTGGCGCGGCCGGGCGCGCCTGTCGTCTATGGCTCGTTCACGTCCAACGTGGACATGCGTTCGGGCTCGCCCGCCTTCGGCACGCCGGAATTCGTTCGGGCGGCCTTCGGCGCGGGTCAGCTCGCGCGTCATGTCGGCCTGCCATGGCGCGGTTCCGCGGCGACCGCCTCCAACGCGCCGGACGCGCAGGCGACCTATGAATACCTCAACTCCGCCTGGGGCGCACTGATGGGGGGTGTGAACGTCATGATCCATGCGGCCGGCTGGCTCGAAAGCGGATTGTCGGCATCGCTCGAAAAATTCATCCTCGACGTCGAGATGCTTCAGATGATGGCGGAGGTCATGCTTTCATCGGAACCCGACCTGTCGGGCATCTACGAGGCGATCGCCGAGGTGGAGCCGGGCGGGCACTTCTTCGGCTCGGCACACACCATGTCGCGCTACCGGACCGCCTTCTACGAGCCGCTGGTTTCGGACTGGCGCAATTTCGGCCAGTGGTCGGAAGACGGCGCGCGCACGGCCACGATGCGCGCGAACGGCATCTGGAAGAAGGTGCTGGAAACCTCCGAGCCGCCGCCATCCGGAATGGCCCGAGGCGAGGCTGTCGCCGATTTCGTCGCGCGACGGACCCGCGAGGGCGGAGCGGCCCCTTCCTGAAGACTGCTTCCAGGCGAGGCTTCACATTATCGTGGCTGCCGCTTGCCATGAGGGCAGGATTGGGATGGACTACTCCAGCTCACGGTCAGGATGGGACCTGATCGAAGGATCCGGGAGCCTCGAGGTCCGACACGCTCCCAGCAACAAGAAATGGGAAGGTGACCAATGGCATTCTACCGCAGCAACGGGGATCAGGTCCCTGATCACATCTGGACATCCGCCGAAGCCGTGCAGGCCGGGCGCATGGACCGCCGCGAGTTTCTCGCAATGGCAAGCGCCTTCGGCGCATCCACTGCCATGGCTTATGGCATGATCGGCCTCGCGGCTCCCGCGCCCGCTTTCGCGCAAGGCGAGCCCAAGAAGGGCGGCGTGCTGAAGGTCGCGATGTTCATCAAGGATCCCAAGGATCCCCGCACCGCCGACTGGGCGGAGATCGCCAACGCACAGCGCCAAACGCTGGAGCCGCTGGTGAAATACACCTACGATTACACGTTTGAAGGTCGCCTCCTGGAAAGCTGGGAGGTCAACGACGACGCCACCGAATATGTGCTCCACTTGCGCCCCGGCGCGACGTGGAACAATGGCGATGCTTTCACGGCCGATGACGTGATCTACAATTTCGGGCGCTGGTGCGACAAGGCTGCCGAAGGCAACTCCATGAGCAGCCGCATGGGCACCCTGCTCGACGAGAAAACGGGCAAGATGCGCGAGGGCGCGGTCACCAAGGTCGACGACATGACGGTGAAGCTGTCGCTGACCCAGCCCGACATCTCCATCATCCCCAATCTCACCGATTATCCCGCGCTGGTCGTGCACCGCTCCTTCGACGAAAAGGGCGCGACCTTCACCGCTTGCCCGATCGGCACCGGGCCCTTCGAGCTTGTTTCCTATGATGTCGGCCAGAAGGTCGTCGTGAAGCGGCGCCAGAACGGCAAATGGTGGGGCGGCGAACCGCATCTCGACGGGGTCGAGTTCATCGACTACGGCACCGATCCGTCGGCGATGGTTTCGGCCTTCGAGTCGGGCGAGGTTCACACCAACTACGAAACCACCGCCGACTATGTGTCGATCATGGACGGGCTCGACCTCGTCAAGGGCGAGACGGTGACGGCCGCGACCATCGTGGCGCGCACCAACCTGAACAACAAGCCCTATGACGATCAGCGCGTGCGCCAGGCCCTGCAGATGGCCGTGGACAATGCGGTGGTGCTCCAGCTCGGCTATGGCAATGCGGGCGAACCGGCGGAAAACCACCATGTCTGCCCGATCCATCCTGAATATTATCCGCTGCCGAAAAAGTCCCGCGACGCGGCAAAGGCGAAGGCGCTGATGGCCGAAGCCGGCCAGGCCGATTTCGAGCACGAGCTGATCACGGTGGATGAGGACTGGCACAAGAACACGGGCGACGCGATCGCGGCCCAGATCCGCGACGCCGGCATCAAGATCAAGCGCACCGTTCTGCCGGGTTCGACCTTCTGGAACGATTGGACCAAGTACCCCTTCTCGATGACCAACTGGAACATGCGCCCGCTCGGCGTGCAGGTTCTCTCGCTCGCCTATCGCACGGGCGAAGCCTGGAACGAGGCGGCGTGGTCCAACCCGGACTTCGACGCTAAGCTCAACACGGCGCTCGCCACCGCCGATGTCGACAAGCGCAAGGAACTGATGAAGGATGTGGAGCAGATCCTCCAGGATTCAGGCATTCTGATCCAGCCCTATTGGCGCAAGCTCTACACTCACTCCGTGGCGGCGCTGAAGAACTACCGCACCCATCCCACCCAGGAACTGGATTACTTCATGGTTTGGCTGGACGAGCAGGCCTGACGGCACGGCCCTCGCGCGCAATGCCATTGCTGGAGAGGGCGGCACCCGCGCCGCCCTTTTTAATCAGGCGTCGTGAGAAGCCTTTACCGTTCCGGTTTGCGATCGACCAAAAAACCGTCAGGCAAAGTCTTCTAGCCGCCGGGCGAGGCATCCGTCCGAAGGGCTTGTGCCTTCTTGAACCGCTCGCGCGCGATCACGACCATGCCGGCAGCCACGATCAGGCCTGCGCCGAGAAGGGATACCGGATCGATCAACTGCCCGAAGACGAGATAGCCGAACAGGATGCCCCATGGCAGAGCCGTGTAGTTGAACGGCTGGAGCGTGCTTGCAGGCGCGGCGGCGAGAGCCAGCATGATCAGCCCATGCGCCACGCAGCCGGTGCTCATGATATAGAAGATCAAAAGAAACGAGAACCAGTCCGGAGTCTGCCAGAAAAATACGCCGACGGTTGTTGTCAGGATCAACCCCACCACGCCGACGTAAAGCATGCTGGTCTCATAAGGGTCGGTGCCGGCCACCCGCCGCGTCAGCACGAGATAGATCGCATAACAAACTGCAGAGCCGAGCCCAGCAATAGCGCCCTGGTCGAAAGGCAGCCCACCCGGCCGCACGATGACAAGTGCACCGAGAAAGCCGGCGAAAACCGCGCTGAAGCGGAAAATACCCACTTTCTCGCCCAGAAGCGGGATCGCCGCGAGCGTGACGATCAGCGGGTAAACCAGCATGATGGCCTGGAGTTCAGCGAGCGGCACGGTTCGAACCGCGATCATGAAAAACCAGATGTCCACGACGAGCAGTAGACCCCGGAGCACCTGAACGCCCGGCGCGCGAGACCGGAATGCGCCAAGCACCTGACCCTTTCGCATCACGAGAACAAGCGACATCAGGCAGAAGGCCCAGAAGCGCATCATCGCGATCTGGAAGGGAGAAAAGCCCTGCACCAGGAACTTGGACGTCGCGTCCTGGGTGGCAAAGAGAAAGATGGCAAGAAGGGTAAAGGCGACCCCCTTGCGCAGATTTTCCTTTGCGCGCGGCACTGAAGTGGTCACCGATCTCGCCTCCCTGGCCGCTCCTCGCATGGGTGAGGGGCAACGCGCTATCGGATATTCGCCTCCGATCGGGAATGCTCCAGCAGCTGGAATTGAGAATGGCACGCAAAGAGCGAGGCGCGCCCGCATCTCGTCCGCTTAGGACGTAAGGGACGATGCGAAAGGCGCCAGCTCGCGGACTGCGTCCGCCAGAGATTGATCGAGCGCGCCGTCGGGCCGGAGCAGGCCGTGCGACCAGAACTGTCCGCGACGACCATTCCAGGCCGGGCTGTCGATCGCGGGGTACCAGCAGACGCCTTGAACAGGCACGCCTCGCTTGCGCGCGCTTGCGCATTGGTCGACGACGTAGCGCAGCCAGGCTCCCCTGTCTGAGTAGCCTGTATGCTTGGGATGACCTTGGTGCAGGCTGGTCTCGGCGAGCAGGATCGGCCGACGATACCGCTCACCCAGCGCCACGATGTTGGCGGCAATGCGCGGGCCGCCGAAATGGGGAAAATGGTTGATGCCCAGCACGTCCAGGAACTCTTCCGAGCCGCCGAGCTTCGGCTCGCTTCGGCCCGTCAGCCAGTCGAGCGCCTCCGTTTCGAAGCTTTTGGGGCCGGTATAAGGGTCGGTGTGAAGAAAGCGCGCGTCGGGATTGATGGCGCGCACCGCCCTGATCGTTTCGATCTGTGCACGGACCAGCTTGCGCTTGAGCGATTGCCCTTGCCGGCGGAGCGCGGGCCCCCACTGGCCGATCTGGCCGCAAAAATGGGCGGTGATCGTCGGTTCGTTGATCACGCAAAGCCAGAGAGGCTGACCGTATTCCTTGGCCGTCCGCGCGACACGCCGGCCGAATTCGGAAAGCAGTTCGGGAAAGAACGGGTCGGCGGGTGACACGCCGAGCGGAAAGCCGAAGTGGACGAGGTCCCATATCACCTCGACATCGGCTTCCGCCGCGATACGGAAAGCGCGATTGATCGGCGCCTCCTCCCAGCGACCGGGAAGCAAAACCTTGTGCCAGGGAATGCCGGAGCGGAAGGTGAGAACGCCGAGCGCCTTGCCCGCCTCATAATGCGCGCGCACGGCCTCGCCGAGATGGCCCGTGCCTTCCTGCATGTCCTGACGCCTGTTTTTCCAAGGCCCACGCGGCCAGGTGATCGCGGCGCATTCGAAGCCAAGCTGCATCGCCGATCTGAACAAAGGCAACCGATCGACGGCGCCCGTCTGCCGGGCCACGAACCCCTCCATCTGCATCTGAACCATGCCCGACCTTCCTCCTTTCATTGGGCAATCATTATCAGCCAGAACATATCGGCGTGAACGAAAGGGGAAATAACGAAAGTCGAGGAACCGCCCGCCGCGACCGCCCTTGAACGGCGTCACGGAGACCGGAACGCATGTCGATCAAGCTGAAGCCTTTATCCGAGCAGGTGGTGGTCATCACCGGCGCAAGTTCGGGCATCGGACTGGTGACCGCAAAGCGCTTGGCCGCGCGCGGCGCAAGGGTGCTTCTTGTGGCCCGAAACGAGCAGGCGCTCGCAGCCACGGTTCAGGAGATCGAAGCGGCAGGAGGCATGGCCGCGTATCACGCCGCGGATGTCGGCGAGGCGGAGCAAGTCGAGGCGGCCGCCGCCAAAGCTGTGTCGCTCTGGGGTCGCATCGACAGCTGGGTGAACAATGCGGGCACCGCGATCTACGCCAAGCTCGCCGCCACGCCGCTTGACGAGCACCAGCGCATGTTCCGCACCAATTATTTCGGCGTGGTCAACGGCTCGATTGCGGCCTTACCGCACCTTCGCCGAAGTGGTGGCGCGCTGATTACGGTGGCCTCGATCGCGGCCGATGTGCCCTCCCCGATCCTGGGTGCCTACGCGGCCTCCAAACATGCGGTGAAGGGCTTCATCGAGTCGCTCCGCATGGAGCTTGTGGCAGATGATGCGCCAGTTTCGGTGACGCTGATCAAGCCGTCGGGCATCGACACGCCGATCGCGCAGCGTGCCGCAGTGCATATCGAGGGCAAGCCGCAGGTGCCGCAGCCGCTTTACGATCCCGAACTCGTGGCGGATGTTATCCTTGCTGCCGCCGAGACGCCACGCCGAACGATCACCGTCGGCGGCGCCGGTCGCGCTCAAGTGCTGCTCGGCACCCACTTTCCTGCGATCCTGGATCGCCTGGCACGTTTCATCATTCCGACCCTTTCGCTGCCGGATCGGCCGCATGAAGGCCAAGGCGCGCTCTTCCACCCGGAAAACAGTCGGCACGAACGGTCGGGAGAGCAGAGTGGGCGCCGACACAGCCTGTACACGGCAGGAAAACTGCATCTAAGGGTGCTTGCGACCGCCGGGGTGCTCGGCGTCGCCGGCATTGCCGCGTGGCTTCTTCTTCGCAAAGGCGACAGGAAGCCGGTTAGCTAGGCTAGACAAGGCCTGTTAAGCGTTTGAGCAGCTCGCCATACTGCCGAGGCGGTGTCAGGCGTCCTCGCGCTCGGGCACGTTGGCTTCCAGCTCTTCCAGCCACAGATCCGCGTGCGAATCCGATGGCGCGCGCCAGTCGCCGCGCGGCGAAAGCGAGCCGCCGGACGAAATCTTGGGGCCGTTCGGCATAGCCGAACGCTTGAACTGGCTGACGGTGAAGAAGCGAAACAGGAACAGCTTCAGCCACTTCCTGATCTCGGAAAGCGGATAGGCGATCGCTTCTCCCGCAGCCGGGCCTCCCAGCGCGACCTGGTTAGCCTGCCCCTCGGCGCTCCACGCATTCCACGACAGATAGGCGATCTTAGAGGGCACGAAGCCGAAGCGGGACACGTGGAACAGGTTGAAGTCCTGCAGCGCATAGGGCCCGACCGAGGCTTCAGTGGATTGCACGGGTTCGCCTTCCTTGGCCGGCACGAGCTCGGGCGAAATGGTGGCCGACAGGATCGTTTCGAGCAGCTTGGCGGTTTGCTCGTCCACCTCGCCCGAATTGCCGACGAAGCGGATCAGGTGCTGGATCAGCGTCTTCGGCACGGACGCGTTGACGTTGTAGTGCGACATGTGATCGCCCACGCCATAGGTAGACCAGCCAAGCCCGATCTCCGACAGGTCGCCCGTGCCCACCACCATGCCCTTGTGATGGTTGGCGAGGCGGAACAGATAGTCGGTGCGCAAGCCCGCCTGAACATTCTCGAAGGTGATGTCGTGCACCGCCTCGCCCTTCGCGAAGGGGTGGCGCATGTCCGCCAGCATCTGGCGGGCGGCCGGGCGGATGTCGATCTCTTCGGCGGTGGCACCCACCGCGCGCATCAGCCCCCAGGCATAGGACTTGCTCGCCTCGCCGGTCGCGAAGCCCGGCATGGTGAAGGCCATGATGTTCTCGCGCGGCAGCTTGAGCCGGTCGAAGGCGCGCGCGCAGACGATCAGCGCATGGGTGGAATCGAGCCCGCCCGACACGCCGATCACGACCTTTTTTGTGTTTGTCGCCTCTAGCCGCTTGGCCAGGCCCTGCACCTGGATGTTGTAGGCCTCGAAGCAGTTTTCCGCGAGCTTGGCCGGATCGGAAGGCACATAAGGAAAGCGCTCGATCCGGCGCTTGAGTGGAAGCGACTCTTCCGGCGCGTCGAGCGCGAACTCCACCGTGCGCCAAGGCGCGGAAGCATTTGCGCGAGCGCAGTCGGAAAAGCTTCCCGTCCGCATCCGCTCCTGCCGCAGTCGGCCGAGATCGATGTCGCTCACCGCCATGGTGGGATCGACCGCGAAGCGCTCCGTCTCGCTCATGAGCGCGCCGTTCTCATAGACCATCGCATGGCCGTCCCAGGCGAGATCGGTGGTGGATTCGCCCGGCCCCGCAGCAGCATAGGCATAGGCTGCCACGCAGCGCATCGACTGGGAGCCGCAAAGAAGGTGACGCGCCTCGGCCTTGCCGATGGTGATGTTGCTCGCCGACAGGTTCAGCAGCACCTCAGCACCGGCCATTGCGGCCTCTGTGCTGGGCGGCCGGGGCACCCAGACATCCTCGCAGATCTCCGCATGGAAGGTGAAGGGGCAAGAGCCTGTCGAGCGAAACAGAAGATCCGTGCCGAAGGGCACCTCCCTTCCGCAAAGCCGCACCTCCCCGCCCTGCGCGCCGACGCCGGGCGTGAAGTGGCGCTTCTCGTAGAACTCGCGATAATTGGGCAGAAAGGATTTGGGCACCACGCCTAGGATGCGCCCGCGATGGATGATGACCGCGCAGTTGTAGAGCCTGTGCCCGACGCGAACCGGGGCGCCGACCGCGAAGGCGGGAAACAGCGCGGCGCTCTCGGCGAGCAGTCGCCCGATCGCTGCTTCCACGGCATCGAGCAGCGCGTCCTGATGCAGCAGATCGTCGATCGCGTAGGAGGACAGGCCGAGCTCGGGAAACACCATCACAGCAATGCGCTGTTCGTCACCCTGGCGCAGGAGGAGAAGCGTCTCGTCCGCATTGAATCGCGGATTGGCGACATCGACCCGCGGCACGCCGGCGGCGATGCGGACGAATTCATGCCGGTAGGGGGAAAAGAACGAAACCACGCTGAGCTCCCGGTTGCACCGTGCTGTGCACACCGTCTAGCGCTTTTCGCCGCCGGATTTCAAACGCCCCTCAATCGAGGCGCGGATACGCCAAGGCGCAGTTCGTGCGCGCCTAGTTCTGCGTGGAACCGTTTGCCGGTGCGGTCGGTTCGCTGGGGTTGCCGTTTGTGCCGGCCGGCGCGACCTGCTGGGCGGGCGCCGCCGTGCCGCCGGGGTTTTGCTGCAGTGCCTTTTCATCCGGCGCCGTGCTGAGCTGCGGATCGATCACATAGGCATGGACTGTCCACGCAAGGGCGGCGAGCACCACCACGACGAGGATCGCCAGGATTTCACGGCTTGGACGCATGACGAGATTGCTCCACCAGATTGATGCGATGAACTTGGCCGCGCTTTCAAGGTTCCCTGAGGAACCGAGCGTCCCGAACAGGAGCGGGGGCGGGCAAAGTCTATCGGGCAGTTCAACAGCCTTAACGCAGCATTGACCACGGCGGAAGATGGAGTCGAGACCCGCGAAACTTTCAGGATACTCAAGTAATTCCAGGAGCCGAGGCAAGTGGGGAAGAGATCATGAGAAGAATTTATCCGCCACAGCGTGGACATCACAATGGCGGACCGGAATGCGAGGAAGCGCTTGAGCCGGCGCTGATGCAGTTGGTCGACAGGGCGGAACTCGCGGGTTGGTCCCGTGCGCAGGCGCTCGATGCAATGGTTGCCATTGCGAAACGCGAGGCTGACGCCACGCGAGAGTTTCGACCGGCCCGCGTCGCCTGAGAGCTGATACTCTTCGCGCTACCAGTCGAAACTCTCAGACGTTTCCCGTTTTCCGAGCAGG
Organism: uncultured Mesorhizobium sp.; assembly: GCA_963522145.1. GTDB lineage: Bacteria > Pseudomonadota > Alphaproteobacteria > Rhizobiales > Rhizobiaceae > Mesorhizobium_B. The sequence continues at coordinate 60,248 of CAUQXI010000001.1, read as the reverse complement.
AACGCATCGGCGACCCAGCGCAGCGGCGTATCCTCGACATGGCTCTCGCGGCGCGTCAGCAGTTCGGCGAAATGCTCGTAGATGCGCTCATACTCCTCCGAAGGCGCTGAAATGGTTGTGGCGCCGTCGATCTGCAGGACCGTGCCGCCCTTTTCAAGCGACAGCTCACGCCCGCTTCCCGTTCGCGCTGTGATCGTCCACACCTCGCCTTCTTCTTCCAGCCAGTTGAAGTGAGCCCTCACCTCGGGCTGAGCGTCCTCGCCCGTCTTGAAGCGGATCGCAGCATCGATCGGCGTTTGGCGATTGGCGGGAAAGGAGAGCGTAGCGCTTTCCACGAAAAGCGGAACCGGCGTAATCTTGGACAGGATCGACAGCGCGTTGATGCCGGGGTCGAAGACGCCGAAGCCGCCCGGCTGCCACACCCATTCCTGCCCGGGGTGCCACTTGCGCACGCTTTCGCGCCAGTCGATCCGGAGCGCAGCCAAGCCCTCCGCAGCAAGGATTTTCCGCGCCTCGTCGACGGCCGCGTTGTATTGCGAATGCCAGGTCTGGAACAGTACGCGGCCGGCTCTTGAAGCGCGGTCGACGAGGTCCCCCAGCTCCGAGATGGTCGGCGTGGGCGGCTTCTCCATCAGCACGTCCTTGCCCGCGTCCAGCGCCTCCCGCACGATGCCGTGGCGCATGCCCGGCGGCGTGCAAACCGAAACAAGGCCAACCTCCGGCATGGCCGCGTAGAGCGCGGCAGGCGTGGAAAATACGGGAAGGTTGCCGTGGGACACGCCGCGCAGCGAAACGGTTGCCGCCAGTTCGAAGTCGTTGCTCTTTTCGATCACCGGGAGATGCTGGTCCACCGCGATCTTGCCGACGCCGATCACCGCGATCTTTTGTTTCGCCAAAGCTGTCCTCCTCAAGCCGTCATGGAGATGTGCCGCCGGTTCTCGTCCCACGCAAGAGCAGCAGCAGCGCAGCCTGGCGTAGAACCGAAAAAGCCCGCCCCGGCCGGGGCCGAGACGGGCGTCAGTTCAAGTCAAAAAGAAGCGTCAGCTGCGCTTCAGGTCGCGATCGCGGTTGAGCTGAAGGTCGCGATCATCCTCGATCTCGACCTCCGTCCGGCGCACCGTGTCGGACACGGTTTCCGTCCGCTCGCTCGACTCGCGACGAAGCGCGATCTCTTCCTTCACGCGGGCGTCCTTGGAGATGATGGCCTCCTCGGCATGCTCCTCCGCCTCGATGGTGCGGTCGGTGAAGACAGCTTCCGTTCCGGTCAAGGTGCGGTCCACAGGGCGGCGCTCGACATAGACGCTGTCGCTTCGCAGGTTGACATCCGTGCTGACGGGCTCTTCCACGACATAGGAACGAACCCGCACGCGCCCGAGATTGACGTCGCGCTTGCCGACGCGGAGCTGCTCTTCCACCACCGGGATCACGTCTTCGTCGCGATCGCCCGCGAAGCCGGAAGCGCGCGAGCCGGTATCGAGATGAGCCGTATCCAGACCCACGGCCGCAGTCGATCCCGTCACCGCCTCGCTGGATGAGAGCGAGGTATCGGTGAAGTCCGTGCCGGAGCGGTAAGCGCCTGTGCTGCTCGTGTCCGCGGCATCAAGGTCCGTCGTGCCCCGGAACGCAGCAGCGGCGCCGGCTGAATTGCCCCCGAGGGACGTGTCGCCGTAGGAGTCGCTGCTCCAGCCTTCCGAGCGCCACGACGTGGCCCTATCGTCCACATCCACCGAGCCTTCGTCATCGAGGATGTCGAGCGCGCGATCATACAGGGCAGATGGAATGCTGGTCACGGTGAGAAGCGTTCCGCCCCGGCGCAGACCCTCGGCATAGGTCGCGCGATCCTCTTCGGGAAAGAAGAAGTCCGACAGGCTTTCCCAGAAGCCCTTGTCTTCGTCGCGGCGCTCGTAGGTCTCGCCGACCGCGCGTGTTTCATCGCCCACCAGCCGGATCGAGCTGTCCGGGATACCGAGATCCCGAAGGCGGCTTGCTGCTTCCTGCGCATCCGTGCGGCTGTCGAAGAAAGCCGTGAGCGTACTGCTTGCACCGGTGGTGCTCGTGTAGGTCTCGTCCATGATCGTGTCCTCGCTGGGGTTAGGAGTTGTTTCGGTTTGAAGGCTTAGGGTCTGAAGAAACGGAAGCCGAAGGAACAGGAGAATCCTCCTCGTCCAGACGCGTCACGGTCGCGGACTGCTTTCGCAGTGTGACCGGGACTTCCACGGACTCGGAAGCCACGCGACGCGTGATATGCAACTCTTCCTTGAGAACGAGCCGCTTCTGAACGAAGAGCACTTCCTCCATCACAGGAACGATGGTGGTGTCCCCTTCGATACGCACGTCCGGCACGGCATCGACCTCGCGGCCGACAGCAATCCGTGTCACTTCCACCTCGCTCGTTTGAAGCTCGGCCGCCGCCAACTCTTCAACGAGCTCCGTATTGGTTTCCACGCGCACGCGTCCCGTGCGAACCGCCCGGGTGTGAACGCTCAGTTCTTCAGCAACGATGGGGATCGTTTTTGTTTCCGCCTGCGCCATCGCCACCTCCGAGGTGGGATGAACGAGGCCTGACTCCAAACGTTCCAGAAGGCAGGCTCGATTGCCACGAACCCGTTGTCGGATCCGCGGCAACCGACGTTAGACGCGCGTTACATCATGAGGCTCAAGGACAAGGATGTCCGCGGCGTCGGCGTCTGAGGCAGCGGGAGGCGTGTGGATCGACACACGGCGCCCTTCCCTTCGACTTCTTGAAGTGCCTTCGTCCTCGCCCTGGAAGATGACGGCAAGGAGAAAAGCAAAAACAAGCGCGATCGCCATGGTCCGCAGGGGATAGTCCACCGCCGAGTGGACCATGATGAAGAACATCGACAGGAAGGCGGCGCGCTTGAGCGGCGTTCGGAGAACGAATGGCAGCCGGGTCGCCAATGCCGCAAAGAAGGCGAGCAGGGCGATAACAGCCGGCAGCCCGCCTTCGAACACGATCTCCAGATACTCATTGTGGGCGTGGTTCACATAGGCGCCGAAGATATCCTCGCTGCGCTCGTAAAGAGCGTATGCGCCTGGAAACACGCCAAAGCCCACCCCTGTCAGCCAGTTGTCGCGGATTCCGTCGATCGTGGTTCGGGCGAATGTCGCGCGGCCGATCTGCGCATCGAGCGGCTGCAGCTCGAACTGCGACCATGCGCCGACAAGAAACACCGCAAGGATCAGGATGCAAGCGAAGCCGGCAAGCACGAAGCGGGGTGATTTCACGCGCAGGATGGGAAAGGACGCCGCGCTGATCACGAGCCCGATCAGGATGCCCGCGCGCGATCCGGCCGCAAACAGCACAAGCAGAAGCGCGAGCAGGCCGACGACGCTCATCAGCAGCCGTTCCTTGAAGATGCCCCAGAAGATCAGAAACGGGATCGTCACGAACATCAGCGTGGCGAAATGGTTCTGGTTGGCGAAGATGCCGGCCCTGATCGTGTAGGGAAGCACGCCTTCCAGTTCCACCTTCTCCGTGACCGAATACTGGATCAGGGCGATCAGCCCGTTGCACGCGGCGCCGGCGAGCAGGAACGGTAGCAGATTGGCGGTTTGGGCGGTGCTGAGCTCAAGCACCGCGCGGAAGAAGAGCAGCAGCGTTCCGACCGTGATCAGGCAGGACAGCGTGCGATCGAGATCGAGCGTCAGGAAGCCGATCGAGCTGCTCGAAGGCGCGGCCACGGTCTCGGGGCGCAGCATGTTCACGAGCGCGCTCGGAAGAGGCACAAGCTGATAGGCCGAGACGAGAAGGATCAGCAGCATCAGCCTGTTGACCAGCGGCGGCACCGACCTGGCCTCTTCGGGCGCGGTCGCGAGGCAGTAAACGGAAACCGCCATCACCGCCACCTGCAGAACGGTATCCGTCCAGATGCCGGGCGCGGCTCCGCCTCCGGTCAGCAGAACAACAAACAGGGTGAGCCCGAGCAGGTTCTTGCGCTTGTCGATGGTCTGCCTCACGAGGCAAGCTTCCTGATCGAAACGGACGAAATCTCCAGAAGCCCCTCATAGCGGAATTTCCAGCTATCGGTGGTCAGGCCGCTTTGCAGCTTGAGATTCTGAAGGGGACAGGTCTGCTGCTCGATGGTGAACTCTGCCGTTGCTTCCACGTCGCGGTAGCTGCTTTCCTCCACCGGAATACGTGCGAGCTCCTGCGCGCCGTTGCAGCGCAGGCTCCAGAACAGGCCCTTCGGCAGCTTGAGGCCGCTGCCCGAGGAGCGGATCGCGAGCGTGTAGCGGCCGGGCGGCATAAAGGTCCATTGCTGCAAGCCGACCTGCTTGATGGGCTTGGACAGGAAGCGGATACGCGCGCCCGACGGCTTCCCCTCGGCAGGGCCGAGCGAGAGCTGTATCCCGGGAACGGAGTGAGCCAGCCACTCGAAGGGGCGCCTCGTGCTGGCCCGTGTGAAATCCCCGTCGAACACATAGCCTGCCAGCGGACGCTCGCTCTCGTCCAGCGAGCGGATAAACAGGCGATAGCCAAGCTCGAACCATTTCGCGGCAACGAGGTTGACGAGCACCGTGCGATTTTCGGCAGCCGGCAGACGTCGACCCGCGGCATCCAGGTCGGACACCAGTCGATAGGCGAGAGGGCCTGTTTCGGGCACTTTGCTGAGATTGCTCAAAAGGCGACCACTCCATGGAACCCCGCTGTGAAGCAGGTCGAGAACGGCAGCGTAACCGGAGGGCTGGCTGAGGATCGCGGGCATGACCGGCGCGATGCCCTCATAACGCTCGGGCCAGCGGCGCAGCCAGATGTCGAGAAAGGAAACGGCGCTCCGATAATCCTGCCGTTCCGCGGCCAGCGCGAACATGCGGCGAAGCGCCAGCGGCTCAGTCTTGGACACGCCCAGCGCGCGCGTGAAGAAGCGCGCGGCCTCCTCCTTGTCGCCGGCGCGCAATGCGACCTCACCTTGGAGGCTGTAAAGGCGGGCATCGACAGGGCTGAAGCTCAAGCCTGCGTCGGCAATGCTTCCGGGAACGGCCTCATTGCCCCGAACGCGGGCGCGGATGTCGTCCACAACCGCCTGGCTGCTGATCGGATTGAACGCCCGCGCCAGTCGCGGATTGCTAGACTCCAGCCACCGGCTCGTCTGCTGGGCCGAGCTGACCACGGCCGCCAGAACCACGACGGCCGAACCAGCCCAGGCCCAAACTCTTCTGGCCTCCGACTTCCGGGGCTGCATCCGATTTCTCCCCCTTGTCGCCGCCATAGGAATAATACTGATAATTCATATACTTGTAGCTGTAGCTATAATTGTAGTCGAACTTGTTGATCGCGAATTTCGACATCACGGCGCCCACCACATGGCCGCCCGCCGCCTTGACCCGCTTGACCGCCGTCTTCGCCGCCTTGCGCGTCACCTGATTGGTGGAGATCACGAACAAGGTGGCTTCAGCGAGCCGGCTCAGGATCGGCGCGTCCGACAGGCCGACAACGGGCGGCGCATCGATCACCACGAGATCGAACTTGCTCGACAGCGCCCTGAGGATCAGCGCCATCTTCGGGGAGGATAAGAGGTCGGCTGGATTGGGCGGGATGGTGCCCGAGGTGATGGCCATCACATTAGGCGTCGTCGTCTTGCGGATGATGGAGGAAAGGTCTTCCTTCCGCACGGTGTTGGTCAGGATGTTGCTGAGGCCCACCGCATTGTCGAGCGATATCAGCCTGTGAAGGTTGGGCTTGCGCAGGTCGGCGTCGATCACGATCACGCGCGCGCCGAGTGCCGCGAAATCCTGTGCGAGCTTGAGCGAGGTGGTGGACTTGCCTTCCGCAGGCTCGGAGCTTGTCACGAGCAGGGTGCGGGGCGCGCCTTCCGTGCCGGAGAACTGGAGCGAGGTCCGCAGCGATCGATAGGCTTCCGAGATGCCAGACTTCTGGTCGAGCAGCGCGGTCTGGAAGGTGCGCTCCTCGACGCGCGGCAGGATGCCCAGAACGGACAGCCCGATCTCCTTTTCGATCTGCTCGGGATTGGTGAAGGTGTTGTTGAGCAGTTCGAGCACATAGATGATGGCCGCGCCCACCACTCCAGCCAGCAGCAGCGCCATCATCACGTTGCGGCTGAGGCTCGGCGAGAACGGCGCTCCTGGCGCCACAGCGGCGTCCACCACGGACATGTTCTGCGTCCGGAGCTCGGATGAAACGCCGGCATCGTTCAGCTTGCTGATCAGCCCGTCATACTGTGAGCGCTGCGAATCCACCTCGCGCTTCAGGATCGTGTACTGGATGTTCTTGTCCTGATAGGCCACGTTCTCTTGCTCAAGCTCGGCAAGCTTGGCCCGCAAGTCCTCCTCCTTGGCGGTCGCTTCCTGATATTTCAGCTTGATCGACTGGGCGATGGCCTGGGTGCCCTTGGCGAGCTGGTCGGTCATCTCGCGGATCTGGCCCTGAAGCTGCACCATCTCGGGGAAGCCCGGCTTGAACTGGCCGAGCTTCTGCTGATACTCGGCGCGCTTGACGGCAAGGTCCGAGCGCAGTTTGCCGAGCGCATCGCTTTCAAGCACCTGCTCGAGATAAGGCGCCTGGCCTGCATCGATCTGCTGGACCAGGCGGCCGGAATCGAGCTTCTCCTGGATGGCGGCCGACAGAGCCTTGTTAAGCTCTTGGATGTTGGACGCGATCAGCGAGCTGTCCTCTCCCGTCGCAGTGATGCGGGCGGTCTTGGCGTAATCCACCAGCTCCTTTTCCGCCGTCTGCAGCCGCGCCTTCACCTGGATCACCTGATCCTGGATGAACTGCCGCGCGAGGTCGGAGGTCTGGCTGGTCTGGTCGACACGCTGGTCGATGAAGCTCTGGGCGAACTGGTTGGCGATCTCGGCGGCATATTGCCGGTTCTGATCGCGATAGGTGATGGCAAGCAGGCTCGTATTGTTGACGAGCTCGACGCCCAGATTGTCGAGCAACCGGCCGATCGCGATCTTTTCCCGCGTTTCGGGCGTGGTCTCGTCGACCGCAGGCGTATGGTGGAGGCCGAATGCGCGCGACAGCACGTTGAAGACGGAGAATTCCGGCTTGGGAAAAAGGAAGTCGGCGCGCTCGGTCAGGCCGAGCTGAAAGGCCACGCGCTGCGCGAGCGCCCGGCTCCGGAGTTTTTCGCGCGCGGTCAGGAAGGCCCGCATATCCGTGCCCTCGGACACCATCTCCATGTCCTGGAACACCTTAGCCGAGGGCATCATGATCTCGACGCGCGTGCTGGCCTGGTATTTCGGCGTCTGCATATAGGTGTAGATCACCCCGCCGAAGAGGCCGACCACGATCAGCGTCAGCAGCAGGAAACGGTAATGCAGCGCCAGAAGCAAGAGCTTCAGGGGGTTGAGCGAATCGTCGCGCTCCGTCTCGACTTCGGTCTCATAGCCGCCCATGTGCCGCAGCGGCAGATCATAATGGGCGGCGAGCGCCTGCGAGCGGCCTGGAAGGCCGAGCGGGGCTTGAGGGGTTCTGTCGAGCATCGTCTTAGGCCGACCTGTTTGACAGCGTGAAACGGAGATTTTCTTGACTGCGAAGGCGCGCGCCGCCGTCGCGGCAAGCGCCTGCTTTCTGACGCATGTTCAACAAACGCACCGGGTGAGAGGAAGCCGGCGCCAACAAACAGTCCCTCAGGTCACCAGGACGGAAAGCAAAACCGCCTTCCCGTCGATCGCAACCCTGAGCTTCAGGCAGTTGCGCCATGTCTTTTCTATGTCATCCGGGGAAGCGGCATGTCAAAGCCCCATCGGCACCAGACGCACGAGACCGAGCGCCTCCTTGAGGTTCTGCATTGCCACCTTCGACTGCGAGGTGAACGAGATCACCGTGTCGCCGCCATAGATGCGCGGATCACGCTTCTTGCCGCTGCGAATCTCCCCCACATCATAATTGGCCACGAGCTTGCGGCCGCCGATGTCGCGGAAGACGTAAATCTTCTTCGGATCGGCATTGGGCTTGAAGCCGCCCGCCTGGGCGAGCGCCTGCAGCAGCGTCGAGCCTGCGGCGACGGGATAGATTCCGGGCTTGCTCACCTCGCCGTCAATGGTGACGCGCTGGCCGATCGAGTCTTTCACGAGAACCGTCACCTGGGGTGATTGCAGGTAGCTCGCTCCATAAAGCCGCTCGATCTCGCTGGTCAGCTGCCGCACGGTCTTGTTGGCGGCCTGCACGTTTCCGATCAGGGGCAGCCCGATCGTGCCGCTGGCATCGATCTGCACCGTTCGCGTGAGATCGGGCACGCGGAAAACCTCGACCGTCAGCGTGTCGCCGGCGCTGAGCAAGGCTTCGGCCCCGTTGCTCGTGCCCGATGGCGGCGGTAAGTCGGTCACCACTTTGAGCGAGCCCGGCGCACCGCCGCCGGCAAGCGCGAGGGTCGGGTCGGACACCGAAAGGGTGTCGGCTGCCGGCGAACCGCTGCCAGAGGTGGAGCAGCCAGCCAAGCCGATCAGCAGCAGCGCGAACAAGAAACGGAGGCAGGGCATCATTGCTGCGTTCACCGTGAGCGAGGTCGGAACAAGCGTTGCATCAGCGACGCCGGCGCTTCCGTCTGGGTGGCAGACCGTTTTCGGGCGGAAGCAGGCTTCCGAAGCGATGCGCCGTTGCGGAAGACCGGCCTGACCGTTTCATTCTTCATGATGGCCAGCGGCGAAAGGCGGACCATGCGGTCGGCCTCGGCCTCATCCAGCCTCCGCGCGACGATTTCGGCCGCTTTCGACAGCCCGGGAGCGCGTCCAGCAAGGTTGTGGGCGTCCGACGCGATGATGTCCACGCGCCCTTCGTCCAGCATGCGCTCGCAAATCTGCTTTGCGCCGCGCCCGAAGACGCCGGTGATCGAACCGGCCGTCAGCTGGATCAGGCAGCCTGCCGCGTTCAGCCGCTCGACGACCTCATAATGGTTCTCGGTCCAGGTGAGCCGCTCGGGGTGGGTGAGGATGGGCACGAAGCCCGCCGCAAGCACGCGCTCGGCGAGTTCCTGGAGCTTCGGAGGAACCACGTGATGGGGCGGCTCGAACAGGAAGTAGCGTGTCCCGTTCAATGTCGGGAACCAGCCGGAGGAAAGCTGCTCGGGCAGATCGGGCGCAATGTGGATATCGGCACCGACCAGCAGCTGCAGGCCGATCCCCTGCCGGTCGAGCTCCGCTTGCAGCCTTTCCACGGCACCAGCGATGACGGGGGTCGAATTGTCGTAGAGACCTGCCTGGATATGAGGTGTGCAGGCCATGACGGTCACGCCGTCGGCCACGGCGCGGCGTGCCATCTCGACGGACACCGCGAGATCAGTCGCGCCGTCGTCGATGCCGGGCAGGAGATGAGAATGCAGATCGATCAATTCAAAAACTCGGCGATGTTCGGTGCCATGCAGCCGCTGGTGAAGCGACGAACCGCGGCCGTGCGCGCCTTTTGGGACCCGATCATGCGAAGCACGGAGGCAGAAGCGCGGCGGCGGGCACCCGCGCCCCGCAAGCAGGGCATCACGACACCCTGCAGCGGCAGGAGGACAGGAGGCCGCCCCGCGCCAGAAACGAAGACGCCTCCGCGCGCAGTGGCGCGGAGGCGAAACCGGTCGGAACGCTGATGGTGCGGAAACGAGACGAGGCTCAGTCCTGCAGGCTGACAGAGCCGCCATTGTCATCATCGTCATCGCTGTCGTTCGTCGCAGCGACCAGGGCAATGCCCCCCGCCGTGAACCCCATGACCAATAGGTCCGACGAATCGAGCTTCCCATCGGTGACACCGAAGGAACCGTCCTTTGCAAGCCCGGCAGCGGTCGTGTCAGGCACGGCATTCGATGTCGCCACGCACAGCGCGCCGTTCGTGTTCAGGATTTCCGTGGTGGTATTGGGTGCAAGCGTCAGGCTGCAGGCCCCAAGCTTGATCTGTGCCTGCGACTGGGCGCCGACCATCACACGCGAGCCCGCTCCGATAGTCTGGCCCTTGCCGGCAGGAGCATAGGCGGCGGACTGCGCCACCATCACGTCACCCTTTGAAGAAAGGATGGAACCGACCGCACCGGGAGCGGCGCGACATGCGCATTCCGGCTCCTGCGCGGCTGCACCCGAAGTGAGGCCGGCCAGGCCGAGAAGCGTCGCCGCAGCGACGCGAAGGGTGAACTCGTTCATGGATGGATTCCCTTTTCAGAGCATTCAGAATGTTCGCAGCATTCGCCCGTCTATGCGCCACGAATCTTGATCACTGGTTACCACAACCCGGATGTCGGCGGAACTGCACATGAAGGAAGATTATGACCGAACAGCCGCAGAGTTGCGCTTGAACAACATAAAGTTTTCCCGCTTGCAACCATTTACAACCTGACGAAGACTTCGGATCAGCTGTCCACAATCCGAAGTTGATCTTCCGGCAGGGGGGGTTGCTGGGCCGGACGCTCCGAGGACGCTGATCCCCCGATGATCTTTCGCGGCTGCAGGGGCCGCGCGGGCACGCCGCCGTGGATATGCCAAGCCGCGAGGCGGCCAGCCGCCATGCCGCCAAGCGCGAGCACCGCACCTTCCTCGGCAACTGCGCCCGGCGCCACCGTCGCGCGCGCGGCGATCCAGACATTGTCATGCAGATGGATCGGCTTCACGACAAGGTCGAAGCTTGTGCGCGACCAGTCATGGCTGCCGGTGCAAAGGTAGGCGCCTTGCGACAGGCAGCAGTTTTGCCCGATCGTCACAGTCGCGAGATTGTCGATCCAGACGTCCTCGCCGATCCAGGAATGGCTGCCTACCGACAGCCGCCACGGGAATTTCACCCGCACGCCCGGCTTGATCACCACACCGCGGCCGATTTTCGCCCCGAACAGCCTGAGCAGCAAGCGGCGATGGGCGGAGCCGGGAACAAAGGAGCGCAGGAACAGCGCCTGCGCGATCTGCCAAAGCGCCTCCACAAGCGCAGAACGGCCGCGACCGAAGCCGCCGGTGGAGAAACGGCTGAGATCGACGCCCTGTGCGTCGGCATCTTCCGCGGTGTCCGAAGCCGTCACGCCCTTGTTCTGCATCGTCTTCCTGACCTCGGCGCTTCCGCCGTTCTGCCGATGAGGCATCTCGTTTCGTCCACCCCGGCGGCACGCGCATCTAGTGTCGCGTCACCCCATCTCCGCCACCCCTGCCACGGACGAGCCGAATGACCGAAGAAGCCACCGCGAAGCTTTCCCTGCCTTACCTCATGCCGTCCCAGGCGCAGAAGCATGTCATCCATAATGAAGCGATCCGTATGCTGGATGCGATCGTGCAGCTTTCCGTTCGCGACCGCGACCTGAGCACGCCGCCCGCCTCGCCCGCCGAAGGTGACCGCTACCTCGTTGCCGCTTCTTCTTCGGGCGACTGGACCGGCGAGAGCGGAAAGCTCGCGGCTTTCCAGGACGGTGCCTGGGCGTTCCTTGCCGCGCAGACGGGCTGGCGGATCTGGGTGGAGGATGAAAGCCTTTTTCTGGTTTTCGATGGCGAGGCGTGGCGCCCGGCGGAGCGCGGCGTCAACCCGGTGGAAGCCGTCGGCGTCAACACCACGGCGGAGGCAGGCAACCGCCTGGCCGTCGCAAGCGCGGCCAGCCTGTTCAACCATGAGGGCAACGGCCATCAGCTCAAGATCAACAAGAACGCCGCAAGCGACACGGCGTCCGTCCTGTTTCAAACGGGCTTCGGAGGTCGTGCCGAATTTGGGACCGCAGGCGACGACGATTTCCACGTCAAGGTCTCGCCCGACGGCGCGGCGTGGCATGAGGCCATCGTGATCGCGCGCGACACGGGCGCGGTGTCATTTCCCAATTCCGCGGTTGCTGGCGGCATCGCCGTTGAGGACGAGGGCAGCGAACTGGCTCCCGGAACGGCAAGGCTCAACTTCGCAGGAGCCGGGGTGAGCGTGACGGGCGCCGGCACGGGCAAGGTGACGATCACCGTGCCCGGAACAGGCGGCAGCGGAAATGTGCCGGCGGGCGGAAGCGCGGGCCAGGTTCTCGTCAAGCAATCGGCTGCCAGTCTCGATACCGGTTGGACAACCCTGTTGGGTGCTTCCGAAGCGCCGTCCTACGCCAATGCCGGCGGCCAGGGCGACCGCTCGGGCCTGATCACTGTTTCCGCTTCGGACGGCCTTGTCGGCGGAACCACGTTGGCCTCCAACCTTGTCGACGGTGCGACCGGAAGCAACGGCGCCGACAGCATGGCCTTTGTGTCTGGCGTGGCGGTGGCCGGCCACTTCATCCAGTTCGATTTCGGCATCGGCGCATCCCGGGTCGTGACGGAAGCGAGCTGGCAGCAATCCGCGGCGCACAGCCACGGCATCTGGCGCTGGCAGGGTTCGTCGGATGGAACGAGCTGGAGCGCGATCGGTGCGCCTTTCGCCTTGGGCGGCGCGGCGGTTCAGATTCATGCGGAGCTGGCCTCGAACACAGCCGGGTTCCGCTTCTACCGCCTGCTCGGCGTTTCCGGCACAGCGAGCGGCTCGCCCTTTATCCGCGAGCTCGAGTTCAAGCTCGGCCGCACGATTCTGGACGGCATCGTGGACGTGCCAAAGGGCGGCACGAAAGGTCAGGTGCTCGCCAAGCTCTCGGACGCCAATGGCTTCTGCGGCTGGGTCGATCCCGCCGGCACCTACCCCATGCACACGGATGGCATCCTTGCCGAATGGCATTTTCGCGAGGGCGCGGGCTCGACGGCGCGCGACCTGCGCAAGAGCAGCCATATCGTCTTCGACGCTGCCTTTCAGTCAGCCTGGTCGGCGCCTGCCCCGCAATGGACGCGGCGCGGCCTGGCCTTGGAAAACGGCATGATCCAGACACCGGTGCTGACGGGCGTCCGCACGGTGGCGTTTGCCTATCGGGTGAAACGCGGAGAAACCGCGGGCTTCCTCCTGTCGGGCGGGCCGACGGGCTCGGGCGGTGGCATGCTCGCTCAAAGCGTGCCGCCAGCCGTGGCCGGCCACATAGGCGGCGGAACGGGTGTGGCACCGCTCGTCCGGCGCAGCGACAACGGAGGCGGCGCATTGCGGCTCAACCGGGGAGGATGGGTGCTGGTCTTCTGCGAATTCGCGTCTGCGTCCAACACCGCTCTCGGCTTCGGCGGCCGCCATTCCAACGCCGCAAGCCGATGCGCCGAGTTCGAGATCGGCTGGGCGGCCTGCTGGAACGATGCGCTGACCGACGAGGAGCGCAAAACGGTCTATGACCGCGTGCGCGCGATCATGGCCGATCGGGGCGTGTTTCTCGACTGGCGCGACTGTGCGACGACCGCCGACTGCGTGCTTCTATGGGGCCAGTCCAACGCCGATGGACGCGCCCTGATCGCCGACCTGTCCACCACGGATCAGGCGCGCCGGGCGATGCGCAATGTGCTGATCGCGCCCGGCAACGGTCCGTCCACGCGCTATGCCTCGCCGGAATATCTCGCCCTCGGCGAGAACCAGCAGCAGACCAATCCGCTCAATCACTTCGGGCCGGAGACCGGCGCGGCCTGGGCGCATGAGGATGCAGATGCGACCCGGCTCCGCCCGCTCGTGATCAACAAGCTCGCACTCGGCTCCACGTTTCTTGCATCCTCCGCTTCCGGTGCTCCCGCCGCGCAGAGCTGGAACGCCGGCGAGCTTCAAAGCGTAGGCTTGCTGTGGACCAGCCTCGCCCATTGGTGGGACACCGAACAGCGCCTGCTCGCGCAGGGGATCGGACCGAGGCTCAAGGCCCTGTGGTGGATGCAGGGCGAGCAGGACGCGACCGCCACCGCCTATTCCGGCAGCTACGGCGCGAACCTTCAGGCGCTGTGGGACGCGGTGAAGCTGTATTCCGGCTACAATGCGGGCATGAAGGCGATCGTCGCGCGCATCCGCGATCAGGACCCGGCCGCTAATGCGACCGCAAAGGCCGAACTCCGCGCCGCGCAATCCGCCTTCGTGTCCGCCAACGGCCCAAGCGCCGCCTTGATCGACACGGACGCCTTCGCGCTCGCGCCCGACAATGTCCACTACAATGCCGCCGGAATGAAAGCGCTTGGCCAGGCTTTTTATGCCGCGACAGGACTTTGAGGGGCGGGTGCGGTCAGCCCCGACAGGGCTCAGCCGCTTCTGTCGCGGAGAACCGCGCCGAGGTAAGCGTCGATCGTCTCGAGATTGCTCCGGTATGAGTGCCGGAGGGAATGCTGCGCCCGGCGCTTCCGCTGATCAGGCGCCTGGAGGCTCGGGAGGTTCCCGATCATTTCCGACAGAAGAGCCGGCATGTCGGCATTCGACGGGCCGGCCGCCATGCTGATCAGGTCCGAGCCTTCGTAAGCGGCCAACCGGTTCGACAGGACGGGATTTCCAGTCGCCAGATATTCCAGCGCCTTGTGGGAGTTGGTTGCGCCGTCCACCGTCAGGCGCGCATCGTAGCAGATCAGCCAGATGTCGATCTCAAACGCTTCGCTCAAGATCTCTTCAGCCGTGCGAGAACCGACAAGCCTGCAATTGCTCAACCGCGACAGTGCGGCGACCGGCGCCCGGCTCTGCGCCGGATCCTTGGCGACAGGCCCGATCAGCCGGAACTCGACGGCGGGATTGGCCTCGATCATCCAGATGATCGTTTCCCAGTCGATCCCCGTATGTTCCAGATTGCCGACATAGCCGACCCGGAGCGCGCCTTCGCGAGGCCCCCGCTCCGGCTGCGCGACGACGCGTTGCGCATAGGCCGCGTGGGGACGGGACAAGCCGTGGGGAATGACATGGCCGCTTCGACCCGGAGGCAGGATCACGCGAAGAAAGTCGTCTGAAACGGAAAGCAGCAGGTCCGCCGCCTTGTCGCGCCGCCTCGCCTGGCCCGGTTGATCGACCAGGTGGAAGATCGAGGGCGCACCGAATGCGGGGAGGGAAGCAAACTGATAGGCGTTGTCGAAGTCCCAGACCAAATCGGGCCGCGTGCCGATCCGGCGCACGATCCGGCGTGCATGGAGACGCATCAGCATGTCGAACAGCGGACGCGCGTGGAACTTCATGCGATGCGGAAAGAACGGGCGATGGCGCACCAGCGAAACATGCTCGTGTTCCGTCCGCTCAACGATGATCTCGCCCGCTTTCAACGAGGAAGCATCCGGCGGATCGAGGAACCAGACCCGATGCCCCTCGCTGGCGAGTTCCGCTGCATATTGATGCTTGGAAACCTTGAACCCGGTCCAGGGCTGGGGCGAGATGACCAGGATGTTCCGGGGCTGGCCGAGCAGGAACGCTTCCCCGTGAGGACGCACCGCGATCAGGTCCGCCTGCGCCCGGAAACACGGTTCACCATCCGCAGCAGGCTGATGAAACGCCGGCGCTGCTTCTCGTCGGTGCCATATTCCTCATGCCGGCGATTGGGAAGCGTCAGGATCGATTCGAACTCCTCGTTGCTGAAGCCAAGCTTCTTGGCCACATAGGCCTTGTCCTGCTGCTGGAGTTCCTCGTCATAGGGTGGCTGCTGAAGATCGCGCAGCGCCTCCTCGCGCGTCGCCTGGCCCGACAGGATCAGGCTCGACCAATGCGCCTTGCGCTTGTCGGCATCCCATTTCCTGGGAAGGATGTAGCCCTGATAAAAGCGGGTAAAGACGGACTCGTGGTGCTTGCCGCCATAGTCGCGCCATCCCAGCTCCGACATGAGATGCGCCTTCGCCTCGGCTTTGTTGTAGTCGACCAGATCGAGCAGGGCCACGGCGCGGATGCCGCGCACATGCTGGTACCAGAGCTGCTGTTTCAGCCCCAGCGCCGGCAGCTTCTTCATCGGCACTTCGCCGAACCTGTCATGGATCGCCTTGATGTTGGCGAAGTCGAACTTGCGGTAGTGCCATTGCCGGGGAAGCAGCCACTCCGTCGCGATGTTGGTGCCGGACAGGACCGTGCGGATGCCGTGCCGCGAAGCGGTTCTGTGCAAGGCGCCCAGGATCATATGGTCGGTGGGCACTTCCAGGTCGATCACGGAGGCCTTGAAATATGCGCGCTGAAGGTCGCGGAACTCGTCCCAGTCCATCACAAAGGTTTCGAGGTCGTAGCCCAGCCGCGTCACCAGCTGCTCGATGTTTGAAACGGCGAGTTCGGTATTCCATCCATTGTCGAAATGGACGGCGAGCGGCCGCAGGCCGAGCGTCTTGGCGAGGCCTGCGAGGTAGGAACTGTCGACGCCGCCTGAAAGGCCGATCACCGAATCGTAGGGCTTGCCCTTTCCTTCACGCTTGATCTTGGCCACCGCTGCATCGAGCCGACGGGCTTTTTCGGCGGCATCCGGTAGAGTGCTCTGGAAGCGCTGCCATTCATGCCAGTAGTTGCACACTCCCTCGGCATCGAAGGTGATGTCGGGATCGGTCGTATCCATGACGAGCTTGGTGCAGGTTTGGACCCGATAGCTGGAAGGGTTCGTGCTGACGTTCATGCCACCCTGCTGAACAATTCGCGCTGGAGCTCGGCTTCCGCCGGATAGGAGATGAGCACGCCCCGAGCTTTGGAGCGGTAGACGAAGATGCTGCCGGCCGCGACGGCCGAGGCACCTGCTTCGACCGCGAGGCGGAAATCTGCCACGCTGCCTGCCCCGCCGCAGGCCACCACCGGCACATCAGCGGCGGCGGACACCTTGCGCACCAGATCGAGGTCGTAGCCCTCAAAGGTTCCGTCGCGGTCGACCGAGTAAAGGATGATCTCGCCCGCTCCCTGCGCAACGACCTCCGCGGCCAGTTCCGCCGGCGTGCCCGGGATGGCCCGCGAGGCCTGCTCGACGCGCACGGCCGCCTTGCCGAGGAAGTTCTTTCTGACGGGCAGGCAGACGACCACCGCCTGAGCGCCAAAGCGTGCCGAAGCCGTCGCGATAAGATCGGATCTGCCGGCCAGCACCGAAGACAAGATGACCTTCTCGATGCCGCATCGATAAAGGCGCGCGACATGATCCATCGTGAAAATGCCGCCGCCATAGGCGACGGGCATGAAGGCTTCACCGGCAATGTCCTCGACCAGGCTGTAATTGGGCGCACGCTTTTCCCTGGCGGCATCGATATCGAGCAGCACCAGCTCGTCCACCTCCTTGGTGTTGAAGATCTTCACCGCGTTGACGGGGTCGCCGATATAGGTGCGCTTGCCGAACTTGATCGTCTTCACCAGCCGGCCGCGTCCGTCGATCAGAAGCGTGGGGATGACACGCACTCGCCGCCCGGCCTGGCGCGCTTCTGGGCTTTCAGGCGCCTGTTCTGTCATGAAGCGCTCAGGCGACCTTTCTGCTGTCGGCAGCAGTGTTTGAAACGCCTCCATCGGCCGACGTCCATGCCGCGAACCGGCGCAGGAGCGCGGTTCCGAACCGGTGACTCTTCTCGGGATGGAACTGGACGCCCAGGATGTTGTCGCGCCCGACCGCCGTCGTGAAGGCGTAGCCGTGCCGCGTGCGCATGATCTCCTGATCGGGATCGTCACAGGCGATGTGGAAGGAATGAACATGATAGAAGCGCGCAGATGCGTCGCTTTCGTCGAGGAGCGGGTTCGCGCGCACGGACCAGACATCGGACCAGCCCATATGCGGCACGCGCAGCGCTTCTCCCATGCGCGCCCGATCGAACCGAACGGTGCGCGCCGCGATCCAGCCCAGGCCCGTTTCGGTGCCCTCCTCGCTGGAACGGGTCAGAAGCTGCGCGCCGAGGCAGATGCCCAAGAATGGGACGCCGTCTTTCACCACGCGTTTGTTGAGCGCTTCAACAAGTCCCCGTGCGTGAAGCTGCCGCATGCCGTAATCGAAGTGCCCGACGCCAGGCAGGATGAGCTTCTCGGCTTCCGCGATTTCGGCGGGGTCGGAAGAGACGTGAGACTTCGCGCCGATCGCCTTCAGCATGTTGACGATCGAGCGGATGTTTCCTGCATCATAATCGACGATGGTGATCACGGTCGCCTCACAGCCGAAGACTGGCCTTCCGGAATGCCTCGAATTCGGCCTTCGGGATATAGCCGTGATACTCGTGAACGCTCTTGTGCTCGATGCAGATCGAGCGGTCCAGCGCGCGCACCAGCCGTGCCGGATTGCCTGCGATCACGCAGTACCCGTCCGGAAATGACTTCGTCACGACGGCATTCGCCCCCACGATCGTGAAGTCGCCGAGCGTCACGCCCGGCAGCACGGTCGCTCCCTTCCCCAGCCAGCAGTAGCGGCCGATCGAAACATCCCGAGGCTCGTGCTCGCGCAGATCGTGCCTGGCGTGATTGGCGCTGATGATCCCGACCTGGGGCCCGATCTGGGTATAGTCTCCGATCCGAACCCGGCCGATCGCCTGGATATAGCAGCCCGGCATCTGGCCGGGCGAGGTTTCCACGCCCGCCAGCACATTGCGCCAGTTGACCACCATGCTCGATGGGTGAACCGGCCAATATGGCCCAAGATTGATCCCCCTGATATACTGATCCCACCACATCTCGAAGGTGATCGGCGTCTGCGTGGCGCGTGTTTCCCGGATAAAATCGAAAAACGGCATCCGGCCGAGGGTCAGCTCGAGGAAGCGCAGCGGCGCATTGCGGAGCCGCCGGGCGAATGTCACCAGCGCGATCATCGACGGGAAAGTCCCCAGCCGATGGAGAGATAAACGAGGTAGATGAGGCTGAAGCCTGCCGAGTAGGCCACGATCAGTTGGGTCGGGCTTCCGCCCGCCGCGACGGGCAGCGCCATCAGTCCAGCCATCACCAGAACGCTGCCGATCGAAAGTCCGAATTCCAAGCGTTGCGCCTGCGTGAAGTAGAACACCGATGACAACGGAGAGCAGATGAGGCGCAGCAGCAGCATGGGCGCGAGGATGCGCGCCACCTCACCGGCCTCGCGCCAGCTCGGTCCGAGAAACCAGGCGAACAGCGCAGGCGCGAAGAATGCCAGCACCAGTGTCGGCGCCACCCCGATCAGCAGCAGTGTGAAGAAGGTGCGGAGATAGAGCGGACGACACGTTCCCGTCTGGCGATACTGCTCGGCCGCGCGCTGACGGAATACCTGAGCGATCGCCGATCCGAGCAGGGTCAGCGGCGCGGCCACAAGCTGGCGCGCGCGTGCGAACGCGCCGAGGAGCGGCACTGCTCCGAGCGCGCCGAGGGCGAATACCGGAATCTGCTGGTTGAACGATCCGATCACTTCCGACGGCAGCGTATAGAAGGTGTAGCGGCGATGGCGGCGGGTCATCGCCCAGAGCTGCGGCCGGTTCGGCCGGCGGTTGTTGGAGCGCTGACGGCGGAACAGGCCGAAGTAAAGCGCGCAGGACACCGCCTGTCCAAGCAGGTAGCTCGCAAACAGCCCATGCACGCCCCATCCCATGAAGCCGAACAGCATCGAGCTGGATGTGGTCGCCGCGACCTGCGTGGCGGGCAGCCGCGCCATGGCGCCGAATGCGCCGCGTCGGTTGGCGAGCGCGGAAACCGTCGCGATCCAGCCTCCCGCCAGTGTGGTTAAGGGAAGCGCCAGCATCCAGAAACGCGCATCGTGGTAGCCGGGATGACCGGCCATCCACAGGCTGGCTCCCGCACCGAAGACGGCGGCGACGCTTGACACCAGAACGGACGCCCACAGGCAGACATAAACCAGATGCTCGGCGCGCACCTCGCTGCGCTCGGCAAGGATCGCCTGCTGGAACTGCAACGTGCTGAAGGTCGCGAGCATCTGGCTCACCGCCATATAGGTGGCGAGCGCGCCGTAATCCGCCGGATGGTAGAGCCGCCCGAGGATGGGCGCTGCGAGGAGCGGAATCGCCGCAGCGACGAACTGCCCGGTGGAAAGCTTTGCGACTGCCCGGAGCGCCGGACTGCCGGTCAACCGGCGGAGATGCTGGCGCATGACCTCTAGCGCTCGTCCCGTCGTGCCCGCTCGATGGCGTTGCGGTAGACGCTTTCCATCTCCCGCGCGATCGCCGTCCAGGTGAACCCGCTCGCCATCACTGCTCGCGCGGCCTTTCCGATCCGGTTCCGCCGGTCTTCATCCGAAAGCAGGCTTTTCAGCGCGCTGCCGAGGCTTTCCGCATCGCGCGCAACCACGCATTCCGGATCGATCCCGGCGATCACCGGTGACAGGCCCACTCCATTGGAACAGATCACCGGCGTTCCGACTGCCAGCGCTTCGGCAGCCGAAAGGCCGAAACTTTCCTTCACCGAGGGCGCGAGAAGAACATCCGCCCCCGTCAGCAGCGCCCACTTCCGCTCGCCCTCCACCGCGCCGAGGAAGCGCCCAACGCTCGTGCCATCGTCTCGCACCATGCGAGGCTCCAGCGTCGCGCGCAGGCCGATCTGGTCCGGCCCGCCGAACAGCAGGCTCGCGCCACCTGCGCGCTGCACCGCTTCGATGGCGAGATCGACGCCCTTCGTCCAGTCGAGCCGGCCGAGGAAAGCAACGCGCTTTCCCTTCGGGATGCCGTGCCAAAGGCTTTCGATCGCAACTTCGTCAGGCAGGTGATCCGGCAGATCCACGCCGTTGCCGATCACCGCAACGGGTGCAAGGTCGAGGCCGGACTCCCGCAGCCCTCGCGCTTCCTCGTCCGAGGTCGCATGGATCACCGCGGCCTCGCGCAGGTTGCGCCGCTCGAACGCGGCGATCCACGCCTTCTTCACAAGGGTCGATCTGCCGCCGATCATGTCGGGCATCAGCATGCCGCGCGGGGAGACGATCACCGGCACGCCGGCACGCGCCGCGATCCGCGCTGCTGCCGGTCCGGGCCACAGGAACATGCCGTTCAGGTGAACGACATCGGCCTCTGGAATGGCAACCCGCAGCTCTGCCGTCATTGCAGGCGACCGGTAGATGCGGCGCGGCGCGGCGATCGGAAAGTAGCGGACAGCCACCCCGTCACGCTCCACCGGACGGTCGAGGGGCACATCGAGCAGGCCAGGCCCGTCCACATTGGTCGTGAACACCTGCACCTCATGACCAAGTTCTACCAACGCCTTGGCCAATCCATGGCTGGACCGGATCGGCCCGCCATAGCGCGTCGCCGGCAGATAGTTGGGTGCAAAGAAAATGATCCTCAAGCGGCGTGCCGCCGGCCGACCGGCCCGAGTGAGGCGAGCAGAGTCTTGTGCTTGCTCACGAAGTCGCGATAGCCGAAGCGTTCACGCGCCACCGCGGCAGCCTCTGTCGCCATTCCGCTCCGCAATGATGGGTTCCGGGCGAGCCGGGTGACGGCCTCGGCATGCGCATTGCCGTCGCGCGGCGAAACGACAAAGCCGTTTCTGGCTCCGTCCACGGCCTCCTGCGAGCCATCTTCGTTACCGACGATCACCGGAACCCCGCAGGCCATCGCCTCGAGCGGCGTGAGCGGGATGCCCTCGCCCCGCCCGTGCCCTCGATCGCTGACCAGCGAGAAGACATGGGCGCAGCGGTAAAAGGCGGGGAGGTCGTCCTCGTCCACCGGTCCCGTAAAACACACACGATCCGCGATGCCGCGCTCCGCCGCGATCGCCTCCAGCCTTTCCCGGTCGTCGCCCCGCCCCGCCATCACCAGACGCAACGCGGGCATGTCGGGCGCGATGCGGGCCACAGTGTCGATCAGCCGTTCATACCCTTTATGCGCCGCAGCTTTCGCGAGACGTCCCAGCGTCATGACCATGAAATGCGCGGACGGATCGGGAAGACCGTATTTCCGGACGATCGCCGGATCGATCTGGCCGGGAGAAAAGCGCTGAAGGTCGACCGGATCCCAGATGACGGAGGCGGGCGAAGGGTGCAGCTTGGCTTCCACGACATAGTTGGCGGTGAAGTGGCAATCAGCCACGATCCGATCGAGGCGCGCCATGCAGGATCGCCGCGCCGGTGAAAGCCCGCTCCAGATTTCCAGCCCGTAAACGTTCAAAACTGTTCGGGCGCCGGCGAGCCGCGCGGCCACCGCGGCAAGCGGGCCGAAATTCACATGCGCGGACCAGATGATGTCCGGCCGCCACGCCACGGCGCAAGCCAGAGCGCGCGTGGCAAACGCGGCGCGGCTAAGTCGCGAAAGCTCGCCGGGCTGGCTCGAGCCATGCCAGTCCACATGGAACGCATCTTCCAGGCTGTTCTCATCCGGTGCGAGCAGCGAAAGCGCCCGGATATTCTCCTTCCCGGAAATCTCTCGCAGCGCTTCGATCTGGTAACGGGAGTAGCGGCTGATCCCGCCCTTGTCGAAGCAACCGGGGGTGAGATGGAGGATGCGGTGTGACGTTTCAGTCGGCAAGCAGTTCGCGCCCTATCTGACCATCGCGAAAAGCGACAGAAATGCCCGCAAGCGAAAAGACGTCCTGCCCCTCGGTGTCTTCAGCGTATGAACAACTGCACTGTGCAGGCTTCGCGCGTATTGTTCCGGAACATAGCCCGCGACGAGATCCTGGCTCTTTTTTCCCATCCCGGGCAGGTCATCCGGATGGGCGGAAAAACGCCCTATAAGCGCAGCCATCTCCGGAACATCAAGCGGATCGAAGGTATGACCATTCACCCCCTCGGCCACCAGATGAGGAGCGCAGCCCGCCTGCCGGGACACAAGAAGCGGCAGGCCGCATGCCGCCGCCTCATTGACGACCACGGCCCAAGTATCTTTGGTGCTCGCAAGGATGAAGGCGCTGGCCAGCCCATAATAGGCAGGAACCAGGTCATAGCCCACGGCACCGACAAACATGATGCTTCTGTCCAATCCAAGCTGCACGGCGAGATGTTCGAGATTGGATCGCAAAGGTCCGTCACCCACGACAACCAGGGGCCAGGGGACCCGGGTGCTCGCATGGTAAAGCTTGTAGGCCTGAAGCAATCGGAAGAGATTCTTTTCCTCCACGAGCCTGCACACGGAAAGAAAGAAGCGGGGGGGAAGCCCCAGAGCCGCTCGGCGATCCGATGCCTGCGCCCGGGCATCATCCGCCTTATGGCGGAAATGATTATTGTCGACGGTGTTCAAGGGACCAATGAGCACACGATCCTTCGCCATCCCGAGAGAAAGCAGATAATCGCGCGCCGAATTGCTCGAAGCCCAGCCTACCGTGAATGCCGATACGACGATCCGCTTGACGGCCTCGGTGAGGCTCCGTCGACGATAGTCAAACTGGTTGCTGTTGGAAGCCACCACGATCGGCACGGACCTCGATACCGCCCACGCAGTCGCCTGCAGTGCTCCGGGGCCACTCCATCCCAACACAAGCAGCGCCTCCGGCGCGGACGCGTCCAGCACGTCGGAAAGAACAACGCCCTCATCACGCAGGTTTCGGATCGGGAAAGAGACGCTGCCCCTTGATCTGGATAGATCGGCATCTGGTTGCCGCTCGACCTCCACCACCGTGAGATCAAGAAGCATCGAAGCTGCATTGAGGCAGGCGATCACACGGGGATGCACATAACGCACGACCATCGCCACACGTGGCTTCTTCGTTTCAGGAGACGCAGGACGCTCCATCTGCGATTCAGCTCGCTGTGTTCCGGGGAGCAGGCTGCTCGGGCATCAGGCCCCGCGCAACCAGCCATCCATGGAGCGGAGCAAACCCTACCTCGTAATTGAAGACGTCAACAAAGAGCTGTCGTGCGCGGGCACCTTCGACGAGCGCCCTTTTTCGATCAGCCTCGTATTCGGTGACGATGCGGGCAACTTCGGCCGCCTCGTTGGAGCGGACACATGATCCGATGTGTTTTTCCTCGATCAGCGCGGAAACACCCGGATTTGTGTCTCCGATCTGCGGCAACCCAGCCTCCATGTAGATGAAGCGCTTGTTGCTCGCGTTGAGAGCCGACTGCCACTGGATCTGCGTAGGATCCAGCAACGAGATAGCGAGCCACGCGCCGGATATCTCGTCGAGCAGATGATCAAGCTCGCGCCAACCCCTAAAAAGGATCTTTTCGCCGGCATACTTTTTACGGAGCTCTTTGGAGTACGGCGTCGTATCGTCGCCATAAACGAGGAGCCGCGCTGAATCGGGCCAAAGACACACCGACTCCATGATCAGTTCCATCTGCTGGTTGCGGCCGATGGAGCCTGTATAAACGACGTCGAACGACCCGCTCTTGACAGCAGCCGGAGCGCTCCGGCTGCTTCTTCTCGCAAGAGGAAAATTCGGCACCACAAGCACGTCCTGATGGATCGGGAGCCGCGACGTGATGTATTCGGCACGATTGGCATCAGGCACGATCACAGCGGAAAAAGCCTGAATGGATCTTTTCACTCGGCGAAGGAGCCAGTGGCTCTCCAAATCATGCAGTGACTCGTGAAGATGGGCCAATCTCACAGTCGGTCGAAACAAGGACATATCGCTGATCCACATGCCCCGTGGATCATATGCCACCTCTATTTTCACCCTCCGACGGTAGGCGAGACGTAGCCGCGACAAGGCAAGCAGGTATGAGGCAACGTATTTGGCCTTGCCCATGAATCGTCTCTCCGGCCCCTGGATGACATGCACCTGAACATCCGTGGATGCGAAGTGAACATGCGTTTCTCCACGCCGCGGCGTGGTCAGGAGGACGACCAGAAAGCCCCTTTCTGCGAGAAGCTCGGCCTTGGATTGTACAGGTGGATAAGCGTCAACCGCGCCAGGCGAGATAAGGATTGCGACAGGCGCAGTCCCGGACTGCTCCGCAGAGGAGGTGGCAGATGGCCTCACGCGAGCCTCTGCATGTTGTTCACTTCCACACGCCGGCCCGGCGCGATTCCGATGAACAGTCCAAAGGCTGAGATCACCAGCCACGACATCACAGCGCCGTTGAACATAAAGAAGAAATCAGTCAAAGGCGCAATAAAGGCTATCCCTACCACAAACCAGCAAACAAACTTCAATGTATCCCCTGTTCGAAGGGAATATGCAGATAGCAGATCGATCTTGCGAAGCAGTAACCCCAAGCCGATGAATCCAGCAACAACTCCGACATAGCCGAAATTTACATAGAATTCGAACACCGGCCCAGCGCCAAAGGTCGATGTTTGAGACAGGCGCATCCCCGTATTTAGCGAAACGAAACTGCTGCCGCCCATCTCCGGTTTGTCAGACCAGATGAATCGCGGCAGCCAGACGATCAGAGCAAGATACAACGTTTTGCCATAAAGTCGCAGGTCAGGCATCATATCGTGCCAGACAATCATCTTGCCAACGAAAATATACTGATTAAGGCGACCATTCAGCCAATCGAGACTCGCGAAATTCGAAGGAGAAAGAAGCTCTGTATTCGAGATCGCGGTTCCGAGCGCTTCGAGTCGCTCTCCAAATCCCGCTTGGCTCCAAAGCACCGACCGCAACTGCTGGCGGAACGACATCCAGGTTACGAACAAGGAGAGAAGAAGATAACTGGCAGCCGAGATGCCTAGTCCCAGCCTCAAGCCATTCCACCGCGTCGGCTTAAGTTGGCACAGCCAAAATCCCGCAATGATCGTCGAGGCTATAAAGCCGTAGGAAGTAACGCCCCAAACCACGAGGTAAGCAGAAGGAATCAGGGCGGCTGCCGCCATCCAGCGAAGATAGCCTTCGCCATTCGAACAGGCATAAAGTGCGCCGAGGCACACCACAACGATCGCAGTGTTTCGAGCAACCTGCAGGAGAGCCTGCGCCATCGGAACCGGCAAAGACACGCCGTTGAGCAGGAAGCCTGTCAACCCGAAAAGTCCAAGAGCAAGGAGTATCTTGCTGCGCCTCCCTTTATCATCTCGCCGCCCCCGATCACGAACCGGGATGCTGGACCGGCCGGGTTCTCCAAGCCAGCAACCGACAGCAAAGCTGGCAACACCTAGAAGACAGGCTTGGACGCCGAGCAGCACGGTGTCTTCCGTAAACCCGTAGCTTTGAAGATAAAGACTCCCGTCGGGCCGCAGGTGGGAATAGCCCGGAACCGCATAGGCGGCAAAGCCGCAGTAAAGGAACGACATCGAGTAGAGGAAGGCGATCGGCAGGCCGACGCTTCCGGCAGGTGAGCGCATCGTCAAGCGCGTGACGAAAACGAGCAGCGCGATCCAGCTGACTCCGATCACCCAGATCTGCGTCGTGACCGACATTATGAGGGCAGGTCCCGCTCACGGAAGCGTTCGCCAACGCGCTCGGCGGGATTGCCGCCGATGATCGAGTTGTCCGGATAGGTCGAAAACAGCACCGCGCCCGGCCTGGAAAAGCTGTTGGCACCAATCGACCCGCCGATCACGACCGCATTGAGGCCGAGCCAGACATTGCGTCCGATTTCAACCGGAGTGCTGAGATAAGCGGGCTCCATCCCTACGCTTCGCATCGTGCCGTCGCGGCATCGCCGCGGATCGTTCGAGAAGGAATAAATCTTGACCCCGGCAGAGGTGGTGAACGAGTTTCCGGCGACAACGCCGCCATGTCCCTGCACGATCGTGCCGATGCCCAGATGCGATCCGGTTCCGATCATAATTTCTCCCGGGCTGCAAATGCCGCCTTTGAGCGTCCTCGTCTGCGCCCCCGAGGCAGGCGGTCCGGCGATCAGGGTCACATTCTGATCGAGCCACACATCGTCGCCCAGTGAAATCCATTCAGGCGCCGTGATCGTGACACCGGGCGCGACCGTCAGCCGCTCACCGCAAGCCTTGAGCCGCCTCCGGTAGTAAGCGCGCCTGCCCCGCACGCCAAGCGGCCCGCCGATCCAGCGCAACGCATCTTCGACAAGCGAGAAGATCATCGCCTTAAGCAATCAGCGACAGGTCCCTGGCTGAAGCGATCAGCGCAGTGCCGATCACGTCCACATCATCGGAACCGAGCCCGACATAAGTGGGCAGGTTGAGGCCGATCCGCGAAAGGCGGTGGGACTCGGGGGTGTCAGCGCTTTCAAGATAGGGCATGTCGGACATGGAAAAAAAATAGGGGCGCGTATCGACGCCGCGCTCGCGCAAGCCTGCCATCAAGGCCTCGCGCGCGCCCTCGTCGAGCCCGTCGATCTCCGTGCAGATCATCCAGTAGCTGTTGCCCGCCCAGTTCGCCGTCCGGTTAAGGCGGATGGCGGGAGTGCCGGCAAGGCGTTCCTGGTAGAGTTCGAACAGGCGCCGCCGCCCGCCGAGCAGTTCCTCGGCCCGGTCGAGCTGCGCACAGCCAAGAGCGGCCTGCAGATTGGTCATGCGGTAATTATAGCCCAGTTCCTCGTGCCAGTAGCGCTTGGTGGCGCTCATGGCATGGTCGCGCAGCCTGCGGCATCGGGCGGCAAGCGCCTCGTCATTCGTGACCACCATGCCGCCTTCACCGGTGGTCAGGTTCTTGTTGCCGTAGAAGCTGAAGGTCGCGCAGGTGCCCCATGAGCCGACCGGCTTGTCCTCGATCGTCGCGCCATGCGCCTCGGCAGCGTCCTCGATCACGAAGAGCCCGTGCCGTCCGGCCACCTCCAAGACAGCCTTCATGTCGGCCGGGTGACCATAGAGATGCACCGGCATGATGGCCTTGGTCCGCGATGTGATCAGCGCCTCGATCAGCCGGGGTTCGATGCCGAGCGTAAAGGGATCGATGTCGCAGAAGACCGGCTTCGCGCCCGCCATGAGCACGGCATTGGCGGTGGCGACAAAGGACAGATCCGGGATGATGACCTCATCGCCAGGGCCGATCCCGAGCGCAACAAGGGCGAGATGGATGGCCACCGTCCCGTTGGAAACCGAAACGGCATGACCTGCCCCGCAGAGCCTGGCAAAATCGGCCTCAAACCGGCTGATATAGGGCCCGAGCGACGAGATCCATCCGGATCGCACTGCGTCGTTCACGTAGTCGATCTCAAGTTGCGAGATGGATGGGCGGGAAACGGGGTATCGGTTTTGCAAGGAAGGTTCCCGGCTTGAAATCAGGCAGCGAGGTCGAGGCGGCGAAACAGAAGACCGAGGCGGCTCGCATAGGTGTGCTCCGAATGCGCGCGTCGATGCCCTGCCTCGCGCACCCTCATCGCCCAGGTGGGTTCCCGGCGGGCGCGGTCAAGATGCTCGACGAGTTCAGGTACCGATCGGTAGACCAGAACCTCGCGGTCGGGCTCAAAGCAGGTTTGCACGGACGGCCGGTCCTCGATCAGTTGCAGCCCGCAGGCACCCGCGATCTCGAAGGCGCGGCAGTTCAGGGAATCGCCCTCGGACAGCGCCGTCGAGTTCAGGCAGGCTAGCCCCGAGCCGAAGATCCGGCTCTTCTCCTGCTTGACCACATAGCGGCCCCGATGCGCCGCCTTGACCCGGCGGTCCGACCAGCGTGGCGGCGCGAAGCCGTAAAGCGCGACGGGAACGCCCGCATCGATCAGGCGCAGCAGCAGGAACTGCCGGTAGCCGTAGTAATTTCCGGCAATCACCGCCTCGTCGCCGATGCTTTCAAACGCCCGCTGATGCCAGTCCGGGTTCATGGCCTCGTGAAGCAGCTCGGCCGGAAGACCGACGGCACGAAACTTGGCCACCGCGGCTGCATCCTTGAGGAAGATACCATGCCAGCCGTCAGCAAGAAGGCCGAGGCCGCGCATGTTCGCGGGCGTGTCGCCCCACCAGGCCGCGAGCCGTCGGACGCCGGCACGTTTCAGCTCCTCCAGCACCTCCTGCCGCAGCGCCTGGGTCAGGCACAGGACCAAGTCCGGCCTGTGCTCGCGGGCGTGCTTTACGACCCATTGCTCGGCAGGTGTCCAGTGCTCGGGAAAGAGCTTGGAGCGGGCTTCACGGATGATCCGCCCGAGCCGGGATGTCTGCACCGGAATCGGCGAGGTCAGCACCTCATGCCCCATCTTCCGCAGCGTGTAGGCGACGTTGTCCACGAAGCTGTCGGAAACAGGGAAATTCGGAATGACGACTTTCACGCGGCGATGTCCGGAACTCCGGTTGCCACCACCTGCTTGAGCCCTTCTCTCAGGGCCCGTCCGCCGCTCCAGCCGAGCGCCCTAAGCCTGGACGAGTCCGCGACCTTGCGCGGCGTGCCGTCGGGCTTGGAGGGGTCGAAGCCGAGACGGCCCTCGAAGCCCACCACTTCCGCGATCAGGCGGGCTAGATCGCGGATGGAGATCTCCTCGCCCGAGCCGATATTCACATGCTCCGCCCCGTTATAGGTCTTCGCGAGAAACACCGCCGCGTCGGCCAGATCGTCGACGTGAAGGAACTCGCGCAGCGGCGCTCCCGATCCCCACACGGTCATGCTGGGCGCGCCGGCGCGCTTCGCTTCCAGCGCCTTGCGAAGCAGGGCGGGGATCACATGGCTCGTGTTAAGATCGTAGTTGTCGCCCGGACCGTAGAGATTGGACGGCTGTGCGGCGATGAAGTCGCAGCCGTGCTGCAGCCGATAGGCTTGGCAGAGCTTGATGCCGGCGATCTTGGCGATGGCGTACCATTCATTGGTCGGCTCGAGCGGGCCGGTCAGCAACGCGCTTTCCGGGATCGGCTGCGGCGCGAGCTTGGGATAGATGCAGGTCGAGCCGAGAAAAAGGAGCTTCTCCACCTTGTTGACGAAGGCGGCATGAATGACATTCGCCTCGATCATCAGGTTCTCGTAGAGGAAATCGGCCGGCAGGGTGCTGTTGGCATGGATGCCGCCGACCTTCGCCGCCGCGAGAAAGATCACTTGCGGGCGCTCAGCTGCCATCCAGGCATTCACCGACGCCTGGTCACGCAGATCGACCACGTCGCGGCCGGCCGTGACGATCGTGCAACCCTCGCTGGAAAGGCGACGCACTAGCGCGGACCCCACCATGCCGCGATGGCCTGCGACCCAGACGCGCTTGCCGGCAAGCGGAAAGATGGTTTCCGCTGTCACGCCGGCGCTCCCCGTCGCACGCCCAGGAACTGCCCCACCTTCCGCGCGGGCTTGGCGACCAGCGCATAATCGACGAGGCCGGAACCCAGCCAGCGCCGGCGTGCACGCAGCGCCTCCATATTGTGGCGAAGGTGCGAGCGCAGGCTCTGCGTCGAGGCGCCGCCGGCCATCATGTCGATCATCACATGGTCGATCACCGCGCTGCGAAAGCCCTTCACTTCGGTCGCCCTCAGCATCCAGTCATAATCGGAGGCGACAGGCAGCGACAGGTCGAACGCACCGACCGCATCGGCCACGGCGCGTCGCGCATAGAAGGTCGGATGGGCCGGCATCCAGCCGCTGCGGAAGCCAGAACTGGGCCGTGGGCGAGCGCGCCAGCGGCGAAGGATGCGGCGCGTCTCGTGATCCTCCACGAAGTCGAGATGGCCGTGAACGATGTCGGCGTGAGCGAGCCCTTCGGCGACCCGCGAAAGCACGCTTCGGTCATGATAGGCGTCGTCGGAGTTGAGCACGCCGAACGCGTCGCCGCGATAAAGCCGTAGCGCCTTGTTCAGCGCGTCATACATGCCCCGATCCGGCTCGGAAACGATCACCATGCGCTCCTGCGGATATGAGCGCGCGATCTCCACCGTCCGGTCCTTCGACGCGCCGTCCACGAGGATCAGCTCGCGATCGGCGTGATCCTGCGCGAAGAAGGAGTCCAGCGTGTGCCGGATCGTCTTTTCCGCATTCCAGCAGACGGTGAGAACGGAAATTTTCAAGCGTCCGTCCCTGCCTTGAGCGGGCGCACGGCGGCAACCTCCTCGTCGAGCCGGCGATGCTCGGCTTCGCGCGCAACGGCCTTCAGATCCGACTGCACCATCTCCCGCACCATGTCGCCGAGGCTCGTCGTGACCTTCCAGCCCAGCACGCGCTCGGCCTTGGCCGGATTGCCGATCAGAAGGTCCACCTCGGTCGGCCGGAAATAGCGTGGATCAACCTCCACCAGCACACGGCCCGTCCCTCGGTCGTACCCCTTCTCCTCCACCCCCTCGCCCTTCCAGTCGATAAGGATGTTCACCTCCTCGAAAGCGAGCTCGACGAAGCGGCGCACGGAATACTTCACCCCGGTCGCCAGCACGTAATCGTCCGGTTTCTCATGCTGGAGGATGCGCCACATGCCTTCCACATAGTCGCGGGCGTGGCCCCAGTCGCGCTCGGCGTCGAGATTACCGAGAAACAGCCGGCTCTGGAGCCCGAGCGAGATCGAGGCCGCCGCGCGCGTGATCTTGCGCGTCACGAAGGTCTCGCCCCGGATCGGGCTCTCATGATTGAACAGGATGCCGTTCGAGGCATGCATGGCATAGGCCTCGCGGTAGTTCACCGTGATCCAGTAGGCGTAAAGCTTGGCCGCGGCATAGGGCGAGCGCGGGTAGAAAGGCGTGGTTTCCGACTGCGGCACCTCCTGCACGCGCCCGTAAAGCTCCGAGGTCGATGCCTGGTAGAAGCGGGTCTTCTCCGACAGTCCGAGAAGACGGATGGCTTCCAGCAGCCGCAGCGTGCCCATGGCATCGGCGTTCGCCGTGTATTCGGCCGTGTCGAAGCTCACCTGCACGTGGCTCTGGGCCGCGAGGTTGTAGATCTCGTCGGGCTGCACCTGCTGGACGATCCGGATGAGGTTGGTGGCGTCCGTCATGTCGCCGTAGTGGAGCGTAAGCTTCACATCCCGCTCATGCGGATCCTGGTAGAGATGGTCGATGCGCGCGGTGTTGAAGGACGAGGAGCGGCGCTTGATGCCGTGCACCTCATAGCCCTTGGAAAGCAGAAGCTCCGCCAGATAGGCGCCGTCCTGGCCGGTGATGCCCGTGATGAGCGCGGTTTTCGCCATGTGGTCCCTGTGATGAAGATCGTTCGGGGTGGAAGGCAGCCGATCAGCGCGCGCCGAAGCCGGTCAGCATCGTCTTGATCGTCCGAAGCACGATTACGAGGTCGAGCCAGGGTGAGAAATTCTTGATGTAGTAGAAGTCATAGTGGAGCTTCTCGTGCACATCGTCCACCGCCGCAACATGGCCTTGGTTGACCTGCGCCCAGCCGGTGATGCCGGGACGGACGATATGGCGATAGCGGTAGAACGGAAGTTCCGCCTCATACCAGCGCGACAGCACGAGCGCCTCGGGCCGTGGACCGATCCAGCTCATTTCGCCGCGCAGGATGTTGATGGCCTGCGGCAGCTCATCGATCCGGCTTCTGCGGAGAAAGCGGCCGATGCGGGTGATCCGGTCGTCTCCCGAACGGGTCATGGCGCGCTCGCGCTCGCTCCCCCCGCCGCCATCCGTTCGCATGGTGCGGAACTTGAAGACGAAGAAGGTGTGGCCGCCATAGCCCATCCGCTCCTGGCGGAAGAGCGCAGGACCCGGCGAATCGAGGCGGATCAGAACCGCGACCGCGAAAAGAAGCGGAGAAAGCAGGATGAGCATGAGCAGCGCGCCGAGCCAGTCCGCCATCTGCTTGAGCTTGATATAGGCCTGGTTGGGATTGAGGGAGCCGAGCGTATTCTCGGACAGGTGCTCGATCTCGACCCGGCCCGTTAGCGATTCCGTGACCTGCTTGACGTGATAGACCGGCCGCCCTGCCAGCGCATTGTCGGCAATGAACCGCTCCCACTCGTCCGACAGGTCGGCGCGCAGGTCGGCCACAACGCCGTTGACCCGCTCCATCGGCGCATCCGGGGCGGAAAGCGGGTGCCAGATCACGCCGCGGATCGGATTGAGCCTGTCCACGCTTCCGCCTGGCACGACGGCCAGCCGATAGGGCTCCATCCGGCGCGAGGCGAGGCTCAGCGAAAAATACCAGAAGGTCGAAAGCCCAAAGGAGATCAGCGCGTGGAAACGACTGTAATCGAGCCGGAAAAAGAAGATCACTGCGAAAACGAGCCCGTAGCACAGGGCGAAGGTCGGCAGGATGTAGCTGGTGGCGGTCAGGCCCGGAAAGTTCCCCATCCGCCGGAATGACACGAAAGCCAGCGTGTGAGCGATCACCGCCGCGATGATCGTGGTCTGCAGGTTGGACGAGAACATCACGTAAGGATCGATCGCGATGCGGATCAGCGCCGGCACGGCGACGGCGACCAAGAGGCCGCCGAGCAACTGGAACCGGAGGCGGGACAGGAGATGCCTCCTGTTTCCGATCACGCGCACCGGCGCGCGAGGGTGAGCCATCGAGTTCACTCTGACGTCCGGCGGGCAATCAGGCTGCGGAGGTCGCAGCGGCAGAAACCGCGCGAAAAGCTACCGCACCGCAGGTGAATCACCACGGCAGGACCGGCCGGAACTGAACAATCGCTTCTAGCGACTGGTGAACTCCTTCATCGACAGCGGAACGAGATCCTCGCGCTTCATCGTCAGCGCGATCTCCCCGTTCATGATCTTGATCAGCACGCGCGCCCGCCCGCCGGCATCGAGCCGGTCGAGCACAGCGCTCAGTTCGGCGAACGGGCCGCTGACCAGCCGCACCTCGTCGCCCGGGCGAAGGCCTGCACCGAGATCGACCACGCCGCTCGCATTGGTGGCCTGGACGAAGTGCTCCACGAGCCCGCCGGGAAGCGGCAGCGGGCGCTCGCCGTCGGTGACCAGCGCGCGCACGCCCGTGGTCCCGTTGATCGAGCGCCAGCGCTGCCGCCCGAGGTCCAGCTGAACGAAAATGTAGCCGGGGAAAAGTGCCGCGCGGCGCGTGCTGATCTTGCGGGCATGGCGCACCGTGCGCATGATGCGTGGAAAGAAGGGACGAAAGCCCTGCCGGCCGAGCTCGCTCGCGGCAAGCTCTTCGCGGGCGGGCTGCGTGGCGGCCACATACCAGTTCTCGCGGAGCTTTGCGTCCATCCGTTTGATACCGGCCCCGTGATGCTTTGCCGACGGGGCGCCCCGGAATCAGGACGAACAGACCGGCAGTTCGCAGTCGCGGCGCAGGTAACACAACCCGCTACAACCCGCAAACAAGGACTGCGCTTTCTAGCGGCCTCGCATGCCAATCTGCGCTAAAAATAGCGCTAACGCGACGGCAGGGTCGAACCTATTTCACCCACACCTGCGGCATCCTGTTGACCACACTGGGCGGGCTGCATTTTCAATCCAGACAAAATCGCCTAAGGGCACCATAGGACTTGGCCGCCAGCGGGCGCAACGAACAAGGCTGAGGCATGACGCGCCGCGCGAGCCTGAGCTGTTCGTGCGGCTCTTCGGCCTGCAACCCGAAAGGCTTGAGAACCGCGTGGCCATGCGTCCCATCCATCCCGCGATCATGATCGGCGGATCGGGCACCCGGCTCTGGCCCCTTTCGCGCGAGAACAAGCCCAAGCAGTTCCTGAGCCTGGTCGGGCCGCAAAGTCTGTTCCAGGACACCATCATGCGTTTCCGCCATCCGGGCTTTGCCGCGCCGTGGCTCCTCAGCAACGCCGAAACGCTGGACCATGCCCTGGCGCAACTGGCCGAGACCGGCGATCAGGCGGCGGGGCTCGTGGTTGAGCCGCTCATGCGCGGGACGGCCGCAGCACTCGCCGCCGTTGCCCTCGTGATCGGGCACGATGAACCCGACACGCTGATCCTTGCCGCGCCTTCCGACCACGTGATCGAGCGTCCAGAGCGCTTCCGCGATGCAGTGGAACGCGCGCGACGCGCAGCGGAAGATGGTGCGATCGTCACCTTCGGCATCGTGCCCACCGCGCCTGAAACAGGGTTCGGCTATATCCGGCCCGGGAGCGCGCTTGACGGATCCCAGGCCTTTGCCATCCCTCCCGGCGGTTTCGTGGAAAAACCGTCGCTCGAGCGGGCGGGCGAACTGATCGCCGCAGGCTGCCTGTGGAATGCCGGCATCTTCCTGTTCAAGGCCGGCAGCTTCGTGGCCGAGATGGAGCGCCATGCGCCCGCGACGCTTCAGGCCGTAAGGGCCGCGGTGGCAGCTGCAAGCCTGAAAAACGGCAATCGCTGGATCCTCGACGAGGCGGCCTTTGCCGAGGCGCCAAGGGAGCTCTCCGTCGACCATGCCGTGATGGAAAAGACCGACCGCGCCGCCGTGGTGCCCTGCGAGGGTGTTGGCTGGAGCGATGTGGGCGCGCTGTCCGCGCTGTGGGAAATCGGCGCCAAGGATGAGAACAACAATGTTTCGCGCGGAAACACGCTTTGCCTCGACAGCCGCAATAGCCTGATCCTTGCCGGCGGAGGACGGAAGGTGGTGGCCGCCGGCCTGACCGACCTGATGGTTGTGGACACGCCCGACTGCGTTCTGGTGATGCCGCGCGACCGCGCCCAGGATGTTCGCACCATTGTCCGCGCGCTCAAGGAACAGGGCGCAAAGGAAACCAACACCACGCGTGAGGCGCGTCTGCCGCAGGGCACGGTGACCTTGACGGAGGCGACCGCTGGCCATGCCGTCCTCCGCATCGATCTGCGCGCCGATGCCCGCCTGGACCAGCGAACCGCACACGGCGATGAAAGCTGGACCCTGGTCTCGGGAACGATCGAGGCGCGGCGGAACAACGAGGTCCTGACGCTTGGCCCCGGCCAAAGCCTCCGCGTTGCGCGCGGCGAGCGCATCGCGATGGCGGCCGGCGCGGAGCCATCATGCGCCGTGGTGATCGTGCTCGGCCCGCTCGAACGGCCGCTCGAAACGCTGTTTGCGCCCGACCAAGCCTGAGGCTCGCGCCTTGCTGCCTGAAGGAACCAGAGCCATGGCATCGTCACCGGTTTCCGCGAACTCCACTTTCAAGGCCTATGACATCCGCGGCCGCATCCCGGCCGAGTTGAACGCGCCGCTCGTTTACCGCATCGCGCAGGCGGCGGCTGCCGAGCTTTCGCCGCGAACGGTGGTGATCGGCCATGACATGCGGCCCGACAGCCCGGCCTTTGCGCAGGTTCTTGCGCAAGGCTTCCTTGACAGCGGCGCGAATGTGCTGCCGCTCGGCCTGTGCGGCACGGAGGAGGTTTATTTCCAGACCGCGCAGACGGGCGCCGATCTCGGGCTCATGGTGACGGCAAGCCACAATCCGGAAAACTATAACGGCATCAAGCCGATCGGACAGGGTGCGGCGGCGATCACGCGCGAGAACGGCCTGTCGGCGATCGAGGCCCGCGTCTATGGCAGCGAGAACTTCGCCCGCGTGGAGGATTTTTCCGCGCGCGGGCACCTGATGCCGCAGCTATCCAAGGCTCCTTACATCGCGCGGCTGCTCGAACAGGTGCGCGGCGTGACCATCAAGCCGATGCGCATCGTCGCCCATGGCGGCAATGGCTGCGCAGGCCCGATCATCGACCTGCTCGAAGACGCGCTGCCCATCGAGTGGATCAAGCTCGACCACGCGCCGGACCCTGCTCTGCCCAACGGCGTTCCCAATCCGCTCCTGCCGGAGAAGCGTGCGAAAGCCAGCCGTGCCGTGGTGGAGCACAAGGCCGATCTCGGCCTCGCCTGGGACGGCGATTTTGATCGCTGCTTCTTCTACGACCACCTCGGCAATTTCGTGGAAGGCTACTACCTCGTCGGCCTGATTGCCCAGACGATGCTGCGCGACGAGCCGGGCGCGGCCATCCTTTACGATCCGCGCCTGACCTGGAACACGGAGGACATCGTGGCGCGGCATGGCGGGCGGGCGGTGATGTGCAAGACCGGCCATGCCTATTTCAAGCAGGCCATGCGAAGGGAAAACGCGGTCTATGGCGGCGAGATGAGCGCCCACCATTACTTCCGCTCATTCCATTCCTGCGACACGGGCATGCTGCCCTGGCTGGCCGTGCTGGCGGAACTGAGCCGCTCAGGGCGCACGCTGCATGAGATGGTGGCCGAGCGCATCGAGGCGTTCCCGTGCTCGGGCGAGATCAACTTCACCGTGCCGGATGCGAAAAGCGCCGTGCAGAAGGTGGCCGACGCCTTCGCTGGCGAGAACCCGCAGGTAACAATGCTCGACGGACTCAGCATGGATTTTTCTCGCTGGCGCTTCAACCTGCGCGCCTCCAACACCGAGCCCCTGCTCAGGCTCAACGTGGAGTCGCGCGGCGCGCCGGAACTCATGAGGGAGATGACCGAAAAGATCAGCACCATCATCTCGCGCTGAATAGGCAAGAAACTTAACCGCGCAGGTGTTACATCGCACGAGCCCGATCCGACGCGCGCCTCCTCCTGGTGAAAACGCAGTCGCGATTGCTTCCGCAGGATAGCGGAGGGCCCTGACCGGAAACGAGGGAAACAGGCACCAGGCATGACAAGCCAACTGCGCTCGCATCTGCGACAGCTTGAGCACTGGCTTCACGCCGAGGCCCTGCCCCTCTGGTGGCGCGAGGGTGCCGTCCGTCCTGACGGCGGATTTGCGGAAACGATCGGCCTTGATGGGAAGGCAACGCGCGATCCGCGCCGCGCCCGCGTCCAGCCGCGGCAAATCTTCTGCTTCGCGCAGGCCGGGGAGATGGGCTGGAACGGGCCTTGGGAAGAAGCGATGCGCTTCGGGCTCGGCTTCTTCGACCGCGTTTTTCTCGGCCAAGACGGGTTCTATGGCGCGCTGGCCGACGCGAACGGCACGCTGCTGGATGCAGGCTTCGACCTTTACAACCAGGCCTTCGCCCTGCTCGGCTTCGCCAGCATCGCCGGAGCGCTTCCCGCCGAACGTGACGCAATGACGGCGCGCGCAGAAGCGCTGCTTCAGAACCTGAGGAAACGCTACGGCCATCCCGCGCGCGGCTTCGAGGAAGATTTTCCGCGCAGGCTTCCGCTCTGTTCCAACCCGCACATGCACCTGTTCGAGGCTGCTCTCGCCTGGGAGGAGCTTGAGGGCGCGGGCCAGTGGAGCCTTCTCGCCGACGAGATCGCGGAGCTTTGCCGAAATTATTTCATCGACGCAAAGACGGGCGCCTTGCGTGAATTCTTCGATGGCGACTGGTTCCCCCACCCCGGCGAACACGGGCGGGTGGTCGAACCGGGCCACCAGTTCGAATGGGCGTGGCTGCTTGCCCGCTGGGCCGACGCGCGCGGCGATCGCGCGGCGCTCGGCCACGCGAGGCAGCTTTTCAGCATCGGCATCACGCACGGCCTGCGACCCGACCGAAAGGCCGCGGTTTTGTCGCTTCATGACGATTTTTCAGTTCGCGAGCCGGTGGCGCGCCTGTGGACGCAGACCGAATGGCTGAAAGCCGCGCTGCGGCTGGCGATCCTCTCAGACGGATCGCAGCGCCGGCGCTATCTGGAATCTGCGGGAGAAGCATGCGCGGCCCTCCATCGTTTCCTCCAAGCGCCGGTGCCCGGCCTGTGGCGCGACAAGATGCTGCCCGATGGCTCCTTCGCCGAGGAGGCTTCGCCTGCCAGCACCTTCTACCATATCGTCGGAGCGATCAGGGAACTCCGATGGGCGCTCGACCGGCTCGATGCCGATGCCGGCGCCGCGATGGAGCAGGATAAAGGCAAGACGCTGCCAGCGGTCGCCTGAACGTCTTCAGCCCGAACCGCCTGCCGGCTTGCCCTTGAAGCGACCGGACATGTAGGAGCGATGGAAGCGCGGCGCGTGGCCGCCGCTTCCGGAACGATCCGATGTCCTCTTCAAGCGCCACTTCTCTCATCGACACGATGATCGCGTTGAGCCTCGCCGCCGGGCGCGAGATCATGGCGATCTACAACGGTCCCGATATCTCCCATGCGCTGAAGGCGGATGCGTCGCCGGTCACGGAAGCGGACACACGGGCCGAAGCCGTGATCTTGCAGGGATTGCGCGCGAGCTTTCCGGACATCCCGGTGGTGGCGGAAGAGGAAGCGGCGGCGGGCCATGTGCCGCCGACCCTTGATCGCTTCTTTCTGGTCGATCCGCTCGACGGAACGCGGGAGTTCATCAAGCGCAACGGGGAGTTCACGGTCAACATCGCCCTGATCGAAAACGGCGCGCCGATCGCCGGCGTGGTTCATGCGCCCGTGCTCCGGAAATATTGGGCTGGGGCCAGCGGTACGGCCTTTGCCGGCATGATCGAGCATGACCGGCCGGCCAGCCGAGCGCCGATCAGCACGCGGCCCGCCTCGGAGGAGCTGACGGTGGTCACCAGCCGCTCGCACCTCACTTCTGAAACAACACAGTGGCTGGAACGACATTCGGTAGAAAAATTTACCGCATGCGGGTCATCGCTCAAATTCTGCCTTCTCGCGGCAGGCGAGGCAGACCTTTATCCTCGTCTCGGACGCACAATGGAGTGGGACACAGCAGCCGGCGACGCGGTTCTTCGCGCAGCAGGCGGCATCGTGTCCGACCTCGTTGGCCGCCCGCTGCGCTACAACAAGCGCGATCAGGGATCCGACGTGGATTTCGCCAATGGGGACTTTGTCGCCTATGGCGACCCCTCGCTCATCTCGCGGGGCGTTTCCGCCGCCTGATTGCTGCCTGACATAGTGCGAAAACGTTTGATCAGGCGGCACACATCCGCCGTGGAGGCGCGGACTTCCCGGGCCGGAGTTGGACCGCATGCTTTTGAACCAATCCGCCGCTCAGGCGGGCGCCGCATCCTCTTTCACTGATCTTCCCGCCTTCAACCCAAATGCGCCCGAGAACAATGCCCCTCAAGGGGCGCCGGATACCAGCCCTTTCCCTGCGAGGCTGACCCATCTCAGCCGCCTGGAGGCGGAGGCCATTCACATCATGCGCGAGGTCGCGGCCGAGTTCCGCAATCCGGTGATGCTGTATTCGATCGGCAAGGATTCGGCGGTGATGCTGCATCTCGCCGTAAAGGCCTTTTACCCCTCCAAGCCGCCCTTCCCGCTTCTTCATATCGACACGACCTGGAAGTTCCGCGAGATGATCCAGTTTCGCGACGCCGCAGCGACACGCGCGGGCATGGAGCTGATCACCCACACCAACGAGGAGGGTCTCGCGGCAGGCATCACGCCCTTCAGCCACGGCTCCTCGACCTATACCGGCATCATGAAGACCGAGGCGCTCAAGCAGGCCCTGAACAAAGGTGGCTTCGACGCTGCATTCGGCGGCGCGCGACGCGACGAGGAGAAAAGCCGGGCCAAGGAACGCATCTTCTCGTTTCGGTCAGAAAACCATGGCTGGGATCCCAAGAACCAGCGGCCGGAACTGTGGAACCTCTACAATACGCGCATCCGGCAGGGTGAATCGATCCGCGTCTTCCCGCTCTCAAACTGGACCGAGCTCGATATCTGGCAGTATATCCTGAAGGAAAACATTTCGATCCCTCAGCTTTACTTTGCCGCTGAGCGCCCCGTGGTGCAGCGGGACGGGCAATGGATCATGGTGGACGACGAGCGCCTTCCCCTTCACCCCGGCGAAAAGCCGGAACGGCGCACGGTCCGCTTCCGCACGCTGGGCTGCTATCCGCTCACCGCCGCGGTTGAGTCGGAAGCCGCCACTCTTCCCGAGATCGTCGGCGAGATGCTGACCGTGGCAAGCTCCGAGCGCTCCGGTCGCCTGATCGACCAGGATGAGGCGGGCTCGATGGAGAAAAAGAAGCGCGAGGGCTATTTCTGATGAACGCGCCCCTCGATCCCCACGCATTCACGGATTATCTCGCCCGCCACGAGAACAAGGACCTGCTGCGTTTCATCACCTGCGGCTCGGTGGATGACGGCAAGTCGACCCTGATCGGCCGGCTTCTTTACGACACCAAGCTGCTTTTCGCCGATCAGCTTGCGAGCCTTGAACGCGACTCGCGCAAGCATGGCACCGCGGGCGAGAACATCGACTTCGCGCTTCTGGTGGATGGGCTCGAGGCCGAGCGCGAGCAGGGCATCACCATCGATGTCGCCTACCGCTTCTTTTCGACGGAGCGCCGCAAGTTCATCGTGGCGGATACGCCCGGCCATGAGCAATACACGCGCAACATGGCGACCGGCGCCTCGAATGCCGACCTGGCCGTGATCCTGATCGATGCGCGCCGGGGCGTGCTGACCCAGACCCGGCGCCACGCCTTCATCGCCTCCCTTCTCGGCATCCGCCACATCGTGCTTGCGGTCAACAAGATCGACCTCGTCGGCTACGGGGAAGAGGTTTTCGCCCGCATCGTGGAGGATTTCCGAAGCTTCTCCGCCGCGCTCGGTTTCGAAAGCCTCGTGCCCATACCCCTCTCGGCACGCTTCGGCGACAATGTCTCGGTCCGGAGCGAGGCCATGTCCTGGTATGCGGGGCCGACGCTGATCGAGCATCTGGAACGCGTGGAGGTCGGGCGAAACGAGGCCGGCCGGCCCTTCCGTATGCCGGTGCAGTGGGTGAACCGGCCGAACCTCGACTTCCGCGGCTTTTCCGGCACGATCGCGAGCGGTGCGGTCGAGCCAGGCGATGTCGTCGCCGTAGCGGGCTCGGGGCGGCGCTCGACAATCAAGGCGATCGTCACCGCCGATGGCGACCTGCCCCGCGCGGTGGCCGGCCAAGCCGTGACGCTGACGCTTGCCGACGAGGTGGACATCTCGCGCGGCGACGTTCTGGCTTCCGCCGACAACCGGCCGGAACTCTCCGACCAGTTCTCCGCGCATCTGATCTGGATGCATGACAAGCCGCTCGTTCCCGGCCGCGCCTATCTTCTCAAGCTCGGCACGAAGGTGGTGGGCGCGAGCGTTTCCGAGATCAGGCACAAGATCGACGTGAACTGCTTCGATCATCTCCCGGCAAAGCGGCTCGAGCTGAACGAGGTGGGCGTCGTCAACCTGTCGCTCCGCGAGCCCGTTGCGGTCGAGCCCTACGCCGAAAGCCGGACCGGCGGCGCCTTTATCCTCATCGATCGCCTGACCAACCTCACGGTAGGCGCGGGCACAATCGAATCCGGCCTGCGCCGCGCCACCAACATCCATTGGCAGGCGCTGGATGTGGACAAGAAGGCGCGGGCGCGCATGAAGAACCAGAAGCCCGCTCTGCTCTGGTTCACGGGGCTATCGGGCGCGGGCAAGTCCACAATCGCCAATCTGGTCGAGAAGCGCCTCGCCTCCATGGGTCGTCACACCTACCTGCTCGACGGCGACAATGTGCGCCACGGGCTCAACCGTGACCTCGGCTTCAGCGATGCCGACCGGGTAGAGAACATCCGCCGCGTGGCCGAAGCGGCGCGCCTGATGGTGGATGCCGGCCTGATCGTGCTTGCCTCCTTTATCTCGCCCTTCCGCGACGATCGCCGCATGGCGCGCGACCTGTTCGAGCCGGGCGAGTTCATCGAGATCCATGTGAGCACGCCGCTGGACGTCGCCGAGGCGCGCGATCCGAAGGGCCTTTACAAGCGCGCGCGGGAAGGCGCCATCCGCAACTTCACCGGCATCGGCAGCCCCTATGAGGAGCCCGAGCAGGCCGAGCTCGTGCTCGATACGAGCGCGCACACGGCACAGGAATGCGCGGAAATGCTGATCGCGTTCCTGACGGCAAAACAGTATCTCGGAGAACAGATCGACTGGGAGATTTGACGCGCGGCCCGTCACAATCTCTCACCAGCGTCCGACTTATTGCTCTGCTGGTGATTGCTCCGGCGAAGTGACAGGCGGGAGCACGGGAGTCTCCTCTACCGACGGCGGCTCGGACAGCGGCGATCCCGTTCGTTTGAACATGCATCGTGCTTTTTCGCCGCCGCCTGCCGAAAAGCGCACACGGGGCGTTGAAATGCTTTAAGGGATGCATCCTTTCTTCATCCGCTGCCTTCGGGCCGCGCCTCATCCGTCCCCATGACAGCCCACGATTCGACCTCTTCTTCCGCCGAGCGCTTCGCCGCTTTTCGCCATGGCCCTTTCCTGCGCTACTGGCTCGCGCGCTTTTTCGGCACCTTTTCCACCCAGATCGTTTCCGTCTCGGTCGGCTGGCAGATCTATGACCTGACCCGCGACCCACTCGATCTCGGCTATGTTGGGCTGGTTCAGTTCGCGCCTGCACTTCTCCTCGTGCTCGTCACGGGCGTGGTGTCCGACCGCTTCGGCCGCCGCCTCATCATGGGATTGTCGACGGCGCTCGAGGCGCTGTGCGCGGCAGCGCTGCTGGTGTTTACCGTTCACGGCCTGACGAGCCCGCTGCCGATCTTCGGAACCCTGCTGGTCTTCGGCGTTGCGCGGGCCTTTTTCGGGCCGGCTTCCGCCTCGCTCGTCGCCAATCTCGTTCCGGCGGAAGACTTCGCCAATGCGGTGGCATGGAACTCATCGGCATGGCAGACGGCGACCATCGTCGGACCGGTCGCCGGCGGCCTGTTGTACGGGCTCGGCCCGGACATCGCTTATGGAACGGCAGCGCTGCTGATGGGTGTTGCCACGGTGCTGGTCTTCTCCATCCCCAAGCCGCGCCAGATCGAAACGCGCGAGCCGACCTCGCTGGAAACGCTCTTTGCCGGCTTCCGCTATATCTGGAGCGAGAAGATCGTGCTCGGCGCGATCTCGCTCGACCTATTCGCCGTGCTGCTGTCCGGCGCAGTGGCGCTTCTCCCCGTTTACGCCCGCGACATCCTGGAACTCGGACCGTGGGGCCTCGGCCTGCTGCGCGCCGCTCCCGGCATCGGCGCGATCGCCGTCGCCGTCTGGCTGGCTGGCCATCCGATCCGCGATCATGCCGGTCTCGTGCTGCTCGTTTTCGTGGCGCTGTTCGGGCTGGCAACCGTGGTTTTCGGCCTGTCCACGATCACCTGGCTGTCCATCGTGGCGCTGGCGCTTCTGGGCGCGACCGACATGGTCAGCGTTTACGTGCGCGAAACGCTGATCCAGCTGTGGACGCCCGATCGGGTGCGCGGCCGCGTGAACGCCGTCAACATGGTGTTCGTCGGCGCGTCGAATGAGTTGGGCGAATTCCGCGCGGGCTTGATGGCAAGCGCCTTCGGAACGGTTCCGGCCGTAGTCTTCGGCGGGATCGGCGCGGTCGCCGTGGCGGGCATCTGGGCGCTGACCTTTCCCGCGCTCAGGAAGGTGCGCCACCTCGACGGGCGGGCCTGAGCGCGGCCGCTTCAGGCTGGCCGAAGACCAGCGTCAGGAACTCGTCCAGCCAGCGTTTCAGGTGGACGTCCCAGATCAGCCTTCCGCCCAGGTGGTCGCGCCCCTGCTGCGCGCCGGGCAGCACGAAGCGCTGCGCGCCGCCCACCACCCAGCGCTGCATCATCACGCGGGTGAGTTCGGCGTGGAACTGGATGCCCCAGGCATTCGCGCCGTAGCGGAAGGCCTGATTGGGATAGGTGGTTCCGCTCGCCAGCAGCGTGGCACCCGACGGCAGGGTGAAGCCTTCGCGGTGGAAGTGGTAGACCATCTCCGGCCAGTGCAGCAATGCACGGCCCTCCGGTGTGGCGTGAAGTGGATACCAGCCGATCTCGACCAGCCCATCGCCATGCGGCTCGACCCGTCCGCCTAAGTGATTGACCAGCATCTGCGCGCCCAGACAGATGCCGAGAAAGGGGCGGTCTTCCCTGAGCGGCACCCCCAGCCATTCGGTTTCGCGGGCCACGAACTCGTCCGTGTCGTTCGCGCTCATCGGGCCGCCGAACACCACGGCGCCCGCATGTTCGGCAAGCGTCGACGGCAGCGTGTCGCCAAGCGCGGGACGGCGGATGTCGAGGCCGAAACCTTTCTCTTCCAGCATCTGGCCGACGCGACCGGCGCTTGAGCGCTCCTGGTGCAGCACCACGAGGATGCGCGGCCGCAGTCGGGGCGCAAGAGTGCGACGCGGCATTCTCAGCCCTGATCGGTGGCTTTGCGCCGCGCCGCCGCCTGACGCATCAGCACGCGATCGCGGCCGTCGACGCCGAGCAGGTCGGCCACCCGCCAGAGCGTATGGTCTTCCACCTCGTGCAGCATGTTGTCTGCGAAGGCGACCTCCCAGAGCATGCCGACAAAGGCCGCCCGCGCGGTCTCGTCCCAGTGCCGCATGAGGATGCTGGTGAAGGCGTGGAGATCGACCGCCTCGGCTTCCGCCTCCTCGCCGGCGGAAAGCAGTTCGTCGAGCGCATCCGCATCGAGATCGAACTCGTCGCGCAGGAGCGTGCGGAGCGCGGCACTTTCCGCCTCGTCACGTACGCCGTCCGCATCCATCAGGTGGAACAGGAGTGCCGCCGCCGCAATGCGCGGATCATCCCCGCGCCCCATCGACAGGCGTGGCGCAGCGGAAAACGTATTGAAGAAGCCGCGGATGGCGTCGAGCATCGATGTGCCTCAGAACAAGCGGAAGCGTCCCGCCTCGGCCTTCGAGGCATCGACGCCGGGATCGTCGGGCAGCGGAGGGGCCTGACCGTCCACGCTAGCCGCAGACGTCTTGAAGGGCGGCGAGGCCACGGCGGGAGCAGGATCTTCGTCAGACGGCAGAACATCCGCAGCAGGCTCGGCGATCACGGGCGATGCTTCGGGCGGTTCTTCGTTTATCTC
This sequence comes from uncultured Mesorhizobium sp., assembly GCA_963522145.1. Classification (GTDB taxonomy): domain Bacteria; phylum Pseudomonadota; class Alphaproteobacteria; order Rhizobiales; family Rhizobiaceae; genus Mesorhizobium_B. The sequence goes on along the minus strand of CAUQXI010000001.1, from coordinate 15,340 downwards.
ATCCGCGAAAGACGGCGGAAGTGCCGCGCGCGGCGGTTCGTCTTCCATCTCGATCACCTGACCGACGCGCTCTACGGGCGCGCGCCACTCGAACGCATCGAGCCGGCCCGTCACCGGCGAAGCGGGCGCCCACTGGTCAGAAGCGAGTCCGTCCGCCATCCAGACGGGATCGCGCGGCGCGCGCAAGGCCTTGGCGAGGTAATACCGCATCCGGCCTTCGTCTCCGGTGGATGCCTCCTCGATCTCGGCAAGCAGGAGGTAGATGCCTTCGCGCGGACCCATGCGCAGTGCAGCTTCGGCCGCCTCCCGGGCCGCGTCGAACTCGTGCGCGGCAAGGGCTGCCCGCGCGACGACAAGCGCGGATTCCACATTGTTCCGCTTGATGTCCTGCAGCCTGCGGGCGCGTGTCAGCCGGTCGTGGGTGGAATCGCCATGCCTTGCATGAACGTAAAGCTCGGCCACCTGAGGATGCGGGTCGAGCTTCCACACCGCTTCCAGCACCTTTGCGCCCTTGCGCGTGTCGTCGAGCCGGAACAGGGCGCGCGCTGCAGCCAGCGCGGCGGGCACGAAGTCGGGGCGGATGCGCACCGCCTCGAGTGCCGCGTTGCGCGCCCCGGCGGGATCCGTGTCGAGGATGGACATGGACTGTGCCGTGAGAAGCACCGCGCGCCCGGATGCCACGCGCTCACGCTCGACATCACGGCTCGGCTTGCGCGCATCGAGCAGCTTCAGCGCGCCGCTCCAGTCGCCGGCCTCCGTCTTTTCTTCCAGCGTGGATTCCGACGCCCAATGCAGTTGCGGCGCGAGTTCCGCCGCGCGTCCCGCATAATGGCGGGCGGCACCGCGATCGCCCAGGCGTTCGGCTTCGAGGTAGAGGCCGCGCAGGCCCAGCAGTCGTGTCTCGCCATGCTCCAGCATCGCCTCGAACTTCGCCCGCGCGCCGGCATGGTCGCCTTCGAGCAGGGAGGCCTGAGCGTCAAGAAGCTGGATCAGCGGCTCCTGATCCGCACGGATGAGCTTGACCGCCTGCGCGTTCATGCGCCGCGCAAGCGTTGAGTCGCCCGCGCCTGCCGCGATCATGCCGGTGGACAGGGCCTGGTAACCCCGGTCGCGCTTGCGTGCCCGGAAATAGCGGGAAACGCGGTGCGGGCTGTTCCAGATGCCCTTGAGAACCCACCAGAGGAGCATCACTGCGGCAACCGCCGCCACACAGGCCACGGCCGCGACCAGCAGCGACACCTCGTAGCGGTAGCCCTCGAAGGTCACCACCATGTCGCCGGGCCGGTCGGCAAGCCAGGCAAGGCCCAGTCCGACCGCAAAGACGACAAGCAGGAAGAAGAGGATGCGGATCATCGGGCTCAGGCTGCCTTCATCACATTGGCGATGGCCGCATCGACCTGACGCTCGACCTCGACACGTGCGCGGACCTTTTCGGCGAGCGGCTTGCCCGCCGCCTTTGCCGCGTCGGGCAGGGCATCATATTCGGCAAGCGCGCCCGACAGGTTGCCGGCATTGAGCGCCACCTCCATGCGGGCGACCGTCGCATCCACGCCCGTTCCGGTGACCGCGCCCACGGGCCGGACGGAAACGAGGCTGCGCGCGCCAGCCACCAGCCTGTCGACGATGCCGGCATCCGCGCCTGCCGCGTCGCCCGTGGCAACCATGGCGGCGGCCGTCTCGTTCCAGCCAGTCATGATCTCCGCGCGTGTGGGCACACCCGATGCGGCATAGGCATCGAGCGCTTCGGTACCCGTGATCGCGGGCGCGACGGCACGCAGCGTTTCAAGCTCCGCCTGGAACGGCGCACCGCGTTCGGTGGCCGACTTGAGGGCGGAGGCTGCAATGGCGAGCGCTACCTTGGGCTGCTGGCCGAGCGCCTCGGTGCGCGTGTTCAGATCGGCGACAGATTTCTCGATCGCCGCAAGCCGTTCGGTGTTGCCAGTGGCCGCCTGCGCGCTTGTGGCGCCCAGCGCCTCGACGGCGGCCACGCGCTGCGCGAGCCCCGCAAGCGCGTCGGCCGATGCAGTCTCGCCCACCTCCGACGCCTGCCGCTCAAGAGAAGCCAGACGCGCTTCTACGGCCGGCGGAACCGCATTGCCGGCCTCCTTGAGCGTGGAGACATCCGCGCGCAGCGCATCGAGCGCTGGCGTCATGTCAGGAGCCGGCGGCGCTGACGCCTGCTCCCGCAAACCCGCAACTTCGTTGCGAAGACTTGCAAGCTCGGCCTGAAGATCGCTAGACGCTCCGGCATTCCCGCCGCCCGGCAGAACGCCGCCCCATTGCAGCAGCGCGGCAAGCGCGAGCGCCGCCACGCCGCCCGCGAGGCCTGCGCCGAGCAGGCTGCCGATCCCGGTACGCGACGCCGGCAATTTTCCGGCAGGGGTGGGCATCGTGTCCCTGTGTTCGGAAAAGCGCGGCGGCGCGGAGTATGCCCGCTCCCTTTCCGCGGCTTCGTCGGCCCGCGCCGCAAATACCGAGGCAGGCGAATCGGCAGCTGTTTCGAGCCGATCCGACATCTGAACCGTTTCGGCGCCCGCAGCGGGTTCGGCCGCATCGAGCAGCGGATCGGCCGCCTGCTCGATAAAAGGTGCATCGGGCGACTCGGCGGGCGGAAGCGGGTCGCTCGACATTTCATCAGGCTCGACTGTCGCAAGCGGCCCGTCGGGCGTCTGGGCCGCAGCGGCGGCATCCTGATCCATCGCTTCGAGGATTGGCATGTCAGACACGGGCGCATTTATGGTGGATGGATCGCCGGCAGCCGCAGGCGACACGGCATCAGGAGAAAGGTCGTTCACCCTGGGCGCAGACTTCGTGCCCTCCCCTCGCATTCTTGGCGTCTTGACCATCGATCGTCTCCATGCCTGGCTCGCTGGGCATTCCTGTGCGGATACCCGGCCTCTTAAAAGCATTTCCGGCGAAACACGATCCACCGAAAATCGGCTAAGCCCCTGTTTTCGCTGCGACGCCCGACGGCGGCGCGCACGCTTCCCGTCCAAAAGCGCTCTAACATGTTTCACCGGGCGGAAAAGAGGCACGGCGCTCCGCGTGCTTCACGCCGGCCCAATCCTCAAACAACGCGAGAAGCGCGTCTTCGTTCGGCGCGGACGCCGAGAAGCAACCCGGCCCCGCAACCCGCGCGATGCGCGGTGACAGAGCGAAAACGGCAGCCTGGTCGAAGAGCTTGCTTGCCCGTTGGCGCAGACGGACGAAGCTGTCGGCGGCCAGAACGGAATAAAGCATCACCGCATCGACGCCGCTCCGGCTCAAGGCGCTTTCGGTTTGTTCGGGAGATGGATTGAGCGCAACCGTGCCGTAGGTCTCGACCGGCGTCACGCTCACGCCGGATTGCGACAGCGCGGCCTCGAAGTCGGGCCGGCGCACCCGGCCGCAGAGATACGCGACCCGCTGAAAGGACGGGTTGGCCGCGATGACGGCCGCAAGTCCTTCCGCGTCACCCGGCCCCTGCTCCACCCGAACAAAGCCCTTCTTCCGTGCAGCCTCGGCAGTTTGTGCGCCGACAGCGAACAGCAGCTTGCCGCGCAGGACGTCCAGCAAGGCCTCGTCCGCGAAGCGCAGGGCGCCGGCGCTGGTGACGGCCACCGCATCCACGTCATGCAGCCCGCCCGCCACCTGCGCGCTCAGGCCTTCGAGGCGGGACAAAGGCAAGAGGATCGGATGGTGACCGAGCGCCTCGATCGCTCGCGCGGAGCGCGAAGCACCCGGTTCCGGCCGGGTGACGAGCACGCGCAACGGCGTCATCGCGTCACGCCCAGGCGTCAAAGAAGCCCGTTCCGGCCTTGCTGCGCACCTCTTCGCCGGCCTGCTTGCCCAGGCGGACGGCGTCGCCGGCCGATCCCTCCCCGCGCACTTCATGGCTGATCGTGCCGTCCGGCGTCAGGATCAGCCCGTAGAAGCGCAAGCGTCCGCCCTCCACTTGGGCATGAGCCGCGATCGGCGTGCGGCAGGAGCCGTCGAGCACGGCGAGAAAAGCGCGCTCCGCCGCGAGTGCTTCGCCTGTCGCCTGGTCGTGGACCGCTTCGAGCAGCCCGTGAACGCGGCTGTCGCCTGCCCGCTTTTCGATGCCGATGGCGCCCTGTCCTGGCGCGGGCGGGAAAATGTCGAGCGGCATCACCTCGGTTGCGACATTCTCCAGCCCGAGCCGGCGGAGCCCGGCGCAGGCCAGCATCGTGCCGTCGGCCTGGCCCTGCGACAGCTTGCGCAAACGCGTCTGCACATTGCCGCGGAAGCTTTCCACCCGGAGGTCAGGCCGCATCCGCCGGATCAGCGCGCCGCGCCTCAAGCTGGCCGATCCGATCACCGCGCCGGGCGCGAGTTCCCCGACCGTCGGTGCGGTCGCCCCGATAAACGCATCGCGCGGGTCTTCGCGCGGCAGAAAGAACGGCATCACCAGGCCTTGAGGCAGAAGCACCGGCATGTCCTTGGAGGAATACACGGCGATGTCGATGCGGCCCTGCAGGAGCGCTTCCTCGATCTCCTTGGTGAACAGCCCTTTGCCGCCGATCTCGGCCAGCGGCCGGTCCTGGATGCGGTCGCCGCTGGTGGTCATCGGCATGATGGAAAAGTCGTCCGCTTCCAGGCCGTGCGCTGCCATCAGCCGGTCGCGCAATTCGGTGGCCTGCGCGATGGCGAGCGGGCTGCCGCGCGTTCCGATGGTGAGGACGGGTGTTCGCATCACGCCTGTTCGTGCTAACGCCCGGCACGAACCGGGCACGGCTTGCCGCCCGGTTAGCCGTGCCGGGCTCGATCTCGGCGAGGGTTTAATGGCAAGGCGTTGAGCGGGCAACCATGGAAGCCACGGACAAGCGCGCCGTGATCGTGCTGGGCATCGAAACGAGCTGCGACGAAACCGCGGCCAGCGTGGTCAGACGCGATGCGGACGGCCGCGCGACGATCCTGTCCGACATCGTGCTCAGCCAGACGACGGAGCATGCAGCCTTTGGCGGCGTGGTGCCCGAGATCGCCGCCCGCGCCCATGTGGAAGCGCTGGACGGCGTGGTGGAAGCGGCCCTCGACGATGCAGGGCTGGAATTGAGCAAGCTCGATGCAGTCGCCGTCACCGCCGGGCCTGGGCTCGCGGGCGGGCTTCTGGTCGGGCTGATGACCGCAAAGGCACTCGCCTTCGCCGCGAACAAGCCGCTGATCCCGCTCAATCATCTCGAAGGCCACGCGCTCACCGCGCGGCTGACCGATCATGTGGCCTACCCCTATCTCGTGCTGCTCGCCTCGGGCGGGCACACGCAGGTGATCGCCGTTCGGGCCCTGGGCGATTATGCGCGCTACGCCTCCACCATCGACGATGCGCTGGGCGAAGCCTTCGACAAGGTGGCGAAGCTGCTCGGGCTGCCTTACCCCGGCGGCCCGTCGGTCGAACGCGAAGCAAAGGCGGGCGATCCGGCACGCTGGGCGTTTCCGCGCCCGCTGAAGGGCGAGAAGCGCCCCGACTTCTCCTTCTCCGGCCTGAAGACGGCCGTTCGCCAGGCAGCCGAAGCGGCGCAGCCATTGTCGGAACGCGACGTCGCGGACATCTGCGCCTCCTTCCAGGCTGCCGCTGCCGATGCGCTGGCTGACCGCCTGTCGCGCGCTCTCGCCCGCTTCCGGAGCGAGTATCCCGAGATCAGCGAGCCCGTTCTCGTCGCAGCGGGCGGCGTGGCGGCCAATGAAACCATCCGCGCTCGCCTTCGGGCGCTCTGCGAGGGAAACGGCTTCACCTTTCTCGCGCCGCCCTTGCGGCTTTGCGGCGACAACGCCGCCATGATCGCCTGGGCCGGCGCCGAGCGGTTCGCAGCGGGCCTCCTGCCTCCGGACGCGATGTCGTTTGCGCCGCGCACGCGATGGCCGCTCGATGAAACCGCCGCGGCCCTCGTCGGCTCGGGCCGCCGGGGAGCCAAGGCATGACCATAGACAGCGGTCCCGTCGCGGTGATCGGCGCCGGCGCCTGGGGAACGGCGCTGGCGCTAGCCGCCGCGCGGGCGGGCCATGCCGTGCGGCTTTGGGCGCGTGACGCCGACGCCGTGGCGGAGATACGCGGGCTTAGCGAAAACCGGCGCGGCCTGCCGGGCGTGCCGCTTGACCCCGCGATCCATCCCACCGCCGACCTGGACGAGGCGCTGGGCGGTACAGGCACCGTTCTCGTTGCGGTTCCGGCCCAGACCCTGCGCGCCGTGCTCCCGCGCCTTGTGCCGCACTTAGCGGCGGGAACGCCGATCGTGCTCTGCGCCAAGGGCATCGAGCAAAGCAGCGGCTTGCTGCCCTCGCAGGTCGCGCGAACCGTTCTTGAAAATCCGCTCGCCTCCCTGTCAGGCCCGAGCTTTGCCGCCGATGTCGGGCGCGCGCTGCCGACCGCCGTGGTGATCGGCGCGGAAGAGGAGGCGCTCGCCTCCGGCCTCGCGCGGCTGCTTTCGAGCGAGAGCTTCCGCTGCTATTCCACGGTCGACCTTGCCGGTGTCGAGGCTGGCGGCGCGCTGAAGAACGTCTTCGCCATCGCGGCCGGCGCCGTGGCCGGAGCGGGGCTGGGTGCGAGCGCGTCGGCGGCCATGGTGACGCGCGGCTTTGTCGAGTTGCGCCGCATCGCCGCCGCGCTTGGAAGCCGGCCGGACACCGTGATGGGGCTGTCCGGCCTGGGCGATCTGCTGCTCACCTGCTCGTCCGCCCAGTCGCGCAACTTCGCTTACGGGCTGGCGCTCGGCCGAGGCGAAAGCCGGGATGGACTGGCGCTTGCGGAAGGCGTGCCGACCGCCGGCATCGCCGCCCGCATCGCAAGCGAGCAAGCAATCGATGCGCCGATCGTCGGCGCGGTGGCCGAAATCCTCGCCGGGCGGCTCGAAATCGGGGACGCTGTGGCCGCTCTGATGACCCGTCCCTTGAAGCCTGAAGACCTGTGACGCATGATCGCGTCTGTTTCTCCATCCCTTCTTTGAGAAAGCCTCCGAAGCATGCTCGTCGCATTCATTGCCAAGGACCGTCCCGCTTCCCTGGAAACCCGCATGAAGGTCCGCCCCGACCATGTGGCGTTTCTCGAGACCCTGAACGCCGCAGGCAGGCTGGCCTTTGCCGGACCTTTCCTCGATGGTGAAGGCAAGCCGAACGGCAGCCTCGTCGTGGTGGTGGCCGACAGCGTCGATGATGCCCGCGCCATGCTGGCCGACGATCCCTATGCCAAGGCCGACCTCTTCGAGCATACTGAGTTCAGCGCGTGGAACTGGGGCTTCAACAAGCCGGCGAACCTTTGATGGCATTCTGGCTGTTCAAGTCCGAGCCGCATAAATTCTCCTGGGAGATGCTCAAGGCGCTGGGACGCAAGGGGCAGGAATGGGACGGCGTGCGCAATTACGCCGCGCGCAACAATATGCGGGAGATGCAGCTCGGCGACCGCGGCTTCTTTTATCACTCCAATGAGGGAATGGCGGTGGTCGGCGTGGTCGAGGTCTGCGCACTCGCACATCCCGATTCCACCGCAGGCGATGACGCGCGCTGGGAATGCGTGGATGTGCGCGCGCTGGACGACATGCCCGAGCCCGTGACGCTTGCCGCCGTCAAGAGCAATCCCGCGCTCGTTCAGATGGCGCTCGTGGTTTATTCTCGCCTGTCAGTGCAGCCCGTGACCGAGGCCGAATGGGCGGAAGTATGCCGGATGGGCGGCCTCGCCCCTTCATGACGCTCGATCCGGCGGAAGCCGAGCGCTTCATCCGCGCCAACACCGCCGTCTCCGCTCCACCGCATGTTCCCGAGATTCGGCTTCATCTCGCATCCGAGGCGCATGACCTCTGGCTCAAAACTGAAGAAGAACTTGAGGCGATCGGCCTGCCGCCGCCCTTCTGGGCCTTTGCCTGGGCGGGCGGTCAGGCGCTGGCGCGCTTCCTGCTCGATCATCCAGAACGTGTTCGAAACAGGCGCGTGGCGGACTTCGCCTCCGGCTCCGGGCTGGTCGCGATCGCGGCGGCCAAGGCAGGCGCAGCGAGCGTGATCGCCTTCGACATCGATCCCTTTGCCGGCGCCGCCGTCCGCCTCAACACAGCCCTGAACGATGTCGCGGTTTCGTTCTATTCGCGCGACGCGATCAGCGAACGGCTTGGCGTGGACCTGCTTCTCGCAGGCGACGTCTTCTATGACCGCGCGCTGGCCGAGCGGGTTTCCCCCTGGCTGGCCGAACTGAGCGCCTCCGGCGCGGAAGTGCTGGTGGGCGATCCCGGCCGCGCCTATCTGCCGCGCGAGCGCCTGACCCTTTTGGCCAGCTATGCCGTGCCGGTCACGCGCGCTCTGGAGGATGCCGAGGTCAAGCAGACATCCGTGTGGCGTTTCGCGTGATGCTGCCGGCTTGACGCCTTCCCTGCCGTGGCCTTCAAGTCAGGCGAATTTCACGGGGATGCAGGCAATGAGCTTCGGGGGCATGAACCCGCTCGCGATCGTGGCGGCGGCGGTGGCGGCGTTTCTGTGGGGCGCGCTCTATTACACGGCGCTGTCGCGACCCTGGGTGCGCGCAGCGCGTCTTGCGCCTGGAAGCGGACGGCCTCTGCCCGTGCTTCTGCTGACCAGCCTGGTCGCGGTGCTGGTGATGGCCTGGGTGCTCGCGGGCACCATCGGTCATCTCGGCGTCGGCCAGGTCACCTTGCGCAATGGGATCGTCACGGCCTTGTTTATCTGGGCGGGCTTCATCGCGACCACGACCGCCGTCAACCAGCGCTACCAGAATTTCGGCTGGACCCTGACGCTGATCGACGCCGGGCACTGGCTGGGCGCGATGCTCCTGATGGGTGGAGTGATCGGCGCATTCGGCGTTTAACGCAGCACACGCACCACGCTTTGCCGCGAAAGCAGGGGAAGCAGTCGCGCCATGGTGCGGCGGGACACGGCGATGCAGCCTTCGGTGGGCGCAAATCCCGGCCGCGCGAGGTGAAGAAAGATCGCGCTGCCCTTGTTGCGTCTGCGCTGCCTGATGTTCCAGTCCAGAACCAGAACGGCATCGTAAAGACGGTCGTCGCGCATCATCCGCTCGTGGCTTGCCGGGTAAGGCAGGAGAACGGGGCGATTATAGCTGCGGTCACCAGGCTGGTCGCACCAGCCCAGCCTTTCGCGGATCGGACGCATGGGCAGCCTCGTGCGAAGCGGGCCGATGTCGCGGGCCTCCTTTCGCCGAAAATACCCTCGAAGCACTTGCATCGCCCCAAGAGGGCTAGCTCCGTCCCCTTCCCGCTTGGCGGCCGAGATGCCGCCGCGCCCCAGCGCGCAGGCGAAGGATAGCGGCCCGAACCTCAGGATGCCCTGCGCGGGCGCGCCGGGGCGAGCACGCACCGTCAGGCTGTTTGCCGGCCTCTTTGCCCGCGCCTTTGCATGCCTATATTGTTGAAATGCACGCAAGAAACCTGCTCCGCCCTGTCGCCTCGACCCATAATGAAGGTCGCAGTTCCGCGCCAGCGTCCCGCTCGGGAGGATCCGCATGACCTCGCGCACCATTCTGGTGGTGGACGACGACGACGACCTGCGCGCCATGCTCGTCGAGCAGCTCGGCCTTTATGAGGAGTTCACGATCCAGCAGGAAGCGAATGCCGCCAAAGGCATGGCGGCGGCGCGCGGCGGTTCGGTCGATCTCCTGATCATGGATGTGGGCCTGCCGGATATGGACGGGCGCGAAGCTGTCAAGCTGCTCCGCAAGAACGGCTACAAGGCGCCGATCATCATGCTGACGGGCCATGACACCGACTCCGACACGATTCTGGGGCTCGAAGCCGGCGCGAACGACTATGTGACAAAGCCTTTCCGCTTCGCGGTTCTGCTCGCGCGCATCCGGGCGCAGCTGCGTCAGCACGAGCAGAGCGAGGACGCGACCTTCACCGTCGGCCCCTACACATTTAAGCCGAGCCAGAAGCTGCTGCTCGACGCCAAGGGCGGCAAGGTACGGCTGACGGAAAAGGAAGCTTCCATCATCAAATATCTTTATCGCGCCGACCAGAAGGTGGTGACGCGCGACGTGCTGCTCGAGGAGGTGTGGGGCTACAATTCGGGCGTCACCACCCACACGCTTGAAACGCATGTCTACCGCCTGCGCCAGAAGATCGAGCGTGATCCCTCGAGCGCGGAAATCCTGGTGACGGAATCAGGCGGCTACAAGCTGATCCCATGAGGCGGCTTGCCGTCCTGCGTTGTGAGCCGCACCAGCCCTTCGCAGGCGAATTAATTCAAACTTGTCGGTTGATGGGCTAGGACCGGCAGACCGGCTTCTGGCTCAAGGCTCCGATGGCGCTGGATGACGACATCCGCATCCTGTCCGGCGTGCCCTTCTTCGAGGGGTTCACGCCCGATCAACTGCGCCTGCTTGCCTTTGCCGTCGAGCCGATCGCGCTCGATGCGGGGGAAACGCTTTACCGCGAGAACGAACAGGCCTCGGGCGCCTTCATCCTCACGCGCGGAACGATGGAACTGTTCCAGGGTGAGGAGAACGACAGCCGATCCGTTGGCCGCGTCGCCGCAGGCGCGCTGCTGGGGGAATTCGCGCTGATCAGCGGCGGCACGAGGCTGACGGATGCGGTAGCGGTTTCAGACTGCACGCTGCTCAAGCTCGATCGCCGCGCCTTCCGCCGCATCCTGGAGGAGTATCCCGACCTCGCTTCAAGCCTTCACAAGCGCGTGGCAAATGATCTCCAGGAGATGATCGCCCGGATCGAGAACATGGCGCCCCGGTTCTCGTGAGCGCGCAGTAAATTGCTAACCCAGATCGAACCGCGCGATCACGGGAACATGGTCGGACGGCCGGTCCCAGCCCCGTGCCTCGCGCAGGATGTCGATCCCGGCGAGGTGCTTTTCCATTCCGGGCGAGCCCCAGACATGGTCGAGCCGACGGCCGCGGTTCGATAGCTGCCAGTCGGCCGCGCGATAGCTCCACCACGTATAAAGCTTCTGCTCTTCAGACACGTTGAAGCGCATCAGGTCCACCCAGCCAGCAGCCTCGCGCATCCCTTCGAAGCCTTCCGTCTCGACCGGCGTGTGGCTGACGACGCCGAGCATCTGCTTGTGCGACCACACATCGTTGGGGTGCGGCGCGATGTTGAGATCGCCAACGAGGATCGAGCCCGCATCCTCGCCATGCTCGGCCGGAACGCGGTGCATCTCGGCCACGAAGTCGAGCTTGTGGCGGAACTTCTCGTTGATCGCGGGATCGGGAACGTCGCCGCCGGCGGGCACATAGAAATTGTGGATCAGCAGCGACTTGCTTCCAGCCTGCACGCGCACCGACATATGCCGGCAATCGTTCTTGTCGCAGAAGCGCCGTCGCTCCACCACCTCGAACGGCCGCCGGGACACCACGGCGACGCCGTGATAGCCCTTCTGCCCGCTGATCCCGACCGCCTCATAGCCCGCCTTGTGAAAGGCCTTGAGGGGAAAAAGATCGTCCGGGCACTTGGTTTCCTGAAGGCACAGGACGTCCGGCTGATATTCCGCGAGGAAGCGCTCCACCAGCGGCATGCGCAGGCGGACGGAGTTGATGTTCCAGGTGGCGATGGACAACGGCATGTTCGGAGCTTTAGCCGATCATGCCGCGGGTGGGAAAGCCCGACCGCCCGGAAGGCTGCTAGCCGGCCCGACGGAGGAACTGGTCGAGCTGGTCGAAGCTGCCGGTCCAGCCCTGGTTCATGGAAGCCATGTTTGATGCGAAGGTCTCGCGCTCCTCCGTCGTGGCGTTGATCGGCATCCAGCGCAGCGTCACACGCGTTTCCGCCGCCTCCTCCTCGAACGAGACCGTTGTCAGCATCTCGAGCGGCCAGCGCCCGTTAAAGAATGGCGCGCGTGTGATGTTGGCCTGCTCGTCTGAGAATGAATTGATCCACACCAAGCGAGACGGCTCGTTGATCTCGCGATAAACCGATCGTCCCCACATCCGGCCGCCATTCGGCATGTCCATGCGGTAGTGCAGCATCCCGCCGGGCCGAAGCTCGTGAGACTGGACGACAGTGGACACACCCTTGGGGCCGAACCACCGGGCAAGATGCTCCGGTCTGGTCCAGGTCTCCCACATGCGCTGGCGCGGAGCTGCGAATACGCGGGTGATCAGGAATTCGGGCTCGCCGGCGGGCGGCGCGTCGGGCGTGGTCATGGATTACTCCTTTGGAGCTGTGTCGGGCGTTGAACGAAGAAAATCATCGAGCCTGTCGAAGCTGTCGGACCAGAGCCGGCTGAACTGGCCGAACCACTCGGTGGCTTCTTTCAAAGCCTCGGGCTTGAGACGACGAGGGCGCGACTGTGCGGCCTGGCTGCTCTCGATCAGCCCGGCGCCTTCGAGCACCCGCAAATGTTTGGAAATGGCCGGCTGGCTGATGCCGAAGGGCTTCTGCAACTCGGCCACGGACGCGTCGCCATGCGACAGGCGGGCGAGGATGGCGCGTCGCGTCGGATCGGAAAGCGCCGCAAACTTCAGACTGAGAGAACTTTCCATATCCATACGGATATATAACCGAATAGATATAAATATGCAACGCTGAGGCTGTTGCTATCTGCCCGAGATTGAGCAGCTTCGTGCCGTCAGGCGCATCGGAGAAGGCATCCCTGTCCAGACCTCCATGAACCGCGACCCGAAACGCGTCCTGCGAGCGCCTAGGTTGCCCAGCGCGCCGGAACGTGCGCACCGATCAGGTCGATGAAACTATTTCTTGTCAGGCTTTGGCGGCTTGCTCATCCCACCCCCGCCGGAGCGGCTAGGCCGGGCAGTGGATGTCGACCCGCCTGCGGGCCTCTGGATCACGGCCCTCTTCAACCTCCTCGTTAGATGGAGGGATCAAAGCACTCTACTGCCGCAGCGATAATCTCGATCGTGCAAAGCGTGCGGCCGCGCGCAAAACGTCAGCGCATGCCCTTGCGCTCGTTGAGCTCGCGGTTGCGCGTGTAGTCGATCTTGAACATGCCGGGGTCGATCTTCACGTCCTGCTTGACGTTGAAGATCATCACCGTCGTGTCCTTGCCCTGCGCGTCCGTGATCGTCCACTGGCGCAGGTCGTAGGACTTCGGATCGAACATCATGGTGATGCGCGAATTGCCGAACACCGACTTGTCCGCGATCTGGATCGTGGTGAGATCGGCATCCTCCTTCACGCTTTTGACGCGCGAGCCCGAAAGGTCGATGCGGTCGTCGAGCAGCAGCTTCAGCGGCGTCTTGGACAACGGGTAGAGATCGGAGGTCTTGAGCTTCTTGTTGTCGATCACGACCGACTGCCCGTCGGCGATCACGCGATAGGACGATGGCGCCTCGTAGTTGAAGCGGATCTTGCCGGGGCGCTGGATGTAGAACTTGCCGCCCGTTTGTTCGCCGCGCGGGCCGAACTGCACGAAATCTCCCGCCATGGATCGCACGGACGAGAAATGGTCGGCGATCTTCTGCGCGGCTTCGGACGATGCGGCGTCCGCCGGTCCGAGCGGAAGCCCGGAAAGGCTCGCGCTTAAGAGAAGCGCGCCTGCGGCCAGCAGGCTGCGGCGGGAAAGGGGAGTGGCGGTCACGGTGCTCATCTCCTTTGTGTGGCGCTGCAAAGGGGCCGAACTTTGGCGACGTGCCTGGCACCATCAAGCAGTGCGCCTCACGTCGTGTCGTCTTCGGTCGGCACGAGGATCTCGCGCTTGCCCGCGTGGTTGGCGGGGCCGACGATTCCCTCCTTTTCCATCCGCTCGATGATGGAGGCGGCGCGGTTGTAGCCGATGCCGAGGCGCCGCTGGATATAGGAGGTCGATGCCTTGCCGTCGCGCAGCACTACTGCCACCGCCTGGTCATAGGGATCGTCGGAATCGTCGAAGCTTTCGCTGCCGGCGTTTCCACCCGCATTTCCGCCCTTGGCCGAGCGCTCGTCGTCGTCGCCCTCCTCCTCATCGTCGGCCGTGATGTCGTCGAGATATTCCGGCGTGCCCTGGAGCTTGAGATGGGCCACCACCTTTTCCACCTCGCCATCCGACACGAACGGCCCGTGCACGCGCTGGATCCGCCCGCCGCCCGCCATGTAAAGCATGTCGCCCTGGCCCAGCAGCTGCTCCGCGCCCATCTCGCCAAGGATCGTCCGGCTGTCGATCTTGGAGGTGACCTGGAAGGAGATGCGGGTGGGGAAATTGGCCTTGATCGTGCCGGTGATCACGTCCACCGACGGACGCTGGGTCGCCATGATGACATGGATGCCAGCCGCGCGCGCCATCTGGGCGAGCCGCTGCACCGCGCCTTCGATGTCCTTGCCGGCCACCATCATCAGGTCGGCCATCTCGTCGATGATGACCACGATATAGGGGATGGCCTCGAGATCGAGGTCTTCCGTCTCGTAGATCGCCTCGCCGGTTTCGCGGTCGAAGCCGGTTTGCACGGTGCGCGAGATCTTCTCGCCCTTGGCGGCCGCTGCCGCGACGCGCTGGTTGAAGCCGTCGATGTTGCGCACGCCGACCTTCGACATCTTGCGGTAGCGGTCCTCCATCTCGCGGACCGTCCATTTCAGCGCGACCACCGCCTTTTTCGGATCGGTGACGACGGGCGTCAGAAGATGCGGGATGCCGTCATAAACGGAAAGCTCCAGCATCTTGGGATCAATCATGATGAGCCGGCACTGGGCCGGCGTCATGCGGTAGAGCAGCGACAGGATCATGGTGTTGATCGCCACCGACTTGCCCGAGCCGGTGGTGCCGGCGACAAGCACATGCGGCATCTTGGCGATGTCGACCACGACGGCCTCGCCATTGATGGTCTTGCCGAGCGCAAGCGCCAGCTTTGCGCCCGACGTGGCAAAATCCTGGCTGGCGAGGATTTCGCGCAGGTAGACGGTTTCGCGCCGCGTGTTCGGCAGTTCGATGCCGATCGCGTTGCGTCCCGGCACCACCGCGACGCGCGCCGCGATCGCGCTCATCGAACGCGCGATGTCGTCCGCCAGACCGATCACGCGCGAGGACTTGATGCCCGGCGCGGGCTCAAGCTCGTAGAGCGTCACGACCGGGCCGGGCCGCACCTGGATGATCTCGCCCTTGACGCCGAAATCCTCCAGCACGCCTTCGAGCTGGCGGGCATTGTCGGCCAATGCCTCCTGGGACAGCGAAGGATCGCGGGCGACGCTCTTGGGCTCGCTCAGGAAGCCGAGCCTGGGCATCTCGAACACATCCGGCGCGCCGCGCGCCATCGCCTCGCGCGACACGCCGGCGCGCTGGATGGCTGCCGTCGAAACCGTGGCCGGCGCAACAACGGCGGCAGCAGGCAGTGGCCGCGACGGCGCCGGGATTTTCACCCGCGGCAGCGGAGCAGCTGTCGGCATGGCTTCGGGCGCAACGCCGGCCGCGAACGCCGCCATGGGCGTATCGAGGTCGATCTCTTCCAGCC